>NZ_JARXVM010000006.1 GCF_029892285.1 Rhizobium sp. SG_E_25_P2
GTATTCGCGATCCGTCCCCCATCGCCGGAAGAGGATGGCCGTCCTCTCCGGCGCTTCTTTATCTCACCAAGAAGCACGAAAATCATAAGACAAGCGTATCTCAGCTTATCCGCCTCATTCTGCCGGATCAATTTCGGTCAGGATCAAGGCTTTTGGCGAGGGCGTACCCAGATGTACGGCAGAGCCAAAAGCCGAAGATAGTGGCCGAAATTCATCCGGCCCGAAGGGTTGGTCGAAACCGGGCGCCCGCGTCGTCGAAGAGCTTGGCCGTAGCATCAGCTACGACCTGCGCCCTTCTCCTTGCGGATCATCCCGGTTTGGACCAACAGAATGAGGCGGATAAGCTGAGACACGCTCTAAAACCTCGTCCTCGGGCGAGAATGTTGTGGGGGCGAAATGCCTCCGCTGTCATGATCGACATCACGGCCAAATCCAGCGCCGCGCTTCAGCCTCGGCCTCGCGTCGACTGAGCCCGATATCCTCCAGCGCCGCATCCGAGAGGTCTGCGAGATGAAGGCGGGTCCTGCGATTGCGGCGCATGTTCCGCAAAAAGCTCAAGGCGCGACGAACCAACGAAAGATCGGCGGCATCAGCCGGTGAAATTGTCTCTATTGTCATCATAATCAGCCCAAATACGGCAACATTGTCTCTATACACCTCTATGCCTTGACCGTTTATTTGAGACAATATAGATAATTGTCACCATGACACATTGGCTTCCAGATCTCACAACAGGCACAGGGCCGCTCTACATGCGCATCGCGGATGCGACAGAAGCGGCAATCAAAACCGGAACTCTCGTGGATGGAGCCAAGTTGCCGCCGCATCGGGATCTTGCTTTTGACCTGAAGGTCACAATCGGGACAATTACGCGGGCCTATGCTCTGCTGAAAGAACGGGGCCTGGTCTCCGGCGAAGTCGGCCGCGGCACCTATGTGCAGGGCGGACGGCGCGATTTGACGCCCGCCGCCGATCCGGTAACGTCAGCGCTCGGCGGCACCCGCGCGCTCGTGCCGCCGTCTGGCAAGCTGCGCTTCGACACGACGGCGGCGGTGGATGTCGGTCAGGCGGAGATCATCGGCCGGGCGATGATGGAGATCGCGACAGAGCATCCGAGCGAGATTTCGAGCTATACGCGGACCATTTCGCCGGATTGGGCTGAGGCGGGACGGCGCTGGCTCACACAAGGCAATTGGGCCCCGGAGCCCGAAAACATCCTGCCGCAGCTTGGCGTTCACGCTGGCGTCAACGCGGTCATGGCCGCGGTCACGGCGCCGGGCGACCGTCTGCTCTGCGAACATCTGACTTACTCGCAGGTGGCCCGCAGCGCGACCCTGATGGGCCGCCGCGTCGTATTGGCGGATATGGACGAGCATGGCGTGCTGCCGGAGGATTTCGAGCGCGTCTGCGCCCGCGAACATCCGAAAGCCGCTTTCATCATGTCGTCGGGACAGAATCCGACCACCTCGTGCCTGCCGCTGTCGCGGCGCAAGGACATCGTCGAGATCGCCCGGCGACATAATGTCTGGCTGATCGAGGATTATCTCTATGGCGGCATGATCGCCGACGGCGTCCCGACGCTGGCTGAGCTCGCTCCCGACCGAACCTTCATCCTGAACGGCCTGTCGAAAAGCGTGGCGGCCGGCGTGCGCGGCGCCTGGGTCGCCTGCCCGCCGCATATGGCCCAACGCGTGCGCCTGACACAGAAACTGGTGAGCGGCGGCCTGCCGTTCCTGCTCGCTGAACTGTCGGCGCGGCTGGTGCTGTCCGGCGCGGCTGACGAAATCCGGACCCGCGTTCTCGACGAACTCGCGACCCGGGAACAGGCGGCCAGAACACTGCTGGCAGGCCGGGAGTTTCGCTCGCATCCCCGCCTGCCCTTCCTCTGGCTGAAACTCCCGGAGCCCTGGCTGTCGGGCACTTTCAAGCAGGCGGCGCTTGATCAGGATGTCCTGATCGACGACGAAGACGAGTTCAAAGCGGCGCGGTCGGACCGGGTTTTCCACCATGTGCGGATCGGCTTCAGCGAAGGCCGCGACCGGGCGATTTCTCTCGACGGGCTAAAAAGAATCAGTCGCATCCTGGACCAGACGCCATCTGGCGAAAATGCGATCATTTAACGAAAAAAGCCGCCAGCGCGGACGCCGACGGCTTTCGAAATCGAAGCTCCACAAAGGCTAGAGCCGGTCTACGCCATTTTTGACGGCGTCCTTGGCCTCGCCCACGGTCTTCTGGGTCTTGCCCTTCAGTTCCTGGGCTGCGCCCTCGCCTTCCAGCCGGCGATTGTCGGTGGCGCGGCCGACTGCCTGCTTGCCCTTACCAACAGCTTCATTGGCGGCGCCTTTGACCTTGTCTGCTACAGAACCCATGTCGAAGCTCCTTTTGTTTGCTTGTGACATCGGTAAAACGCGTTGGCCCCGTCGCGGTTCCGTGAGGCCAGGTTACAGATCGTCCATAATCGGCGTCACAGTGATACGGCGGCAGCCGCTTGGAGGCGATTTGCTGACGATTTGCGCCTGTTGATCCCGCATTTTCCAGTCGCATCAACGGCCCCCATCGGCTATAGGCAGGCAAACGCCGCCCTCCAACTGTTCTTGAGAGCCCGATGACCGTTTCCAATGACCGCCCGATCACCCCGGACCTGATCGCCAGCCATGGCCTGAAGCCCGACGAATATCAGCGCATTCTCGATCTCATCGGCCGCGAACCAAGCTTCACCGAACTCGGCATTTTCTCGGCGATGTGGAACGAGCATTGCTCCTACAAATCCTCCAAGAAGTGGCTGAAGACGCTGCCGACCAAAGGGCCGCGCGTCATCCAAGGCCCGGGCGAAAACGCCGGCGTGGTCGATATCGATGACGGCGACGTGGTGGTCTTCAAGATGGAGAGCCACAATCACCCCTCCTATATCGAGCCGTATCAGGGCGCTGCGACCGGCGTCGGCGGCATCCTGCGCGATGTCTTCACCATGGGCGCGCGTCCGGTGGCGGCGATGAACGCGCTGCGCTTCGGCGCGCCAGATCATCCGAAGACGCGGCATCTGGTGGCGGGCGTCGTCGCCGGCGTTGGCGGCTATGGCAATTCCTTCGGCGTCCCCACCGTGGGCGGCGAAGTCGAGTTCGATGCGCGCTATAACGGCAATATCCTCGTCAACGCTTTTGCCGCAGGTCTTGCCAAGTCCAACGCCATCTTCCTGTCGGAAGCCAAGGGCGTGGGCCTGCCCGTCGTCTATCTCGGCGCCAAGACCGGCCGTGACGGCGTCGGCGGCGCGACCATGGCGTCAGCCGAATTCGACGAGTCGATCGAGGAGAAGCGCCCGACCGTGCAAGTCGGCGACCCCTTCACCGAAAAGTGCCTTCTGGAAGCCTGCCTCGAACTCATGCAGACCGGCGCCGTCATCGCCATTCAGGATATGGGCGCTGCCGGCCTCACCTGCTCGGCGGTGGAAATGGGCGCCAAGGGCGATCTCGGCATCGAGCTTGATCTCGACACCGTACCGGTGCGCGAGGTCAATATGACAGCTTATGAAATGATGCTGTCGGAAAGCCAGGAGCGCATGCTCATGGTGCTCGAACCCTCCAAGGAAGAGGTCGCCAAGGCGATCTTCGTCAAATGGGGTCTCGATTTCGCCATCGTCGGCAAGACGACCGACGATCTGCGCTTCCGCGTCAAGCATCAGGGCGTCGAAGTCGCCAATCTGCCGATCAAGGATCTCGGCGATCAGGCGCCGGAATATGACCGTCCCTGGACGCCGGCCGTCAAGCCTGCGCCGCTGGCCGCAAATGACGTGCCGCAGGCGGACATCGCCGACGCGCTGGTCAAACTCGCAGGCTCGGCCAATAACTCCTCGCGCCGCTGGGTGTGGGAACAGTATGACACGCTCATCCAGGGCAATTCGCTGCAGCTTCCGGGCGGCGACGCCGGCGTCGTGCGCGTCGAAGGCCACAAGACCAAGGCGCTCGCTTTCTCGTCCGACGTCACGCCGCGCTATGTCGAGGCTGATGCGTTTGAAGGCGGCAAGCAGGCGGTGGCCGAATGCTGGCGCAACATCACCGCCACCGGCGCTTTGCCTCTGGCCGCCACCGACAATCTCAACTTCGGCAATCCAGAAAAGCCGGAGATCATGAGCCAGTTGGTGCACGCAATCAAGGGCATCGGCGAGGCCTGCACGGCGCTCGATTTCCCCATCGTGTCGGGCAATGTGTCGCTCTACAACGAGACGAATGGTCAGGCGATCATGCCGACGCCGACCATCGGCGGCGTGGGCCTGATCCATGACTGGACGGCGATGGCGCGGATCGCCTTTTCGGAAGAAAACGAATGCATTCTGCTGATCGGCGCACCGGCCTCTTGGGGAACGCATCTCGCCCAGTCGGTCTATATGCGCGACATTCATGGCCGCACAGACGGCCCGCCGCCGGCGGTCGATCTCGCCCATGAGCGCAAGGTCGGCGATTTCGTCCGCGAACTGATCCGCGACCGCACCGCGACTGCAGTGCATGATTGCTCCTCGGGCGGTCTGGCGCTGGCGATCGCCGAGATGTCGATGGCGTCCGGCATCGGCGCAACGATCAACGCGGTTGACGGCGCCAACCCCATTCCGGTGTTCTTCGGCGAGGATCAGGGCCGCTATGTGGTGACCGTGTCGCGCGACGACCTGAGTTCCGTGCGGGAAATGGCCGAGACGCGCGGCGTCTTCGCGCCCTTCATCGGCGTGACCGGCGGCGCGACCGTGACATTGGGCGCCGCAAGACCCATAGCAATTGAAGAATTGCAAAAGGCGCATGAATCATGGTTCCCTGCTTTCATGGATGGCCGCAAAGAGGCCGCCGAGTAAGCAGGAGACTGACCATGGCCATGAATCCCGGCGACATCGAAGACATGATCAAAGAGGGCATTCCCGGCGCGCGCGTCGTGATCCGGGATCTCGCCGGCGATGGCGATCACTACGCCGCTGAGGTCGTGTCGGAAGCCTTCCGCGGCAAGAGCCGGGTGCAGCAGCACAAAATGGTCTATGACGCCCTGCAGGGCAAAATGGGCGGCGTCTTGCACGCGCTCGCATTGCAGACATCGGCTCCGGATTGAAGGAGGCGGCCATGTCGAATGTCATGGACGCCGTCATCTCGGGCATCGTCAAAAGCGCGGTGTCCGAAATCCTCAAGAAAAGCGGCCTGAAGCCGAGCCCCACAAAACGGACCCGACGCAAGACCCGCAGCACGACCGCCTCGACGTCGAGCCGTAGGACGAAACGAGTCGCGGAAAAATCCGGCTCGGGCTCCGGCTCGGTGGGGCGCAACGCCCGCGACGACGGCGCAAGAACCGTCGCGAAAAAACAAGTCAGCAAGCGCCGAACGAGCGCTGCGCGCTCCAAAACCAAGCGTCGATCCTAACAGGGCTCTTCCATGTTCAATCCAATATTGCTTCTCTTTACGTGCGGCTGCGTGTCGCTCGCTTCCGTCAGCATGGCCGAAACGCAATGCCACACCAGCAAAGCCTATCACGTGGCCGAACAGGCCTTCGATGAAGAACCAGGCGCCCGCTTCGCCGTGACCAAACTCTCCGGCCAGGCCGCGCCGTCGGAATGCGCCTTCGACGAGTCCGCCGCTGACTACGTGATCGGCGGCGAAGGCGATCCGCTCTGGTTCGGCGAATTGTCGGGCTCGACGCTGGTGCTGACGCGCTCAACCGGCCCGCAAGGCGATCTGGTTGTCTATGATCTCAGCTCCGGTGAAGCGATTCTCGACGCGCCTGCCGACGAATATGAGCTGAAGGGCAAGACGCTCTCCTACTGGGAGCGCACAACCGTCAAGGCCACCGCCAAGACTTGCCCCACCTTCGCGGAAAACGAAGCGAATGGCATGGGATCGACGATCGTTGCGCTCAAGACGTTGAACGTCGAGACGGGAACTATACAAAAGGCCGGCGAGCGCAAATGCGCGGCGACGCAATAAGCGCCGTCCTGTCAGCCGCGCAGAAAGCAGGAAAGACCGATCGGATAGAGAGCGATGGCTGATTGTTCGAGCTCATCGAGATCGAACCAGCCCGCTGTCTGCTCCGAGCCTTCGTGCTCAAAGAAGACAATCCGGTCTTTGGCGACGTTATCCGCGTCGGTGATCGCGATATCGGCGAAAAAGACGATCTCATGTCCGGCCTGCCCTTCATGCGTATAGAGGTTTTCCATCACATTCCACGGACCAAGGATTTCGATGTCGACGCCCAGTTCTTCGCGGAACTCGCGGCGCAGGGCCTCTTCTCGCGTTTCTCCGAATTCAATGCCGCCTCCGAGTGGGCGAACGCCGACGACGAGGCCATTGTCGGCTTTCACTTCGGCCGCAAAAATGCGGTTCCCCTGCCGAAGAATGCCTATGACGATCACCCGAATGTTTTGGACCGGTCGCCAGGTCGCCATCAAGTCTTTCCTCCCTGTCGATATGCGCTGAAAAAAAACCTGCCGCTTCTTTAAAAATGGCTGCCGGTTGACTATAGATAGACAAAAGCGGTCGGACCTTGAACCCGGCATGTCAAAGAGGATAATTTCATGAGCGGCATCAACGATTTCATCGACAATGAAGTGAAGAGCAACGACGTCGTTGTCTTCATGAAGGGCACGCCCGATTTTCCGCAGTGTGGTTTCTCGGGCCGCGTGGTCCAGATTCTCGACTATGTCGGCGTCAACTACAAGGGCCACAATGTGCTGGCCGACGCCGATCTGCGCCAGGGCATCAAGGATTATTCGAACTGGCCGACCATCCCGCAGCTCTATGTGAAGGGCGAGTTCGTCGGCGGTTGCGACATCATCACCGAAATGTTCCAGGCTGGCGAATTGCAGCAGTTGTTCACCGACAGCGGCATTCCGCACAAGGGCCAAGCGGCCTGATCCAGCCAGACAGGTTTTCCACGCGGGCCGGATTTTCCGGCCCGTAACTTTTTAAGTCTTCGCGCATTGCTGTTCCGGCGTTTTCTTGCGCGCCTACTCATTCATTTCCGAGGTTACACTATGCATGACGTCATCATGCCGGAGGCGTCGACTGCGCCCGGCCACAGGCTCAAGCTGGGCATGGCGGAGTTCATCGCCCTGGCGGCGTCGCTGGCGGCCGTAGCCGCCATGTCGATCGACATTTTGCTGCCGGCATTGCCCGCCATCGGCGAGACTTTCGGCATCGCCGACGCCAATAGCCGTCAGTTGGTCATCCTCGTCTATGTCGTGACGTTTTCGATGTCGCAACTGTTTTTCGGCTTGCTGACGGATCGCTATGGGCGGCGTCCTTTCCTGATCTTCGGGCTGGCCCTCTATCTCGCGGGCAGCATCGTCGCGATGTTTTCCTCCAGTTTCGAAATGCTCCTCTCCATGCGGGTCGTCCAAGGGGTCGGCACCGCGGCGCTGCAGGTCGTGGTCATGGCTGTCATCCGCGACTGCTTTTCGGGGCAGGCGATGGGGCGGGTGCTGACCTTCGTTTTCACCACCTTCATGATCGTGCCGATCATCGCTCCCAGCATCGGCCAGGCGATCCAATATGTCAGCGGCTGGCGCGGCGTGTTCGTGTTCAACACGATCGCGGGATTCGGCCTGTTCGCATGGGCCTATTTGCGCCTGGAAGAGACCCTGTCACCGGATGCGCGCCGAGCGCTTTCCATCGCCAATCTGTTCGACGCGCTGCGCCAGATCGCGACCAACCGCATCACCGCCGGCTATGCGGTGGCGAGCATGGCCACTTTCGTCGGTCTGTTCGCCTATGTGGTTTCTGTGCAGCAGGTGTATGGCGAACTCTATGGGCTGGGAGAACTTTTCGCGTTGGCTTTCGGCGCGTCGTCGATCGGCGTCGCGGCCTCGGCGCTCGGCAGCGCGCGGCTGGTGCGTTTGTTCGGCATCCGCATGGTCGCTCATGGCGCGCTGCTGCTGTTCACCGCGTCGGGCCTGTCGCTGGCGGCGCTGTCGCTGGTCTCGATCCCGCCTTTCTGGCTCTGCTTCCTGCTCCTGTCTGTCTGTATGATGACCTTCGGCGTGCTGCAGGGCAATTTCAACGCCATGGCGCTTGAGCCGCAGGGCCACATCGCCGGCGTCGCCTCTTCCCTCTATGGCGTTGTCACGATGACAGTGGGCTCGATTGGCGGCGGTCTCGTCGGACAGGCTTATGACGGCACGCCGACACCGCTCGCACTCGCTTTCGGCCTCGGCGGCGCAATCGCGACCCTGGCCGTTCTCTGGACCCGGAAAGGGCGTCTGTTCCGCGCCATCGGTCCAACCGCCTGATATAAACAAGAGACTTTTGATGACGTCGAAAACCAGTATCTCAAAACCAGAATTCATCGCCATGATGGCGGCGCTGATGGCGCTCAACGCGCTCGCCATCGACATCATGTTGCCGGCGCTGCCGGCGATGGCGGATGCGCTCGCTATCGTCGAGGACAATCACCGGCAATTCGTGCTGACGGCCTATCTGGTCGGCTTCGGCTTTGCACAACTGTTCTTCGGTCCGATTTCGGATCGGTTCGGCCGTCGCGCGCCGCTGATGTGGGGTCTCGTGGTTTATGTCGCCGCGGCAGCGCTCGCGGTGGTCGCACCAAGTTTCGAAACGCTTCTCGCGCTTCGCTTCATTCAGGGGCTGGGCGCCGCCGGCACCCGCGTCGTGGCGCAATCGGTGGTCCGCGATCGCTTTGAAGGACGGCAGATGGCGGAAGTGTCGTCACTGATTTTCATGGTGTTCATGGTCATTCCGGTTTTCGCGCCGTCTATCGGGCAGTTGTTGCTGTTCAGCGGCCATTGGGAACTGATCTTCCTGTTCATGTCCGGCCTCGCCGCCGTGATCGGCCTGTGGGCGTTTCTCCGTATGGACGAGACGCTCGCCGAGGAAAATCGCCGACCGTTGAAGCCAGCGGTCATTTTCGACGGTTTCCGGCTGGTGATTTCCAACCGCTCCGCCTTCTTCTACGGCATCGCCTCGACCTTCGTGCTTGGCGGCTTGTTCGGCTTCATCAACACCGCCCAGCCCATCTATGTCGACATCTATGGCCTGGGCGACAAATTTCCCCTCGCCTTCGGTTTCGTGGCGACGATGATGGCGGTGTCGTCATTCACCAATTCGCGCATCGTCGGCGCGCTTGGCATGCGCCGCGTCGCTCATTCGGCGCTCTTGTTCTTCATGGGTATGAGCGGCATCTGGCTGGCGCTCGGTTATGCCGGACACCTGCCCTTCTTGGCTTTTCTGGGGGTGTTCACGGTGATCATGTTCACTTTCGGCCTGCTCGGCTCGAACATGAACACCCTGTCGATGGAGCCGCTCGGCGCAGTCGCCGGCACCGCTTCCTCCGTCTTCGGCTTCATGCAGACGGTGGGCGGCGCGGCGCTGGGCGCGGTGATTGGAACGCTCTATGACGGCAGCGTCGTGCCCGTCGCGGCAGGGTTCTTCGGCCTCAGCCTTTGCGCCATCGCCGCGGTGCTGGTGGCCGAGAAAGGCCGACTGTTCGGCGTCGGCAAAAAATATGGCGGAGCGGCCTGAGCCGCCCCGCCTTCAATCGCTCGATCCTCCCCAAGGATCAGATGTCGAAGATCTCGCGCTTCAACTCGTCCCAGGTGTCCTTGTCGGTGGTCAGCACCAGGCCGCCTTCGGTGTGGCTTGGCAGATAGGGCGAACCGTCGAGACGGGCGGCATAGGCGCCGGCTTCCTGCGAAATGAGCGCGCCAACCAGATGGTCCCAGGGCATCAGCTTATTGTACATGAGATAATGGACATGCCCGCCTGTGAAGGCGCGATATTCGTGGCCGGCGCAACGGTAATTCATCAGGAAGCGGACCTTGGCGAAGTTGGCCAGCAACAAAGCGCGTTTCTCCGGCCCGACAAAGCCCGTGGAGGCCATGCCGTACATATCGGCAAGCGGCGCGCGCGCGCGCACCTTCAGCTTTGTCCGGATGCCGTCCGGCGCGACCTGATAGGCGCCTGAGCCCTTCTCCGCCAGGATCCAGTCGTCGCCCATGGGATCGTAGATCACGCCGGCGACCGTCTCGCCCTTGGAGACCACCGAGGCCATCACCGCAAACAGCGGAATGCCCGAGGCGAAGTTGAAGGTCCCGTCGATCGGATCGACCACCAGCGCGAGATCGGCGTCCGCCAGCTTCGCCAACAACGCGGGTTCGGCCGCGACACTCTCCTCGCCCACGAACAAGGCGCCCGGCAGCACGCTGTCGAGCCGCGCCTTGATGAAACGCTCGGCGGCTTCATCGCCTTCGGTGACGAGATCAGACGCCTCGGTCTTAATGCGGATGTCTCCGGAGCCGAGCTTGCGGAAACGGGGCATGATTTCGGCTTTCGCGGCTTCACGGAGAAGATTTGCAAGCGCTTCGATGTCAACGACGGCCATAAATTCGATTCCTTTCAGAGGCTTGGGAGAAACGGTTGAGAGACTGAGTCCGCGACTTCAGATGCTGATTCAACGCCTTTGGCGAAACCCGGTTCAACCGGCACAGAGAATCTCCCGGGCGATCATCTCCCAACTGTCACGGTCTGGCGCGGAGAGAATGCCGCCGCTCAGCTGTCCGATTCGGAAAAGCTCGCCGTCGTGATGGGCGCTATAGCCGCCCGCTTCGGCATGGATCAGCAGGCCGGCGAGATGATCCCAGGGCATCAGCTTGAAATGACCGATGAAATCGACCTTGCCGGTCGCGGCCAGCCAATATTCATAGGCAGAGCAATTGTAGCCGAAGGCCATCTTGGTCTTGGCTAGATTGCCGGCGATGCGCTGGCGCCTGTCTCGGTCGATGTCGTTGATGGAGATCGTGCCGACCATACTGTCGAGCGGACGCGGCGCAATAACTTTGGCTGCGACCCTGCGTCCTGCCCCGCTATGCACGAAGGCGCCCGCGCCGCGGGCGGCGATCAGCGTGTCGCCATTGACCGGGTCATGGATCAGGCCGGCGACCGTCTCGCCCTTTTCAACCACAGCCAGGATCGTGCCGAACACCGGCAGTCCGGCAGAGAAATTGAACGTGCCGTCGACGGGATCGATGACGAAAGCGAGATCAGCGTCGACAAGCCGGTCGATCAGGCGAGGATTTTGCTCGCAGGCTTCCTCGCCGACGACGAGCGCGTCGGGATAGATCTGCAGCAGAGCCTCTGTCACCCGCTTTTCAGTCAGCAGATCCGCGTCGGTGACGAGATCGATGGAGGACTTCTTTTCGGTGACGTCGCCATCTGCGAGCGCGCGGAAGCGCGGCATGATCTCCGCCTCGCCCGCTTCGATGAGAATATTGCGGATGAGGTCGAGATCATGGTCGCGAAAGGAGGTCATCGGGTCAGGCCTGCAAAATCGAACAATTTCGGGTCAAGGAGATGGGATGGATTGATATGGCCAAGCGCCCGCAACATCGTGTCTTTGCGGCCGGGCATGCGGGTTTCGATGTCGGCGAGCATTGCCTTCATGGCGTTGCGCTGCAAGCCATCCTGCGAGCCGCAGAGATCGCAGGGGATAATGGGGAACTGCATGGCCGTTGCGAAGCGGGCAAGCTCGTCCTCGGCGCAGAAGGCCAGAGGACGCATCAGCATCAGATCGCCCTCGTCATTCATCAGTTTCGGCGGCATGGCAGCCAGCCGTCCGCCATGGAAGAAATTCATGAAGAAGGTTTCGAGAATATCTTCGCGATGATGGCCGAGGATGACGGCGTCGCAGCCTTCTTCGCGGGCGATGCGGTAGAGATTGCCGCGGCGAAGACGCGAACAGAGCGAGCAATAGGTCGCGCCTTCAGGCACCTTCTCCTTCACGATCGAATAGGTGTCGCGATATTCGATCCGGTGCGGCACGCCGAGGCCCGTCAGGTAATCCGGCAGGATATGCTTGGGGAAATTCGGCTGGCCCTGATCGAGATTGCAGACCATCAACTCGACCGGCAGGAGCCCGCGCCAGCGCAGTTCCAGGAGCAGGGCCAGGAGACCATAGGAATCCTTGCCGCCCGAAAGGCAAACGAGCCAGCGCTTCTGGTCGTTCAGCATGCCGAAATCATCGATTGCCTGCCGGACATTGCGCAGCAGGCGCTTGCGGAGCTTGTTGAAGTTGCCCGATTGCGGCGCATGCCGATAGAGCGCCTCCATCGTGGCGTCGCCGGCGAATGCGCCGTCGTCCTCGTCTCGCGCCTCGGGATTGGTGGTGAGCATGGGTCCGGTCCCGCCTGAAATCGTCCTCCGAGGCAATAACGGATTGCGCCGGAGGGTCAAGCCAAACCTCGCTTATTGCGCCGGCGTGGACGGCTGCGTCTGCTGGGCCGACGGCTCGGGTTTCTGGGCGCCGAGCAGGCGGATGCTGGCGAACAGGCTGAGGCCTGCGGCGATGACCACCGCTGCAAACGCTGCGCCGAACAACAGATTTCTCATGATCAACGTCTCCTCGACATCCCCAAAAGCAGAAAAGCCGCCCTTGCGAGCGGCTTTCCAAAAATCCAGTCCCGCCAGAAATTAGCGCGAGTAGAATTCGATGACCAGATGCGGTTCCATGATGACCGGATACGGCACGTCGGCCAGGCCGGGAACGCGACCGAAGGTCGCCTTCATCTTGGAGTGATCGGCTTCGATGTAATCCGGAACGTCGCGCTCGGCGAGAGACACGGCTTCGAGAACGATGGCGAGCTGCTTGGAGCGCTCACGCACTTCGATCACGTCGCCGGCCTTGCAACGGTAGGAACCGATGTTGACGCGGACGCCGTTCACGGTCACGTGGCCGTGGTTGACGAACTGACGGGCAGCGAAGATGGTCGGAACGAACTTGGCGCGGTAGACGATGGCGTCCAGACGCGATTCCAGAAGACCGATGAGGTTTTCCGGGGTGTCGCCCTTGCGACGGGCAGCTTCGTCATGGATGGCGCGGAACTGCTTTTCGGAAATGTCGCCGTAATAGCCCTTGAGCTTCTGCTTGGCCTTCAGCTGAACGCCGAAGTCCGAAAGCTTGCCCTTGCGGCGCTGGCCGTGCTGGCCAGGACCGTATTCGCGACGGTTCACCGGGGACTTCGGACGGCCCCAGATGTTCTCGCCCATACGGCGGTCAATTTTGTACTTAGACGATGCGCGCTTGCTCATCGCATTTCCTTTCTTGTTATCCGGCGGAGAGAACCCGCCTTTATGGTTAAGGAAACACGCCCTCCTCTGAAAACCGCCATTTGCGACGGCCTCCGACAGGCTTCTCACGCCGCGAGACGGAGAAACCACGGGACATGCTCTCACTTTTGCCGCGATTTCACGTCAGCAAAAACGAAACCCCGGACGTTTCCGCCCGGAGTTGAGCGGCTTCTAGACGGGGATTCCGGAAAAGTCAATCAAAGGGACTTGAAAACTTTCTCGACTTGCCCCATTTGCCAATTCGCAATTGGGAGCCGGGCCCCTCTGACGCGCTTTCCGGACAGCGCGTGATGTCGGATCCTCCTAGCCAACCGCGTCCGGCTTAGGTTGACTTATGGACCTTCTACTTATCGACTTTCTCGGCAAGCCCCTGTGGATGTGGGCTGTCTTCATCGTTGTCGTGCTCGGGCTTCTCATTCTCGACCTGGGCGTACTGCATAAAGGCTCTCGTGAGATCGGCATCCGCGAGAGCCTTCTGATGTCCGCCTTCTATATCAGCATGGGCGTCGCTTTTGGCGGCTGGATCTGGTATCAATCCGGCGAACAGCCCGCACTTGAATATCTGACCGGCTTCGTGGTCGAAAAATCGCTGGCGATGGACAATATCTTCATCATCGCGATGATCTTCTCCTATTTCGCCATCCCCCGTGAATATCAGCATCGCGTGCTGCTGTGGGGCATTCTCGGCGTGATCGTGCTGCGCGGCATCATGATCGCAGCGGGCGCGGCGATCGTCGAGAACTTCCACTGGGTGCTCTATCTCTTCGCGGCCTTCCTGGTCATCACCGGGATCAAGATGCTGTTCTCGTCGGGTCATGACGAAAACGATATCGGCAATAATCCAGTGCTGAAATTCCTGCGCAAGCATCTGCCGGTGTCCGACAAACTGCATGGCGAGCGCTTCATCATCCGCGAAACCGACGCCAAGACCGGCAAGCTGAAGACGCTGATCACGCCGCTCTTCCTGGCGCTGATCATGGTGGAACTGGCCGACCTCGTCTTCGCCGTCGACTCGATCCCGGCAATCTTCGCGATCACCACCGACCCCTATATCGTCTACACCTCCAACATCTTCGCGATCCTCGGCCTGCGCGCCCTCTACTTCGCGCTTGCCGCCCTGATCCACCGCTTCGCCTATCTGAAATACGCCCTGGCTGCGGTGCTGGTGTTCGTCGGCTCCAAGATCTTCATCGCCGACATGTTCGGCCTCGCCAAGATCCCGCCCGCCGTCTCACTCAGCGTCACCGTCGCCATCCTGGCGGCCGGCATCCTCGGCTCGCTCTGGGCTACGCGCAACGAAGAGACGCATAAGGCGTAACGCGCGGACATCGAAGCTTTTGAGGCCGTCGCTGCAAAGCGGCGGCTTTTTTTGTTTCGGTGGTGACAGTCACGGGGGGGCGCTGCGTGTGTTTCGAGAGCATTTGCGCAGCAGCCTCAGGTCAACCGACTGGACCTGGAATAAAGATCTTAAAAACAAGGCCGTTCGGCGCGTTGTTCGCCAGAGATAAGGCGCCGTGATGGGCATGAACAATATCGGCGACAATCGAAAGGCCGAGCCCGAACCCGTCCTGCCCCTGCGTTCGCGCATCATCTCCCTTGAAGAAGGGCTCGAAAACCTGTGTTCTTAAATGTTCAGGAATTCCCGGTCCGTTATCAATAACCGTTATCTCGCAGCCTGTTTTGCATTCCCGTAAACAGACAATAACCTCAGTCGCAAATTTGACGCTGTTGTCGCAAAGGTTGGTGACTGCGCGCATGATGGCCAGTGGCTTGCAGTCGATGATCATCCGATTGGGACCCTCGAACCGCACTTGGTAGCCGACATCGGTGAACTCAGCGCAAGTCGTTTGCAGCAGGCTAGCAACATCCGCGCGCTGTATCGGTTCAGACGCGTAATCGTCCCTCAGATATTTCAGGACTTCGTTCAAGAGACCGTCAATGCGGATGATGTCCGATAGCAGGCCCTCGCGCACCGGTCCTTCCTCCATTCGATCGGCGCGAAGCCGCAACCGGGTCAACGGGGTTCGAAGATCGTGGCTGATGCCACGCAGCATTCGCGTCCTCGTTCCGACCATCAGCTGTATCCGGCTTCGCATCAAGTTTAGCGCATGAGCGAGCGCCACGATTTCAGCAGGTCCGCGTTCTTCAAAAATCTCCGCGCTGTTTGCGATGTCCGAATGGGTGGCGGCTTCTGATATCCGCTTGATTGGTTCCGTGATGACCCGAATGGCGAATAGAAAAAAGAACGCGATCAATACCAAGATAGCGACAGAGTAGTAGGGCGCCTCGTTCACGACCGCACTGTTCAGGATTGTATCTGGAAAGCCGGAAAGGATAAGGAGCGTGGCGCTGTCGACCTTTGCTGCGATGACTCTCTCGCCCCTCCAGAAAGTGCGCCAACCTCCCACTGGCGGGTGGGGAGTGTTGTCGGTTGGAAAGATCGAATCGATGATCAGGCTCAGTGCGCCGTCAAGTTCCGGCGGCCCGGTGAAGCTTTCGCTCACCGAAACGGGTTCCAACGAGAAACGCCAGCCGGCGGCGCGCGATGACGCGAGGATTGTTTCGCGTGCGCCCGGTGAAGCCGTTTTGAGCAGTTCAGCCACCATGTCGACGCGCGTGGCGATTTCTTCTATGTCCGGCGCAGCATCTCCGGCCCATTGCTCCAATGCTCTGCCGACAATGCCGACAACGAGCAGCGCCATCACAATGATCAGCGTGATCTGGCCTCTTATGGTGCCGGGCAGGAGTCGCTTCAGCCTCATACTTCCTCGACATTCGCCGTAAACACGTAGCCGCCAAGCCGCACAGTTTTGATGACAACGGGGTCGCGTGAATCTTGCTCGATCTTCTGCCTCAACCGACTGATGTGCACATCGATGCTGCGTTCGATCGGGCCGGCCAAACCGGCATGGGTGACGCCCAGGAGCTCCTCGCGCGTCAAAACGCGTCCCGGGTTTCGGCAAAAGGCGAGCAGGATATCGAACTCATGCGTCGTCAATCCGACTCGTGCGTTGGTCGGATCATAGAGCTGCCGTCGAATGGGATCCACGAACCACCCGTCAAAACGCAGTTGCTTTGGCCGCATATCCCTTAACGAAGGCAAGGCGGCGCGCCGCAGCAGACCGCGTATGCGCGCGATCAGCTCCCGCAAGCTGAACGGTTTCGTGACATAATCGTCGGCACCAATTTCGAGACCGATGATCCTGTCAATTTCCGCATCGGCGGCGGTCAGCATAAGGATGGGTATGTCCGTCGTAGCCCGAAGACGCCGACACAGACTGAGCCCATTTTCGCCAGGCAACATAACATCGAGGATCACGAGGTCGAAACCGGATCCCCGCATCCGCGCATCCATTGCAACGCCGTTCTGGGCGATCTCCGCGTTCATTCCACTTTCATTGAGACTATCGCGCAGCATGGCGGCTATCACCACGTCGTCTTCGACAATCAGAATTCGAGCAGCCTCCGACAAGCCCTGGCTCCCTATACCGTCCGCATCACACTTTCCGATTTCCGTAGCACGACGGCGCCGGTCTTTGGCCCGCGCGAATATTAAGATTTGTTTCAGATCTCGCCTTTTCCGGCCAGCCTGAAACAAATCTTCACACAATCAAACATTCCGCCTGTCAACGCCGTGGCAGAAAAAGAGGCCTCGAAAGCGCCCTCTTCAATCCAGCCCCTGGCAAAATTTCGTGAAGGCCAGGACCTTTTTAAGCGGATGTTCCCAGTGCAAAATTCATCTTCGGTCTCGAAGGACGACGGTCAACTGTCATTCAAGAAGATTTCTTATATCCGGCGCCTCAACGAAACAGTTCGCCGACATTGGAACCCTGTGAGCGTTTATGTCTCCTTGAATCCGCTGGCTGCGCTGGGAATCGTGATCCTGCTCTGCAGCATGCTGTTCGTCATGTTTCCACAAATCGACATGGGCGTTTCGAGGTTCTCCACCTTCGGAACGCGGTTTTATCTGTCTGAAAATCCACTACTGCTGTGGATCCGCGACGCTAACCGCATGCTTCCCTACATTGTATTGCCCATCATGATCGTCCTGCTCGCGGCGCGACCACTTCATAGTTCCCTTCGTTCGATGACAAGACGCGCCTTGTTCGTCGTATTGAGCTATGTTCTGGGATCGGCGATCACGGTTCAGGTGTTCAAGAACTTCTTCTCCCGGGCCAGACCTCGAGATGTGATTGAGTTTGGCGGGACCTTGGAGTTTACGCCGGCATGGCAATTCGCATCGGTGTGCGAGCGCAATTGTTCGTTCCTGTCCGGGGAAGCAGCATCGGCAGCCGCATTTCTCGCTATCCTGGTGTTCGTGTCCCGCCCCTACCGAATGGTCGTCGCAGCGCCGTTGGTTCCGCTGTCGATAATCGTCGCTCTGAACCGTGTCGCTTTTGGCGCCCATTTCCTGTCCGACGCCGTGCTCGGATGGCTGATCGTACTATGGCTTATGCTTTGGCTCTACCGAAAAATGGGGCTCGATCCTGCCCCGTGAGGGCGGCAAGCCTGTCTTGCGGTGCTCCGAAGCCTTCCAGAAGTCTCGTCAGCAAACATCTTCCGCCCTTGGCGGAAGTCGAAATGCCCGCCCGTCAAGACATTTTGCCAGTCGCGGGCATAGCATACACACCCGCATCTCAGGTCGGGAGGAAGCTATTGTGGACCAACATTCAGCACGACGCAAACCAGACCGAAGAGGGCAGGAGGAAAGCAAACGCGATCACATGCAGGAAACAGGCAAAACCCCAGTTGCATCGCTGTCGGAATTTCGGGAAATACCGACCGCTTCAGCGCATTCCGACCAGGGGCGCGAAGAGAGACCTTCGTGGAGAAGACGGTTGCTTGCCGGATTTTTGTTCGGACTGAGCATGATTGCGAGCGTCTATTTTCAGCCGCTCGCGCAACGGATACTTGAGTAGATCTCGCGCCGGCCGCCGGCCATGTTGCTGGGCGTCACCGTCGCCATCCTCGCCGCCGGCATTCTCGGCTCGCTCTGGGCGACGCGCAACGAAGAGACGCATAAGGCGTAACGGAACGGTTTCACACCAAACTGATCAGGCTGTCGCTATAATGGCGGCAGCCTTTTTCTTATGGACTTTCCCTTTACAACGGCCGTGCTGGTAACGGCATGATCAGATAAGCCTTCCAACACGTCATCGAGCTCCTCGACCGACCGCACCACCAGACGCGCCAGAAACGGATCGTCGCCTGTGACCTTGTCGCATTCGATGAAATGCGGTTCCTCCTGGATGAGTCTTTCGACCAGATGCAGCTTTCCCGGCAGAGGCCGGATGCGCACCAGCGCCTGGATCTGATAGCCGAGCGCGCGCGCATCCACGTCAATGGTGAAATTCCGGATGACCCCGCTCTCCTGCAGGTGACGGACCCGTTCGGCAACACTCGGCGCCGACATGCCCACCGCGCGCGCAAGTTCGCTCATGGGAAGCCGTCCCTCCCGATCCAATAGGTCGATGATCCTCCGATCGACATCATCCGGCCGAAAACTTTCATTCGTAGGCATTTTAGCGGCTTCCCCTCATCCTATTCGACGATTCCGCAACTCATCCTTCGATCATCGATATAATTCACCAAAATCTCCTTTCATAATATCGGCTCGATTGAAAGGAGACATTCATGTTGCTTGGCGTGCTCGCGGGTCTCGCCACCTGCGCCCTTTGGGGGCTGACATTCATCGCGCCCCGCGCGGTCGAGCCATTTACCGTGTGGGACCTTACCATAGCCCGCTATCTGGTGTTTGGCGCAGCCTCCGGGCTCCTGCTGGCTTCGCCGAGATTTCGGCCACAAGGTCTTAGTTTTGCCCAGAAGGCGATAGGCCTCTGTCTCGGCGGAGTGGGCTATATCGGATATTTCCTGAGCGCGTCTTTTGCTGTGAAAAGCGCGGGCGCCACGCTGCCGCCGCTGATTATCGGAACGATGCCAGTGATCCTGGCTCTAATCGGCAATGCGGGTGAAAGATCCATCGCGTGGACACATCTCGCCTTGCCTCTGGCGCTAATCGCGTTGGGAATTGTCGTCGTCAACGCCGACATCACATCTCACGTTGCGTCGGAGGACTCCACGACATCCGGCGCAGGATTGGCTTGGGCCCTGTTATCCCTGGCGATCTGGGTCGCATACGGACTGGTGAACTCGCGCATTCTGAGGGGCCCGGCGCCGCCGGACATTCTCGTCTGGACCGGCCTGCAGGGGCTTGGGGCAGGCCTTGGAGCGCTTGCCTTTGTGCCGATGTCGTCCTTGTTTGCGCCGCAGCTCATTTCAGGGGCAGACCCGGCGCCCCTTCTCGTCTGGGCGCTCGTTATGGGACTGGCAGGTTCATGGCTTGCGACCTGGTTCTGGGCCATCGCGTCAACGCGCTTGCCGCTCACCTTCGCCGCGCAACTGATTGTCGCCGAAACGATCTTCGGGCTTCTCTACGGTTTTGTGTGGGAAAGCCGTTTTCCAACAACATTGGAAGCTGCGGGGATTGCGCTCCAAGTTGCAGGCGTCAGCCTGACGCTTGCCCGGCTCGGCCGCGCCAGCAAACTACAGGCGCGATGTGCAACCTAGAGCGCCCTACTCCGCCGCCGAACGGCTGTCCGTCTCAAGGTGATCAGCATTGCCCGGCGCCGTCTCAGCGTCGAGATCCGGGAAGGCGGCGATGCGGGCGCCCAGACGGTCCTGATGCAACACGATCAGGCCCTGTTCCTCGAAGTAAGAGAGAAGTCGGCGGGCGCGGCGGGCGGAATGGGTGCCATAGGCGCGCGCGATCGCCTGATCGGACGGACAGGGCTGGCCGGTGATGGCGGCGTTGGCGATCAGCAGGAACACCGCCTTCAGATCGTCGGTCACGTTGCGCGAAAGATCAAGCGCCTTGGTCCAGGTTTCGCTGGAGCGGGTCTCCTCGTCGACGCCGGAGCGAATGATCGCCAGCCTTTGGCGGAATTCCGGCAGCGCCACAGTGGCGCCGGTCAGGCGCCGGATGCGGCAGCGGACGAGGAATTCCTGAAACAATTCGGCGTCGGGCCGGAAGGCGGAATCGCCCTGGCTCAGCACATCCTCGAGCGCCGCCTGCACCAGTTGCTCGCGCTCTTCCTCGGTGAGCTCGACGCGCTTTGGCCTCGCCTCGCGCATCTCCACCGGCTCAATGTCGCGCGCCTTGGAGAGTTCGGCGAGAATATCGGTCGACGGCCGCGGCGCCGGCTGCACATAGCGCGGGATCGGCCGCGTCAATTCCTGCGGATCGGGCGTCAGGATAAGATCGGCGGCGTCGACATTGGCTTCGGGCAGCGGCATCAGCTTGGGGCTGGAGGAGCGCGCTGACGTCTCTACCTTGCCAATCTCGACCTTCAACGGCTTGCGGCTGAGCGCAGGGCCGAGCGCCACGAAATTGCCGCGCGGCAGGTCGCGGAACATTTCCGCCTGACGGCGTTCAAGCCCGAGAAGATCGGAGGCGCGGGCCATGTCGATGTCGAGAAAGGTGCGGCCCATCAGGAAGTTGGAGGCTTCGGCAGCGACGTTCTTGGCGAGTTTCGCCAGGCGCTGGGTGGCTATGACGCCGGCCAGTCCGCGCTTGCGGCCGCGGCACATCAGATTGGTCATGGCGCCGAGCGACAGGCGACGAACCTCGTCATTGACTTCGCCGGCGGCGGCGGGGGCGAAAAGCTGGGCTTCGTCGACCACGACCAGCACCGGATACCAAAAGTCGCGATCGGCGTCGAACATGCCGTTCAGGAAGATGGCGGCGTTGCGCATCTGGTCTTCGGCGTCTAGACCTTCGAGAGAGAGGACGCAGGAAACGCGATGCTGGCGCACGCGGGCGGCAATGCCGAGCAGTTCGGCCTCAGTGCGGTCGCCCTCGATGGCGACATGGCCGTAGCGGTCGCCGAGGGTGACGAAATCGCCTTCGGGATCGATGATGACCTGCTGCACCCAGCCGGCCGATTGTTCGAGCAGTCGGCGCAGAAGATGCGATTTTCCTGAACCGGAATTGCCCTGAACCAGAAGGCGGGTCGCCAGCAATTCCTCAAGGTCGAGCGTCGCGCGCGTGCCGCCCACGCCGGTTCCCATGTCGATGCCTGCCGTCATGCCAATCCTCGTCGTCCGCCAATCCCTCTCCTAGCAACGATTCTGACCGGCGGGCAATCAAATCGATCTTCCCCACAGATTTTGCGCATGCTTCAATGGCCATTCTGGAAACCGATCGGAAAAGTTTGGCTGCTATCACAGCAGACCAACCGGATATCCCCGCCATGACCAAATCTCTCGAGCTCTTTTATCGACCCGGACTGCTGATCGTCTGGCTGTTGCTGCTCTTGGGAGGGTTTACGGTGATCGGCGCGCAGGCGCTCCAATCGCTCCGGCTGGGCGCGACGCCCATCGCCTCCCTCCTGCTTTTGATGTTCACGGCTGTGGGCATTCTCTATATCCTTCGTCGCCTGCTGACCCCGTCAAAACCAGCATTGGTCGCCGATATCGCGGGGATCTCTTACCGGGGCGGCGCGAACCGGATTGAATGGCGCGACGTCAGGGAATTCACCGTCCGTCGGGAGATGATGATCACCTATCTCCGCCTTCGCTATGCTGCGTCTGGTCAACCCGGCAAGATGCGAAGCGTCGACCTCTGCCTGTCGGGGCTGAGCCTCCCTCCTGAGGACATCGCCATTCAACTGCGCGCCTTGAAGGAAAATAGCGCCGCGCCGACGCCTGCTTGATCCTGCACAAAGCGCGCGCCGCGTGACGAGCGCAGTCTGCCTCAAACGGAGGACGCGCCATGAAACTGATGATCATCTACGCCACGATCGAGGGGCAGACCCGCAAGATCGCCGAACGCATCGCCGCGCATGCCGAGGAAAAGGGCCATGCCGCCGCGTTGATGAATGTCAACGCCGCCCAGGAATTCGGGCTGGAGAAGCCCGACGCCGTGATTCTTGCCGCACCCATCCATGCGGCGCGCTATCCGACGCCTTTCGTCGATTTCGTCCATCGCGAGAAGGACTGGCTCAACGCCCTGCCCTCGGCTTTCGTATCGGTGACGCTGTCGATTGATAGCGAGCATGACGACGAGCGCGCGGCGGCGGCCAATTTCCCCGAAGCGCTCAAGGCCGAAACAGGCTGGCGGCCCAAAGCGGTTCACAACGCGGCCGGCGCTCTGCGCTTCACCGAATATGATTTCTTCAAGCGCTGGATGATGCGCCGCATCGCCGAGGCCGAAGGCGCTCCCACCGATCGCGGCGACGTGGAATTCACTGACTGGCGGCTGCTTGACGATTTCGTCGACGCCTTTCTCGACCTCGCCTGAGGGGTCCATCGGCAACAGGGCGCTTCATGGAGAGCGCCCGTAAACCCGGCGTTAAGCATAGGCGTTTACGGTTGGTTTGCCATAGTTCTTCACGAGTTCATGACGAGTTCGAGTGTGTTCGAGGAACGTGGCCAGGCATTTGTATCGTCCATGTATTGAGTTCGGAAGTTGCCGTGACAAGTATCAACACCAACGCCAGCGCGATTGCCGCTGTCGACATCCTGCGCGCGCAGGGCACCCAGGTGCTCAACGCGCAACAGGAGGTCGCGACGGGCTATCGGGTCAAGGATGCGAGCGACAACGCCGCATACTGGTCCATCGCGACCCAGATGAAATCCGACAACAAGGCCTTGTCGGCTGCCGAGGATTCTCTCGCCTTTGGCGCTGCGGCCGTCGATGTCGCCTATACCGGGCTCAACCAGGCGATCGACGTCATCAGGGATATACGCAACAAACTGCTCACAGCGCTGGGGGCAGGCGCCGAAATCAACAAGATCAACGACGAAATCCAGGAGTTGCGGACGCAATTGCGCACCGTCGCCGAGCAATCCTCCTTCAATGGCGAGAATTGGCTGGTGCGCGACGACGCGAGCGACGACAAGGACCGCGAGCTGGTCGGCTCCTTCCAGCGCGCCTCCAATGGCTCGGTGGAGGTCAAGATCCTGCGCTATTCCATGTCCAACGCGCTCGGAACCAATCACTTGATCGATGAAGACAGTCAACTCGGCATTCTGACCAATCCGGGCTATGCCGCAGCGATCGGCGCCGGCACGGACTGGGTCATGCTAAACGGGACCAATGACCCTAACGCCCATACCGAATTCGCCGTCAGCCAAGCGACCACGGATGTCGACATCACCGAAATGATGGAGGTGGCAGACAATATGCTCGAAGCGATGATCGACGCCTCCTCCAATCTCGGCGCGCTTAACAAGCGCATCGAAATGCAGAACGATTTCGTCAAGGATCTGCAGGATACCCAGGATCGCGGCGTGGGACGCATGGTCGACAGCGACCTCAATCTCGCCTCCTCGCGCCTCAGGGCCGTGGAAGCGCAGCGCAGCCTAACGATCTCGGCCTTGTCCATCGCCAATTCGCAGCCGCTGACGACGTTGAGGCTGCTGCAATAGCAACTCTCGCGCCGTCAGGTTTCCGGCGGCAGCGCATCGCGCCAGGCGCCGGCGGTTCTGCCGGCCATCCGCCAGTAGATCAGCCCCCAGACTATTCCACTCACGACATAGATCAGCGCCACGACACCAAGCAGGTCCTCGCCACTCGCCTTGCCATATTGAATGCCGGCGATCGAGGCCAGGAGACCGAGCGCGAGGCCCGAGACGAGGTAGTATCGCGCGCCCCGGAAAGACCGCCATTCGGCGACGAGAACGATCAGGCAAATCGGGATGAATTGCCCACCTGCCACGAACAGGGCTCCGAGAAGCATCATGGGGCTGAAAATGCCCAACAATGCTCTAGGTTCTTGAGAGCCCTCGAGTACATTCAATCCCGTCAGCAAGAAATAACCGCACGAGAACGCCGCCAGACAGGCGAAATAATGCGCCATCAGAATCACCATCACGCGCGCCATGCGGCAGATCCATTCCCATCTCAGCTAAGGAAAAGGCCCGACGTCGATTGACGCCGGGCCCGCTCATTTCAACAAAGTCTATGACCTCAGGCGGCCATGGCCTTCTGCAGGTTCTCGTCGATCTTGTCGAGGAAGCCGGTGGTGGAGAGCCAGGGCTGATCCGGACCGATCAGCAGCGCCAGATCCTTGGTCATGAAGCCGGCTTCGACGGTGGCGACGCAAACCTTTTCGAGCGTGTCGCAGAACTTGGCGAGTTCGGCGTTGTCGTCGAGCTTGGCGCGATGGGCGAGGCCGCGGGTCCAGGCGAAGATCGAGGCGATCGAGTTGGTCGAGGTTTCCTGACCCTTCTGGTGCTGGCGGTAGTGACGGGTCACGGTGCCGTGGGCGGCTTCGGCTTCGACGGTCTTGCCATCGGGGCTCAGCAGAACCGAGGTCATCAGACCGAGCGAGCCAAAGCCCTGCGCCACGATGTCCGACTGCACGTCGCCGTCATAGTTCTTGCAGGCCCAGACATAACCGCCGGACCACTTCAGCGCGGACGCCACCATGTCGTCGATCAGGCGGTGCTCATAGGTGATCTTCAGTTCGTCGAACTGCGCCTTGAACTCGTTCTGATAGACTTCCTCGAAGATATCCTTGAAGCGGCCGTCATAGGCCTTCAGGATGGTGTTCTTGGTCGACAGGTAGACCGGCCACTTGCGCATCAGGCCATAGTTCAGCGAAGCGCGGGCGAAATCGCGGATCGAATCGTCAAGATTGTACATCGCCATGGCGACGCCGGCGCCCGGAGCGTCGAACACTTCCTTCTCGATCACCTGGCCGTCTTCGCCGACGAACTTGATGGTCAGCTTGCCCTTGCCGGGGAATTTGAAATCGGTGGCGCGATACTGGTCGCCGAAAGCGTGACGGCCGACGACGATCGGCTGCGTCCAGCCCGGAACCAGGCGCGGCACATTCTTGCAGATGATCGGCTCGCGGAAGATCACGCCGCCGAGAATGTTGCGGATCGTGCCGTTCGGGCTCTTCCACATCTGCTTGAGGTTGAATTCCTTGACGCGGGCTTCGTCGGGCGTGATCGTCGCGCATTTGATGCCGACGCCATACTTGTTGATGGCGTTTGCGGCGTCGACCGTCACCTGGTCGTTGGTGGCGTCGCGGTTTTCGACCGAGAGGTCAAAGTAATCGATATCGAGATCAAGATAGGGATGGATCAGCTTGTCCTTGATAAGCTGCCAGATGATGCGAGTCATCTCATCGCCGTCGAGATCGGCGACTGGATTGGCTACCTTGATCTTCTTCATGAATTCGTCCTCTTGGTGTCATCGCCGGGGGCAGCCGGCGACGTTCGGCTGTGAATGCAAATGCCTATAACACCCGCCGCGCGCGAGGCAAACAGGAAGCGCCGAATTCGACGAAATTCCTACGCCCTTTAACGGGGCCATCCGAAACCAGTCAGGGCGCCTTGAACTATGAATAGCGGCCCGCCCCGTTGACCCCCGCCCGTCGCTCTGCTTCGAATCTGATGAAAACTGGATGTCTCGAAGGGGGAAAACCATGTTCAAAGTCATACTCGCCGCCCTACTCGTCGGCGCAGCTTCGCCGGCTTTTGCCGTCGACGTCACCGGCCCCGTCCGCGAACTGATGAAGGCCGCAACGATCAACTGGTCGGAGGAAGGCGGCGACGAGGACTATACCAGCGAAGACCGCATGAGCAGGCTCTATGCGCCAAGCATGGCGAGCGTCATCGAGGAGGCTGTCGGCCACGCGTCGCGGCAGAACAAGGACACCGTGCTGGGCTACGACATGCTCACCGGCTCCAATGACGGCTGCCCCTTGAAAGGTCTGAAAATCACGCAGAAGAAGCCGGAAGTGGATTTCATCCCGGTCTTTGTCGAATTCAAGCCTTTCACCTGCCTCAAGGGCAATCCCAAGCAGAATATGCTGATGCAGGTGCTGTTCATGATGGGCGAGTATGACGGCGTCTACAAAATCGACGAGATCTTCCGCACGGTAAAGGGCAACGAAGTCATCTCCGTCAGCGACGAATTCAACGCGGTGACAACCGCCGCCGTCTTTACGCCGAAAAAGGCGTCAGCCGGTCCGAAGGAATTGCTCGAAGCGGCGGCCGGCTCCTCGGAGGATATTGCGGCGACGAAGAAGCCTGACGAGCAGGATTCCGACTATTTCAGCGAAAAGCGTCTTGCGCGCTTGTACACACAGAGTTTCGTCAATGCCTACCGCGCCGCCTGGACCAAACAGGAGGCCGGCGAGAATGGCGGCTACCTGCTCGGCGCCGACCCGATCGTGGGCGGTCAGGACAGTTGCCCGTTCAAGGACCTGACGGTCGAGACGATGGATCCGCATTTCATCTATGTGTATGTCGTTGCCCGGTTTCGCGCCTCCTATTGCTTCGGCAACCCCGGCGACGACAAGCGGGTGACCACGGTGAATTTCGTGACGATCCTGGAAGACGGGGTGTTCAAGATCGACGACATCGTGCATCTCGACGGCGACAAGGTGATCTCGTCGGTAAAGGGCGACCTGACCGAACTGGCGAAGTAAACATTTGGCGATGTGCGACGCGGCGCCGGCAGGGGCCGCCACTCGATCGACGTCCATCCCGCGCTGTAACTGGAGGCGACACCATGCTGAAACTTTTGATCGCGGCGATGATGCTGGCCGCCCCGCTTTCCGCTCTGGCCGAGACAACCTCCGCGTCATCGGACAAGGCCATCATCGGACCCCGAGAATTGATGTGGGCGGCGAGCAGCGCGGACGACGCGACGACGCCCGAGCAGAAGGCCGCTGCAGCTGACGATAACTATTTCAGCAAGAGCCGTCTGAAGCGCCTCTACACCAAGAGCTTCACCCGCCTCTATCGCTCTGCGTCCCAAACTTATGCGGCGCGCGCATTTGAGGAGCCGATGTTTGATTGGGACGTGGTTCTCGGCGGGCAGGACGGCTGCGATCCCAAGGATGTTTCCTTCGAGACGAAGAAACAGGACGCGTCCCATATCCTCGTCGATGCCAGTTATCGGATGATGTGGTGTTTCGACGGCAGCGACGAGGCCGCCAGGGCGCAGGTGTCGCGCGTGCGCTTCGTCACAACTCTGGAAGACGGCGCTTACAAGATCGACGACATCCAGCATCTGGCCGGCGACAAGGTCGAGGCCAGCGTGAGAGAGGTGCTGGATTATTGGGAGACGCAGCAGTAGGCCGATACGCCCACCGATCCCAAATTGGCCGCAGTCTCCAGCCAGAATCACGATAGAAGCGTGAGGCATTCATTGCGGGTCACGACCCGGCATTGGAGCCCAATATTCTGCAGCAGAGGCTCGTCTCTCGCCGCCAACCCTTCGGGATGATCGCCATGTCTGTGAGAAAAGTCGCCTGCGCCCTGTTTCTGCTGTTTCCACTGGCGACATCCGCCCTTGCCCAGACCGCCGCTGATCCCGTCAAAAACTTGATGGATCTGGCCGAGGGACTGTGGAGCGACGATCCCAAGGTCCAAGGGCAGGACTATTTCGACGCCTCGCGGCTCGACACGCTCTACAGCAAGCGTTTTGCCCACGCCTATCGCGCGGCGGCGAAGTTTCCGATCTATGACGACGCCAGCGGTCCTTTCGGCTATGACGTGATCACCAACGGCCAGGACGGCTGCCCGCTCAAGGATGTGGCGATCGCGCCCGGCACAGACGCCAATGGCGTGACCGACGTCACGGTCACCTTCAAGCTGTGGACCTGCGTCGATGACGGCTCGGTCGACAAGAACAGCGTCAACGAAGTGCATTTCTCGATGATCACCGAGAACGGCAAGCCCGTGATCGACGACATCAGGCGCAAGGATGACGAGGGCAAGCTCGATTCGCTGATGACGGAAATGCTCGATATCGCCAAGAATGGACAGGATGTCGGCCCCGAAGCGCCGCAGCCGGACGAAAGCCAGACAACCCCACCCGCCAACGACAAGCCGAAAATCATTCTCAGCCAGCCCGAATAACGCGAAGGTTGGAAAGCGCATGACTCGCTTGCGGAAACGCGCTATTCGCCTGAGAAATTTCCCAGGTTACAGGCATGTCCGGCACAAATTCTGAACTCGAACTCCTCACGGGCGGCCCGGTGGTCGTGCTCGTCGAACCGCAACTCGGCGAAAACATCGGCATGGTCGCCCGCGCCATGGCCAATTTCGGCCTGTCCGAATTGCGGCTGGTCAATCCGCGCGACGGCTGGCCGAGTGAGAAGGCGCGCGCCGCCGCCTCCAAGGCCGATCACGTCATCGACGCCGTTCAGGTGTTCGACACGCTGGAAGAGGCGATCGCCGACCTCAACTTCGTCTACGCCACCACCGCCCGCATGCGCGACGGCTTCAAGCCGGTCCGCTCGCCCATCGTCGCCTCAAAGACGCTCAGGGCGAAATATGACGCCGGCGAAAAGGTCGGCGTGCTCTATGGGCGAGAAAAATCCGGACTATCCAATGAGGAAGTCGCGCTGGCCGACGAAGTCGTCACCTTCCCAGTCAATCCCGCCTTCGCCTCGCTCAACATCGCCCAGGCCGTGTTGCTGATGTCTTACGAGTGGATGAAGACGCGGATGGCAAGCGAGGACGAGACGCTGTTTACGGCGGTCGAGCAGACGCCCGCCACCAAGGAAGAATTGTTCGGCTTCCACGAACATATCGAGGAGGCGCTGGATTCGCGCGGATATTTCCGCCCCGCCGCCAAAAAGCCGAGAATGGTGGAGAATCTCCGCGCCGTGTGGTCCCGCCGCGCTTTGACATCGGAAGAGATCAAGGTGCTCAGGGGCGTGGTATCCTCTCTCGACCGGTTCAGCCGCAAGAAACCGCGCGGCGCCGGCAAACCGGACGACAGCGATGACTGAACTGGACAGGCCGATCCTTGTTTTCGACTCCGGCATCGGCGGTCTGACCGTGCTCAGGGAACTGCGGGTGCTGATGCCTGAGCGCAATTTCATCTATGTCGCCGATGACGCGGGCTTTCCCTATGGTGGCTGGGGTGAACCGGAGTTGAAGGCGCGGCTTCTCGATTTGTTCAAGAACATTATCGCTGAATACAAGCCCGAAATCTCCGTGATCGCCTGCAACACCGCCTTTACGCTAGCCGGCGCGGACCTGCGCGCCGCCTTCCCCGACCATACATTTGTCGGCACCGTGCCGGCCATCAAGCCTGCGGCCGAACGCACGCGTTCCGGTCTTGTCTCGGTGCTCGCCACGCCCGGCACGGTGAAGCGCGCCTATACACGCGATCTCATCCAGTCCTTCGCCAGCCAATGCGATGTGCGCCTGGTCGGCTCCGAGCATCTCGCCCGGATGGCCGAGGCTTATATTCGCGGCGAGACGCTCGATCCCGAGGCGGTCACAGCCGAGATCAGCCACTGCTTCCAGGAGAAGGAGGGCCGCAAGACGGATATCGTGGTGCTCGCCTGCACCCATTACCCCTTCATGGCCAATCTCTTCCGCAAGCTGGCGCCCTGGCCGGTGGATTGGCTCGATCCAGCAGAGGCGATCGCGCGGCAGGCGCGGCGGCTGGTTCCGGTGTTGCATCACCTGCATCCTGACACCCATCATGATCGCGCCGTGTTCACCTCCGGAAAACTAGATTTTTCCACCCGTCGCCTGCTGCAAGGCTTCGGTCTCGCTGTTTGACGGCCTGTGGCGCCCAGGCAACATCGGCGCCTCTTTTGCGCAATTGCCGATTGCGCCCGCTTGCCAGATTCAAAAAGCCGTGAGACAGTCTCGGCAGGTCAACACCAGCGCAGGAGGGCGTGATGAATAGATTTTCTGTCGTGCATTACGCATTCGCTGGTTTCGTGCGCTCAGGCATGATGAATAAACGACCGTCGTTTTTCTGCGCCCTTTGAGGCCGGATTCCAGCATTTCCCTAACTTAAATCCATTTCGGCGCTTCGCAACGCCGCATCTCGGCTTTGTCCGCCGATATGCGCCGTCCGCTGTCCGCGCCCCATTGCGAGGACCCCCGCGCGGAGCGGCGGGCTGATGAACCATGATTGCAAGACAACCCCTGGACGAAAGCAACATCGATCGGATTGCCGCAGCGCTGATCGAAAAGCACCATCCCCTGCGCATCATTCTGGCCGTGTGGCTGGCGGCGCGCGAGCGGCGCAGACGCAAAAACGCCGTCGATATCGCGCTCATGAACCTGAGCGACAGGATGCGGCGCGACATGGGCCTGCCGGAAGAGGCTTCCGATCCCCGCGGCGCGCCGATCGACATCTTCAAGATCAAGATATGAACCACAGATTCGGCGCGTTCCGCTCTGGCGGCGCGCGCCGAATACACGACGCAGACGAAACCTTAACAACGTTCATGCTTTATTAGGCCCGCGCCGACGCTGATGGCCGTGCGGATTTAGAGGAAGAGAATGAACGACAAGACACAGTGCTCGGCCTGCGCCAGCGGTGCGAATTTTCCAATCGCCATCACCATGGCCTTCCAGCCGATCGTGGATACCGGCGCCGGTCGTGTTTTCGCGCATGAAGCGCTGGTGCGCGGCGAAAGCGGCGAAAGCGCCGGCGTTGTCCTGTCCAGCTTGAACGACGACAATCGCTACGCCTTCGACCAGCTCTGCCGCGTCAAGGCGATTGATCTCGCCGCAGGTCTTGGCCTTGCGAATACCGGCGCGCTGCTGTCGATCAACTTTCTGCCCAACGCCGTCTACGAACCCTCGGCCTGCATCCGGCAAACGCTGGCGGCGGCGAAGCGGGCGACCTTCCCGATCGAAAACATCATTTTCGAGTTCACCGAAGCGGAGCGCCTCGACACCGGCCATCTGCTCAACATTCTCAACGCCTATCGCGCCATGGGCTTCAAGACGGCGATCGACGATTTCGGCGCAGGCTTTGCCGGCCTGGGGCTTCTTGCCGAGTTTCAGCCCGATATCGTCAAACTCGACATGGATCTGATCCGCGGAATCGACAAGGACGGCCAGCGGCGCAAGATCGTCTCCCACACGCTCGCCATGCTGCGCGATCTCGGCGTGACGCCGGTCTGCGAAGGCGTCGAGACTGTAGAAGAGTATCGGGTGCTGGCTGATCTTGGCGTGACGCTGATGCAGGGCTATTTCTTCTCCAAGCCGTCGCTCGCGGCGCTTTCCACCCCGGATGTGCCGCGCTTGCGGATGAATTGACGCGTCTCCCGCGCCCAAACTTGATCTTCGTCATTGCCGCAGCCCATTCAGCAGGCGCACAGTCTCAACCGTTCGGAATGGCGCGGGGAGACGGTGGACATGCGGACGGATGGTGAAGTTTTCGCCCCCAAACTATGGAGCATGTTTCAGGAGGGCTATGGCGTCGACCGGTTGCGCGCCGACCTGATCGCGGGCCTTACGGTGGCGATCGTGGCCCTGCCGCTCTCCATGGCCATCGCCATCGCTTCGGGCGTCACGCCCGCCATGGGGCTCTATACAGCGGTGGCCGGCGGCTTTCTCGTCTCGGCTCTCTCCGGCAGTCGCCACCAGATCGGCGGTCCCGCCGGCGCCTTCATCGTGCTGGTCGCAGCCACTGCCGCGCGCCATGGCGTCGATGGCTTGATCCTCGCCACCGCCCTTTCCGGCCTGATGCTGATCGCGGCCGGCTGGCTGCGGCTTGGCGGCTTCGTCAAATACATCCCCTACCCCGTCACAATCGGCTTTACCGCCGGCATCGCGGTGATCATTTTCGCGAGCCAGGTGAAGGATCTTCTCGGCCTGACGCTGGCTGGGCCCGAACCCGGCGACATCCTCGGCAAGTTCGCAGCGTTTGGCGCCGCCAGCGACGCGGTGAATGGCGCCGCCATGGCGATCTCGCTCGGCGTCATCGCTGCGATCGCGCTCTTGAAACGTCTGGCGCCCCGCGCGCCCAATCTGCTGATTGCCGTGGCCGCCGCTACGCTGATCGGCTACGCGTTCGATCTTCCCATCGCCACTATCGGTTCGCGCTTCGGGGGCATTCCCCGCAACCTGCCTGCGCCTGCCCTGCCCAATCTGGCGCTCGACAAAATCCTCGCCGTATTGCCGGACGCCGCCTCCTTCGCCCTGCTGGGCGCCATCGAATCGCTTTTGTCGGCCGTCGTGGCGGATGGCATGACCGGACGCAGACACAGATCGAACATAGAATTGGTGGGTCAGGGCGTCGCCAATATCGGTTCGGCACTTTTTGGCGGCTTCTGCGTCACCGGCACGATCGCGCGCACCGCCACCAATGTGCGGGCCGGCGCGACAAGTCCGATCGCCGGCATGGCGCATGCGCTGTTTCTGCTTGGTTTCATGGCGATGCTCGCGCCGCTCGCCGCCTATATTCCGCTGGCGGCGCTGGCCGGAGTGCTGGCCTCCGTCGCCTGGAACATGATCGAGAAGCCTGCGGTCGTCGCGCTTCTCCGCTCTTCGCTCGGCGACGCGCTGGTGTTGACGGTCACGTTTCTGCTCGTGGTGTTCCGGGATCTGACAGAAGGAATTCTCGCCGGCTTCCTGATCGGCTCCGTGCTGTTCATTGACCGCATGAGCAAGCAGGCGCGCGTGGCGATCGCCGAACAGGGACCCAAAACGCCAGAGGATGAGGATGCGCCGCTGCCGTCAGACAATCCCGATATCATCGCCTACAGGCTGGAAGGCGTGTTCTTCTTCGGCGCGGCCGCCTCGATGGGCGCCGTGCTTGACCGTATATCCGACGGGGCGAAAATATTCATCCTCGATGTCGCCGCTGCCGCCTATATCGATTCAACCGCCGCCAATGTCATCGAAGGCATGGCGCGCAAGGCCAACAGACGCGGCGTAAGGGTGATCATCGCCGGGGCGCGCGCAGATGTGGAAGCCATTCTCCGCGCCCATCACGCGGCGCCGCCGCTGATCGCGTTTGCCCCCTCCGTCGAAGCCGCCTTTACGCTTGCCAACGCCAACCAAGGTCAGGCGTAATGGGGCGTCACGCTCTGTCGCGCGCCATCTTCGCGCGCACGGACACGCGACTGACGCGCTTCTTGCGCAAACTCACACGCGTCTGGCTGCCATCATCCTCCAGCACGGCGCGAAGCTGCATCGCCGGCGTGAAGGCGGATACCGCATTGCGTCCCTGCTCCTTGCTGACATACAGCGCGTGATCGGCGCCCGCCAGGAGATGGTCGAACAGATAGCCGACCTCTTCGGTGGCCGCCAACCCGATGCTGGTGGTGACTTTCAAGCCATTGCCGTTGAATTGGGTGGTCATGGCCTCCACGGAAGCCCGCAACCGCTCAAGATAGTCCTTAGCGCGCTGCTGATCCATATCCGGCATCAGCAAGGCGAATTCTTCGCCGCCCATGCGCCCCAACAACATGCCGGGCTCCAGCCGCTTTTCGACATGCGCGCCAAAAGCCCGCAACACGGCGTCCCCCGCCAGATGACCGAACGTGTCGTTGACCCTTTTGAAATAGTCCAGGTCTAGCACCGCCAGACAGGCGGCTTTGGGTTTGGCGGCCAGCACGGCGTTCGCATTTTCGACGAAATGCCGGCGGGTGGCGGCGCCGGTCAATCCGTCGATTTCAGCAGCGAGCCGATAGCGGCGCTCCGAACGTTCGCGCACCAGCAACACGAAGATGAAAGTGCTGAAAGCCCCTTGCACGAAGGCTTCCAGCATCATCAGCGACAACCAGCCGCCAGCGACCGGATTCATGGCCCCTTCGATCGGCAACAGATAGCAAAGAACAACCCGCACCATGAAGGTGATACAGTGGACGAAATAGACGCCGAAAGTGAACAGCGCCGACGGCAGTCGCTCTTCCTTGTGGATCGCATAGGCAAGTTGCGCGCAAAACCCGGAATAGACCGCGCCGATTGCGGAAATGACCATGGTGCGGGAATTGAAGTCGTTTCGGAATTCATCGGAGGCGCAGCAGACGACCACCCAAATCAACGCGCCCACCGGCACGAAGGCCGGACGCACTGGATGGCCGTGGAATTGAGCAAAGCCGGCCCAGACAAAGCCATAACCAAGAATAATGGCGGCATTTCCGAGAACGATGGAGAACCAGAACGTGCTTTCCCAGGCGCGAAACATCAACAGGAAGCAGCCGACGCAGACGCACCACATCGCCGCGCACCACCAGACGAGCGCTTTTTCGCGCCGTTCATAAAACAGCGCGTAAGTCAGGATAATCGACACCGACAAAGTCATCAGGCCGGTGCAGAGCATCATTGTTGGCAGGTTCAACAAAGGCGGAGCCTCTTTGGTTGATCTCTGCCGCTAGCTAGATCCAAAAGCCTTAAAAAACGGGGAATTTTCCGCATCGCCGCAAAAGCAATGGGGCCGACGCATTGCACCGGCCCCTTATTCGCCAAGAATGGTTAATCAATTCATGCGAGCGCGGCCGCCACGGCCTCCAACGCCGCCTCGGCCTTATCGCCATCCGGGCCGCCAGCCTGCGCCATATCGGCACGGCCGCCGCCGCCTTTGCCGCCCAACGCCTGGGAGGCGACGCGCACCAGATCGACTGCACTGAAACGGGACACCATGTCCTCGGTCACCGCCACGACGGCGCTCGCCTTGCCGTCTTCAGAGACGCCGATGAACACGACGACGCCGGATCCGGCCGTCTTCTTGCCTTCGTCGGCGAGGCTCTTGAGATCCTTCGGTTCGACGCCGGTGACGACCCGTCCGAGGAACTTGACGCCGTTGACCTCGCGCAGGCCATCGCCGCCGCCCGCTCCACCGCCAAGGGCAAGCTTCTTCTTGGCGTCGGAGAGCTCGCGCTCCAGTTTTTTGCGCTCGTCCATCAGCTGTTCGATTCGAGCGATGATATCGTCCGGCTGGGTTTTCAGCACGCCGGCGATCTGCTTGACCCGCTCATCCTGCTGCGACAGGTAATCACGCGCCGCCTCGCCGGTGAGCGCCTCGATACGACGCACGCCTGCGCCGACGGCGGTGTCAGAGAGAATGCGGATCAGGCCGATGTCGCCGGTTTCGCGCACATGCGTGCCGCCGCAAAGTTCAACCGAATAAGGCTTGCCCGCCTTTTCACCGCGCTTGGCAGTGCCCATGGCGACGACGCGAACTTCCTCGCCATACTTTTCGCCGAACAGCGCCATCGCGCCCTCGGCAATGGCGTCGTCCACGCTCATCAGACGGGTGGTAACCGGCGCGTTTTGCACGACGATCTCATTGGCCATCGTCTCGACGACGCGAATTTCTTCGGCGCTCATCGGCTTGGGATGCGAAACGTCGAAACGCAGGCGCTCGGGCGCGACCAGCGAGCCCTTCTGCGCCACATGCGTGCCCAACACCTCGCGCAGCGCCTCATGGATGAGGTGGGTGGCGGAATGGTTGGAGCGCAGCCGGCCGCGGCGGGCATGATCCACTTCAAGCACAACTGCAGCGCCGGGCTTCAAGACGCCGCTTTCAATCGTGGCGTAATGAACGAACAGCCCGTCGCCCTTCTTCAGCGTCTCGGAAACAACAGCCTTGCCGCCTTCGAAGATGATTTCGCCGGCATCGCCCATCTGGCCGCCGGATTCGCCATAAAACGGCGTCTGGTTGACAACGATCTGCACGCTTTCGCCTGCAGAGGCCGCCTCGATGCGAGCGCCATCGCGCACCAGCGCCTGAACCACGCCTTCGGCGCGCTCGGCGTCATAGCCGAGGAATTCAGTCGCGCCCATTTCTTCCTTGATTTCGAACCACACGGTTTCGGTGGCCAGATCACCGGATCCAGACCAGTTGGCGCGCGCTTCCGCTTTCTGCCGCGCCATGGCCTTTGAGAAACCGTCTGTGTCGACGCCGATATTCTTCTGGCGCAATGCGTCCTGGGTCAGGTCGAGCGGGAAACCATAGGTGTCGTAGAGTTTGAACGCGGTCTCGCCATCGAGCTCCGAACCATCGCCCAGACCGGACACCGCGTCGTTGAGCAGGCCGAGGCCACGCTCCAGCGTCTTGCGGAAACGGGTTTCTTCAAGCTTCAACGTCTCGGTGATCAGCGCCTCGGCGCGGACGAGCTCCGGATAGGCGGCGCCCATTTCCTTCACCAGCGCCGGAACGAGCTTGTACATCAAGGGATCACGGGCGCCGAGCAACTGGCCGTGACGCATGGCGCGGCGCATGATGCGGCGGAGCACATAGCCGCGGCCTTCGTTCATCGGCAGCACGCCGTCGGCGATCAGGAAGGCGGTGGAGCGCAGGTGATCTGCGATCACGCGATGGCTGGCGCGGCGCTCATCCTTGTCATCGGTCCCCGTCGCCTGCATCGAGGCCTCGATCAGCGCGCGGAACAGATCTGTGTCGTAATTGTCGTGCTTGCCCTGCAGCAGCGCGGAGATGCGCTCGAGGCCCATGCCGGTGTCGATCGACGGACGCGGAAGATTGACGCGCTCTTCCTTGGTCACCTGCTCATATTGCATGAAGACGAGATTCCAGATCTCGATGAAACGGTCGCCGTCTTCATCGGCGGAGCCGGGAGGGCCGCCCCAGATATGGTCGCCATGGTCATAGAAGATTTCCGAGCACGGACCGCAGGGGCCGGTATCGCCCATCGCCCAGAAATTGTCGGAGGTGGGAATGCGGATGATGCGATCATCCGACAGACCGGCGATCTTCTTCCACAAGCCGAAGGCTTCGTCGTCGGTGTGGTAGACCGTGACCAGCAGGCGTTTGGCGTCGATGCCATATTCCTTGGTGATCAGGTTCCAGGCGAGCTCGATGGCGCGCTCCTTGAAATAGTCGCCAAACGAAAAATTGCCGAGCATTTCAAAGAAGGTGTGGTGGCGGGCGGTGTAGCCGACATTGTCGAGGTCGTTGTGCTTGCCGCCGGCGCGCACGCATTTCTGCGCGGTTGCCGCCGTCGAATAAGGGCGCGATTCCAGGCCGGTGAAGACGTTCTTGAACTGCACCATGCCGGCATTGGTGAACATCAGCGTCGGATCGTTGCGGGGCACCAGCGGAGACGACGACACGATTTCGTGGCCGTTCCTGCGGAAATAATCCAGAAATGCGGAGCGGATTTCGTTCACGCCACTCATTTTATGCCCTTTGCGCTTGTATGCCCGGTCTTGCCGGCCGATTTTTGGTCACCGGCTTTTATCGCCCGACCTAGCTCATGTCCAGAAAAACAAGACCGGCGCCGGGAGATGTCCCGACGCCGGTCGACGAATTGAAAAACTTGGACGATCAGGCTTCCAGCGCGTCGTCGCTCTCGCCCGGCTCCGGCCCGCCATTCTCCAGGAAACGGTCGGCGATCAACCCGGCATTCTGACGCAAAGACAGCTCGATTTCGCGGGCGAGATCGGGATTGTCGCGCAGGAAACCCTTGGCGTTTTCACGGCCCTGGCCGAGACGTTGGCTGTTATAGGAGAACCAGGCGCCCGACTTTTCGACAATGCCGGCCTTGACGCCGAGATCGACCAGTTCGCCGGTCTTGGACACGCCTTCGCCATACATGATGTCGAATTCGACCTGCTTGAAGGGCGGGGCCATCTTATTCTTGACCACCTTGACGCGGGTCTGGTTGCCGACGACCTCGTCGCGCTCCTTAACCGAGCCAATGCGCCTGATGTCGAGGCGCACGGAGGCGTAGAATTTCAGCGCATTGCCGCCGGTGGTGGTTTCGGGCGAGCCGAACATCACGCCGATCTTCATGCGGATCTGGTTGATGAAGATGACCATGCAGTTCGAGCGCGAGATCGAGGCGGTCAGCTTGCGCAGCGCCTGGCTCATCAGACGGGCCTGCAGACCTGGCAGGCTATCGCCCATTTCACCTTCGATTTCCGCACGCGGCGTCAGCGCCGCGACCGAGTCGACCACCAGCACGTCGATCGCGCCCGAGCGCACCAGCGTGTCGGTGATTTCCAGCGCCTGTTCGCCGGTGTCGGGTTGCGAAATCAGCAGGTTTTCGAGATCGACGCCCAGTTTGCGGGCATAGACGGGATCGAGCGCATGCTCGGCGTCGACGAAGGCGCAAATGCCGCCCTTTTTCTGCGCTTCAGCAATAGTCTGCAGCGCCAGCGTCGTCTTACCAGAGCTTTCCGGCCCATAGATCTCGACGATGCGGCCCTTGGGAAGACCGCCAATGCCAAGCGCGATATCAAGGCTCAGCGAGCCTGTGGACACGGTTTCGATCTCGACGACATTTTCGTTCGAGCCCAGGCGCATGATCGAGCCCTTGCCGAAGGCTCGCTCGATCTGGGACAGGGCCGCGTCCAGTGCCTTGCTTTTATCCACTGATTTTTCCTCTACGAGTCGCAATGTGTTCTGGGCCATGTCATCCACCTTTAGGTTATCCGGGCTGGCGAAGCAATGCAGTGTATGTACACGCTTTGTTCTATATATTCAAGATGGCGTCAACCACCTGAAGAAAAATAGTTTTTACACCTGTGTTCTTTTTTTGTTTTCACGGGATTTATCAAGGGCTTCCCGCAGATGTCGCGCTTGCGGCGAGGCCAGCCTCCCGGCTAAGATGATTCGAAAAACAAGGTGATGCGGATGACTTCCATTCTGGCGCTGGGCGGCGCCCATATCGATCGGCGGGGCCGGATTTCAGGCGATACCGCGCCTGGCGCGTCCAATCCCGGCTCCTGGCGGCAAGAGGCCGGCGGCGGCGTATTCAATGCGGCGCGCAACCTCGCGAGACTCGGCCATCAGGTGACGCTGATCTCGCCGCGCGGCGGCGATGCGGAAGGCGACGCCGTGGCGATTGCGGCGGAAGCCGCCGGCGTCATCGACCGCCCCTTCACCTTTCTCGACCGGCGCACGCCGAGTTATACCGCCATTTTGGAGCGCGACGGCAATCTGGTGATCGCGATGGCTGATATGGAGCTTTACCGACTGTTTTCGCCGCGCCGCCTGTCGGTTCGGGCAGTGCGCGACGCATTTCAAGCCGCCGACGCTGTCATCACCGACGCCAACCTGCCGGAGGAGACGCTGGATGTCATCGCCGCAACAGGAAAACGGCTCGGAAAGCCGGTAGCGGCGATCGGCATTTCGCCGGCTAAAGTCCTCCGCTTATCAAATGCGCTCGCCGATCTCGATTTTTTGTTCATGAACGAGGCCGAAGCCAAAGCCCTGTCAGGCCATGAGATCGACGATTTCAGGCGTTGGCCGGAGGTGATGACCGCGCTTGGGCTCAAGGGTGGCGCGATCACCCGCGGCGGGCAGGAGGCGGTGGCCTGGATGGGTGGAAGGAACGCCTGTCTTGCGCCCCCCGCCCTAGTCTCGATCGGCGATGTGACAGGCGCGGGCGATGGTTTCGCGGCGGGTTTCCTTGACGCCGCACTCTCAGGGGCTGCCCTGGAGAACTGCCTCAAATCCGCGACCGCATCGGCGCGCATCGCGCTCGAAAGCGAGATGGCGGCCTCCGAACAATTGAGCAGGGCGTTGCTCGCCTCCACCCTCGCCCTTGTGCCGGAAGCGGAAATATTGTTGTAACTCCCTTTTAGAAACCAGTCAGGAACGCCCATGTCCAGCCACAAGCTCCCGATCACCTATTCGGCGGAGGTCGCCGTCGCCAAGTCCGAGGGCCGGGCGCTCGTCGCGCTCGAATCCACCATCATCACCCATGGCATGCCCTATCCCGGCAATCTCGCCATGGCCCGCAGCGTCGAGGCGATCATTCGCGCTGAAGGCGCGGTTCCCGCAACCATCGCCGTTCTCAATGGCGTGCTGCATGTCGGTCTCGACGAGCAGGAACTCGAACAGCTCGCCCAGACGCCGGACGCGATGAAGCTGTCGCGCGCCGATCTGGCTTTCGCCATGGCGGAAGGCCGCACCGGCGCCACCACCGTGGCCGCCACGATGATCTCGGCGGCCGGCGCCGGCATCAAGGTGTTCGCCACCGGCGGTATCGGCGGCGTGCATCGCAAAGCCGAGGAAACATTCGATATTTCGGCGGATCTGGAAGAATTGTCCCGCACCGGCGTGATCGTCGTCTGCGCCGGCGCCAAGGCCATACTCGATGTTCCGAAGACGCTGGAAGTCCTGGAAACCAAGGGCGTTCCGGTGGTCACCTATGGGCAAGACGAATTCCCGGCCTTCTGGTCGCGCCGTTCTGGCCTCAAGAGCCCGCTGCGCCTCGACAGCCCTGCGGCGATTGCGCGCTTTCAGAAGATGCGCGACGAACTCGGCATCCATGGCGGATTGCTGATCGGCAACCCGGTGCCGGAAGAGAAGGAGATCGAGCGCGAGGAGATGGAGATCTACATCCATCGCGCACTGGAGAATGCCGACGCCGATGGCATCGCCGGCAAGGCGGTGACGCCCTATCTGCTGTCGAGCATTTTCGACATCACCGAGGGCCGCAGCCTGGAGACCAATATCGCCCTGGTGGAAAACAATGCCCGCCTCGCCGCCCGCATCGCGCTGGCGCTGAACGACTGAACGGCCCCCTTCTCACGCAGCCGCGCCAAAGTGCGGCTGCCTCGCCCACCGCACGGCCACAATCGATCAATCAGAAAAATTGAAGCTTTGTTGACGCTTTGCTGAAGCTCGCGTACAGATAAGGAACATTTCACGAACAAGCGGAGCCAGCATGTCTCTCGACCACCGGATTTCCCTTATCACCTTGGGCGTGAACGATGTCGCGCGGTCCACCGCCTTCTATGAAAAGCTCGGCTGGGCCAAGGCCGAGGCCAGCCAGGACGCCATCACTTTCATCCAGTTGAAGGGCGTGGTGCTAGCGCTGTTTTCGCGGCAATCGCTGGCCGAAGACGCCCATGTCGAGAATTCCGCGCCGGGATTTTCCGGCGTCACGCTGGCCCACAATGTCACCAGCGAACGCGGCGTCGACGCCGTCTATAAATTTGCGCTGTCCTGTGGCGCGACCTCGGTCAAGGCGCCGGAAAAAGTGTTCTGGGGCGGCTATTCCGGCTATTTCGCCGACCCGGACGGACATCTCTGGGAAGTGGCCTACAATCCTTTCGTCACGATGGACGCCGAAGGCCATCTCATCCTCGACGCCTGAGAGGAGGCAGCTCTCAGAAGCAGAATGGCTCGCCCGGATCGCAATCCGACGGCACGCAATGGCGCACGCGGCAGCGCTGCGTATCGGCGGCCGGAATACTCATTGTCTCGACCATCTGGCGGTTGCCGCAAGACGTGACATTGCTGATATAGCGATCATACAGCGTGAGCCCGGGCTTATTGCGCGAGGGATAGCGGATGATCGCCGCGCCATTCTCTGCCACGATCCTTTGCAGGCTCCGGCAGCTATGCTCAAGCGCGTTCACCCGCACCGGATCGGCCAGCGCCGATGTGGGCAAAATCAAGAGAGCGGCGACAATAGTTGCGCGCATGGTCTTTTCTCCTTCAATCCCGGCTCCTATGTCCTGACATAACGTCGACATCCGGAGGAGCGGGCATGAACCACGATTCTTACGATCCGAAAACCATCCGGGATGTGCTTGGTTCCGTAAACACGATCGCGGTGGTGGGCGCGTCCGCCAATCCGGCGCGACCCAGTTTCGGCGTCATGAGCTTCCTGATCGAGAAAGGCTACCGCGTCATTCCCGTGAACCCGGGCCATGCGGGAGGAGAAATTCTCGGACAGCCCGTTTATGCCCGCCTCGCAGACATCCCTGAGGCCATCGATATGGTCGATGTGTTCCGGGCCGCCGATCAACTGGCTGGCGTCATCGACGAGGCTCTCGCCCTCGATCCCAGACCGAAAGCCATCTGGGGCCAGTTGTCGGTGCGCGACGACATGGCCGCAGAGAAGGCGGAGTCCGAAGGCGTGACCGTGATCATGGATCGATGCCCGGCGATCGAATATCCCCGGCTGATCGGCTGATGGGCTCCGTTGCGAAGCGGGCTTATTCCGACAGCATCATCGGCTGCGCGCGCAGGGCGTTCATGACATCGGCATTTTCGCAGTAATCGCGATATTGTCCGGCGATTGAGCCGTCGGCGAGATGCGAACGACACTCGCTTTTTGAACCGCAACGGGCGCAGGCCACCTGCATTTCGCGAAAATTGCGGGGATTGAATTCGCGCACCGCGTCCGGGTCGATATTCAGCGCCTTCATCAGCGCTAGCATTTCATCCGAGCCATGCGGTCCGGCCTTGATGACGTCGACCAGCTGCAAAGCGGTCATGCCGCAGTCGCTGGCGACCTCTTCGAGATCCTCATAGCTGAGACGGCCGATCTCTTCCAGTTCAGCCGAAATCTGCATGCGGTCGCGCCACCAGGTTGCGACTGTGTCGATAACCGCATGGGCGGCAAGTGGCATGTTCATAGCGTCCCCCAATAACAAAATGTAATGGGGACGATCATCCGTCCGATTTCGGGACGGCGCATTGACATCGGTCAAGCCGCCGCCGTGGCGCGCGCAATCAGGAGCCGCGGCCCGGCCCGTAAAGCTCCTGCATGATGATCCGCTGGCTGATCGCCGCATCCTGACGCGCGATCGCGTCCGCAAGACCTGCGTGAGAACGCAGTCGCTCGGCGATGTCGAACATCATGTTGGCCGCCAGAATATTGGTGCGGCATTCCTCGACGGGATCCTGCCCGCCATGATCGGGGAAGGTGTCGAAATAGATGGCCTTGTCATAGCCGATGCGAGACAGTTCGATCAGCAGTTCGACGGTCTGCACCGGATGCACGGTTCCGATCATCAGCCCGTCGTCGCGTTTGCCATAGCCGTCATTGAGATGCACGCCGAGAATGCGGGAATGCCGCGCAGCGAGGCTCGCGGCATGCGCCGGCATCTCGTCGGCGAACAGCACATGGGCGAAATCCAGCGTCACGCCGAGATTGGCGGCGCCGGCCTCGCGGATCGCCAGCAGCGTCGTGCCGATATCCGGCATCAGCGCATAACAACGCGGCTCGTTCGGCTTGTATTCGATGGCGATATCGCAAGCGCCGTCATGGCCGCAGACTTCGACAAGGGCCGCAATCGTGTCGTCCCACATCCGGCGGTAATCGCCCTGGAAGGAATAGTCGAACCCGTCCTGGCCCATCCACAGCGTCATCAGGCTGCCGCCCATCTCGCGCGCGGCATCGATGCCGCGCTTGGTCAGGTCGATCGCCGCGCGGCGAACCGTCTTGTCGGGATGCGTGAAGGCGCCGAGTTTGAAACCGGGATCGGTGTAATAGCGCATGGCGGCGCCATTCAGGGTCATGCCGAGATCGTCCATTCGCGCTTTGAGCTCAGCGGCGGGCGTGTCGGCGAAATGATCGGGATAATTAAGGTCGGCGGCGTTGAGACCCTTCACGGTCGCGGCGCGCTCGATGAGATCGACCGTGGTGACGCGGTTCTTTCCGGGCCAATAGCGCGCGGCGTCCATCTTGAACGCGTTGAGCCGCGCCGCGAACAGTCTTGTCTTCGTGCTGGGCATATCCCCTCCCCGGACAGCGCGCCCCCGTCAGTGCTTTGCGCTGTCAGGCGGGGTCGGTCTTGTTGACGTTGATCTCTCCGAGGCGGCGGTTTACCGCCTGTTCGGCGCTGCCGCCGCCGGGCTGGCTTTGTGGCGCGCCGGGGGCGCGAGAGCCTTCGGCCAGCACGCCGCCCGCTTCGAGTTCGGCTTCGAGAAAACTGGCGAAATCCGAGGCCAGTCGATCCTGGCTGGATGACGGCGCCGGAAGGCCCGCCTGCGGGCGCGCGGCCGGCTGCGCCGGTCGCGGCGCTGGCGTAATTTGCGCCTGACGGGCGGCTTCGAGCTTGGCTGCCGCTTCCGCGCGCATTGCCTCAAGCCTCGCATCGCTCGCCGAGAAGTCCGCCCGAGGCTGTTCAATACGCCGCGCCGGCGTTTCAGCCGCCGGGCTCGATTGCAAGACGCGCCCCCGGGCCTGTTCGAGGATAGCGTCCGCCTGGCTGGCAGTGGCGGGAGCCGATATCTGCTGCGCCTTCTGCGCTTGCGCGGCGCTCATGGAGGACAAAGGAGCATTGGCGCCAGCGAAAGGTTCACGCCCCTCGTCATAGAGCATCGCGCCCATATTGGAGATGCGCGGCTCGACGGGTCTTGCGGATGGCTGTTCGGCCTGCGCAGGGCGCGACTGGGCCTGCGGCGCTGGCGGAACGGGCGGCGCAACGGCTGGCGTGGCCTTGGGCGTCTCGCGCGGTCGCTCCGCCTGAGCGGCGGGGGCCGCGACGCGTGGCGGCTCTGGCTGACGCGGCGGCTCAACGCGGCGCTGCGGCTGCGGCTGCGGCGGCGGGATCTGCGGATTGGGCCTTGGCTCTGCGGCGATCGCCACGGGCGCCGGCGCTGGGATCTGCGCGATTTCGCCTGACAAGGGGCGGCCGGGAATGATGCCGGTTTCGATGACGATATCGGTGGGACCACCGATCATGATCAGATGCTCGGTATCGTCGCGGCGAATCAGCACCAGCCGGCGCTTGGCGTCCACGGCGGCGGCGTCGAGAACATGCAGGCGATGCTCGCGAGCGCGGCCGCCCTTGATGAACAAGGGCGAATTACGCTTCTTGAGAAATATCAGAACAACAATGAATGCGACGAGTGCGATGGCGACGCCGCCAATGGCGATCACCAGTCGCGGCGCGAGATCCGGCGCCAATCCATCCAGCATCATGCTTTCCTTTTTCGTCCGAGATATGTCGACAAGAGCATATCACTAAGGGTCATTGAAGGCATTTTTCTGGCTTGGCAAGACAAATCCCATCTTATCCAACCCCGAGACGAGGCAGAACGGCGCTGGCGTCAATCAACTGATGCAATAGAGTGGTGAATTACTCCTGTGCGCGCTTTGTGGAACTGTTTCAACTTGATAAACATGAGTCGGCGCAATGCGCTGTCAGGCTCGGCCGGTCCGCCGGGGCGTATATCGAGGACTGGATGACAAAAGCGAACGGGACGGCCGACCCATACAGGCCGGTGGTGGTGAACGGACAGCGACCGGGTACGGCGCTCCGCCTCGTGCTGCTGGCGCTTGCGCTGCTGGTCGCGGCGGCGGCTTTCGTGTGGTTTCGGGACCAGTTGGAAAACGAAATGGTGCTCGGCATACTCGGCGTTCTCGCCATGGCCGGCATATTTTTCCTGGTGTCGAGCATCGTCGGTTTTGTCGAGGTGATGCCGCAAAACCGAACCGATACAGTGTCGCGCGCCGTTCTGGACACCATGCCGGACGGCGTTCTGATCACCGACCGCAAAGGCCGGGCCATCTACGCCAACGCCGCCTATGGACGACTGACCGGCGCCGATCCGGCGGCGGGGCCCGTCACTATCGAACATCTTCTGTCGCGCAGCCGCGAATCCACCGAAGCCGTCTACCGGCTGACCAATGGCCTGGTCGAAGGCAAATCGGGTTACGAGGACTTCCGCCTGGCGCGGCCACTCGGACAGACTGTTTCCGACAATGAACCCGCCTGGTGGTATCGGCTGAAAGCACGACCCGTCGAGATATCCGACGAGCCCGGCGGCCCTTTCTTCCTGTGGGAAATCGCCGATACGACCGGCGAACGCGGCGAACAGGAAAAATTTTTCCGCGAATTGCAGAACGCCATCGACTATCTCGATCATGCGCCCGCCGGCTTCTTTTCGGCCGGCCGCAAGGGCGAGATCCTCTATCTCAACGCTACGCTCGCCGAATGGCTGGATATCGACCTCACCCGGTTCCGCCCCGGTTCTCTGTCGATCCGCGACATCTGCGCCGGCGAAGGGTTGACGCGACTGGAAACCATTCATCCGGAACCCGGCCAGAACCGGACTGAAACGCTGGATCTCGATTTCCGCAAGCTCGATGGCCGCACGGCGCCGGTGCGCATTATTCATCGCGTCTCGTCCGCAAAGGACGGCGCGCCGGGCGAAAGCCGCACCATCGTGCTCAAGCGCGTGCAGGACGAGGCGTCATCCGAGGATTCGTCGGCGGCCCAGCGCTTCAACCGCTTCTTCAACAACACGCCGATGGCGATCGCCTCGGTCGATGGCGCAGGCCGGATTCTGCGCACCAACACGCAGTTCATGAAGCTGTTCGCCGGCCTCAGAACGCCCGAAGGCGAGGATGGTCAGGACCTGTTCTCGGTGGTGGCGGAAAGCGAACGCGACAAACTGGCCGCAGCGCTGCAGGCAGCCAAGGATTTCAAGGCCGATATCGAACCCGTCGATGCGCGCCATCCGGCCGACGAGAGCCGCTATTTCCGCTTCTATGTCAACGCCGTGATCGACCAGTCGGACGAAGCGCCGGAAGAGGCGGCCATCGTCTACGCCGTGGAAACCACCCAGCAGCGGGCGCTGGAAACCCAGATGGCCCAGACCCAGAAGATGAATGCGGTCGGCACGCTGGCCGGCGGCATCGCGCATGACTTCAACAATGTGCTGACCGCCATCCTGCTGTCGTCGGATCACCTTCTCTTGCAGGCGCGGCAATCGGATTCCTCCTTCGCCGATCTCATGGAGATCAAGCGCAACGCCAATCGCGCCGCCGTGCTGGTGCGCCAGCTTCTGGCATTCTCGCGCAAGCAGACGCTCAGGCCCGCTGTCATCAATCTCACGGACGCCATCGGCGACCTGCGCATGCTGGTCACGCGCATGCTGTCGGGCACCAACGTGAAGCTGGAGATCGACTATGGCCGCGATCTCTGGCCGGTGAAAACCGATCTTTCGCAGTTCGAACAGGTGATGGTCAACCTGTCGGTCAATGCCCGCGATGCGATGCCCGGCGGCGGCATACTGACGATCCGCACCCGCAACATGCCGGCCTCCGAGGCGGCAGTCGCGCCTTTCCGCGGCCTGCCGGTCGAGGATTACGTGGTGATCGACGTGGTCGACACCGGCACGGGCATTGCCCCCGATATCATGGACAAGATCTTCGAGCCCTTCTTCACCACCAAGGATGTGGGTAAGGGCACCGGCCTCGGCCTGTCGATGGTCTATGGCATCATCAAGCAATCGGGCGGCTATGTGTTTCCGGAGTCCGAGGTCGGCAAAGGCACGATCTTCCACATTTTTCTGCCGCGGCATATTCCACAGGACGTTCCTCTCTCCGAATCGGCGGCCAACTCCAACACCGCAGCGGCGGCGCCCAGCATGGCTGCGCCTCCCCCGCCGCCTCAGGAAGAGCCAGACCTGACCGGCAACTCCGCCGTCGTCCTGCTCGTCGAAGACGAGGAAGCGGTGCGCCGCGGCGGCAAGCGCATGCTGGAAACGCGCGGCTATACGGTGCATGAGGCCGGCTCCGGCGTCGAGGCGCTCGAGATCCTCGACGAACTGGACGGCCAGATCGACGTCGTCGTCTCCGACGTGGTGATGCCGGAAATGGACGGCCCGACATTGCTCAAGGAAATTCGGCTTCGCTGGCCCGACATGAAGTTCGTGTTCGTCTCGGGCTTCGCCGAAGACGCATTTGCGCGGAACCTTCCGGAAGGCTCGAAGTTCGGCTTCCTGCCAAAACCCTTCTCGCTCAAGCAACTCGCCACCACCGTGCGCGAAATGCTCGACAGTTGAGAGACGTCATGACGCAAGACGCACGCATCGACGATCTTCTCGCCTTCTGGTTTTCAGACGGCATGGAGGCGAAATGGTACAATGGCGGGACGGATTTTGACCAGGAGCTCCAAAACCGGTTCGGCGTCCTGCATGATCTGGCCTGCGCGGGCGAATTGGATGGCTGGATGCAGGCGCCCCGGGGCGCTCTGGCGCTGGTCATCCTGCTAGACCAGTTGTCGCGCAACCTGCATCGCGGCACGCCACGCGCCTTCGGCCAGGACCACAAGGCGCTGTCGCTGACGATGACGGCATTGACGGAGGGCTGGGATCAGGAATTTCCCGACCGCGAACGGCAGTTTTTCTACCTTCCCCTGATGCACAGCGAAGATCCCAGCCACCAGCAGACATGCGTCGCGCTTTACGAGGCGATCGACAATGAGGATGCGCTGAAATTCGCCCGTGAGCATCGAGACATTATCGAGCGTTTCGGCCGATTTCCGCATCGCAATGCGACGCTTGGGCGCGAGAGCAGCGAAGAAGAGCAAGAATTCCTGAAAGAGCATAAGGGGTTCTAAAGCATGTCGCCCGAACGTTGGCGCCGGTTTCGGGACGACGGCTGTGACAAAACAAAGAGATAAAGCGAAAGGAGCGAATCTGAAAGATCGCGCCACGCTTTAAGCGCAAGACGCGCCTCTGGCGCTAAATATTTTGCGCCAAATCCGCTTTATCCTGAGGCAGGTCAGGGATAGTGTCTTAAAATCGTCACAAGACTCACCGGACCCTTCCCCATCATGCCTTTGGATGTCGTCTTTCTCGTCCTGGTCGGCGCGGCCTTTCACGCGACCTGGAACGCCCTTGTCAAATCCGGTTCCGACAAGCAGCTCGATTCCAGCATGATCGCGCTCGGCGCCTCGGTCGCCTCGCTTTGCGCCCTGCCCTTTCTGCCGATGACGCTGCCGCATCCGGAGGCGTGGCCGTATATTCTCGCTTCGATCTGCATCCATTTCACCTATTACCAACTGGTCGGCGCCGCCTACAGGCTTGGCGATATCGGGCTCGTCTATCCCTTGATGCGCGGGGTCGCGCCATTGATCGTGGCGACGACGAGCGGCTCCATCCTTGCCGAAACGCTGTCGCCGATGATGTATGCCGGTGTGATCGCCATTTCAGCCGGCGTGCTGACGCTGGCGGCGGAGGCGCGAAGCGGCAATATGAAGGCGGCGGGCGTGGCGATCCTCAACGCTTTCGTCATCGCTGCCTATACCTATGTCGACGGCCTCGGCGCCCGTGTGGCCGGCGATCCGATCACCTATACGATCTGGATCTGCATTCTGCCGCCGCTTTTGCTGTTTTCCTTCGCCTTTTTCGTGCGCGGGGTGCGGCCGGTCGTCGATCATGCCCGCCGCACATGGCGGCGCGGACTGTTTGGCGGCGCGGGTTCGGTCGCCTCCTATGGTTTGGCGCTGTACGCGATGACAAAAGCGCCGATCGCGGCGGTGGCGGCGCTGCGGGAGACGTCGATCCTGTTCGCTCTGGTGATTTCGGTGGTTTTTCTCAAGGAGAGAGCGAGCGTCTGGCGCTACATCGCCGGCGGCGTGATCGCGCTCGGCGCGCTGATCATGAAATTGGGATAGGCGGCTATCCGCCTATCCCGTAATTGGATTTACCAGCTATACTTCAACGAACCGAGCACCGTGCGGCCCTGGGCGTAATAGCAATAGCCGTCGGTGCAGACTTCGTCTCGCTTGTCGAAGACGTTCTTGACGCTGAAGGAGGCCTTTAATCCGTCGGCGCGCTTGAACTGCTTGCCGATGTCGAAATTGAGCGCCGCGTCGAGATAAATCCTCTCGCTGTTTTCCGTGGTGTTGGTGGTGTCCTTGAAGGATTTTCCGGCATAGCGCAGGCCGAGACCGCCGCTCAGCCCATCCATGAAGTCGCCTTCCTGAACCGTGTAATTGGCCCAGAGCGACGCGCTGTGCAGCGGCGTGGTCGAGGGCCGGTTTCCGACTTCGGCGGCATTGGCCGATTCCGTGATTTCGGCGGCGTTGTAATTGTAGCCGGCGATCAGGTCGAACCCGTTTCCGAACGCCTTCTTCGCCTCGATCTCGACGCCATCGGTGGTGACCTCGCCAAGAGCGCGGTAGTAGTAGCCAACCGTGTCGTTAAAGCCCGCATAGGTCGCCGCGTCAGACTGGACCATATGGTAATAGGCGAGATTGACAGCGTAATCGGCGCCGTCCGGCCGAAATTTGACGCCGGCTTCGAACTGTTCGCCGGTCATCGGCGTCAGCAGCGCGCCGCCTTCATCGCGATAGGACTGCGGCACGAAGGACGTCGCATAGCTGACATAAGGCGCCAGACCATTGTCGAAACGATAGAGAAGGCCGGTCTGGTATGACAGGGCGCTGTCGCTGCCCTCGCCGGTCTTCACGCCCGCTGCATCGTCCCAGGTCGTCTGCTTGATCCAGTCGTTGCGGAGACCGAGGACCGCGCTCCAGCCGCCGAAGTTGATCTGGTCCTGCGCATAGACGCCGATCTGGCGCTGGTCGCTGCCGCTCAGCGTCGTCAGCTCAGCCGTCGGTCCCGACACGCCGGTGGTTGGATTGTTGAGATCGAGGTCGAAAGCCGAGTCGACATCCCCATAGCCGAGACCGAAGCTGGAATTGATCCAGGTGGCGTCGAGACCTGCGGTCAGCTTGTGCTCAAGCGGGCCGGTGTCGATCGCGCCGGAAACCCGGTTGTCGGCCTGGTAGACATTCATGTGATCGGTGACGGCGACAGGAGAACGGCTCATGATTCCGGTCGCCTCGTCGGTCGAGAAGACTTCGAGATAGCGGCTTTCGAGATCCATCACGCTGTAGCGCAGGTGCTGGCTGAACTTCACCCCATTGTCGAATTCATGCTCGAACTTGTAGCCGGTCTGAAGCTGCGAGACCTTTTGATAATCATAGTCCGGGTCGCTGTAGCGCAGGATTTCGCCATTATATTTGAAACCCTGCACATTGGTGTCGGTCTCGTCTTTCTGGCCGATTGCGTAGACCGTCAGCGACGTCGCGTCATCGGGCGCCCACTGGAACGACGGGGCCAGCATCAACCGGTCATCGCCGATCTGATAACTTGTGTCGCCGCTGCGGGCGACGCCCACCACACGCCAGGAAAAGGCGTCATTGGATTGGGAGACATCGCCATAATCCAGCGCCAGCTGGGTGCGGCCATAGCTGCCCCATTGCGCCTCGACCTCGCCATGCTCCAGGCCGTCGGCCATTTTCGACACGCGGTTGACGATGCCCGCGACGCTGGAACCACCATAGAGCACCGAGACTGGGCCCTTGATCACTTCGATACGATCCAGGCCATAGACATCGGTGCGGAAGGTGCCGTAATTCATATAGGGTTGGCGCAGGCCGTCACGAAAATCGCCTGTCGTGACCGTGGCGTAGCCGCGAATGCTGATCTGGTCAAAACGCGGATCGAAGCCGTATTGTCCAGTCTGCACGCCGGCGGCGTAATTGACCGCGTCGACCATGTCGTTGACGGCGCGCTCGTCCAGTTCCTTGCGGGTGATCACGGCGACGCTGCGCGGCGTGCGCGCAAGCGGCACGCTGTCCTTGAGGACGGACTCGGACTCCTCCGCCGCAATCGTGTCATTGTCCTTGGCGCGCGCCTCAGCCGCAGCGCGCGGTCCCTTGCTTTCGCTCGACACGATGATTTTCTTCAGGACGGTCGGCGCCTCCGCATCCTGCGCCTGCGCGGTGGGCGCAACCAGCGCTGCGGTCAGCGCCAGGACGGAGGTGCGGCTCGCAAGCCGAAGCCCGCGTCCTACTGATTTTTCTCTAGACATGACGTCCCTTCTTCTCTTTTTTTAACGCCTCCCTTGGAAAGGAGGCTAAAGACAGAGCGGGGTGTCGGCGGGGCGCATCGCTGTTTCTTCAAAGTTGATTTACAAAATCATAAGTTCCTCCACCAGATAGATACTCACTCTAACATGAGTCAACATATCAACTTAATTTCGACGATTTTTCGCCCATATTGGCGATTTGGCGCCAACAAACGATGCGGCACCATATTACCACATGGTTATGCCATTGTTTTTAATAGGTAATATTTTCAATCTTCCAAATGTGTCATCTTGATTTCAACGGATGGCTGCCGTATAAGCCCGGCCAACGTCGCCGAAACCCGGCGACGTTTCCTTTGCGGGCCAAACTTCCGCAAACCAAGCAACAAAAAACGCCCCTTGCCTTCGGGCATTGGGGATCAAACACGAAAGACAAGACAAATGTCCACCTTCGTTCAGAAGCCGGCAGACGTCGAGAAGAAGTGGATCCTCATCGACGCCGAAGGCCTCGTTGTCGGTCGCCTCGCTTCCATCATCGCCAATCGTCTCCGCGGCAAGCATAAGCCGACCTTCACTCCGCATGTCGATGATGGCGACAACGTCATCGTCATCAATGCCGACAAGGTCGTCTTCACCGGCAAGAAGTACACCGACAAGAAGTTCTACTGGCACACCGGCTATCCGGGCGGCATCAAGGAGCGCACCATGCGCCAGACCCTTGAAGGTCGTTTTCCGGAACGCGTGCTCGAGAAGGCCGTGGAACGCATGGTTCCCCGTGGCCCGCTCGGCCGTCGCCAGATGAAGAACCTCAAGGTTTACGCCAGCGCCACCCATCCGCACGAAGCTCAGCAGCCGGTCGTTCTTGACATCGCCAAGCTGAACGACAAGAACACGAAAAGAGGCTGATCATGGCTGACCTTTCCGCCCTCAAGGACATCGCAACTCCTTCCGAGTCTGCTGCTCCGGTTCATGTCCGCAAGGTCGACACCTTCGGCCGCTCCTACGCGACCGGCAAGCGCAAGAACGCTGTCGCCCGCGTCTGGGTCAAGGCCGGCTCCGGCAAGATCGTCGTCAACGGCAAGGACTACACGGCGTATTTCGCCCGTCCGGTGCTGCAGATGATCCTTCGCCAGCCGATCTTCGCGGCTGCCCGCGACGGCCAGTTCGACATCATCGCCACCGTCGCCGGCGGCGGTCTGTCTGGTCAGGCCGGCGCTGTGCGTCACGGCATTTCCAAGGCTATGACCTACTTCGAACCTGGCCTGCGCCCGGTCCTGAAGAAGGGCGGCTTCCTGACCCGCGACAGCCGCGTCGTCGAGCGCAAGAAGTACGGCCGCGCCAAGGCCCGTCGTTCGTTCCAGTTCTCGAAGCGCTAAGCGCTTCGCCACTGGCGGAAATTGCAAAGGCCGGGCTTTCGCCCGGCCTTTGTCGTTTGTGATGGCCCATCCTCAGGCCGCCTCCGCCGGGGCCCCGTTCGCATTGGCGGGCGCGCGCCCGATCTGGGGATGGCAGACCAGCGCCGCTTCGATGCAGGAGGCGATGAAGGCTTCGCGCGCGACTTCGGCGGGCGCCGCGCGGCAAAGCGCAGCCCGGCACTGCGTCAGCGCATTCAGATAGTGGCGTCCCTTGCGCAAGGGCCATTCATTTTCGAGAAAATCCAGCGCGTCATAGGCGCCGGAGAAATGCCGGGCCGCGCCGTTTTGCAACTGCACGGTGATCGGTTGACGCCAAGGAATATCGTTGGCCTGCATGATTGTTCTCCCAAACAGGCGCTTTCGGCGCGCCGCCGCAATCGTCTTTTTTTCGCCGCGCGCGCCTCTCCGGATGACCATCCCCACAGCCCGCGCGAGCGGACCAGTAACCCCCTTGGCCGTCGCCTGGTTCCCTGCAATATTGAGAAAATCATAGCGAGATTCTCCGATGTCCGACACGCTCTCCCCCTTCGCATCGCTGCCCAAGCCGCCCTATTTCGTGGTGATGTTTTCGTCGCGCCGCTGTCCCGGCGACAATGGCTATGGCGACATGGCCCAACGCATGGCGGATCTTGCGGCGCGGCAACCGGGATATCTCGGCGTGGAAAGCGCCCTTGGCGACGATGGCTTCGGCATCACCAATTCCTTTTGGGCCAATGAGGACAGCATCCGGGCCTGGAAACGCGACGTCGATCATCTCGACGCCCAGACCAAGGGACGCCAACATTGGTATGAACGTTACGAGGTGCGCGTCGCCCGGGTGGAGCGCTCCTATTCCTTTGAAGCCAGGATTGACGGCTGATCCGGCAAGCCACCCTTATCCCGTCGCCGCGATCTCTCAAAACCAGGGCCCCTCGTGAAAAAGACCATCGACAACGCCTTCACCGCCCGATCGCTGAAAGGCGCGGCCTCGGACCCCACCTATGCCGGCGTTTTGTCCTTCATGCGCCGCAAATACACCAAGAGCCTCACGGGCGTGGACGCTGTGGTCTGGGGCATCCCGTTCGACGCAGCCGTCTCGCATCGTCCGGGCGCGCGCTTCGGGCCGCGCGCCATCCGCGAGGCGTCGTCGATCTTCGACAACGATCCGCAATATCCGTTTCACCGCGACCTGTTCGAGGCGATGGCGGTGATTGATTACGGCGATTGCCTGCTCGATTATGGCGATCATCAGAAGACGCCCGCGACGATCGAGAAGGAAGCCGCCAAGATCCTCAAATCGGGAGCCTTCCTGCTGTCGCTCGGCGGCGATCACTACGTCACATGGCCGCTTCTCAAGGCGCATGCCGCCAAATATGGTCCGCTGGCGCTGGTGCAGTTCGACGCCCATCAGGACACATGGTTCGACGAGGACCGACGGATAGACCACGGATCCTTTGTCGGCCGCGCCGCCCGCGATGGGATCATCGATGTCGACCATTCCATCCAGATCGGCATCCGCACCCATGCGCCCGACGATTGCGGGATAAAGATCGTCTATGGCCATGAGGTGGAAGAGATGACGGCGCGCGAGATCGCCGAGGCAATCGTCGCCCGCGTCGGAGACCGGCCCTGTTACCTGACGTTCGACATCGACTGCCTCGACCCGGCCTATGCGCCGGGTACGGGGACGCCGGTGTCTGGCGGCCCTTCGAGCGCCAAGATGCTCTCGGTGCTCCGAAATCTCGCCACCCTCGACATCAAGGGCGGCGACGTCGTGGAAGTGTCGCCTCCCTACGATCACGGTTTGATCACGGCCATCGCCGGCGCAAGCGTCGCCATGTATCTGCTGGGTCTCAGAGCGGAAAAACTGGCGGCAGGCTGAAACGCCTCAGTCGACCACCAGGAAACCGGCCTGATGACGGGCGGCGAGATGCTGATTGACCGCTCCACGCTCCAGGCAGAGATGCATGCGCCCCTCGCAGCGCTGACTGAGCGCGGCGAGATCATCGAAAACGGCAGATTTCGGCAGATTGGTCGCCGCAAGGATCCGCGCGGGAAGATAAGCCGCATCGATCCGATCGCCGAGCTTGGCGTAGTCGACCTCAGCGCCAAAGCCATGCACGGCAAAGAATGTCTCATACATCTTGGCGCGGAAGTCGGTCGTTTCCCGGCCGAGATTGTCGGGATCGACGAAGCGCTTGGTGGCGGTAGCCTGATGATCGCCGAATTCGGCCACGATCGCGCCGCGTGGACCGTGGTCCCGACGACGTCCCTCCAGAAATGCCGTCATATCGCGCCGGCTGACCACCACACGGCGGGCATATTCATCCAGTTCCGCATCTGAAGACAGCGGCGCCGATCCGACGTCTTGCGCGGCCGGCAGGCGCGCCGTGAACGGCCCATGGGTGAACATGGTCTGCATGGCGACGAACAACGGACGCCCGTCGGTCTTGCGATGGTCCGCCACCAGTTTCTCTACAAAATTGAAATAGTCGCTGTCGCGCGTGCCGAACGAGCCGAGCTTCATGGCGTCCGCATCGTAGACGGTTTCGAAACCGAGCGATTTGAGAAAGGGGCCTTCGTTCACGGAGCGGTACTTCAGCGTCATCAGCGCTACTGTGCGATAGCCGCAATCGGCAAGCAAACGCGGCAGGGAATGCCGCACGCGGCCTTCCATGAAGGCGTTCACATAAGGCGCCTGCCAGCCGAAGTCGGCGGTGGAAAGGCCCGTCAGCACGGAGAAATTGGTCATCCAGGTGCCAGCGCCGAAAGTCTCGACATGGAGCGCGCGAACCCGCCCGTCGCCGGAGCGGAAAGAGGCGCGCACATCGTCCGGAAGGGCAATTTCAGGACCGATTGCTGCGGGAGCCTGGCTTTCGGAGAGGACCAGGAAGAGGTCAGACTTGTCGTCGGTACGCCCGCAAACAGGCGCTGCCGCGAGATCTTCCGTCGGCTTGGTCGACATGAAATGTTCCCGGATTGGCGCAGGCCCCGTCAAGTTGCGGATATGCCCCAGGGAAAAATAAAGCGCCGAGGCATTGTAGCCCGCTGTGAAGGGAAGATAATCGGAATCGAAGGTCTGCGCCCTTGGATAGGTGGCCGAACTCAAGGCGATAGCAAGCGGCAGCAGCGAAAGACGCAGCGGCGGCGCCATCCAAACGGGCCTTTCCAGCCTGTAGATGACAACGAGCCCTGTGACGGCCAAGCCGATCGCCACAAGGGCAGCCAATCCGAGCATAGGATAGTACTCGACCAGAAATACAAACAAGTCGCCGTCACGGGCCGTAAACAGCAAGTCATAGACATGCAGCGCCATGCCGTTCAGGTGATGCTTCACATAGGACGCGAGCCCCTGCATCACGGTGAAGGTGGCGGCCGCAAAGACAGAAAATATCGGCCGTCGGCTCAGGATGAAGGCTGCCGCGGCAATGGCCGCCGTGATCGAGAACACATAGGGAATGTAGGCCCAGCGGGAGTCCATATAGCGGACAAAGGCGAAAAGACCGAGGCAACTCGCGACGACGGAGAGGACTTGGGTGACGGTCGGCAAACTGAGCAGTCTCGCATGCGACAGAATAAGCATGGCGTTCCTCAACTCTAGGGCGCTGTCATCTATTTGTCATGGCGCTGAAATTTCCTTTTTGCAAACTTGCGGTGCAATGGCGTTGAGTCACGGTTAATCCGCCGGTATATGGCTTTGGCAAAACCAACATCTTCGGGCGCAAAACCGCGCCGTTGTTCCAAAATGAAACGGACCCAATTTGATGCGTGCGAAAATCTTCATTGACGGCGAACATGGCACTACCGGGCTGCAGATCCGCGCGCGCATGGCCGAGCGCCGCGATGTCGAACTGCTCTCGATTCCCGAAACGGAACGCCGCAACGCCGCGATGCGGGAGGACCTGCTCAACTCGGCCGACATCGCCATATTGTGCCTGCCGGACGATGCTTCGAAGGACGCAGTGGCGATGACCGCGTCAAATCCGAACGTGCGGATTATCGATACATCCACCGCCTTCCGCGTGCATTCCGACTGGGCCTATGGTTTCGCCGAAATGGATCCGGCGCAAGTGGAAAAAATCCGCTCGGCGCGCTATGTCGCCAATCCTGGCTGCTATCCGACCGGCGCGATCGGATTGATCCGCCCGCTGCGGATGGCGGACCTTCTCCCGACCGATCATCCCATCACGGTCAATGCGGTCTCCGGCTATACCGGCGGCGGTAAGCAGCTGATCGCGCAGATGGAGGATGAGGGACATGCCGAGCATATCGCCTCGCCGCATTTCCTCTACGGGCTTACCCTCAAGCACAAGCATGTGCCGGAGATGCGCGAACATGGCCTTTTGAGCCGCTCGCCGCTGTTCGCGCCGTCCGTAGGCCGTTTCCCGCAGGGAATGATCGTGCAGATTCCGCTGTTCCGTGACCAGCTCGCCGCAGGCGCGACAGTCGAAAGCGTGCATGCGGCGCTCACAGCGCATTACGCCGGCCAGTCGATCGTCGAGGTCGTGGCCCTTGATGCGTCCGCCAAAATGGCGCGCGTCGACGCCGTCGAACTCGCCGGAAAAGACACGATGAAACTGTTCGTCTTCGGGCAGCCTGATGGCGAGCACATCAATCTCGTGGCGCTGCTCGACAATCTCGGCAAAGGCGCGTCAGGCGCGGCGGTGCAGAACATGGATCTCATGCTTTCGGCCTGACAGAGACGTTCCGGTCCAAAACAGCGGGTAGTGCGAATTGTTGCAATTTCGCACTACCCGTTTCCATGTTACGCAGCGTGATCCTATCAGCGCCGCCGAGGGCCAATGCGCTCCATCATCGCGAACATGATGTTCGACGTCATCGACCGGCTGGACAAAATGTCCAGCGAGGAACAGGCTTTTGCGGAATTGCGCAAGGTCGCGGATTTCTTCGGCCTCAACGCCTTCGCCATTTCCGGCATCCCCGATCCGCATGAAAAGATGGACCCATACGTCCTTCTGAACGGTTGGCCGCCAGAATGGGCGGCGCGCTATCTCGAACGGCAGTATTTCCGTATCGACCCGGTCATCCAGCGCACGCTTTTGTCGGACAACGCATTCGTCTGGTCCGACGCGCTGGACCCCGCCAGCGTCGACAAGCGCGCGCTCGATTTCATGGGCGAGGCTCGCGACTTCAAGTTCATCGACGGTTTTTCCGTGCCCATCCATTCGATCATGGGCTTTCGCGCCATCGTGACTTACGCTGCGGAAGAGGTGGACATGTCGCAGGAAGGCCGCAGCGCGCTGCATATGATTTCCATCTATGCGCATAACAAGATCAAGGAACTCAAGAGCAGCAACAAGCCGCAATTGATCAAGCGCAGCGTGCAACTGACTCCAAGGGAACGCGAATGCATTTCCTGGTGTTCGGAAGGCAAGACCGCCTGGGAGATCTCCGCGATCCTCGGCATTTCCGAACGCACTGTGTCGCATATTCTCGAAAACGCGCAACGAAAGATGAATACAACCAATCGCGTGCAGCTTGTCGCGGAAGCGCTGCGAGCTGGGTTGATTAGATAACTGAAACGAAGGCGCTCGGAGCAGTCAACTAGGTAAATCACCCCATAGCAGGGTTTCCTAATCCCGCAGAGACTCCCCCTATTCAACGGGAGTCTCTAATGCTCAAAATTATTACTTCGCAAAACATCGATGAAAACGCAGCTCTCATGGAAAATGTTTGGCGTTTTCGCCATGCGCAATTCGTGGAACGGCTGGGTTGGCGCGAACTGAGTTCGGAGGACGGACGCGAGCGGGATCGTTTCGACAACGACGACGCCATCCATCTGGTGGCGGCGCGCGGCGAAACGGTGGTGGGCTATACGCGCCTGCTGCGCACCTCGGGCCCTCACCTGCTGCGCGACGTCTATCCCGATCTCATGCAGGGCCGGTCCTGGCCGCAGGAAGACGATATCTACGAATGGACCCGCTGCATTTCCGATGAGAGGGCGGGGCAATTCGGCGACGTACAGGCCTCGCATCTGTTGATCACCGGCGTGCTCGAATTCTGCCTGTCGGCGGGCATCCGCGGCCTCGTCGTTGAAACCCATCCCAAGCTGGTCACCTGGATGCTCGAGACCGGCTATGAGGTCGAAACCCTCGCGCCGCCGCGCGACATCAACAGCGTGCCCGTCGTCGCCGTGCATATCGGCATGACGGAGAAGGCGCTCAAGCGTCACAGGGCGATGTTCGGCATTCGCGGCAGCGTGCTAGACATGGACGAGGATCTGATCAATCCAGTCAACCGCGTGGGTCTTGTCAGGCCCTTTGGCCAGCGCATCGAGACAGACGCGCTGGAGATCGCCTTCCGCGCCGATATCGATTTCGCCGCGATGCGCGAGAGTTCGGGTTCGCGCTCGAACTGAGTAGCCTCAGGGGGTGCTCATCGCTGAGCTGCGTGGATATTCGCCGACATATCCACGCAGATTGGCGACCGCGTAGCCAAGGATGATCACGGCGAAGCCTTGATGGGCGAGCGCCAGTCCGATATCGACATGCGTCAGAAGCGTGGCGACGCCCAGCCCCGCTTGCGCGAACACCATGGCGAACAGGATCGTCGCGCGCTTGGCGTGCGGCGTCCCCGGAAGCCGAAGCGACAACCAGGTCATGTTGAAACAGGCCGCCGCAAACAACAGATAGGCGTTCATGCGGTGAACGAACTGCACCGTCTTGAAATTCTCGAACAGATTAAGCCAGAGCGGCTTCATCACGCCGAGGCCGTCGGGGATGATCGCCCCGTCGATCAACGGCCAGGTGTTGAAGGCGAGCCCGGCGTCGAGCCCGGCCACCAGCGCGCCGAGATAGATCTGCAACAGCACGAGAAACAGCAGAGCGCCTGCGGCCTTGGCCTGCGGGCTTCTCGGCATCGCCAGGCCCGCATGCGGCGCAAGCCCGCGCCAGACCCAGGCGATGGCCGCGAAGATCAGACAGGCCACCGTGAGATGCACGGCAAGCCGGTATTGGCTGACATCGACCCGCTTGGCGAGACCGGAGGACACCATCCACCAGCCGATTGCGCCCTGCAGCCCGCCAAGGGCGAGAATACCGGTCAGCGGCCAGCGCAGCGATTTTTCAAGCCGTCCCGTGGCCCAGAAAAACAGCAACGGCACGCCGAAGATCACCCCGATCGAACGGGCGATCAGCCGATGCGCCCATTCCCACCAGAAGATCACCTTGAACTCGTCGAGCGTCATGCCTTTGTTGATCTGGCTGTATTCCGGAATCTGCTTGTAGAGCGCGAATTCCTCTTCCCATTCGGCGATGCTCAGCGGCGGGATCGCCCCATGGAGCGGTTTCCATTCGGTGATCGACAGGCCGGAATCGGTCAGCCGCGTCGCTCCGCCGACCAGCACCAGCGCGAAAATCGCGAGGAGAACGAAACCGAGCCAGGTCCGAACGGCGCGGCGATTGGCCTCGGCGCGGCCTGAACGCTTGTCGGCGCCCTCATGGGCGTTTATGGCTGTATCGATCATGACGGGTCATCCTTTTACGCCAAGCTCTGCTATAACATGTACGAGCCTGGCAAGACCCATAAGCAGGATGTGAGACAAAATGCCCAAGACGCTTCGCAAACTGATCGGCGTGGTGCTGATCATCGCCTTGGTGCTGATCTATGCGCTGGTCGCCACCACCGTGGCCGCCGCCACGCTCGGCGCCGCGCATTGGGGCATTCACCTGCTGTATTTCCTGTTCACGGGTCTTCTCTGGATCCTGCCGGCCATGGCGATCATCAAATGGATGGAAAGACCGGATCGTCCCAAGGCCTGAGCGGGCCTGTGCATGCTAACCCGGTGTTAACCGCGCTTTTTCAAAAAGACGCAGGTTTGGCGTCGGATTCAGTCTTTGTTGGCCAAACAGCGTCTAGAACGCCTCAAATTCTCGTGATGGGAGTGTTGAGCCGTGTTGGCGGGACAGTCGAGGGCTAGGAACGTGGACATCACCGAAATGGAGATGGCGCCAGGAGAGAAGGAGACGCGACGTCGCGCTCCGAATCTTTCCATCGCCATCCACACGGAGATGGAACCGCTCGAGACGGAGTGGCGGGCGCTCGAAGCGGCCTCCCACAATTCCCCCCATCAGGCCTATGATTACTGCCGGGCCTGGCGCGATAGCTTCGGGCGTCCCCTGAGAATCGTCGTCGGACGCATGGATGAGCGTCTCGCCTTTGTCCTGCCGCTCGAAATCACCCGTGGACGGCTATTCACCCGCGCCCAGTTCATCGGCGCTGAACATTCCAACATCAATACCGGGCTGTTCTCTGCCGAATTCCTGGCGCGCGCCAGCCGCGACACCATGGACGCTATCGCTTCGGAGATGCGGGAGGCGCTGGTCGGCGTCGATTGTATCGTGCTGACCAATATGCCCGGCATCTGGCGCGACATGGTCATGCCGTTCACGCTGCTGCCGCATATCGCCAATCAGAACCATGCTTTCCAGTTGAGGATGAAAGCGACTTTCGTCGACACGCTTGCGCAGCTCAACGCCAAGCGTCGGCGTAAGAAATACAGCGTCGGCCATCGCCGGCTGGAAGCTCTGGGCGGCTACGAGCATGTCGTGGCGGAAACGACTGATGAGAAACATGCGCTTCTGGACATGTTCTTCGAGCAGAAGGCGGCGCGGCTCGCCGAATTCGGCCTGCCGAACGTCTTCGCCTGCCCCAAGACGCGGGCATTCCTGCACGCCACGCTCGACGCCCCGCAGGATGGAACGAATTTCCCGCTGCGTATGCATGCACTGCGAATGACCGGCGGTGAATTTGCGGGGGAGACGCCGGCGATCGCTGGCCTTACCCGCAAAGGCGATCACGTGATCGTCCAGTTCTGTTCGATCGGGTCGGGGCCGACCACGGATGGGAGCCCGGGCGAACTGCTGTTTCACCTGATGGTCGAACAATACAACCAGCACGGCGCTGGACTGTTCGACTTTGGCATCGGCGACATGCCGTTCAAACGGTCGTGGTGCACCGACGAAACTGTGCAGATCAATGTCTCGATCCCGGTGACGCCGGTGGGCAGGCTGGCGGCGCTGAAGGAAGAAACCGCCACACGGCTGAAAACGCTGATCAAGCAGAATCCCGCGCTCTATCAGTTGCTGCAACGCATCCGCTCGCGTTCGCATACGACGCCCGTCGCTGAAGACTGACGCCCGCGCCGGCCCGGATCAGGCGGCGCGGCGGCGTTTTTCCACCGAAGCAGGACGGGACGACGACAGCATCAGCATGACATCTTCGAAACCGGCGTCCAGGAAAGCGGTCGCCGTCGCCTCGATCTCGACCGGCTCGACATCGACGCCGGAGAGAATGATGTCGATGTCGCCCGCCCGCGCGATCCGGCTCACGGCGCGGGGATCGGCTGCGCCGCATTCGACGATGACGCAGTCATAGGCCCGGGCAAGCCCGCCCAGCACCAGCGCGATCCGCTCGACGCCGCGCATAGCCCGTCGGGGATCGGCATCGCCCTGCGGCACAATATGCGCCTCGCTGTCGACATCTGCATGGATGATTTCGCTATAGGCGGCCTCTCCCAACAGGAGATTGGTGACGCCCGGCAGCGAACGCTGCTCGGCCATCAATTGGGTTGGGATCGCCGAACCTGTCATGTCGACCAGCACCACGCGCGCGCCCTTTTCCGCCATCAGACGCGCCAGGCCGACAACGGAAGCAGAGCCTTCGTCACCGGATAGAGACACCGAGGCAACCAAGGCAATACCGGCGCTGATCAGATGTTCGGCCACCGCCTCGCGCGAGAATTCGTCGTCAACGGGCGGCGCCGCAACCTCATTGGCCGCCACGTCTTCGTCTTCTTGCTCCACCTCGTCCTCGTCTTCGAAGGAGAGAAGGCTTTTCGCGGGCGCGGGCTTTGAGACGATGCGCTGCGGTTCGGAAAGAGCGACGGTTTTCACCGTCTCGGCCTGGGGAGCAGGCGTCAGATCCTCGTCGTCTTCGATGTCGGTCTCGTAACGCACAGGCCGGATGGCCCGCCCGGAGAACAGCTCCGTCAGCAGCACGAACACCGAACTGAGCATGAAGCCCGCAAGCGCGGTGACGATGACGATCGGCAAGGTTTTCGGGAAATAGGGCTCGGTCGGCATCGGCGCGCGCGAGATGATGCGGGCGTCGGCCGGCGTTGCGTTCATGTCCTTTTCGCTCATCGCTTCGCGATAGCGGGCGAGATAGGTTTCCAGCAATTGACGCTGGGCGCTGGCCTCGCGCTCAAGCGCGTTCAGCCCGACCCGCTTCTCCTGCGAGGTGGCGGTATCGGCCTTGACCTCGCCGAGTTGCTTTAAAAGTTGCTGCTCGCGCAGTTTCGCGACCCTGGCCTCGCTTTCGAGGCTTGCGAGGATCTTGCGGGTTTCAGACTGGATCTGTTGGCGAATCCCCGTGAGCTGCGAGCGCAGCCCCTTGAGACGCGGATGGCCATCCAGCAACTGCGTCGACAGGTCGGCAATCTGGCCTTCGATGCCCGACTGGGTCTCCTTGAGGCGCTGGATCATCTGCGAGCCGACGACTTCGCCGAGCGAGTCGGCGCCGCGACCCGATGTCAACGCGGTGCGCACCGTCTCGGCGCGGGCCTCTGCATTGGCGCGTTCGCCGCGCACCCGGGCGAGTTCCTGGGAAATGTCGTTGAGCTGCTGTTCGGAGAAGGTCGATTGCTGACCGGTCTGGAACAGATCGGACTGCGACCGGTATTGGGCGGCCTTGGCTTCCGCCTCGCGCACCTTCTCGCGCAGATTGGCGATTTCAGGCTCCAGCCATTTCGCCGTCTCGTTGGTCGAATCGAGCTTGGCGCCAGACTGCAGCGAGAGATAAACATCGGCGATGGCGTTGGGAATGGCGTTGGCCAGCGCCGGGTCCTTGGACGAAAACTGGATGGCGATAACGCGCGATTTGTCGACCTGATAGACCTGCAGCTTCTTGGCGAACTCGCCCAGCACCCGTTCGTCGGGCGGGGCGTCGAGCGGATTTTTCATCAGGCCCAGCATCACGAAGAAGCGGGTGGCGATCGAGGGATCGGCGCTGGGGTCGAATTCCGGCCGTTCATAGAGCTTGAAGTCGCGGGCGATCGTTTTGATGAGATCGGTGGATTGCAGGAGCGCCACCTGGGAGGCGACGCCCGCCTCGTCGAGAACGCTGCCGACCGCAGCCGCGTCGCTCGGACGGCGCGCCAGTTCCGGAGACCGCTCCTCGATCAGCACCTGCGCCTCGCTCTGATATTTGGGCGACACCAGGCTGGCGCCGGCAAAACCGAGCGCGCCAAGGCAGACGGTGGACGCGAGCACGAGCATGCGCCGGCGCCATATCGCGCCGAACAGACCCGCGAGATCAATATCCGCGTCTTCTCCATTTTTCCAAGCGCCGGACATGCTTCACCCCACAAACAAAATATAGGCTGAAACCTAAACAAACACGGTAAGCAAACCCTTAACGGAACCGGCCTGATGGGTCCGGTTCAAAAAAACGTGAGAACAACCAGCAGCTTTACCATTCATTAACCCTACCAGAGGGATAACGAAGCTCACGGTAAGGAAGACCATTGTCTCTTGCCTGCGCATTCAACCCGCCGGCCAAACCGGCGTCACATCGGAGCCCGTCGACCATGCCTGCCGTCCTGACCTGGCGCAGACTGCCGATCGCCATGCTGCTGGCCGCCGCCGCGTTTACGACGTCGTGCACGTCTTACAGACCGGCGCCGAAATCCTTCAATGAAGCCACGATTCAGCCCTACCGGATCGATAGCGGCGATCGGCTGCGCGTCACCGTGTTCGATCAGCGCGACCTGACCAACACCTATTCGGTGGACCAGGCCGGCTACATCTCCTTCCCGCTGGTCGGCTCGGTGCCGGCGCGCGGACGGACGCTGCAGGAACTCGAGGGCCAGTTGGCCGCCAAGCTCCGTCAGGGTTTCCTGCGCAATCCCGATGTCTCCATCGAGGTCGACCGCTACCGTTCGATCTTCGTGATGGGCGAAGTGGGCCAACCAGGCCAGTTTTCCTATGTGCCGGGCATGACGGTGCAGAACGCCATCGCCGTTGCGGGCGGTTTCTCGCCGCGCGCCAACCAGGCCAATGCTGACATCACCCGCAAGATCAATGGCGAGGTCCATACGGGCCGTGTGTCCATTTCGGACCCGGTGATGGCTGGAGATACGATTTACGTCCGCGAACGTCTGTTCTAGGTTCGCGCCCGATGGAGGACCGACCGCTCAGGATCTTGCACTGCTTTCGCTCGCCGATCGGCGGGATCTTCCGGCATGTGCGCGATCTGGCCAAGGAGCAGGCGGCAGCAGGCTGCGAGGTCGGCGTCATCTGCGACAGTTCCACAGGCGGGGAACACGAGGAGAAGCTGTTTCAATCCATCATGCCGCATCTCGCGCTGGGTTTGACCCGCATGCCGATCGACCGTTCGATCTCGCCGCGCGACATTCCGGCGTTCTGGAGGAGCTTTAAACAAATCAGGAGCTTGCGGCCGGATATATTGCATGGACATGGCGCCAAGGGCGGCGCGATGGCCAGGCTTGCCGGCACAGCCTTGCGGGTGAACAGGTATCGCGTATCCCGCCTCTATTCGCCGCATGGCGGCAGCATGCACTTCGATCCGGCCCGTCTGTCGGGTTGGCTGGTGTTTCGCCTGGAGCGCATCCAGGAATGGGCCACCGACGCCATCGTCTTCGTCTGCGAATTCGAACGTGACGCCTATACGTCGAAGGTCGGCGCGCCGACGGTCAGAAGCGAGGTCGTCTACAATGGCGTCGGCGAGAGCGATTTCGCGCCGAGCCAGCCCAATGACGACGCTGCGGATTTTCTCTATGTCGGCATGTTGCGCGACCTCAAGGGACCAGACGTGTTCATCGACGCCTTCGCCCGCGCCGAACGGTTGCTGCGCCGCCCCTTGTCGGCGATGATGATCGGCGACGGCCCGCAACGCGACGACTATCTCGAGATGATGACCGTGCGCGGGCTCGGCCAGCGCATTCGCATGGCGCCGGCAATGAATATCCGCGAAGCCTTCGCGCTCGGAAAAACCGTCGTCGTTCCCTCCCGCGCCGAAGCCATGCCTTACATCGTTCTCGAAACGCTCGCCGCGCGAAAGCCGCTGATCGCCAGCGATGTCGGCGGGATCGCCGAAGTACTGGGGCGCGATAGCAAGGCGCTGGCGGAGCCTGGCAATCCGCAGGCGCTGGCCGAGATCATGGCCGAAAGCCTATCGGATCCGGATTGGGCAAATCACAACATGCCAAAGCCCGAACATTTCCATGAAGTGTTTTCATCTCAAACCATGGCTTCGAAAATCACCAGTCTCTACAAGGAGTTGGCGGCTAACGTTTAACTGGCGAGTCGTTAACCATGTCTCGATACGATACGGTCGCCCAACGCTGCGTAAGCGTTTCTTAGGGGCTTGTCCCTATGCTCTGGCGAACCCGAAGCATGACCGAGACTCGCCATGAACCAGCCTGAAAAGCAATCGGAAATCGATATCGACGCCCTGAGACGACAAGTTTCGGAAGGCTCTATCGACGCCGCGCGCCCTGGCGAGGCCAAGCCCGAACTCAATGACTTCGCCAAGCGTGTCGCCGCCCAATATCGCGACGACAGATACTCCCCCGCCATTATGCGCGGCATGTTCCGGCTTTTGGATTTCCTGATGCTCGCGCTGGCGGGCGGCATCGCCAATTTCGGTCTGCGCGATGGCGAGGCGGCGCTGGCGCAATCGGGGATGACTTTCCTCGCCGCCGGCTTCGCCGTTCTCTCGATGCAGGCCTTCGACTGCTACCTGATCCAGAATCTGCGCACGCCGCGCCGTATGGCCTGGCGCAACGCCACGGGCTGGCTGATCGGCTTTACAGCCACGCTGGGTATCGACGAACTCGTGATCGGCGGCATCGGTCTGGCTACGATCGCGCTCTGGTTCGGGCTCGGCCTGGTCTATCTCGCGGCGCAACGCTTTTCGCTGGCCATCCTGCTGCGCCACTGGCTGCGCAACGGCATTCTCGAACGCCGCGCCGTCATCGTCTGTGGCGGAAAGCCTGCCCAGGACCTCATCCGTTCACTGGAAAGCCAACCGGACAACGACATCCGCATTCTCGGCATTTTCGACGACCGTCTCGATCACCGTTCGCCGGAATTGATCGCCGGTTATCCCAAACTCGGCACGGTGGCGGAACTGGTGGAATTCACCCGTCTTGCCCGCGTCGACATGCTGATCATTTCGCTGCCGCTGACGGCGGAGCAGCGTATCCTGCAATTGCTGCGCAAGCTCTGGATCCTGCCGGTTGATATTCGCATCGCCGCCCATTCCAGCAAGCTGCGCTTCCGTCCTCGCGCCTATTCCCATATCGGCCGCATGGCGATGCTCGACGTGTTCGACAAGCCGATCCGCGACTGGGACTCGGTCGCCAAGCGGGCCTTCGACCTGGCCTTCGCCACCTTGGCTATCGTATGTCTCTGGCCGGTGATGCTCGGCGCGGCGATCGCGGTCAAGGCGACATCGAAGGGTCCGGTGTTCTTCAAGCAGAAGCGTCACGGCTTCAACAATGAGATCATCGACGTCTTCAAGTTCCGTTCCATGTATACTGACATGGGCGACCAGAGCGCCACCAGGGCGGTCACCAAGGGCGATCCGCGCGTGACCCCTGTTGGTCGCTTCCTGCGCAAATCCTCGATCGACGAGTTGCCGCAATTGTTCAACGTCATCAGGGGCGACCTGTCTCTCGTAGGTCCCCGTCCGCACGCTGTGGCGGCCCGCACCCATGACCGCATCTACAACCAGATCGTCGAGGGCTATTTCGGCCGTCACCGCGTCAAGCCCGGCGTGACCGGCTGGGCGCAGATCAATGGCTGGCGCGGCGAAATCGACAGCGACGAAAAGATCAAGTTCCGCACCGCCTATGATCTCTATTATATCGAGAACTGGTCGCTGCTGCTCGATCTCAAGATCCTGTTCCTGACGCCCTTCAGGCTGCTCAACACGGAAAACGCCTATTGACCGCCCTCGCCGCCCATCCCGACACATTCCGCCCCGGCCGCGCCACAGCGCGGCTGATCGGTTCGGGCATGGTTGCGGTGGGCGTCTTCCTCTCAGGGTTCGTCATCAACGAACCGGCGCCCTATGAAGTGTTCATGGCCGGCCTTATCGGCCTCTGGTTCATCCTCGGGCTGAAGATCTCGCGCACCACCGGCGTGCTGCTGATCTTCATGCTGCTCTATATGGTCGGCGGCATGCTGTCGCTGACGCAGATGTCGAAGGGCGTGGTCGACGGCGCCGTCTATCTCGCCGTCACCTTCTTTCTCGCGCTGAGCTCGGTGTTCTTCTGCGCCATCATCGAGGACGACCATCGACGGCTGACATTGATCTTTGACGCCTGGACGGCGGCGGCGGTGATCACCGCGCTGCTCGGCATACTCGGCTATTTCAACGCCTTCCCGGGCTCGCATGTGTTCACGCTCTATGATCGCGCCAAAGGCGCGTTTCAGGATCCGAACGTGTTCGGCCCCTATCTGGTCTGCCCGGCGCTTTATCTGATCCACGGCATTCTGACCGGCAAGATCAAGCATCTGCCCATTCGGGCGGGGTCCCTCGCGATCCTCACTTTCGGCGTGTTCCTGTCTTTCTCTCGCGCCGCCTGGGCGATGTTCCTGTTCTCCGCCATGATGATGGTGGCGATCATGTTCATCAAGGAACGCTCCGGCGCGTTCCGCCTGAAGGTGCTGATCATCGTGCTCGCCGGCGCCGCGCTCGGCGTGGTCGCCATCATCGTAGCGCTGCAGATCCCGCAGATTTCCGACCTGCTGACGCAGCGCACCAAGCTGGTGCAGGATTACGACGGCGAACGGCTCGGCCGCTTCGCCCGCCACCAGCTCGGCTTTCTCTCGGCCATGAGCCAGCCGCTCGGCATCGGCCCGATGGTGTTCTCCACCATTTACCCGGAAGATGAACACAATATCTGGCTGAAATCGCTCACCACCTATGGCTGGCTCGGTCTCCTCACTTATCTCGGTCTCGTCTGGTCTTCGATCTGGTTCGGCTTCAAATACATGTTCCGCAACAGGCCCTGGCAGCCGTTCCTGGTCGCCGCCTGGATCGTGCTCTGCGCCCATGAACTGATCGGCAATGTCATCGACACCGACCATTGGCGGCATCATTTCATGCTGTTCGGCATCGTCTGGGGCTGCGCGGCGCTGGAACACCGGCATCAGAAACAGTTGGCGCGCCGCGCCGTCGGACAGTCGCAATGACCAACGCAAGGCTACTCCACATTCTGCAGGTGATAGAGCCGAGCGGCGGCGGCTCCGGCCGGCATTTCAACGATCTCTGCGGCGCGCTTTCCGCGCGCGGCCATGCTGTCACGGCAATCTATTCACCGATGCGCGCCGAAGAACGCTTCGTCGACGAATTGAATAGCCTCGGCCTCGCCGGCGTGCATGCGGTGTCGATGACGCGAAGCCCCGCGCCGTCCGACATCAAATCCTGGAGAAAGATCCGGAACATCATCTCGGCGCACGGTCCCTTCGACATCATTCACGGTCATTCGTCCAAGGCCGGCGCGCTCACCCGCCTCAGGGCGCCGGGCGCGCATGTCCCGCGCGTCTACACCCCGCACGCCTTCCGCACCATGGACCCCACGCTCGGCGCCAAGGGGCGACAGATCTTCGGCGGCATCGAAAGCCTGTTCGGGCGGTTCTTTACCGATGCGCTGATCTGCGTGTCGGAGGACGAGTTGGTCCATGCCCATCGCGATCTCCACATTCCAGAAGAGATTTTGCATCTGGTCGTGAACGGCGCGAGCGCCCCGCCGAGCGGACGGCGCATCGAAATCCGCGCCCGGTATGGCTTGCACCCGGATGCATTGGTGCTCGGCTTTGTCGGCCGGTTGTGCGAACAGAAGGCTCCGGAACGTTTGGTCCGCGCCTTCGGGCGCATCTCCACACAAATTCCGGACGCGCATCTCCTGATGATCGGCTCGGGGCCGCTGGAGGGTATGGTCCGGGCGGAGATCGCCCAGAGCGGCGCCGCCGACCGTATTCGACTGGTTTCCGACATCTCCGGGCCCGAGGCGATGCAGGCCTTCGATCTCATGGTCATGCCAAGCCGCTATGAGGCGATGTCCTATGTGATGCTCGAGGCCGAAGCCTTCGGCCTGCCGATGGTGCTCACCCGCGTGGGCGGCGCAACGACTGTGGTCGACGACGGCGAGAACGGCCTGCTGATCGCCAATGAAGACGATCCCGCCGCATTGGCGAACGCCCTTGCCGAGGCCATCGCGCCTGACAGTTTGACACGCCTGCGGATCGCCGCCGCCAACCGCCGAGAGCGGCATTCGCTCACGCGCATGGCCGATGAGACGGAAGCCGTCTATCGCAGCCTCGTGCGGCGCTGAGGTGCATCGGATAGTCGCGCGCCGCCGATCCGCGCGCCCCATGTCGAGACGCCGAAGCCGGCGAAAATAATTATGAATTAATCAATTCCCTGCACTCCCCGCAAGGCCGGGGAACCTCGGCTCGCGTTTCCGGTTCTTCAGCCTTGCTGAGGGAGGCGAGTATGGGGTCTGGATTTGTGGAATGGTGTCTTGTGGCGGGAATGATCGCCGGATGGTTGCTCAGCTTCGCATCGGGTTGCGGTCTTATTTCATAGCCATGCGACACAACGAAGCGCGCTGATGACGCTGTGCGACGCGCGAATATCAACATGTCACCACGAACGTGTCCGCACACAGAGGCGACTACACCAATATAGAGCTGGAATTTTAGAAGAAAACGTCGGAGTGGCGGGATTCGAACCCACGACCCCTTGACCCCCAGTCAAGTGCGCTACCAGGCTGCGCTACACTCCGTACGACGTTTTCAAACTGTTCTCAGAACAGTTTCAGGACTTTGCGCAACCCGTTCCAACGGAGACCGTTGGACTTGCGCTCGACGCGCCGCGTTGCGTTCAGACCTCGCCCTAAGGCTTGGGTTCGTTAGACTTTCCCCGTGGAAGAAGCAAGCGTAAAATGTTCCGAGCCCTCGCTTTTCCGTGCACAAACATCATGCCCGACCGGTTTTCCACCCCCTCCGCCGTTCGGCGCACCGCGTTGGGCGCTTGCATTGCAAACTGGCAAAACATCTTTAAGGTGCCGCAAGAATGGTCAGGCGGCAATGGCAGGCTTGGCGGGGATAGACGCGCGATGATGGACGGTTCAAAGTGGCGGACGCTGCCAGCGTCGCTCGCGGCGCTGCGGTGGGGCAGTCTGCTGTTGCCGATTGTCGTCGGCGTGATCTGGGCGATTTTCAGTTTTGGCGCCAGCGAGCGGCAGGCGATTTCCACGGCCCGCTCAAATGCTCATCTGATTCACCAGTTCGTGGATCGTCTGGCGCAGACGCATACACTTGTTCATCAGGCGGTCCGCGAGCGCGCTCGCGGCGAAGACTTGGCATTTTTACGCTCCCAGCCTTTTCATCTCTTCCTTGACGGAATGGAGCAGTCGCAGAAGAATAGCCTCGGCCTGTTGATCGTCGGCTTCGACGGCGAATTGATCGCCTCAAGCCGCTCCTATCCCATCAAGGTGAAGTTCGGACGAAGGGACTACATAGAGGCGATCCGGAACGGCCAACAGATCTTCGTCGACCGGGTTATGCTCAATCAGGGCAAATCCGACGCGATCATTTTCGCGCAGCCATTTTCCGCCAGGGATTTTGCCGGCGTAATCGTGTCGGCCGTCGCCGTCGACGCTTTGCGGAACTATCTGCAGACCATAGCGGAAGATGGCGGCAACGCCGCATCGGTGATGCGGTTCGACGGCAAATTGCTGGTGAGGAACTTCGTCGCGCCCCCTTCTTTTTTGCCGCCGGACGCGGGCGCGATGGTTGCGCTGAAGTCTGGCGAGGAAATCATCCGCACCGTCGCCAAGACCGATGGCGTCGAAAGAATCTATGCGATGGCGCTGTTGCCTGATCTGTCGCTGGTGGTCAATTTCGGGGTCACCGCAGCGTCGATCACATCTGGTTGGGTGGCGCATGTCGCACCCATCCTCGGAGCAATTCTGGCTTTGGGCGCTATCGGCTTCGTGCTGGTCGGCAAAGTGCGCAGCGACCTCGCAGCGCACAGTTCTCGGCGTGAGGCGGAGGAATCACAGCGACGGCGTGAAGAGGCCGAAAAGCTCGCCGTGGAACGAGAGAGACTGATGCAGGAGCTCAATCACCGCGTCAAAAACAATCTGGCGCTGGTAGAGGCGATGATCGGCATGCAGATGCGCCGGCAAACCGCCATCGATGGCGCCGAATTACGCGCGCGCGTCCATGCGATTTCGGAGGTGCACGAGCTTCTCTACCGCGCCGGCGGCGATTCGCAGGTGGATCTCGCCAACCTCATCGACCATATCTGTCATAGCCCCGCGATCATCCCTGAAGAACGCAATGTCGTGGTTAGATTTTCCCATGATGGACCGATCCCTCTCAAGGCGGATCGCGCGACGCCATTGGCGCTCATCGTCACAGAGCTTCTCACCAATTCGGTCAAGCATGCCTTCACGGACGGAAACGATGGCAAAATCGACATCCGCCTGGAAAAGGCGGCAGGCGATATAAGGCTGTCGGTTCAGGACAACGGCGTGGGCTTGCCTGAGACGACGGAACGGAGTTCTGGCCTGACGATGGTGCGCGCCTTTGCGCAACAGATCGGCGGCAATCTTGAGATCCTGCGCGAAGAGCGGCGGGGAGCCCATTTCATCATCCACTTTTCGGACGACGAGGGATCGCCTCAGTAGTAGATCGGCGACACCGGCACATTGTCGTCTTTTTCAGGAACCGACAGACGATCGAGTACTTTCACCCAAAAAGTGCGGCCGCCGCCAGATGGCGCGGAAGGCTCGGGCATGGCGTAGACAGGACCCGATGCCGGCCAGCAATCCCGTTCGAGAAGCGGCGAGCGGATGGACGCGCTGACATGCATGGAAACCTCCTTGGCTATGGCTCATAAACGCAGCGCCAGCCGTGAGGTTCCCAGAGCGTGTCGCGATCTCTCAGATCCGCCCCTTACGCTTTATCGCATTTGATCGCATGTTATCGTCCCAAACCCGGCTCCGAGTTCTGGGCGACATGCTTTAGATTGTTGACGAATTATCGCACCTGATCGAGCAGGCGTTTGCATTCCAGGAGATCGAACAGCGCTTCCTGTAGGAGCGCCCTGTCTTCCTTGCTCATCGCGCCGCCGCCGCCGCTGAACGAGGGCTCGTCGTCTCCGCCGCTGATCAGTCCGAAGAAGCGACGGTTCACAGGCGGCTTGGGTCGCCCGACAAGTTGATCGTCATCAGACAGGATGCCCTTCGGCAGCGCATGAGACATGGATGGGGCGGTCGGCATGGGCACGGGCGGCGGCGCGTCCTCCGGCTCGTCACGGCTCTGCGCGGCAAGCGCTTCCATTGTCGCGAGATCGCCAGACGCGGCGGCCGCGACGAATCGGTTGCCATTGGTCTTGAGCAGCTTCTGAACGCCTTTGATCGTATAGCCGTGATCATAAAGCAGGTGGCGGATGCCTTTCAGAAGTTCGACATCATCAGGCCGATAATAACGCCGCCCGCCGCCACGCTTGAGCGGCTTGATCTGCGGAAATCGCGTTTCCCAGAAACGGAGCACATGCTGCGGCAGATCGAGGTCTTCGGCGACTTCGCTGATGGTGCGAAACGCGTCCGGACTTTTTTCCATGTTTCAAAAAACTCCGCTGTCGCCGCAGGCTTTCGCCATGTCCCCAAGATCGGCTCCGGGCCGGGGTCAGACTTTCGGCTCGGCCGCCTTGACCTCTGAGGGCTTGGCCTTGGCCTTGCGCGCCAGATGGCTCTTGAGGATGCGGTTCTTCAGCACGTTGGAGGCCTTGAAGGTCATCACGCGGCGGGGAGAAATCGGAACTTCTTCGCCTGTTTTGGGGTTTCGACCGATCCGTTCGTTCTTGCTGCGCACCTGGAAGGTTGCGAAGGAGGACAGCTTGACGCTTTCCCCGCGCACGATGGCGTTGCAGATCTCGTCGATGACGGTCTCGACCAGTTGCGCGGATTCAGTCCTCGACAACCCAACCTTGCGAAAGACTGATTCCGCCAGATCCGCTCTCGTCACAGTCTTGCCGCTCATGATCCCCCGCCTGATCTGTCGAACTATGTGAAAATTCTAGCGAAGACTATTGTTGTTGTCGGGCGGGGTCAAGCGTCCGAGGAAGCCAGAAAGATGGATTTTCCTTGCTTTACCAGCGCAGTAGCACCGAGCCCCAGGTAAATCCGCCACCCATGGCTTCCAGAAGGACCAGATCGCCCTTCTTGATGCGGCCATCGCTTGCCGCTACGGCAAGCGCAAGCGGAATCGACGCCGCCGATGTATTGCCATGCTGGTCCACCGTCACGACCACTTTTTCCATGGGAATGCCGAGCTTTTTAGCGGAACCCTCGATGATGCGGACATTGGCCTGATGCGGCACCAGCCAATCGATCGCTTCAAGCGGAAGCTTCACGGCCTCGAAGGCGTCGACGATCACATCGGTAATCATGCCGACCGCGTGCTTGAAAACCTCACGGCCCTCCATGCGCAAATGGCCGACCGTCCCCGTCGAGGACGGGCCTCCGTCGACATAGAGCTTGTCCTTATGTGAACCGTCCGAGCGCAGATGCGCGGTCAGGACGCCGCGATCATCGCTCGTCCCCTCGCCTTCGCCAGCTTCGAGCACCAGCGCGCCGGCGCCATCGCCGAACAGAACGCAGGTGGTGCGGTCGTTCCAATCGAGGATCCGGGAAAAAGTTTCGGCGCCGATCACCAATGCCCGCCTGGCCAACCCGCAACGGATATAGGCGTCGGCCGTGGTGACGGCATAAACGAAGCCTGTGCAAACAGCCTGCATGTCGAAGGCGGCGCCATGCTTCATGCCAAGGCGATTCTGGATGTTTACTGCGGTGGCCGGGAATGTATTGTCAGGCGTCGAGGTCGCGACGATGATCAGGTCGATATCGTCGGGCGTCAGCCCGGCATTGTCGAGCGCGGCGCGCGCTGCGGATTCCCCGAGAGATGCGGAGGTTTCGTCTTCGCCGGCGATGTAACGCTGCCGGATACCGGTTCGCTGAACGATCCATTCGTCGGTGGTGTCCACCATGGATTCCATTTCGCGATTGGTCACGACGCGTTTCGGCAAGGCGGAGCCGAACCCGCGCACAATCGATCGGATCATTTTTACAGCATCCCGTTGACGTTTTCGTCCTGCGGGTCCGAGGGCGGGACCCGTAAGGTATGATATTTCCTCAAGTCCGCGTCGATTTTTTGCAGCAGACCGTTGCGGACCATGTCATATCCGACCTTGATGGCCGCCGCATAGCCCTCGCCATCGGTTCCGCCATGACTTTTTATAACAATCCCATTCAATCCGAGAAACACGCCGCCATTGACTTTGCGCGGATCCATTTTTTCGCGGAGAATGTCAAACGCGCTTTTGGCGAGCAGATAACCGATCTTGGCCATTAGGCTGCGCTTGATCGCCGCCTTCAGGAAATCAGAAATCTGCCGGGCCGTGCCCTCGGCGGCCTTCAAGGCGATATTGCCGGTGAAGCCTTCGGTGACCACCACATCCACGGTGCCGCGACCGATATCGTCGCCTTCGACGAAGCCGTGATAGTCGATCGTGTCGAGATTGGCCTCGCGCAGCAGCCGTCCGGCTTCCTTCACCTCTTCCTGGCCCTTGATCTCCTCGACCCCGACATTGAGAAGGCCGACCGTGGGCCTGCGGACCTCGAACAGCGCCCGCGCCATCGCGCCGCCCATCAGCGAAAAATCCAGCAATTGCTGGCTATCGGCCCCGATCGTCGCGCCGATGTCGAGCACGATGCTCTCGCCGCGCGTTGTCGGCCAGATGCCCGCGATCGCCGGACGCTCGACATTGGCCATGGTGCGCAGGCAAAATTTCGACATCGCCATCAGCGCGCCGGTATTGCCGGCCGATACCGCGACATCGGCTTCATCGAGCTTCACCGCCTCGATGGCGCGCCACATCGACGACGCATAGCGTCCGCGGCGCAGGGCCTGGCTGGGTTTTTCATCCATGCGGATCGCCACATCGCAGTGGTGGAAGACGATGCGGTCCTTGAGCTTCGGATATTTCGCCAGGATCGGCTGGCAGACATCCTCTTGGCCATAGATGATGAATTGGATGTCAGGCTGACGAAGGAGAGCGATCGCTACGCCTTCAAGACTGACTTCAGGGCCAAAATCGCCCCCCATGGCGTCGATGGAAATTCTGATCACGTCGTTTCTGATCCCTGTTAGCCCAAGACCCTGGGCCTCGGCCATTGCGGCCAAAATAATGCTTTCGGCCTCACATACAACCCCTTTGGCAATTCCGCCGGGCGTGCGCTGGCGCCTATTTGTCGAGCTTCATGGATTTGAGCGCCGCGAAAGGCGACGGTCTCTTGTCGTCGGCGGCGGTGGATTCGACATGACCGGAAAATTCGACGCCCGACTTGCGTGGATAGGGATCCAATCCCATCGCGGCGAGTTCCGCCACCAGCATGCCGACATCGATCGTATCGCCGACAAATGTTTCCGGCAGGTCAGGGCCGTCCGGGTCGACAATCAACTCGCCTTCGTCATTGGCGGGAATCCGGGCAAGCGCAGAGCCTTCCGGCACGAAAATCTGATCGATCTCTTCGAAGATCTCGCTCTCGACCGGCTCCAGCGTCACCACGCAGGCCTGCGTGACCCGGCCGCGCAATTCGCCGAACACCTTGACGCCGTCCTTCTTCCAGCGGCGAAGCTTGACGTCGGCGCTCAGCGCATCGACCGACAAAGTCTGCCAAAAGCTCGCGAGCGCCTTGAGTTCGCGCGCATCGGCTTCGACATGCACTTCGATCGGATTGTGCGACACATGCCCGACCTTCACTCGATAGGAAAAGGGCGCGTCCGTTGTTGGTTTGCTCATCATGCGTCTCCTGCGGCGACCGACGGGACTTTCGCCTCGCCGCGCATCCATGTCTCGGCGGGGGCGGCTTTCCAGGCGTGCTCGGCGGCGATCATATAATCGGCGAGCCAGCGCATGGAAAGCGCCGGATCGGTGGATTCAGGGTGTAAATTCCGTTTGAGGGCCGCCTCCAGCGCCTCCGCGTCATCGCCGCCCAGCGCAGCGCCATAGGAATCGAGCCGGCCGTAGAACATCTGAGCGAGCTTCTTGAGCCGCTTCGGCACACCGTGATCGCCGACGCCCAATTCCCGAATCGAGTGATCGAGATCTTCGAAAAAAGCGTCCGCCACATATTGGGCGATGTCCTTGGCCTTGCCGCCAATCTCGGCGGTGCGGCGAAAATACAGAATCAACAGCAGGGAAATCACTTCAAACCGGCCGATCACCGTATCTGGCGCATTGCCATCCAGATAGAAGACCGGGCGGCGGCCGGCGTCGGTCAGCAAGGCGTATTGCCGCAACGCCGCGTCGCGCTCTGGGTTATTTTTCCGAAACAGGCTGAAGATCATCAATTTGCCCTGATTTGGCCTTGTGAAATCGGATGCGAGGGACAAGCGCCTTGTTGCATCCTGCCGAAAGCTGGTTTACCGAAGCAGGCATGAAAAGCAATGGCGTTGGCTTATGTGGCGACTGGATCTGCGTTTTGCCAGATGTCGGAGCCGAACGTCGCGAATGCCCGCCCTCGGGTCATGAGCTTGGGAGATGTCGTTGAAAATGCAAATTCAGCAAGGCCGGGCGGGGAAAGCAGCGAGCGTGGTCCTTGCGGTGTTGATGACGACCGTGGCGCTTTCGGGCTGCCAGACCAGCGAAATCATCAAGAACGGCTATGTCGTCGACGAACAGACGCTGGCACTCACCCCGGTCGGATCGAGTCGCGAGCAGGTATTGTTGTCGCTCGGCACGCCCTCGGCGACCGCGACCTTCGACACGGAAGTGTTCTACTATATCTCGCAGGAACGCACCCGCGCAGCCGCCTTCATGAAGCCGAAGCTGATCAACCAGTCGATCATGGCCGTTTATTTCGACAAGGACGGCGTCGTTTCCCGCATCGCCCATTACAAGCTGCAGGACGGCCGCGTCTTCGACATGATCTCGCGCACCACGCCGACCGGCGGCACCGAAATGACCTTCCTGATGCGCCTGCTTCGCGGCGGCATCAATCCGGGTCAGCAGGTCCAGCAGATGCTGGGCGGCACGAACACTCAGGGCAACCCTTACTAAGGCGTCGTCCAGACTTCGAAATGACAGAAGCCGCGCTGGGTTTGCGCGGCTTCTTCTTTTTCAGGCGGATGCTGTCAGGCCATAACGGCCAGCAGCAGGAGCGCGACGATGTTGGTGATCTTGATGGCCGGATTGACGGCGGGGCCGGCGGTGTCCTTGTAGGGATCGCCGACGGTGTCGCCTGTCACAGACGCCTTATGGGCGTCGGAGCCTTTGAGGTGGCGCACGCCGTCCTTGTCGACGAAACCGTCCTCAAAACTCTTCTTGGCGTTATCCCAGGCGCCGCCGCCCGAAGTCATGGAAATCGCCACGAACAGGCCATTGACGATGACGCCCAAGAGCGAGGCGCCGAGCGCTGCGAAAGCCGAAGCCTTGGAGCCCGAGATCAAGAGCACGCCGAAATACACAACCAGCGGCGCAAGCACCGGCAGAAGCGACGGCACGATCATTTCGCGAATGGCGGCGCGGGTGAGGATGTCCACGGCGCGACCGTAATCAGGCTTTTCCCGCCCTTCCATGATCCCCGGCTTTTCGCGGAACTGACGACGCACTTCCTCGACGATGGAGCCGGCTGCGCGGCCCACCGCCGTCATGGCGATGCCGCCGAACAGATAGGGGATCAGGCCGCCGAAAATGAGGCCCGCCACGACGTAAGGATTGGAAAGATCAAACGAGATCTGCCCAACATCGGCGAAATAGGGATACTGCGCCGAATTGGCCACGAAATATTGCAAGTCGTTGGAATAGGCCGCAAACAGCACCAGCGCGCCGAGACCGGCCGAACCGATCGCGTAGCCTTTGGTGACCGCCTTGGTGGTGTTGCCGACCGCATCCAGCGCATCGGTGACCTTGCGAACGTCAGGCGGCAGATGCGCCATTTCGGCGATGCCGCCGGCATTGTCGGTGACGGGTCCGAAAGCGTCGAGCGCCACGATCATGCCGGCAAGTCCCAGCATGGCGGTCACCGCGATGCCGGTGCCGAACAAGCCGCCGAGCTGATAGGTGGCGATGATTCCGCCGACGATGACGATTGCCGGAAGCGCGGTGGATTCCAGCGACACGGCGAGACCCTGGATAACATTGGTGCCGTGGCCGGTGACCGAGGCCTGGGCGATAGAGTTGACCGGACGCTTGTTGGTGCCGGTATAATATTCGGTGATCACCACGATGAGCGCAGTGACCACAAGGCCCACCAGGGCGCAGAGGAACAGGCTTGATCCGCTGATCATCGCGCCTTCCTTGCCGAAATCGCCCCAACCGACAGTCAGGGACGTGGCGGCCGCGATCGCTGCGACCGACAGGAGGCCGGTGGCGATCAGGCCTTTATACAGCGCGCCCATGATATTGTTGCTCGGGCCGAGCTTGACGAAGAAGGTGCCGGCGATCGAGGTGAGGATCGAACCGGCGCAGATCGCCAACGGGTACATCATCGCGCTGTCGAGCGACGGCGTTCCGGCGAAGAAGATCGCCGCAAGCACCATGGTCGCCACCACGGTGACGGCATAGGTTTCGAACAGATCTGCCGCCATGCCGGCGCAATCGCCGACATTGTCGCCGACATTGTCGGCAATGGTGGCGGGATTGCGCGGATCATCCTCGGGAATGCCTGCTTCCACCTTGCCGACCAGGTCGCCGCCGACATCGGCGCCCTTGGTGAAGATGCCGCCGCCGAGACGGGCGAAGATCGAGATCAGCGAGGCGCCGAAGCCGAGTGACACCAGCGCGTCGATCACTTCGCGGCTGCCGCCTTCATGGCCGAGCACATCAGTCAGAATGAAGAAATAGACCGCCACGCCGAGCAGCGCGAGACCGGCAACCAAGAGGCCGGTGATCGCGCCCGACTTGAAGGCGATATCAAGGGCGGCCGCAAGACTGCGCGAGGCCGCCTGCGCCGTGCGCACATTGGCGCGCACCGACACATGCATGCCGATGAAACCCGCAGCGCCCGAGAGAACCGCGCCGATGAGAAAGCCGAAGGCCGCAGCGGCCGACAGCAGGAAAAAGGCCAGAATGAAAACGGCGACGCCGACAATGGCGATTGTGGTGTATTGGCGCGTCAGATAGGCCTGCGCGCCTTCACGAATATAACCTGCGATTTCTTGCATGCGAGCGTTGCCTTGATCGGCCGCGAGGACCGTCTGCGTCGCCCAGATCGCATAGGCTACGGACAGAAGTCCGCAAACTATGACGCCAAACATGATGCTCATTCCCAGTTTCCTCCACAGTGACGGCGGAAGGGATATCCGCCGGCCAGGAAACGGGATCGACTACTCCCCTCGTCGTCCCCGCTCCTTTCGACCGGGGGAGAGTGCGGTTTGACTCCTTGGACGTCAAGGGTCAGGCGCGAGGCGGAGCTTCGAAAGAGAAAATTAATCTTTGGCGGAAAGGGCGACGCGTCCGGCCCGCCCCTGGATCGCCAGAAGGGCAAGCCCGGTCAGCGCCAAGGGCCAGACCGGCAGGATCATCGCGTCCCAGCCATAACGGGTGAAGATCTGCCCCGAAGCGAAGGACGACAACGCCACCATGGTGAACAGGATGATGTCGTGATAGGCCTGCACCTTGTCGGCCTCGCTCGGCCGGTAGCTTGACGCGACGATGGCGGTGGAGCCGATAAAGCCGAAATTCCAGCCGAAGCCGAGCAACACCAGCGCGCCCCAGAAATTCCAGAGTTCGATGCCCGTATGGGCGATCGCCGCGCAGAGCATGAGGATGACAAGCCCGCAGGCGACGATCTTTTCGGCGCCGAAGCGCTTGATCAGCGCGCCGGTGACGAAACTCGGCCCGAACATGGCCAGCACGTGGAACTGGATGCCGAGCGTGGAATCGTCGGTCGAATAGCCGCAGCCGACCACCATGGCCAGCGGCGCGCCGGTCATCATGAAGGTCATCAACGCATAAGAGGAGACGCCGCAGAACATGCCGGTGAGGAATCGCGGCTTGAGGACAATGCCCGAAAGAGGCCGCGCGGTTTCAGCATTGGGCGCATTCTTGTCATGCACGGGCGGCAATTTCAGGAAGACGAGAATGCCGGCCGCCAGCAGCCCCATCGGCGCAAACGCGACGAAGGCGCCGGCGAACAGCACCGGTTCGAACAGTTCCTTGGTGGCGATGGCGATCTGCGGACCGGCAACCGCCGAGACGATACCGCCGGCGAGGATCCAGGAAATCGCCGACCCCTTGTAGAAGGACGGCGAGGCGTCGGCGGCGGCGAAGCGGAATTTCTGCGTGAAGCCGCCCGACACGCCGGTCAGCGCCAGCCCCGCCACCATCAACCAGAAATTGCTCTGAAAAATCGCAACGGCGGCGATCAGGCCGCCGAACGCCGTCAGCAGCGCGCCGATGATGAAACTGAGCTTGCGGGCGAGATAGCGCGACAGGATCGCCACCACGATCGTGCCGATCGATACGCCGATATTGAAGCCGGTCAGCGGGGCGGTGGCGAGCGACTTGTCGTCGCCCAGCATCTGATAGGCGGCAAGCCCGCCCATGGCGAAGGTGATCGGCGGCGCAGACCCCAGAATCGCCTGGGCGGCGGCCAGCAGAAACACATTGCGCCGGGCAAGGCCCAGTTCTTTTTCCAGACCTTCCACCGGCGCCATGGCAAAAATTCCCTATTCTTTACTTCTTGTCGATCCGCAGCTTGCGGGCGACGGCGTCGAGCACGGCGTTGACCAGCTTCGGCTCTTCCTCGGCGAAGAAAGCGTGAGCGATCTCGACATATTCATTGACGATGACAGGCGTCGGCACATCCTTGCGCTCGATGATCTCGAAGACGCCGGCGCGCAGGATGGCGCGCAGTGTGGCGTCGAGACGCGAGAGCGGCCAGCCTTCGACGAGCGAATCCGCAATCACCGGATCAAGCGCGCGCTGATCGCGCACCACGCCCGCCACTATCGAACGGAACCAGGACGGATCCGCCTTGAGATACTGATCGCCATCAAGTTCCTGGCCAAGCCGGAAATTCTCGTATTCGGCGACGATTTCCAGCACGCCCGTGCCTGACAGCTCCATCTGATAGAGCGCCTGGACGGCGGCGAGGCGAGCGGCGCCGCGCTGATTGGCGGGCTTGACGTCACTGGTGTTCTGCGTGTCGCTGGCCATGATTTATGCGCCGAACTTCTTCTTGAGGCCGATCATGGTGAGGGCGGCGCGGGCGGCGAAGCCGCCCTTGTCGAGTTCCGAACGCTTGGCGCGCGCCCAGGCCTGTTCCTCATTCTCGACGGTCAGGATGCCATTGCCGATCGGCAGGCTTTCGCTGACGGCGAGATCCATGATGGCGCGGCAGGATTCGTTGGAGACGATGTCGAAATGATAGGTCTCGCCACGGATGACCATGCCGAGCGCGACGAAACCGTCATATTCCGTGCCGCCGTCTTCCGCGCCGTCAAGCGCCATGGAAATGCAGGCCGGGATCTCCAGAGCGCCGGGCACCGTCACCACGTCATAAGTCGCGCCGGCTTCCTTCAGCGCTTCGGTGGCGCCTTCCAGCAGGGCGTCGGACATATCATCGTAAAAACGGGCTTCAACGATCAGCAGATGCGGATTTGACATCGTGTTTCCTCGGGATGGGGATGCGGCCTTGGCGGCGCGAAATTTTGTCGGGTCAAATCACTTATGAGCCGCGAAGGCAAGCAAATTCAAATCAACGCCCTGCAAACCGCGTGCAAAACAGGCATTTATCAGGCTCCCGGCTCTCCCGCCCAGTAATCGACTTCGCCCTCCTTCATGCGGATCTCGCGAAACCGCGCCTTGCCATCGGCGCCCTTGGCGCGGGCGAGAAATTTCCCGGAATCGGGATATTCGGCGATTTCCAGCTCGGCCATGCTGGAGATGGCGAGATAGCGCAGCGGACCATTGCCGGTGTTGATGATCTGATGGGCGGTATCCGGCCCGCCCGCCGGCGCGCCCAGCACATCGCCCGCCTTGAAAGGGAATCGATTGGCGCCAAACCGATAGACACCCTCGCCCTCCAGGATCACGAACATCTCGTCCTCGGCGTGATGATTGTGAAACGGACAGGCCGATTTTCCCGGCGGCACAACGGAATAACCGCAACCGAGCGCCGTCAGTCCAAGCCGCTTGCCGATCACCGCGTCCTCGGACTGGTAGAGATCGCCCTGCGAAAAAGGTTCGGCCGCGGCCTCCGCCAGACGGATCACCGGATTAAACTCGGACATGCGCGATCTCCTTGCAGCTTAAAAATCCAACCTATCTCCACTGGAACGGATGATAAAGCTGCAATCAGCGGCCATAGATCTCGATTTTTCATGCAACCATCGCGGACTCAGATCGTTGGACCTATGCAAACGGAAGATTTGCAAGGAAACACGAAAGGAATACAGACATGGCGAAACTCACCAATCTCGTCCTCGCGTCCGCCCTGGCAATCGTCGTTCCGGCGGGAGCCGCAATGGCCGATGACGGCGGCAAGAATTCTGGCGCAGCCGGTAAAACCAATTCCAACTCCTCCGTCAAAACGGGCCAATCTCAGGGCTACAACGAAGACGGCGTGATTGATCCGACCACAAGCGGCTCGGTGACCAACTCCACGGGCGGCGGGACCATGCTTGGCGCAAGCGACCTGAACTCCTGGAGCGGCGACAATGTCTCCGTGGTCAAGCTCGACACGATCACCGATGAAAGCCGTCGCACGCAGCTCGAAGGCGCAATGGGCGGAGCCGATTTCCAGTCGGCCATGACCTCCAATAGCGCTATCAAGAGCAAGCTCGACGCCCAGAACATCAAGGCAGACGACGTGGTGGCCGCCGAACGCGGCGCCGATGGTCAGTTGATCGTCTATGTGCGCTAACGGCGCTCGACACGACTGATGTCAGATATGGATTAGAGCCTCCGCGACCCGTCGCGGGGGCTTTTTTACGTCCGCCAACATGACGAATAATTTAGGCGAGACGCCGAAGACGTAATGTTACTCAAGGCCTTCCGGCGAAAATCCGCCGGATTTCGATGCTGTATTGGCATGGTCGACGCGACGGTGGACCGGATGACAGATCCCCCGCCGCAAGGGAATGGCAACCATCGAAAGGAGATGCGCCATGAACCGCCTTGCAACGTCAGCGCTTGTCGCCACGCTTACAGCCGCCTTCGCCCTGCCCGTCTTCGCCGCCGAACATCGCGGCGGCGAAATAGACCGGAGCGCCAGCACCCATGACGGGCTGGATGACCAGCAGCCCGCCGGACCTCGCCTCACCTTCGCGTCTTCCGAAACCCACCAGATCGGCCAGATTCTCAAGCATTGGAAAGGCGGAGCGCTCACGGTGACGCCCGTCGCCTCGCTCGATTCCAGCGCCGAAGGCACGGTTATCGAACGCAACCGCGCCGACAATCCCAAGCATGTGGCCATGCTGCAGAAGACCGTCGAACACAATACCGCCCTGCTGAAGACGCTGAAATCCGACGGCGTCGATGTCTCCACCATCGTCGGCGCAGATCGCGCAGCGGATGGCGGCGTGACAATTTATGTCGACTGAACACTTACGAGGGAAAGAACGGCTCCCGCGTCGTCAGGCGCGGGAGGTTTGCGTCAGTCCGTGAACTCCGCCAGCCGCGCCGCGTAGCGCGCCATAGTGTCGACTTCGAGATTGAGCTTGTCGCCGGCCTTACGTTCGCCCCAGGTGGTGACCTCCTGGGTGTGGCGGATGATCAGCACGTCGAAATCAGTCCCATCCACCTTGTTGACGGTGAGCGAGGTTCCGTCGAGCGCCACAGAACCCTTGGGCGCGATGAACTTTGCGTAATCGCGCGGCGCGCGGATGGTGTAGCGGGTGGCGTCGCCTTCCTGGGTGACCGCGATGATCTCGGCCATGGCGTCGACATGGCCCGAGACGATATGGCCGCCGAGTTCGTCGCCGATTTTGAGCGCCCGTTCGAGATTGAGCCGGGTGCCCACGCCCCAGACGCCGGCGGTGGTGAGCCGGAGCGCCTCTTCCCAGGCTTCGACCTCGTGCCAGGCTTCATTGGCGCCGGTCTCGGGCAGGCGCGTCACCGTGAGGCAGACGCCGGCATGGGCGATGGATGCGCCGATCGCGATCGTCGCGGGATCGTAATGGGTGGCGACGCGCAGCCGCACGCCTTCATTGAGCGGGGTGACTTCGGTTATTTCGCCGATATCGGTAACGATGCCTGTGAACATGATGCCCCTCTCGCGCGCTCAGCGCAGATCTGAAACTTCGGCCTTGATATAGTCAGCCATCCAGTCCGCGCCAAGCGGCTCGCGCATCCTCAGACGGAAGTTGGCGGGAACGGTCTGTTCGGTCAGCGGCGACGGCACGCCGCCCTCGCCGACGATGACAGGCGACGTGAACAGCAGGATGCGGTCGGCAAGGCCGGCGCTGAGAAAATCCGAGGCCACCCGGGCGCCGCCCTCGACGATCAGCGACGATAGTCCGCGACGGCCGAGTTCATCCAGAAGCGCGCCAAGATCGGCGACGGGCAGCACGTCCACGCCGGCGAACTCCAGCGCCGCGCGACGGGCGGCGAGCTCGGGCGCATCGGCATCGACAGTGACCGCGATGACCGGCACGTCACGCGCCGTAGTCGCGAGTTTCGAGGTCAGAGGCAGCTCCAGCCGCCGGTCGAGCACCAGGCGCATTGGTGAACGGTGTTCATAACCCTCAAGCCGGCATGTCAGCTCCGGATCGTCGGCCATGGCCGTGCCGATCCCCACCAGGATGGCGTCGCTTTCGGCGCGCAGCAATTGGGAGCGGGCGCGGGCCTCCTTGCCGGTGATCGCCACCTGCCCCTCGCCGCGCCGGCCGATCATGCCGTCTGCGGAAACCGCAAGCTTCAGAATCACTTGCGGGCGTTTGTTGCGCTGGCGGTGGAGATAGGCTTCAAGCACCGCGTGCGCTTCCTCCTCGCCGACGCCCGAGACCACCTCGACGCCGGCCGCTTCGAGCATGGCGAGGCCGCGTCCCGAAACCCGTTCGTCCGGATCGGTGATCGCCACCACCACGCGGGCGATCCCGGCCGCGATCAAGGCTTCGGCGCAAGGCGGGGTCTTGCCGTGATGCGAGCAGGGTTCGAGCGTCACATAGGCAGTGGCGCCGCGAGCTTGCGCGCCCGCCTCCTTCAAGGCCTCGGTTTCGGCGTGGGGACGGCCGGATGCGGCGGTCACACCTCGCCCGACGACGTCGCCGTCGCGGACGATCACGCAGCCGACGGACGGGTTCGAGCCCGTCAGCCCGAGATGGCGGCGCGACAGCGCTGCCGCCTCGGACATAAAGCGCTGATCATCCGCCGCTGTTGTCATGGATCAGCGTTCCTCGGCAGGATCGCGGGCGATCTTGGCGGTGATCTGGGCGATCGCGGCGGAAAAATCCTCGATATGAGTGAAATCGCGATAAACAGAGGCGTAACGCACGAAGGCCACGTCATCGAGGCTCTTCAGCGCTTCGAGCACTTGCAGGCCGAGATCTTCGGAACTGATTTCGTTTTCACCCGAGCTTTCAAGGCGGCGGATAATGCCCGAGACGGCGCGCTCGATGCGGTCACGATCGACAGGCCGCTTGCGCAGCGCGATATCGAAGGAGCGCACCAGTTTCTCGCGCTCGAACGGCGCCTTGCGGCCAGATTTCTTGATCACCATCAGTTCGCGCAGCTGCACGCGCTCGAAAGTGGTGAAGCGACCGCCGCAATCGGGACAGATGCGACGCCGGCGGATGGAAGAGCCGTCCTCAGCGGGACGCGAGTCCTTCACCTGCGTGTCTTCGGAATTGCAGAACGGGCAGCGCATGTCATTTCACTCATCATCTTGTGCGCCGGAGGCGACGCAGTCCCGAAATAGCGGTCGGAACGGCGTGCGACAAGAGGCAAGGGCTACGAACTCCCAGAAGCTTTGATCAACACTGCGTTGAACGACGCCTCCAGGCGGGATCACGCCGTCCAGGCGTCGGTCGGCTCGCTTCGGCCTTTCAGCACCAGGCCCTTATGAAGCTGCATGAGGGATCGATAGCGGTCACGCGCGATCTCTTCCGTCACAGCGTCCATGGCGGCGGCGCTGACGACGATGCGGCTGGAAAGCGCGCGGGTGGCGGTTTCCAGCCGGGACGCGACATTGACGGTGTCACCCAGCATGGCGAATTCCATGCGCCTGCTGTTGCCGACATCGCCCAGAATCACTTCGCCGAAATGGACGCCGACGGACAGCCGGATCGGCTCAAGCCCCCTTGCCTGACGGACATCATTGAGCACGGCGATCCTGTCCTGCATGGCGAAGGCGGCTGCGATCGCATTGGCTGCATCGGAAGGGGAAGTTTGCGGCGTGCCGAAGCTCGCCATCAGGCCGTCGCCCATAAATTTGTCCAGCGTGCCGCCATGGGAAAACACCACCTCTTCGAGCGCTGCGTGAAATTCCCTGAGCATGGCGATGACCTCGTCGGGGCTGCGCCCTTCGGCATAGCGGGTGAAGCCAACGATGTCGGCGAACAGCACCCCGACCTCTTGGGCGCGCACGCCCCCCATCGGCTCGTCCCGCCGCGCCAGTTCCTCCACCATGTTGGGGGCGAAATAGCGGGAGAGATTGGCGCGCTCGGCGGCAAGACTGGCCTGGCGTATGAGCAGTTTGCTCATACGCTGCGATTTCAGCGCCAGAATGAAGGCGACGAGGATGATGACCACGGCCTCTTGCACGCGGCTGTGAATCTCAACGCTGTTGGGGTCGAGCACGGCGAAGACGCGGTCATAGCCTGAAAGCGCCTCGCCCACTTTTTCCGTGAGGTCCGGATAGGTGGTTCCGAACAGCATGACGACAATGGCCGCCGTGAGCCACATCAGCGCAGCAGTCGCGCCGATGCTGTGAACAGTGCGCCAGCTATAGGCCAGCGACCCGGCGGCGAGGAAAATGAAGAAATAGACGAAGCCATCGAAACGGAACTGGAAAGCAGTCGGCCAATGGTCGGCCGCAAACGGGTTGGGAACCGTCAGCGTCAGGGTGAGCAGCAGGAGATCGGCGCTTATCAACAGCAATTCCCGGCGGGACTGGCCGACCCGGGCTACCCGCAACTGCGCAATGCCGATCACCACGAAGAGAACCAGCAGCGCCTCGTAATAAAGCACTTCCAGGCGCGGATTGACGAAGATCAGCAACAGACCGACGACGGCCAGGGTCCAGGTGCGCGCCCATGTCGCGATGCGCTGCCCCTCCATCTTCTCGACATGCAGCGCTTCTGCGAGATGCGGATTGCGCAGGGCCATTTGCTCCTCGGCGATCCGCGTGCTCCAGGGGCGTCGGCCCCAGAGAGCTGATAGGCGCGACAGGAGGCCCGCAGGTTCGCGCGATACATGTTGGTCGATTGAACGCAGATCCACATTCGCCCCCCGTTTCCTGAGACTTTAGCATCGCCGCCGCGATGCGTCATCCGAGGGTTGGGAGATAAGGCCCATATGAAAAAACCCTCCCCGTTGCCGGAGAGGGTTTCAGAGTGCGGCGCGAAGGCCGGACAGTCTTACATATAGGAATACATCGGGAAGCGGTTGGTGAGTTCAACCACCTTGCCGCGCACCGAGGCTTCAACGGCCGCATTGCCTTCGTCGGAATTGGCGACCTTCAGGCCGTCGAGCACTTCGACGATGAGGTTGCCGATTTCAGTGAATTCGGCTTCCTTGAAGCCGCGGGTGGTGCCGGCCGGGGTGCCCAGACGGATACCCGAGGTCACGAAGGGCTTTTCCGGATCGAAGGGAATGCCGTTCTTGTTGCAGGTGACATAGGCGCGACCGAGAGCGGCTTCTGCGCGCTTGCCGGTGGCGTTCTTCTTGCGCAGGTCGACCAGCATCAGGTGGTTGTCGGTGCCGCCGGAGACGATGTCGAGATTGTGGCCGATCAGCGTGTCGGCCAGAACCTTGGCGTTCTTCACCACCTGGGCGGCGTAGTCCTTGAATTCCGGCTTCAGCGCTTCGCCGAAAGCCACGGCCTTGGCGGCGATGACATGCATCAGCGGGCCGCCCTGCAGACCGGGGAATACGGCCGAATTGAACTTCTTGGCCAGATCCTCGTCATTGGTGAGGATCATGCCGCCGCGCGGGCCGCGCAGCGACTTGTGGGTCGTCGAGGTCGCGACATGGCAATGCGGGAACGGCGACGGATGCTGGCCGCCCGCCACGAGGCCGGCGATGTGGGCCATGTCGACCATCAGGTATGCGCCGACCGAATCGGCGATCTCGCGGAAGCGCTTCCAGTCCCAGATACGGGAATAGGCGGTGCCGCCAGCAATGATCAACTTGGGCTTGTGCTGCTCGGCCTTCCTGGCGACGTCGTCCATGTCGAGCTGGTGGTCTTCTTCACGCACGCCGTAGGAGACGACGTTGAACCACTTGCCGGACATGTTGACCGGCGAACCATGGGTCAGATGGCCGCCCGAATTGAGGTCGAGGCCCATGAAGGTGTCGCCGGGCTGCAGCAGCGCGAGGAACACGGCCTGGTTCATCTGCGAACCGGAGTTCGGCTGAACGTTGGCGAAGTTGACGCCGAACAGCTTCTTGGCGCGCTCGATGGCGAGTTCTTCGGCGATGTCGACGAACTGGCAGCCGCCGTAATAGCGCTTGCCCGGATAACCCTCGGCATATTTGTTGGTCATGATCGAGCCCTGCGCTTCGAGAACGGCGCGGGAGACGATGTTTTCAGAGGCGATCAGCTCGATCTCATGGCGTTGACGGCCAAGTTCCTTCTCGATCGCACCGAAGATATCCGGATCGGAATCAGCAAGACTACGGGTGAAAAAGGCGTCGTTCGCGCTCATGTCTGTCTCGTCTTTCTTGGGCTCGGGATGACCTTATACCGTCGTTCCGCCGGACCGGTTCATCGCCGGCGAGCCGCAGGTTTCGGGCTGAAAGGGTCTTAGCGATTGCGGCGCGTCGGGGCAAGACGGATTGCGGCGGCGAATGCCATGCTTGCGCCGCCCCTGTCGTTCCCAAGGCGTTTCAGCGCGACAAGCCACGGATGCGGATTGCTTGACAGGACGAGACTTTCCGCAAATGGTGCGCGCAATTTCAGCCAGGGGATTTCCCGTGACGATGCAAGCGCCTTCGAAAACCCACCGCATCGAGATCTTCTATTTCGACGCAGGCGGGGGGCATCGCAATGCGATGACGGCGCTGACCCGGCTGATCGAAAAAACCCATCCGAACTGGGCGGTAACGCCAGTCGACTTGCAGAAGCTGCTCGAACCGGTCGACCCCGTTCATCGGCTGACGCAGAAAATAACCGGCTCGCTCAAGAGGATCCTGCTGCCGGTCGCTCCGCGTCTGCCGATCGCTCCCATCCAGGCGCAGGACATCTACAACAACGCGCTCAAGCGCGGGGCGACACGCGGGCTTGGCACGATCCTGCCGATCCTGCAGGGCTTCATCCGTCGTTACTCCGCCGATATCGAGCGACTGCTGGCGGCGCGTTGGCGCGCGGAGCCGCGGCCGGATCTCGTCGTGTCGGTCATTCCCAATTTCAACCGCGTCATGCACAGGGCGTTGCAGACATTCGACGCGTCGATCCCCTATCTCACCGTCATCACCGACTTGGTCGACGCGCCGCCACATTTCTGGATGGAGGATCAGGCGCAATATATCGTCTGCGGCACGCCGAAAGCGGCTGAGCAGGCCCGCGCCACCGGCTTCTATCGCGACTCGGATGTTTTCGAAGTCTCCGGCATGATCCTCAAGGATGCGTTCTACCAGCCTCCCGCCCCGCATGCCCTGACGCGAAGCGATCTCGCTCTTGCGGAAGACCGGTCGACGGCGATGATCATGTTTGGCGGCAACGGCGCCCGGCGGGCGACATTGACCATTCTCGACCAACTCGAAAAATCGGCGACAAAGGTGCAGTCGATCGTGATGTGCGGCAAGAACACCGCCCTGCAAAAGGCGTTGCAGGGGCGGCCGAATTGTTGCGCAGTCGGTTTCGTGCAGAATGTGCCAGATTATATGCGGCTCGCCGATTTCCTGATCGGCAAGCCCGGCCCCGGCAGCATCAGTGAAGCCGTTCACCTTGGCCGTCCGGTGATCGTCGAAGGCAACGCCTCGACCATGCCGCAGGAGCGGCCTAATCTCGACTGGATCCGCAACAACGGCGTGGGACTGGTGGTCAAGAGCTTCCGCAAGGAGATCGCGGGGGCTACCGAGCGAATGCTCGCAGACCTGCCGCGCTTTCAGGACAATATCGCGCGGAATCTGCCGGAGAATCGGGCGGTGTTCGAAACCGTCGAGATCATCGGCAGAATCCTCGACGAGACGGCGCTAGACCGCAGCGGCTCCTGAAAGACGGAACCCGAGCAGGACCTGCGGCGTTTCGTCGGGTCAAATCGGATTTCGGGACAAGCATGACAGATCTTCAAGCGACGCTGCGCTTTCAACTCCGGCGGAAAACGGCAGATCTTCACCACAGGCTGGACACGCGCATCGGCGCGTTCAGGACGAGAGCGGATTACGGCTGTTATCTCCGATCCGCCGAACTCTTCCGCCGACTGGCGGAGCCGGAGCTTGCGGCGGCGACCGAGCGGGGATGGTTCGGAGACTGGCGACCAGGGCTTGTCCATGACGCGTTGTTGGCCGACCTCGACGATTGCGGGCTGGCGCCCGCTCCCCATGTCGAGCGCATTATCCCCTTCGAAGATCCGGCCCAGGCCTGGGGCGCGCTCTATGTGGCGGAGGGCGCCTCGCTCGGCGCGATCATCTTGCTCCAGCGCGCCGAAGCGATCGGCTGCTCCGCAAGCCTCGGCGCCCGCCATCTCGCGGCGCAGGCCCAGCGTTCGACGCCCTGGCCGCGCTTCACGGCGCTGCTCGACAGCCGGACCGATCTCGATTCAGAACGGATGGTGGACGGCGCGCGCCTGATGTTCGTCGCCGCCCTCGCCTGCTTTGCGCCGACCTCTGCATGCTCCGAACCAGTGAAGACAGTCGCTGCTATCGCCTGACGCAGGACAAGAAAAAACCCGCCTTCGTGATGAAGAGCGGGTTTCTGTTTTCCATTGATCGTCGAACGCTTTAGTTCGCGACCACCGGCTCCTGGTTCAGGCCGGTCTGAAGCGCCAATTCCTGGGCGCCGTCCATCTGGTAGATGTCGTCGCGGAACTGCACGATGCGGTCGCGGGCAGACCAGGCGGTCACATATTTGAAGTAGATCGGCACTTCAGTCTGCAGCGGGATCGGGTTGTTCTTGCCGGCCTTGATCGTCGCTTCGATCTGCTGACGCGACCAGCCCGGCGTATCGCGCAACAGCCAGGTCGTCAGGTCGCGGACGTTTTGAACACGCACGCAGCCAGAGGATTCGAAGCGAGACAGCTTGTTGAACAGGCCCTGCTGGGGCGTGTCGTGCATATATTCGCCGTTCGGATTGTGGAACTCGATCTTGGTCGACGCCATGGCGTTGATCTTGCCCGGGTCCTGACGGAACATCAGGTTCGGGGCCTTGTCGGCGAACCAGTCGATGGTCGTCGGATCGACTTCCGTACCCTTGCCGTCGAACAGACGGATCTGGTTCTTGGTCAGATAGGTCGGGTCCTTGCGCATCAGCGGCACGATGTCCTTTTCGACGATCGAGCGCGGCGCAGTCCAGTAGGGGTTGAGCGTGATCTGATAGATCTTGGAATCGATGATGTGGGTCGGGCGCGAGAGGCGACCGACGATGGCGGTGTGACGCTGGGCGACGCGATTGTTCTCGACAGCCTCGATATAGGCGGCGGGAATGTTGACCATCACATAACGCTGGCCGAGATCGGTGTTGATTTCCTGAACGCGCGCGAGGTTGGTGCGCAGCTGCATCAGGCGGATGTCGGCCGGCACGTTCATCGCCTTGATCGTGTACTGGCCGAGCACGCCGTCAAGCGGCAAACCGTGGCGGGCCTGGAAGCGCTTCACGCCTTCTTCCACCAAGGAATCATAGGAGCTCGAAATACCGGCGCTGCGCGACAGGTCGCCGGAAATCATCAAGCGTTTGCGCAGATCGGCAACCGTGGGGTCGTTGACGCCAAGCCGGAGCTTCTGAGCCGGATTGACCTGCGGCCACCCGCCATTGGCAACGACGGTTTCATAGTCATAGACCGCCTGCTGAATATTGGCGGCGGCTTCCGGGCCGAAAATCGGATTGTTGGACATGACGGCGGCGGCGGTGCGCGACGCCTTGGCGTCGAACTGGTCGTCCCAATTGCCCCGGCGCGGGGCGTTGATGATCTCGTCGATGGCAACATCCGCCATGGCGGGACCCGCAACGGCCGCGGCTCCGGCAGCGGCTGCCGCGCCGAGGAACTTGCGTCGAGAGAGGGATGCCAGATCGAACTTTTCAGACATTATTTCGCCTTCCGATGTCTCGTTTTCATTGCGCCTGGGGATGCGCGACGTAAAATCTCAACAAATGGGATGTGCGGACCTTCTGCCTCGGCAAGAAGTCTACAACAACCTCAATCAGAAGCTTTCGACGCAAATGCCCCATTCGTGCCAGTCTGTGTGGCTGGGATGTCACGATATTGTGGCCGATTTGTGCCTCGGACAAATCAAGAAAACGTTAGCGGAAGGACTGACCAAGTAAAAAAACGCCGAAAACCGGGCGGCAGGGAAGGCGCCCGGTTCCAGCCTGGAAGTCTGAGACGACGCCCTTACAGGCGATACATGATCGAGTCGTTCCAGAAGCGGTCGAGACGCTGCAGCAGCTTGTTCATCTGGCTGAATTCGTCCTGGCCGATGCCGCCCACCTTGTGGATCGAGCCAACATGGCGGTGATAAAGCTTGGCCACGGTCTCGGCGATTTCCTGGCCCTTGGGCGTCAGCGAGATGCGGACCGAGCGACGGTCGACGCGCGAACGGGAATGGTTGATGAAGCCCATCTCGACCAGTTTCTTAACGTTGTAGGAAACGTTCGAGCCCATATAATAGCCGCGCGAGCGCAGTTCGCCGGCGGTGAGTTCGGACGTGCCGATGTTGAACAGCAGCAGGGCCTGAACGGCGTTGATGTCGTCACGGCCGGAACGGTCGAATTCGTCCTTGATGACATCGAGCAGACGGCGATGCAGCCGTTCGACGAGATGGACGCTTTCGAGATAAAGATTGTGGATGACCTGGTCCTGGGGGTCGGCGACCGGCGCTTGAGCCTTGAGCTTAGTGTTCATTTTTCTGCCTCGCTGTTTGCTGGCGGTTCTTGTTTTTTTGATCCCGCCTTATGAAAACCAACCTAGCGACCACCGATAAAATTCTACTTAAATCACATGCTTAACGGCCCGTTATGTTTACGAATGGCAGTTTCAAGGTGAACAAGGGCTTACTGCCGCCGGTTCAACGAAGCTCTTTCGCAGCCGGCTTCGCAAGCAGGCCCCAAAGCCTCAGAAGCAGGTAGGTCAGCGCGATCAGCGACACCAGCGCCACCTTCAGCGGCTCGATATCGAAGGTTCCAGGCATGGCCTGGTGCAGGCCGATTTCCATGATGGCGGCGACACCCCAGATCACCGGTCCCCAGGCGCCGCGCAGCCAAAGACCGACCGCGGCCACGGGATAGAGCACCGCCAGCGTGCCCCGCGCCGCCTTCATATCGGCGTCGAGCAGGTCGAAACGCCCTGCCCCGGCATGATGGTAACCGATCAGATCCGCCCAGATGAGCAGCGCGAACCACAGCGTTCCCAAGGCAACGAGCCTCAGGAACACGGTCATCAGCAGGTCCGGCAAAGGCGGCCGGGGCGCGGGTATCGGCAGATCGGTCATGTCCCACAATTAGACGATGCCGCCCTGAAAGGCCAGCCATGCGAGACCGCACGGCGGACGATCCGCCGCAGACAGGGACGCCGCGCCGCTTTGCACACGACCGGTCTTTTATGCTAACCCGCCTGTAATCGGAGATTTGAGAGGCGCCGCCATGACCGACAAGACCCACCTCGTCGACCACATCACCGGACACCGGCGCATGCGCCGCAACCGCAAGGCCGATTGGTCCCGCCGGCTGGTTCAGGAGAACCGCCTGACGGTGGACGATCTGATCTGGCCGATCTTCCTGGTCGAGGGCGTGGGCATCGTAGAGCCAATCGCGGCCATGCCCGGCGTCAACCGGCTGAGCGTCGACAAGGCGGTGGAGGCGGCGCAATTGGCCGCCGATCTCGGCATTCCCGCGCTCGCAACTTTTCCCAATATCGATCTCGACCTCCGCGACGATCATGGATCGGAGGCGCTCAACGCCAACAATCTGATCAACCGCGCCACCGAAGCCATCAAGGCCAAGGTCGCCAATATCGGCGTCATCACCGATGTCGCGCTCGATCCCTTCACCAGCCATGGCCATGACGGAATCTTGCGCGACGGCGAGATCGTCAATGACGAGACTGTGGACCAGATCGTCAAGGCCGCCGTGGCCCAGGCCGACGCCGGCTCCGACATCATCGCGCCGTCGGACATGATGGACGGGCGCATCGGCGCGATCCGCAAGGGGCTCGACGCCGCCGGCCATCAGAATGTCGGCATCATGTCCTATGCGACGAAATTCGCCTCCGGCCATTACGGGCCTTATCGCGAGGCGATCTCCACAGCCGGCCTGTTGAAGGGTGACAAGAAGACCTATTACATCGATCCGGCCAATGGCGCCGAAGCGTTGCGCGACGCCGCCCTCGACGTCGAGGAAGGCGCCGATATGCTGATGGTCAAGCCCGGCCTGCCCTATCTCGACATCTGCTGGCGGATCAAGGAAGCCTTCGGCCTGCCAGTCTACGCCTATCAGGTCTCCGGCGAATATACGATGGTCAAGGCCGCCGCCGCCAATGGTTGGATCGACGGCGACCGGGTAATGATGGAGCAGCTTCTCTGCTTCAAGCGCGCCGGCTGCGACGGCATCCTCACTTATTTCGCGATCGAGGCGGCGCGGATCCTGTCGAAATCCTGATCCGACCGGCAAACGACCGGCAGATCCAGGATGGCGCGGGTGCCGCCTTCCGGATTGTCCATGAGCGTGAGCGCGCCGCCATGACGGCGGGCGATCGTCGCTGTGATATGCAAGCCGAGCCCCATCCCCTGGGTATTGGCGCTGTTGGACGCGCGAAAGTACTTCTCCGTCAACAAGTGGCGTTCCGCCTCCGGCACACCGATTCCCCAATCGGTCACGCACAGGCTGAGCGACCGCCCCGAACTCTCGACATCGACATCCACAGGCGAATCAGGCGCTGAGAATTTCAGGGCGTTTTCGACCAGGTTGATCACGGCGACGCCGAGAAGATCGAGGTCCACCGCTATGAAAAGATTCCGGTCCGCCTCCAAACTGTTGAGACGGACCGGACGTTCAGGAAACGTGTCGCGCAGCATGGAAAACAGAATGCCGACCGCGACCTCGTAGTCGAGCATCTTCAGCCGCGGGCGCGCCGCAGCTCCGTCGATTCGGCTTCGGTGGAGACTGACATCGATCAACTCCACCAATCGACCGATCGCGCGTTTTATCCGGTCGATCCTTTCGCGATTGGCGTCGTCGTTTGACGCCAGCGCGCGCGCGATCGAGGCAACGCTGTTGGACACCACCGCAAGCGGCGTCCGATATTGATGCGAGATAACATCAAGAAAGCGCACCTGTTCCGCCTGGGCGTCCCGTTCAGCCTGGAGCGCGGTCTCGGCGGCCTCTTTGGCGAGCCGCAGTTCGGCGGTTCGTCGCTCCACAAGCGCGATCGCGCTTCTTTCCGCCGCCCGCGCAACGTCCAACGCCCTCATCTGGGCGATCGCACGTTCGCTCTCGGCCTGTCGGGTGCGCCGCGCGAGCGAAAGCTGCATATACAGGATGAAGAACAGCACCGCGATTTCGAACGCGAAATCTGACCAATGGGTATAGGGCGAAAGCGCTGTCAGGCGGAGCGCGACGACGACCATGCCGATCAGCAGGGCTCCGAAAGCGGATGTGGCGATGCCAGCGCCTGGTTCGCGCTTGAATGCAAGCCAAGCATTGCCCAGGAAGCCTGACGCAAACACGGTGACGGCCGAGAACATGACCAGCGGAGCAACCATCTGATAGCGGTCGATCAGCGTCATGGCCAGGGTAAAGAGCGACAGAAGCGACGACAACAGCAGGGCTTTCGCCAGCCAGGGAAAATGTTTTGACGCCCGCATCTGTCCGCGGATGAACAGGCTGGCCATGCAGAGGCAGATGCTGCTCGAAGCGCCGCCGACGGCGTCAACGACAGGACCTCCCCCGATCGTCCATTCCTCAAACAGCAGGCCGACATAGCAAAATTCGTTGACGGCGAGCGCTAGAAGCGCAACGGCGTATTGCAGGAACAGCCGCTCTTTCAACCCGCGCCAGATCAACAGATTGGCAAGCCCCGAAAACACCAGCAGGGCTACAAATCCGCTGAAACGCGCCGCATCGAAGGCGGCATGCTGGATCATCATTTCGGCCGAACGCAGCCAGCCCGTCAACGCCAGCGAACTCGTGGTGCGGACTCGGATCAGGATTTCGCTTTCGCCCCGCGGCGCGGTGACCGGAATGATGTTGCTCGTGGCCACGACAGGCCGCAGCCGGCGGGGATGGTGATCGCCCAGCAGAACCGAGGAAAAATCGTGTTCGCCCTGTTCCCAGCCGAGCCCCGGCGAGAAAACCTCGACATCGTTGAGAACCATGGGTTTCAGTTCGAGAAACAGTTTGCGTGGATAGAGATCCCTGTTGTCCAGCAGAACACGCACCCAGATCGTGTCGTTGCGGTAGCCGAGCGCCAACGCGCCGCCGGCGGGCTTGAAACGGGCTGCGATCTCGGGCCGGTCAAGATCCGCAGGCTTCAGCGCATGACCAGGATCGACAAGAAAATCCATGTTCTTGTCGATCGACATCTGGGTGAACTGCTTGTCGATAACGGCCGGTTCAGCCGAGGCAGCGCCGGAAATACCGACCATCAACAGGAACACCGTCCATACGGCCAAGCGCTTGAGAATTAGCATTGCTTATTACGCTCTCAGAAATTATCTGTAAAATATAGGGCTGAGCTCATCATTTTCCGGATAATGTTATGGCAAAAGTTATAATCGTGGAAGACGACATCGAACTGCGCGAGAGTCTGATCGATTATCTCACCCAGTGCGGCCATGATTTGCAGGGCGCTGGCAGCGCCATAGAATTCTACCAGACGCTGTCCAGGGAAGAATTCGACGTGGTGATCCTCGACGTCAATCTGCCGCATTATGACGGACTGTCGGTGGCGGCGCATCTTTCCGAAAGCAGCGATGCGGCTATCATCGTGATGACCGTGCAGGGAGCGATCGCGGATCGCGTGCGCGGCTACAAGGCCGGCGCGGATCTCTATATGGTCAAACCGGTGGATTGCGAAGAGCTGGCCGCGGCTGTCGTGGCGCTGTCGAAAAAGCGCCGGAAATCGGACCGCGCGCCGGAACCTGGCGGCGGCGTCTGGAGGCTCCATCTGTCGGAATTTCAGTTGACCGCGCCGTCGGGCCGCTGCGTGGATCTCACCCGCAACGAAGTCCGGGTTATGGAGCTTGTTTCCGCCCAGGCCGGCGCGATCGTGTCGCGCGGCGACCTCATGCAATTCATCAGCAAGGGCTCCATCGATCCGGACAGTCGCGCGCTCGACGCGGCTATAAGCCGCCTGCGGTCCAAGGTGCAGGCGGAATGCCAGGCGACACTGCCGCTGCAAACTGTCCAGAATGCCGGCTTCGTCTTCGCCGGCGATATCCGCATGGTGTGACCTAGAGCGTGTTTCAGCTTATCAGCCTCATTCTGTTGGTCCAAACCGGGATGATCCGCAAGGAGAAGGGCGCAGGTCGTAGCTAATGCTACGGCCAAGCCCTCCGACGATGCGGGCGCCCGGTTTCGACCAACCCTTCGGGCCGGATGAATTTCGGCCACTATCTTCGGCTTTTGGCTCCGCCGTACATCTGGGTACGCCCTCGCCAAAAGCCTTGATCCTGACCGAAATTGATCCGGCAGAATGAGGCTGATAAGCTGAAACACGCTCTAAGACAGGCGCCGCTCAGGGCTCGGCCGTCCGCTGCCGCCTCTGCCTGACGATCGATTGTGTGGAATGCGCCCCGAGCGCGGCCAGAATGATCGCGCCGCCCAGCAAGGTCGGCGTTGTCGGCGTTTCCAGAAAAATGAACCAGACCCAAACCGGAGCGAGAACCGTCTCGAGGAGATAGAACATGCCGGACTCCGCCGCCGACAGATAGCGCGGACCGGTGGCAAGCGCCCAGAATGCAAAGGGCGTCAGAATGAGGCCGTTGAAGATGATCCAGCCGGGATGCTCGATGGTGAAGCCCACCTTCATCGAGACGGCGGCGCCGGCAATGGCCGGAATGATCGCCGCGACCAGCGGCGTGAAGCTGAAATCGATACGGCTGGCGCGACTGACGGTCAGGGCGCCGGCGATCGACAGAGCCGACAGCCCCGCCATGAGATCGCCGAACAGATGGCCGCTTTCGAGACCGTCGCCGACGATGATCAGCACGCCGATCGTCATCGCCGCCATCGCAGCCCAGGTCGCCGCGTCAGGTCGTTCACGCATGAAGATCCAGGACAACAGCGCGCCGAACATCGGGTTGAAGGCCAGAATGAAGGCGACATTGGCAGTGGACGTATTGAACACCGACAGCAAGAAGAAGATCGTCGAGGCGCCATAGAGCAAGGCGACGAGCACTCCGCGCCAGTCATGAAACAACGCCGGCCCCTTCCCCCGTTTTGCCCTGATCACCGACCAGACCACGAGGGCGACGAGAACCGTGAGAATGCTGCGCACGAACAACAGCGCCCAGACGCCGCCTTCGGCAAGCCGCAGGATCGGAATGTCGAAGGACAGAGCCAGCCCACCGAGAAAGGTGATGATCACGCCCTTGGCGTGCGGGGTCAGCGATTGAAAAGGCATGAAATTCTACCGGGCCTCGTTGGACGCAGAAGGCTCGTACAGCGTCCAGCCCTGGTTGAGAAGATGCTCCTGCGGCAGGAAGCGCGTCTTATAGGCCATCTTGCGCGATCCCTGCACCCAATAGCCGAGATAGACATGCGGCAGGCCCTTGGCCTGCGTGCGTCGGACATGATCGAGAATCATGAATGTCCCGAGCGATCGCAGTTCAAGATCGGGATCATAGAAGGAATAGACCATCGACATTCCGTCGGCCATCATGTCCGTCAACGCCACGGCGACCAATTGGCCCGTTGGCGGCGAGCGCCAGCCGTCGCCTTCGGTCCGCAGCCGGTATTCGATGATCCTGGTGTTGACATGGGTATCCTCGACCATCATCGCATAATCGAGCACCGACATGTCCGACATGCCGCCCTGAGTGTGCCGGCTATCGAGATATTTGCGAAACAGGGAAAATTGTTCGGTCGACGGTTCGGCGGGATATTCCCGACCGACCATATCCTCGTTGGCGGCGAGCACGCGGCGCATGGAGCGCGTCGGCTGGAATTCGTCTGCGAGGATGCGCACGGAAATGCACGCTCTGCAGGTCTCGCATGCCGGCCGATAGGCGATGTTCTGGGAGCGTCTGAAGCCACCCTGGGTGAGGATGTCGTTCATCTCCGGCGCGCGCTGCCCGACAAGATGGGTAAACACCTTCCGCTCCACCTGCCCCTGCAGATAGGGGCATGTGGCTGGCGCCGTCATGAAAAACTGCGGGGATGGGTGCGCCTGCGTGTTCATGCTGTGTGAAGATTCTCACCCTTTGCTCCGGCCAACAGGATAGATCACTTCGCCGGCTTGTAAAAGCGCAATCGTCGCGGGATGCTTCCTGCCCTCAGTATTGGGGAGCGGCCAGCCGGCTTGCCCGGACCAGCACAGTTCCCAGCGCCATGTCATGAAGCAGGCGCTTGCGGTTGGTAAACAGGCCGACCAGCAGGATGAGCGGCGTCAGAAACGAATTGAGCACCCAGAACAGAATGACATGTAGGAGACCGGTCATGAAATCGATACGGTAGCCGCTGTCGCTCAGAAGCGTCAGATCCATCACGCGCATGCCGGGCGTAGCCTGGGCGCGGGAGGACAGCGACAGCGCGAAATACAGGCCCGCGACGACGAAGAACAGAACTGGAAACAGATAAAAGGCGAGACCCAGCGTCAACACCCCGAGAATGAACACCAGCACCGCCGCCGGCAGCAGCAAAAGGCAGACCAGCGCATAATCGATCACGAAAGCCAGCATGCGCCGGCTGAGCACGCCATCCAGGGCGGCGGCGGCGAAATCTCGGTCGAGGGCGTTGGTCATGGCGTGATCCTTTTCGGCTTTGCTTCTGATATGGGCGCGGTCGGGCCGCATCGCAAGAGAAAGCCGAAAAGCGCGCGGGATGCCCGACATGAAAAAGGCGCCCGAATGCGGCGCCTCTCTCCATCGGGATCGCAGGTCCGATCAGAACTCTTCCCAATTGCCGCCAGCCGATTGCGAGACTGCGGCGTTGCCCGTTGCGGCGCGACGCACCGGCGTGGATGCTGTGCGCGGCGCGGACCGGACAGCCGGCGCGGCAGGCTGAGACGGCCGGCGCATGGTCTCGGCCATCTGGCGCAACGGCGCGCCGGACTGACCGCCGAGATTGAACCGTGACAGCAACTTGCGCAGTTCGGAGCTTTCTGTGGCGAGACCGACGCCGGCGGCGTTCATCTCTTCCACCATCGCGGCGTTCTGTTGCGTCGCCTGGTCCATATGGTTGACGGCGGTGTTGACTTCGGACAGCCCGGTCGATTGCTCCTGGGCGGCGGTGGCGATCGCATCCATATGCTGGTTGATGTCGCGAACCAGTTGCTCGATCTCGCCGAGTCCGGCGCCGGTTTCATGGACGAGCTTGACGCCCTCCTGAACCGCCGTGGCGGAATTGGAAATCAACTGCTTGATTTCCTTGGCGGCGTTGGCCGAACGCTGGGCGAGTTCGCGCACTTCCTGGGCGACGACGGCGAAGCCTTTGCCCGCTTCGCCGGCGCGCGCGGCCTCGACGCCAGCGTTCAGCGCCAGAAGATTGGTCTGGAAGGCGATCTCGTCGATGACGCTGATGATCTGGTTGATCTGCTGCGACGACTGTTCGATGCGCTGCATCGCGCCGACGGCGTCGCCGACCACCTTGCCGGATCGATCCGCCTTGTCGCGCGCGGTCTGGGCCACGCCGCGGGCATCCGACGTGCGCTTGGTGGTGGCGACGACATTGGCGGTGATTTCCTCCAGCGCAGCCGCTGTTTCCTCCAGCGAGGCAGCCTGGTTTTCGGTGCGTTTGGCGAGATTGGTCGAGGCGTTGGAGATCTCCGCCGAGCCACTGTCGACCTCGACGGCGAGATTGCCGACCGACGCCAGCGCTTCGCGCAACTGGCGGACAGAGATGTTGAAGTTTTCGCGCAATTGCTCGAACTGGGGCGCGAAACTCTCCTCGATCTCGCAGGTCATATCGCCCAGCGACAGCTTCCGCAGGCCTTCGGCAAGAGCCTGTGTGGTTTCGTTGAGGCGGCGGTCGGCGTCTTCCTCGGCCTTGCGCTGGGCCTCGATGCGGTCACGCTCACCCGCGACCCGGACATTCTCGGCATCCGCCTGCAGGCGCAGCTTTTCGATTTCCGCCGTGCGGAAATAGGCGAGCGCGTGGGCGATATGGCCGATCTCGTCGCCCCTGGCTTCATGGGGTACGGGAGTCTGCGTGTCGCCTTCGGCAAGCGCTTTCATACGCCCGACGATCTGGTGCAATGGGCGACGGATATTGGATATGCACAGGAGCGAGGCGAAGATGCTGACCAGCGTGATGCCGCCTGCAAAGGCGCTGTAGACCACCATCTCGCTCCAGAGACTGTTGATCTTCGCATCGGCTTTGGTGCGAACGAGATTGGCGACCGTCTCAAGCATTCCCTGCATCATGCCGATCCGCGCGCCGATGATCTGCATAAAACGCTGTTCACCTTCTGGATCAGCCTTAACAGGCTGCTCACGCATATAGAGCTTGTCGATTACCGAGCGGAGAAAGCCGTAATTGTCGGACGCCAGAAAATCTTTGTAGGGGGCAACGACGTCAGCGGGCAGGCTCTCGAACATAGGCTCGGTCAAGGTCCAATGCAGGCTGCGGGAATGCAGCAGAAAATCTAGCTGGATCCCATCGATTTTTGCTCCCTTAAGGTATGCCTCACCCGGCTTGATTTCGATCAGGGTCGCGTCGTTGATCATCATCATGGCGTAGAAGCCGTGGATAAGGCCGGAGAGTTCGTTGTCTCGCACCAGTACGCCGGCCCTACGCGTCAGATCGATGGCCGCCGCCGCCATGGGTTGGATTTTTATGCCTGCCTGCACGGATTTGCCGAAATCGTTCGCCTTGATGGCTTCGTCAACAAGGCCGCGATAGTCGAGAAGGCGTGCCCAGTTTTCACGAACGAAGGAGAGGTCCTTGTCTACGGTCGCGTCACTCACGCCTTGCTGCTCGGCTTCGCTGTAAAGCGACATCAGATTCTGATAGGCGGCGTCGGTGCGCTTTCGTGCGTCCATGACCTTTTCAGGAGGACTTAGCGCTTCATTGGGTAGCGAAAGAGCGAGTTCGCCGCCCGCGCTGGCAAGGCGTTGCAGAACAATCGCATCATGCATCGTGCTGTAGCGACCGTATGCGGAGTAAACATTTTCACCCGCGAGCATGGCAAGCCCCAGCAACGGCACCGCAATACATACGTAAAGCAGCGTACGAATCGAAAATCCAGCAAGCATGTGGCGTATCTCTGACAAAAAGTCCCGCGTTGCGCAGGACGATCTCGTGAAAATGCCACCTATTTATTAGATTTCCGTTTCATATATTGGTGTGACTTTTCACCATCGGCTGACACGCTTCCAAGTCAAAATTAGCCCGAAAATTTGCCGGATCTCGGAAAGCCCTTGGGAACGGTTCTGCCCGCCGTGGCGCGATCGGCCAGCCATTCGGCCAGTTCTTCCTTCTTGCGCACGAAATTGCGCCCGGCGCTGTCGTCCCAGGTCAACCCGTTGTCGATGGCGAAGACGCGGATGTCGGACACGCCGCCATCCTTGTAGCGCTGCAGGCGAACACCCTTGCCCCTCGTCATTTCCGGCAACTGGCTGATCGGGAAAACCAGCATCTTGCGGTTCTCCCCGACGATGGCGACGTGGTCGCCCTTGGCATGCACCACAAGCTTGGCCTCGTCGGGCATGGCGACGTTGAGGATCTGCTTTCCCTTGCGGGTATTGGCCACGAATTCCGATTCATTGACCAGGAAGCCATAGCCTTGAACCGAGGAGACGATCAGTTTGCGCGAGGCGTCGAGCACGAACGCCGTCAGCACGTCCTGATCGTTTTCCATGTCGATCATGATGCGCAGGGGCTCGCCATGGCCGCGACCGCCGGGCAATTTGTCGGCGCCAAGCGTGAAGGCTTTGCCTCCAGTGGTGAAGACGATGACCTTGTCGGTGGTCTGGGCATGGAAAGCGATCTTGAGACTGTCGCCTTCCTTAAACTGCAATGTCGAGAAATCGGCGAGATGGCCCTTGAGCGCGCGGATCCAGCCTTTCTCGGAGACCACGATCGTCACCGGCTCCTTTTCAATCAGGGCCTGCTCGATGGCGGCGATATCCGTTGAGGGAGCATCGGCGAAATCGGTGCGGCGGCGGCCGATCACCGTGGCCTTGGCGAATTTCTTCTTCACCTCGCCGATATCCCAGGCCACCGTCTGCCACTGCTTTTCTTCGGACGCCAGGAGCGCCTCGATGCCAGCCTTCTCCGCCGTCAACCCGTCGAATTCCTTGCGGATCTCGAACTCTTCCAGCTTGCGCAGCGAACGGAGGCGCATGTTGAGGATCGATTCCGCCTGCAGATCCGTCAGGCTGAACGTGGCCATCAAGGTCTGCTTCGGCTCGTCCTCCTCGCGGATGATGCGGATCACCTCGTCGAGATTGAGATAGGCGACGAGATAGCCGCCCAGGACTTCGAGCCGGCGCTCGATCTCCGCCAACCTGTGGCGGGAGCGGCGCACCAGCACCTCGCGTCGATGCGCCAGCCACTCGCTGATGACATCCTTCAATGACATGACCTTGGGCACCTTGCCCATGGACAGCACGTTCATGTTCAGCGAAATGCGGCTTTCGAGTTCGGTCAGCCGGAACATCGATTCCATCAAGAGCGACGCGTCGACGGTGCGGCTCTTGGGCACGAGAACGATGCGGACATCCTCGGCGGATTCGTCGCGCACATCCTCCAGAAGCGGAAGCTTCCGCGCGATCAGCAATTCAGCGATCTTTTCGATCAGCCGCGACTTCTGCACCTGATAGGGGATTTCGGTGATGACGATCTGATAGCCGCCGCGTCCGAGATCCTCCTGGCTCCATTTGGCGCGCACGCGAAAGCCGCCCCTGCCCGTCTCATAGGCGTCGAGAATGCTCGACCGGCTTTCGATGATGGTGCCGCCTGTCGGCAGATCGGGTCCGGGTATGAATTTGACGAGGTCCGCGACCGTGGCGTCAGGATGCTTGATCAGGTGCAGCGCCGCATCGCAGATCTCGTGGACATTGTGCGGCGGGATATTGGTGGCCATGCCGACCGCGATGCCCGACGAACCATTGGCGAGCAGATTGGGGAAGGCGCCGGGAAGAACGATCGGCTCTTCGTCTTCCTCGTTATAGGTTGGACGGAAGTCCACCGCATTCTCGTCGATGCCTTCCAGCAGCAGCGATGCGACATCGGTCATGCGGGCTTCGGTGTAGCGCATCGCGGCGGGATTATCGCCATCGATATTGCCGAAATTGCCTTGGCCGTCGACGATGGGATAGCGAATGGCGAAGTCCTGCGACAGGCGCACCAGCGCATCATAGATCGCCTGGTCGCCATGCGGGTGGAACTTACCCATCACGTCGCCGACGATGCGGGCGCATTTCTTGTAGGCCGTGTTGGGGCGGACACCCATCTCGCTCATGGCGTGGATAATGCGGCGATGCACCGGCTTCAACCCGTCGCGAACGTCCGGCAGAGCGCGGTGCATGATGGTCGACAGCGCATATGCGAGATAGCGCTCTTCCAGCGCTGTCCGCAAATCGATCGGCTGAATGTCATCCCCGCCGCTCGATGGCGGCAAATCGCTTTTACCCATGCGTTCTGTCTAGACCGGATAAGGCCGCAGGAGCAAGAAGCGCAGGCGATTGGACTGTGGACAGCCGCATCGAGATCGCATTGCGAAAGAAGCGCCTAATATACGTGAAAGTTTGAGCGACACCTTGTCATAGTTGCAAAACTCGTGATGGTCGAGTAGTTCTTCCGCCTGTCGAAAGCGTCGTTTTCGATGATGACCGATAGCCGCCGGAGCCGACGCGGGATCCTTTCCGACCAGACGCATGACGACAATTGGCATCGCAGCGATCATTTACGGAGCAGTTATGCGTCGCATCATTTCAATGGCCCTCGCCGCGGCCGCTTTCCTGGTTTCGGGCCTTGCCGCCCAGGCCGAAGACTACAAGGTTGCCGCCAACAAGACGTCTGGCCTGACCTTCATGTATGTCTATTCCGAGATCAATTGCGCCTTCGGCAGCAAGCCCACCTTCAAGGTGCTGACCGAGCCCAAGCACGGCAAGATCTTCTCCAAATGGATGAAGCTCAATCTGACCGACGCTCCCAAGAACTGCAAGGGCCGCCCGGTCTACGGCACCGCGATCTTCTACACCCCGAACAAGGGCTATCGCGGCGAAGACTATGCGCGCGTGGGGATCGGCAAGACCGAAATCCCGATGACGCGGATCTATAACAGCCGCTCGATGTCCATCAACATCACCGTCGAGTAAAACCGGCCTGAAACGGTCGCCGACTCCGTCTAAATGTCGGCGGCCGACTTGATTTTAGATCTTTCTATTTTGGCGTCCGCGCATTAACGTTCTCTTATAAACCGCCTGGGCGATCACGAGGCGCTGCGAGCCGCCTCGCCGCGGAAAAGCCAATATTGTCGTTGGATGTCGAATAATCTCTTCGGCCGGATCGTTACGACGCCAGGACCATCGGTTCCTCCGACCGGTTTCAGACCAAAACATGAAAGGGAGTTTCATGAACCGCCAACGCCTTCTTGGCCTGCTTCTCGCCGGCGCATCCTTCACCGCCCTCGCTCACAACGCCTATGCGCTCGACGGGCAGGAGATCGTCACGAATTTCAACAAGCTGACATCGGCAAGCGGCTTGACGCTGTCCGTCGACGGTTCATCGGTCGACGGCGACACGGTTACGCTCACGGGCGCAACGATCACCATTTCCGCAGCAGCAACCCAGGAGCCGAACGATACGATCCTGCCGCTCGGCGATGTTACGCTTGAAGGCGTGACGGAAGAAGAAGGCGATTATTCAATCGAAAAGGCCAGCTTCGCCGATATCAATTTGACAGAGAAGGACGGCGGCGTCACGGCGAAGGACATCTATGCCGAAGGCTTCTATCTGCCTGCCAACCCCGAGCCGGGTTCGCTCGATTCCCTGCTGATCGCCCAGAGCTTTCATATCGGCGCGATCGCCGTGACCGATAAAGGCAAGCAGGTCGCGAGCATCGACGAAGTGACGGCAAATTACACGCTGTCCGACGACGAGACCAAGATCGACCTCGACGCGAGTGTGACCGGCATCAAGGTCGACGCCTCCTCCGCACCGGATCCGAAGGCGCAGGACACCGTCAAGGCGCTCGGCCTTGAAACCATTTCCGGCGACATCACCATGAAGGCCGATTGGACGCTGGCCGACGGAAAGATGAACCTGACCGAATACGCCTTCGACTTCGAGAATATCGGTCGCCTGAACATCACCTTCTCGCTCTCCGGCTACACGCTCGATTTTGTGAAGAATCTGCAGGAGGCTCTCAAGGCCGCAGAAGAAAATCCCAACAAGGAAGCCGGTCAGCAGGCCCTGGGCATGTCCATGCTCGGGCTGATGCAGCAGCTAAGCTATAATGGCGCGTCCATCCGCTTCGAAGACGCCGGCATCACCGCCAAAGCGCTTGAATACGCCGGCAAACAGCAGGGCGTCGATGGCGCGCAGTTCGCCCAGTCGCTCAAGGGCATGGCGCCGATGATGTTGACGCAGTTGAACGCGCCGGACCTGCAGGCGCAGATTTCCTCGGCGATCAACGCCTATCTCGACAATCCCAAGAGTCTTGAGATCTCGGCGACGCCGGGCCAGCCGCTTCCCGTGCCGCAGATCATGGGCGCGGCGATGGGCAATCCCGCCGATCTCGCCAAGACGCTGAATGTTCAGGTCAAGGCCAACGCCGAATAAGGTCAACAAGAAAAGGGCGCCACAACGGCGCCCTTTTTGATTCTGTGTTTCCCGGAGACGCCGCCACACGCAAGTGAAGTCGGCTTTGGCGCGGGCGACGTTGCCGCCGCCCGACTGATCAGTCCTTCTTCACCGGCGGGATGACGCGCAGCGACAGTTCCATCAACTGCTTCGGCGTGGCAGCCGACGGCGCGTTCATCAGAAGATCCTGCGCCTGCTGGTTCATCGGGAACAGCGTGATTTCGCGCAGGTTCTTGGCGCCGACCAGCAGCATGACCACGCGGTCGATGCCGAATGCGCAGCCGCCATGCGGAGGCGCGCCATACTGGAAGGCGCGGTACATGCCGCCGAAGCGCTCTTCGACATCCGCCTGGCTGAGGCCGACCATCTCAAACGCCTTGACCATCAGTTCCGGCGACTGGTTACGGATCGAGCCCGAGGCGATTTCGAAACCGTTGCAGACGGCGTCATACTGATAGGCCTTGATGGTGAGCGGATCCTGGTTTTCCAGGGCGTCCAATCCACCCTGCGGCATCGAGAACGGGTTGTGGGCGAAATCGATCTTCTTGTCTTCCTCGCTCCATTCGAAGAAGGGGAAGTCCACGATCCAGCACAGCTCGAACCGGTCGCGATCGACGAGGTTCAATTCCTCGCCGGCGCGGGTGCGGGCTTCGCCAGCAAATTTGTAGAACTTGGCGGGCTCGCCGGCCACGAAGAAGCAGGCGTCGCCGGCTTCAAGGCCGAGTTGGGCGCGCACGGCGTCGGTGCGGTCTTCGCCGATGTTCTTGGCGAGCGGGCCGGAGCCTGCGGTCTTGCCGTCCTCTTCCTTCCAGAAGATATAGCCGAGACCGGGCTGGCCCAGCGACTGCGCCCAGGCGTTCATGCGGTCGCAGAACGCGCGGCTGCCGCCTGTTTTGGCCGGGATCGCCCAGACTTCGACCTTCGGGTTGGAGGCAATCATGTTGGCGAACACCTTGAAGCCGGAGCCGGCGAAATGTTCGGTGACGTTCTGCATTTCGATCGGGTTGCGCAGATCCGGCTTGTCGGAGCCGTATTTGCGGATCGCGACGTCATAGGGGATCAGCGGCCAGTTCTTGGTGACCGGCTTGCCGTCGGCAAACTTTTCAAACACGTCGCTGATCAGCGGCGCCATCGTGTTCCAGATGTCTTCCTGGGTCACGAAGCTCATTTCGACGTCGAGCTGGTAGAATTCGCCCGGCAGGCGGTCGGCGCGCGGGTCTTCATCGCGGAAGCACGGGGCGATCTGGAAATAGCGGTCAAAGCCCGCCACCATCAACAGCTGCTTGTACTGCTGCGGCGCCTGCGGCAGCGCGAAAAACTGGCCGGGATGGATGCGGCTCGGCACGAGGAAGTCGCGCGCGCCTTCCGGCGACGAGGCCGTGAGAATCGGCGTGGTGTATTCGGTAAAGCCCGCCGAGCCCATGCGGGCGCGCATGTCGGCGATGATCTGGGTGCGCTTGACGATGTTCTTGTGCAGCGTGTCGCGGCGCAGATCGAGGAAGCGGTACTTCAGGCGGATGTCTTCGGGATATTCGAGTTCGCCAAACACCGGCAGCGGCAATTCCTTGGCGGCGGAGAGAACTTCGATCTCCTGGGCGTAAAGCTCGATTTCGCCGGTGGCCATGTTCTTGTTGACGGTGTCATCCGAGCGGGCCTTGACGGTCCCGTCGATGCGGATGACCCATTCGCCGCGCACCTTTTCCGCAGCTGCAAAAGCCGGGGAATCGGGATCTACCACGACCTGAGTCATGCCGTAATGGTCGCGCAGATCGATGAACAGCACGCCGCCATGATCGCGGACACGATGCACCCAGCCGGAGAGGCGGACTGTCGATCCGACGTCGGATTTACGAAGGGCGGCGCAAGTATGGCTGCGGTAGCGGTGCATGGTCTGATCCTGCATTCTTGTCTTGGGGCAATCCGCGAAAGACGCGGATTCTCGGGCTTTTGAATCCGGCGGGACAAGCGCATGACGCGCCCGATTTGTCAAGGCTGGCGGCTCACGCGCAACCGCTTCGGGTCGATTACGGATACCCATCGCACGGTTGTTGCTCCGTCCCGAATCTGTCTAGCGTCACGGCCACGGCAATCACATCGGGAGCGCCATGATGGCGAAGGTCAAATATTCCACCAATCTCGGCGACAACGCCTCGCTCGACAGTTTCTACGATGAAGACACGCTCGAAATCGATTCCGTGGGTTCGAAGAAGATCGTTTTCGAAGATTCCGACGGCGCGCAGATGATCCTCACCGGAAAGAACTTCGACGAGAACAAGAGCGGCGACATCACCGCCGGCACGGTCACCGGCGCCAAATTCGTCGATTCCGACGGCGATACGCTCTTCACCTTCACCGATGTCTCTGTGAAGGCAAAGACCCTGTACCAGGCGTTCGATCTCGATGGCGACATGAAGCGGATCATGCACGGGCTGATGTCGGGAAACGATGTCGTCAACGGCACTGCAAACGACGACAATCTCTGGGGCTTTATGGGCAATGACACACTTTACGGCAGGGACGGCGACGATGCCATTTATGGTCACGCCGGAAAGGACGCGTTGCAGGGTGGCGATGGCGCCGACGCTTTGTACGGCTACTCCGGCGCTGACAGGCTGGATGGCGGCGACGACGATGACGAGGTCTATGGCGGCGACAGTTCAGATACGCTGACCGGCGGCGACGGAAACGATACGCTTTACGGAGAGTCTGGAAACGACAAGGTCACTGGCGGCGATGACGAGGATGGCCTGGACGGCGGCGATGGCAACGACAAACTCGACGGCGGCGACGGCGACGATATTCTTTCCGGCGGCGCTGGCAATGACCGGCTGACCGGCGGCGATGGCGAGGACACGTTCGAATTCGCCAGCGGCGGCGGCAAGGACACCATCACCGATTTCGATCATCTCGGCTCAGAACATGACGTGATCTATCTCGACTACTATCTCTACGCCAGCATGACGAAAACCGAGTCGGGTGACGACCTCGTGCTGACGCTTACGTCAGGCGAACAAATGGTCCTCAAGGACATGGACAAGTCTGACCTCGACGCGGATCTGTTCGAACTGTTCTGAACCAGGGAAACCGCGCGCGCCGGCCTCGCTGTCAAAAACAGCAGCGCCGGCGACACTCTGTCAGGCAAGCAGGAGCCCGGCGAGGTCGAGCGGGACGACATGAGGCTCGCAGGCAGAGCCATCGCCCTGCGAAAACTTTCCGTCGATCACAAGATGCGAATATCCGTGAATTTGTGACCAAACCAGTTGCTCGATGCAGGCGCGGCCCTCCGGCGTATCCATCCCGCGCATCGCCGCGACCGGTCGGCAGATGTCGCTCAGTAGGCCGCGCGAGGCCGTCGCCGCCTGACCGAGTTCCGCATCCGACCAGTCCAGCCTGTTGGCGCTAAACATCAGCCGGAACAGATGCGGTTGCGAGACCGCAAAGGCCAGATAGCCCCGCGTCGCGGCCCGCAGCTGATCCGCGGGCGCGGCCGGCGAAGCCTGCATTTCCTCGCGCATCGAGGCGGCGAAACGCTTGAAGCCCTCCGTCGCCAATCCATTCAGCAAATGGCGCAAGGTTGGAAAATGATGTTCCGGCGCGGCGTGGGAGACGCCAGCGCGCGCCGCGATCTTGCGCAAGGAGAGACCTTCAAGCCCTCCCTCCTCCAGCAATCCCAACGCCTCCGCGACGAGCGCCTGCCTGAGATCGCCGTGATGATATCGCTTCTGCTTGACCATGGCTCTGGATAACGCGGCAATCGCCCCCCTGTCAAAAGTAATCTTGACATCGCCCAGTTTGCTGCTCACACTCAATCTTGTCGCCGACAAGATTTATTTAGGGGAGCCTCATGAATTTCGACTCCGTGTTTTCTCTCGCGAGTGGAGCGGCGATGGCCGGGTGGCTTGTCCTGACGCTTGCGCCGCGCGCCGCGATCGTCATGACCGCGCTCCGGCTGGGACTGATCGGCGGTTTGTCGCTCGTCTACGCTCTCCTCATCTTCGTTTACTTCTTCAGGATCGAAGGCGGCGGGTTCGGCTCAATCGGTGAAGTTCGGGCTCTGTTTCTGAGCGACGCCGGCCTCACCGCCGGCTGGGTGCATTACCTCGCATTCGACCTGTTCGTGGGCCAATGGATCGCGATGGAAGCGGACCGGCTGGGTTGGAGCCGGATATTCCAGGCGCCGCTTCTGGTCGCCACATTCATGTTCGGCCCGATCGGCCTTCTGTTTTTCCTGATCATCCGCCAGACCGACATCGTGGCTGGCGCAATTCTCGACAAAGGAACGAGATCATGACCTCGCTTTCCATGATTCAGCCGCGCGCTGTCTCGGCGAATGCCGATGGCGATCGATATCGCCGCGCGCTTGTCCTCGCCCTCGGCTTTCAGCTCGCGCTCGCCGTGCCCAGCCTCCTTGCCTTCGGCCTCGACGACAGGCTGATCAACGGCGTCAGCATCTGGATCAAACCACTCAAGTTTCATGCCTCGCTCGTCATGCTCATGGCCACGCTTCTGTGGCTCGCTCCGATCGTCATGGCGTCGGCCCGCGCGGGCGTGTTCTTTCGGCTGGCGGCCTTCATGGCCGCGCTGACCTCGGTCGGGGAGATCCTTTATATCAGCCTGCAGGCGGCGCGTGGACGGGCGTCCCACTTCAATGACGAGACGGCCTTCGAGACCGCCGCCTACAGCGTGATGGGCGCCGGCGCTGCGCTGCTGGTGCTCAGCTGTCTGGTGATCGGCGTCTACATATTGCGGCGTCCTCGACCCGATATTGGAACGGGTTTTCGCATCGGCGCCGGCTGGGGCCTCGTCATCGGCTCCCTGCTCACGCTGGTGACCGCCTTCGCCCTCGGCAGCGGTCAGATCGATGGCCCCGGACACTGGGTGGGCGGCATAAGCAGCGACGTCGGCGGGCTGTTCCTGTTCGGGTGGTCGCGCAGCGGCGGCGACCTGCGCGTTCCCCATTTCTTCGCCACCCATATCATGCAGGCGCTGCCGCTGGCGGGTTTGGCCGCTGACCGCCTGGCGCCGCGACATGCAGGGACGGTGATCACACTGGCCATAGCAGCGGGCATCGCCGTGGTTGCTGCGACATTCGTTCAGGCAGTCCAAGGAGTGCCGTTCATTTAGACGCAGCCAAGGCGTCCACGCAGATATGCGCGCTTGCCGCGTCCTCCTGGACGCAAAAGCGCCGGCCATGTTGAAGTCCCAAGAGCGTTCGCCGCACCACTCGACCGGCAATAACCCGCCGGCGTTTGAAAGGCGCGCTCAAGCCTTGATTGGGGGCGATCCAGCGTTTTCCGGGCGACAATGGCCGCCTTGGCGGGACAAACATGTTCACGAACGAGAAACACAGGCACTAAAAGGTTGATTTCCTTGTCTGGAACCTGTGAATAGAGTGCCAGCTTCAAACGCGCCGCGCGTCTATTCTCCATGGATTTCCATTAAATGCTCATCATTTCCGACAGCGCCGAACTCGCCAATGCCTGCGAAATCTTCGCGAAAAGCGACTATGTGACCGTAGATACGGAGTTTTTGCGGGAAACCACCTTCTGGCCGCAGCTCTGCCTGATCCAGCTCTCCGGCCCTGAGCTGGACGCGATCGTCGATCCCCTGGCGCCGGGTCTAGATCTCGCGCCATTCTTCAAGCTGATGGGCGACGCCAGTGTGACGAAAGTCTTCCATGCCGCCCGGCAGGATATCGAAATCATCTATAACAGGGGCGCTCTGATCCCGCATCCGCTGTTCGACACGCAGGTGGCCGCCATGGTGTGCGGCTTCGGCGATTCCGCGTCCTATGACAGCCTCGTGCAGAAGATCTGCAATGTGCAGCTCGACAAATCCTCGCGCTTCACGGACTGGAGCCACCGGCCGCTTTCGGAAAAGCAACTCGACTACGCCATCGCCGATGTCACTCATCTCAAGAATGTCTATCTGCATCTCAAAGCGCAACTGGAGCAGGAGAACCGTTCGGAGTGGCTGGCGGAGGAAATGTCGATCCTCGAATCTCCCGAGACCTATGATCTGCATCCAGACAATGCCTGGCAGCGGCTGCGGATGCGGATCCGCAAGCCGATCGAGCTGCAGATCCTCAAAAATCTCGCCGCCTGGCGTGAACGGGAAGCGCGCAGCCGCGACGTGCCGCGCGGCCGGGTCCTGAAGGATGAAGCGATCTTCGAAATCGCCCAGCAGGCCCCGAAGGACAGCGAGGCATTGGGCCGGCTCCGGACTATCGCGAAGGGCTATGAGCGTTCACAGGCCGGATCCGCGATCCTGGGAGCGGTGAATGCGGCATTGGACATGCCGAAGACCGACCTGCCAAAATTACCCAAGCAGCAGTCGCTTCCGGAAGGCAATGGATCGGCGGTGGAATTGCTGAAAGTGCTTCTCAAGCTCACGGCGGAGAAACACGGCGTGGCGGCGAAGATCATTGCGTCCTCCGACGATCTCGACATGATCGCGGCCAAGGGCGAGGAGGCCGACGTCTCCCCTCTCAAGGGCTGGCGGCGGGACCTGTTCGGCCTGCCGGCGCTGAAGTTGATCCGCGGCGAACTGGCGCTGCGCTTCGTCAATCGCGGCGTCGATGTGGTCGAACTCGACGCCAATTGATGCTTGATACGACAAGACGCCGCCGCGAGGGATCGCGGCGGCGTCTTTTCATTCGTGTGGATCAGAACTGGAAATCGCTGGCGTCGACGTCCTTGATCTTCACGCCTTCGAGGAAGATCGAGTCGCCCTTGCCAAAGTCAACTTCGACGCCGTTCTTGGTAGCGGAAATCTTGAGATCCTCGAAATCCAACTTGCTTCCGTAGCCGTTCACTTCGATCACTTCGTGGTCGGAGCCCTTGGCGTCGAAATCGGTGATGACGTCCTGGTCGTCGCCGCGGTTGAAGATGAAGAGGTCGTCGCCGTCGCCGCCGGTGAGTTCGTCGTCACCGCGTCCGCCTTCGAGCTCGTTGTCGCCCGCATTGCCCTCAAGCGTGTTGTCGTTGTCGCCGCCGGTAGCGTCGATATTGGCCTTGCCGACCAGGAACAGATCCTCGACCAGCTTGAATTTGCCGAGATCGAACGACACGGAGGATTCGACCGTATCTTGACCCTTCTTGTCGGCTTCGACCACGATGTCCTTGACGTTGTCGACGATATAGAGGTCGTCGCCTGCGCCACCGGTCATCCGGTCGGCGCCGCGACCGCCATCGATGACGTTGTCTTCGGAATTGCCGGTCAGCTTGTCGTCTTGACGACCGCCTTCGAGATTTTCAACGTTTTTGAAATCTTCGAGAGAAATGACGCCGGATCCGACGACGGTGTCTTCGCCTGAGCCCTTGCCAGAGGATTCCTTGATCTGGGCCTTGCCTTCACCGACGAAATAGGTGTCGTCGCCGGCGCCGCCGTTCAGCACGTCCTTGCCGCCATTGCCATCAAGCGTATCGTCGCCGGCGCCGCCTTCGATGGTGTTGTTGCCGGATGTGCCGGTCAGATCGTCATTAGACTTGCCGCCGATCAGGTTTTCGACATTCTTGTAGTCAGAGAGATCGAGCTCGCCGGATCCGACCACGGTATCGTCGCCAGAATCCTTGCCGGAGCCTTCCTTCACAGTGTCCTTGTCGGTGACATAATAGACGTCGTCGCCATTGCCGCCGACGAAGGCTTCCTTGCCCGCGCTGCCGCCCAATTCGTTGTCGCGGTCATTGCCGGTGATCTGGACAGTTTCGCCCTTCAGATAGGCGGCCAGCGTCTTGTTGCTCTTGATGTCGGCGCTCGAAAGATCAAGGCCGGAAATCGTGTAGCTTTCGACACCCTGTTCAATGACCGTCAAAGACGACACGGAGACCAGGAAATTGTCGTAATCGTGCTTGGCGTAGGCCTTCGCATTGAATTTGCCTTCGATTTCGATCGCGGAGTCGGCGTCCATGCCCTTTTCCGCCACAACGATCGTACCGGAGAATACGCCATTCTTGACGGCGCCCACGTCAACTTCTTGCGGACGATGCGCGGCGATGTCCCAAATTTCGTTCATGTCGATGTCGGACATGTCGAAGTCGTAATTGCCTGCCTTGGCGCCGATTTCTACCTTGATCATTGATAACCCCCTCAGGTTTGGATCGATGAGACGGTTTTAGCGCACAAGTGTTAGATTTTTGCTCAGGAATATGATTACCCGAACTTAAAAAAATCCTTGCTTTTGAATTGGTTAACAGGATCCTTTCCAATATTGGACAACTCTGCCCAATATTGGAACAATACAATCTTGCCGCCGCGCGGTTGAGAAAACACCTTGTAAAACCCAGGTCAACCGAACCGGAAGCCGAGTTTCTTGCCCGTCAGCTTCGACAATTGGGCCAAGCGGCCATCCAGTCGCTCGCCGGCAAAATCTTGGAACTCAATGGGAGCGACGAATTCGAGATCGAGGCCCGTCGAGGGATCTATGGGTTTTTCCAGCCGCAGGCGCGGCACCATACCCGGCATCGACGCCGAGAAGAGATAGAGAACGCGCAACATGCCGCCGAGCAGCTTGGCCAGCCAAAGCAGGCGCGGTGTGGCCATGGCGGCGAGTTCACCCGTCGCGCTGTCGTCGTTCAAGCCCTCGAAACGATAGTAGTTGGCAAGACCGAGATAGGCGCGCCCGGCATGGGTGATGCCGATGAAGGACGAATGGGCAATAATGTTAAGCGCCTGCAGGCCGCGATAATCGGGATGGGCGCGCCAGCTGATATCGGCGAGTAGGCAGGCGGCGCGGCGATAGCGCGCCTCTTCTCGCGTTTCCGATATGCCGAACAGCGGCAGCATGCGGCCCGTCCAGTCGGCAAGTTCGCGGGCATGCTCGGGCGAGCGGGCGCGCAACACGGCCAGTTCATCGGCGGCGGACACCAGCGGATCGAGAATTTTCACGTGATTGGGCAGCAGCGAGTAGAGATAGCCCTCGCGCACGCCTTGCGCGGAAAAAGACATCGCGGCCGGCTTCATGATGCTGATCACTTCGCGCATAGCGATCGCGCCATAGGGGAGAAGCGCCCGGCGGCTGCGCGACACCGCCTGGTAGGCGGGCTCCTTCTGATCTTTGTTGCGGATGACGGAATCGAGGAAGCTCATCGCCTCCTGGAACGGCATCCGGTAATCCTGCACCATATGCAGCGGATATTTGTTGAGCTCCATATGCAGCTTGGCAAGGCTGCGCCAGGTGCCGCCCACCGCGTAGAATGTGCGCCCCTCCCCTTCCTTCAGGAAAGGCACGGCGCGAACCAGTTTGCGGGCATAGGCCTGAGCGCGCGCGAGGTCGCCGCCGGAAAATTCCGACAGGCGGATGCCGCCCAGCGGCATGGTCAAGCCCTGGCCGTAATCCTCGCCCTTGACGTTGATGAGTTCCAGCGAGCCGCCGCCGAGATCGCCGACAATGCCGTCGGCGTCGAAATAGCCGCTGATGATGCCGAGCGCCGAAAACTGCGCCTCTTCCTCGCCGGTCAGCACGCGCACGCGGCAGCCTAGAATGGCCTCAGCCTTTTCGATAAAGTCGGGGCCATTGGCCGCCTCGCGGGCGGCGGCGGTCGCCAGCGCATACATAGTGCGCGCCCTTGCCTGCTTCGACAGCGCCTTGAAGCGATGCAGGGCCGTCAGCGCGCGTTCGACGCTGACGGGATCCATATTGCCGGTCTGTGCGATCCCCTTGCCGAGGCCGCACATGACCTTTTCATTGAACAGCATCGCCGGAGCGCGGTTCATGCCCTCATAGATCACAAGGCGGATGGAATTCGAGCCGATATCGACGATGGAAACAGGCACGATGCCGGGCAAGCGCCCTTGGGCTTCAGACTCAACCATGAAAATCCGGTTTTACTTCCTGCCAGAAGGGAACCTCCCAGCAATCAGTTTTGGCGCGCTCGACTTCAGGGATTCTCCGCGCCCTGACAGGCTCGGATTGGTCATGAAGTAGACCTGCGCGTTGAACGGCTCGTCTCCATCGCGCACATCGCAACGCTTGGAGGTACCGTCCGGGAGTATCTCGTAGGACTGCTGGTTGTCAATGATGTTGGCCAGCATGATCTGGGACAGCACCTGCTCATGCACAGTCTTATTGATCAGCGGAACAAGGGTTTCCACCCGACGATCGAGATTGCGCGGCATCATGTCGGCGGAGCCGATATAGACCAGCGCCTTTTCATGCGGCAGCCCATAACCATTGCCGAAGCAGAAGATGCGGCTGTGCTCCAGGAACCGACCGACGATCGAGCGCACCCAGATATTGTCCGACAGTCCCTCGACCTGCGGACGCAGGCAGCAGATGCCGCGCACCACAAGTTCGACCTTCACGCCGGCGGCGGAGGCGTCATAGAGCGCGTCGATGATGTCGGGGTCGACCAGCGAGTTCATCTTCATCCAGATGGCGGCAGGCCGACCGGCCTTGGCATGCGCGATTTCTTCGTGAATGTGCTGGAGAATGCGCGGCCTGAGCGTGGTCGGCGACATTGCGAGCTTCATCCCCGCTTCCGGCTCGCCGTAACCGGTGATGAAATTGAAGATGTTGGCCATGTCATGCGCCATCACCGGATTGCAGGTGAAGAAGCTCAGATCGGTATAGATCTTGGCGGTCACCGGGTGATAGTTGCCGGTGCCGAGATGGCAATAGGTGCGAAGGCGGCCATCCTCGCGACGAACGACCATGCTCATCTTGGCATGCGTCTTCAGTTCGATGAAGCCGAACACCACCTGCACGCCGGCGCGTTCGAGATCGCGCGCCCAACGGATATTGGCTTCTTCGTCAAAACGAGCCTTGAGCTCGACCAGCGCGGTGACCGACTTACCGGCTTCGGCGGCGTCCATGAGCGCGCGCACGATCGGGCTGTCATTGGAGGTGCGATAGAGCGTCTGCTTGATGGCGACGACATCAGGGTCGTGGGCGGCCTGGATCAGGAACTGCACCACGACGTCGAAACTTTCATAGGGATGGTGGACGATCATGTCCTTTTCGCGGATTGCCGCGAAGCAATCGCCGGCATGTTCGCGCACGCGTTCGGGATATCGAGCGTTGTAGGGCGCAAAACGCAGTTCGTCCCGCGGCGCCTTGGCGATTTCGGCCAGCGTGTTGAGCGCCAGGAAGCCGGGGAGAACGGCAATGCGGTTTTCGGGCACGCCCAGTTCATGGGTCACGAACTGGCGCAGCGACTGCGGCATTTCGGAATCGGTTTCGATGCGGATCACCGAGCCGCGCCGGCGGCGCTTCAGCGCGCTTTCGAAAAAGCGCACCAGATCCTCGGCTTCTTCCTCGACTTCAATATCGCTATCGCGAATGATGCGGAACGTGCCCGAGCCTTCGACCTTATAGCCGGGAAAGAGCTTGGTGATAAACAGGAGAACCGTATCCTCCAGCGTGATGTAGCGCAGCGCGCCGTCTTTGTCCGGCAGGCGGATGAAGCGGTCGAGCGCCTGCGGCAGACGGATCAGCGCCGTCATCGGCTCCTTGCCCGAGAGGCTGGACAGTTGCAGCCCCATCGAGAAGCCGAGATTGGGAATGAACGGGAACGGATGCGCCGGATCGATGCAGAGCGGCGTCAGCACAGGAAACAGCGATTCGTCGAATTCCTTCTCAAGCCATTTGCGGTCTTCCTTGGACACCGCGCCGGGGCGGACGATCAGGATGTCCTCGCGCGCCAGATATTGCTGAAGCACGGCCAGCGCCGCCTGCTGCTCCATCTGCAGATTGTTGATTTCCTTGAGAATGGCTTCGAGCTGTTCGCCCGGGGTCTTGCCATCGGGGCTCTTGATGGCGACGCCGGCGCGCACCTGGCCTTCGAGACCAGCGACACGAACCATGAAAAATTCATCGAGATTGTTGGCCGAGATCGACAGGAAACGCACGCGCTCGAGCAGCGGATGATTGGTGTTGAGCGTTTCCTCGAGAACCCGGCGATTGAACTGAAGCCAGGAAAATTCCCGGTTGATGAAGCGCTCGTCGCTGTGGCGGAGCGGATTTGCGGGCGCATCAAAAGCGATGGCTTGAGCTTCCGTCTCTGTGGCTTCGGGCGCGCTGATGTTCATGAATTCAGTCCGTTCTCTGGAGTGGGTCGCGGCATTTGTGAGCCGGGACTATTACAGAATGACGACAGTTCCGTGACAGTCAAGCGTCGCCCGTCTCGTCCTTGAGAACCTCGGCGGCCAATGCGCGGGACAGTTTGGCGCCGCGCGCCAGCGCCAGCCGATCGAGGCGATCGACGATCGTCTGGGCGGCGGCGAGAGATCGCTCCATGCGGCCTACAATATAGGCCGCGAGTTTTTCGTCGATCATCAACTGCCGGTCGGCGAACAGCTTGAACAGGACCTGGGTCAACAGCGCGTCGTCTGGCGGACCAATTTCGACCAGCGTGGCCGCCTTGAGCCGCGACATCAGATCGGGCAGCACGACACCCCAGGAAGACGGGCGGCTTCGCGCCGTCATCAGCAGGCTTCGGCCATGCGAGCGCACTGCATTGATCATGTGGAACAGCAGCGTCTCGTCATAGCCGTTGCGGTCAACGTCCTCGATGAGAACGGGCGCGTCTTCCGCCATGCGCACCGCTTCGTCGGCGCCCTGGTCGCCGAGACGGGCGGCTGAGGCCGTCCTGCGCCAGATCTCGGCAAGATGCGTCTTTCCCGAGCCAGGGGGGCCAACGAGAATCACCAGCGGCGACGGCCAGTCCGGCCAGCGGTCGATCAAGCTTGTCGCGGCGCTCAACGGGCCGGAAACGACCAGATCGTCCCGCCCCTGCGCCGCCTCATGCGAAAAGGTCAACGGCAGTTGTTCGGGTTTCCGTTTGTCGGAATCGGTCATGTCAGGTCTCTGGCGGAGGAAGAACTCCGGCGCGGGCGTCCGCGCCGATACGAGCGCCATAGCCGTGATAGAGGTCGCTTTCAAGATAGCGTGAAATCGCATAGCGCACGAGCACGGCGATCGATGCGGACGCCGGCACCGCCACCATCAGACCGACGAAACCGAACAGCGCGCCGAAGGCCAGCAACGCAAACATCAGCCAGACCGGATGCAAGCCGACTTTCTCGCCGATCAGTTTGGGCTGCAGGATATAGCCGTCGATAAACTGGCCGAAGAAGAAAATGCCGCCGATCAGCACCACCCAGGGGTAATCCGGCCAGAATTGCACCAGCGCCACGCCCACCGACAGGAAGAAGCCGAGCAGCGATCCAAGATAGGGAATGAAGGAGACGACGCCCGAGACGATGCCGATAAGCAGACCGAAATTCAATCCGGCCAGCGTCAGGCTGCCGCCGTAGAAGACCGCGAGGATCAGGCAGATCGAACCCTGGCCGCGTACGAAACCGGCGATGGCGTCGTCCATTTCGCCGGCGAGCCGCCGAACCGTCAGCGACCAGTCGCGCGGCACCCAGCTGTCGACCTTGGCGACCATCTTGTCCCAATCGAGCAGAATGTAGAAGGCGACGACGGGCGTGATGACGAGCAGAGAGAGGATGTCGACCAGCGCCTTGCCGGACGCCCAGATCTGCACCACAAGGCCGCCGATGAAACTGGCGCCCTCCCCCACATAGCGCGAGAAATTCTCCTTTACCGTGGCAAGCTGGCTCTTCAACCAGGCCGGCGCATAATGGGAATTCGCGTCGGTCAGCAATTGCTGCAACTGGGTCAGATAGCCGGGGATCTTCTGCGCGAAATCGGCCGCCTGCGATGCCAGAAGCGGGATTATGACGATGAGACCGACGATCAGCAGCAAGACGAAGAAGATCAGGATCAGCGCCGTGGCGGCCATACGGCTCAGCCCCCTGCGCTCCAGCCAATCGGCGACCGGATCAAGAAAATAGGCGAGAGCCATGCCGGCCACGAAAGGCAGCAGTATGGAGGAAAACAGGAAGAGAAATCCGATGCACAGGCCGAGCACCACCGACCAAAACAACAATTGACGCTTCAGGCTTTGGCCGGAAATATGAGTTGTCATCATCGCCTCGTTCGATGCGCGCTTCGCCTCGACCGGAATAGGCAGATGCGGCCTGACGGTCAAGCTGGGCTTAGCGCTGCTCGTTGGACGCGGGCGCGTGGGCGATCCGGTTGCGGCCGCCCATCTTGGCCTCGTAAAGCAGGCGGTCGGCGCGGCGAAGCGCTTGATCCACAGTGTTTTCTCCGGCCAGGCATTGGGAGAGACCGATGCTCACGGTTATCTTCACTGGCTCGTCGCCCGAATCGATCCGCATCGCTTCGGTGGACGAGCGAATGCGTTCTGCAACGTCGAGCGCCTTGTCGAGCGTGACGGATCGAAGCAAGACGCAGAACTCCTCTCCGCCGAGACGAGCGACGGAGTCATGCCCCCGCACGGCGCCATGGCAGCATCGGGCGAACTGTTCGAGCGCGAGGTCGCCGACAGCATGCCCATGGACATCGTTGAGTTGCTTGAAATGGTCGATGTCGAGCATCAGCACCACATGCCCAGCGTCCTCGCTTTGGTCGCCCGACAGGATTTCCGCCGTCTGCTCGAAAAAGGAGCGTCGGTTGAGCAACCCCGTCAACGGGTCGATTTCCGCCAGCTTCTGCATGCGCTGGGCGTAAAGTCTCTCAGCGGTGACATCGAGATAGAGATTGAGATGGAAATGGCCGATGGCGCGATGCCGAAACTGGATGCGCCTCGTTTCGCCGTCTGCGGTTTTCACATCGAGATCGAACGGGGTCATTTCCCGGTTTTCCCGGCGCGCCGCGGCGATCTCGTCCTCCCATTTCTGGCGCGCCATGGCGCGATAGTCAGGATCGGGATAGGCCAGACGCCACCAGTCGTCGACATCCTCCAGCTGGTCGAGGTCATAGCCGAACATCTGTTTGAAGCCAGAATTGACGAACTGGACTTCGTCGCGATTCGTCGCGACTTCGAAGCCGAGTGGCAGCCAGTTCAAGAGCTCCATGAGGTTCATTTGCCACTTCACCATGCCGAGCGTGTCGGACGGCGGCGTGTCTCTGAAACTGTAGAGGCGAAGATCGCGTCCCTCGACGCGAACGAATGTGACATGCGTCAGCAGGAAGCGTTCCTTGTCATTCACCATCGCCTTGATGATGAACGGCTCGCTGATCGCGCCGTTTTCGGGGATCGACCAGATCTGCGTGAGCAGCAGACTGGCGGGGACGCCAAGCAACGCGTCGATGGACAGTCCCACCAGCGAACTGGCGTCGTGCACGAAGAAATTTTTCGCCGTCTTGTTGCTGAAACTGACGACGCGCGAGCCCTTTTCAACGACAAGCACGGGGCTGCCCATGCAGTTGATCCAGAAATCGAGCTGTTTTTCGCTCTGATCACACCGCGCCTCGGCGCCTGCGACATCCGCCTGAACGGGGTCGTATGCGCGCTTTGCCTGGGCCATCCGTCGTCGCCTTCCTTGCCCGACGGCTTCAGCGCCGCAGGTTGTTTGGCGCAGCCTATAGGCGGGTTGGTAACGGAATGGTTTATTGATCATTTCTAATTATTTGAATCGATCATATTCGAGCAAATCCGCTCCATATCCTTTCCAGTCATGAGCTGCTGATGTCGAAGACCGATGAGGCCAGCGACTTGGTCCGACTTCCCTCGCCTTGACCGCAGAAGCGACGCCGGCGTTTTCCGGCGCGAAACCAACAGATAATCGCGCCTGAAGCAGCCTCATTCCTTGAATTTCTGGGCCGTCCGTGCCATTGGCCGCCATATTTCTTTATCTCACCGGAGAGAGCGATGAGCGAACATGGCAAAAATGGCCTGACCTATTCGGATGCAGGGGTCGATATCGACGCCGGCAATCTGATGGTCGAGAAAATCAAGCCGCTCGTGCGCTCCACCCGCCGCCCCGGCGCAGATGTCGAGATCGGCGGCTTCGGCGGCCTGTTCGATCTGAAGGCGGCCGGTTTCAACGATCCCATTCTTGTGGCCGCAAATGACGGCGTCGGCACCAAGCTGAAAGTGGCGATCGAGGCCGGCAAGCATGACACTGTTGGCGTCGATCTCGTCGCCATGTGCGTCAACGATCTCGTGGTGCAGGCAGCAGAACCCCTGCTGTTTCTCGATTACTTCGCCACCGGCAAGCTCGATCCCGACCAGGGCGCGGCGATCGTCGCGGGCATTGCCGAAGGTTGCCGCCAGGCTGGCTGCGCGCTGATCGGTGGCGAAACGGCTGAGATGCCAGGCATGTATCGCGAAGGCGATTACGACCTCGCGGGCTTCGCCGTCGGCGCCGCCGAGCGCGGCGAATTGCTGCCCAAGGCGGATGCGGCCGAAGGCGACGTCATTCTCGGCCTCGCCTCCTCGGGCGTCCACTCCAACGGCTATTCGCTGGTGCGCAAGATCGTCGAACTCTCCGGCCTCGGCTGGGACGCCAAGGCGCCCTTCGACGCAGAGAAGACGCTCGGCGAAGCGCTGCTTGAGCCGACCAAGATCTATGTGAAGCCGCTGCTCAAGGCGATCCGCGAGACCGGCGCGATCAAGGCGCTCGCCCATATCACCGGCGGCGGCTTCCCGGAAAATATTCCGCGCGTGCTGCCGAAAACGCTGGCCGCCGAAATCGACCTCGCCGCGATCCCGGTCAAGCCGGTGTTCAAGTGGCTGGCAAGCACGGGCGGCGTGGCCGAGCGCGAGATGCTGCGCACCTTCAATTGCGGCGTCGGCATGGTTCTCGTCGTGTCTCCCGATCAGGCGGACGCGGTGGCGGAAGTCCTGACCGCCGAGGGCGAAACGGTCGTTCGCCTCGGCCGCATGATTGCCCGCGCCGAAGGCGCGGCTGGCGTCGCCTATCAGGGCAGTCTCGGCCTATGATCAAAAAGCGCGGCGTGATCTTCATTTCGGGCAGCGGCTCCAACATGGTGGCGCTGCTCGAAGCGGCGCGCGCAACAGAGTACCCGGTGGACTTCGTCGCCGTGATCTCAGACAAAGCCGATGCTGGCGGCCTCGCCAAGGCGGAAGCGCTGGGCGTTGCGACCCATGTGTTCGAGCGCAAGGGCTTTGGCTCCAAGGCCGAGCATGAGGCGGCGATCCTCGCTCGTCTCGCCGAGATCGCGCCTGATCTCATCTGCCTCGCCGGCTATATGCGGCTGCTGTCTGCCGATTTCATCGCCGCCTATGAGGGCCGCATCCTCAACATCCACCCTTCCCTGCTGCCGCTGTTTCCGGGCCTTCACACCCATCAGCGCGCCATCGAGGCCGGCATGAAAGTGTCGGGCTGCACGGTGCATATCGTGACCCCCGGCATGGACGAAGGCCCGGCGCTGGCGCAGGGCGTCGCGCCGATCCTGGCAGGCGATACGCCTGACGCGCTGGCGGCGCGGGTGTTGAAGGTGGAGCACCAGATCTACAAGGCTGCAGTGGCGAGGTTTGCGGGCGGCGCGGTCGAGACCGACGCGGATGCGCGGCTGGTGTCGTTCGGGTGAGGCCTGCCTGACGCTTATGTTTTCTATCAAATCTGTGGAATGAGGGCGTGCTCCGCCCCTCATCCCCCTGCCGGGACCTTCTCCCCGCATTGCGGGGCGAAGGGCGGTGGAGCGCAGGCCGTGCCACATCCTCCTTCTCCCCGCTCTGCGCGGGGAGAAGGTCCCGGCAGGGGGATGAGGGGCGTTGCACACCATATGATGCGCTCGGCCCCCACTCTGCCCAAGATCCCTAAAATTCTCCCCATTCTCCTAACCCGCCCTAAACCCCGTCGCATCGCAGGAGTACCCCGTTAAGCCGGCCTTAACGCCCCGGCCCCTGAATGATGGCGGAATAAACTGGCGGCGTTGATGTCGAATTTGCGGAAGAAATATTATCTGGTCCTCACCAAGTCCCAGGAGCGGCTGGCAATGCTCGGCGGCGTGCTGCTGCTCGCGCCGATCCTGGCGCTGACCGGCCTGTGGATCAACAATGCACTGACGCTCACGCGGCTGGGCCAGGCCATGGAGGCGCGGGCCGACGTCTGGAAAGAAGACGCCGCAGCCATAGACCGGCAGGTGACGCCAGCGAGCCTCAAGGACCCGATCAAGCGCAACGCCTATCGACTGGTCAACGGTCATGACGAGTTATTGCCGGAACGCCGGGTGATCGTCACGGTGCAGGTTCCCATCGGGTTGAAGAAAACCGGAGCCGACCGGCCGGGCGATCTTGCAGCGCTTGCCGACGAGGCCGCCGCGCGGACCCAGGAAATGGCGGAGCGAGAATGTGCGCTGATGATCGGACCGCTTGCCGCCGAATGCCTTCCGGTGGCCGCGACCGGCAGACGCATCGGCGCCAACGCCTTCGAATATCAGCTGCAGCTCGCCTTTCGCGAGGCGCAGCCTTTCGGCGCGCGCGATCGCGACGGCCGCTACGATTTCACACTGACGCGGTCCACGCCCGGCTCGGAATATATGCGCAAGCGCTTCTATTTTGCGGAAGCCGACCGGCAGCGGCAGAAAATCTATGCGGCCGCCGCCGGCGCCTGCAAGGAGATCCGCAAGCGCCAGGGCAATTGCAGCATCACGGCGCTGTCGGTCGCCTCCAAACTCGATCCCGGCACGCCAATGGCGCGGCTCGCGGCGTCGGCGGCCTATGCCAGCCTGGTTCCGACCATGAAGCTGGCGGACAACGGCGCGCCGTGAGGCGTCAGAGGCCGTATGTCATCACCGCCCATTGCAGGAGCATGATCGTCTTGCCGTCGACGATCTTGCCGGCTGAAATCATCTCGAACGCTTCCTTAAGGGGAATTTCGAGGATCTCGATATCCTCGCCTTCTTCTTCGAGCCCGCCGCCCTCGCCCTGCCTTTGGGTCACATCGATTTCGGCGGCGAAAAAGGAAACGCGCTCGGTCAGAGTGCCCGGAGACATATAGGCGTCGTAGAGATAATCGGCGCGGTCGATTCGGTAGCCGGTTTCCTCCATCGCCTCGCGGATGATGGCGCTCAAGGGATCGTCGCCGTCGAGCAGGCCGGCGGGCGTTTCGATCAGCCAGCCGTCATCGCCGTTCAGCACCGGCGGCACGCGCAATTGCCGAACCAGGATCACGCTTTTTCGGGCGGGATCGTAAAGCAGGATGGTGGCTGCGTTGCCGTGATCGTGGATCTCGCGGCTCAGCGTCTGGCGTCCGCCTTTCAGCGTTTCATGCTCGACGGTCAGCCGTTGCAGATGCACGAAGCGCTTGTAGAGCGTCTCGGAGTTGAGAATGTCGACCTTGCGGGAAGGCTTAGCGTCCATGTCGTCTGCCCTTGTCCATCACGATCCTCCCTGAGCCCCGGTGACATGAAACGGGCTCAAGGAAAAGATCTTATTTTCTCAGCCAGACCCGGTTGTCATGCAGGCCGACGCCGCCGAACGGGGCGACATTGTCAGCGCCGGTCAGCACGTTGATTCCCTCGCCATCCAGATGCGCCTTGTTGGGCCAGAGGCCTTCGACGATCAGCACGCCCGGCTTGGTGGTCTCGGTCACCCGCGCATGGATACGGATCGAGCCTCTGTCATTGCCGATCGTGACGATGTCGCCGGCATTGATCTCCAGCGCCAGCGCGTCGGCGGGCGCGATCATCACTTCTGGGCGTCCCTCCTTCTCCCGCGAGGTCCGGGTTTCGGTGAAACTCGAATTGAGAAAATTGCGGGCCGGCGGCGTGGCGAGGCGGTAGGGATGGGCCTCATCCACCTCTTCGATGACGGGACAGTAATCCGGAAACTCCGGCAGCCGGTCATAGGGGCCGAGCAGGCCGATGGAATCGGGCGGCCGCACCGAACCCTGCTGCCCCTCCCAATCCGGCCGGAAACGGAACTTGCCGTCGGCATGGGCGAAGCCGTCGAGATAATGGGCAGTGCGGAAATCCGGCTGGCGGTCGAACCAGCGGTCATTGAGCAGGTCGTCATAGCTCGGCAGGCCGGGAACCGAGAGGATGCGCTCGATATGCGCGCGCTCGCTCATGCCGAAGCCCGGCTGGTCGGCAACGCCGAGACGCTTGGCCAGTTCTTCGACGACGAAGAGATTGGTGCGGACATCCTGAGGCGGCTCTACCAGTTTCGGCCCGAGCATGATGTGGCTCTGGCCGCCGCCGCGATAGATGTCATCATGCTCGACGAACATGGTGGCCGGCAAGACGATATCGGCGATCTCGGCCGTCTCTGTCATGAATTGCTCATGCACGGCGACGAACAGATCTTCGCGGGCAAAACCCTGCCGCACCAGCCGCTGTTCCGGCATGACATTGGCCGGATTGGTGTTCTGGATCAGCATGGCCGTGACAGGCGGGCCGTTGCGCAGCGCGCGGGCGTCTCCGGTCAGGATGCGGCCGAGTTCGGACTGGTCGAGTTCGCGGATCGAGGGATCGACCAGCGACCGCCCGGTCAGCAGCCGGTTGTCCATGCCGAAGATATGCGAATTGCTGTGGAAGGCGCCGCCGCCCTCATATTGCCAGGAGCCGAGCACGCTCGCCACCGACAGCGCCGCATGCATCGACACTGCGCCATTGCGCGAGCGGGTGAAGCCGTAGCCGAGGCGGAAATAGCTCTTCTTCGTCTCGCCCACCAGCCGGGCGAACGTCTCGATCTCCTCGACCGACAGGCCGGTGATGGCGGAGGCCCATTGCGGGGTCTTTGTCGCGACATGCGCTTCGAGGCCCTGGGGATCATCGGTATAGCGCGCCATATAGTCCCGGTCGGCGTAACCGTCGCGAAAGGCGACATGCATGACGGCGCAGGCGAGTGCGGCGTCGGAGCCGGGCTTCAGGATCAGCTTCAGATCCGCTTGCTTCATGGTCGGCGTATCGTAGATGTCGATCGCCACGACTTTCGCGCCGCGCTCCTTGCGGGCGCGCATGGCGTGGGTCATCACATTGACCTGGGTCGACACGGCATTGGTGCCCCAGATGACCACACAGTCGGATTTGGCCATTTCGCGCGGATCGGGGCCGCGCAACTGGCCCGTGCCCATGACGTATCCTGTCCAGGCGGGATTGACGCAGATGGAATCGAAGAAGCCGGAATATTTCTTGGCGGCGGTCAGGCGATTGATGGAATCGCGCTGCACCCAGCCCATCGTGCCGGCATAATAATAGGGCCAGACACTCTCGGAGCCGTGCTGCGCCTCAGCCTTGACAAAGGCCTCGGCGATCTCGTCCAGCGCCTGCTCCCAGGTGACCGTCTGCCAGGAGCCCGCCCCCTTGGCGCCAGTCCTCCGCATCGGATGCATCAGCCTGTCAGGATGATAGAGCCGTTCGGCATAGCGCGCCACCTTGGCGCAGATCACGCCGGCGGTGTAGCTGTTGTCGGCGCCGCGCACCCGGCCCATCTTGCCGTCGGGCAGGATCTCGATGTCGAGCGCGCAGGTGGAGGGACAGTCATGCGGACAGGCCGAATGAGCGATGGCGATTTTTTCGGAGGGGCGGGTCGCAATGTTCATGCTATCGGTATAATTCAGCCGACGCCGCGCCGCTAGCCGCGCCACAGCGCATTGACAAATATCATCCCGACTTCACCGGAAATCATGAATTACCGCCACATCTATCACGCTGGAAATTTCGCTGACGTCCTCAAGCACGCCGTGCTGGCCCGTCTCGTCGATTATCTCAAGCAGAAGGACAAGCCCTTCCGCGTGATCGACACCCATGCCGGCATCGGGATCTATGACCTCTCCAGCGAAGAGGCGCAGAAAACCGGTGAATGGCTTGATGGCGTCGGACGGCTTCTGGAAAAGGATATCCCGGCCAAAGTCGCGCCGCTTTTGGCGCCCTATCTCCAGGCGGTGACAGCTCTTAATCCAGACGGCGGCGTGCAATTCTATCCCGGCTCGCCGAAGATAGCCCGCCATCTGTTGCGCAGCCAGGACCGGCTGTCGCTGATGGAGCTGCATCCCGACGATTACGAGACGCTGCACGCCAATTTCGACGGCGATTTCCAGACCCGCGTCACCCATCTCGACGGCTGGCTGGCGATGAACGCGCAGGTGCCGCCGAAGGAGAAGCGCGGCCTCATCCTGGTCGATCCGCCTTTCGAACAAGAAGGCGAATACAAGCGCCTTGCCGACTATCTCGGCAAGGCATGGCGGAAATTCCCCGGCGGCGTCTATTGCCTGTGGTATCCGCTGAAGAAGGGCGCGCCGATCCCGGAGTTTCACGCCGCGCTGCATGCGCTGGACATTCCCAAGACGCTGGCGGTGGAACTGACCGTGCGCAGCGAGCGCGACACGACGGGCCTGACCGGCACCGGCCTCATCATCGTCAATCCGCCCTACACGCTGAAGGGCGAACTCGACATTCTGCTTCCCTTCCTCAAGGAGCGCCTCGGGCAGGACCGTTCGGCGTCGGCGCGGGCGGTGTGGATCAGGGGCGAAAGCTAAGCGCCGCGCTTCAACCCGTGAGGCGAGGCATGTTGACCACCTTCAGAAACAGCGCATTCATCGCGTCGGCGACGCCGCTCGACGGGCTGACCTCGAAATAGAGGCCGTCACTCGCGCAGGCTTTCATGTTGGTGGCGATTTCGCTGTGAAACGGCTTGATCCATTTACGGTACCAGCTGTCGCTGTTGACATCGAGATAGGTGGTGTAGAGAACCGCAATACGAACGCCATTCGCCTTGATCTTCGTGCAAACCGATGTGTCGATGGGTTGTTGGCACCGAGTAGCGCCACTGAGCGCTTTCAGGCATCCTGTAGGACGGTTTGCATCCTCCACGCCGTCGCTCACCAAGAATACAACTTTCTGTCTGTCGGTGCCGCTCAATCCGCTACCGCCTGTACCGGCGGTGTCCTTCAGTGTTGTGAGGGCGGAAAGAAGATCTGTTTGCTGATAGCCGTTTTCGCCTTTTCCAGCTATGCTCATGAGGTCGATCGTGCCTGCTGATGTTTTTATATCATCAAGGTTCGATGACATTGCCGCGACCTCCGTCAATCTGGCGTTGGCCGCTTTGGGGCCTAAAGTGTAAAGCGCCATGCGATACTGATCGTTGTAACGTCGCGCTGTTTTTGCGGTGTTGATCATCGATTGCGTAGCCGAAGCCACAACCTGAATCCGCAAGGTGGCGCCAATTGATTTAGCAAGCGCGTAAGCATCGTTCGCTTGGCCAGCAATATGGCAGGCAAAGGCGCAACCGCCATTGTTGGCTTCCAGCAACGAAATGTCGCTCGTCGTCGCGCCGAGGCCCATGGATGGAGAATTGTCGAGCATCAGATAAAAATCGGTATAGGTGACCGGTGAATAGGTTCCTGTCGCTGACCCCGCAACATCGATCGAATTCTTGCCGATGATCTTCAAGAATGTAGTCGGGACGCGTGCATGGAACTCGACACGAGACGTGAAGGTGGTGCTGCTTCTTGTGACATCGAAATCGAAGTTATTGACATAGGCCAAGGTCTTGGGATCTGTATTAACCCTGAACCATTGTTCCGCATCGGCTTCCGCCTCCGCGATGGCGCCGGTGCTGCCATTGGAGAGCGCCGCAAGAACACCCACGGATTGCTCCGCGATGGCGCCAACGGCGGCTGAATCGGCCGCCTGCTGCAGTTTCTGGCGCGCGTTGAGCGCAAATGTGTAATCGACAGCCGAACCTATGCTCGCGCACATCACGACTATCAACAACGCCGCCGTCATGGCGAAGTTACCTGTACGATCCGCCAACATCGTCTTCAGCATCGGTTTCTCTCTAATGGTGATAACCGCATCACTAGACGACGCCCGCTAATATCAAGCTAACTGTTTTAGTTAATCATCATTTACAGCGCAGCAAACCGCATCGTCGTTCACCGGGTTGCCCCTGGCTACAAGAATCGGTTCATAGCGCGGCGCAGAGACGCTTAGCCCTTGACCCCCGCGCCGCTTCGGGACAAAGCTCTGGTCACGTTTTCAGGAGATCGTTTCATGTCCGCCGCCCGGATCGCCTTGGCTCTCTCGCTCGCCCTCTCCGCCTTTTCGGCGCAGCCCGCGCTATCGTTCGAATTCCTGAAGATGCCGGCGCCGCAATGCGATTCCCCCAATGTCCTCGCCACGTTGAAAGAACGGGTCGATGGTCGTTTCAGGTCGGTGAACAAGACCAAGCTCTATATCAGGAAGGTCGTCAATGCGCGGACGACCCATGAACGGCCGAAGGACGAGTTGCACCGGGTTGGCCGCAAGTTCTGCCATGGCGTCGCCCTGATGGGAGGCGGCGCGAAACATGAAAAGCGCGACATCTGGTATACGCTGTCGACGCCGCAGGATCTCGCCGGCATCCCTGGCGTGGCCAAAGTCGATTTCTGCATTTCGGGCCTCGATGTCTGGCGGATCTATGGCAAGGATTGCTCGACGCTCCGCACCACCATCGGCTGGTGATCGGCTTGGGCGCCGCAAGTCGCCTGTTGGTCGCGGTCGCGGCGTCAATCGCCGCCTTCATCGGCACGGTGGCCAAAGCGGATGCTTTCGATTTCTACGTCCTGTCGCTCTCCTGGTCTCCGACCTGGTGCAAGGCTGAGCCTGGTCGCGTCGGCGACCGGCAATGCAAAGAACAACGCCGCTTCATCGTCCACGGACTCTGGCCGCAAAACGAGCGCGGCTGGCCGCAATACTGCCGCAGCAATGAGCCGGACCGCGTGCCCTCCTCAATGATGCGGGTGATCGGCGACGTCATGCCCTCCATCGGTCTCGCTGGACATGAGTGGCGCAAGCATGGCGCCTGCTCGGGCCTGAGCCAGGAGCGCTATTTCCGTCTGCTCAAGGAAGCCTATGGCCGGATCAAGCTTCCAGCCACTGTTTTCGACGGCAAAATCGAGCGCAGACTGGGAGTCGACGACATCGAAACTCTGATGACCAAGGCCAATCCTGGTTTGCCGCGTGACGGCGTCGCCGTGTCCTGTGACGCAGGCAAGTTTGAGGAAATCAGGATCTGCATGACCAAATCGCTGGGCTTTCGGGCTTGTGACGAAGTCGACCGCCAGTCCTGCCGCCTCAAGACCGTCAGCATTCCCTCCGCACGATAAAGGGCCGAGCTTCATGAAACTGCTCTATTCCTCCGCATCCCCCTATTCCGCCAAATGCCGCATGGCCGCCGCATATCTTGGACTGGACATCGAATTCGTCGCGGTGAAGACGGATGAGGAGCCCTCGCTGCTGATCGACAACAATCCGCTTGGCAAGATACCCTGCCTTGTGAGGGAGGACGCGCCGTCGGTGTTCGACAGCGCCACGATCATGCAATTCTTCAATCGCGACACAAAGGGCAAGCTCTATCCGCGCAATCCGGTCAGACGAACCGAAGCGGAAGTGCTGGAGGCGCTGTGCGACGGCGTTACCGATTGCCTCATCGCCATCATCTATGAGCGGCGTTTCCGGCCGGAAGACAAGCAGCACCAGCCCTGGATCGACAAGCAGTGGGCCAAGGTCGAACGCGCGCTCGACCACCTCGACGCCCATCTGCCGAAGACCGGCAAGAGCCTGCACGGCGGACATTTCGCGCTCGCCGCGCTGATCGGCTATCTCGATCTCAGATTCGCCGGCCAATGGGAAAAAGGTCACGGCAAGCTCAAGACCTGGCGCAAGAAATTCGAGCGCCTCTTCCCGGACTACGAGGCGCTCAAGCCGCAGGCCTGATCGCCCTCAGGGAGAAACGCCACGCTGGGGCTGGATGTCGTCGGGCGCGGGCGTCGCGTCAATCGTATTCTGCGCCGGAGGCTCTGCGTCGCTATCGGCGCTGGCCGCCGGCGGATCTGGCTGCTGCGGAGCGATCGCGACACCGTAGATTTCCGTGACGCCCCAGGCGACCAACGCCAGAACCAGGCCGGCCACAAGCACCCAGAGAACCGGTCTGCCTCTCTGCCCCTGGCGCGCTTGGGTGGCGTTGCGCTCGACGGTGCGGTCGATCACCGGCGCGTCCTTCAGCTTGCCATCTGAATCGATTTGTCTCGACATGCTTCATCCTCTCGGCTGTGAGCGACGGCGTCAGGCGCCGCCCGGTTCAAGCGTGGCGGCGAATTCAGGATAGGCGCGAAGGAAGTTGTCATGCGACCCGCGGAAATCCTGCTCGCAGGTGAGCTGCACGGCGATGTTGTCACTCAGGTCCAATGCGTCCTCGAACGACACGCGGACTACATCGTTGTTGCCGCGGATCAGGTCCGCGGTCTTGTCGAAGCCATTGTCAAGAAGCCAATCGCGGGGCGCCAAAACGCTGATCAAGATCGCATAGCCATCTTCATCCTGTCGCGCCGCGCGCATTTTGTAGGCTGCAGGCGATTCCTGGCTTTGGAGGCGGATGCGCCCCTGCCCATCGACTTCTCCGAGATGTTCACCATTTTCAGACGCCATGTCGTCATCCTCGCTCGTATTGCCCTGGTCAGGCGGTCCGCCTGACGTCAACGACACAACAGGATGATGGTTCCAGCAGCCGAATGCCAAAAGACCCCGCCGCTGTTTGCGACGGGGTCTTTTGCCTGAGCCTAAAACGGCGTCAGTCGTTCAATCAGAAGCGCATGCCAAGGCCGACGGAGACCTGATGCTCCTTGAAGCCGCGATCGCGAGCGCCGCTATCGAGGTCAAAAGTCTGGGTCTGGTAGTTGGTGAAGCGATACTCGGTGCGAGCCGTGATCTGATCGGTGATCTTGGCTTCGACGCCAGCGCCGACGGTCGCGCCGATCAGCGTCTTGGAGTCGTGCGAGGTCGCGTCTTCGGCCTTGACATTGGCGGCGGCCAGACCGGCGGCGCCGTAGACGAGAGCCGGCTGCAGGTCGTAGCCCACGCGGCCGCGGATCGTGCCGTTCAGACGCTGGGTGGTTTCGACGCCGTTCTTCTGACCGTCAACGCCGGAATAGTTGATGTCGGCTTCGCCGCCATACACGATCTGGCCCTGCTGCATGTTGTAGCCGCCATAGAGACCGCCGCCGAGGCCGTTGGTGTCATAGTCGCTCGGAGCCGTCTTGGCCCATTGCTGGGTCACGCGACCGCCGACATAAGCGCCGTCCCAACCACCGACAGGCGCCATGGCGTCCTGGGATTCCGGAGCGAGCGGAACTTCATCGATGGCGTCAGCCGCCTGGGCGGCGGACAGGGCCGACAGCATCATGGTGGAGGCTGCGAGTGTCACGAACAGATTGCGCATTGTCTTCTCCTTACATCCGGCGTCTCGCGTCATTTCCCGCGGCGCCATTGATTTTCAAAATGACCCAAAAGGATCCAAAGCTTCGATGTCCCTTTAATGAAGCGTTTTTCATTACCAACAGGTTAATCAAAAAAGGCAATGTTGTGACATTTTTCATCTACAACGCCACTTTTAAAGCATCTCTGGATTTTATATAATTGTTTACCATAAAATATCCTATAATATACTTTCAATAACTCAACTTTAACATGGTTAACAAATTATTTAATCTGATGTTTGGACAGGTGCGTATCAACCCTATATCAGGACGCAGATAATCTGCGAGCGATTCAAAAGGTCCGTCAGTTGAAAAACACGCATATCAAGACAGCTTTGGTGACGGGCGGATCCACCCGTATCGGCGCGGCTATTGTCAAGGATCTTGCCGATCATGGATTCGCGGTCGCCATTCACGCCAACGGCTCCTTGGCGCAGGCGTCAGAACTTTGCGCGGCGATCGCGTCGCGAGGAGGACGCGCCTGCGTTGTGCAGGCCGATCTTTGCGACGCAGGAGCCCGCGCTGGCGTGATCGCCAAAGCAGCGGCGGCGCTTGGCCCCCTCGGCCTTGTCATCAACAACGCGTCGATCTTCGAAGACGATTGCATCGAGAGCTTCGACGAAGAGGTATTCGAGAAGCATTTCGCCGTTCATGTGAAAGCGCCGGCGACGCTCATCCGCGATTTCACCGCGCAATTGCCAGAGGCGGCCCATGGACTTGTGGTGAACATGATCGACCAGCGCGTCTGGGCGCTTAATCCGCGCTTCTTCACCTATACACTGTCCAAAGCCGCGCTGTGGACCGCCACCCAGACGCTGGCGCAGGCGCTGGCGCCAAGAATCCGGGTGAATGCGATTGGCCCCGGTCCGACCCTGAAAAACCACAGGCAAAGCGAGGCGGACTTCGCCGCACAGGTGGACGGCCTAATCCTGAAGGCAGGCCCAGCGCTTGCCGAATTCGGCCAGACCATTCGTTTTCTCTTTGACACGCCGTCGATCACGGGCCAGATGATCGCTCTGGACGGGGGACAACACCTCGCCTGGCAAACCCCAGATGTCGCGGAGATCAAGGAATGACGGCAATGACGCCGAAGGATGGCGGCATTCTCTATGACGAAAACCTGACGGAAGACGAATTCGACGAAACAGACGACGCGGAGATCGTCGCCGTCAAGGGTCCCGATATCGCCTGGCGCGAAACGCCGCTGCCGGAGACGGGACTGACCGGCATGGAGTTGATCGGCGAATTCGTCAAACAATTGCCAAACAGACCCGGCGTCTATCGCATGCTCAACGCCGAGAACGAGGTTCTCTATGTCGGCAAGGCGCGGTCGCTGAAGAAACGCGTCAGCAACTACGCCCAGGGCCGCGTCCATTCCAATCGCACCGCGCGGATGGTGCGAGAGACCGCCAATATGGAATTCGTCATCACCCGGACGGAGACCGAGGCGCTGCTGCTGGAAGCCAATCTGATCAAGCGGCTGCGCCCCCGCTTCAATGTGCTGCTGCGCGACGACAAATCCTTTCCCTATATCCTGATCACCGGCGGGCATAGAGCCCCGGCGATCTACAAGCATCGCGGCGCCCGGGTGCGCAAAGGCGATTATTTCGGTCCCTTCGCCTCGGCGACGGCGGTCGGACGCACCATCAATTCGCTGCAGCGCGCCTTCCTGCTGCGCACCTGCACGGATTCGGTGTTCGAAAGCCGGACCCGTCCCTGTCTTCTCTATCAGATCAAGCGCTGTTCCGGTCCCTGCACGCATGAGGTCACGGATCAAGGCTATGACGTTTTGGTGCGCGAGGCGCGCGACTTCCTGTCGGGCAAGAGCCAGAATGTGAAGGCGGAAATCGCCGGCCAGATGAACCAAGCGGCCGAGGATCTCGATTTCGAGCGCGCCGCCGTCTATCGGGATCGTCTGGCGGCGCTCTCGCATGTGCAGGGGCATCAGGGCATTCATCTCGCCAGCGTGGAAGAGGCCGATGTCTTCGCCATCCATCATGACGGCGGGCTTTCCTGCATCCAGGTGTTCTTCTACCGGACAGGCCAGAACTGGGGCAATCGCGCCTATTTCCCGAAGGCCGACCCATCGCTGACCTCGGCTGAAGTGTTGAACGCCTTTCTCGCCCAGTTCTATGACGACAAGCCCTGCCCCCGGCAAATCCTCCTTTCCGAACCAATCGAGGAAATGGACCTATTGTCGGATGCGCTGACCGAGCGGGCCGGCTTTCGTGTCGCCATTCATGCGCCGCAACGCGGCGAAAAACGCGAAGTCGTGGACCATGCGCTCAACAATGCGCGCGAGGCGCATGGCCGCAAGATCGCCGAGACGTCGTCGCAGGCGCGCCTGCTCGCCGGCATGGCTGAAACATTCGCCCTCGCCTACCCGCCCCGCCGCATCGAGATCTACGACAATTCCCACATCATGGGGACCAATGCGGTGGGCGGCATGGTGGTCGCGGGCATGGATGGCTTCCTGAAAAACCACTACCGCAAATTCAACATCAAATCCGAGGATCTGACGCCCGGCGACGACTTCGGCATGATGCGCGAGGTGATGACGCGCCGGTTCAGCCGTCTCATCAAGGAGAATGGCAAACCGGACCGCTCCAAAGCGCCCGAGGACGACGACGTCGTGCCCGCCTGGCCAGACGTCATTCTGATCGATGGCGGACAAGGACAGATGACAGCGGTGCGCGCGATTCTCTCCGAACTCGACATCACCGATTGCGTGACCGCGATCGGCGTCGCCAAGGGCGCTGACCGCGAAGCCGGTCGCGAGCGCTTTTTTCAGGAAGGCAAACCGTCCTTCACCCTGCCGCCCCGCGATCCCGTGCTGTATTTCATCCAGCGTTTGCGCGACGAGGCGCATCGCTTCGCCATCGGTTCGCACCGGGCGCGCCGAAAGAGGGAACTGGTCAAGAATCCGCTGGACGAAGTCGCCGGTATCGGCCCCACGCGCAAGCGGGCTCTCCTGCAACATTTCGGGACGGCGAAGGCGGTCTCACGCGCCGGCATTCCCGACCTCATGGCCGTACAGGGAATCTCCGAAGCCGTGGCGCGCCTGATTTACGCGCATTTCCACGATTCCCTGCCCGAAAAATAGCGTTCCAGATCTGCAAATTTGCTCATGACAAAAGCGCCGCTTTGTGAAACAAAGCGGCGCTTCTAAAAGGGGGTCGGTCAGCGTAATTGCAGAACGAGGACTCCGCGTGTTTTACATCTGACCGACCGGCCCCACGATTCAGGAGATGCGGCGGACCTGAGCATCATGGGGTAGCTGGAAATTTTTATTTCCTCTCCGTTGAAATGAAGATGACCGGGAATCGTTTTAAAATCAACGCCTCCAAGCGCACTATCCGGTGGAAACAACTAGTATTTCATCATCGCCTAACATGACAGTTCGAAATGTCGCTTTGTAACAGTCCCGAAAGATGCGCAATATTCACGCAAGCCATGCTCAAGCTAAAGCAGATAGACTCATTTTTGCTCACTTAAGCGGCATTTGAGAAATCCTAGTTAAGGGTTTGAAAAAAAACCTAAAAACTGTTTCTTGATCGAACAGCCGTAAATAACGTTTAACTAAAATGTACTATGGAGCTTGAATTCGCAACCCGTGACTGCGCTTCGCGAGCCGGCGCGCTTTATGCGATTCATTTGCTGCCTGAACGAACTCACAAACCTGTGGATAACTTTGCGTGAGATGTCCATCAGAGGTCGTACCCGGCATTTTTCCGGTCCGCACGTTCACAGCGCGCCCTGCATCCGTTTTTTAGGCAGAAGCAGGCTCCCTATCGGCGTCTCTCCGCCAATTATTATTTCGCAGCGATCGGCTCTTCGAAGTATTTTTTTGCCCAAAGCGGTCATGTCTGAACCAAACAGGCCGGCGCTTTGCATCCGCCAACGCGGCGACGGGGAAGTAAAAACAGTCAGGCGGCGGCGGCGACGACGCGATTGCGGCCGGCATGCTTGGCTTCATACAGTGCTTTGTCGGCTTGCTTGAGAAGTTGGTCCGGAGTTTCGGCACCCCAGACCGTCGAGGAGATGCCGATGGAGGCGGTGATCGGCAGCGTCAGACCAGAGGCCCTCAACTTGAAAAGTTCGATCTCCACGACCTCGCGCAAACGTTCGGCGACCAAGGCCGCAGTCTCCGGCGTGGTGTCGGGCATCACCACCACGAATTCCTCGCCGCCAAAGCGGCAGGCGAGATCAGCGCCGCGCACCGTCTGGCGAATGCGATTGGCGAATTCGCGCAACACCTCGTCGCCAGCGTCATGGCCATAGGTGTCGTTGACCGATTTGAAGCGATCGATATCGGTGATGCAGAGCGACAGCGGTCGCCCGCGCAGCTTGGCGCGTTCAAACAGGGTCTTCAAATGGCGATCGAGGTAGCGACGATTGTTCAGGCCGGTAAGACCATCGGTCACCGCCAGTTCGAGCGTCTGCTCCAGTCCGGAGCGAAGTTGATCGTTCGCCCGCTTGCGGCGGATCTGCGTCAGGCAACGCACCAATAGCTCATTGGGTTCGATCGGTCGCAGGATATAGTCGTTGACGCCGAGTTCGAGTGCGCGAACCACCATTGGCTCGCCGCCCTGGTCGACCACCAGCAGAATCGGAATGAAGCGCGACCGCTCCAGCGATCGCAGCTGAGAACAAAGCCGCAGCGGATCGTAATCCTCGAAATTCGAATTGACGATCACCAGATCATAGTCACCCTCAGCGGCGTCGAATATCGCAGCCTGCGGATCGGAGATAGCCCTGACATCGGCGATCGGCTTGAGCGTGCGGGCGATTCGCTCCTGGGAATTGGCGCGTCCATCGACCAGCAGCACATTGGCCGGTTCGCCCTGATCGCGATCGGAATTGAAGGAGGCCATGTCAAGCCCGACGCTGCGCGCCGTCTCCGCCCTGAGGCGCAATTCGTCGTTCAGCATCTTCAGGCGCACGAGGCTCTTCACGCGCGCCATCAATTGAAGATCGTTGACTGGCTTGGTGAGAAAATCATCAGCGCCGGCTTTCAGGCCGCGAACGCGGTCGGCAGCCTGGTCGAGCGCCGTCACCATCACCACCGGGATATGGGCCGTGCGCGGATTGGCCTTCAGCCTTTCACAGACCTCAAACCCGTCGATGCCCGGCATCATGACATCGAGCAGGATCACGTCGACAGGCGTCTTCGCGCAGATATCGAGGCATTTGTAGCCGTCGTCCGCCGTCAGCACCTCGAAATATTCCGCGATCAGTCTCGCTTCGAGCAGCTTGAGATTGGCGAGAACGTCGTCGACGACAAGGATACGAGCGGTCATAACGGCTCCGGGTCAGGCGTCGCCAAGATAGGTCTTGATGGTTTCCAGGAATTTCGGCACCGAAATCGGTTTGGAAATATAGGCTTCGCAACCGCCCTGACGAATGCGTTCCTCGTCGCCCTTCATCGCGAAAGCGGTGACGGCGATGACCGGAATCATATGCAATTCATCGTCTTCCTTCAGCCATTTGGTCACTTCGAGCCCGGACACCTCCGGCAGCTGGATGTCCATGAGGATGAGGTCGGGACGGTGCTGGCGGGCGAGGTCGAGCGCTTCCATGCCATTGCGGGTCTGGATGGTCTTGTAGCCCGACGCCTCGATCAGGTCTCGAAAGAGCTTCATGTTGAGCTCGTTGTCCTCGACGATCATCACCTGTTTCGGCATAGCGGTTCCACAATACCCTTCTTCTGCACGCCTTGTGTTTTGGAGTCCCATTTAGGGGCGGCATGCAGTATCTACACGGTCGGTCCGACGGACCTTACGGCGATTCAGTTTACAAAGACGTAATGAAGCTCATGAAGAACCCAAGCCGCATGCCCGCCTCCTTAACGTCCGAACAAGCCGAAGAGATCGCCGTGAAGATCCTTGCCTGGCTGTCGGGGCAGGACGATCTCATGTCCCGCTTTCTCGCCATGACCGGCATCGAAGCCCGCGATATCAGGCGCGCCGCCGGCGAACCCGGCTTTTTCGGCGGCCTGACCGGCTTCCTGATGAATCACGAACCGACGCTGATGGCCTTCAGCGCCGAAAGCGACGTTCCCGTCGAGCGGATCCAGGCGGCGCATCGGCATTTTGCGGGTCCCAGCGACGGGGTATGGCTATGATCGATTCTGTTCTGGCGTCTCTCGCTTCGTCCACGCGGCCGCTGCTGGTCTGCGATGTTGATGAAGTCGTGCTCGAATTTCTCGATCCGTTCCATGCCTATCTGGAATCGGTCGAACATCGCCTGCATCCCGATTCCTTCCGACTGCATGGCAATGTCAGGCATTTCAGCGGAACGACTGCGACCGACGAAGCCGTCGAAGCCTTTCAGGAGGAGTTTTTCCGCACCCAGGACAAGTGGCAGAAACCTGCCCGCCACGCCCGGGAAACGCTCGATCGGCTAAGCGTCGGCGCCGATATCGTGCTCTTGACGGCGATGCCGCCACGTCACCGGGGCGTACGCCGGGAACTGCTCGATCTGCTCGGCTTTCATTTTCCGATGATCGCCACGGAAGAGCCGAAGGGGCCTGTCGTCAGCCAGTTGATCGCCGATCGCGGCGTGCCCGCCGCCTTCATCGACGACATCTTCACCAATCTCCATTCGGTCCGAGCCCATGCGCCGGACTGCCTGCTGATCAACCTGATGGCCAACGACATCTTCCGTTCCATGGCCCCCGATCCCGGCGAACGCGTCCACAAGGCGACAAGCTGGCTGGAGGCGGAGCGGTTGATCCGCAGTCATTTCGGCTCCCTGGATCAGGTCACAATGTAAGCCGCATGAGTGGTCGCCCCGCCTTGCGGAGCGCAATCTCCTGAAAGCCAGCCGCATGAAATATGCGTGACGGCCCAACAAACAGCCCGACCGAGGCGGACTGCTTGGCTTTGTCTATCGGGCAGGCGTCGAGTACACGCGCCTGTCGTTGACGGGCAAATTCCACCGCCGCACCGAGAAGCCGATGGCTCAAGCCCTTCCCCCGTTGGGAGCGGACAACAAAGAAGCAACTGACGGCCCATACATTTTCGTCTTGCGCATCGGCCTGATCGACCGGATGCGACACTGTTCGGACGCCGTTCCAGCGGGGCACATCCATGCGGGGTCCGACCTGCACCCATCCGACGGCAACCCCATTCAGATATCCTATGATTCCGGGAGCCGCGCCATTTTGGACGATGTCATGCATATAGTGTTTGCGGTCATCGCGGCTCATGGCGTCGCGCGCCTCGCTTTTCAAACGAAAATAGGTGCACCAACATCCATAACAGCCGCCTTGCGCGCCCATGACAGTTTCCCAATCGGGAAAATTGGCCCCGGTCAGCGGCAAAGCAGAAAATTCTTCCACCATATCAGACAGCCCCTTGAGAAGAGCGAGTTTACGCCATAACGTGGCTTTGTTCAATCTTTGTTCCGGGCGCGCCATGGCTGACACCAGCGACAACACAGGGTTTTGTCGAGACTGTCTGGCTGCTGCTCGCGGCGGGCGTCGCTGCGGCAAATGCGGCAGCCCTCGCCTGCTCAAACATCCGGAGCTCTTTCAGCTGACGGTCGCCCATGTTGATTGCGACGCCTTCTACGCCTCGGTGGAAAAGCGCGACAATCCTGAACTCGCCGATAAGCCGGTGATCATCGGCGGCGGCAAGCGGGGCGTGGTGTCGACCGCCTGCTACATCGCCCGTATTCGCGGCGTCAAAAGCGCCATGCCGATGTTCAAGGCGCTGGAAGCCTGTCCTGACGCCGTGGTCGTCAAGCCGGACATGGAGAAATATGCCCGCGTCGGCCGGCAGATCCGCGCGATGATGCAGGATTTGACGCCGCTGGTGCAGCCGCTTTCCATCGACGAAGCCTTTCTCGATCTGGCCGGCACGGAACGGCTTCATCACGATCCGCCGGCGCGGACGCTGGCGAAATTCGCCAAACGCGTCGAAGCCGAGGTCGGCATCACCATTTCGGTCGGGCTGTCCTATTGCAAATTCCTGGCGAAAGTCGCGTCCGACATGAACAAGCCGCGCGGCTTTTCCGTTATCGGCGAGGCCGAAGCGGTGGAGTTTTTAAAGCCAAAGCCGGTGACGCTGATCTGGGGCGTCGGCAAGGCGTTTGCCGAGACGCTGGCGCGCGACGGGATCACCGAGATCGGCCAGTTGCAGCAAATGCAGGAGAACGATCTCATGCGCCGCTACGGCGTCATGGGCCGTCGTCTCTATTCGCTGTCGCGCGGGATCGACGACCGGCGGGTGCATCTCAATGACGAGGCGAAAAGCGTCTCGGCTGAAACGACCTTTTTCGACGACCACGCCTCGCTCGAAGCCCTGACGCCGCCGCTCAGGGCATTGGCCGAACAGGTGTCCAAGCGACTGAAGAAGACCGCGACGGCCGGGCGCACCGTGGTGCTCAAGCTCAAGACGGCGGATTTCAAGCTGCGCACCCGCAACCGGCGTCTCGAATCCCCCACTCAACTCGCCGACCGCATCTTTCGCGAAGGCCTGTCGCTGCTCGACAAGGAACTCGACGGCACGAAATTCCGCCTGATCGGCATCGGCGTCACCGATCTCTGCGACGAGGATCAGGCCGATCCGCCCGATCTCGTCGATCCCGACGCCAGCAGGCGCGCGGCGGCGGAAGCGGCCATGGACAAGCTCAGGGACAAGTTTGGCGTCAAGAGCATCGAGACCGGCTATACATTCGGCCGCGGCAAGCGCGGGCATACGCCCTGATCACGCGCGATCGTTCTCACGAAATATTTACCAAGCATAAGCCATGTTTCGACCACCTCACTTGTTTCCGCGGAAACAGCGCCTCTTGAAAATCTTTCGTAATTGATCTTCTATAGTTTTCGAGGCGATAGTATTGTGTGGAGGACGCCCATGAATTTTCGCGCCATTTTGGGACTAGCACTGGCGACGACATTTCTCTTTGGCGCAACGGCCAAGGCGGACATCGACGATCCCCTGCAGATCTTCGTGTCCAAGGATACGCAGAGTTTAGCGGTGTATGACGGCGCCGCTGTGGTGGCGACGAGCAATGTCTCCACCGGCAAGCCGGGTCACACCACGCCTTCCGGCGTGTTTTCCGTGCTCGAAAAGCGCAAGACGCATTTCTCCAATCTCTATGACGACGCGCCGATGCCGTTCATGCAGCGGTTGACCTGGTCTGGCGTCGCGCTGCATGAATCGGGGCATGTGCCGCGATATCCAGCCTCGCATGGCTGCGTGCGCATGCCGGGCGATTTCGCCAAGATGCTGTTCGGCATGACCAAGCGCGGCTATCATGTGGTGATCACCAATCGCGAGATCGCGCCGCAGCCGATGCCGGAAATCGGCCTGTTCAAGCCGCGCTATCCGGCGCAACCAGGCGACTTGCTGAGCGATGCGGCCATGCGGCCGAGCATGCCCACGACCGACGGCTCAATCGAAATCGCCACCGCCGAAACCCTGCCGAAGCTCGGCGCGGGCGCAGTGGCCGAATTGCCCAAGCCGCAGCCGGCGCTAAAACTGCTGATCACCCGCGTAACCGAGCGTCATGCGCTGCGTGAAGTCCAGGCCATGCTCAATCAGCTCGGCTATGACGCCGGCGATGAGACGGGAACGCTGACAACCAAGACCGCGAAGGCGATCAAGGCCTATCAGACCCTGCATGGCCAGAAGCCGACCGGGCAGGCGAACGCCGCGTTCAAGGCTTCGCTCTACAAGGTGCTGAATCGCAAGGCTCCAACCGGATGGCTTTACGCGCGCCAGAACTTCAAGCCGGTCTTTGACGGCCCCGTCGACATTGCCGAACCGGATCTCGCGCTGGGCACGCATTTCTATCATGCAGTCGGCGTCCATCCCGCCCAGCGCAGCGCCGATTGGTATGGCGTCACGCTCGACAACCAGATCCCGGCGAAACAGGCTGTGCGCCTGGGCATCGTCCGCCAACCGGATGCGCAGGCTGCGGACGCCGCGCAGGCTGCCTTCGAACGGATCGCAATCCCCACCGACCTCCGCAACAAGATCGAAGTGATGATGGGCAGCGGCTCCTCGCTGACCATCACGGATGCGCAGGACAACCTCAACACCGGCGACGGCACCGATTTCATCACCACCACGGTAGAGCCGCGCAAAGCGGGTTGAACTCCCCAGGTCAAAATGACGATTCTTGAGCCGCCGGACGCGCCATCGTCCGGCGGTTTTGTCACCGGCAAGATCGCAACAACATGTTGGAAAATGACAACCGCTCTCATTCGGCGCGGGAGACGACTTGCCGGGCGCTATAGTCGGGTCTAGGCAGGGTCCGCTTTCCTTTAGTCATTTCGGACAGACCCCTCCCATGAACGCCGCCACTGCCCGCTCCGCCCGGCTAATTCTGCTGTCGCTTTTCGTGACCGCGCTCGGCAACTCCGCCATGATCCCGTTCATGGCCTATTTCATCATGCAGGAATTGCATATGAGCGCTCTGCATGTGACCGCCTATTCGGTTACAGCAGCCCTGCTCACCATGCTCTGCAACCGGGTGGTCGGCGAGCGTATCGACCGGGGCGGACGGATATTCGTGTATGTGGTGGCCGGAAATTTCGGGCTGTTGGCGGCAAGCCTCGCCGTGCTGGTGACGCCGACCTATCCGGCGGTGATGCTGGCGGCGGCCCCCTGCCTGGCTCTGGCCGGAGCCGGAATCTCCGCCGTCTATATCCTTGGCCGTTTGTTTGCCGAGCGCAGCGGCCTCGATGTGCAACGCTTCAACGCCAAGGTGCGCACCATGGTGTCGACGGGCTGGATGTTCGGCCCCGCGCTCTCCTATCTGATCGCGGCGCGCGGCGGATCATTCTACGTCTTCCTGTTCGTGCTCGCGCTGTCACTCGCGGCGCTGGTCACCACCGCCGTCAGCCTGCCGCGCGATTTCCGCTCGGAAAAGCGCGAGACGCGGTCGGCGTCGGAGAATACAGGATGGTTCGACAACCGTCCGCTCTGGCTCGCGGCTGCGGCCTGCTTCCTGTTCAACATCGCCCATGTGCTCTGCGCCTCGGCGCTGCCGCTGTTCTATATCCGTGAGGCGCATCTGCCCGTCTATGCGCCGGGCCTGTCGCTGACCTTCAAATGCCTGGCGGAAATCGTGATGATCATGGGCTCGTCCTACATCACAGAGCGCATCGGGCGCCGTAATGCGCTTTATCTGGCCGCCGGCGCGGGCATGGCCGCCTTCGCCGTTCTGCATGAAGCAACGAGCCTGCCATTGATGGCCCTGGGCGCGTTGATGGAAGGCGCCTATTTCGGCCTGTTCGCCGGTGTGGCGGTGAGCTTCATGCAGGGTTTCGCGCGCGGACGCATTGGCCGCGCCACCTCGCTCTATATGAACAGCCTGTTTCTGGGCTCGCTCACCGCCAGCACCATGACGGGGCTCATCGCCACCGCCTTCAGCTTCCAGGCCGCCATCGCCGCGGCAGGCGTCGCCATGACGGCGGCGCTTGCGATGCTGTTTCTCAGCCGTCGCGCCGACGCGGAAGCCGAGACCTGAAGGTCCTCACACCAGCTCGATATCGATCACGCCTGGGGTCGCGCGCATGGCGGCGGCGATCTCCGGTGAAATCCGGAAGCGCTCGGGCAGTTCCACCTCAATCTCGCGCTTGCCTTCATCCTTGATGACGATGAAGGAGACGACGCCTTCGCCTCTCTTGTTGAGATGGGTGGCCACGGAACGGAGGGGCGCGGCGTCACGCACGAAAATTCGCATCGCCTTCTGCATCTGCACCGACTTTTCCTCGAGCGACTGCACCGACTGGATGCGCAGGCTCACCCCTTCCGGCCGCTCTTCGGCTTCGACGCCGATCACATAGGATTTGCCGGTTTCGAGCAGATCGCGATATTGCGCCAAGGTCTCGGAAAACATCACCGCCTCGAACTGGCCGGAGGAATCCGAGAAGGCGACGATGCCCATCTTGTTGCCGGTGCGCGTCTTGCGCTCCTGCTTGGAGATCACCGTGCCGGCGAGCCGTCCCGGCGCCTTGCCTTGCTTCACCGCATTGGTGAAATTGGCGAAAGTCTGCACCCGGAGCTTCGTCAGCACCGCCTGATAGGCGTCGAGCGGATGGGCGGTGAGATAGAAGCCGAGGACCTGGAATTCCTTCAGCAGCTTTTCCGACGCGAGCCATGGGGCGATCGGTTGCAGGCCGATCTTTTCGGGGCCCGACGCGCCGGATCCGAACATGTCGGACTGGCCGCTGGTCTTGTTCTGCACCGCCCGCTGGGCATAGGCCATCAGCCTGTCGATGCCAGCGGCCAGCGTGGCCCGGTCGACGCCGAAGCAATCAAAGGCGCCGGCCGAGATCAGGCTTTCCCAGACCCGGCGATTGACCAGCTTCGGATCGGTGCGCAGGCAGAAATCCTCAAGGCTTGCGAATTCCGTGTCGCCGCGCGCCTCAACGAGATGGTCGACCACCGCTTCGCCGACGCCCTTGATGGCGGCCAGCGAATAGAAAATGCAATTGTCGCCGGTCTCGAAGCGGCGGAACGAGGTCTGCACCGAAGGCGGCACGATCTTGATGCCGAGCCGGGTCGCATCCTGGCGGAAATCGTTGACCTTTTCGGTGTTGGCCATGTCGAGCGTCATCGATGCGGCCAGGAACTCCACCGGATAATGCGCCTTGAGATAGGCGGTCTGATAGGACACCACGGCATAGGCGGCGGCGTGGGATTTGTTGAAGCCGTAATTGGCGAATTTGGCAAGCAGGTCGAAGATCAGGTTGGCTTGCGGCTTGGAGACCTTGTTGGCGACGGCGCCGTCGACGAAGCGCTCGCGCTGCTTGTCCATCTCCTCCTTGATCTTCTTACCCATGGCGCGGCGCAGAAGGTCTGCTTCGCCGAGCGAATAGCCCGACAGGACCTGCGCGATCTGCATGACCTGTTCCTGGTAGACGATGACGCCCTGGGTCTCCTTGAGCAGATAATCGATGGTCGGATGGACCGACTCGATCTCCTCCTCGCCGTGTTTGCGGGCGTTGTAGACCGGGATGTTCTCCATCGGGCCCGGTCGATACAGGGCCACCAGCGCGATGATGTCCTCGATACAGTCGGGCCGCATGCCGATCAGCGCTTTACGCATGCCCGCGCTTTCCACCTGGAACACGCCGACCGTCTCACCGCGCGACAGCATGTCATAGGTCAGCTTGTCGTCGAGCGGCAGCGTCGACAGATCCACCTCGATATTGCGCTTGGCGATGAAATCCACCGCGACTTTCAGAACCGTCAGCGTCTTCAGTCCGAGGAAGTCGAACTTCACCAGACCCGCCTGCTCCACCCATTTCATGTTGAACTGGGTGACCGGCATGTCGGAGCGCGGGTCTCGATAAAGCGGCACCAGCTGCGCCAAGGGCCGGTCGCCGATGACGATGCCGGCGGCGTGGGTGGAGGCGTGGCGATAGAGGCCTTCGATCTTCTGGGCGATGTTGAGCAGGCGGGCGACCACCGGCTCCTTCTCCGCCTCTTCCTTCAGGCGCGGCTCTTCCTCGATCGCCTTGTAAAGCGGCGTCGGATTGGCCGGATTGTTCGGCACCAGCTTGCAGATGCGGTCGACCTGGCCATAGGGCATTTCCAGCACGCGGCCGACGTCGCGCAGCGCCGCGCGCGCCTGCAGCGACCCGAAAGTGATGATCTGCGCCACCTGTTCGCGGCCGTATTTCTGCTGCACGTAGCGGATCACCTCTTCGCGGCGGTCCTGGCAGAAGTCGATATCGAAGTCGGGCATCGACACGCGTTCCGGATTGAGGAAGCGTTCGAACAGCAGCGAAAAGCGCAAGGGATCGATATCGGTGATGGTGAGCACATAGGCGACCAGCGAGCCTGCGCCCGAACCACGGCCCGGCCCGACAGGAATGTCGTGCTGCTTGGCCCATTTGATGAAGTCCGCCACGATCAGGAAGTAACCGGGGAATTTCATCTTGGTGATGATCGACAGTTCGAAATCGAGCCGCTCGTTATAGTCCTTCTCGGTATAGCCGTTGGCGAGGCCGATCGTGTCGAGCCGCATGCGCAGGCCTTCCCAGGCCTGGCGCGAGAGTTCGTCGGATTCGGCCTTTTCGGCGGCGGCGTGATCGTCGGAGGCGCCGGTGAAGCGTGGCAGGATCGGCGCGACGCCCTTGAGCATGAAGGCGCAGCGGCGGGCGATTTCGACCGTGTTCTCGATCGCTTCCGGCAGATCGGCGAAGAGTTTCGCCATTTCCGCCCGGCTCTTGAAATAATGGTCGCGGGTCAGCCGGAAGCGGCTGTCGTCGGACACCAGCGCGCCATGCGCCACAGCCATCAGCGCATCATGCGCTTCGAAATCGTCGGCAGCCGGAAAAAACGGTTCGTTGGTGGCGACGATCGGCAGTTCCAGGCCGTAGGCGAGCTCCAGCATGCGATTTTCGTGGCGGCGGTCGTAACCGGCGTGACGCTGCAGCTCCACATATAGCCGGTCCGGAAAAAGCTCCGCCAGCGTCTTCAGCCGCGCTTCGGCGAGCGCCGCATGCCCTTCGCGCATCGCCATATCGACAGGCCCGGCCACAGCGCCGGTCAGGGCGATCACGCCCTCCGTGCCGTGGTCCAGCCAGGAGCGCTTGATATGGATGGTGCCCGGGCCGTCGCCTTCCATATAGGCGCGGCTGACGAGATTGGAGACGACATTGTAGCCTTCGGTCGTCGCGGCGAGCAGCACGATCGCCGGCAGCTTGCGCAACTGCGGCTGGCGGCTGCGCTCGTCGGCGATCTCGTCTTCGAAATCAATCGACAACTGGCAGCCGATGATCGGCTGCAGCCCATCGCCGGAGGCCAGCTTGGAGAATTCCAGCGCCGCGAACAGATTGTTGGTGTCCGTCAGGCCCAGCGCCGGTTGCTGGTCGGCCACCGCTTTCGCGATGATCTTCTTGACCGGCAAGGCTCCTTCCAGAAGCGAATAGGCGGAATGCGCCCTCAGATGCACGAATTGCGGCGTTTCAGCCAGCCCCTCGAGGGGAGAAATTGCGTGCGCGTCGGCCATATTGCTTCACCTGGATTCTATCATCCCGTTGTAACGGGTCGGGCCGGCGCCAGTCCAGCCCGCAGCGAAGCGGATATGCGTCAACTCACAGCGCGCTCATCACCACGGCGAAGCTCGCCACGAACATGATGACTGAAGTGAATGCTGCCATGTCACGAAGGAAATCGGTCATTTACGCCTCCTGTTCGATTATGTTCTCTATATGTTCTACTTTTATTCTGTTGTCAACGATCTCCACAGGTGGAAGGTTAACGAAAGCTTTCCGCGAATAAAGCGGCTGCGACGACCGTTACTGAAGCAAACCAAGCCCGATCGGAGATTCCACGATGCGCCTGCCTGCCCTCATCGCCCTCAGCCTCGTTCTGTCCCAGCCGGTCCTTGCCGAAACGATCGAGACATCATCGGTGGTCTCGGCGGTCGTTGGCGACTTCAACAAGGATGGCGCGCAGGATCTGGCCATGCTGGTGCGCGGCGAGGACGCCATGGACCTGCATCTTCTTCTTGGCGTCGAGGGCCGCGGCTATCTCGAACCGGCGGATGTGGTGAAAGGCCAGATCTGGGGTGAAGCGGGACCGGATAGCCTGGTAGGACAGGAACCCTATCTCGAAACGCTGCCGAACGGCTCACTCGCCGTCAACACCCGCAATGACGCCGTCGGACGCGGTCGATGGAACCAGAAGCTGACGCTCGCTTATAGCAACAACGCCCTGGTCGTGGCTGGCTTCTCCTATATCTGGCGAGATACGATCGATCCGGACAATGCCGGCCAATGCGATATCAATATCCTCACCGGCAAAGGCATCCGGGAAACCCTTCCCGAAACGGGCGATCCGGTGAGAACGCGCATCGCCATCAAGGGCGAGCAAACTCCTTATGCGACATGGAGCGATTCCAACGCCATCTCCGCCTGCAATCCCGGCTAATGTTCTCTTTTTGTTCTTGTGATTTTCTTCACTCGCCGCTAGTGTCGCGGCAGTTGTCGGAGGAAGACTCGCATGAATGAATTGGAAACGGTGATCATCGAGGCCAAGCGTGCGGCCTATGTCGGCGGGGCGGTTCAAGCCGTGGCTCCCTCGCGCATAGGCGCCCATGACATTTCCTGGCGGCGCGGCGACTGGTCCTATCTCGACAGCTATTTCGGCGGCACGGATTTTTCCGGCCAGGAAGTGGTGTGGCGAGGGGGCGAGCCGGTCTGGGCGATGTCCTATTTCGGCTATATCATCCATGACGACCGCATCGACGCGTCACGCGCCGGCGCAGTGATCAAACACGCGCTCGGGAAACTCTATGCCGAGGAGGGCCGGTTTTTGGGCGGCTACCGCTGCGCGCACGACCATGGCGTCTATGTCGACGAAAATGACGGCGACTTCACGCGCTTCACCGGCCGGGAACGGATCGATGTCGGCGGCGTGGAGGCCTATAATCTCGTCTATCACGGCGGGCTCATCCGCCCTTGAGACTGACCGAACTCAGAATCGGTAAGTCAGGCCGATCTGGACGACGGGATAGACCTGATAGGCGTTCAGCCGCTCCTGCTGCTTGCGGATCTCTTTCTCGATCTGTTGTTCGGTGAAGCCATAGAGATCGGCATGCGAGACGACATTGAGATCCGGCTGGCCGCCATAAAGCGCGCCGAGATCGAAGGTGACGCTGAGGCGTTCCTGGATCTTCAAACTGTAGCCGAGGCCAAGATAGGGCTGCACCGGGTTCTGGGTGATCTTGTAGGTTGTCAGCGGATCGCGAATGATCACGGTGGTCTTGTTCTGGCCTTTACCGACATGACGCTCCAGGTTGGACAGGCTGCCTTTCACATAAGACCCCGACAGACGAAAGCCGCCCGAAAGCCGCAATCCTTCTTCATACGGATAGTAATCGGCGGTGGCGCCGAGGCTGAACAGCCGCGCCCTGTTGTCGGTGTCGGCATTGTTGGCGGCGTAGGAAAACGAAAAGCTGGCGCCGGACACATCGAAACGCGCGCCCCAGTCGTCGTTCAAGCGCTTCTCGGCGCCTATGCCGACGCCGAGCGTGCCGACCTGCGGCGTCAGCGTGATTTCGTCGGCTGCGGCGACGCCCGCGATCATCGTCGCGGCCAGGCATGAAATGAAAGCGATGCGCACAATGCCCCCTGGATGCACGCATGCGCGCGTGCTGCGTCGTGATTCTCCAAGAAGCCTACACGCAACTGGTTTAACCGTTGCTAACGCAGCCCATCGGGAAATTATTTCGCCTGGCGGCGCGATTGAATTTGAACCCGGTCATCCGCTCACTTATGTTCCGGGCTGCACCGTTGGATCGCCGATCGCCTTGACCCGGGCGCAATCGAAAGATCCAATAGCGAATATCGGCAAGTCTCAGACGGGCATCATGGCAAAACGCGCATACAATATACCGAATATGTTGACCTATGCACGAATCGTGGCGGTGCCGCTGATCGTCGTGTGCTTCTTCATGAATGGCGAATTGCAGAGTTCGGACTTTGCCCGCTGGACAGCCTTCTGGCTGTTCGCCGTCGCCTCGATCACCGATTTCCTCGATGGTTATCTCGCCCGAATTTGGAAGCAGACCTCCAATATCGGCCGCATGCTGGACCCGATCGCCGACAAGCTGTTGGTGTCCTCGGTGCTGCTGCTGCTTGCCGCCGACCAGACCATCGCCGGCTGGACGCTGTGGGCGGCGATCATCATTCTCTGCCGCGAAATTCTCGTCTCTGGCCTGCGCGAATATCTCGCGGCGTTGAAAGTGTCGGTGCCCGTCACCCGTATCGCCAAATGGAAGACCACCGCGCAGATGGTGGCGCTCGGCTTCCTGCTCGTGGGGCACGCCGGCGATAGCATCTTCATCTACACCACGGAGACCGGCATCGGGCTACTCTGGGTGTCGGCGCTTCTGACCATCTATACCGGCTATGACTATTTCCGCGCCGGCCTCAAGCATGTGGTGGACGAGGAATGAAAGTCGACCTCGTCTATTTCGCCTGGGTCCGGGAACGGATCGGCAAGCCGGGCGAGACGCTCGACTTGCCCGAGGGCGTGACCACCGTGGGTGAACTGCTGAATCATCTCAAGGGCCTCGGCGAAGAGTATGAAGCAGCGCTCGAACATGACCGGGTGATCCGAGTCGCCATCGACCAGGAACATGCCGAGCATGGCGAGAGCATCCTCGGCGCACGCGAGATCGGCATTTTCCCGCCGATGACAGGCGGCTGACATGGTGCCCTGCCCCATTCATGTCAGGGTGCAGGCCGAGGATTTCGACATCGCGGCCGAGACGACGCGAATGACCGCAGGCCGCCGCGATATCGGCGCTGTGGTGAGCTTCACCGGCCTCTGCCGCGACGAAGGCGGTCGACTGGACGCGCTGGAGCTCGAACATTATCCCGGCATGGCGGAAGCGCAGATCGCCAGGGCCTGCCAGGAAGCCGCCGAACGCTGGCCGCTTCAGGGCCTTTCGGCGATCCACCGTTTTGGCCGTATCGCGCCCGGCGAACAGATCGTGCTGGTGATCGCCGCATCGCCGCATCGGCAGGCGGCTTTCGACGGCGCCAATTTCGTCATGGATTACCTCAAGACGGCCGCCCCGTTCTGGAAAAAGGAACATGGTCTGGACGGCAAAGCCGGCGATTGGGTGAGCGCCAAGGACGCCGACGACGCGGCTTTCGCCCGCTGGCGCCGCTGACCCCCGGGAACAAATTCGCCGCGATCCCGATTTTCTGTGCATGACAGGAGAGAGATCATGAGCAAAAGACAAGGCGGATGCCTGTGCGGCGAAGCGCGTTATGAAGTGACTGGCGAGCCCCTGCGGGTCGGCATTTGCCATTGCCTGGATTGCCGCAAGGAAAGCGGCTCAGCCTTTGCCTGTTACGCCATCTATCGCGCCGACGCCCTGAGCTATCAGGGCGAGATCCGAACCTATCAGGGTCGCAGCTTCTGCCCGCTTTGCGGCGGACGCCTGTTCACGGTCACGACGGAAGAAGCGGAAATCCGCTTCGGCAGCCTGGACGAGGCGCCCACCGACCTTGCTCCAAGTTATGAATTGTGGGTTCGACGCCGCGAGCGCTGGCTGGATCCCCTGCCCGGCTCAGAACAATTCGATGGCGACCGTCCATCATAACCGGCTTTCCCGGCGCAGCGTCACCGCCAAGACGACCAGCATGCCCATCATGGCGAGATCGCGCCATTCGAAGCTGACATAGGCGCCGAAGAAGGTCTCGGCCAGACCGAACACGACAGCGCCGAGCGCGCAACGGCTCGGAGAGGTCTGTTCGCCGATCGCGGCGATCATCACCACTTTCAGCCCGAACATCAGCCCGGAGCCGAAATCCATCGAGCCATAATAAGCGGAGGCAAGCAGGCCAGCGAGCCCGGCGGCGACTGCCGTCGCGAGACCGGCGAGCACCACGACTTTGCGCGCATTTACGCCCAGGAGTTCCGCGGCGAGCGGATCGTCGGCGACGGCGCGCCAGGCCCGCCCTGCGGCGCTGCGGGCGAGGTAGAGCGCGCCCGCCATGAGAATGATTGCGATCAGCGCAGGCTCGAGGCTCTGGATCAGCGTCACCGACACCGGAAATCCGCCGCCAGCCCAGAGAATGAAACGCTGGTTGAGAAAGGGCGACAGCCAGAGATCGCGGCTATCGGCGGCGATGCGCACCAGTTCCATCAGCACGATCATCAGCGCGAGCGAGGCCGGAATGACCGAGGTCGGCGCGCGCGCCTGCAGCGGTCCGGTGATCTTCCAGCCTATGACGCCGCCGGCCAGGACTCCATAGATGAGCGCGACGATCGCTCCAAAGCCGAGAGCGGCGGGGTAGGTCAGCCACAGCGCCGTCCAGCCGAATCCGGTGAAAAAGATGAACACCTGCCCGGTAAAGGCAAACAGCGCGCCCATGGTGAAATCCGGCCGCCGCGTCAGCGCGAAGCTGAGCGAATAGCCGAAGGCCAGCAACGCGTAGAGCGCCGAGATCGGCGCGGCGTTGATGATCTGCTGGACACAATAGGCGAGATCGGAGGCGGTGAGCATGCGCAAATATAACTTGCAATACGTCTTTTGCTAGTTATTATTTTGCCATGAGCTTCGAATGGACCCCTCACCGTTTTTCTGGCGGCGCATTGGCGCTGGATGTCGCCAACAGCGTCATCCTCCGTGCAGATCCCGACAAACGCCTCGACCGGTTCGCTGCGCCCGAACATCTCAGCGCCTTTCCGGCCGCGGCAGAAGTCCTATGCGCCGAGCGAGACGACTTCACCCGGCTTGCCCCGGTGAGCATGGAAAACCAGAGTCATTTCCTGGAGTTGCGTGAGAAGGTGGATGCGTTTTATCGGCTCAAGGCGGCTGAGCGCCGCGACGACCCCGTGCTGCTCGCCGAACTGCTGGAAGCCATCGCCCGCATTTTCCGCGCCCATGCCGCCGACGGCACGCCCGAACCCGTCGATCTCGCCACGGCGCGCTCCGCGCTGCGGCTGATCGCCATGCCTGAGCCTGACAGGCTGAAGATCTGCCCGAATTGCGGCTGGCTGTTTATCGACCGCAGCAAGAACAAGAGCCGCGCCTGGTGCGACATGGCCGTCTGCGGCAACCGCGCCAAGGCGCGCCTGCACTACCAACGAAAAAAGAGGAAAGACGGATGAACCGCATGCTGCTCACAGCGCTCGCCGCACTGATGCTCGCCGGCTGCCAGCGCGAGGCCAACGACTATCTCAGTATCAACGGCAAGATCTTCATCTTCAATGTACGGCTCTCGAAAGCCTATTACACCCTCAACCTCAACCGGCTCGCCGATGTGCCGGACGGATCAATGGTCACAGCTGAATTCGAAAATCCCGCCGGCGGGCCGCCGCTGTCGGTCACCAAGAAGGTGTTCCCGAATATGACCCGCATCGATTTCCAGAGCCCGGATCTCGACTGCATCGTCGCCGACAAGCCCTATGCGATCACCATCACCCTGCGCGCGCCCGATGGCAAGGAAATGCAGAGGATCAAGACCACGCTGGCCTCGACGCTCGACCAGACCGTGATGCCGGAGCAGGCCTTGGTGCGCGGCAACGCTTACGACAAGAACCCCACAGCCTATGACGCGACAGGCCATGTGAAATTCAGAAAGGCGTGTGGGGCGCAGGGATAGCCGCGCTCAACACGTCGATCACGTCCCCGCTCCTCGCCGTCGCGCCAAAAATCCCGCCTTCGGAGCGGATCGTCTCCAGCGCCGCTTCATGGTTTGACGCCACGGTTGCCGCGCAGCAATCCTCCAGCAGCAGACATTCGAAGCCGCGCTCGGTGGCGTCGCGGATGGTTGAGTGGACGCAAATGTCGGTGGTGACGCCGCAGACGATCAGGCGGCGAACGCCACGGGCGGTGAGGATGCGCTCAAGATCGGTGGCGTAGAAGGCCGAAAAGCCCGGCTTGTCTATGATGGGCTCGCCGGAAGCGGGCGCGAGTTCGGGCACGATGTCCCAACCCGCTTCTCCGCGCACCAACAGCCGGCCGAGCGGACCCTGGCTGCCGATTTCCGCGCCGCCATTGGCCGAGCGGAAGCGTTTCTGTGACGGCAGATCGGAAAGATCCGGGCGATGGCCTTCGCGGGTGTGCACAACCAGTCCGCCCCAGGCCCGCATGGCCGCCAGCACCGCCTGAATGCGGGGGATAAGCGCGCGAGCGGGCTCGACGTCATAGCCCATGGAACTGACATAACCGCCGACCTCGCAGAAATCCCGCTGCATGTCGATGACGACGAGCGCCGTCGTCTCGGGCGCGATCACGCCGTCATGCGGCCAGGGATAGGGATTGGCTGATATTGTGGGCATGGCGGCTCCTCGGCGGCGGCTGCGGATTTGTTGCGCTGCACAGTTCCATAGCGCGCATCGCCAGACAATCGGGCGCAAAGAAAAACCGCCCGCGAATTGCCTCGCGAGCGGTTCGAAAATTCACACCGGAGATAACTCCGCGTGCTGAATTCAGCCGACGATTTCAGTGTCGGAGAACCAGTACTTGATTTCCTGAGCAGCGGTTTCCGGAGCGTCGGAGCCGTGCACGGAGTTTTCGCCGATCGACAAAGCGTGGGTCTTGCGGATCGTGCCTTCATCGGCGTTGGCCGGGTTGGTGGCGCCCATGATTTCGCGGTTCTTGAGGATGGCGTTTTCGCCTTCCAGCACCTGCACAATGGTCGGGCCGGAGGTCATGCCTTCGACGAGTTCGCCGAAGAAGGGACGCTCCTTGTGCACAGCGTAGAAGCCTTCGGCTTCGCGGCGGCTCATCCAGACGCGCTTGGAGGCGACGACGCGCAGGCCGGCGTCTTCGAGCATCTTGGTGATGGCACCCGTCAGGTTGCGCTTGGTTGCGTCCGGCTTGATCATCGAGAAGGTGCGTTCAATCGCCATGTCTTGATCCTCTATCGGTTGATTTCCTTGGGTGGGCGGCTCAATAGCCGCCTTCTCCCGCGAAAACAAGGGGTAGAGGCCGACACAGTCCCTCAAAGAGGGAATATCATGGCTTTGTCACATGTTTGCGAGGACGATTACGCCGCCGAGGCGACCGCCCGTCCCACGCCGTCATGGAGATCGAGGCAGCGCTGGAACCAGTCTGCCACCGGATCGTCGTTTTGCAACAGGCTGACGGGGGAGACGATGCGGGCCCATTGCAGCGCGCCGAAGACGATGTAATCCGCAAACAGCGGCGCCTCGCCGCCGAGCCAGGGCTGATGCTTGAGCGCGTGCCGCACGGGGTCGAGCTTGGCGGGAAAGGCTTCGATCTCCCGCTCGCGCTCGGCGACCACGGCTTCGAGCGATTTGCCCAACCGGTTTTCGCGGCTCGCGCGGAAATAGGCCTGATCCTCCGGCGCGAGGCAATCATGGATATCGGTCAAGATGATGCGCATCAGCGCCGGATGGATGACGAACTGGCAGAAGCCTTCGATGGTCCGGCTGAGCGCCCTACCGGCCGAGCCGCCGAACAGCGATGGTCGATCCGGATAGGCTTCGTCGAGATAGACGGCGATGTCAAAACTGTCGCGCACAAGCCTCTCGCCATCCTTCAACAGCGGCACGGTCGGCGAGAAGCCGTTTTCCAGCTTTGGAATGGCAGTGAAAGGCGTCGGCGCCTCTTCAAAGGCCAAGCCCTTGTGGCGAAGCGCCATCACCGCCTTCCAGGCATGAGGGGAAAATCTGATGTCGTGGTTTTCACCGCAGAGTGTGTAGAGTTTCATCAATGGCCTCCTGTTCGCGTCAAGAGAGAATGCGAAGCGCAGGCGACATCGTCCAATAAAAACTTGTCATATCAGACCTCGCGTCCCCGTTATGCCCTCCCCCGCACGTGCCAGGATGAGTGAAAATGACAGCTCGCGGCGGCGCGACAGCCAGCTGGCTCGCAGGCGCGCGCGTGGTGCGGACTGCGTTCAATAATTGAATATAATCAATTATTTGGATCTTTTCTCATTTTTGCGACAGAACTCCACATAAATATTAGAAAATTATGATGTTCTTAATACGCTACAGGCGGAACTAGCTCCCAATTCCGGCGCCGACTAGGGCGCCGTATCGAGCAAAGGGGCAGACATGAAATTCACATCGATTCAGCAAAAGATCGCGCTTTTATCCGGCCTGTGCGTCATTGCCGCCACCGGCGGCGTGGTGGCTTACAACATGGCAACGACCACGCGCAGTCAGGCATTCGTGGCCGAGCGTGTCGGCCGCCTGACGGAAGATCTCACCAAGGATAAATTGAAGACGATCGCATCGGCGCAGGCCGGCGCGATCGAGGCGACGCTGAACGGCGCCTTCGACGCCGCCAGAACGATGGCGCGCGGTTTTGAGGCGCTGGCGACGCCCGAGGCGGCGGGCGGCATTCCCGAGCCTTTGCGGCGAGCGCGGTTCAACGACATTCTCCTTCATGTGCTCAAGGACAATACCGGCTTTAACGGCACATACAGCGCCTGGGAGCCGAACGCGCTCGACGGGCGCGACGCCGACTTCGTCGACAAGCGCGACACGGGCTCCGACGCGACGGGCCGCTTCCTGCCCTACTGGACGCGCGACGCCGGCGGCAAGATCGCGCTTCAGCCGCTGGTCGAATATGACAGCCGCGACCTGCATCCCAATGGCGTGATGAAAGGCGGGTGGTATATCGGCCCGCAGGAGGGCAAGGGCGAGAGCATCCTTGATCCCCTGCCCTATATTGTTCAGGGCAAGAATGTTTTTCTCGCCACCATGTCGGCGCCGATCACGATCGACGGCGCGTTCAAGGGCGTCGTCGGCGCGGATTTCGATCTGGCTTTTGTGCAAAAACTGGCGGAAAAGGTGCAAGCCTCTCTCTATGGCGGCAAGGTCTCGGTCGAGATCATCAGCCATATGGGTCTGATCGTCGCCTCCAGCGAGCGACCGGACGCCATCGGCCGTCCCTTCGACGAGAACAGGCCCGACCTTGCCGACGCCCTGAAAACAGCGGAAAGCGGAGAGAACAGCGTGAAGCTCGACGCTGACGCGTTCCGCGCCTTCGCGCCCATCCAGATTGGCCGGACGAAAACGCCGTGGTCGGTGATGATCTCGGTTCCCAAACCGGTGGCGCTGGCCGAAGCCATGGCGCTTGACGCGGAGCTCGCGGCGCGCAACAGCCATGACACATTGATGCAGGCGATCGTCTCCGCCGTGATCGTCATTACCGGCATGCTCGGCATGTGGCTGGTGGCGCGCAGCATATCCAGCCCGATCCGCCGGATGACGTCAACCATGCGCCGCCTGGCCGACGGCGACACATCCGCTGACATCCCGGGCACGGACCGCGCCGACGAAATCGGCAAGATGGCGGAGACCGTCGCTGTCTTCCGGTCCAACGCCATTGAAAAGGCCCGTATCGAACAGGAAGCGGAGACCAATCGCTCGCTGACCGAACAGGAGCGCATGGCGCGCGAGGCGCAGAAGGCGCGAGAAACCGCCGATAACCAGTTCGTTGTCGACCAACTGGCCGACGGGCTCGCAAAACTCGCCGAGGGTGATGTGGTCTATCGCCTCGATACGCCCTTCGTCCCCCATCTCGACAGCCTGCGGCATGATTTCAACAATTCGGTGGGTCGCCTGCAAGCGGCGCTGCAAAATGTGGCGGAGAACGCCCGCGCCATCGATGGCGGCGCAAACGAGATCCGCTCCGCCGCCGACGATCTGTCGCGCCGCACCGAGCAGCAGGCCTCGTCGCTTGAGGAAACCGCCGCCGCGCTTGAGGAAATCACCACGACCGTGAAGGATTCCGCCCGTCGCGCCGAGGAAGCCGGCGCTTTGGTGAGCCGCACCCGCCAGGGCGCGGAAAAGGCCGGCGACATCGTCCGCAGCGCGGTGGCCGCCATGAAACATATTGAGAAATCCTCGGCGGAAATCTCCAACATCATCGGCGTTATCGACGAGATCGCCTTCCAGACCAATCTGCTGGCGCTCAACGCCGGGGTCGAAGCCGCCCGCGCCGGCGAAGCCGGCAAGGGTTTCGCCGTCGTGGCGTCCGAAGTGCGCGAACTCGCCCAGCGCTCTGCTCAGGCGGCGAAGGAAATCAAGTCGCTGATCATGACTTCAGGCGATCAGGTGCGCAACGGCGTGGCGCTGGTCGACAACACCGGTCGGTCGCTGGAAGCCATCGTCGACGAGGTCAAGCAGATCAACCGTCTGGTGGAGGCGATCGTCGAATCCTCGCGCGAACAGTCCAACGGCATCCAAGAGATCAACGGCGCCGTCAACCTGATGGATCAGAGCACGCAGCAGAATGCCGCCATGGTGGAGCAAAGCACGGCCGCCAGCCACAACCTCGCCAAGGAGGCGGCGGCGCTCAACGCGCTGATCGGCCAGTTCCGGATCGAGGCGAACGCCGCCGCGCGACGGACCGAAGCAGCGCCCGCCCCGTCCGCATCGTCTCCGGCGCGCCGGCTCGGACGCAAAATCGCCGCCGCCTTCGGCGGGCAGCAGACCGCTGCGAGCTGGGAGGAATTCTGAAGCTGACTGCAGAGCGGGGCCGGAGACGAGCCGGCCCCGCCAGACTTACGACCAACCGGGGCCATCAGAAGATTTCATATCAGACCCGACTTCAGATTGATGGAACCTCGCGCTATGCATCCTCTCAAAGGGGAGACGCGCCATGATCGATACGTTTCGTATGTTCGCCGCCTATAACCGCTGGGCCAACACAACGCTTTACAATGCGGCGGCAGCGATGAGCGAAGAGGAGCGGCGCGCGTCCACCGGCGCCTTTTTCGGCTCGCTGCACGCCACGCTCAACCACATCCTCGCCGCCGACCGCATCTGGCAAAAGCGCTTCACCGGCGCGGGCGACGCGCCGACCCAGTTGGACGCCATTCTGTATGACGATTTCGCAGCGCTTCGACAGGCGCGCGCCGCCGAGGATGAACGCATCATCGGCTGGATAGACAGCCTGTCCGAGACCGATATCGCGGGACGGTTCACCTATACGCCGGTGAGTTCGACTGAGACCGTCACGCAAAAGCTGAGCGGCGCCCTGTCCCATGTGTTCAACCACCAGACCCATCATCGCGGCCAGTGCCATATGATGCTGACGAGTCAGGGCAAGCCGAGCCTGGCGCTCGATCTGGTGTATTTCATTCGCAGCGACGGCAAAGAGTGGATGTGACGGAGAGCGCGAAGGCCATATTCCCCTCACCGCTTTTTTCCGCTAAAGCGCGGGCATGATCGCGATTTCAGGACTGACAGCCCGCATTGCCGGGCGACTTCTTCTCGACGACGCCAGCGTCTCCCTGCCCACCGGCGTCAAAGCCGGCCTGGTGGGGCGCAATGGCGCGGGTAAATCCACACTGTTCAAGATCATCACCGGCGAGATGGCGCCCGAATCCGGCGACGTCTCGGTGCCCCGGGGCGCGCGCATCGGCCAGGTGGCGCAGGAAGCGCCGGGCACCGACGATCCGCTGATCGAGATCGTGCTCGCAGCCGACAAGGAGCGCGCCAGCCTGCTGGCGGAAGCCGAGACGGCCACAGATCCGCACCGCATCGCCGAGATCCAGGTCAGGCTCGCCGACATCGACGCCTATTCGGCCGAAGCCCGCGCCGCCTCCATTCTCGCCGGCCTCGGTTTCGACGAAGAGGCCCAGCACCGACCCGCCAAGAGCTTTTCGGGCGGCTGGCGCATGCGCGTGGCGCTCGCCGCCGTGCTGTTCTCCGAACCGGATCTGTTGCTGCTCGACGAACCGACCAACTATCTCGACCTCGAAGGCGCTCTGTGGCTGGAAGATTATATCCGCCGCTATCCGCATACGGTCATCATCATCAGCCATGACCGCGATCTGCTGAATTCGGCTGTGAATTCGATCGTGCATCTCGACCAGCAGAAGCTCACTTTCTATCGCGGCCCCTACGACCAGTTCGAACGGCAGAAGGCGGAAGCCGAGGAATTGCAGACCAAGGCCAAGGCCAAGAACGAGGTGCAGCGCAAGCATCTGCAGAGCTTCATCGACCGTTTCAAGGCCAAGGCGTCGAAAGCCAAGCAGGCGCAGAGCCGCATCAAGGCGCTGGAACGACTGGGCACCGTGGCCGCCGTGGTGCACTCCCATGTCCAGGGCTTTTCCTTCCCCGACCCCAAGCGCGAGGCGGCCTCGCCGATCATTGCGGTGGAAGGCGGGCTGGCGGGTTACACGCCGGGCAACGCCATTCTCAAAAACATCAATGTCCGCATCGACACCGATGATCGCATCGCCCTGCTCGGCTCAAACGGCAACGGCAAGTCGACCTTCGCAAAATTCATCTCCGGGCGGCTCGCGCCGCTGGGCGGAAAGGTCACGTCTGCGCCGAATCTCAAGGTCGGCTTCTTCGCGCAGCACCAGCTGGACGACCTGATCCCGGATCAGAGCGCCGTCGATCACATCCGCCGCCTCATGCCGATGGAGCCCGAAGCCAAGGTTCGTTCTCGCGTGGCGCAGATGGGGCTGGCCACCGCCAAGATGGATACGGCGGCCAAGGATCTCTCGGGCGGTGAAAAGGCGCGTCTGCTGATGGGCATCGCCGCTTTCGAAGCGCCCAATCTGCTGATTCTCGACGAGCCGACCAACCATCTGGATATCGACAGCCGCCGGGCGTTGATCGAGGCGCTGAACGATTATTCCGGCGCCGTGATCCTGATCTCGCATGACCGCTACCTGATCGAGGCGACTGTCGACCGTCTATGGATCGTGCGCGACGGCACGGTGAAGGCGTTCGAAGGCGATATGGACGAATATCGCGACATCGTCGTGGGTTCGAACAAGAAGCCGCGCAAGGAAAAGGAAGAGACGCCTGCGCCGCAGGCCGCGGCGCCCGCCCAGCCCAAGCGCGGCAATCCGGCGGTGTTGCGCAAGAAAGTCGAGGAATTGCAGGCGATGATCGGCAAGATCGAGCGCCTGATCCAGGGCATCGACACCGAACTCGCCGATCCCCAGCTTTACGCCAAGAATCCCACCCGGGCCGGCGAACTCACCAAGGCGCGCGCCAATGCCGCCAAGAAGCTCGCCGACACTGAGGAGGAATGGCTGCTCCTGTCGACCGAACTGGAAGAGCTCGGCGCCTGACGGCGCCGTCTCGGGTCAGAGCGGCTGAGTTCCGTCGTCTGGACGGTTGGGCTCGGCGTCGGCCAGAGGAGATGGCGCGACCTCGCGGCGGGCCTTGTCGAAAATCTCCATCAGCCGCGCTTCCTGGCTGCGATCGAGATTGGTGCGGATGATGCGGCCGCCATGGGCGCTCATCGCCTCGATCACGCGATCGGACGAGGCGCGCTCGGCGAGCAGGAACAAGGCCGCCTGGCCCGGCTGCAGGACGCTGGCGACATCCTTCATGAACTTGTCGTTGACGCCGTAATCGGTCAAAGCGCCCGCAAGCGCGCCGGACGCCGCGCCGGCGGCTACGCCCATCAGCGGGTTGAAGAACAAAAGGCCGGCCAACAAGCCCCAGAAGGCGCCGCCGGAGGCGCCCAGCGCCCAGAGATTGACCATCTGGTGCAGCTTGATCTCGCCATCCGGCTCCGCAGTGGCGACGACGGCGTCATTGACGGTGACGAGATAATCGCGGGAGAGATTGAAGAGCCCCTTGCGGGCCTCCTCTGCTTGAGCCTGGCTGTCATAGCCGAAGACAATGAGTTCGGACATTGCAGTTCCTTTCCTGTCAGCGCCCCTCTCTTATGATATGGGGTGCGGCGCCTCGGATTAAACCGCAGTCCCGTGAATTCTCCGCGACATCCCCGGCGTCATCAGCCGAGCTCGAAGGACGTGACCCCGAAAATGCGCCTGAGCGGCAGTTCCGGATAATGGCCGCGATACATCCGCGCCGTCTCGAACACCGGCTGCATGCCGTAACGCAGGGCGAGCGCTCTTGCTTCGGGATTGGGCATGGGAATGTCGAGATAGATGTCGCCGCCGCCGACGCCGGCCACCAGCGCCCGGAACAACCGGTCGGCGATCTCGGGACTGTCGGCGAAAAGCGGACCGATCTTGAAACCCGAGCCGCAGGCGCGGATGGCGCCGAGGCCGCTGATCGATCCACCGTCGCGGAACACCAGCGCGGCGCGTCCATGGCTGGCGTCGGCGGATGCATCGAGCCAGGCGGTGATGAACCTTTGGCGCGGGGCCGGATTGCAGGCGGCGTCATAGGCCACCAAAGCGTCCGTCGGCACGCTGGCTGCCGGAACGATTCGCGGATCCATGGGCGCGTCCAGAAGAAGTTTCGCGCCATAACGGGCATTGGCATGGGCATAGGCGAAGCCGGATTTGCGATAGTTTTCCTGCTGCGCCACCACGCCGTCGAGCCCGACAGTGCGCGCCGGGCTCATCGCCAGCACCTGGCTCCATAGGCGGAAGCCGAGGCCTTGCCCGCGAAACTGCGGCAAGACGATGTAGAAGCCTAGAAAACCATAGTCGGGATGATGATGCACAAGCGAAACGCCTGCTGCGATCTCACCATCGACGTCATCAACCCAATAGCCATCCGGATCGGCGCGCCAGAATGCGTCCGCATCGCCCAAACCCGGATTCCAGCCTTCCTTCGCCGCCCAGGACACCAGCGCCTCGAGATCGGTTTTTGTCGCCCTTCTGATCATGCTTGCCACTCCCGTTCTGGCAGTGCATCACAAAAGGCGCGGTTTTACCAGTTGCTTCCTCGGCTCGGCGCTTGCCCGGCGGCGGCATTCTGGTAAGAGCGAATAATAATCATACTTTTCCAGGAAACACTCAGTTCGGGAACAGACAGATGGCCCCCATCAAGCTCGCAATCGTCGGCGTCGGTAAAATCGTGCGCGACCAGCATCTTCCGGCAATCGCTGGAAACGGAGACTTCGCCCTCGTCGCCACCGCCAGCCGTCATGGAACGGTGGACGGCGTGCCGGCTTTCAAATCGATCGAGGACATGCTCGCGGCCATGCCGGAGATCGAGGCGGTGTCGCTGTGCATGCCGCCGCAGTTCCGCTACGAGGCGGCGCTGACCGCGCTCAACGCCGGCAAGCATGTGTTTATGGAAAAGCCGCCGGGCGCGACAATTTCCGAAGTGGAAGACCTGAAGCGCATCGCCGCAGCCCAGGGCGTGTCGCTGTTCGCCAGCTGGCATTCGCGCTATGCGCCGGCCGTTGAAGCGGCCAAGGACTTCCTCGCAGCGTCGCCGATGAAGTCGCTGTTCATCAACTGGAAGGAAGATGTGCGCCACTGGCATCCGGGTCAGGCCTGGATCTGGGAGCCGGGCGGCCTCGGCGTGTTCGATCCCGGCATCAACGCCCTGTCGATCCTGACCCATATTCTGCCCAAGCCCGTCTTCATCACCGAAGCCGAGCTGGAATTCCCGGAAAATCGCGCCGCCCCCATCGCCGCGAGCATGCGCTTCTCCAACGCCGACAAGCCTGACGTCTCGGCGGAATTCGACTGGCGGCAGACTGGTCCGCAAAGCTGGGACATCGAAGCCGAAACCGAAGCCGGCAAGATGCGGCTGGCGGATGGCGGCGGCAAGCTGTTCATCGACGGCGCGCTCGCCTTCGAGGGGCCGATCATGGAATATCCCAATCTCTATGCGCGCTTCGCCGAGATCGTCACAGCCGGCGTCAGCGATTGCGACATCGCGCCGCTGACGCATGTCGCCGACGCCTTCATGCTCGGCCGCCGCAAGATCGTCGACGCCTTTCACGATTGACAACAGCCGCCCCGGATCGGCTTGAAACGGGGCGTCTTAACCGAATGGCAAGGCTTGGGCGTCATGATCACTTCGGAATGTATTTTTCCGGAGTGATATTTTGAGCCCTTTGCTGACAGGCATGTTGCGCCGTTACCGAAGCGCCGCCGCACGCGCAGCGGCGCTTTTCGGCGCAGATCGCAGCGGCAATTTCGCGCTGACATTCGCTCTCATTTCAGTTCCGATGTTGATCGGCGTGGGCGCATCCATCGATTATGTCCGCGCCTATAATATCCGCGACCGCATGCAGGACGACCTCGACGCGGCGCTGATCGCCGCCGTCCGCGAAGTGGACACGCTGACCGAAGACAATATCAAGGAGCGCGTCAAGGTTTGGTTCAACGCGCAGGGAAGAACGGCTGGTATTTCCTACAGGGTCGACACCGACACGATCGCGATCAGCAAAACAAACCGCTCCATCCAGGCGACCGTCCATGGGGAAGTTCCCACAACGCTGATGAAGATCGGCGGCGTCAACAATGTCAGCGTCCAGGTGACCGCCGCCGTGGCGGGACCGGCGACCTCCTATCTCAACGTCTACATAGCGCTCGACAAATCCGCCTCGATGCTGCTGGCGGCGACGAGCGCTGGGCAGACGACCCTCATGAACAAGACAGGTTGTAACTTCGCCTGCCATGAGAAGGAAGGCGGCCCGTGGACTGTCAACGGCAAAAGCTATGCGCTGCGCTACAATACCGCAAAGGCTCTCGGCGTGACGCTGCGCGCCGATGTGTCAGTCACGGCCGCCCAGGAAGTCGTCGATCTCATCAAGGCTGCAGATCCCACCGGTTTGCGCATCAGGGTCGGCTTTTACACACTCGGCTCCACCGCCACGGAGGAACTCGCGCCGACTTACTCTATGTCGGCGGCAACCAATGCTCTGAAAACCGACACCGACCTAACCAGTGCGAAATCGATTGCCTATTCATATTTCGACAAGTCGCTTCCGGCTTTGGCGGAACTTGTCGGAAATGCTGGGGACGGCAGTTCTGAGAGTTCACCGCTCAAACTCGTGCTGATTCTAACCGACGGCGTGCAATCTCAACGCAGTTGGGTGACGACGAACAACGGCACCGCGACGAAAGACGGCACTTGGATATGCGTGGCCTCTTCCGGCTCGACCTGCATCAAATACAATATAAGCTATTTCCCCGACCAACCGAAAGTTTCCCCCCTGAATCCGGGCTGGTGCCAGGATATGAAAACCAATACCGCCACTGTCGGAGTTCTATACACAGAGTATCTCTCCATCGATAAGGACTGGGGCTACAACGGCACAGTCGGGGAAACCATGGCCACCAGCGGCTTCACGTCCGTATGGGGCGGAACGCTGAAAACAGGCGTGCCGTCCACCACCACGCGCCGCAACTATATTCCCACTGCGCTGTCCGACTGCGCCACCTCCTCCGATCTCTTCCTTGCCGCAAACGACCCCGACGAAATCGAGGCCGGGTTGGCGAAGATATTTTCCCAATATCTCGGCTCCGTTCGGTTGACGCAGTGAGGGCGGCATGAGGCGGATTCGCAGCTATCTTCTCAACCGGAAAGGCAGCACGGCGATCGAATTCGCAATCCTGGTGCTGCCGTTCATGGTCATCATCCTGGCCATTATCGAAATCGCCTTGATGTTCTTCGTCGATTCGGCGTTGGATTCCGCCGTCCAAAAGGCAGTTCGCCAGGTGCGCGTCGGCACGGCGAAGTCCGGAAGCTGGGAGATCAGCAATTTCAAGGCGGCGATCTGCTCGGAACTGTCCTATTCCTTCTCCTGTTCGGCCAATCTGCTCGTGCGCGTATCGGTGATCACCGACATGAACTCCGTGACGAAGGTCAATCCGTCATCGGGCGGCGTGCTGAACGTGACGGAAGCCTTCAATATCGGCAATGCCGGCGACTATGTGCTGGTGCAGGCCTTCCTGCCCTGGGATCCGACGCTCAAGCTCTACACTTTTGCTTCGGGCCGCCTGAATGACGGGCGTTACGTGCTGGGCGCCGCAGACCTCTTCAAGAACGAGCCCTTCTGATGCCGGATTCGCACCCGAAGACAAAACGGCCCTCGATGTTCCGGCGCTTCCGCAAGGACCGCTCCGGCGTGTCCGCCATCGAATTCGTATTGATCTTTCCGATTCTGGTCGCCTTGCTCGCCGGCACCGTCGATTTCGGCCAAGCGCTGATGGTGTCGCGCAAGATGAACCAGATCGTCTCGACGCTCGGCGACATGATCGCCCAGAAATCCAGCTGGACGACGTCGGAAGCCACCGCCATCATCACCGGCTCGACCACGATCATCCTGCCGTTCTCGACCACAAATTTGAAGATCAAGCTCGCGGTGGTCGACGTGGCCTCCGACCTGTCCGCCAAGGTCAATTGGGGCCTATCCTATCAGGACACCGTGCCGGCCGCGAATAGCGCTTCGCCGGTGACCGTTCCGACCACGATCGCCCAAAGCGGCGTCCAACTGGTGACCGTCGTTGCTACCTATCAGCTGACCACGCCCTTTTCCAGCCTGTTGGAGCCTGTGACAGGCGTCTCGACCTATAATTACAGCAAGACCTATATCATGCGGCCGCGCGTGAAAGACACGATCACACTGGATTGACGAAAATTCCCATCAGGCCTTCTTTGCCCAGCGGCCGTCATTGTTCTGCTGCCAATAGGACAATTGGCCTCCGCTGGCCTTGAGACGCTTCCACTGCGCGCGCGCCTCAGCCAGTTGCGCCTCGTCGTGACCATCGAACATCAGCACCAGCCGTTCATAGCCCGCAATGTCCTCGGGAACTGCGCCGTCGACATAGAAGCGGATATGAGCGGCGTTGGGATTGCCGGTCGCGGAGGTGATCAGGATGGGCTGCGCGTCAGCCATCTCCTCGGAAGCGAGACCGTGCGGCAGAAAACTTTCGGCGCGATAGGTCCATAAATGGGCGTCCAGCGCCGCTTCGCGATCGGCGCTCGTCGTTTGCACGGCGACGCGCCATTTGCGCTCAAGGCTCTTTTCGAGCAGAGGCGGAAGCGCGTCCTCCATCTTGGTCTCGGTGAGATGATAGAAGAGAATATCCACGCGTCCGCCCCGCTCTTGACTTGTCAGGCTTCGTAATAGGCCCGCACCAGTTCGTCCAGCAACCGCACGCCGTAACCCGAGCCCCAGGACTGATTGATCTCGTCTGATGGCGCGCCCATGGCGGTCGAGGCGATGTCGAGATGCGCCCAGGGCGTGGAGCCGACGAAACGCTTGAGGAATTGCGCCGCCGTGATAGCGCCCGCCTGGCGGCTGCCGCCGGTGTTCTTCATATCGGCGAAGCGGCTGTCGATCATCTTGTCATATTCGCGACCCAGCGGCATGCGCCACAGGCGCTCGCCCGTGGTGATTCCCGAGATCAACAGATTGGCCGCCAGCGCGTCGTCATTGCAAAACAGGCCAGCGTGATGCGCGCCGAGCGCCACGCCGATCGCGCCGGTGAGCGTGGCGAGATTGATCATGAAGGCGGGCTTGAAGCGCTCATTCGTGTACCAGAGCGCGTCGCAAAGCACGAGGCGGCCTTCCGCGTCGGTGTTGATCACCTCGATGGTCTGGCCGGACATCGACTTGACGATGTCGCCCGGGCGCTGGGCGTTGCCGTCGGGCATGTTTTCGACCAGGCCGATCACGCCGACCACATTGACCTTGGCCTTGCGGGCGGCAAGCGTGTGCATCAGACCGGTGACGGCGGCCGCGCCGCCCATGTCGCCCTTCATGTCTTCCATGCCGGCGGCAGGCTTGATGGAGATGCCGCCGGTGTCGAAGACCACGCCCTTGCCGATGAAGGCATAGGTCTTGTCCTTGGATTTTGCGCCCTTCCACTGCATGACGACGAGACGCGGCGGACGAACGGACCCCTGGGCCACACCTAAAAGCGCGCCCATACCGAGCTTGCGCATGTCCTTTTCGGTGAGGATTTCGATCTCGACGCCGAGCTTTTCGAGTTCTTCCGCCTTGGCGGCGAATTCCAACGGCCCCAGCACATTGGCGGGCTCATTGACGAGGTCGCGTGCGAGAATCACCCCGCCGGCCACGGCTTCGGTGGTTTCGAAAGCTTTTTTCGCAGCCGAGGCCACAGCCGTCACCACCGAGATCTTGGTGGGCTTGTCGCCGCCATTGCCGTTGTCTTCGGCGTCGTCCTTCTTGGTCTTGTAGCGATCGAAGCGATAGGCGCGCAGCAGCATGCCGAGCGCGAAATCGGCGGCGTTCTTGGCAGTCGTTTCATGATTCGGGATATCGAGGAAAAGAGCCGCCTTCTCCGCGTCTCCGAGCGCCGCCGCCGCGACGCCGCCCACCTTTAGCCAATCCAGCGGTCCGAACTCGCTCTTTCCGCCAAGGCCGATGACGATGATGCGCTCAGCCGTCGAGCCTTCCGGCGCGAGAAGATCGAGTTTGCCGAATTTCTTGCCCTTGAACCTGGCTGTCTTGGACGCCTTGTCGATCACGCCAGCCGGATCGAGATCCTCGGGTGCGGACGTCGGTCCCTCATCCGAAAACCGCAGCACCACAGCGAGGCCGCCCGCAACTTTTTGCGAGCGGGAGAAAGAAAAATCGAGACGCGAAGACATTCGCAGCACCTTTCATGACGAGTATCGATTCTGATCTTGGACAACGCAGGGCGCAATGCAAGCTCAAGCCTGCAAAGCCTGTCATATTCGTGTTATCAAATTTATTGATTTTCGACACCGCTGACAGGATCGACGAATGATGATCATTGCGGAATACGAAAGAATGGCTTTGCCCTACACCTTGCTCGCCATGGTGGCGTCCACGGTGACGCTTGGCGTTTTTCAGGCGTTCCCCGGATTGGATCTGGCGACGGCGAAGCTCTTTTGCCATGCCTACGCCGTCGGCGACCTGGCCGCACAGGGCCGTTACTGTCCCGGCTTTCCAGCCCAAGTCGACCTGCGCGTGATGGCGATTCGAAAGATTCTCTTCTTTTTGCCGCCACTCGTCGTCGCTTTCCTCGCGCTCGACATGATCTATCGCTGGGCAATCACGCCGCCCTGGCTCTGTCGCGGCTTTCGTTTGGAGGCGCTGGCGATCATCGCCTATCTGGTCGTGCCGATCGGCGTGGTGAACGGAATTTTCAAAGAATATTCCGGTCGCCCTCGCCCCTATGAAACGCATCTGTTCGGCGGCGACCTGAATTTCGCGTCGGTGGCTGATTTCAGCGGCGCCTGCACCGGCAACTGTTCCTTCATCTCCGGCGAGGCCGCCGCCGCCGGCTGGCTCCTCGGGGTCGCCGTCATTCTTCAGGCGCGGCGCCCCGTGCTCAGCCGCATCCTGATCGCCGCCGCCGCCGTCACGCCCGTTCTTCGAGTTGCAATGGGTGGACACTACCTGTCGGACGCGCTGCTCGGTTGGCTCGCCGGCGCCGTTTCCCTGCCTCTGATGATGCTCTGCGCCGCCCCTCTCAAAGGCGCTCTCATGCAAGTGATCAAAAGCCGGACTTGATCGTCCCTATCAAAAGTGCGAAATCGCTGGGCCGGGGTCCGCGTGGAGCCCATAAAAACAGTCCTGCGGAACCTGGATGTATCTGATCGAGACCTACATCTTCGGGCGAGTGTTTCGGATGTTCCTGTCCGCGCTGGCGCCCGTTTTGGCCATCATCTGGGCCACACAGGTGCTCGGCCGCATCAATCTGGTCACCGATAGCGGCCAGTCGATCGGCTCGTTTGCCCTGCTCGCATCCTATATCCTGCCCAACATCATCCCGTTGGTGCTGCCTTTTGCCGTGATCATCGGGGTGGCGCAGACGTTCCACGCGATGAACAGCGATTCGGAATTGCCGGTGCTCGACGCCGCCGGAACGCCGAGGCGATATCTGTATCGGCCGGTTTTGGTGCTGACATCGCTTCTTTGTCTGGTGTCCTTCTCGATCGACAATTTCGTCGAACCGGTCACGCGAATCGGCATGCGCAAGACGATCGCCGCCACCTATGCCGACCTGTTGTCGTCGGTGATCGAGGAAAAAGCATTCCGCAAGATCGACGACGGCCTGTATGTTCAGATTTCCGAGCGGGTGAAGGGACGGGTGCTGCGCGGCCTGTTCGTGGCGGATTCCCGCGATCCACGCTATGAGATGCTGTATTACGCCCGCGAAGGCGCTGTTGATCCGAACGGCGGCACGCTGATCATGAAAGACGGCGAAATCCATCGCAAAGCGCCCACCGGCGGCGTCTCGATCATTCACTTCGATTCCTATTCCTTCGATCTGTCAGACCTGTCGGAATCCAAGGGCGAAGCCAAACTGAGGGCTGCGGACCGCGACCTTCCCTTCCTGCTGAAGCCCGATGCCAACGACGCCGACTACAAGGACGATCCTCTGAGTTACCGCGCCGAATTGCACCGGAGGCTCACGGACTGGTTTTTCCCGATCACATTCGCCTTGATGGCGCTGGCCTTGGCGGGCAGCGCCCATTCTCATCGGGAGCGAAAGGTTCATCCACTCCTGCCGGCGCTTATCTTCGCCTTCGCTTTCCGCTGGGGAGCCTTCTATTTCGCCAATCGCATCGAAAACGGCGAGGAACCCTGGCCGCTCTATGCGTTCACAGGCTCAATCACCCTCATCCTTATCCTGGTGATCCTTCGTTCCGGCCAGAGGCTGGGCAGGCGCGGCTCGCTGGTCGACCGCTGCGAAACGATCATTCGCCGCCGTCTCCGCTCTGACGACGCAGAGGGAATATCCTCATGATGACAGGCACACTGTTTCGCTATTTCCTCCGGCGGCATCTGACGACCATCATGTGGTTTCTGCTTGGTATAGCCGCCTTGATTTTCCTGCTGGATTTCGTGGAGAATTCCGGCTTGAGGGGCGCCGTGCCGGGCTTTACGCTGCTCGATGCGCTGTTTCTCACTCTGATCCGCGTTCCCTCTATCCTACAGCAAACCATTCCCTTTGTAATGCTGCTTGCTGGAATAACCACGCTCGTGGCGCTCAACCGCCGCCAGGAAATGGTTGTGACGCGCGCCGCCGGCGTTTCGGTCTGGCAATTCATGACGCCGTTCGTGACCGGCGCGCTCGTCACCGGCCTGCTGGCAATCTTCGCCCTCAACCCGATCGCGGCGGCCGGAATGCGCATGGCCGAGGATATCGAATCCGCCGCCAAGGCCGCCAAGCATCTCAACCGCAAGACCCAGATCATCCCCTGGCTCCGCCAGATCACCGCCAGCGACGACGTGATCATCGGCGCGCTAACGGTGGAAGAACGCGGCACGCTGCTCATCGATCCCGTCTTCATCCATTTCGGCGCCGGGCGGCGAATCGTGCTCAGGCAGGACGCGGCGAGCGCAAGATTGAAAGATGGTTACTGGCTTCTAAACAAGGTTTCGGAAACGCGGCCAGGGCAAATACCGGTTGTTCTCGAAACGGCGCGCGTCAGCACCAATTTGAAACAGGAATTCATCCAGCAGCGCATGGCGCGTCCGGAAACCGTTAGTTTTCTTGGGCTTCCGCACCAGATCGCGGCGGCGCGCTCATTCGGCGTCTCAACCAATGCGTTGGAAACTCAGTTCCACTCCCTGCTTTCCCTGCCATTTCTAATGGTGGCGATGACGCTCATTTCGGCAACAGTTTCATTGAAATTCTCTAGGTTTAACCAAAGCCAGAGCATGATTTTCGGTGGCGTGATGGCAGGCTTCGTGCTTTATGTCGTCACCGTGCTGGTAAAGGCGTTTGGAAGCAGCGGAGTCGTGCCGCCATTCGTGGCGGCCTGGATTCCAGTAGTTGTCGCGCTGTTTCTCGGAACGACGCTTTTGTTGCATCAGGAGGATGGTTAGTGGCGGCAGTCGACCGCAAGGTTATGCGTTGGTTGGGAGCAGCCCTTCTGTCCGGAGTGGCGAGCCTGTGCTTTGGCTTGCCGGCGGCGGCCCCTGCCTATGCGCAATCGCCGGAAGAGGACAAGAAGCCTCTTCTCTTGACCGCAAATCAGTTGATTTACGACCGCGACCTGAACAAGGTGGTGGCGGTCGGCGGCGTGCAGATCGATTACGGCGGCTACAAGCTGGTCGCCAAGCGCGTTGAATATGATCAGAAGACCGCGCGCGTCGTGGCGATCGGCGACATCGAGATGATCGAGCCGACCGGCAATCGCGTCTATGCCGACAAGCTTGATGTCACCGACGATTTCGCCAACGGCTTCATCGATACGATTCGCATTGAAACGACGGATGACACGCGCCTCGTCGCGCGCAAGGGCCGCCGGATCAACGCGGACGAACTGGTTTTGGAAAAAGGCGTCTACACCGCCTGCCAGCCCTGCAAGGATCACCCGGAAAAGCCGCCGCTCTGGCAGGTCAAAGCCGAACGCGTCATCCAGAACGGAAAGACGCATACGGTTCGATTGGAAAACGCCCAATTTGAATTGTTCGGCAGGCCGATTGCCTGGGCGCCGGTGCTCGAATTGCCCGATCCGACGGTGAAGCGCAAATCCGGTTTCCTGTTCCCGCGGATGAGCACGTCGCAGAATCTCGGCTTCGGCATGTCCATCCCCTATTACCAGACGATCACGCCGCATATGGATGCGACGCTGACTGTCACGGGCTACACCGCCCAGGGCGCGTTGCTGGACGCTGAAGTTCGCAACCAGTTCAAATATGGCCTGCACACGCTGCATATCGCCGGCATCAACCAGATGGACAATGGCCGCTTCACAGACGGCACCAGCGACGCCGAGGAGAAAACGCGGTACGCGGTGTCCTCCAAGGCCGATTTCAAGATCAATCCGCGCTGGGCCTTCGGCTGGGACGCGTTGGTCCAGTCCGACAACAATTTCGCCCGCACCTACTCGCTGTTCGACGCCGATGAAACGACGCATACCAACCAGGTCTACCTGTCTGGGCTGGGACGGCGAAACTCGTTTGACATGCGCTCCTTCTATTTTGACGTCCAGGACGCGGATCCGGACAGCAATGAAGAGAAGAAGCAGGCGGTCGTCCATCCTGTGGTCGACTACACCTACATTCACCCTGAACCGATTCTGGGTGGTCAATTGTCGTCGACCGTCAACTTCCAGAGCCTGACTCGCACCACCACCGACCGGGTGAGAAGGCTTGACGGCATCGATGTTCCGGACCGGTTCCAGGGCATCGCGGGCACATCGAACCGCTTCACCACCGAGGCGGAATGGAAGCGCACCTTCGTGGTTCCCGGCGGACTGTTGCTGACCCCGCTTCTAGCGGCGCGCGGCGATGGCTTCTATCTCGACACCAACAGTGTTCCGTCGAGTTATAATTACTACGATGGCTCGGACGCCGGCCGCTCCATGCTGACAGCGGGCATCGAAGCACGCTATCCGGTGCTGGTGACCACCGCCAATGCCAGCCATGTTTTCGAACCGATCGCGCAAGTCTATGCGCGTCCGGACGAGCGGCTTGCTGGACGACTGCCGAATGAAGACTCGCAGAGCTTCGTGTTCGACGCCTCCAACCTGTTTGAGCGTGACAAATTCTCGGGCTTCGACCGGGTCGAAGGCGGCACGCGCGCCAATTACGGTCTGCGCTACACCGGAACGCTCGACAGCGGCTATGTGTTCCGCGGCGTGTTCGGACAATCCTATCAGTTGGCCGGCAAGAATTCCTTCGCGGCCGATGACCTCGTCAACGCCGGCGCGAATTCCGGGCTGGAGACGCGCGCATCCGACCTCGTCGGCTCCGTCGGCGTGGCGGCTCCGATGGGCGTGACAGCTTCCTTCGGCGGCCGTTTCGACCAGAAGAGCTTTGAAATCCAGCGCACGGATTCGACGCTCGGCTATAACAGCAAAAAGCTGCAGACCGAGTTGACCTACACCCAGATCGCGGCGCAACCGAAATACGGCTATCCCACCGAAGGCCAGGAGATCCAGTCGACCACGGCCGTCAAGCTCAAGGACTTCTGGTCCGTCTACGGCTCGGCGACCTGGGACCTGAAGGCCAATGTGATGAGCCGCAATACGTTCGGCTTCTCCTATGACGACAGCTGCACCGTGTTCGAAATCGGCTTTAGCCAGACGCGCGACCCCGATGACAAGTCCGCGAATGACTGGTCGATCGGCGCGCGGCTTAGTTTCCGGACGCTTGGCGACATCAATGTCGGCGATTCCAACGCTCCGAAGTTCAATTGACATTGTTTTGCCTCATGGAATGTGCAATTCCATCCTCCCGCAGGAATTGCCGCGAGAGCATGTGGCTTGAGAGGTGGAGGATGATGATGACGTTGACGCGTTTTCGTGCGCTGGTCGCGGGCGCCGTGATTTTCGCCCTTTCGGCGACTTTGGCGCCTGAACCCGCGATGGCCGCTGGCGATGGCGTCGCCGCGATCGTCAACGGCGTCGTAATCACCGATGGCGACGTCGCCAAGCGCGCCGCCTTCCTGCGCTTGCGGCGCGCCCCGGGCGCCGGCGCGCAGAAAGCCCGCGAGGAGCTCGTCAACGAGACCTTGATGCGCAACGAGATCATCCGTGTCGGCGCCTCGGTCAGCACCGATGACGTTGACGCCGCCTTCGCCCGCTTCGCCGGCTCCAACAAGATGACCGTCCCGCAGCTCACCCAGATCCTGAGCAAGGCTGGGGTGACCGCCGAACATTTCAAATCCTATATCGGCATCCAGATGAGCTGGCCGCGAGCCGTAAATTCCCGTTACGGCGCATCCGGCCAGATGAGCGCGCAGGATTTCATCGTTCGCCTGCAAAAGGACAACGGCAAGAAACCCGTCACCAATGAATATATCCTTCAGCAGGTGATCTTCGTGATCCCCGCGTCCAAGAAGGGCAAGATCACCGGCAAGCGCAAATCCGAGGCGGAAGCCTCCCGCAAACAGTATCCGGGTTGCGCCGGCGCCAAGGCGTTCGCCGCCGGCCTGCACGATGTCTCCATCCGCGAAATCGGCCGTGTGCTCGAACCGCAGCTTCCCGCCGCCTGGAAGGACGATCTGCTGAAAACCTCCGTCGGCGGCACGACCCGCCCACAGGTTACCGATCGCGGCGTGGAATATATCGCCGTCTGCAAGAAACGCGAGGTGTCGGACGATTTCGCCGCCCAGGTCGTCTATCAGGCCCAGGATCTCGAAAAGGCCGAAAAGCAGGGCCAGGATCCTAACAGCGTCAAATATCTCGACGAACTTCGCAAGCGCGCCCAGATCGAGCTGCGCTGACATGACTGACGCGGGAGCGCCTCTTCTCGCCCTGACGCAGGGCGATCCCGCCGGCATCGGCCCCGACATCGCGCTGGCCGCCTGGCTTGAGCGTCGGAGCGCTGCCCTCTCCCCCTTCATCTATATCGGCGATCCCGGCGTCCTTGCCGCGCGAGCGGCGCTTTTAGGGATAGACGCGCCAATCCGCGAATGTGACGTCGAGGACGCTGCAGCCATCTTTGATGAAGCCTTGCCGGTGCTGCCGGTCGCTGCCGGCTGCGACGTCATCGCAGGCAAGCCCGACAGTCTGAGCGCCCCGGGCACGATCGGCGCCATAGAGGCCGCCGTCGAACTGACGCTATCTGGCCGCACCGCCGCCGTCGTCACCTGTCCGATCGCAAAATCCGTGCTCTATGACGCCGGCTTCGCCTTTCCCGGTCATACCGAATTCCTTGCCGATCTCGCGTCCAAAGCGCTGGGCGACGCCGTGACGCCGGTGATGATGATCGCCGGACCTGAATTGCGCACGGTGCCGGTCACCATCCATATTCCCCTGAAAGACGTGCCCGCCGCGCTGACGGAAGATCTGGTCTATCAGACCGCGTTGATCACCGCGCGTGATCTCCAGAGCCGCTTCGGCATTGCCTGCCCGCGTCTTGCGCTTTCGGGCCTCAATCCGCATGCAGGCGAGGACGGCGCGCTCGGCGCCGAGGACGCCGCCGTCATTGCCCCGGCTATTGCCCGGCTCAGGGCAGAAGGCGTCGATGTCATCGGCCCCCTGCCCGCCGACACGATGTTCCACAAGGCGGCGCGCGAGACTTACGACGTGGCGATCTGCATGTATCACGATCAGGCGTTGATCCCGGCCAAGGCGCTCGGCTTCGACGATGGCGTCAACGTCACGCTCGGCCTGCCCTTCATCCGCACCTCGCCCGACCACGGCACGGCCTTTTCTCTGGCTGGAACCGGCAAGGCGCGGGCGTCCAGCCTGATCGCAGCCCTGCGCATGGCAGCGGACATGGCCGCCGAAGGACATGACCATGGCCGCGCTTGATGGATTGCCGCCGCTGCGCGACGTGATCGCGCGCCACGGCTTGGACGCCAAGAAGGCGCTCGGCCAGAACTTTCTGCTCGATCTCAACATCACCCAGAAGGTCGCCCGCACTGCGGGCAAGCTCGACGACGCCGTGGTGGTGGAGATCGGTCCTGGCCCCGGCGGCCTCACCCGCGCGCTGCTCGCGCTGGGCGCCCGCAAGGTGGTGGCCGTGGAGCGCGACGAACGCTGCCTGCCGGCGCTCGCCGAGATCGCCGCTCATTACCCTGGACGACTGACCGTGGTCTCGGGCGACGCGCTGGAGACCGATATCGCCCAGTTCGCCGAAGACGGCCTGGCGCTGAAGGTCGTGGCCAATCTGCCCTATAATATCGGCACGCAATTGCTGGTTAACTGGCTGACATCAGGCTGGCCGCCGGTGTGGACGTCGCTGACGCTGATGTTCCAGAAGGAAGTCGGCGAACGCATTGTGGCGGGGCCGGATGACGATCACTACGGCCGTCTCGGCGTGCTCTGCGGCTGGCTGACCTATTGCGAGATGATGTTCGACCTGCCGCCGCAGGTGTTCTCGCCGCCGCCGAAAGTCACTTCCACCGTGGTGCATCTTGAGCCGCGCAAGAAGACCATTCCTTGTGAACTCGCCAAACTTGAAAAAGTCACCGCCGCCGCCTTCGGCCAGCGCCGCAAGATGCTGCGCCAGAGCCTGAAACCGCTCGGCGGCGAGGCGCTGCTCCAGAAGGCCGGCATCGACTCCTCACGCCGCGCCGAGACGCTGAGCGTCGAGGAATTCTGCGCGATCGCCAATCTGCTGTAAGCTGAAAAAGCCAAGGGCCGCATCGCGGCCCTCAGATCATTCCACCAAAGTCTGCACGAAATCGAACAATCCGTGCCTGCGGTCGCGGCGGAGCCGTTCGGCCTCGACGATCGCCTTGACCGAGGTGAACGCGCGGTTGAGGTCGTCATTGACCACGACATAATCATATTCGCGCCAATGGGCGATTTCGGCGCGGGCATTGGCCAATCGCGTGGCGATGACCTCGGCGCTGTCCTCGGCGCGACGATTGAGGCGGCTCTGCAACTCGTCCATGGTCGGCGGCAGGATGAAGATCGACACGACGTCGGCCGGCATCTTCTCCTGCAATTGCTGCGCGCCCTGCCAGTCGATGTCGAACAGCATGTCGCGGCCCTCGGCCATGGCGTTTTCGGCCGCCTCGCGCGGCGTGCCGTAGAAATTGCCGTGCACTTCCGCCCATTCCAGCAGCGAGTCGCTCTGCTTCAGCCGTTCGAATTCCTTATGGCTGATGAAGTGGTAATGCACGCCCTCGATCTCGGAGGGGCGGCGCTGACGCGTCGTGACGCTCACCGACATCGACATGGTCGGATCGGCTTCCAGCACATTGCGGGCGATGGTGGATTTACCGGCGCCGGAGGGAGAGGAAATCACGAGCATCAAACCGCGTCGTGCAATATTGACGACCTTGCCGGCAGTCTTGGCCATCTATCACTCCAGATTCTGGACTTGCTCGCGGAATTGATCGATCACCACTTTCAGCTCTATGCCTGCCGCCGTGACCGCCGCGCTGTTGGATTTAGAACAGATCGTGTTCGATTCGCGATTGAATTCTTGGGCGATGAAATCGAGCTTGCGCCCCACCGGCCCGCCCTTGGCGAGAAGATCGCGCGCGGCGGCGACATGCGCCTTGAGCCTGTCGATCTCTTCGCGGATATCGGCCTTTGTCGCCATCAACGCGACTTCGGCGTAAAGCCGATCGCGATCAAAGCCTTGCGGGCTTTCCAACAAAGTCGCGATCTGACCTTCGAGCCGGGCGCGGATCTGATCCGGGCTGCGCGAAGGATCGAGTTCGACGACGAGAGCCAGTTGTTCGACCACGTCGATCTGGCCGCCGAGCACGAATCCGAGCGCCTCGCCTTCGCCTTGGCGCATCGACTTCATCGAGGCGGCAGCCTTGTCCAGGCCGTCAAGCACGGCCCGGTCGAGCGCTTCGGCTTCGCCGTCACCTTCCGCTTCTTCCTTGAAATCAACCACGCCTCGGATCGATAGCAGGGTGTCGAGCTTGAGCGGGGCGGGATCAATGCGGTCGCCCAAGCGTTGGCGAAGCGCCATGACGGCGTCGAGCGCAGCGTCATTGATCACCGCTTCAACTCGACCGACGCCGGCCTGCAGCGACAGCGACGCCTGGATATTGCCGCGTGCAAACACCTGCCCCAGACGACGGCGCACCTCCGCTTCCAGCCTGTCAGTGCCGGGCGGCAGACGCAGTCGCACATCCAGACCCTTGCCATTGACCGAGCGCAGTTCCCACGCCCATTGGTAACGACCGATCTGTCCATCCAACCGGGCAAAGCCGGTCATGGATTGCAATGTCATGTTCTTATAGCCCCTGCCCTGCTCAGTTGGCGTCCTGCGCCGCATCGGTCTCGCTGCCGGCGTCCGCCTTCTGCTTGGCCGCCTCCGCTTCGATCTGCCGCCAGCGGCGCACATTGGCGTTGTGGTCGTCGAGCGTCTTGGCGAAGGCATGGCCGCCGGTGCCATCAGCGACGAAATAGAGATAATCCGTCTTGGAGGGATTGGCGACGGCTTCAAGCGCGGCGCGACCGGGATTGGCGATCGGCGTCGGCGGCAGCCCCTTGATCACATAGGTGTTATAGGGCGTTTCCTTGGTCTTGTCGGACTGGGTGATCGGCTTGTCGGCCGGTTTGCCGTCGCCGCCATAGACGCCATAGATGATCGTCGGGTCCGACTGCAGCCGCATATTCTTGCGCAAGCGATTGAGGAAGACCGAGGCGACCTGCGGTCGCTCGTCGGGCTTGCCGGTTTCCTTTTCGACGATCGACGCGAGAACAAGCAACTGCTCCTTGCTGTCGATCGGCAGATCGCTGTCGCGGTGGTTCCAGACCTGGTCGATGAGCTTTGCTTGGCTCGCCTGCATCTGCTCGACGATCGCCTTGCGGTCGCTGCCGCGGGTGAATTTGTAAGTGTCGGGCCTGAGGCTGCCTTCCGGCGGCAGATCCACCGGCAATTCGCCTTCCAGCACAGGATCGGCGGCGAGACGCTTGAAGATCTGCTTGACGGTCAGGCCTTCCGGGAAGGTGATCGAATACTGGATCGACTTGCCGGAGCGGAACAGCTCCATCACTTCTTCCATCGAGGCGCCGGCCTTGACCTCATATTCACCGTGGCGCATGGCCTCGCCCGCGCCGAGGAAACTGGTGACGCTCGAGAAGATCCGCGCCTGCGAGATGATGTTGCGGCGCTCCAGGGCGCTGGCGATTTCCTTCACGCCCGCGCCTTCGCGCACCAGAAATGTGGTGTTGGTTTCGAGCGGGCCCGGCGCCTGATATTCGTGGAACGCGTAGTACACCAGAGCCACCGCGCCGATGGTCGCCAATGTGATCATGCTCATGACGAAATTGAGGAAGATCACCAATTGACTGCGGGCTTCACGCGAACGCTTCGGCGGCGACGGCACCTTTTCTGGCCTGAGCGCCTCGTTGGGCGACTGTGGAATAAAACGCCCGCCTGCCTCGCCATTGTCCTGGCGGCCAAACTGACCATTGGTTGTCTGGTTGGGTTCGGTCACCTGAAGTCCTCGAATGCTGATTCACGACGCAGAACCGGCTTTATCTAAAGCGGCATTGCGGCAGAAACAGGAAAGTCATGCGGCGGCCCCGCGCAAGCGGAGCCACGGGGGCGTCAGGCTGTGTAGCGCTTCAGCACCAGCGACGCATTGGTGCCGCCGAAGCCGAAAGAGTTAGACAAAGCCACATCGATTTTGCGCTTGCGCGCCACTTTCGGCACCAGGTCCACCTGCGTTTCCACCTCGGGGTTGTCGAGGTTCAGCGTCGGCGGCGCGATATTGTCGCGAATGGCGAGCGTCGCGAAAATCGCCTCGATGGCGCCGGCTGCGCCCAGGAGATGGCCCGTGGCGGATTTCGTGGACGACATCGACACATTCGCCGCGGCATCGCCGAGCAGACGCTCGACGGCGCCCAGTTCGATCGTGTCGGCCATGGTCGAGGTGCCATGCGCGTTAATGTAATCGAGGTCGGAGGGTTCGAGTCCGGCCCGCTTCAGCGCCATGCGCATGCAGCGTTCGGCGCCCTCGCCGTTTTCCGACGGAGCCGTGATGTGGAAGGCGTCGCCCGACAGGCCGTAACCCACGACTTCGGCATAGATCTTGGCGCCGCGCGCCAAGGCATGCTCGAGCTCTTCGAGAACGACGATGCCGGCGCCTTCGCCCATGACAAAACCATCGCGGTCCTTGTCATAGGGGCGCGAGGCCCGCTGCGGCTCGTCATTATAGGCTGTAGACAGCGCCTTGCAGGCGGCGAAGCCGGCCAGCGAAATGCGGCTGACAGGCGATTCCGTGCCGCCGGCCACCATCACATCCGCATCGCCGAGGCCAATCAGACGGGCGGCGTCGCCGATGGCGTGCGCGCCGGTCGAGCAGGCGGTGACGACCGAGTGGTTCGGACCGCGCAGTTTGTGGCGGATCGACACCTGTCCGGAAACCAGATTGATCAGTCGTCCGGGAATGAAAAAGGGAGAAACGCGTCGCGGACCTTTGTCGCGCAACGTATAGCCGGCTTCGACGATGCCTTCGACACCCCCGATGCCCGAGCCGATCAGCACGCCGGTCTGAATCTGGTCTTCATCCGTCTCGGGCTTCCAGCCCGCGTCCGCCAATGCGATATCGGCGGCGGCCATGCCATAGACGATGAACGGATCGACTTTGCGCTGCTCTTTCGGCTCCATCCATTGGTCGGGATTAAACGCGCCGTCCTTGTAATCGCCAAGCGGAACCCTGCAGGCGATCTTGGCCGGCAGATCCTCGACTTCGAATTCAGTGACCTTGCGCGCGCCGTTTTTGCTAGCGAGCAGGTTCGCCCAGGTGACGTCCACGCCACAGCCGAGCGGGGTCACCATGCCGAGACCCGTTATCACGACACGTCTCATGGTTTGCCCTCCACCCTATGCTTTTATCCTTGCACAATACAAAAAACGCTTGCCGGGCGGCCCGAACCGCGGCGGCAAGCGCTCAACTCGATGAGGCTTAAGCCTGAGCCTTTTCGATGAACTTGACGGCGTCGCCGACAGTCAGGATCGAATCGGCGGCGTCATCGGGGATTTCCACGCCGAATTCTTCTTCGAAGGCCATGACGAGTTCGACGGTGTCGAGCGAGTCGGCGCCCAGGTCGTCGATGAAGCTGGCGGCTTCGGTGACCTTTTCGGCTTCGACGCCGAGATGGTCAATCACAATTTTCTTCACGCGTTCAGCGATATCGCTCATGTCGGATTCCTCGACCTTCGTTCATTTCGTGCGCCGTTATGACGCCGTTAACCATTTTAGAACCACGCGCCCTTGTCGGGTCTTTAGCGGCTCCGTTCAGCCGTCCGCGCCCAAACCCGGTCTAAACCGATTTTATCGCGGACTTGGCAAACAAGGACTGCACTCAGTCTCTTGCGGCTTAACACGGTTTAATTCCCGCGCAAAGCCAGAAAATGAGCCGCCCGCGCCTGTTCAACACCCAATATCAAGGGCTTGCGACGGTGCTTGCGGCGCATCCTCCATTCTCAGATCATCGCCATGCCGCCATTGACGTGAATGGTCTGGCCGGTGACGTAGGACGCCTCGCTGGATGCGAGGAACACAACCGCTGCGGCAATCTCCGCGCCCTTGCCCATCCGCTTCATCGGGATCTTGGCGGAAATGACTTCCTGCTGTTTTTCGTTCAGCTTTTCGGTCATGGCGCTTTCGATGAAGCCCGGCGAGATGCAATTGGCGGTGATGTTGCGGCTCGCCACTTCGGCGGCGAAGGACTTGGTGAAGCCTTCCATGCCGGCCTTGGAGGCGCAATAATTTGCCTGGCCAGGATTGCCAGTGGTTCCGACAACCGAGCTGATATTGATGACGCGGCCATAGCGGCGCTTCAGCATCGGGCTGGTCAATTCGCGGGTCAGCGTGAAGGCGGCGGTCAGGTTCACCGCGATCACCGCGTCCCAATCGTCATCGCTCATGCGCATCATCAACCCGTCGCGGGTGATGCCGGCATTGTTGACCAGGATATCGACGCCGCCAAGGCCAGCTTCGACTTCGGCCGCAAACGGCTTGATCGAGGCGCGGTCGCTGAGGTTCGCCGTGAAGATATGGGCGCGCTCGCCAAGCTCGGCGGCGAGCGCCTCGAGCTTTTCGCGGCGGGTGCCGTGCAGGCCGACGATCGCGCCCTGGGCATAGAGCGCGCGGGCGATTTCCTCGCCGATGCCGCCCGAAGCGCCGGTCACCAACGCCTTGCGGCCGGAAAGATCAAACATGAGACTTCCTCTCTTCTGTTGGCGCCGGATCAGCCGTTGAGGGCTGAAAGGGCGGCTTCGATATCCTGCGGACCATTGACGACCACGCCGGCGATATTCTTGTCGATACGGCGAGCCAATCCGGTCAGCACCTTGCCGGCGCCAATTTCGTAAAGCGTGGTCACGCCATTGGCTGCGAACCATTCCACCGTTTCGCGCCAACGGACCTGGCCGGTCACCTGCTTGACGAGAAGCGCGGCGATTTCGGCCGGATCGGTCACCGGCGCGACCGCGACATTGGCGATCACCGGAACGATGGGGCTGTTGATCGTCACCTGCGCCAGCGCTTCCGCCATGGCGTCGGCGGCCGGCGACATCAGCGACGAATGGAACGGCGCCGACACCGGCAGCAGGATCGCACGCTTGGCGCCCTTGGCGGTCGCCAGCGCGCAAGCGCGATCGACCGCGCCCTTCTCGCCCGAAATCACCAACTGGCCGCCGCCATTGTCATTGGCGATCTGGCAGCCGCCGTCAACCTGCGAGGCGTCAGCGCAGACAGCCTCGACATCAGCCTGTTCCAGTCCGATGATCGCGGCCATGGCGCCTTTGCCCGACGGCACAGCCGCCTGCATGGCGTTGCCGCGAATCCGCAAGAGACGCGCTGCGTCGCCGATCGAGAAGGCGCCGGCTGCGGCGAGCGCCGAATATTCGCCGAGCGAATGGCCGGCGACATAGGCAACCTTGCTCTTAAGGTCGAGGCCGCGCGCTTCGAGCACGCGGATGGCGGCGAGCGACACGGCCATCAGCGCCGGCTGGGCATTCGCCGTCAGCGTCAGTCTGTCTTCGGGGCCGTCCCACATCGTGGATGTCAGCTTTTCGCCGAGCGCCTCGTCGACTTCATCGAACACGGCGCGGGCTTCCGGAAACGCGTCGGCGAGATCCTTGCCCATGCCGACAGCCTGGCTGCCTTGGCCAGGAAAGGTGAATGCGATCGCCATTGGGTGTCTCCCTCTATGGTTTTCGTCTTCCAATTCACACAATGTTGCAGCCTGTCAAGCTTGGCGCCACCGGAAGCTCCGGCTTTTCCAGCCAAATTCTCCGGCTTGCGCATCTTGCAGCGCAACAAAATCGGCCTACATTGCCCCGGATTTCCACATCGGAGCCATTTCCATGAAATTCAATACTCTTGGCCGGACCGGCATCACCGTGTCCGAGATCTGCCTGGGCACCATGACCTGGGGCGGCGACCAGAACGACCAGGCCGACGGGTTCGAACAGATGGATTACGCGGTCGAGGCCGGCGTCAACTTCTTCGACACCGCAGAACTCTATCCCGTCACGCCGCTGTCGGCTGAAACGCAGGGCGCCACCGAATCCATCATCGGCGAATGGATGAAGGCGCGGGCAAATCGCGACAAGATCGTCGTGGCCACCAAGATCTCCGGACCCGGCCGTCCCTATATTCGCGGCGGCGCGGCGATCAACCGCAAGGAAATAGAGGACGCGCTTGCCCAATCGCTGAAACGCCTCAAAACCGATTACATCGATCTCTATCAGTTGCACTGGCCAAATCGCGGCCATTATCATTTCCGCCAGATCTGGAATTACCACCCGGAAAAGCAGCCGCCCAAGGCCGAGATTCTCGACAATATGCTGGAATGCCTTGAAACGCTCGATGAAGCCGTCAAGGCCGGCAAGATCCGCGCGGTCGGGCTTTCCAACGAAACGGCCTGGGGAACCATGCAATTCCTCGATCTCGCCGAGAAGCGCGACCTCCCCCGCATGGCCTCGGTGCAGAACGAATACAACCTCCTCTATCGCGCCCATGATCTCGACTATGCGGAACTGTCGCATCACGAAAAGGTCGGGCTGTTGTCTTACTCGCCGCTCGCTGCGGGCCTTCTGAGCGGCAAATATCTCAACGGCCAGAAGCCGGCCGGCAGCCGCGCCGCCATCAATGGCGATCTCGGCGGACGTTTCCAACCGCTGCAGGAGCCGGCTGTCGCCGCCTATGTCGACATCGCCCGCCGCCATGGGCTCGACCCGTCGGCCATGGCGCTGGCCTGGTGCCTGACAAAACCGTTCATGACATCGGTGATCATCGGGGCGACCACGATGGAGCAATTGAAGATCAACCTGTCGGCGGCAGACCTCGACCTTTCGAACGACGTTCGACAGGAAATCGCCGCCGTCATCAGGCGCTATCCGATGCCGATCTGAGAAGGATCTAATTTTAGATTTGCTTTAACGATCTGATAAAGCTGATCTTTAAATGTGTTCTGCTAAGAGACAGTTGAGCTTTTCATCTGGGATCTGCGGCATGAAACATTTACCAGCATTCGGGGCAGTCCGGGCCTTTCTGGTCAATACCGGAGGCAATATCGCATTGGTCGCCGCGCTGACCATGCCCGTCATTCTGACGAGCGCCGGCGCGGCGATCGACTACAGCATGGCCTCGTATGAGCGGCAGTTCATGCAATCCTCGCTGGACGCCGGCGTGCTCGCGGCGGTGGTTGAGGACGATGATATATCCCGTCGCAGCGTGGTCGAAAAATATATCGACGCCAATTTCGTGGGTGAATCGAGGCTTGCCCCGGATGGACAACCGATTGACCCGGAGACAATCGACTATTCGACGCAGCTCGCTGTCAACACCAACTCTGACAATTCGCTGACTGCGACCTTCACCAGGTCCTACAAGACGACATTCATGAGCGTGATCGGGGTAAGAGCGCTCAATCTGACGGTCAGATCCAGCGCCGCAGCGTTACAATCCGGTCCCTGCATCACCGTGCTCGGCAGTTCTGGTCAGGATGTGCTCGTCAATTCCGGCGCCAATGTCACCTCGAGCGAATGCAAGATGCATGTACGCTCGACTGCCAATCCGGCTTTCATCATGAACAGCGGCTCGACGATCAGCCTCGCCGAATTCTGCGTCAAGGGCACGAATTACATCAAGAACGGCGGCACTCTGTCGAACCTCAAGACCGGCTGCGATGCGCAATCGGATCCTTACGTCAACGCGTTCGTCGAACCCACTGTGTCCTCGACCTGCACGACCAGCGGCTATTTCAACAGCAATACGGTCACCCTGGAGCCGGGCGTTCATTGCGACACCGGCTTCAACGGCAGCCCGACCATCACCTTCAAGCCGGGTCTGCATATCATCAAGGGGCGGATGATCATCAATTCCGGCGCGACGGTGAATGCGACGGGCGTGACCTTCTATTTTCCTGACGTGAACAGCGAGATTCGCGCCAATGGCGGCCTGACATTCACGGCGTCGGCGCCCACCAACGGAACCTATAAGGGCGTGCTGATGTTCGAAAAGACCTCGAACGCCGCCAACAACGCCAACAAGACCCAGTATATCTTCAACGGCTCCAATGGCGAACATCTCGAAGGCATCATCTATCTGCCCAACCGAAACGTGACTTACAATTCCACCACCAACGCCACTGAAAAGATCTCCATGGTCGTCAACCAGATGCTGATCAATTCCGCGAATTGGAAGATATCTCCCTATGGCGGATCCTCCGGCAGCGAGGGGACGCGTCTCACGGAATAAAAACCGAAAACGTGGGCGCGCGGATCGAAACCAGAATAGCGCCCACAGTTTCGCATTTAACGGCTTTCTAAGGACTCTTCCGCTAGGCTGGCGAAAACCCCTCTTCAACCGCGCGCCAGGATAGTTGCATGATCGGTTTCAACGCCTCCTACGCGCTGTCGGACGCGCGGTCCTATGTCGAGCAATTGTTCGGGCGGACGCAGTCCACTCCGGCTGACAAAACCGGGCCACAGCCGGCCAGTTGGGATGCATCGTCTGACAACAGCGAAGGCTTGACCCACCGCGACCAGGCCATCAACAAGATCATTTCGCTGATCTGGACCATGCAGCATGGCGGCGAGCAGCAGCAGAGCGCAATCAATCAAACCGGCGGCTATATACTGGATGCCCAGGGCACAGATGAGGCCGACGAGATCAACATGAAAGCGATCTCGGCCTTCAACGTCGATCTCGGCGGCGGCGATGACACGATAAATCTCAAGGCAGGCAGCCTCGCGGCGCTGCAAGCGGGCGATGGGGCCGACACGCTCAATCTGACCGCACGCTATCTGGCTGAAATCGACGGCGGTGAAGGCGATGACGCGATCACCATGGCTGGCGAAATTGTCGATGGCGTCGATGGCAATGCGGGCGACGATGTCCTCAAGGTGAGCGGCCGCGCCATCCTCAACCTCACAGGCGGGGCCGGCAATGACACGATCCAACTCGTCGGCGAACGGATCTTTGCGGCCGGCGGCGCGGGCGACGATACGATTTCAATCACGAGCAAGGGCGCAAGACCAGCGGAACTCAGCTTCGCCACCGGCGACGGCAAGGACACCGTGACCTCAAACGGCCCGCTCGATATCCGCTTTACCGCTTCGGGCTATGGCCAGGCAATGGCGGATGCGCTGACGCCGGATCAACTGGAAATCACGGCCTCCGACGGCGCCTTGACCATCCGTGCGCGCGGCAGCGACGACGCGATTACTATAAGCTTCACAAGCGGCGTTCTTCAGGACGCTGCGCCAAGCTATTCCTTCGTGTTGGACAACGGCGATTATGTGCTGAACATCCGCTGAGGATCAACTTACCGTCCGACAACCTTCACGGTTTTTTGATTTGTCAGGCCATCGGCGGGACAATTCGTCCCGTAAATCTGGGCCTGGATGACGCAACTGATAGCGCTGTTCATGGCGCGCGGGCTTTTAGATCTGTGGGCGCATCGACGGCGTTAGCTGGTTACCAGCCTCGGCGTCTTCATGCTTGGCAATCTCAGCCGCGTCCGACCCCTGCTTGAACAGCAAAGCGTGCTCACCGTGGAGCGCTTCGCGCAAGCCTTTCGCCTCTCAAGGGTTCATGGCGACCAGTGAAACATTGAGAATCGCGGCGAAGCTCACCCAGGCCAGATAAGGCGCAAACAACAGCGCGGAAATGCGATCGTCGCGGCGGTTCAGGGCAATGAAGCCCAGTATAGTCAGCCACAACACAGCGATGATCGCCACTGATCCCCAGCGCCAATGCAGGCCGAACCAGGCGGGCGACCAGGCCCAGTTGAGCGCCATCTGCGCCACCCAGAGCTTCAGGGCCGGGCCGTTCCGGTCACGCTCGAACACGCGCCAGCCGGCAATGGCTATGAGGATGTAGAGAACCGTCCACGCCGGCGCGAAGACCCAGTTGGGCGGATTGAAGACCGGCTTGCGCAGGTTCGCATACCAATCCCCTGGCGGATTGGTCACGCCGATATAAATCCCGACGCCGAGAACGACCGCGACAAAGGCGACCAGCGTCAGTGCGGAACGGAGAGTGTGCGGCATGGGAGCATCCTTTTTCGTCTAACGCGCGTCGCGATCTTTCAGATCCGCTCCTTACGCTTTATCTGTTTGGTTTATCGCATGTCGTGGTCCTCAAACCGGTGACCACTTTCGGGCGACATGCTTTCGGCCGAAGCATCAGCACAACAAACGTATACGACGCCAGTAGCAGTTTCAGTCCGAAATTTCTTCTCGCTGATCATTGTGCGGGAGCCAGTTGTGAGCAGGCCGACTTTCCGGTAATCCAGCGCTCGATCGATCCCAACGGTATGCTCATGACCCTTCGCGCCAGCCTTGTTTTCATTATCGCTGTGACCATCTGGCGGATCGTCTGGCTGGCTTTTGACCGCACCGACCTTTTCGTCGACGAAGCGCAATACTGGCTTTGGTCGCAGCATCTCGATTTCGGCTATTACTCCAAGCCGCCGATGATCGCCTGGATCATTGCCGCAGTCACCGGCGCGGCCGGCTCGAGCGACATCTTCTGGATAAGATTGTGCGGGCCGCTGATGCATGCCGCCAATGCGATGATGCTGATGGCGGCGGCGCGGCGGGTGACATCGATCGAGAACGCCGCCTGGGTCGGTGCAAGCTATATCGCCATCCCTGCGGTCTCCCTGTCGGCCTATATGTTCTCGACCGATGTGCCGCTGATCTTCTTCATCGCGCTGGCGCTGTGGGCCTATCTCGGCCTCATCGAAAAACGGTCGGCAGGCCTCGCCCTCGTCATGGGCATCGGCGTCGGCTGCGCCTTCCTGTCCAAATACGCGTTGCTTTTCCTGTTGCCCGGCGGCGCGCTGGCGCTTCTTCTCATCCCGCAGGCGCGGATCGCCATCCGCGATTTCATGATCTCGGTGGTCGTCGCAGCCCTCGTCGCCGCACCGAATCTCCTCTGGAACCTCACCCATGGCGGCGCGACGGTGAAACACACCGAGGACATCGCCAAATGGGACCAGATGGCGCTCAAGCCGCTGAAGGCGCTGGAATTCTTTGTCGCGCAATTCGGCGTGATGGGACCGGTGCTGTTCACCGCACTGCTCTATGCCGGCTACCGGGCGATCCGTGGCCAGTCAGAGCCGCAAGAGCGCATCCTGCTCTGGCTGTCTTTACCGGTGACGGGTCTGATCACGCTGCAGGCGCTGCTCGCCAAGGCAGAGGCCAATTGGGCGGCCTCCGCCTATGCGGCGGGCGTCATCGTCTCGGTCATGCTGCTGGCCCGGCTCTGGCCGCGCGGATTGACGCTATCGCTGGCGCTGACGGGCGCGGTCGCGCTGGCATTCCCGATCCTGCCCGCCTTCCCCGATACGATCCCTTTCAGCCTGGTCAAGCGCAACACAGGCCGTTCCGAGGTCAGCCTCAGGGCGGAAGAGCTGACGCGCGGCGCAGGCCTGACGGTGATCGTCTCCGACAACAGGGACATGCTTGCCGATCTGTTCCATACGCTGCGCGACGCGAAACTGACGCTCAAAGCGCGGGCGCCGGAAGGTTTTCCGGAAAACTATTATGAACAGACGTTTCCCTATCCGCCGCCGGTAGACCATTACGGGCGATCCATGGACTTCGATCCATCGCAAAAGGTTCTGTATCTCACCCGCAAGCCTTTGGTTTGCGTGAGCGAAACGCCCAACTTGCTCGCCAGCTGGACGCCCGTTGCAGACTATTTTCGCGGCCGGACGATTTACGCCTATGACGCGGCAGCCGGCTGCCTCTAAACCGGGATAGGCCGCATTTGAGGACGGCTGATAATTATACTTCTACTTGCAATAATTACGTGCAATATTCTCTCATCTTACTCTCTTGAGATGAGGGCGTCGACATGCTTGAAAGCGCATATAAAGTCGGGCTCAATCAAGCAGCAAGGACAGTAGCTGCTTTATCAGATCGCGTTGAAGCGACACCGCGCCAAATCTATCTTGAGAATTGGCGCAGAAGAAACAGTGCGCTCGACGGGCTGTTCTACGACGTAAAAGTGATATCCGCTGCCGAAACATCGAAAATCGGGCCATCCGATGCGCGCGAAGGAACGATCTTGATTGTTCCGCCAACGGGGCAAAGCGAGCTCCGTCTTTGTACCTCCATCGATGATTTCATCGCGCAGGGCGGCTCGGACGTCGATATCATCGCTATTGCCGGCGTCGGCAGTTCTGCACTTGGATCGGCAGCATTTGCCCGCAACGTCGCCGATGCGCTTGGACGTCCGGCCGCGGCCGTCGTGTCCGGCTACGGATTGGCCGACCTGATGACGGAAGCGCTGGGCGGCTATTTCCTTTTTGGCCAGTTGAACGGCCTCAGGCACATGTTCGAACCGCTGGACGCCTTAGCGAAAAGCCATCAGCCGACGATCAGCATCCTGGCCGAGCAGACCGCTCGGAAAAGTCACGATACCCGCACGGTAGCGGCCATGCTCGCCCATCCCAAACTGCGATTCACAGTGCTAACCGGGCATTCGAAAGGCAATCTCGTTTTGTCGGAGGCGCTCTACTCCATAAGGGATGCCGACGCCTCGCTCTGCCGAAAACTGGCCAAAATAAGCAAGATAGTAACTGTCAGCGCCGTAATAGACATGCCGCGACCGTTTTCGGACATCACCGATGTCATAGGCGCATTGGACTGGTTCGGCGGCTTTAATTCAAGACTGGACCTCCGGCCGGATAGGCTGGCGCCAAATGCATGGCATCACACAAACACGGAACTCCCGTTTGCCCTGGATGTCAGGGACACATTCACGGGCCTTGTCGCAGACGGAGTGCTGCGCTGACGCGACATATTTATGCGTGGGAGTTGCAATCCTCGGCTTTCCGTGTATAAGCCCGCTTCATCAAACATCCGGTCATATTGGCTGGTGGCTGTACGGAAGGCCGGTTTCGAGAATGAAACCGCTTGGAGCCAGAGGGTTCCGGCTTCCCGTGTCTCCGCTCTCGACCGTGAACCGTAAAGACGCTTTTCTTGCCCGCGAGGCTCGCCTCGCATTCTAAGATCAGTCGTTGAGGCTTGGCGCCATACCGGATGGGATTGATGAAACGCAAGAAAGGCAAAAGAGTTTCATGGCTCTCTATGAACACATTTTCCTTGCCCGCCAGGATCTCGCGGCTCCGCAGGTCGACGCCATCGTCGAAACCTACAAGGGCGTGATCGAAGCTGCCGGCGGCAAGGTTGGTCGCATTGAAAACTGGGGCCTCAAGGGCCTGACCTACCGCATCAAGAAGAACCGCAAGGCCTTCTACGTCATCATGGACGTGGACGCCCCGGCTGCCGCGATGCAGGAAGTCGAGCGCCAGGAGCGCTACAACGAAGACATCCTCCGCTTCATGACCGTCAAGGTCGAAGCTCACGAGGAAGGCCCCTCCGCCATGATGCAGAAGCGCGACCGCGACGACCGTCCGCGCCGCGAAGATGGCGACCGTCCGTTCCGTCCGCGCCGTGAAGACGGCGACCGTCCGCCGCGTCGCGATGGCGACCGTCCGTTCCGTCCGCGCGAATCTTAAGGAGATCCTGTAATGGCTGACACTTCTTCCGCTCCGGCGCGCCGCCCGTTCCATCGTCGTCGCAAGACCTGCCCGTTCTCGGGCGCCAATGCGCCGCGCATCGACTACAAGGACGTCAAGCTCCTGTCGCGCTACATTTCCGAGCGTGGCAAGATCGTTCCTTCGCGCATCACGGCTGTTTCCCAGAAGAAGCAGCGCGAACTGGCTCAGGCCATCAAGCGCGCCCGCTTCCTGGGCCTGCTGCCCTACGTCGTCGCCTGATCGGCTGACTCAAGGGTAACACGCAGCGTCACCAGACTCTGCATCATGACTCCGGGGGATGGCGGTTTCGCCCTCCCCTTTCCCTTCCGCGATGGGCGCGGATCGGAATTTTTAAATCCCATGTTGGGGACTTCGCGGAAACGCTTCCCCTAACTGCGAGCTTTTTGGCGCAGGACAGCGAGAATTTGATGACGAACCCCAAGAACCCGATCCTGATCGGCGTGATCGCCGGATTGGCCGCTGCCGCATTGATGGCTGCGGGTGGGTATTTCGCTGCGCTGTCGATCATCCTGATCTTTTTGTCCTTGGCGGCGATTTTCGTGGCGGGCCTCGGTTTCGGCCTTCTCTCCTGCATCGTGGCGATCGGAACGGCCGCGCTGGCCAACGCCTTTCTTCTGTCGTCCCCGCTCGCCTTTCTGATGACGGCCGCCCCGCTGGTGCCGGCGGTGGTGATGAGCCAGCTCGCCAACACGGCGCGGCCAGCGAGCGAAATCGGCGGCCCAGACACGGCGACGGCCTGGTATCCGCTGTCGGACGTGCTGTTTGCGGGGGCGGTGCTGACCGCGATCGCTTCCGTCTACACTACGCTCGCCTCGCCGCAGATCGAAGCGCTCTATTCGGCGCTCGCCGACGCGATGCAGCAGATGATGACGGATATGAGCGGCGCCGGCGCGGACATGGACACGCTGCCGCGCGACGAGATGATCGCCATGATCCGGGTGATCTGGCCGCTCGCGCAGGCGCTGCAGATGATGATCGCGCTGTTTGCCGGCTTCTACTTCGCTATGCGTTTCCTGTCCGCGTCCGGTCGCAATATTCGTCCGCGCGAGGACATGGCGATGAGCCTGCGCATGAACCGCGTCGCTATCGTCGTTTTTCTGGCGGGCGTCGTGGCGATGTTCGCCGGCGGCATGATCGGCATGATCGGCTCGAGCCTCGCGGGCGCTTGCGCCGGCGGCTTCCTGCTCGCCGGTTTCGCCGTGATCCACTCGTTTCTGCGCGGCAAGAGCTGGGGACTTCCCGGGCTTGTGCTCGTCTACCTGCTCACTTTTTTCTTCCTGCCCGTGATCGGCTTTCTGCTGGTCATTGCGGGCGGGCTCGCCAATCCGCGTCGCGCCATTCCGCTGACGCAGACCAAACCCGAAAACGACGCCAAACCCTAACTCTGAAAGGACAAAGACAATGCAAGTCATTCTTCTCGAACGCGTCAACAAGCTTGGCCAGATGGGCGAAACCGTAAAGGTTCGCGACGGCTACGCCCGTAACTTCCTGCTGCCAATGGGCAAGGCGCTGCGCGCCAACGCCGGCAACAAGGCTCGTTTCGAAGCCGAGCGCGCCACGCTGGAAGCCCGCAACCTCGAGCGCCGCTCGGAAGCCCAGAAGGTCGCCGACCAGCTCGCCGGCAAGTCCTTCATCGTGGTTCGCTCCGCTGGTGAAACCGGCCAGCTCTACGGCTCCGTCGCTGCTCGCGACATCGTCGACGTGCTCGCCGCCGAAGGCTTCAACATCGGCCGCAACCAGGTCGACCTGAACACGCCGATCAAGGCCATTGGCCTGCACAAGGTGGTCCTGCACCTGCATGCGGAAGTCGTTCTCGAAATCGAACTCAACGTCGCACGCTCGGCTGACGAAGCCGGTCGCCAGGCCAAGGGTGAAGACCTCACCTCCGCCGAAGCCATCTACGGCGTCGACGAAGACGCGCTGCGTCCGGAAGACTTCTTCGATCCGAACTCTGTCGAAGACGAAGACGAAATCTGATCGCCATTCGGAAACTTTTCCGATTGCACGTCGCTTTATGCGCCTCCGGAGTTTCTCCGGGGGCGTTTTTGTTGAAATTCAGCAGAACTGGCGTTTTTTTCGGCGTTGAGAGCCTTTGCTTTTCAGCGGGCATTTTTTCTGTTGATAACCGCGATTTTTTTGATAGCCTAAGAAAACATTAACGTTTCGTAAGGTGCTGCATCCGTCGCGCATCATTTTGGCCCCGGCTGCAGTTCAGTTTAGTCGCGTGGTGATGTTATGTTGCATGCTCTCCTGCATCGGTTCATTTCAACCATCGTCCGCAGAGGCAACCTTTCGGTGACCTATGCGAACGGCCATACAAGACAGTACGGCGGCGAGCATGGCAAAGCCGTGCATATCCGCTTCAATAGCCGCCGGGCCGAGCGCGGCGTGCTCGCAAATCCCGAATTCTATTTCGGGCATTATTACGCCGAAGGCGAGATCGACCTTTTGAAGGGCGATATGTACGACTTCCTCGAAGCGGTGTTCACCGGCGACCCAGAAGGTGAATTCCAGCAGCGTCCGTGGATGAAGGCGATCGCCGCGTTGCGCTACAGGCTGCGCCATTTCAAGGAATTCAACGTCGCCCATCGCTCACGCAAGAATGTTCAGCATCACTACGATCTGACAGGCGCGCTGTATGATCTGTTCCTCGACAAGGATCGGCAATATTCCTGCGCCTATTTCGAAACGCGGGAGACCGACCTCGAAGCGGCGCAGCTGGCCAAGAAACGCCATATCGCCGCCAAGATGGTGATGAGTCGTCCAGGGCTTTCGGTGCTCGATATTGGCTGCGGCTGGGGCGGCATGGCGTTGTATCTCGCCCGCTATCTCGGCGCGTCGGTCAAGGGCGTCACTCTGTCCGACGAACAACTGGCGCTCGCGCGCAAACGCGCCGAAATCGGCGGCTTCGGCGACAGTGTCCGTTTCGAACTCGAAGACTACCGGCATGTTCGCGAACAATTCGACCGGTTGGTGTCGGTCGGCATGTTCGAACATGTCGGACGCCCGTTCTATGATCAGTATTTCCAGCAATGCGCCAGATTGCTGAAAAAGGACGGCGTGATGCTGCTGCATACGATCGGCCGCACCGACAGGCCCTCGACAACCAACGCCTTCATCGAGAAATACATCTTTCCCGGCGGCTATATCCCGTCGCTTTCGGAGGTGATGCCGGCGATCGAACGCTCGGGGCTTAAAATCACCGATATCGAGATCCTGCGCCTGCATTACGCCGAAACGCTGAAGGCCTGGCGCGAGCGCTTCATGAACAGGCGCGACGAAGCCAAGGCGCTCTACGACGAACGTTTCTGCCGGATGTGGGAATTTTATCTCGCCGGTTCGGAAAGCGCCTTCCGCTGGCAGAATCTGGTGATCTTCCAGATTCAGATCGCGCATGACCAAGAGGCCGTGCCGCTGACGCGGGACTATATCCATGAAGCGGAAGCGTGCCTACGCGCGATCGAGGAGCGACAAGTCGATGGCGTCGCCCGTTTTCCGCAGGAGGCGGCTGAATAACGCCTCAAACAGGTGCTTCTCTCGAGTTTCAAAGGCCTGGTCTATGTTCGATCAGGCCTTTTCGATTCGGTCTTCGCGCCGGCCGGGAAAATAAAAGTTATCCACCATCGCAGACGGCCTGTGGACATCGGACAAAAGAACGGGAAAAAGCGGCAGCCGCCGACTCCCCAACGCGTTTGACGCCTATAGATGGCCGACGATATTTTCATGACAGGCAGATGACGATGAAAGACGCCGCGCGCCGCTTGAGCGCCATCAGCAATACAGAAGCCGTTCCCCATCACCGGGAAGCGCCGAACAATCTCGAGGCCGAACAGGCTTTGCTGGGCGCTATCCTGGTCAACAACGACGCCTATTACCGCGTGTCGGACTTCCTGAAGCCGGTTCACTTCTACGAGCCGCTGCATCGCCGCATCTATGAAGTGGCCGCCGACATCATCCGTATGGGCAAGACCGCCCATCCGGTGACCATCAAGACCTTCCTGCCCGCCGACGACAAGGTCGGCGACATGACGGTGGCGCAATATCTCGCCCAGCTCGCCGCCAACGCCGTCACCATCATCAACGCCGAGGATTACGGCCGCGCCATCTACGACCTCGCGCTGCGCCGCTCGCTGATCACCATCGGCGAAGACATGGTCAACATCGCCTATGACGCGCCGCTGGACATGCCCCCGCAGACGCAGATCGAAGACACCGAGCGGCGCCTGTTCGAACTTGCCGAAACCGGACGTTACGACGGCGGCTTCCAGTCCTTCGCCGACGCCGTGTCGCAGGCCATCGACATGGCCGGCGCCGCTTTCGAGCGCGACGGCAGCCTGTCGGGCATTTCCACCGGCATCCATTCGCTCGACGGCCGCATGGGCGGCTTGCAGCGTTCGGACTTGATCGTGCTCGCAGGACGCCCCGGCATGGGCAAGACCTCGCTCGCCACCAACATCGCTTACAACATCGCCGCGTCCTATGAGCCGGAAGTCCTGCCCGACGGCTCGCTGAAAGCCCGCAATGGCGGCGTCGTCGCGTTCTACTCGCTGGAAATGTCAGCCGAACAGCTGGCCACCCGCATCATCTCGGAGCAGACGGAAGTCTCCTCCTCCAAGATCCGACGCGGCGACATCACCGAAGCCGACTTTGAAAAGCTGGTCGCCTGCTCGCAGATGATGCAGAAGATCCCGCTGTTCATCGACCAGACCGGCGGCATCTCGATCGCCCAGCTCTCGGCCCGCGCCCGCCGCCTCAAGCGCCAGCGCGGCCTTGATTGCATGGTGGTCGACTATATCCAGCTCATGACCGGTTCGGGCAAATCCGGCGAAAACCGCGTGCAGGAAATCACGCAGATCACCACCGGCCTCAAGGCGCTCGGCAAGGAGCTCAACGTTCCCATCATCGCGCTGTCGCAGCTGTCGCGTCAGGTGGAAAGCCGCGAAGACAAGCGCCCCCAGCTTTCCGACCTGCGCGAATCCGGCTCGATCGAGCAGGACGCCGACGTGGTGCTGTTCGTGTTCCGCGAAGAATATTACGTCAAAAACCTTGAACCGCGCGATCCGGACGATCCCAAATACAACGAATGGGAACAGCTGTTCGACAAGGTCAAGGGTACGGCCGACGTCATCATCGCCAAGCAGCGCCACGGACCGACAGGCACCGTCAAGCTCGCCTTCCAGTCCGAATTCACGCGTTTTGCGGATCTGGCGGACCCGAGCTTCTCGCAATATGAAGAGCATTGAGATGATGGGTCGGGCGAAAGCCCGGCCTTTTTCGACCCCTCTTTTCGTCATGCTCGAGCCTGTCCCGAGCATCTGCTTACATCAATAAAAACAAAGGGTTGCAGATCCTCGACACAAGACCGAGGATGACGTCGCGAGCTTCTTTGAAGTCCTGCCGCTTCGCGCTTTAGAGAGGCCGGTCACCGGCAGTATCGCACCACCAGTTCATCCAGCGGCACAGTTTTCGAGCGACCGGCTTCAAGATCCGCCAGCCGCTCTTCGGCAATCATCACATCCTCCATCTCAGCCAGATGCTCACGGAGTGCGGAGATGATCAATGTGTCAGGGCTAACCCCTTCGCGCTGGGCGGCGGCGTCGAGCCTTTAGTTTATTCGGCGCTTCAATTTCCCGATGAAGACGTCTTCACAACCCCACCCGCCTCAGCACAAACACCGCCGCCACGCCAATCGCGATGCTGGCGAGCAGCGGCAGGCGGCGGGCGGTGAGCGCGGTCAGGGCGCAGGCGATGGTTTCGGCCCAGCCGGTCGCAAAAGCCGTTGGCGCGATGACTGCCATCAGCACGGCGGGCGGGATGGCGTCGAGCGCCTGGCGGGCGACGGGGCCAATCGGCACGATGCGTATGAGGACCGGGCCTGCAAGACGGGTCAGGATGGTGGCGGCGGCCATGGCGATGATGGCAAGAAACGTGGCGGGCTCAATGTTCATGCGCTTTCCCCCCGCAGGGCGAGAAGGGTAGCGGCGACCAGCCCGGCCAACGCGCCGGCGACGATATGCCAGGCTCCACCGGCTATCTGATGCGTGAGCACGGCCGCCACGCCGCTCGCCACCAGCACGAGCGCGGTGGCCCGCCCCTTCCAGAAGCCCATCACCAGCACGATGAACAGCGCCGGGAAGGCGAAGTCGAGCCCGGTCAGCGCCGGATCTCCGAGCAGCGCGCCGAGGCCCGCGCCAATCAGACTTGCGGCGATCCAGTTGAGATAGAAGGGAATGGCCATGCCGAAGTAATAGGCCGGCGATAGCGGCGCTGCGCGGGCGCGCGCTTCAGCGAATGCCCAGTTCTCGTCGGCCATCAGCATCAGCGCGATCGGCTTCAGCGGGCCTCGAAAAGCGCCGAGGGCGCGGTCCAGCGAGGCGCCCATCAGCACATGCCGCATATTGACGAGCAGCGCCGCCAAGCCCAGCGCGCTCCAGGAGGCGGGATGCGTCCAAAGATCCATGGCGACGAATTGCGAACCGCCGGCGAAGACCAGACCGCTCATCAGCCCAACTTCAAGCGGCGACAGGCCCTTGCCGGCCGCGACCGCGCCGAAAACGAGGCCGATGGGAAAGGCGGCGATCAGGATGGGAAAGATGGCCCGGGCCCCGAGCAGCAGGTCGAATCTGGTGTTTGTCATGGCGTTTCCTTGTCTGGAACGCCGCATAGCGCGATCGACGCGACAACGTCTTGAAGTAAATTGATCAGCCAGCGCGGAAAACGGCCGGCGTCACCCCGGTGCGCGCTTTGAAATGCCGAGTCAGATGCGCCTGATCGGCAAAGCCGCAGGCCATGGCCGTCTCGGAGGGCGCGGCGCCCCGGCGCAGCAAGCGCCTGGCCTCGCGAATGCGTAGATCGGTCTGATAGGCGTGCGGTGTGATGAAATAATGCTTGCGGAAGGCGCGAATGAGATGGGCGCGGCTGAGAGCGGCAATCCGCGCCAGGAACTCCAAAGAAATTTCCTCGTCGAAATGGGCATCGATATAGTCGCGCGCGCGCCTGACGCCCACGGGTGCGGCATGGTCCGGCGGCGCGACGATTTCAGCGCCATGACGGGAAAACATCGCCAGCAGCACCGAATACAGGCTTTCCTCGCCCTCAAGCGCGCTCGCGCCCTCCTCGATGGCGCGATGGGCGCGACAGAAGCGGCCCGCGAGTTCCGGATCCGAGATCAACTGTCGTGAAAAACTGGGCGATCCATGAACAGCCTTGCCGCCGACATCTTCCAGAATGTCGGTGAACACCTGCATGTCCGGATAAATCATCCGGTAGCGATAGCCCTCCTCCACGCCGGGCTGGCCGTCATGGGTCTCGCCGGGATTGATGAGATACAGAGCGCCGGGGCCGGTCATTTCGCGCTCGCCGCGGATCATCGCCATCTGGCAGCCCGCCTCGATCGCGCCGATCGAGAATGTATCATGCGAATGCGGGGCGAATTCATGGGTGATGAAGGTGGCGCGCATGCATTCCATGTCCCGGAAGCGGGCGTCCCGCCAGAACCGCGCATGTTCGGACTTGTCGGTCGGCATGGCCTCGGTGGCCTGCCGCTGGGAGATATTATGCATCCGCGTGTTCTAGCAAAGCCCGCCCAACGGGTCTTGAACAAAATGCGCAGACGCGAAGGCCCCTGCATTGCCCCGGGCAATATTTGCCCTTATGCAGCGACATATGCGTCATGATCCCGTCCCGCCCACAGATTTCGCTGTCGCCGCCAGCCGCGTGACCATCGATGTCGGCGCCTGCGTCGCCAATTGGCGCGACATCGCGGCGCGCTCGAAAGCCGCGACCGGCGCTGCGGTGAAGGCTGACGCTTATGGGCTTGGCGCCGAAATCATCGCGCCGGCGCTGGCCCGCGTCGGCTGTCGCGATTTCTTTGTCGCCACCATCGAGGAAGGCGCGCAACTGCGCGGTCTATTGCCCGACGCCCGCATCTTCTCCGTCTCTGGCCTCTGGCCCGGCCAGGAGGCCTTGGCGATCGCCCGCAGGATCATACCTGTCGCTGTGTCGCCCGAACAGTTGGAGCTGATCGCCGCATTGGGCGGGGCGCTCGATCACGCCCTGTTTATCGACACCGGCATGAACCGCCTCGGCCTGACGCCCAGACAGGCGTTGGATTACGCCCAATCAGGCGGCAAACCGGTGATGGTGATGAGCCACCTCGCCTGCGCCGACGAGCCCGATCATCCGATGAATGCACGGCAAAACGAATTTTTTCAGCCGCTTGCCGCGCGTTTCGGAGAGGCTGAATCAAGCCTCTCGAGTTCCGCTGGAATTCTGCTGGGGCTGGATTACCACTACGACCTCACGCGGCCAGGCATCGCGCTTTATGGCGGCTTGACCATGGCCGGATTCACGCCGCGTCCTGTGGCGACGGCCGAAGCGCGCGTCATCCAGATCCGCACCGCCACAGCGGGCGAAACCGTGAGCTATGGCGCGCGGCAAAAACTGGCCCGCGACAGCCGCATCGCCATCCTCGGCGCGGGCTATGCCGATGGCTGGCATAGATCGGCCTCCGGCGCCGGCGCGCCGCTGCGGGACATTGTGGCCAAGGGCGGCGCGGTGATGCTCTCGGGTCGCCCCGCGCCGATCCTCGGACGGATCACCATGGATCTGACCATGGTCGACATAACGGATATTCCCGACAATCTCGTTCGCATCGGCGATTATGCGGAGTTCTTCGGCGCAGCGATCAGGATCGAAGACGCCGCCCGCGCCGCCGGTACGATCAGCTACGAATTGCTCACCGGCCTCGGCAAGCGCTATGTCAGGCGCATTGTCTGACGGCGCTTCGTTTCGGTTGCCGATTTCCCCCTTCGCTGGGTCGAAGACGCGAACAATCCCCACCCGCATCTTGAACACGGTTGAAGGGGCGCCCATTTCGCGCTAGGCCAAAGCCTGACGAAAACAGGAGTTTTTCACGCCATGAGCCTGGTCGACACGATCAAGAGCACCCTTGTTCCCATTCACCGCGAGGGACACAAGTTCATCCTGGCCTTTTTCGTGGCCTCCGTGGTGCTGGGCCTCATCTGGTATCCGCTATTCTGGGTCGGCATGGTGCTGACCGCATGGTGCGCCTATTTCTTCCGCGATCCCGAGCGCTCTGTGCCGCAGGACGAGGATTGGGTGATCAGCCCTGCCGATGGCAAGGTGTCGCTGATCTCGGTCTGCCCGCCGCCTGCCGAACTCGGCCTTGGCGACGAGCCGATGCTGAAGATCTCGGTGTTCATGAATGTGTTCAACTGCCATGTGAACCGCGCGCCCATGCGCGGTTCGATCAGCCAGATCGCCTATCGCGAAGGCAAGTTCCTCAACGCCGATCTCGACAAGGCCAGCGACGAGAATGAACGCAACGGCCTGGTGATCGACACGGTGCGCGGCAAGATCGGCGTCGTGCAGGTGGCGGGTCTGGTGGCGCGGCGCATCGTCTGCTGGTCGCATGCCGGCCAAGACATCGACGCCGGCGAACGTTTCGGCCTCATCCGCTTCGGCTCCCGGCTCGACGTCTATCTTCCGGAAGGCTTCACGCCGCGTGTGTCGATCGGCCAGACGGCGATTGCCGGCGAAACCCTGCTCGCAGAATTCGGTTCCGACAAGGGCCCGGTGCTGACGCGCCGCATTTGACGGAGATGGACATGGACAACGCAGCCTTGCCGCCGGAAAGCGCGGACGTCGAAGAAGATGGTGGACGTGGACCGCGCCTGCGCGAAATCCCGCTTCGGATGATGGTGCCCAACCTCATCACGGTGCTGGCGATCTGCGCGGGCCTCACGGGCATCCGCCTTGCCTTCGAGAATCGCTTCGAACTGGCGGTGAGCATGGTGTTGCTGGCTGCGTTCCTCGACGGTATCGACGGCCGGGTGGCGCGCCTGATGCGGGCGACGTCGAACTTCGGCGTTCAGATGGATTCGCTCGCCGACATCATCAATTTCGGCGTGGCGCCGGCTCTGGTGCTTTATGTCTATGTTCTCGACGACGCCCGTTCGATCGGCTGGATCGCGGCGCTGATCTACGCCATTTCGGCCGGATTGCGGCTGGCGCGCTTCAATGTCATGGTCGACCGTCCGAACAAACCCAAATGGCTGTCGGAATATTTTGTCGGGGTTCCGGCGCCGGCCGGCGCCCTGCTGGTGCTCACCCCTGTCTATCTCGGCTTCCTGGGCTTTGACGTCGTCTCCTACTTCGGGCCCGACATGCGCGTCTACCTCGCTTATGCGACAGCCGCCTATACGGTGCTGATCGGCTATCTGCTGGTCTCGCGCGTGCCGGTATGGTCCGGAAAGGCGCAAGGCGTGATCCGCCGCGAAAACGCGCTGCCCTTCATTCTCGTGGTGGTCCTTTATGTCGCCCTGCTGATGAGCTTCACCTGGCAGGTGCTCGCCGTCACCTCGATCGCCTATCTCTGCACGCTGCCTTTCGGCGCGCGCGCCTGGCGGAAGAAGTATGGCGACCTGCCTGCGCATGAGACAGCGCTCGAGGAAGGCGTTCTTCCCGACGATAAGGTCATCCAGGCGTCGGATACAGCGGACGGCTCACACTGACGCGTTGCTTCGGGCCGCCACGGCCATATGGTTGAGTCCGGGATAATCGGTTTTTCCAGATCCGAGCCGGGGTATGGCGTCGGTCTCGATGATACTGTCCGGGATCAGCAATTCCGATGCGCCCAAGCTCTTCGCGCCAGAGATCAGAGCGCTTTTGGAGGCTGGCCGCCTTGTGGTGACAAGCACGGTCCTTTCGCCACGCCGGGCATCGGCCATAGCCACCGCTGCATGGTCGGCCTCCGGCCAGACCTGGTTGGCGAGCGCCTCGATAGCCCCTAGCGACACCATTTCACCCGCGATCTTGGCGAAGCGCCTGGCGCGGCCGCGAATGGTGATGAATCCGCGCGCGTCGATCTCCACGATATCGCCGGTGTCATGCCACTTTCCGGACAAGGGGCTCAGCACACCGGGCGCGTCGGGCAGGTAATAGCCCATCATCACATTGGGTCCGGCGATCAGCAAGCGCTTGCCGTCCTCCATGCCTTCCACCGGCTCCAGCGCCATCTCCATGCCGGGCAGCAACCGCCCCACCGAGCCATCCTTGGAGAAACGTGTCGAATTGACCGCCACCACCGGCGACGCTTCGGTCATGCCATACCCTTCGAGAATGCAGACGCCGAAACGGTCGAGGAAAATACGTCGTGTTTCCGGCCGCACCGGTTCGGCGCCAGCCACGATCATGCGCAAGCTTTCGAAATCGCCTTCCCTGGCGGCGCGGCCATAGCCCGCCAGGAACGTGTCGGTGCCAAACATGATGGTCGGGCGCACCTTGCGGGCGACGCCGGGGATGATCTTGTAATGCAGCGGCGACGGATAGAGCGCCAACCTTACGCCATAGGCGAGCGGCAACAACATGCCGCCTAGCAATCCGAAGGAGTGAAACAGCGGCAGGACATTAAACAGCGTGTCCTCCTGCGAAATGTCGATTCGGCAATCAGCCTGGGCGGCATTGGAAAGAAGATTGATCGACGACAGCGCCACGCCCTTCGGCGCGCCCTCTGAGCCTGAGGTAAACAGTACGATAGCGGCGTCCATAGGCTCGGAGCGCCGGGCCGGCCAGCGCCACAGCGCCACGCCCAGCACCTTGTCCCACCACCCGATCGCTTTCTGGACATCTTCGAGATAGACCAGCCTGACGCCGTTTTCGGCCAGGCGTTCCACGAGTTTCTCCAATTCGGCGCGTTCGATGAAGGCGCGCGACGTCAGAACGACGCTGACGGCGGCCGTCGACGCGGCGCTGGCAACCGAGGCGGGGCCAGCGGTGTAGTTCAGCATCGCTGCAGGCGCACCGGCCGAGGCGAGCGCCAGCACGGTCAACACCGCGCCGTTGGAGTTCGGCAGCATCACGCCGATAGGCTTGCCGCGCGGCGCCAGATCGGCGAAGCGGCGCGACAGGACACGGACGCCGATCAGCGCCTGCCGATAGGTCAACCGTCCCCCGAGCGAATCTTCGAGGATCTCCCGCGCCGGCCCATACAGTTTCGCCGCCTCGACGATTGCCTGGAAAAGAGTGCGATCAAGATCGGCGGCCCGCAATTTGGCGGCGGCGAGGCCGTCGGCGAGTTGGTCGGCGAGCGCGGCTGCAGGCGCATCACTGCAGGCGAAGGGCGGCGCGGCGACAACCGAAATCTGCGGCCAGACCTTGCGCGGCGCTTTTTCACGCGTCCAGAAGGACATGATGCTATGGCGAACGCCGGAGATGTGGATGGGAACGATCCGCGCCGTGGCCTGCCTCGCCGCTTCGCCGATCTCCGCCAGACGCGCCATGGCGTCATCGGACAATTCGACCTCTTTCGGCGCATAAAGGCAGAGCCGGCCCTGCCCCGCCAGCACCGAGCGCACGAGCGGCAGGTAAAGCGAGGTGTCGCCCTCCAGCCTGATATGAAACACGCCCACCGGCAGAAACGCCTTGAGAAGACGACGATCCAGACGGCTCTGCTCGGCGGCCAGATAGATCACCGGCCCCACGAGCTCAGCCGATTCGCGGAAACCGCGATAGCGCGCCCCGACGGCGAATTTCATCAAGGTCAGCGACAGCGCCTGACCATAGGTGAGAGCCGAGCCCGATTTTTCCCGCCAGGCCGTCACCAGCCAGGTCACCAAAGCGCCGCCCATGACGGCGATAACAGCGTTTACGAGGTTCACGGGTCCTCCCCATCATGCGCAAAACGACAGAATGTGCGAGGCCGCGATCAGGTTCGCGGCTCGATGAGCCGCTAGGCGAGAAAATTATGGCAATTTGTAATCCGCGAAGCGTTTTTCCCGCACGATAAAGAGTTTTCCGGTCTCCGTCACATCAGGTCCGGTCAATTCTGCGATCACTTTCGCGACCTCGCTTGGATGCGGCAGCGTTGCGGGGTCTTCGCCCGGATAGGCCTGGGCGCGCATCGCCGTACGTGCGCCCCCGGGATCGACGGAATTGATCTTGAGCGGCAAGCGTTCGCTTTCGGCAGCCCAGGTGCGGGCCAGCGCCTCGACGGCGGCCTTGGACGCCGAGTAAGGTCCCCAGAACGGTTTGCATTTATGGGCGAGGCTCGATGTGAGAATGAGCGCTCTGCCCTGGTCGGATTTCTGCATCAAGGGATCGACCGAACGGATCAGTCGCCAGGTGGCTGTGACATTGACCGTCATAACCTTCTCGAACACTTTGCCTTCGACATGGCCGATCGGCGAGATCACGCCGAGCAGCCCGGCATTGGCCACGAGAATGTCGAGCTTGCCCCAGCGCTCGAAGATCGCGCCGCCGAGCGCGTCGATCGCCGCCATGTCGGCGAGGTCGAAAGGCACGAGCGTGGCGCTGCCGCCTTCGGCCTTGATCGCGTCGTCCAGTTCCTCAAGACCGCCGACGGTGCGGGCGCAGGCCACGACATGCGCGCCCCGGCGGGCGAGTTCCAATGCGGTGAAATAGCCGATGCCGCGCGAGGCGCCGGTGACCAGGGCGACGCGGCCGTTCAGATCGAAACTCATGCTCTCTCCCACTATGCTTGCGGGAGAGCGCCCGGCCCTCCCTTCCCCCTAAGCAGCCGATCAGGCCTTGCCGATACGCGCCGCCGTGCGACTGGCGAAATTCTCCGCCTCGCGATCGAGCAACCGGGTCGGATAGTCGCCGGTGAAGTAATGATCGGTGAATTGCGGATTGGCCGAATTGCGGGGCTCGCCGCCAACGGCGCGATAGAGCCCGTCAATCGACAGGAAAGCGAGCGAATCTGCGCCGATATATTTCGCCATGGCTTTTTCATCGGCATACTGATTGGCGAGCAGCTTGTCGGCGTCGGGCGTGTCGATGCCGTAGAAATCCGGATGGAAGATCATCGGGCTCGCCACGCGGATATGCACTTCCGCGGCGCCGGCGTCGCGGATCATCTGGACGATTTTGAGCGAGGTTGTGCCGCGCACGATGGAATCGTCGACGAGGACGACGCGCTTGCCCTCGATCATGGCGCGGTTGGCGGAGTGCTTGAGCTTGACGCCGAAAGCGCGGATCTGCTGGGTCGGCTCGATGAAGGTCCGGCCGACATAGTGGTTGCGGATAATGCCGTATTCAAACGGAATGCCGCTCGCCTGGGCGTAGCCGAGAGCCGCCGGCGTGCCGCCATCCGGCACCGGCACCACGACATCGCCATCGCAGGGCGCTTCGGCGGCGAGGTTCGCGCCGGCAGCCTTGCGGGTCTGATAGACGTTGCGGCCGCCGACAACCGAATCCGGGCGGGCGAAATAGACATATTCGAACATGCAGAGCCGCTCGGGCTGCGGGCGCACCGGCGGACGGGCGTCGATCGAAATCGAGCCGTCAGGCTGCAATTCACAGATGATCACTTCGCCATTCTTGACGTCGCGGATATATTTCGCGCCGATAATGTCGAGCGCACAGGTTTCCGAGCAGAAGATCGGCTTGCCGTCGAGTTCGCCCATCACCAGCGGACGAATGCCGATCGGGTCGCGGGCGGCGATCAGCTTGGTGCGCGTCATCGCCAGCATGGAATAGCCGCCCTCCATCTGCCTGATCGCGTCGATGAAGCGATCGGTGGTGGAGGCATGGCGCGAGCGGGCGATGAGATGCAGCACGACTTCGGTGTCGGAGGTCGACTGACAGATGGCGCCAGTGGCGATAATCTGGCGGCGCATCGTCAAGCCATTGGTGAAATTGCCGTTATGGGCAATGGCGATGCCGCCTTCTTCCAGTTCCGCAAACAGCGGCTGCACATTGCGCAGCGCCACTTCGCCGGTGGTGGAATAGCGCGTATGGCCGATGGCGATGGTTCCCGGCAGTTTCGCGAGCGTGACCGGATTGGTGTAGTGATCGCCGACCAGGCCCATATGTTTTTCGGTATGGAACTGCTTGCCATCGAAGGAGACGATGCCGGCGGCTTCCTGGCCGCGATGCTGCAGGGCATGCAGGCCCAGCGCCGTCAGCGTCGCTGCATCGGGATGGCCCAAAATGCCGAACACCCCGCACTCTTCGTGAAGGGTGTCACCGTCGAGAAAATCCATATCCATGGCAGAAGCGTTTTCGTTCATCGGTTTTGCAGCCTTTGGCTCTTGTCAGTCTCACTAGCGCCGATCGCGGATGCGAGAAAGCCGGTATATGAGCGAGGACGCGATGATTTTCAATCGCGCCGACGCCTGCCCAAAGGTTTCTCTGCGTTCGATCTCTGAAGACACTCATTCAGTCGGCAAGCCGCCATTTCGGCCGGCCTCGCCCGGCCGGCGTCTTCGGACCGGCTGGGGTCGACGACCAAAACTGTTACTGCGCGGGCGCGGCCGGGGCTGTCGCCGAAGCGTCATCCGCAGGCGCGGCTTCCGTCGCGCCGTCCGCAGGGGCCGTTTCCGACGCGCCATCCACGGGCGCTGCGCCATCCTGGCCCTGCTTGTTCATCTTTTCTTCGATCTTTTTGCGCAAAAGGGCCGCGACGTCTTCCGGCAGCGCTTCCTTGACCTTCTCACCCAGACCGTCAAGGAACGGCTTGGATTTGGCGTCCCGGATCCAGGCCGGGTGTTTTTCCACCGGCACCCATTCATTGAAGAACTGCACCGCGACCACGATGATCAGGATGCCGCGCGCCGCCCCGAAGATGAAGCCGAGCGTGCGGTCGAGCGCGCCGATGCGGCTGTCGATAATCATGTCGGCGATGCGCATGGTGATGAAGGAAATGACGATCAGCGCGATAAGGAAGATCGCCGCCGCCGAGGCGACGATTGCAAACTTGTCTTCTGCGATGAAATTCTTGGCGTAGGGCAGCCCGAGGGGATAGAGCTTATAGGCGGCATAGGCCGAACCGACCCAGCTGACCACCGACAGGACTTCGCGCGAAAAACCGCGGACCATGGCGAGCACGGCGGAAAACAGCGCGACGCCGAGAACGATACCGTCAAAACCAGTAATAGGCATAAATATTCTCCGATACGGCGGTCCGTTCACCGCTCATCGCCAGACGGCGGCACCTATAGCATTGCAAGACTTTAAAACAAAAGCCTCATTCCTCTTCGGGCTGGGTCGGACCCACATGTTTCGAGCCGGCGATCCGCACCACCAGGTCCATCAGGCTCTCGATGCTGTTCCAGGTTCCGGATGACGACTTGGGAAGCTCGGCAGAGCCTGATGGCAGCACAGCCGCCTGAAAACCCAATTTCTCGGCTTCTTTAAGGCGAAGGCCGGTATGGCCGACCGGCCTGATGGCGCCGGACAGGCTGATTTCACCAAAATAAACGCAGTCGGGCGGCAAAGCCTGACCGGCGAGCGAGGAGACGAGCGCCGCCGCCACCGCCACGTCGGCGGCAGGCTCTGAAATGCGATATCCGCCCGCGACATTGAGATAGACGTCGTAATTGCCGAGCCGGACGCGGCAATGGGCCTCGAGCACCGCGAGAATCATCGCCAGCCGTGACGAATCCCAGCCGACCACGGCGCGGCGGGGTGTCCCGAGCGAGGTCGGCGCCACCAGTGCCTGCACCTCGACCAGCACCGGCCGCGTGCCCTCGATGCCGGCGAAGACCGCTGCGCCCGGCGATTTCGCGTTGCGTTCGCCGAGGAAAAGTTCGGAAGGATTGGCGACTTCGCGCAGGCCCCGATCGGACATTTCAAACACGCCGATTTCGTCGGTGGGGCCGAAGCGGTTCTTCACCGTGCGCATGATGCGATAGTGATGGCCGCGATCGCCCTCGAAATACATGACCGCGTCGACCATGTGCTCGACCACCCGCGGGCCGGCGATCTGGCCATCTTTGGTGACATGGCCGACCAGCACCACAGTCGCGCCGGTCTGCTTGGCGAATCGGATCATCGCCTGGGCGCCGACACGCACCTGGGTGACCGTGCCGGGCGCGGCTTCGGCCATGTCGCTCCAGAGCGTCTGGATGGAATCGATGATCACCAGATCCGGTCGCTTGTCTTCCGACAACGTCGCCAGGATGTCCTCGACATTGGTTTCGGCGGCGAGAAGCACGCCGGCGTCCGCCGCGTTCAGGCGCTGGGCGCGCAGTCGCACCTGCGCCACCGCTTCTTCGCCCGAGACATAGATGACGCGATTGCCGCGCCGGGCCAAAGCGGCCGCGGCCTGCATCAGCAGCGTCGACTTGCCGATGCCAGGATCACCGCCGATCAGCACAGCCGAACCGCGCACGAATCCGCCGCCCGTCACCCGGTCAAGCTCAGATATGCCGCTTTCGATGCGCGGCGCTTCCTCGATCTCGCCCGACAGCGTCGTCAGCGTCACCGGCCGGCCCTTCTTGGGCGCCTTGCCGGGGCCGCCGCCGATACCGCCGGTCGGGTCTTCCTCGATGATCGTGTTCCAGGCGCCGCAGCCGTCGCATTTGCCCACCCAACGGGAATGCACGGCGCCGCAATTCTGGCAGATGAAATTGGTGCGATTCTTGGCCATTAGTCCTCGGCAGCGGGAGAAAACATGTCCGTTGTCACATTTTGCCGGCCGTGGAGGACTCGAATGACGCGGATCTGATGATGTTGGGTAATGAAATAAATGCAGCGGTCTTTGTAGGGAAAAGCGCGAAGATCAGGATGCAGCCAATCACGCGGCGCGCCTTTGACCTTGTTTCTCGCCATTGACGAAATCTTGCGATCGATGGCGTCGATAAAACGGCTCGCAGCATCTGGATTCCGTTCCGCGATGTAGCGGTAGATCGATGCCAAGTCCCGAAGAGCCGTCTCCGAATAGGAGAATGTCCAGCCGTCTTTCACTTGAGCGCATCGGCATTGTCGATGACGTATCGGGCCATGTCGCCCGGCTCGTTGAACGTCTTGTAGCGACCCGCAGAGAAGTCATCCAATCCTTTTTGGACATCGCGGCGCAACGCGTTCAGCTTCGTCTCATGCTCGAGCCTTGCGATTGCGGCGCGAACAACTTCGCCTTCGTCTGCGAAATTGCCATTGGCTATCTCACGTTCCAGAAAGGCCTGCTCCTCGTCTGAGATCGTCACTGAAATCGTTCTGTCGCTCATGGCCTCAGCCGCTCCATCATGATTGGGCCAAAGCTAGCAAACAGAGAACAAAATAGCAACCGTCGATGCGGCGAGGTTTACTCCGCCGCTGGCTTGCCCCGCACGATCACGCCGAGATCGTCGGTTTCCCTGACCTTCTTGAGCTGTTCCTCCACTTGGGTGGCTTCGAGCTGCCTGCTCCACATCTGGGCGTAGAGGCCGTTTTGAGCCAGCAGATCGCCATGACGGCCGCGCTCGGCGATGCCGCCATCCTTCAGCACGATGATCTCATCGGCGTTGACGACCGTGGAGAGACGGTGGGCGATGACCAGCGTGGTGCGGTTCTTGGAGACGATGTCGAGCGCCGCCTGGATTTCCTGTTCCGTGCGGGTGTCGAGCGCCGAGGTCGCCTCATCCAGAATGAGGATCGGCGGCGATTTCAGGATGGTGCGGGCAATCGCCACGCGCTGCTTCTCGCCACCCGACAGTTTCAACCCGCGTTCGCCCACCATCGACTTGTAGCCTTCCGGCAGCGATCGGATGAAGTGGTCTATCTGGGCGATTTCGGCGGCCTGGGTCACCTCTTCCTCACGCGCCGCGGGGCGGCCGTAGCGGATGTTGTAGGCGATCGTGTCGTTGAACAGCACCGTGTCCTGCGGCACCATGCCGATGGCGGCGCGCAGCGACTTCTGCGTCACGCCCCGGACATCCTGGCCATCGATGGTCACAGCGCCCTGCTGGACATCATAGAAACGGTAGAGCAGGCGCGAAATGGTCGACTTGCCAGCGCCCGACGGCCCGACAATGGCCACCGTCTTGCCGGCCGGCACGTCAAAGGACACGCCCTTGAGGATCGGTCGGGCCGGATCATAGGCGAAATGCACATCCTTGAAGGAGATCGCCCCCTGGGCGATTGCCAGCGGCTTGGCGTCCGGCGCATCCTCGATCTCGGCGTCGACTTCCAGCAGGTCGAACATCTGTTCGATGTCGGTGAGGCCCTGGCGGATTTCGCGATAGACAAAGCCGATGAAATTGAGCGGGATCGACAACTGCATCAGCATGGTGTTGATGAAGACGAAATCGCCGAGCGTCTGTTCGCCCCGCTGCACGGCCATTGCCGACATCACCATCATCACCAGCGTGCCCGCGCCGAAGATAACGCCCTGGCCGAAGTTCAGCCAGCCGAGCGAGGTCCAGACCTGGGTCGCCGATTTCTCATAGCGCTCCATGGACGCATCGAAGCGCTTGGCCTCCATCTCCTCATTGCCGAAATATTTGACCGTCTCGAAATTGAGGAGCGAGTCGATCGCCTTGGTGTTGGCCTCGGTGTCGGAGTCGTTCATCGTCCGGCGAATATTCATTCGCCAGTCGCTCGCCCGCACCGTGAACCAGATATAGAGCCAGACGGTCACGGCGGTCACGAACAGGTAAGAGAAGCCGTAGCCCCACCAGAAAATCGCCGCCGTCAGGATGAATTCGATCAGCGTCGGAAAGGTGTTGAGGATGGTGAAGCGGACGATCGTTTCGATGCCCTTGGTGCCGCGCTCGATGACGCGCGACAGGCCGCCGGTGCGCCGCTCGAGATGAAAGCGCAGCGACAGGCGGTGCAGATGTACGAATGTCTTGAAAGCGAGCTGGCGCACGGCGTATTGGCCGACGCTCGCAAACATCGCGTCGCGCAACTGGTTGAGCGCGAGCTGCAAAAGGCGGGCGACGTTATAGGCGACAACCAGCGTGACGGCGCCGAGCATGAACAGCGGCAAAATGCCGACCGCGTCCATCTTGCCGTTCAGCGCATCGGTGGCCCATTTGAAGAAATAGGGCACCAACAGCAGCACGACCTTGGCGATCAGCAGGATCACCGTCGCCCAGACGACGCGCATCTTGAGGTCCGCGCGATCCGCCGGCCACATATAGGGCCAGAGATTGACGATGGTCTGCAGGGTCTTGCCCGAGTCAGCCGATACAGTTTTTGTCTTGCCCGCCATGCGCCACCAGTATTCCCGAAGAAACAGAAAGGCGGCCCTGAAATAGGCCGCCGTCTTTTTCGTCACATAGGATCGCGCCGCTGGATCTACAACGACGCGATGATGAATTTATTGCAGACCCAGCCGCTTGCGGTGGATTTCCTCGGCATTGTCGAGAGGCTTGTCAGGCACGCCGAAAATCTGGCCGGGAAGAATGCGGTCGGGATCCTCGATCTGCGCCTCGTTGGCGAGATAGATCGTCGTGTAGCGCACACCCTGGCCATAGACGCGCCGCGAGATCTGCCACAGCGTATCTCCGCGACGGATGATCACCGATGTTGCGCTATGCTGCAACGGCGCCTGCTGGATGACCTTCGGTTCGCCTTCGGCCGCGACCGTTTTGGTGTCAGGCGCAGTCGCGGGCTGGGCCGCAGCCGCTTCGGCGGTCGCAGGTTGCGCCGACGATGTCTCGGCCGCAGCGGTCTGCTGAGCGGGTTCGGGAGTCTGTGTGGCGGCTTGCGCCTTCGGCTCCACAAGCTGAGCCGGCTCAGCGGCCGTGTCTGTCGACGCGATCGGCAGCTTGGGGTCAGCGGACGCGGCCTCCACGGACGGCGCGACTTCGGGCTCGACTGCCTTGGCCGGCTGCGCGACGGCTGTTTCGATTGCCGGTCCGGTGGCGGATGTCACCGCGTCGTCGATCTTGTCGAGCGCCGCCTGCACGTCGGCGGCGTTCTGCGGCAAGGCTTTCAGCAGATCAAGCGCCTTGGCCGCCTCGCCTGCGGTCTTGGCGGCCATTTCCTGAGCGACGGGATCGATATTGTCAGGCGTCTTAATGTCGGCCAGCGTCTTGAGCGCGATTTCAGTGGCGGAGCGAGCTGCGGCCAGTTCCTCGGCGCTCGGCATCTTGCCATTCGCGAATTGACCCTTCAGCAGGTCGATCGCCTTGCCCGCCTCTTCCCGCGCCTTGTCATAGGCGCCGAAGGCGAGAGGCTGCATCGCGCTCGTCGACGCGCCGCCTGCTTCACCGGCGACGGCCGCCATTTGCGCCCCTTCGGGCCGGAAGAACGGCACGGAAGCCCGGAATTCGACGCGGGCGCCGTCGGCGCTCAGGACGTCGGCGCGGATCGTGTGATCACCGACCGAAAGCGGCATGGTGTTGTCAGCGACGAAACGGCCCTTTTCATTGACCTTCACTTCGGCCACCAGCTTGTCGTCGGCATAGACGCGGACCGCGCGGCCCTTGGGCGCCTTGCCGGCCACGAACAGCTTGTCGCCCTCGATCTCGACCGCGCTGACCTGCACTTCCGGATCGAGCGCGGCGGACGCCGCAGCGTTCGACTGCACGATGACGGCGGATGGCGCATCAGCGGCCGCAGTCTTTGTCTCCTGGGCCGGCTTGGTCTCGGCGGCGGACAACGCGCCGGAGGCGGCTTGCGCCGGCGCGGCTTCCGGCATGGTCATGATGCGAGACGCTTCGCCGGGCTTGGACACCATGGCGAGAAGATCGCCTTTCTTATCCTTCGGCACGGAAATCGTCGCGACTTCCTCGGAAATCAGCGACTCGCCGTTGGTCCCCTTGGCCTGGAGCACCAGTTGATGTTCGCCGGCGGCCAATGGCTGGTCGAGAACGACGGCGAAATCGCCCGACGCCCCGGCCTTGACGGTGGAAATAACCTTTTGACCGTCGGAGACGGCGACATCAGCGTTCGGCGCGGCGCGGCCGGCGATGACCGTGGAGCCGTCAGGCTCGACGCGCAGCACGTCGAAAGACGGCGTGCCGGCGTTTTGCGCCGACGCCTGGGCAGGCGCGTCCACTTTCACATCCGCGTCACCCGCGGGCGGGGTCGCGGTCGCACCGCCGGAGATGTCGTTCATGCTTGTCTGGGCGGACGCGACGACCTGCTCGGCCGCATTCTTCGCAGTCTGCGCCAGTTGTTCGGCATCCTTCTTGGCCGAGGAATTCGGCAAGACGACAAAGAACATCAACAGGCTGGCGACCGCCAGAACAATCAGTGCGACCAGAACGGCGCGGCTTCTTTTCATCACTCTTTCTCCAGACGGCGCGAAAGTTTTCGCAGCCTTGAAAATTGCTAGCCGGTTCCCCGAGTATTCTCAAGCGGTTCGGCTGAAGGTGCGGCTCCGGCGGAACCATTTTCCTTCATTTTTCTTGACGGCGGCGGCCGTGCATAGTCTTTTCCGTGACCATGATAGCAGAAAATGCCCCGATTCGATCCATTTGTGTTTATTGCGGTTCGCAGCCCGGCAAAGACCCTTCCTATATGGAAGCCGGGCGCGCGCTCGGAAAATCCATTGCCGAGAACGGCATGCGCCTCGTCTATGGCGGCGGCACGCGCGGCATCATGGGCGCGGTCGCGTCCGGCGTGCTGTCGCATGGCGGCAAGGTGATCGGCATCATCCCCGAATTCCTGATGGACAAGGAAGCCTCGCGCCATTCGCTCGGCTCGCTGACCGAACTCGTGGTGACCGAGGACATGCATCAGCGCAAGCATCGCATGTTCGAGGAGGCAGACGCTTTCGTGACCTTGCCCGGCGGCATCGGCACCCTTGAAGAGATTGTCGAGATCATGACCTGGGGCCAGCTGGGCCGCCATCGCAAGCCGATGGTGTTCGCCAATGTCAACAAGTTCTGGGAGCCGATGCTGGAACTGCTCAATCATATGTCCGGCGAAGGCTTCATCCATACATCGCATCTGGTGAAACCAATGGTCATCGACCAGATCGACGACATCATCCCATCGATCGTGGCTGCGGCCCAGACGCATTCCGAAGGCGACGCGGCGCTGCTGTCGCGGATGTGACGTAGACGCCTTTTGGCGGGACTTCAGCCGGTATTGGCCAGAAGGCGGCGACGCATGAAGATCATCAGCCTGAACGCCTGGGGCGGCGTTCTGCATAGAGAGTTGCTGGCCTATCTTGCCGAGGCGGATCCCGATGTGCTCTGCCTTCAGGAGGTGGTTAGCACGCCCGCGACCCAACGCGACTGGTTGGTCTATCGCGACGGCGATCACGTGCTCGACCAGCGCGCCAATCTGTTCGACGACGTATGCCGGACGCTGAGCGGGCATCTGGCATTTTTCTGCCCTGCCGCGCGCGGCGTCCTATGGGACGGCGAGACCGAAATCACCTCCTTCTGGGGACTGGCGACGTTCGTGCGCGCGTCGGTTGCGGTCATCGGCCAGGCGCAGAGCTTCGTGCACAAGGACTTTTCCGCCCATGGCTACGGCGCGCATCCGCGCCCGCGCAACGCCCATGCCGTCAGGCTCTACGATCCGGAAAGAGACCGCACGGTCAGCGTGGCGCAGATGCATGGGTTGCGGGATTTGCGCGGCAAAATGGATACGTCTGAAAGGCTCGAACAGGCGCGGCGATTTCTGGCGCTTTCTGATCAGGCCTCGGGTCCCGGCGACATCAAACTGTTGTGCGGCGACTTCAACATCGAACCGGACAGTGAAAGTCTTCGCTTCATGCAGGAGCGCGGTTTCACGGAGCTCGTGACGCGGCATGCGCCCGAGGGCACGCGGACATCGCTCTACAACAAGCCTGGCCGCTTCGCCGACTATATGCTCATCGACCAGCCGGAAAAGGTGCTCAGCTTCGATGTCGTTCGAGATCCGGAAGTCTCGGATCACTGCCCGCTGGTCATCGAGATCTGATCTGCTGCCGCGTCAAACCGTTCAGGCCGTCGCCGAATTCTTCTTCATCATGCCGCGCAGCATCGGCCAGGAGTAAACCACCAGCGCCGACCAGATGAAGCAGAAGGCGACCATTTTCTCGGTGGAGAAATGCTCCTTGAACACGAAGACGGCGGTCAGGAAGATCATGGTGGGCGCGATATACTGCATGATGCCGATTGTCGATAGCTTCAGAAGCTTGGCTCCGTTGGCGTAGAGCATCAGCGGCACTGCCGTGACGACGCCCGAAGCCATCAGCAAAATCATGTCGGAGATTCCCGTCGGGCCGAAATGGCCAGTCCCCTCGCGCGACGCGTAGACGAGATAACCAATGGCCGGCAGGGCGAGGATCAGCACTTCCAGAAAGAAGCCCTGATTGGGCCCGACTGGCAGCGTCTTGCGGCAATAGGCGTAGAAACCCCAGGTGATCGCCAGGCTGAGCGATACCCAGGGCAGGCCGCCGGCTTCATGGGTGAGAATGCCAACGGCGATCACCGCCAGCCCGATTGCCACATATTGGGTCTTGTTCATGCGCTCCTTGAGCAGGATCGCTCCGAGCGCTACGCTGATCAGCGGATTGATGTAGTAGCCGAGCGCGGATTCGAGCGCCCTGCCCGCGCCGATCGACCAGACATAGATGAGCCAGTTGACGGTGATGAAGCTGGCTGTGACGCAGGCCATGCCGAGCATGCGCGGCGTGCGCAGGGCGATCTTGAGATCTTCGGTCCGCCCGCGCAGCAGGAGAACCAGTCCAGCAACCGGCAGCGACCAGAGCACGCGATGCGCCACCACTTCGAGCGGTGGAATATGCGACACGGCCTTCATATAGAGAGGCAGGAAGCCCCAGAGAAGATAGGCCGACAGCGCATAGCCGAATCCGGCCAGCGTATCGCCGCCCTGGGCGGGATTATTCTCTTTGCTCATGGTCGCGGTTTCCTGCTGCGTCACATGCTGCTAACCGAAGGCGGATGCCCCGACCAATTCATAAAGTTGATGGTCCGATCAGCCATTCGAAAGACACAACCTGACTTCAGGCGCGCGACGGCAGCAAAATGATGGCGGCGCCCGCAAGGCATACCGCCGCTCCGAGAAGATCCCAGCGATCTGGCCGCTGCGCCTCCACCAGCCATAGCCAGACGAGCGAGGCGGCGACATAGACCCCGCCATACGCGGCATAGGCGCGGCCGGCCGCCTCGGAGGGGACCAGCGTCAGCAACCAGGCGAACAGCGCAAGCGAGGCCATGCCCGGCGCCAGCCATAGCGCCGAGCGATCGAGTTTGAGCCAGGCCCAGAAGGAAAAGCAGCCGGCGATCTCGGCGAAGGCGGCTGCGACATAGACGGAATAGATCATTCGCGGAGAGTGCCACGAGCGGCGCGCTCCCGGAAGGCCGAATACGCGCCGGCAAAAATCTTTAAAAAAAACGTGGTGGGCGCGGAATAGGATGAAACCGGCCGGCGTATACTGGGCATGATGGGAAAGAAGCACGGCTTCAATGTTGTGGATCAGCTCGCGGCGCTCAGGCGTTACGCGCGCTCCTTGTCGCGCAATGGCGACGAGGCCGAGGATCTCGTGCAGGACGCGCTGGTGCGCGCCTATGAGAAACAGGCCACGTTCCGCACCGACGGCAATATCCGCAACTGGCTGATGTCGATCCTGCACAACACCCATATCGACCGGCTGCGCCGCAAGCGTAGCGTCGAGCGCAAGCATGACAGAGCGGCCGAAATGGCCGAGCAATCGGCGCCGGCGTCGCAGGAGCTGTCGGTCAGGCTCGCGCAGATCCAGGCGGCGTTCCAGGATCTGCCGGAAGACCAGCGAGAGGCGCTGCATCTCGTAGCGATCGAGGAGCTCTCCTACCAGGAGGCCGCCGAGGTGCTGAACATACCCATGGGCACGCTGATGTCGCGCATTTCGCGCGCCCGCGCCCGACTGAGAAACCTCGAAGACGGGGCGGAAGGCGACCGCAAGCCGCGTCTGAGACTGATAGGAGGCGCAGATGACTGATCCGATCGTTGACGCCGATCTCAACGCCTATGTCGACGACCAGCTCGACGTGAGCGGGCGCATCCAGGTCGAGGCCTATCTGTCGGAACATCCGACTGTGGCGGCCCAGGTCATGGCCGATCTCCGGGTGAAGGATGAATTGCGGCTGGCGCTGGCTGGCGCGGATAGCGCTCCTCGTCCAGGAACCCGGGAAGCCGCGCGCCGTCTCGAAGGCGCGCTTGCCCGACGCCGCGTCTATGCGCTGTTTCAACGGGCTGCGGTGGTGACGCTGTTTATCGGCGCCGGCTGGTTCGCCCATGAGCGGATCGGGCCACTCGGCGCGACAAAGGTGGCCGCTTCAACGCAGGCTCCTGCCTATGTGTCCGAAGCGATCGCCGCGCATGAAACCGCGCAATTGCGCCAGACTGCCGACTGGCAGAAGCCCAGTCGTGAGTTCGACGCCGCGGCGCTCCGCGCGGCGACGGCAATCACCCTGCCCGAACTGCCCAAGGGATGGCGGGTGGTCGATGCGCAGATATTCCCATCCGCCAATGGGCCGAGCGTGGAAGTGGCGCTCGCCGCAGGTGAAGGGCGGATGCTGTCGCTCTTTGCCGAACGCCCGGGAAATTTCGCTGTCGAGCCGGTGCAGGAAACTCATACGGCCGAGGCGCGCGCCGCCTATTGGCAGATCGGCGACGTTGCTTACGCGCTTGTCGCCGACAAGTCTGAAGCGGCCTCGCTTGAGGCCACCGCCCGCAAGCTTGCGGAAACTCTTTACTGATCATCAAACGAGGAGACCCGATGATGAACCCGATGAATGATAGATATGGCTATGCGAGCCAGGCGCAATCAGGCGCCCTGTTCGACGAAGGCCTGCGCCAGCATATGCTGCGCGTCTACAACTATATGGGCCTTGGCCTGGTGATTACCGGCATCGTCGCCTATGTCGTCGGCACGACGCCGGCGCTCTATGTGCCGATCTTCCAGACGCCGCTGAAATGGGTGGTGATGCTGGCTCCGCTCGGCTTCGTGCTGTTTTTCTCTTTCCGCATCCAGTCGATGTCGGCGGGAACGGCGCAGACGATGTTCTGGGCGTTTTCGGCGGTAATGGGCCTGTCGCTGGCCTCGATCTTCCTGGTGTTCACCGGCGCCTCGATCGCCCAGACCTTCTTCATCGCCGCCACCATGTTCGGCGCGACCAGCCTCTATGGCTACACGACCAAGCGTAACCTCGCCAATGTCGGCTCCTTCCTGATGATGGGCCTGATCGGCGTGGTGATCGCCTCTGTTGTCAATATCTTCCTCGGCTCTTCCGCCCTGCAATTCGCCATCTCGGTGATCGGCATCGTGGTGTTCGTCGGCCTCACCGCCTGGGACACGCAGAACATCAAGGAACAGTATGCCGAGAATGTCGACCAGGAATCCCAGCAGAAGCTCGCGGTGTTCGGCGCGCTGTCGCTCTACCTGAACTTCGTCAACATCTTCCAGCTGCTGCTCAACTTCACCGGCGAGCGCGAGTAACCGATCGCCAAGACGTAATCCAAAGGAGTGCATGACATCATGGACCAGAATGACCGTTACGCCATCGAAGGCCTGTTCGGCAAACTTGCCGAGGTCGAACGCCAGGCGCCGCAGCGCGACGCCGGAGCCGACGCCTTCATCCGCGAGCGGATGTCCAGCCAGCCGGGCGCGCCCTATTTCATGGCGCAGACAATCGTGGTGCAGGAACAGGCGCTGAACGCTGCCCAACAGCGGATCGAGGAGCTGGAATATCAGCTTTCCTCGCGTCCGGCACAGGGCGGCGGCGGATTCTTCGCCTCGCTGTTCGGCTCCAGCCAGCCGCAGCGGTCCATGCCGCCGCGTCAGCCGACCCAGCCGATGGGCCAGCCCTACGGCCAGCAGCCGCAGGCCGGCGCACAGGCCGGTCCGTGGGGCCAGCAGTCCGCCTATGGCCGCCCGGCCGGCGGCGGCTTCCTCGCTGGCGCCGCGCAGACCGCCATGGGCGTGGCCGGCGGCATGCTACTTGGCAACGCCATCGCCGGCATGCTGGGCGGCGACGAAGCCCAGGCTGCCGAAAGCGACGACAGCAGCCAGGATGACGGCGGCGACGACGGCGGCGACGACAGCTTCTTCTGAGGCGCCCGCTGAAGTTTTCCCCAAGACTTCGGCGACTTGGCCCGGCCCGCGCAAGCGGCCGGGCTTTTTCATGTGATGCGGCCGTGTTCGGCGAGATAATCGAGCAGGGCCCGCACGCGCGCCGGCACGGGGCCACCTTGGCCAAGATAGACGGCGTGGAAGGCTTCGACTTCGATCACCATGCGGTCGGGCAGGATTTCGACCAGCCGGCCGGCGGCGAGATCAGCCTGGCATGTGAAGGTGGCCTGCCGGGCAATGCCCATCCCCTGGATCGCCATCAGTCGCAGGGCTTCGCCGTCGCTCGCCTTGACCCGAACTGCGGGATCAACTGGGACTTCCCTCTTGTCAGTGCGCATCCGCCACTCGCTCAAGGCGCGCCGATAGGTGAAGTCCAGCCGGTCATGTCGCTTGAAATCATCCGGCGTCTGCGGCGCGCCGCGCCGGGCGAGATAATCGGGAGAGGCCACAAAGATCAGCCTTGTGTCGCCGAGCTTTCGGGCCATCAGGCTCGAGCTTTGCAGGGGTCCGGCGCGAATGGCGATGTCGGCGCGCTCGGACACCAGATCCACCACGGTGTCGGTCTGGATGACTTCTACGCTGATGCGCCGGTGTCTATCCAGAAAATCGCCGAGGATAGGAGCCAGCACATGTGTTCCATAGGAAGCGCTGGTGTTGATGCGCACGCGGCCCGATGGTGTGTCTTCGCCCGAGACCAGGCGCTCGGCATCGTCGATTTCACCCAGGATCCGACGCGCGCTTTCATAAAAGGCGTCGCCTTCGGGCGTCAGGGTCAGTTTGCGGGTGGTGCGGTTGACGAGCCTTGCGCCGAGCCTCGCCTCAAGCCGGGCCAGCAGCTTGCTGATGGCGGACGGAGTCATATCGAGTGCACGGGCGGCGGCGGACAATCCGCCCGCTTCCACCACCGCGACAAAGGCTTCCATATCGCCCGACCTGTTGGCGTCTATGCGGCTCATTGTGATTTCAATTCACAGATACTGTTCCTTGCGCCAATCTAGTTCACAAGTGGCGTCGCGTCTATCTCTTGTTCAACTCAACGATACGGACAAGTGTCATGCCTCTCGCACTCTATGCCCTCACCGTCGGCGCCTTCGGCATCGGCGTCACCGAATTCGTCATCATGGGCCTGCTGCTCGATGTCGGCAAAGATCTCGGCGTATCGATCGCCTCCGCCGGCCTGCTGATCTCAGGCTATGCGCTCGGCGTGGTGTTTGGCGCGCCTGTTCTCACCGCGATGACCGCCCGCTGGCCGCGCAAAATCGTGCTGCTTGGGCTGATGGCGATCTTCACGCTCGGCAATCTCGCCTGCGCGCTGGCGCCCAGCTATGAAGCGCTGATGGCGGCGCGGCTGTTCACGGCGCTGGCGCATGGCGCCTTCTTCGGCGTCGGCTCCGTGGTCGCCACCAAGCTTGTCCCCGCCGACAAGCAGGCGTCCGCCATCGCCATCATGTTCACGGGCCTCACCGTCGCCAATATCATTGGTGTTCCCTTCGGAACCTGGCTCGGCCAGAGCTATGGCTGGCGCGCCACCTTCTTCGCCGTGGCCATAGTCGGCGTCGCGGCGCTGACCATCATCGCCCTGTTCGTGCCGAGCGAAAAGGATGCGCCAGAGGCCAGCGACTGGCGCGCTGACCTTCGCGCCATGCTGCGGCCGGCCGTGCTGATCGGCCTTCTCACCACCGTGCTCGGCTATGCCGGCGTCTTTGCGCTATTCACCTATATCGCGCCGGCGCTCAAGGACATCACCGGCTTTTCCGATGCGGCGATCTCGCCCATCCTGCTGGTGTTCGGCGCGGGCCTCGTGGTTGGCAATCTCGCCGGCGGACGGCTTGCGGACAAAAACCTGAAGTCAGCCCTGTATGTTACACTGATCGCGCTGACGCTCACGCTTGGGCTGATGACATTTGCGTTGGACAACAAGATCGCCGCCGTGATTTTCGTCTTCCTGATTGGCGCGGCCGGCTTCGCCACTGTCGCGCCGCTGCAGATCTGGGTGCTGCAAAAGGCCGTGGGCGCCGGCCAGAGCCTCGCTTCCAGCTTCAACATCGCCGCCTTCAATCTCGGCAATGCGCTGGGCGCCTGGCTGGGCGGCGTGGTGATCACGAGCGGCCCAGGCCTTGGCTATCTGCCGCTCGCCGCTGCCGGCTTTCCGCTTCTGGCGCTGGGCTCACTGGCGTGGGGCCTGTCGCTTGCCCGGAAGCCGCTCGCGCCACAAACAGCTTGAAGCCAGGATGTCGCTCGATATGGCGGCGGAAACCTCACTCCGCCGCCGCCTGCCCCGCCTGCTCGCGATTCTTCATCAGCTTGTAGACGATCGAATCCATCAGCGCCTGGAAGGAGGCGTCGATGATGTTGTCGGAGACGCCGACCGTCCACCAGCGTGCGCCCGCGCCATCGGCCGATTCGATCAACACGCGGGTGATGGCTTCCGTGCCGCCATTGAGGATACGGACCTTGTAATCCACCAGTTCGAGATCGGCGATTTCCGACTGGTATTTGCCGAGATCTTTGCGCAGCGCCACGTCGAGCGCATTGACCGGGCCATGGCCTTCGGCCACAGACATGGTTTCCAGCCCATCGATGATCAGTTTGACCACGGCTTCAGACACCGTCTTCAGCTGGCCATTGGCGTCGAAGCGGCGCTCGACCATGACGCGAAAACTCTCGACCTTGAAGAAATCCGGCACCGAGCCGAGAATGCGCCGCGCCAGCATTTCAAAGCTCGCATCGGCGCCTTCATAGGCATAGCCCGAGGCTTCGCGCTCCTTGACCTCTGTGATCAACTGGTCCAGCCGCGGATCGTCCTTGGAGACGACAATGCCCCGGCGCTTGAGCGCATTGATGAAATTGGATTTGCCGCCCTGGTCCGACACCATGACCTTGCGCAGATTGCCCACCGTTTCCGGCGGCACATGTTCATAGGTGCGCGGGTCCTTGAGCAGCGCCGAGGCATGGATGCCGGCCTTGGTGGCGAAGGCGGAGGCGCCGACATAGGGCGCCTGGTGATCGGGCGAGCGGTTGAGCAATTCGTCAAAGGCGTGGCTGAGGCCGGTGAGGCCCTGCAGTTTGTCGGCGTCGACGCCAGTCTCGAAGCGATCGGCAAAGGCCGGCTTCAGCGCCAAGGTCGGCAAAAGCGTGATCAGATTGGCGTTGCCGCAGCGCTCGCCGATGCCATTGAGCGTGCCCTGGATCTGGCGCACGCCCGCCTCGACGGCCGCCAGCGAATTGGCCACCGCCTGGCCGGTGTCATTGTGGGCATGGATGCCAAGACAGTCGCCCGGCACGCCCGAAGCGATGACGGCCGCGACGATGTCGCGGATCTCAGACGGCTGCGTTCCGCCATTGGTGTCGCACAGCACCACCCAGCGCGCGCCGGCGTCATAGGCGGTCTTGGCGCAGGCCAGCGCATAGGCGGGATTGGCCTTGTAGCCGTCGAAGAAATGCTCGCAATCGATCAGCGCCTCCTTGCCGCTCGTGATAACGGCCTCGACCGACTGGGCGATGCAGTCGAGATTTTCGTCGTTGGAACAGCCGAGCGCGACCTTGACATGATAATCCCAGCTCTTGGCGACCAGACAGACAGCGTCCGATTTCGCCTGCAAAAGCATGGACATGCCGGGATCGTTTGAGACGGAGATTCCGGCGCGCTTGGTCATGCCGAAAGCCACGAATTTCGAGCGCGCCGTGCGCTTCTTCTCGAAGAATTTGGTGTCGGTGGGATTGGCGCCGGGATAGCCGCCCTCGACATAATCGAAGCCGAAATTATCGAGCATGGTGGCGATGGAAATCTTGTCCTCGACCGAAAAATCCACGCCCGGCGTCTGCTGGCCGTCGCGCAGCGTGGTGTCGAAGAGATAGATGCGTTCCCTGGTCATGCGTATCCTCCCGCCAATGTGTTGGCGTCTGTTCTGTGGCCACCCCCCTCTGCCCTGCCGGGCATCTCCCCCTCAAGGGGGGAGATTGGCTGGCGGCCTTCGCTCGCCTCAACAGCGACGCCGCAGAGTCGAGCGATCGCCCTCCTCCTTCGATCTCCCCCCTTGAGGGGGAGATGGCCGGCAGGCCAGAGGGGGGTGACGCCCAAAGCGGCAGCCGCCGTTACTTCCCCGCAAACCTGTCCGTCGCCCGGATCAGCTGGTCGAGAATTCCGGGCTCGGAATAGGCGTGTCCCGCCCCTTCGATCAAGTGGAATTCTGCGCGCGGCCAGGCTTTGTGCAGCGCCCAGGCATATTTCGCCGGGCACGGCATGTCATAGCGGCCATGAATGATCACGCCATCGATGTCGGCAAGCTTGTGCGCATCGCGCAGCAACTGCCCCTCGTCCATCCAGCCGGCATGGACGAAATAATGGTTCTCGATGCGGGCGAAGGCCAGCGCAAACTCGTCCTCGCCGAATTTGTCACTGGTGTCGGGCTCGGGCAGCAGCGTGATCGTCTGTCCTTCCCACAGGCTCCAGGCGAGCGCAGCCTCGATTTGGGCCGCCTTGTCCTCGCCCACCAGCCGCTTGCGATAGGCGGCCATCATCGCATGGCGCTCACCCTCGGGGACCGGCGCCAGAAACTTCTCCCATTTGTCGGGAAACATTTCCGAGACGCCGAACTGGTAATACCAGTCGAGCTCAGCCTTGGTGAGCGTGTAGATGCCGCGCACAACGAGTTCGGAAACGCGGTCAGGATGCGTCTCGGCATAGGCCAGCGCTAAGGTCGAGCCCCAGGAGCCACCGAAAACAAGCCACTTTTCCACGCCGATCATCGCGCGCAGCTTCTCGATATCGGAGACGAGATGCCAGGTGGTGTTGTTCTCCAGGCTAGCATAGGGCGTGGATTTGCCGCAGCCGCGCTGGTCAAATAGGATCACGTCATAGAGCGCGGGATCGAACAGTCGGCGGTGTGTCGGGGAAAAACCGCCGCCCGGGCCGCCATGCAGGAAGACGGCGGGTTTTGCGCCCTTGGTTCCGACGCGTTCCCAATAAATGGAGTGGCCGTCGCCGGTGTCGAGGAAGCCGGTCTCGAACGGGGTGATTTCGGGGTAGAGGGTGCGGAATTCAGTCATGCATTTCGCTTTCATACATCAAGTCGGAATCTTCCATCATCAATCGCCGTCCCAACCGATCAGGCGATGCCGAAGCGCGGCTACGATCTCCAGATAGACGGCTTCTTCGGCATTGAGGACATCGTCATTATCGAACCGAAGGACCGCGAAGCCTTGGCTGCGCATAAAGGCGTCTCGTCGCGCATCATGACGGATGGCATTGTCATAACCATGGCTATGACCATCAACCTCAATGATGATGCGCGCGGATAGCCAGGCGAAATCGGCAATGTAGGGACCGAGAGGCGTTTCGCGGCGAAAGCGAGCGCCGAATGGACGAAGTTCTCTCAACAGGTTCCACATCACCTGCTCGGCTTTGGTCCGGTCACGACGCAATGATTGGGCGCGGTGTCTGGTTTTCGGATCAATATTGGAATGGGGCATGAACTTCGCCTCCGGCAGCGAAGGAAAGTACCCCTCCCCAACCCCTCCCCACAAGGGGGAGGGGCTAGGATGCTGCGCCCTCGTCTTCACCCTCCGCCGATACACCAGACGCAAGGTTGCGATTTTGCCGGAATAGTGCTGCGGGTTAAGCCCCTCCCCCTTGTGGGGAGGGGTTGGGGCGGGGAAAGCCAAAACCGCCGACCAAAGAAGCCGTCTCACACCCCCTCCTCCGTCGGCCGCCAGTGATCGGCGGGCTCGGAGCGCGGCGACCATTCGGATGTGTCGTGGTCGGGGTGCTGATAATTGACGATATGCGCAAGGAAGGGCGCGGCTTCGAGGTCGTCCTCGGTTACCCGCTCGGGCAGCTCTTGCAGATGATCCACATAGGCGACCTTGCCTTCGACGCCGAATTGCACTGATGGCGCGATGCGGCCGGGCTCGTCGAACGCGCCGATGGCAAGGCCGACGCCATCGGGCGCTTCATAGCAGAGCGGCGTGCCGCATTCGCCGCAGAAGCCGCGACGGACATAGTTGGAGGAGCGGAAATATTTGGGCTTGCCGCGCGTCCAGGTGAGCTGAGCCTCGCCGACCGAGACAAGCGGCGCGAAATAATTGCCAAACGCTTTCTGGCACATGCGGCAATGGCAGATCGAGGCGTCCTGATAGCGGCCTTCCAGCCGGAAGCGGATGGCGCCGCATTGGCAGCCGCCGGTGTAGACATCGCTCATTTGAACGCTCCCACGAAATAAAGCACTGCGGCCACAATCACCACCAGCGCCACGGCCTTGCCGACCAGCGCGTAGATCAACCATTTCGGCATCTGCGTGTTCGGATTGCCCGCCATGCTCAATCCTCCGGCCACTTGTCGGTGTCGTGATCGGGATGCTGCCAGCTTTCGATGGCCGCAAACATCGCATCCACCTCGGGATCGTCGAGCACGGGCTGTTCGAACAGATGATCGATCCAGGGCAGCCGCTTCTTGTGATTGACCTGGATCTGCGGCTCAAGCTTTTCGGGATGATCGAAGGCGCCGATGGCGAGTTCGACGCCGTCGCCATGATGATAGGTCAGCGGCGTGCCGCATTTATTGCAGAAGCCGCGCCGGACCTTCTTGGAGGAGCGATAGAGCGAGGGCTGGCCGCGCGTCCATTCGAGATGAGCTTGATCGGCGGTCACCAGCGGCCCGAAAAAGCCGCCAAACGCCTTCTGGCACATGCGGCAATGGCAGATGGAGGGACGGCCGAGATGGCTGGCGCGAAACCGCACCGCGCCGCATTGGCAACCGCCGGAAAGAATTTCATTGGTCATGCGGAGGGCCTTTCGATCCAGTTTTCGAGCTTCAGCCCATCAATGCGGGAGAATTCGCGGATATTGTCGGTGACGAGGGTGAGATCGAGGGATTTGGCGTGGGCGGCGATGAGAAGGTCAAAGGGGCTGATGGGCCGTCCGAGCATCTCCAACTCGACCCGTATCCGCGCAAATTCGCCATCGAATGCAGTCTCGAACGGCAGAGGCGGCACTTCGCTCAAGAAGCCGCCGACTCTCTGCATCAATGCTGGTGAGCCTTTCTTGAGGGCGCCAAAGCGCAGTTCGCAGGCGGTTACGACGCTGACACATAGCGCGTCTTGGCCTATGTCCCGCGCGCGCCTTACCGTTGCGCCCCTTGGATTGCGGACCATGTCAGACACGATATTCGTATCCAGCATGTATCGGAGTGGGCTCACAGATCGACTTCCCGCATTGGCAGCAAGCCCTCATCGACGTCAGGAAACTCTTCATCCAACGGCTCAAGCGTAGCAAGCCACTCAAACAGGCTCGATTTTTTCTTTGGGGAAATGATGATGTCTTCGCCAACTTTGCGCATCACTGCTTCGTCGCCCGGCAACTCGAATTCCACAGGAATGCGAACGGCCTGATTGCGGCCGTTGCGGAACAGCTTCACATCTCGTTCGATACCCATTCTCGCCTCCAGAAACGTGGCATATGCCAAGCATATGCCCGATCCTTCAAATAGCAAGCGTTTCGACATCCTCTGGCAACCGATCTGCGAAGTCGTCGTCGAGAAGGTCATTTTCGGTAAGCGGCTTGCGCGACCGCAGCCATTCGAAAAAGTCGCGGTCCTCACGTTTGGGCTCCAGAATGATCCGATCACCCTCCTTGCGCATAGTAATCTCATCCCCGGGGAAATCGAACTCCTCGGGGATCTCCACGGCGCGACGGCCGTCCTTCAGGACGATTTTCACATGCCGGATCTCGTTCATGCTCGGCGCCTCCGATGGCCTTGCGGCAAGCATAGGCCAGACCGCTGAAAACTCCAATTCTTACCGCTTGATCTCCCAGGTCGTGATGCGCTCGCCGGTCGCGGGATCCTTGCCGTCTTTCAACTGGATGCCCTTGGCAAGCAGGTCGTCGCGGATCTTGTCGGCTTCGGCGAAGTTCTTGGCCTTGAGGAGTTCCAGACGCATCTGCACGATGGCCTCGACGCCGTCGGCGAGATGCTGGTCGATCGCGACCTTCTTCGGCAGAACACCCAAAAGCTCCGCGCTGGCGGCAAAATCGGGCGCATTGTTCGAGGCAAGCGTATGAAGCGCCTGCACGGCGGCGACCGTGTTCATATCGTCAGCGAGCGCGGACAACACGGAAACATTCACGGTACCAACCGGCTCGCCGCCGGCGGGCCACTTGGCGATCAGCCGTTCCGCCTCTTCCAGCCGCTTCACGCTGAAATCGATCGGCTCCCTATAATGTGTCATCAGCATAGCCAGACGCAGTACCTCGCCCGGCCATTTGCGGCCGCCGAAATTCTCGGTTTCCATCAGCTCGTTGATCGTGAAGAAATTGCCCTCGGACTTGGACATCTTCTTGCCCTCGACCTGCAGGAAGCCATTGTGCATCCAGACATTGGCCATGACATGGCCGCCATGGGCGCAGCGCGATTGGGCGATCTCGTTTTCATGATGCGGGAAGATCAGGTCCAGCCCGCCGCCATGAATATCGAAAGTGTCGCCGAGATAGCGGCCGGCCATGGCCGAGCATTCGATATGCCAGCCGGGACGGCCATAGATGTCGACATCAGAGCCATCCACGCTGAAGCCGGCCGGCCAGCCGGGCTGATCGGCGTCGGAATGTTTCCACAGCACGAAATCGGCGGGATTGCGCTTATGCGCCTCCACTGCCACGCGGGCGCCGGCCTGCTGATCCTCGAGCTTGCGCTTGGAGAGCTGGCCGTAATCGGCCATCGATCCGGTGGCGAACAGCACTTCGGCGCCCTCCGAACCCGTCGCCACATAGGCATGGCCGCGATCGAGCAGTGTCTGGATCATCTCGATCATCTGGCGGATATTGTCTGTGGCGCGCGGCTCGACATTCGGCTCCAGGCAGCCGAGCGCCTTGAGGTCGGCGTGATACTGCGCTTCGGTCTTTTCCGTCACCAGCCGGATGGCGGCGTTGAGCTCCATGCCGGGATAATCGCGCAGCGCGCGCGCATTGATCTTGTCGTCAACGTCAGTGATGTTGCGGACATAGGTGACGTGGTCGGCGCCATAGACATGCCTCAGCAGCCTATAGAGCACATCGAAGACGATGGCCGGGCGCGCATTGCCGATATGGGCGAAGTCATAAACCGTGGGGCCGCAGACATACATCCGCACATGGCTGGGATCGATGGGCTGAAACGGCGCCTTTTCGCGCGTCAGCGTGTTGTAGAGCCTGAGTTCCGGCGTGTCGGCCATGCGTGTCCCCATAGACTGTTTGCCCGGCTGGCCGGGGCGTTTTGCTCTTGGGGTGTCAGGAGACGAAAACGGCCGGGCCAGCGCTTGCGCTAGCGAATAATGATCCGGCAGATGATGCAGTTCATCGTTTTCATGGTGGCTATATCGCGCAGTCAAGCGATGCGGTCAAGGTCGGCGCAATTTTTCCGTTGCATACAATTTGAAGAAATATGGTACTGAAGCATGGGAAATGTTTGCGGGGAGGAGAACCGCCATGCTTTTGTCCCAATCGACACGGCATAAGCAAGACACGAAACATTTCCCAAATGGGATGAGGAACACCATGCAACGCATTGAAACTGGTAAACAAAGCATTAACGAACTCCTGACGAAATACGGCCCTGTCGGCCCGCGTCACCTGCTCGCTGCAGCCCTGATGATGCATCGTCCGCGCGACGAGGAAAAGGCCGCCGCCGCTCCGAAGAAGGACGTGCGGGCGGCCTGAGGCCCTCTGACTGTTCTCCATGCGATCGCGCCAACGCGCATCACCATGTTTCCGGATCACGTCTACCGTCAACTATGCCGACGACGAGAATTCCTGTGTTCGTCGGCTCATAAATGGCGATGTAGTTCCCTTCAACTATGACTCTGGCCCGTTCGGCGATTTCAGGTCGGGCTGGACCGATGAAGGGATACGCTGATGCGCGTTGCAGCTTTGCCATCATGCGCTGGTAAAGCCCGTCCGCTGCCGTGTTGTTGTGCCGCGCGATCGTCTGCCACATTCGGCGTAAATCTCTTTTCGCCCTGTTGGTGAAAACGAGTTCAGCGATTGTCGTTGGCCTTCTCTCGCTTCAGGTCGGCAAGAAAGTCTTCTGCCAAAAAGGGGTCAGCCTGCCCGCTATCGCGACCATCTCGATAGACGCGCCGAAGATGCTCGATCTGATGGTTGTCGAATTGACCCTGTCCCTGAGCCGTCTCGACGCCCAGCATCACAACCTCTTCCCGCGACCCGTAGCCGCCTTCGCGCACGGCCAGATCCAGCCGTTCGACATCCTCGGGCGTCAGCGAAAGCGTGATGGTGGTGCGCGCGTGTTCGTTCATTCGATCAGTCTACCATCAGCGCCAGACAGCGACAACCGCGCTCAGAACAGGCTCATCTGCCCACCGCCGCCGCCATCCGCCTTGGGTTTAGCGGCTTTCGGCTTGGGTTTTTCCACGACGACAGAGGGATCGACGGGCGCCTGAACCTCGGGCCCGACATTGGCGACCTTGTTGACCAGATCCGACACCGGGATTGCCTCGAACAGATCCTCAGGCGGCGAGCGAAGGAGATTGGCGACATGGCGCGGCTCCTGGTTTTTGCAATCGAGCCAGCGGTCGAAATCCTCCGGCGCGATCACCACCGGCATGCGGTCGTGGATCCGCGCGAAAGCAGGATTGGCGGCGGCCGTCAGGATCGCGCCGGTATCGACTTCCGATCCGTCCGCCGAGGCCCAGGTTTCCATCAGTCCTGCGAAGGCGACGATGCGGCCATGGCGCGGCCGCACCCAAAAGGCCTGGCTCTTCTGGCCGCTCTCCTTGGGCGGACGCCGCCATTCGTAGAAGCCGGAGGCGGGAATGAGAATGCGGCGATGGCCCATGGCGGCGCGGAAAGAGGCCTTTTCCGCCGCCGTCTCGGCGCGTGCATTGACGAGCAGCGGAAAGTCGCGCGGATCCTTGACCCAGCCTGGCGTCAGCCCCCAGCGGATCAACAAGGCGCGGCGCTGAGGCAAGTTGGAGCCGGGCGCGCCCTGCTCGCCGGCGATAACGGCGAGAATGGGCTGTGTGGGCGCGATATTGTAGCGCGCCGGGAAATCCTCAAGCTCCAGAAGGGCGAGGAATTCGCGCACCTCTTCGGGCGTCGCCGTCAGTGAAAATCGTCCGCACATGGGAATTCATTTGGCATCGCGCCCCCATCAGGTCAATGTCGCCGCGACCTTTAAAACGGATCTGACGATGAAGACCGAACTCGCCTCCTCCGCCATCCTGATTAGAAACGGCCGCATGCTGCTGATCCGGCGGAAGAATCCGCCCTCGCTCGATATGTACGCCTTTCCCGGCGGCCGCGCCGAAGCAGGCGAATCGCCAGATCAGACAGCGCTGCGGGAATTCGAGGAGGAGACGGGGATCATCGCCCGCGCTCCTCTGTTGTTCGCCACCTACGATCTCCATTCCGAAAATCCGGGCCGGCATTTTCATCTGAGCGTTTTTCTGGTCGAGGCTGATGCGGAGGCCATCGCCGAAGCACGAGACGACGCCGCCGATGCGGGCTGGTTTACGCCTGCGGAGATCCGGGGCTTGAATTGCCCCGATTCGGTCATCGACTGCGTGGAAAAGCTGGAACGCCAATTCGCGCTCGCGTGATTTGCCGCCCGCCGCCGCCTCTGTTATGTAAAAGGCATGTCGTTTTTTCGTTTCGCCATTGTCTGCGCGTTTGCCGCAACCCCGTTTTTCGCCATGGCCGCCGCCGAGGCGGAACAGCCCGCTCCGCCCGCGCCGGTTGAGGAAAAACCAGCGCCCTACGACCTCAAACTCCAGCGTTTCGCCGAGATCCTGGGGTCAGTACACTATTTGCGCAATCTCTGCGCCAAGCACGACGCCTCCTGGCGCCAGGCCATGGGCTCGCTGCTTGAAGAGGAGACCAAAGGTGAGCCGAAACGGGCGGCGCAATTGACGGCGGCCTTCAATCGGGGTTATCGATCCTTCGCCGCAACCTATGCGCGGTGCACGCAACAAGCCGTGAACGCGGAAAACCGATACCGTGCCGAAGGGGCAACACTCGCCGCGGAAATTACCGCGCGCTTCGGAAATTAAGCATAAGTTAACCTCTTTTCATTGCGCCCGATGCCGTTTTGGGAAAACCTTGCTATGAGTTTTAACGGATCGGTAATGATGCCCGCCTTCAGGGATGTATGAGTATGGAAGCCAGCGCCAAAGACCTCGACGACATGATCGTCCATGAAAAGATGCAGGCCGCCTGGGAGAGCCAGGGGGAAGCATGGGCCGAAGGCCGCGCGGACGGTATCGAGCCGGAGATTATCGCGGAAGCGGCGATCGCTTTCGCCATGCAGGAGACAATCCGGCTGCATGGCGAAGAGGGCGCGGAGGCCTTGCTCGAATCGCTGAAGGAGCGCATCGCTTCGGGAGAGTTTTCGCCGAACCGCACGATCCAGTAAGGACTGTCGCAATGCCCGACCCAAGGTCCGTCACACCGCTTCGTTGCGCGACCGCCTTGTTGTTGGGGTGGGTGGCCGTGACCGGTTGGGCCGCATCGCCAGCTTTGGCGCTGACGGCAAGCCAGGATCAGTTGGCGCTGCAGGACGAACCGTCCCATGACGCGGAAGTCGAGGATCCGGAAGAATCAACTAAGCCTGGCATGCCGATGCCTGACGGCCTGATCGACAAGAACGCTGTTCGCCCGCAGGCCGCAGACAATAGCGATGACCTCTCCGCCCCGCCGGAAATGATCCTGGACATGTCGATGCTGCCGGAACCGGTCAAGCGGTTGCGGGTGGCGCTGGTGGAGGCAGCGGCAAGCGGCGACATTGAACGTCTGCGTCCGTTGTTGAGCCCCGGGGAAAACGGCACGCAGGTCGCTGTCGGCGACAGTCCGGAAGACCCCATCGTCGCGCTCAAGAGCGTGTCGGGCGACCCCAACGGGCGCGAAATCCTCGCTATCATGCTCGATATTCTGTCTACGGGCGCGGCGCTGGTCGACAAGGACACGCCGGACGCTCAATATGTCTGGCCTTATTTCGCCGAAAAATCGCTCGACAATCTTTCGCCTCCCGAACAGGTGGAACTCTACCGGATCGTCACCGCCTCGGACGTCGCCGACATGAAGGAGTTCGGCGGCTACAACTTCTACCGCATCGGCATCACGCCTGACGGCAAATGGAAGTTCTTCGTGGCCGGCGACTGAGCGGGATCCTCGACCTTGCCTCCGCCCATGCTTGCGACTACCTGAGCGTGATCAGAAGGGACTCACCGCCATGCCAGCCGTTTCACTTCCCGATCGCGCCTTCATCACCGTCACCGGCGAAGACGCCGAGGATTTCCTGCAGAGCATCGTCACCACGGACATCAAGGCTTTGCCCGCGGGCGAATGCCGGCCGGGGGCGCTTCTCACGCCGCAGGGCAAGATCCTTTTCGATTTTCTGATCGCCCGAGCCGAAGATGGTCTGTTGCTGGAAACATCGGCCCAGCAGGTCGAAGCATTCATCAAGCGCCTTACGCTCTACCGCCTCCGCGCCAAAGCGCAATTTGCGCGTCTGCCGGCAAACCATGCGCTCATTTCCTGGGAGCCGACAGGCGAAGGGTTGACCGATCACCGTTTCGCGACCGCTGGCGTGGCGCTTAGCCGCCGTCCGGGCGACGAGGCGGCTCCGGAGTCAGTCGACGCCTATCACGCCCTTCGCCTGTCGCTCGGCGTTACCGGCGGCGGGGAAGACATCGGCCTCGGCGACTATTTTCCGCACGATCTGATGTTGGACAAAAACGACGGTCTGTCCTTCAAGAAGGGCTGCTATGTCGGTCAGGAAGTGGTGTCGCGCATGCAGCACCGATCCACCGCCCGCCGCCGCGTGGTGACGGTGACGGGGCAGACCCCGCTCGCCGACCCAGGCGCGCCTCTCTCGATCGGAGAGCGGGAGGTGGGAACCCTGCTTTCGGTCTCCGGATCGATCGGCATTGCAGTGGCTCGGATCGACAAGCTCGGCGCGGCGCTGTCGTCGGGACTGACGCCCTCCGTGGGCGGACAAGCCGTGGTCGTCGCCCTGCCCGGCTGGAGCGGGCTGGACTGGCCGGTCGAGGCGGACGACGCGCAATCATGATCGACGCGCTGCCTCCCTCGCAACGCGCCTGGCAGCGCATGCTGTCGGGCCGTCGGCTTGACCTTCTCGACCCCTCGCCCCTCGACGTCGAAATCGCCGATATCGCCCATGGTCTCGCCCGCGTCGCGCGCTGGAATGGCCAGACCCATGGCGACCACGCTTTTTCCGTGGCTCAGCACAGCCTGATGGTGGAAATCATCTACCGCCATGCCCATCCTGACGCCAAACCGGCGGAACTGTTGATGGTGCTCCTGCATGACGCGCCGGAATATGTCATCGGCGACATGATCTCGCCATTCAAGGCCGTGGTCGGCGGCGGCTACAAGACGGTGGAAAAGCGCCTGGAGGCGGCGATTCACATCCGCTTCGGCCTGCCGCCGCATCCGACGGCGACGCTGAAGGCCGAGATCAAGAAGGCCGACAAGGTGTCCGCTTATTTCGAAGCCACGGAACTGGCGGGGTTCACTGCTGCGGAAGCGCGCAAATTCTTCGGCCAGCCGCGGGGACTGACGGCCGATATGCTGCCCGTCGACCCGCTACCCGCTTTCGAGGCGCAAGCCGCCTTCCTCGCGCGTTTTGCCGCGATCGATGCCGAGAGGACCTGACCCATGCCGTCCATCATCATCTCCCCGCTCAAGACGATCGGTGAAATGGCCGCACGACATCAGGCGACGGAAATGATCAGCCTGATCGCCGAAAAGCATGACTTCCATCGCCCCGGCATCGTGCAATCGTCACGACATCTGAAGCTGGCCGTCAACGACATCGCGTTTGCCGGCAAGGAGGGCTTGATCGCGCCGCAGGAAAGCCATGTGCGGGAGATCATCGCCTTCGCCCGCGCCTGGGATCAGACCGCGCCGCTGCTCATCCATTGCTGGATGGGCGTGTCGCGCTCGCCCGCCGCCGCACTGATCGCCGCGCTCGCGGTGTCGCCCGAACTTGACGACCTGGCGCTCGCCCGGACCTTGCGGCAAGCCTCGCCGCAGGCGACGCCGAACACGCGGCTGGTTGACCTCGGCGACGCCGCTCTCGGTCGAAACGGCCGGTTGATCGCCGCCGTCAGAGAGATCGGACGTGGCGCGGATTATGTCGGCGATGCCCCGTTTGCGCTGATCTGGTGAGGGATGTGCTCCTCATGGAAGTCAATCGATCGGTTGGCATCCGTTGACAGCGACAGCGCAGGCCCGTTCATCAGCAATTGCTGCACGATTCGTCCGTGAGCGAGCAATATCATCCGGATTTCCTGTTCGATCATGCGTATGGCGGCATCCGCGCTGACGACAGCGTTGTCATTCATGTCCTCGAAGCGAAGCTGTGAGACGCTGACCAGGCGCAGATGTTCGTCTGGAAGACGCTCGACGCGCTTCAGGAGCGCGAGCCGCAGAAAATCATGGATGAATTTGTCGCCATAGGCGGTGTCGCCCTTGAGCAGGCCATAACAATAATAGTCCCAGGCGCTGATCTGCCGCCCACCGGCATGGATTGTCATGCGAGAAAAGCGCTTTCTGCCGATCTTGACCACTTTGCCGGCAATAGCCTTGACTGATTGCTGGGCGAAATCCTCCACCAAGCCTTTATAGACGCAGGCGACAAACTCCACATCCTTCAAAAGGAAGGTCGACAAGTGATCACTCCTTTCGCCGCTCAAGCGATGATTCGCTTTGCCGGACTTAACAACTTTATGACAAATTGGCCGTGTTGGTGAACTATCCTCGATCAAGCCTGCGCCAAGCCTATGTATAAGATGCGGAACGCGCTTTCGCCTGTGGCGCTCACGATGTTTCTCCGCCGCCCCTGCCTCGGCCCTCATGGGTCACGTCAACTATACAAGCGAAGAATGCTTTGCGGCTGTTCGTTGGCGATCGACAATGCCGACTGGCCCAATTGCTGTTGGGTCTGCAAGGCGCTCAAGCGCGCCGACACCGCATTCATATTGGCGTCGATCAGTTTTCCGACGCCACGCTTCATGGCGTCGCCGAGATCGTCGTTGAATTCCGTCTGCAGGTCGATGCGCTGCTGTAGAGCGCCCAGCGTCGCGGCGCGGGCGATCATCTTCTGGGTCATCGCATCGACGACGGAGATCATGTCGTCGATATCGCTGTCTTCGGTGGCGTTGGAGATTTCGATCTCGGCATGGCCCGCGCTGTTCACGCTGTTGAACAGCACCCAGTCCGTGGCAAGCCCGAGATTGTCGGCAAAGGCGGAATTGGTAACGATCCCGCTTTCGCCGGTATCATCGTCGACGATGTAGAATACCTGCTCGGTATCGGCGACCGAGGTCATGTCGTAGTCGATCGTGCGGACCGATGTCCCGGTATTCAGTGAACGGGTCACGGACGCGATGACCTCTTGGGGCCCGTCCTGCCCGGCTTGTGTCATATGAAGCCAGTTTTCGCCCGCAAACGACGAGGCTTCGGCGATGGTCCGCACCTCGGAGCGCAGTTCGCTGAGCTCTGCATTGACTTTGTCGCGATCCACGCCCGGTTCGCGCGCAGCCACGAGCTTCTGTTTGATGACGCCCATGACGTCGATCACCTGCGAAAAGCCGACCGACGCCGTATCGATGACCGCGGACCCGAAACCGAGGCCATCCTGGACCGCGTCGAGAGCTTTTTTATCGGATTTGATGGTTGTCGCGATCGACCAGTAAGCGGCATTGTCGGCGGACTTCAGCACCCTGAGGCCGCTGCTCGTCTGCGACTGGGCCCTGGAGAGATCGGAATCATTGGAGCGAAGAAATCTCTGGGCGCCCATAGCACCAGTATTGGTATGTAAGCTGTACATGTTTTACTCAAATAATAACTACGAAATACGTAACAAATGTAATAAATTTGTATGGTGAAAATCAGATTAACTCTCAACGACTATTAATCATCTGAGTTTACTACGACAGCCGCGGGAGCGCCTGCATTGTGGGAATTTCGCCCTGACGCTTCCATTTTGACAGTTCATGACTATGTTCCGCCCATCTCAAATCAGGACGAGAACACGCCATGCCTGCAGATATGAATCGCCTCGCCGCCACGATCGCCTCAGAGATCAACGCCCGGCCTCAGCAGGTGCATGCGGCGGTCGGTTTGATCGACGACGGCGCTACAATTCCCTTCATCGCCCGTTACCGCAAGGAAGTGACCGACGGGCTGGACGACACGCAACTCCGCATGCTGGCCGAGCGGCTCGTCTATCTGCGCGAGATGGAAGCCCGGCGCGACACCATCCTCGATTCGATCAATAGCCAGGGGAAAATGACCGACGAACTCCGGCTCAAGGTCCTGCAGGCCGACACCAAGGCGGCTCTCGAGGACATCTACCTCCCCTACAAGCCCAAGCGCCGCACGCGGGCCCAGATCGCGCGCGAGCGCGGCCTTGGCGGGCTGGCGGACGCGATTCTCGCCAATCGCTCGGCCAAGCCCGCAGCGCTCGCCGAAACCTTCGTCAAGGACGAGGTGACGGATGTGAAGATGGCGCTCGACGGCGCGCGCGACATCATCGCCGAGGACCTGTCGGAAAACGCCGAACTCATCGGCCGGCTCAGAGGACATATGCAGGCCCGCGCTGTCCTCGTGTCCAAAGTGGCCGACGCCAAGAAGGACAATGCAGAAAAGTTTTCCGACTATTTCGATCACAAGGAGCCCTGGGCCAAGACGCCGAGCCATCGGGCGCTCGCCATGCTGCGCGGCTGGAACGAGGAGGTTCTCTCGGTGACGCTTGAAGTCGACGCCGACGACCTGTCGTCGATCAAGCCCGCCGAAACCATCGTGGCTGCAGCGCTCGACACACGCGGCAACGGCCCGGGCGACCAATGGCTGCGTGAGGCGGCCGGCTGGACCTGGCGGGTAAAGCTTTTCTCGTCCCTGTCGCTGGAACTGATCCGCGATATGCGCGAACGCGCCGAGGAAGAGGCGATCCGCGTCTTCGCCCGCAATCTCAAGGACCTCTTGCTGGCGGCGCCGGCCGGCATGCGCCGCGCCATCGGGCTTGATCCGGGCATCCGCACGGGCGTCAAGGTGGCGGTGATCGACGAAACCGGAAAATTGCTCGACACCTCCACCGTCTATCCCTTCCAGCCGAAGAACGACCTGATGGGCGCGCAGGCGGAAATCGCCAGCCTGATCCGCAAGCACAAGGTCGACCTGATCGCCATCGGCAATGGCACGGCGAGCCGCGAGACTGAGAAACTGGTCGCCGACCTGCTCGCCAAGCTTCCTGCGCCCAAGCCGACCAAGGTGATCGTGTCGGAGGCAGGCGCATCGGTCTATTCGGCGTCGGAACTCGCGGCGCTGGAATTCCCCAAGCTTGACGTGTCGCTGCGCGGCGCTGTTTCCATCGCCCGGCGCCTGCAGGATCCACTGGCGGAACTCGTCAAGATCGAACCGAAATCGATCGGCGTCGGCCAGTATCAGCATGACGTCGACCAGGGCAAACTCGGCCGGTCGCTGGATGGCGTCGTCGAAGACGCGGTGAACGCCGTCGGCGTCGATCTCAACACCGCCTCGGCGCCGCTGCTGTCGCGCGTCTCCGGTCTCAATCAGACTCTGGCCACGCTGATCGTCGCCTATCGCGACGAAAACGGCGCGTTCAAGAGCCGCAAGGAGTTGATGAAAGTGCCGCGACTAGGCGCTCGCACCTTCGAGCAATGCGCGGGCTTCCTGCGCATCGCCAATGGCAAGGAGCCGCTGGACTCCTCCTCGGTTCACCCCGAAGCCTATGAGGTGGCGCGCCGCATCGTCTCGGCGTGCGGCCGCGATCTCCGCACGCTGATGGGCGACAGCGCCACCCTGAAGAAGCTCGATCCGCGCCAGTTCATCGATGAGAAATTCGGTCTGCCCACCGTCAAGGACATCATCGCCGAACTCGAAAAGCCCGGCCGAGACCCGCGCCCGGAATTCAAGACGGCGACTTTCGCAGACGGCGTCAACGAAATCTCGGATCTTCGCCCAGGCATGATGCTTGAGGGCACGGTCACCAATGTCGCGGCCTTCGGCGCTTTCGTCGATATCGGCGTTCATCAGGACGGCCTCGTCCATGTCTCGGAACTCGCCGACCGCTTCATCAAGGACCCGCATGAGGTGGTCAAAGCCGGCGACATCGTCAAGGTGCGGGTGGTCGAGGTCGACGCCAAGCGCAAGCGCATCGCGCTGTCGATGAAGAAAGAAGCGAGCGGCCCGCGCGAGCCGAGGGAAGAGCGCAATCGCAATCAGCCGACGCCGGCGGCGCGCATGTCGGCCAAGCCTCAGGCGCCCAGCCAGGGCGCGTTTGGGGCGGCATTGTTGGAAGCGATGAAGAAAAAGTAGGCGAAGCATCGGCGCCCTGCTTTCTTCGGTGGGGCGCGATGTTCGCCTACGGCCAAATCGCTCTCGACGTCACCGCGTCCACACACCCTTGCCCGGCAGTCTCTCACGGTCATGCGGGCGGGTGAAATCAAGCGCCGGTCCCTTCGGCACAATCAGGGTCGGATTGACATGAGCGATCGAATAATAGCCAGCCTTGATGTCGTCGATCGACACCGTCTCGGTGATCCCCTGCCACTGATAGAGTTCGCGCGTATAGCCGGCGAGATTCGGATAGTCCTCGATCCGGCGAAGATTGCATTTGAACGCGCCGACATAGGCGGCGTCGAAACGGATCAGCGTCATGAACAGGCGGATATCGGCTTCGGTCATATACTCGCCCGCCACATAGCGGTTGACCTCGAGATGCGCCTCGAGCCGCGCAAGAGTGTCAAACAGCGCAGTCACCGCCGCGTCATAGGCGGCTTGAGTCCGGGCGAACCCGGCCTTGTAGACGCCGTTGTTGACCGTATCGTAGATCAGGGCGTTCCAGTGGTCGATCTCCGGCCTTAGCGGCTCTGGATAGAAATCGAGCCGGTTGCCCGTCAGCTCGTCGAAGGCGGTGTTCAGCATGCGGATGATGTCGGCCGATTCATTGTTGACGATACGGCCTTCTTGGCGATCCCATAGCGCGGGCACCGACACCTTGCCGGAATAAGCAGGGTCGGAGAGCGTGTAGAGTTGGTGCTGATAGGAAATCGCCGGCGTCCCCTCGCCCGTGTCCTGCGGCTCTGCATATTCCCAGCCATTGTCAGTCATCGCGCCGGCGGCGATGGAAACCGGGATCAGATCCGCGAGACCCTTGAGATTGCGCATGACATAGGTGCGCGACGCCCAGGGGCAGAGACGCGAGATGAACAGCTGAAACCGACCCGGCTCCGCCTTGACGCCGCGCTGCCCCTCGGGGCCAGGCCCGCCGTCGACGGTCAACCAGTCGCGAAACTTGGTGGGCTCGCGATGAAAGGCGCCGTTCTTCATTTCATTGGCGGCGACCTCGTCATTGACCCATTTTCCGTCGATCAGTTGCGGCATGTCCTGTCCTCGCGCGGGCGCAGAGCGCCAGTGATGATATGCCCCTGCAATGGACGGAAAAGCGACGCCGGACAAGCCGGCGGACGGTTGACGCTTCGTTGCGAAAAGCGAGGCCTATGGGGTGTCGGGAGGGTAGAGCTGGGCGGCATGGAGGAGGTGGGCGATAACGACAGTGGCACCATCGATTTTGTACACAACGATATAGGACGTTCCCGTGACAACAAGTTCCCGGGTGTCGCGCATTTTGCCATTCCGTCCCAATTCAGGAAAATGCCGAAGCTGACGTACTCTGCTTAATATTCTGGTCCTCAGCCTAAGCGCTGCGGCGCGATCAATGCGGTAGACATACGCGGTGAGTTGGGTAAGTTCCGAAGAAGCGATATCGGACCACCGAATACTCACTTCAATCCGGCCTCACGATCGAGGCGGTCGATCAGTTCTTCAACCATAGCCTCGACTTCTTCCTGAGTATGGAAAATCGCATCGGGACGGCGAATGTAATCCAGCCCCTCCTGCACTTTGCGCCGGAACCAGGCGTCATATTCCGCCTGCTCCTCGGCGGTCAGCGTCTTCTGCGGCCCCCACACGGCTTCATCCCAGGCCTCGTCATCCTCGGCAGGCGCGAGAGGCGATTGCGGTTCTTCGTTGAAACCATCGGGACCGGGCATGGCTTGATCTCCCTTTTGGCCACTATAGGCCATCATGCAGCGGAGGCAAGATGCGCGCCCAGATTGTCCCTGGCGCTATTTGGTGAAGTCGAGACCCATTTCGCGGAAACGCTCGGGGTCGTCTCCCCAGTTTTCACGCACCTTGACGAACAGGAAGAGATGCACGGGCTGTTCGAGAATTTCGGCAATCTCCTTGCGCGCGGCGGTCGAGATGGCCTTGATGGCCTCGCCGCCCTTGCCCAGCGCGATCTTCTTCTGGCTGTCGCGCTCGACATAGATGACCTGCTCGATGCGCACCGAGCCGTCCTTGCGCTCTTCCCATTTCTCCGTCTCGACATGCGAGGCGTAGGGCAGTTCCTGATGCAGACGCAGGAATAGCTTTTCACGGGTGATTTCCGCAGCCAGCTGCCGCATCGGCAGGTCGGAGATCTGGTCCTCGGGATAGTACCAAGGGCCTTCCGGCAGCGCCGAGGAGAGATAATTCATCAGGTCGTCGCAGCCAGCGCCCTTGAGCGCCGAGATCATGAAGGTGGCTTCGAAATTGACCATTTCATTGGCGGCCTGGGTAAGCTCAAGAAGGGCCTCATGACGGACCTGGTCGATCTTGTTGAGCAGCAGGATTTTCGGCTGTTTGACGTCCTTCAACGCTTCGAGGATCTTCTCAGCGTCGCCCTTGATGCCGCGTTCGGCGTCGATCAGGAGCACGATGATATCGGCGTCCTTGGCGCCGCCCCAGGCGGTGGTCACCATGGCGCGGTCGAGACGGCGGCGCGGCTTGAAGATACCGGGCGTGTCCATGAACACGATCTGGGCGTTGTCGTGGATGGCGATGCCGCGGATGATGGCGCGGGTCGTCTGCACCTTGTGCGACACGATCGACACTTTAGCGCCCACCAAGCGGTTCACAAGGGTGGACTTGCCGGCATTGGTGGCGCCGATCAAGGCGACGAAGCCGGAGCGAGTGGGCACGGTTGGCGCCGCGCGTTCAGTGTCTTCCATTATTTTTCCAATCCGTTGAGTTCGGGCTGCGGGGCCCATACGCCCTCACGCTCCAGCATTTTTCGCGCGGCGACCTGTTCGGCGGCGCGCTTGGAGCGATCGACGCCTTTTTCGGGTGCGAGATCGCCGATTTCGACGGTCACCGTGAATTCTGGGGCATGATCCGGACCACTGCGGTCCTCGATGCGATAGGTCGGCGCAAAGCCGAATTTCTGATGCGCCCATTCCTGCAATTCGGTCTTGGCGTCGCGGCGCATCGGCTCAGATCGCGTCGCCCGGCCGCTCCATTGCCGGAGCACAAAGCCGCGCGCGGCCTCCAGCCCCCCATCGAGATAGATGGCGGCGATCAGGCTTTCGACGACGTCGGCGCGCACATTCTTCATCCGCTCGCCAGTGATCTTCTTGAGGTCGGCGCCGGTGCGGATATAGCGATGCAATTCCATCTCATCGGCGACCTCGGCGCAGGCATCAGCCGACACCAGCTTGTTGAGGCGCACCGACAATTCGCCTTCGGCGGCGGTCTTGTAGGTGGTGAACAGCAGTTCGGCGATGCACAGGCCGAGCACGCGATCGCCGAGAAATTCCAGTCGCTCGTAATTGCCGCCCTTGGCGAGTCGGGCGCTGGAATGGGTCATCGCCCGCTCCAGCCGGTTCTTGTCGTTGAAGCCATAGCCGATAAGGGCTTCCAGCCTGTCGCGCTCGTCGGGCGATATGACCGACTTCCGGCTCATTTGATCGCCTTGAAGAAGCGTTCGTAACGCAGATTGGCGGGCCACTTCCAGACATGCAGGAAGGGCGTGCGATTGGCGATCGAGAAGATGATGAAGCTGGCGCGGCCCACCAGATTCTCTTCCGGCACATAGCCGACGCCGAAACGGCTGTCGGCGGAATTGTCGCGGTTGTCGCCCATCATGAAATAGTGCTTGGGCGGCACGGTGAAGACCTGGGTGTTGTCACCCTCGCCTGTCGGCGTCAGGTCGAGCGTGTCGAAGCTCACGCCATTGTCGAAGGTTTCGCGGAACACCGGAACCCCCTGATAGTCGCGGCTATATTGCACGCCCACGCCTTCGGTGTCTTCCTCATCGGTGGTGAAGGTGCCGTCTTCCTTCCGCTCGATCGCCTTCTCGTTGATATAGAGGACGTCGTTCTTCACCTGGATGCGATCGCCCGGAAGACCGACCACGCGCTTGATGTAGTCGATCGACGGGTCGCTGGGCAGGCGGAAAACAACGACATCGCCACGGGCGGGTTCGCTGCCGAACAGCCGGCCGTCAAACCATTCGGGATTATAAAGCGGCAGTGAATAGCGCGAATAGCCGTAGGAGAATTTGTTGACCAGCAGATAGTCGCCGATCAGGAGGGTCGGCATCATCGAGCCGGAGGGGATGGTGAAAGGCTGCAAAAGAACAGTGCGAATAACGCCGGCCAGCAGAAACGCCTGAAACAGGACGACGATGGTTTCCCAGAAGGCGTTTTTCTCTTCCGGCTTGCGATGTTCGGTCACGCTCATACATTCCTCTTGACGTCCGCGGGCCCTGCGACGGCGGCGGTTTTTCGCTTTGTCTAGCTCTTTCCCCCGGCGGCGGCAAGCTTTGCCCTGATCACCGGCAAGTTCAGACTGTTTCCGGCACCGCTTCGATGATCACGAAGGCCTGAGCGAGCGGAAAATCATCGGTGATGGTGATGTGGATGACAGGCTTGTGTCCATTCGGCACAAGTTTGTCGAGGCGCATTGCGGCGCCGCCGCTCAATTGCATGGTCGGCTTGCCGCCAGGCAGATTGATGACGCCCATGTCTTTCCACAGCACCCCCTGGGCAAGGCCGGTGCCCAGCGCCTTGGAGCAGGCCTCCTTGGCGGCGAAGCGTTTGGCGTAGGATGCGGCGCGATTCTTGCGGCCGTCGGACTTAGCCCGTTCGACCTCGGTGAAGCAGCGTTTGGTGAACCGTTCCCCAAACCGTTCAAGCGACTTTTCCACTCGCCTGATATCGATCAGGTCGCTGCCGATTCCGATGATCATGATCTGCCCTCTTGTTGCTCGCGGGGTGCTTCCTCGCGACAGCACATAGGCGCGGAAAAAGGCGAACGCAACGCGTCAGCATGATCGGCGGCGGGATTTTCCCAGCGGAGACGGTCGCGGGCAAAAAATAAGGCCGGCGCGGACGCCAGCCTGATCTCATCGGGAGACTTGCTCCCTGCCCATAACTTCACTCACATGAAGTTGACGGCGCGATTACGGAACATGCCGCGATCCACCTGGCGCTGACGATATTCCAGATCGATGCGATCTGCAGCAGCGTTCAGGTAAGCCATTTCGCGATCTTCCACCGAGGGACCACGCAGGCGATTGGCAATCTTAGAAACATAGCCGAACATTGGAAACTCCTTTGCTTTCCGTTGTTCCTCCCTACTGATCACTAAGATAGTTCATCTGCTGCAATGCACAAGTTTGCTTTGCTTGACGCTGCCATGCAGCAAAAGCATGCCTGGTTAAAACTGATTAAATCGCACGCTTGCGCCGCACAAAGAGAGCGCAGACTGCCGGTTTAACCGGCTATCAGCGCCCGATTCTCAATCAAACACGCGCTTGACCGTCGACACGCATTGCAGATCCTTGAGTTGCGCCAGAAGATGGCTCAGCTGCCGAAGATCCCAGACCTCGACATCAACAGCCATTTCGGTGAAATCGGAGGCGACTCGCACCATCGACATGGTGCGGATATTCACATCCGCCGTGCCGACCGCCTGGGCGATTGTGGCGAGCGTGCCCGGCTCGTTGATAGCGTTGATCAGGATGCGAGCGACGAAGCGGGCCTTGTTGGCTTCATCGAGATCCCAGCGGATATCGATCCAGCGTTCGGGCAGCTCATCGAATTTCTGCAGCGAGGGCGATTGGATCGGATAGACGGTGATCGCATGATCGCCATCATGAATGCCGACGATGCGGTCGCCCGGCACCGCGCCCGAGGGTGCGAAATGAACCTCGATGTCGCGCGACAATCCACGGAACAGTTCAGGCCCGGGCTCGCTGCCATCGGGAGCGAGATCGACGCGCTTCTTCTGGCCTTCGGGGATCTTGAAGATCATGCCCTGGGCGCTGCGAACGTTGAACCAGCCTTCCTCGTTGCTCTTCACCGTGACCCGCTCGTCCTGATAATCGGGATAGCAGGCCTTGAGCACATCGAGCGACGACATTTCGCCGCGACCGACGGCGGCGATGGCGTCTTCGACTTCCTTGTGTCCGAGACGGTGAAGCGACGGTTTCATCACATCACGGGAGAAGACCTTGCCGGCCCGCTCGAATGTCCGTTCGAGGATGCGCTGACCGAGGCCGGCATATTGCTTGCGGATGGCGAGACGCGTGGCGCGGCGGATGGCGGAGCGCGCCTTGCCGGTGACGACGATCTCTTCCCAGGCGGCGGGGGGAACCTGCACGCCCGAGCGGATGATCTCCACCTCGTCGCCATTGGCCAGACGCGTGACCAGCGGCATGATGCGGCCATTGATCTTGGCGCCGACGCAGGTGTCGCCGATATTGGTGTGAACCGCGTAAGCGAAATCGATGGGGGTCGCCCCGCGCGGCAGCGCGATCAGCTTTCCCTTCGGCGTGAAACAGAACACCTGATCCTGGAACAGTTCCAGCTTGGTGTGCTCGAGGAATTCTTCCGGATTGTCGCCTTCCGCCAGCGACTCGATGGTCAGCCGCAACCAGGAATAGGCGTTGGACTGGCGGTTAGTCCCCTCACCGGCCAGCGTATTGGCGCCGTCCTTATAGAGCGTGTGCGCCGCGATACCGTATTCGGCGATCTCGTGCATGCGGCGCGTGCGGATCTGCAATTCAATGCGCTGGCGGGCCGGGCCGACAATGGTGGTGTGGATCGACTGGTAATCGTTCTGCTTCGGCGTAGAAATATAATCCTTGAAGCGACCGGGCACGACGCGCCAACGCGTATGCACGATACCCAGCGCCTTATAACAGTCCGGCACCTGCTCGACGATGACTCTGAAACCGTAGACATCGGACAATTGTTCGAAAGACAGCGATTTCGACTGCATCTTTCGGAAGACCGAATAGGCTTTCTTCTGGCGGCCCTTGACCACGGCCTTGCTGAGACCACTGACGTTCAAAAGCTCGGTCAGTTCCTGCTCGATGCGCTGGACGAGATCGGCGTTGCGTTCCGAGAGTTCTTCCAGGCGGCGGGTGATCGTTACATGCGCTTCCGGATTGATATGCCGGAAGGACAGTTCCTCCAACTCCTCGCGCATATCCTGCATGCCCATGCGACCGGCCAACGGCGCATAGATGTCCATCGTCTCCTCGGAAATGCGGGCGCGCTTTTCCTGCGACATGTGATCGAGCGTGCGCATGTTGTGCAGCCGGTCGGCGAGCTTGACGAGAAGAACGCGCACGTCGTCAGAAATCGCCAGCAGCAGCTTGCGGAGATTTTCCGCCTGCTTGGCCTTGCGCGAGACGAGATCTAGTTTCTTGATCTTGGTCAGGCCCTCGACGAGCCGACCGATATCTTCGCCGAACAGACGATCGATCTCGTCACGAGTCGCGCTGGTATCCTCGATCGTATCATGCAGAAGCGCGACCGCGATGGTCGATTCGTCCAGATGCATATCCGTGAGGATGGCCGCCACTTCCAGCGGATGCGAGATATAGGGATCCCCGCTGGCGCGCTTCTGAACGCCATGCTTCTGCATGGCGTAAACATAGGCCTTGTTCAGAAGCGCCTCGTTCACGTCCGGCTTGTATTTCTGGACGCGCTCGACGAGTTCATATTGGCGCATCATGAAGGGGCGGCTCCCGCAAAAACAAAGAGAGCGCCGATCTTAAGACCGGCGCCTGATTCTAGAAACACGACGCTTGTCGTATCAATCCTTATTGCAGGCCGATGGCTAGCGAAGGATTAATAGTCGTCGTTCTTTTCCGGCGGAACAAGTCCTTCGATGCCTGCCAGAAGTTCTTCTTCCGACATCTGATCGAAATTGAGCGTATCGGGCTGATCTTCATCCTCGTCGCCAGCATCGGCAGCGTTTTCAGTCGCGAGCAGCGACGACGCATCGGGTTCGGGCTCGTCGACTTCGACATGCTTCTGCAGCGAGTGGATGAGGTCTTCCTTCAGATCGCCAGGAGACAGCATCTCGTCGGCGATTTCACGCAGCGCCACCACGGGATTCTTGTCGTTGTCGCGATCGATGGTGATCGGCGCGCCCTGAGAAATGAGGCGGGCGCGGTGGCTCGCCAACAAAACCAACTCGAATCGATTGTCGACCTTGTCGATGCAATCTTCTACCGTGACGCGGGCCATTGCCTGTCCTTATTCTTTTTCATAGATGTCAAGCCCGTGGCGTTACAGTTTTTATGAGGCAATTTCAAGATGGCAGCGCCGCTGTAGCGTAGATTTTGTCCGGGACGCGGTTCGTCGCCATCCACGCCGCCGCATCCTCGCCATTTTGCAGGAATGGGCAATGCGCTCTTTTCCGGATCCTTGCGAGTCCATTCGAAATAGAAGGCGGCGCTTTGGCGCAAAATTCGCTCTGATTTCGCCCGAATACGCAATCGCCAAATATATACCGGATGGTAACCACACTTCGGTACTAGGCGCTTTGGCCGAACATGGCCGTATTCTCACCTCTATATTTTGGTTCCTATCTGGATTTCAATCGAGTATCGTTGATATAGAGACGACAGTTGATCTCCCATCGCAATTGGGACTCAATCTGATGTATTGTTGTTTTCCGGGCTCCGCCCAAAACGACCCAAAGAAGGCATGCCCCCAATACGGCCTCGGCCAAAAGAATATCGACAACATCCCGCTAGCGCCAAAAAATCCTTGGAAACTGCGTCTTAATAAATTAAAAAGACTCTTATATGAATGATTCATAAAATACTTGAATTATTCAAGGGAAGCTATAGGGCTGCGGTCTGTAAGGTAGATCGTTGCGATGCTGCAACCGAACAGGAATAAACATGTTTGATCCGCGCGAAAAGATTGCGTTATTTATCGATGGAGCCAACTTATACGCCGCCTCCAAAAGCCTAGGTTTTGATATCGATTATCGAAAGCTCCTCAAGGCGTTCCAAAAGCGCGGTTATCTGTTACGCGCCTATTATTACACTGCGTTGATCGAGGATCAGGAATACTCGTCCATCCGCCCTTTGATCGACTGGTTGGATTACAACGGCTACAAGGTAATCACCAAGCCCGCCAAGGAATTCACCGATTCACTTGGTCGCCGCAAGATCAAGGGCAATATGGATATCGAACTGGCGATTGACGCCATGGAGCAGTCCGAAGTCGTGGATCATCTGGTGATCTTTTCCGGCGACGGCGACTTCACCACTCTGGTGGAAGCTTTGCAGCGCAAGGGCCGTAAAGTCTCGGTCGTATCGACAATGTCGACGCAACCGCCGATGATAGCCGACGACCTGCGCCGCCAGGCCGATCATTTCATCGATCTGGTCACTTTGAGAGCCGAAGTCGGTCGGGATCCGTCCGAACGCCAGCAGCGCCCCGCGCCTGAGCCGGTCAACGAAGACGTCGACATCTGATTGTCTCTGGATAAACCAAAAGAAAAGGGCGCGTCAGCGCCCTCAGACCGCTGACAAACCCGCCGTTTTTCCCGGCGGGTTTTCGCGTTTTTTGGTCTGCTCGTTCAGGTGGTGTTTTCGGGGATGGGATGAGGCGATCCGGAGAGGGTTGAGACCCTCATCCCCAGACGGGGGCCGGGGCTCTGGTCATTGCGGTGGCGATCTT
>NZ_JARXVM010000007.1 GCF_029892285.1 Rhizobium sp. SG_E_25_P2
TGGCCGTAGCATCAGCTACGACCTGCGCCCTTCTCCTTGCGGATCATCCCGGTTTGGACCAACAGAATGAGGCGGATAAGCTGAGACACGCTCTAGCGCCGAAGCGATCTCGCTTCGGCTGGAAATGCTTGAGCCGCCCGCCCAGGTCTTACGGTTTCGGCTTGATGGCGATCTTCACCGACACGCTCGCCCGGTAGCTGTTCTCACCGGTCGCCACCGGCACGGCGTCGGCGCTTTCCTTGGCGGCCATGGACATGCGCGCCATAGGGACGGGTTCGGCGATTGAGGCGTTGTCGGCGATCTCGAGCACGTCGCCCAGCGCCACGCCGGCGGCGTCGGCCAGGATCTTGGCTTTCGCCAGCGCGTCGCGAACGGCCTCGGCGCGCGCCGTGTCGATCGCCGCTTCCGGCTTGTCGTTGAGGAAACGGATATCGCCGCCCTGATTGACGCCGAGCGTGACGGCCGTATCGAGCAGCCCGCCGAGCTTGGAGAGATCGCGGAGCCTGACCGTGAGCGTATTGCCGACCTGATAACCCAGGAGTTTCGGCGGCTTGCCGTCATTGTCGCTGGAATAATCATATTGCGGCTGGATAAAGAAGCCGGAGGTCTGCAGGTCCCTCTCCGCCACGCCCGCCTGCTTCATCGCCGCCAGCACATCCGCCATCGCCTTGTTGGAGCCGTCCAACGCAGCGCGCGCCGTGACCTCGGTCCTGACAACGGCCAGGTTGACGAGCGCCATATCGGGCGCGAGCGAGGCCGTGGCTTCGCCGGTGACCGAAATCAACGGCCGATTGGCAAACGCCTCTTGCGCGAAGGCGACGGCCGGTAGAACGGGCGCGACGGCAAGCGCGCCGAAAGCGGCGAAGCTCAGAATTTTCATGGAAAGACGCGGCATGTTTCCTCCGTATTTTTAAAACTGTTTCTGCTTGCGCTCAGATTGTGCAGCTTTTGCGACGCCGCTTGCCCCATCGCAAAATTTCCGCTAGACGCAGGCTCGTAAGGCAAACCATTGCACCGCCGTAACCACCCGGCAAGGGCCTGTAGCTCAATGGTTAGAGCCGGCGGCTCATAACCGCTTGGTTGGGGGTTCGAGTCCCTCCGGGCCCACCATTTCAATCTTTTGACGTTGTTTTTCCGCAATTGGTCTCATTGGACCGCGAGTTTTGTCAGCGGCGCAGTTTGCGGGCCGCCTGTGGCGTGCGTATTTCAGAGCCGACATCGATGATCTGCTTGAGGGACTGCGCCTATTTGTCGATGTTTTTCCGGCTTGAACGCGCTGCGGTCATGGATCGGGTTGCGCCAGCCGAATTCGACGGCGGGTGAGAGCCAGGCGCGCGGTGTCAGCATCATTGCTTTGCGAGGCCCACCATCAAGGCGCAAGACGGCGTCTCGATTTGGGACATCTTTGCCGGCTGCCCGGGCGGAATTTTGTTCCGGCAGGAACCGATTTCCGGATGGCGTCATGGCGATTCGCGACCCGGACAACCCTGGCGACGCCTGGGAACGCGCGAAAAAACCGTCGCGATTACAACCGCTTGCGTAACGACGTCTAATACTCCGAAAATTTACCGAGTCCCTGCCGTCGTGGTCCGTTTCCTACGGATTTTTAGGGGCATACCCAAAAATGGTCATGAAAGATTTTGGAGAAAATGGTTACCAAAAATTATCGCTTTGCGGTCTTGGAAATAATCAATCCTTTTTAAGGGGCATGACATGACGATCTATGAGGGCGGCGCGGAAACGCGGGTAAACACCACAATTGCCGGCGATCAGTCGGACGCGCAAATCACCATGTTGAAGGACGGCGGCTGGGTGGTTACCTGGACCGATCCCAATGACGGCAACGACTCCGGCATCTTCCAGCAGGCCTATAACGCCGACGGCTCGACGCTGGGCTCGCAGACCCAGGTCAACACGATGACCTATGCCCGCCAGCTTCTTTCGAAAGTCGCGGCCCTGTCGGACGGCGGCTGGATCGTCACCTATACCGGCTGGGACGCCAACGATTATGGCGTCTACAAACAGGTCTACAACGCCGATGGGACGAAGAACGGCGTCGAAACCCTGGTGAACACGACAACGACCTCCGCTCAGGCCGGATCGACCATTTCTGTTCTTGCCGATGGCAGCTATGTCATCGCCTGGGCCAGCCTTTCCCAGGACGAAAATGACGGCGGCGCCGGCATCTATCAGCAGCTTTACAATGCCGACGGTTCCAAGATCGGCGTGGAAACCGCCGTCAACACCACGACTGCGGGCAATCAGGCTGCGCCGAATATCGCCGTGCTTGCCAATGGCGGCTATGTCGTCTCCTGGACGCAGGTCAATGGCGACATGACCTCTGGCGTGGTCTATTCGCAGATATTCGACGGCAGCGGCGCCAAGATCGGCTCAGAACACAGCCATGCGGTCAGCGGCAAGGGCGCCGTCGACAGCCAGGTGACGGGCCTTGCCGATGGCGGCTATGTCGTGACCTGGGCCAATCAGCAATCCTCCGGCTCCATCGCCACCGGCGTCTATGCGCAGGCCTATAATGCCGACGGAACCGAGCGCGGCGCGGAAATCACCGTTTCGTCAAATCTCGGCGGCGCCCGCAACGACTGGGCGGTGATGCAGCCCGACGTGCTGGGACTGCCGAACGGCGATTTCATCGTCGTCTGGACCCAGAGCGACAGTTCGGGCCGCGGCGTGTTCGGCCAGGTCTACAATGCAGATGGCACGGTCGACGGCGCGTCCTTCACGGTCACCGCCGATGCGACCTCCGACCAGATGGAGCCGCAGATCGTCTCCACCGGCGACGGCGGCTTCAAGGTCGTCTGGCGCGAATTTGGTGGGGAAAGCACCACCGATGTGTATGTCCGCACCTTCAGCCCGGCGAACAACGCGCCGACCGGCGCGGATACGACCCTGTTTGCCTTCGAAGACGAGGCTTACTACTTCTCGGTCGAGGATTTCGGCTTTGCCGATCCGGATGGCGACGGCTTGGGATCGGTCACCATCGACAGCCTGCCCGAATCCGGTTCGCTGACGCTGAATGGCGTCGCGGTGACGGCGGGTCAGGTGATCGCCGCCGCCGATATCGAAGCGCTGGTGTGGACGCCGGCTGTCGACGCCAGCGGCGAAGGCCTCGCCAGCTTCACATTCACCGTCGCCGACACCAAGGGCAAGTCCTCCGACGTCTCGAACACCATCACCTTTGATGTCGAGGAAATGGAAGATCCCATCGGTTATGAAGGCGGCGACGAAGTCCGGGTGAACACAACCATCCCGGGCGACCAGTCCGATGCCCAGATCACCATGCTCGCCGACGGCGGCTGGGTGGTCACCTGGACCGATCCCAATGACGGCAACGACTCCGGCATCTTCCAGCAGGCCTATAACGCCGACGGCTCGACGCTGGGCTCGCAGACCCAGGTCAACACGATGACCTATGCCCGCCAGCTTCTTTCGAAAGTCGCGGCCCTGTCGGACGGCGGCTGGATCGTCACCTATACCGGCTGGGACGCCAACGATTATGGCGTCTACAAACAGGTCTACAACGCCGATGGGACGAAGAACGGCGTCGAAACCCTGGTGAACACGACAACGACCTCCGCTCAGGCCGGATCGACCATTTCTGTTCTTGCCGATGGCAGCTATGTCATCGCCTGGGCCAGCCTTTCCCAGGACGGCGACGACGGCGCCGGCATCTATCAGCAACTCTACAATGCCGACGGCTCGAAGATCGGCGTGGAAACCGCCGTCAACACCACGACTGCGGGCAATCAGGCTGCGCCGAACATCGCCATGCTCGCCAATGGCGGCTATGTCGTCTCCTGGACGCAGGTCAATGGCGACATGACCTCGGGCGTGGTCTATTCGCAGATGTTCGACGACACGGGCGCCAAGATCGGCTCCGAACACAGCCATGCCGTCAGCGGCAAGGGCGCCGTCGACAGCCAGGTCACCGGCCTTGCCGATGGCGGCTATGTGGTCACCTGGGCCAATCAGCAGTCCTCCGGCTCGATCGCCACGGGCGTCTTCGCGCAGGCCTACAACGCTGACGGCACGGAACGCGGCCCCGAAATCACCGTTTCGTCCAATCTCGGCGGCGCCCGCAACGACTGGTCGGTGATGCAGCCCGATGTGCTGGGCTTGCCGAACGGCGATTTCATCATCGTCTGGACCCAGAGCGACAGTTCGGGCCGCGGCGTGTTCGGCCAGGTCTACAATGCCGATGGCACGGTCGACGGCTCGTCCTTCTCGATCACGGCCGATGCGACGTCCGACCAGATGGAGCCGCAGATCACGGCGACCGATGACGGCTTCATGGTCGTCTGGCGTGAATTCGGCAGCGAAAGCACGACCGACGTCTATAGCCGCAGGTTCTATGCGGTCTATGAGAGCGACAATGCCGCGCCGACCGGCTCCGACAGCGTCATCTCGGTGCTCGAGGATGGAAGCCACGCCTTCTCCGAGGAAGACTTCGGCTTCAATGACGACGATGGCGACAGCCTCGCTTCGGTGATGATCGAAGCCCTGCCGGAACACGGTTCGCTGACCTTGAATGGCGAAGCCGTCGGCGAAGGCGACGAAATCGCCGTCGAAGATCTCGGCGACCTCGTCTGGACGCCCGAGGCCAACGCCAATGGTGAAAACCTGGCCGAACTCGAATTCTCGGTCACCGACGACGCCGGCTCGAGCTCCGAAGAGACCTATGTGATCACCTTCGACGTCGAAGCCGTCAATGATGCGCCCACCAGCGCCAACAAGACGCTGACCACGCTCGAAGACACGACGCTGGCGTTCTCTGCCTCCGATTTCGCCTTCAACGACATCGACAGCGACATGCTGGAGTCGATCACCATCGAGGTGCTGCCGGAGAACGGCTCGCTGACCCTGAACGGCGAAGCCGTCAGCGAAGGCGACGACATCTCGGCTGACGATCTCGGCGATCTCGCCTGGACGCCGGACGCCAACGCCAATGGCGACGAACTGGCGAGTTTCGAATTCACCGTCGCTGACGATGAAGGCGCATCCTCGGAAGACAGCTACACCATCACGTTCGATGTCGGGGCGGTCAATGATGCGCCGTCGGGAGCCGACAAGACCGTGACCGTCAAGGAGGACACGAGCTTCAAGCTGAACGCGGCGAATTTTGGCTTCAGCGATGTCGAAGGCGACAAGTTCACCGGCGTCATGATCACCACTCTGCCGGGCTCGGGCGAACTCATGCTGGCCGGCAAGGCCGTCAAGGCCGGACAGACCATCGAGGCAAGCAAATTGTCGAAGCTGGTCTGGACCCCGGATGAGAACGATGCCGGCAACGGCCTCGGCGAGATCGGCTTCCAGGTGATCGACAATGGCGGACGCGACAATGGCGGCGCCGACACCGATCCGACCGAGAATGTCCTGACCATCAATGTCAAGGAAGTGCGCGACGTCTTCACCGGCACCTCCAAGGCCAACAAGCTCATCGGCACCGACTTCGCCGATACGCTGGACGGCAAGGGCGGCAGGGATACGCTGACCGGCAAGGGCGGCGCCGACACCTTCGTCTTCGGCGATGGCTACGGCAAGGACAAGATCACCGATTTCGCGGCGGCTGGAAAAGCGCATGACATCATCGATCTCGGCAGCTCCGACGTGGTCGACAGCTTCGCCGACCTCAAGGCAGACCACATGTTCCAGAAGGGCGCGAATGCCGTGATCGATCTCGGCGACGGCGACGTGTTGACGCTGATGAACGTCAGGCTCAAGGCCCTGACGGCCGATCACTTCGACTTCTGAGATCGACAATCCTGACATGGCCATCAGACCCCGCCGGCCGCCGGCGGGGTTTTCTATTCGGCGACTGTGTCAAGGCGTCGACGCCTGCCGATTTGGGAACCTTCTGACGCCTCCCCCCGTTCCTTTCCCGTTCACTCAGGAAAGGAAATATCATGGCCGAATTGGATGACACGGAAAAGGTCTGGTCGTTGATCGACAAGATCGGCTTCTGCATGATGGTGACCAAAATCGGCGACGACATGCGCGCTCGCCCCATGAGCGCCTACTCCGAACAGATCGACAATGCGATCTATTTCCTCACCGACGTCGCCAGCCACAAGGACGACGAAATCGCCCGCTACCCGCATGTCTGCCTGGCCTTCGCCGATACCAAGGGCCAGAAATATGTGTCGCTTTCCGGCACGGCCGAAGTGCTGAACGATCGTGACCGCATCCGCGAACTCTGGGCCACACCGGCCAAGGCCTGGTGGGACAGCCCCGATGATCCGTCGATCCGCATCCTCAAGGTCACCCCGGCTTTCGCCGAATATTGGGATAGTCCCGGCACGGTGATCAGCTATATCAAAATGGCCGCCGCCGCCGTCTCCAACAGCAAACCCGACATGGGCGATAACGCCCAGGTGTCGATGTAAGCGCCGAACACAGGAGAGCCGATCGTGACGACCATATCCTACAACATCGTCGAACATGACGGCGGATGGGCCTATCAGCTTGGCGACGTCTATTCAGAGACGTTTCCGGATCACGCATCGGCGCTGGCTGCGGCGCGACTGGTCGCGCTCGAACATCAGGTCGGTGGAGAATCCGCCGAAATTTCCTATCAGGATTCGCGCGGCCACTGGCACCAGGAACATGCCGATGGCGGCGATCGGCCCGAAGCCGTCGTGCGCGACGCCAAAGCCTGATCGTAAGCTTCGCCACCCGACAACCATCCGCAAGACCTGGACCGCCCCTCGGGGCGGTCGTTGCCGCTGGTTGAAGATTCCACTTGCGCAACGGACAATTCTGCGCTTACTTAGAATTGTAAATCATTCGAAAACTCCGGAACAATGCGCCCATGAGGCGCTGAACGGCAACTATAGTTTGCCGACAATACCCGCATGCGCCTTCTTTGCGCCTATCGACTGATATTGAAGACTTCGCGTTCTTCCGCCCGGGGCCCGGGCGGGAAGGTATTGTCGCGCCTTCGCTGATGCAATTCATGGAGAGTCATAAGCCGCATGGCGGCAACTGCGGGCGCGCGTTGCCCGCAGACCAGCGCCATATGGCCACCGAGGAGAAAATCCCATGCGCGTCCTCATGCTGTCACCGCTTTTCCCACCTTACGCGCAAGGCGGAGCCGAACTGTCGGCCCATGGCCTGGCGCAATGGCTGATCGGCAAAGGACATGACGTCGTCGTGCTCACTGCGGCGAAAGGCGTGTCTGACGAAATTCGGGGGGAGCGCCGTGATGGCGTGACGCTATACCGCTTTCACTTTCCCCGGCCCTATTCCATTCACCGTCAGGGGCGCGGCGTGTCTCGCTGGCTCAAGCCGCTCTGGCATCTCCAGGATCACATCGACCCACGCAATCGGCGAATCCTGGACAACGTTCTCGACGCCGTGCGACCCGACATTGTGACGCTGCATTCGCTGATCGGACTCGGTCACAGGATCGTTTCGGCGCTGGCCACGCGCGATATTCCCACGCTTTACGTCCTGCCCGATCTCGCACTGGCATGCCTGCGCGCCACGATGTTTCGCCAGGGTCGGGCCTGCGTCGCGCCCTGTGTGGAATGCCGGCTGTCCTCCGCATACAAACAGGCGGCGCTCTGTCTGATACCGCGCCTCGGCTATGTCTCGCCGTCCCAAGCCAATCTAAAGCGTCTGGCGGCGGCGGGCGCGCTCGGCGACCGACCGGCCCGCGTCATCGCCAATGTCAACGCCTATCCCGAACCGCGGCAGCCGCGGACATCGTCTTCCGCGCCGCGTTTCGTCTATGTCGGGCGGCTCGATGCGCCCAAGGGCGTGCACTGCCTGCTGCGGGCGGCTGAAGCTGCCAGGCGCGAGGTCGAGTTCACACTTACCCTCGTGGGCTCGGGCGGCGAGGAGACCGCGCTTCGCCGCGCCTTTGTCGATTGCGACTGGCTTGATTTCACCGGCTGGCTGCCCTTGCAGGACGCTGTCGAGACGATTCATCAGGCCGATGCGCTCTGCCTGCCGTCGCTGTGGCCCGAAAACCTGCCCGGCTCGGCAGTCATCGCGCTCAGGCATGGCGTCCCGATCCTGGCGAGTTCCACCGGCGGCCTGCCCGAACTGGTTCGGGACGGGATCGATGGCCGGCTGCTGCCGCCCGGCGACACCGCCGCCTGGCGAGATGCGCTGATCGAATTGGCGCGACGACCGCAACAACTCGCCGCAATGCGCCCGGCCGCGCGCGAGGCCAGCCGCCGTTTCGATCCGGACCGGCTGGGTGAAGCCTATCTCGACTTCATGGAGGACATCCGCAACCGGCGAGCGGCGCGGGACGGCAGGCCGGATCTCGGCCTCGTTATGCGGCAGAGGTGACGGCGCAGACGCCGGGGGGCGAACACAACGGGGGCAGCCATGGGAAAGGACGGAAGAGGCGCGTTTCAGCGGGCCGCGTCGGCGCAAAGCCGACTGTGGTTCGTGGCCAATGTGGACGGGCGGGTCAACGGCCAGGTGCTCGCCAACCGAAAAATGCTGCAGCTTCTCGAAAGTCGGGCGACGGTCATTCGCTTTCGCCTCGGCGCGACAGCTTGGCAAAAGGTCCTGGCTGCGCTCAGCCTGTTGGGAACAGCGCTCAGGAGCTCGCCGACCGATCGCGTCTATCTGTCGCTTCCCGGGCAACGGGGCGCTTGGCTGCTGCTGGCCGCTCTGACAGCTTTTCGCCTGTCGGGCGCTCACCTCTTTCTTCATCATCATTCCTATCGCGGCTTGCGGGCGCGGCCGACCTGGCTTGGGCGCGCTCTGGCGCGCGCCGCCGGACCGAACGCGACCCATATTCTGCTGTCGGAAGCCATGGCGACCGCCTTTGCCGCGCGTTATGGCGCGCCGGGAGCCGTCTTGCCGGTCACGCTCTCCAACGCCGCTCTGCTGCCGCGGCCCCCGGCGCCCGTGAGCCGAAGCGGGCCGACCACCATCGGCTTTCTCGGCGCCTGGACGCAGCACAAGGGCGTCGGCTACTTTGTAAGGCTCGCCGAGCGCCTGCTGCTGAAAGATGACAGCGTGCGGATCGCCATAGCCGGGGCCGCCCACCGCCATGACGAAGGGATTGCCGCCGACATCGCCGCTGTCGCCGCACGTTGGCCCGGTCGCGTTGTGGTGCAGGGCTGGCGAGACGAGCTTGAGAAAGCGGCCTTTTTCGAGAGGCTCGATTGCCTGCTGCTGCCATCGTGTCTGCCTGACGAAGCGGAACCGCTGACGATGCTGGAAGCCCTCTCAGCCGGTGTGGATGTGCTGGCGACCCCGCTCGGCGCTATTCCGGAACGCATCCGCTCGCCGGAATGTCTGCTAACGCTCGACCTTGACGCCGATCTCGACCGGATCTCCCACGTCATTGCGCAACGCCGAACCGACCGCGACGCGGCGACAGCGCAATGCCGGGATCATGCCTTCCGGCTTCACCGCGCCAGCCTCCCGGCCCGCGACCTGCTGCTGGCGCGCCTGACGGATCTGGAAAAGCCCGGCCTCCGGCCAGGACATGCGACGATTTCCGGGAGCTGCATGACATGAACGCCCCTGCCGACCTTGATGTCGTGATCGTCAACTACCGCTCGACCGAAGCCTGCTTGCGGTTGCTCCGCTCGCTTTTCGAGCACAACGTCGCCTGTCGGGACCACATTATCGTCGTTGATCACAGCGAGACGCTGGACGCCTCGCTCACCGCAATAACAGACGCTGGCTGCCAACTGGTCCGGCCAGCGCGCAATGGCGGCTTCGGCGCGGGCGTCAACGCCGGGGCGACGGCCAGCGTCTCCCCCTATATTCTCATTCTCAACGCCGATGTGGTGTTTGTCGACAACGCGCCGGCGCTCGCGCTCGACATGCTGAGGACAAGGAAGGAAATCGGCGCTGTCGGCCTCGATCTCCAATCGCCGGAGGGTGAGCGGCAATTCGCCGGACGTCGCTTCTACAGCCTCGCCGATATCGCCGCCCGGCGCCTACCGGGCCTCGGGTCGCTGTGCAGAGACCGCATCGATCGCCACCTCATGCGCCGGGAATGGGCGGCGGGGCGGCCCTTTTGCGTTGGCTGGACGCTAGGCGGCGGATTTCTTGTTCGCCGCCGCGCTTTTGACGCCGTGGGTGGAATGGATCCCGGCTTCTTCCTCTATATGGAGGATGTCGACTTCTGTCTGCGTCTGGCGGAAGCCGGTTTTCTGACCATCGCCCTGCCCGGCGCCCGGCTGATCCATGAACACCGTCGCGCGAGCGCCGGTCGCGTCCTGGGACGCGCCTGCAGGCTGCATCTCAGGAGCCTGGCCCGCTTCGTGAGCAAGCACGGCCTGCCCCTGTTTCGCGCGCCTGAGCATCTCCACATGCTCGACGCCCAGACTGTCGAACGTGCCCAGCGTGTCGGCGCTCCAGCGTTCGAAGGCGGAAGCCAGCATGCCGCGCCGCACGGCGCCGTGGTTGAGAAGCCAGAGCGGCAGAACATCGGTCGAGCGGACGAGCTTGAGCACGCGGTCGGGATGAATGCCGAGATTGAACAGCGCCAGCGGTCGCAGCAAACGCGCGGCCGTCATGACCACCCAGCGCGGCACGAGGACTTCGCGCGCCTGCGGGAAATGCGCGGCCTTAAAGGTCCTGACGATCTCTTCGATCGTGTAGTGATCGGGATAGGCGGCGTTGAACAGGATCGACCGCTCATTGAGGGAGCGTGCGTAAAACAGCGCGTCGAGAAGGTCTTCGACATAGAAGCAGGCCTTCACCGTATCCTTGCGACCGGGATAGACGAACAGGCCGCCGCGCATCAGCTTGGCGAGACGCGTGAAATTGCCGCCTTCGGCATGGCCGAAAATCACGGCGGGACGGGCGATGATCAGCCGTCGCGACGGCTGTTCCGACAACCAGCTGCGATGGACGCCCTCCGCCAGCCATTTCGACCAGCCATAAGCGCTTTCGGGCTCTGGCGACGTATCCTCGGTCTTCACATCCTCGCTCGGCCCATAGACGGAAATCGAGCTGGTGAAGACGATGGAGTCGACGCCGGCGCGTCGGGCATAGGCCGTCACCTCCGTCGCGCCCTGAATATTGGTCTCGTAATATTCATGGTTGGCGTGACCGGGCGTGGTGTGGACGGCGGCGAAATTGTAAATGGCGCCGACCGGCTCCGGCACCGAAAAAGCGGCGAGATTGCGCACATCGCCAAACACATAGTTGACGCCCGGCACGCGGATCTTCGGATTGCGGATATCGATCGAATAAAGCTTGCCGACGCCTTCCGACGCCAGCCGCCGCAACAGATGCGAGCCGATGAAGCCTGCGCCGCCAAACACGATCACCGCCTTACCGGCGGGATGAACCTCGCGTCCGGGAATGGATCTGTTCGTCGTCTCGGTCATGGCGCAGCCGTCTCTTCCTGGGACAACCGGATCGGACGGACACCCGAATCCAGTCTCTTCGCGCAACGATTGTCCGCTGCGTTCGGCAGGACGCTACGGGCGGGGCGATTAACATTCGGTTCTTTCGAGGCCTCCAACGCCGCCGCATGCGGAGTTGTGGTGAACAAATCTTTTCCGCCCGCGCGCGTCAGCTGCGGCGGTCGGCAAGTCCTCAGGGCGTCATGATCCGCAACTACGCGCTCTTCGGCCTGATCCTGTTCGCCTGCCGCGACGCTTGCACCGGCGCGCTTCGAAGCGGCCTTGATCATCTCGGTCTTTGGTTTTTGTGGTATTTAGCCGATCTCGTCGCGCTTGGAGCCGCAGGGATCTTCATCGTCGTTCAAGCGCAGCGCCGCCAGAGTTTCGGCATGCTTATCGTCGCCGGCCTCGCTTTCTCCGTCGCTGTCGCCGTGGATTTCACGCAGGCCGAGCCGCAAATGGCGCTGGCGGCGATCAAGATGATCCTTCCCGTCTTCTCGGGCCTGCTTTTCCTCAATCAGACGGCGCATGACAGCCCCGTGACCGTCGTCGTCCTTGCGGTCCTGCTGATGGTGGTCTGCCTGTCGGTTTTCGCCGAGCCCTTGGTCGATTTCCCCTGGGCTGAAACCGATTATCAGAGCTTTTCGGGATCCAAGGCGGCGGTGAAGCGCTGGTGGCAACAGGGTGTGGAGCGATATGGCGGTCTCTCCGGGGATAGCGCCCTGACGGCGGCGATGATCGTATTTCTGAGCGCGCTCATCGCGCCTCGCCTGCCATCCGCCCTTTTCTGGATCATTGCGCCGCTCTGCTGCGGCGCGCTGTGGCTGACGACGAGCAAGACCGGACTGGCGGTCTTCGTCATTCTCTGCGCGCTCCGGCCGATGACAGCGTCGCCCGCTCCCGCGTTTCGAGCCCATGCCGTCCTGCGTCTTGTGGCTCTGGCGTCATTCGGAACGATCCTCGCGCCGCCGGTCTTGATGCTGCTGGTCTCGACGCTCGACAAGGAGACCATCCCGCCGATATTGGCCAGTCTCGCCGACCGGGCGGCCAACACCTGGCCCGCCCCTTTCCTGACAATCGCCGACGTCTATCCTGTGGGGCTCGCGACCGGTTGCGGCCTGGGCTGTTTCTCCTCGCCGATGGCGTTCAGCGACAAAGCGGGACTGCTGGCGCCGCTCGACAATTTCCATCTCACGGGTCTGGCGATGTTTGGTCCGGCCTATCTGGTGTTCGTCGGTGCGGCGATGATCGGTCTCGTCCGCGAACCCTCGCGCGGCAAACTCGTCCTGGTCATCCTGTTCAATCTCTATGCGCTGACGGTGCAGGCCTATGCGCCCAGTTTCCTGACCATGATGTCAGGCTATATGCTGAGCGGCGTTTTTGCGCGCGCCGGAGCGCGGCCGGCGCAATCCCGGCCACGCTCCGGTCCCGCCGGCATGGTCAGATCAGGGCCGACCTGACATCCAGATGCGGCATGCTGAGCCTGACAACGCCGGAACCGGGCGCTGCGCAGGTGAGACCCAGCGCCTTGAAGCTGAGATAGCCCTTCGTGTCATAGACGGGAACGGCGATCGGTTCGGTGGCGTCTTCGAGCACGAAGCTTTCGGTGGAGGGAAAGACGCCATGCGCCGTGTCGCTCATTGCGCCCGAGGCCATGATCGTGGTGCTGACGCCGCCGCTGACGCCATTGATCTCGATATAGGGCCGCGCGCAGGCAAGCCCGGTCGAACCGGACGCCACCGCCACCGTCGCAAAGCCTTGCAGCACATCGCCGGCCTGCCAGAAAGACGAGGAGCCGGCGAGATCCTGATAGACCCGCACGCCGCCGCCGGCGACGCTGACGCTATAGGCGATCACCAGATCGTTGCCGCCATCCGCATTGGCTTCCACACCAAGCTGGAACGCCGTGGTCGTATCGCCGGAATTGCGCGCCGCCGTCCATTCATAGGGCATGGCGCTGGTTCCCGCTGCAAGTGATCCGCCCGCGCCGAGCACGCCGGCATTGCCGGACATTGCGTTGAACAGCGGATTGAGCGCCAGTTGCAGACGATTGTCGGCGGAGCGCTGGTTCGCCCTGGAAATGTGGCTGCGGGGCAGCGGTCGCATGACATCGCGGAGAATGTCGGCAAAGGCTTTGGCGACGAAATAGGCGCCGGTGACGCTCTCATGCGCCAGCACCGTGTCGCCGCTGTGCAGATAGCCGGAGCGGAAAGCAAGCGTGTCAGGCGTCGACGCAGCGTCATGCAACAGGGCCGGCATGTCAAGAAGCCACAGATTGGGCCTCAATTCCGCCGCCCTGCGGAGCGCCTGATTGTAGATCCACATCTGCCCGATCATGGCGGCGGAAAAATTGCTGGCGCCGCCGCAAAGCGCGACGATGACCTTGAGCCCGGAAGCGAGCGCGGCGTCGATCTTGGCGAGCGTGTCGACAAAGGCCTGCGCGCCAGTCTCGGCCAGCGTCACAACGGCGCCGCTGACCGCATGCGTATAGGGAGCCTGCGAGAAATTGTTGATGCTCTCGCTAATGTAAAGCGTGCCGGCCCCCGAGGCCAGAGCGGCTGACAGCCGCGCCGCCGTCTGGTCCGTCCTTTCGCCCGACTTGCCGAAATTACCGGTGAGGATAACCCTGCAGCCGGCCATGGCGGCGCCGAGGAAGACATGGTTATAGGCCGAGCGATTGCGTCGCTGGGAATCGAGATGAATCTGCTCGGCGGTGCTGTCGCCGATCACGGCGAGAAGGTTCGGCGATCGCGGAGCAAGGCAGGCGCCGATCGGCGCGCGGCCGAACAGCCCCCCTGCGTCATGGCCGATCAGATGGGTGAGCGCGCGCAGATCAGCGGTTTCGATTTCTCCGGTCATTGGAACACCTTTCCGAACAACGGCGTGCGCACGGCATTGGCGGCGAAGGTGAGCGTGACGCGGCGCCCATCGGCGCCAAGGCCGGTGAGCGCATGACGCCGCGCCGGCGGCGAGATTCTTCCGATCGAGAGGCAAAGTAGCGATGCAAGTATCATGATGCGGTCTCCTGTTTGGACCGCTCCAGTGTAAGACCGCGTTTCCGGTGGGGGATGAAATCGCCTCAGACGCCCTTCGGCGGCAGGATGCGCGCCGGATTTCCGACCGCCGTCGCTCCAGCGGGAATATCGATCAGCACCACCGCATTGGAGCCAATCACCGCGCCCTCGCCGATGGCGACGCCGCCGAGGATCACCGCGCCCGCCGAGACAAGAACGCCGTCTGCGATCGCCGGCCCCTCGGACAGCCCCGGTCGCCGGGCTCCGAGCGTGACGTTCTGCATGATCGTGACGTTTTTACCGATCCGGCAGGCGCCGATGACGACGCCATGCGGATGCGGCAGATAGAGGCCGCCGCCGATCTCCGCCGCGATGGCGATATCCGAGGCGAAGAGATAGGTGCTCAAAAGCCAGACCAGCCGTCGAAGCGGTCGTCCAAACACCGGAACGATGGCGAGCGCCTCCTGCAGGCGTCGCAACAAAACGCAGGCGAAACCGGGCCGACTGAGCGCGCGGATCGCCGCCCGCCGCCCGCTACCGCCCCCCCCGGCTCTGGCGGCGTCGAAATCGGCGCGGATCTTGCCACAGACACCTTCGTTTCGCATTGATTTCCCCGTGACCGCACTTCCACTTTGCGGCGTCTTTGCTAGCCTGTCCACAACCGGATTCAGGGTCTGGGGAAGGTAGAGGCGGAAACAGCGGCTTGGACGAGGAACTGACGACCGGCGCCTTTGCTTTTCTGTTGCGCGCGTCTGCGCTGGCTTTGCGTTTCGCTTTACCGCTGGCGCTGATCCGCCTGCTCGGCCTGGAAGCGACGGGGCTGTTCGCGCTGATTACGGCAAGCGCGGCGATCGCCCCGGCGGCGATGGGCTGGGGCCTTAACAACAGACTGACCCGCGATCTCGTTCTTCAGCCAGACGATGCGCCACGGCTGATCGCCACGCGGCTCGCGGTGACCGCGTCGTCGATCATGCTGGCCATGATCGCGGCCATGGTCATTCCGGGTTTCATCGCGATAGACCCGACTTGGCCGGTCGCGCCTGCACTCGCGCTTATCGCCCTGGAGACATTGGCGCTCGACATTCATGTGATCCTGATCGCGCTGGGACGCGCCCGCCGGGCGAACCTGCTGCTGTTCTTGCGCTCGGCGGCCTGGATCCCGATTTTCCTGATCGCCGCATGGCGGTTTGAAGCCTTGCGGTCTCTCGATCTCGCGCTGGGATGCTGGATCGCGGGCCATCTCCTCGCTCTGGCGACGTTTTCTCCGCTCTTGCTTGCCAAGTCCTGGAGAAATTTCGGCATTGACGCCGCCTGGCTACGGCGGGGTGCGCGCGATTCGGCCTGGATCTACGCCGCAGATCTCGGCCTTGTCGGCCAGCTCCATGCCGACCGCTATCTCGTCGGCGCGCTCATGGGGCTTGAGGCGACCGCCGTCTACAGTATTTGCGCGGCGGTCGGGCAATCCTTGCAAATCCTCGCTTCATCGGCCTTTGTCCAACCGGCGCTGCCGCGACTGATCGCGGCGGCCGGGCAGCACGAAGCCTGGCCGCAGTTTCTGAGGGCGGCCTGCGCCCGCCTTGCCCTGTTGTTTATTCTCCTGCTGGCCATCGCGATCGCGGCGATGATGGTTCTCGCGCAAACTGTTGCGATCCGGATGGAAGGCGCGACAACCGCCGCGCTCCTGCTGCTGTCGCTTGCCTCAGGCGTCCGCAGCCTGTCGGATGCGGTCAATGCTGTACTGATCGGACAGGGCCGCCACCGGATCTATTCGGCATTGTCGCTGACGGGCGCGGCTCTCTCGCTCGCTCTGTGTTGGATGCTTCTGCCGATCCTCGGCCTTGCGGGCGCGGGCTTCGCCGCGCTCGGTTCGGCCACAGCGGCGCTTGCCGGGCGCGCCTTGGCCCTTGCGACCTTCAAGAGCCGCCTCAGCAAATGAAGATGTCATTGTTCTCAGGCAAAGCACAGGCTAAAAGTCCGTCGTTCAAAACGAGACTCGCGATCCATTCAACTGGTCGCCATCGAGACTGACTGGAGAAATATATGCGCATCGTCATGATTGGGTCTGGCTATGTTGGTCTCGTATCCGGCGCCTGCCTAGCTGATTTTGGTCATCACATCACCTGTGTGGACAAATCGGAAGCCAAGATCGAGGCGCTGAAGGCCGGCAAATCGCCGATCTATGAGCCGGGCCTCGAAGCGCTGATCGCCAACAACGCCGCCGCTGGGCGACTTGATTTCACCCTTGATCTCGCCAGCGCGGTCGCCGAAGCCGATGTCGTGTTCATCGCGGTGGGCACGCCGTCGCGTCGCGGCGATGGCCATGCCGATCTGAGCTATGTCTACGCCGCCGCCCGCGAAATCGCCGCTTCCGTCACCGGCTTCACCGTCATCGTCACCAAATCCACCGTGCCCGTCGGCACCGGCGACGAAGTCGAGCGCATCTTCCGCGAAGAATTTCCGGACAAGGATGTCGCCGTGGTCTCCAACCCTGAATTCCTGCGCGAAGGCGCAGCCATTTCGGATTTCAAGCGTCCCGACCGCATCGTGGTCGGCGCCGAGGATCCGCGCGCCGTGGACGCCATGCGCGAGGTCTACCGGCCGCTCTATCTCAATGAAGCGCCGCTGTTCTTCTGTGAACGCCGCACCTCGGAACTGATCAAATACGCCGCCAACGCCTTTCTTGCGATGAAGATCACCTTCATCAACGAGATCGCCGATCTCTGCGAAACCATCGGCGCAGATGTGCAGAAGGTCGCCAAGGGCATCGGCATGGACAAGCGTATCGGCGACAAGTTCCTGCATGCCGGCCCCGGTTACGGCGGCTCCTGCTTCCCCAAGGACACGCTGGCGCTGGTCAAGACGGCGCAGGACTTCGACAGCCCCGTCAGGTTGATCGAGACGACAGTGGCCGTCAACGAGAACCGCAAGCGCGCCATGGGCCGCAAGGTCATCGCCGCCTGCGACGGCTCGGTGCGCGGCAAGAAGATCGCCATTCTCGGTCTGACCTTCAAGCCCAACACCGACGACATGCGCGACGCCCCCTCCATCGCCATCATCCAGGCGCTGCAGGACGCCGGCGCATCCGTCCGCGCCTATGATCCAGAAGGCATGGATGCCGCCAAGCCCATGCTGGGCGACGTGACCTATGGCAATGATCCTTACGAGATCGCCGAGGGCGCCGACGCCGTGGTGCTGATCACCGAATGGGACGCCTTCCGCGCGCTGGATTTCAGGAAACTGAAGACAGCCATGGCCGGCGACGTGGTGGTGGACCTGCGCAATGTCTACAACGCCGCCGAACTCGCCAAACACGGCTTCCGCTATACGGCGATCGGCAAGGCCCGGAAGGGCTGAAGCGTACCGTTACGCTAAACGAAAAAGCCGCTGGGTCGCCCCGGCGGCTTTTCTATTTCGACATTCAGCGGCGTCTCACCGCGCATAATGCTCGCCAAACCACTCCACGAAACGCTTTACCCCTTCTTCCAGCTCGATTTCCGGCTTGAAGCCGGTCAGCGCCATGAGCAGATCGGGAGCGGCATAGGTGCGCGGCACGTCGCCCTGTTGCATCGGCAGCATGTTGCGGATCGCCGGCGTTCCCAACGCCGCCTCGACTGTCTCGACGAAGCGCATCAGTTCCACCGGCTGGCCGCCGCCGATATTGACCACGCGGAACGGCGCCTGCGGCGACAATGTGTCGATCACGCCCTCGACCGTCACGCGATTGTCTTCAGAGGGCGCGACATCCGTCAGCTTGACAATGGCTTCAATGAGATCGTCGATATAGGTGAAGTCGCGGCTCATCTGGCCTTCGCCATAGACATCGATGGGCTTTCCCTTGCGGATCGCATCCACGAACTTGAACAGCGCCATGTCGGGCCGGCCCCAGGGACCGTAAACCGTGAAGAAGCGGAAGGCGGTGGTCGGGATCTTGTGGAGATGCGCGTAGGAATGCGCCATCAGCTCCATGCTCTTCTTGGTCGCCGCATAGATGGTCATCGGCTCGTCGGCGCGGTCGGCTTCGGCAAAGGGGATCTTGTCATTGGAGCCATAGACCGACGAGGTCGAGGCCAGCATGAGATGTCGGGGCGAAATCTCGCGCGCCAGCTCCAGCACGTTGAACGAACCCGTCAGATTGCTGTCGACATAGGAGCGCGGATTTTCCAGACTGTAGCGCACGCCGGCCTGGGCGGCGAGATGGATGATGATCTCGGGTTCGGCGAGTTCGGCCGCGCGTTCAAGCGCCGTCATATCCTCCAGCATGCCGATGACGGGGGTGAAGGCGTTCGAGCGCGCCAGGATCGCGTGCCGCTCCTCCTTCATGGCCACATCGTAATAGGGCGTCATGCCATCGAAACCGACGACGAAATGCCCTTCATCCAACAGCCGCTTGGCCAGATGAAACCCGATGAAGCCGGCCGTCCCCGTGATGAGATAACGCATTCGAAATCCTTCTCGCATTGACGAGCCTTCTGTGCGCGAACGAGGCGGCGATGTCAAAGCCGAGGGACGCGGGAGCTGGAGAATTCAATGTCATGCACACTATTTGCGATTTTTGTGACGGGGCCGCGCCTCCCCTCTGAAGAGCAAGCGGGGTCTCGACCGGAACAGCCACTTGCAGTTTGACGGATTCCATCGTTAGCTGCGACCTATCGTTGCATTTATCGATATTGTTCAGCTTCATCCGTTTCCACAGCCCTTGTTCCCGGCGAGACGCGCCGGCGTCAAAGCCACAATCGAGGTCGGCCGATCATGCAGCAGGCAGAACAACAGGCGCATGCTCATCCCGCCATGGAAACGGAGGAGGAACCGGAGCCGCTCTGGATGCTCTGGCTGGCCTGTCGCCGGCAATGGCGGCTGGCCGCCGCCGCGATGGTCGTCAGCCTGCTTGGCTGGCAGGTCCATCTGGCGATCGCCCCGCCCCTGTTCCAGTCCAGCGCCAGCATTCACGTCCTCGCCGAAGAGCCGGATTACTGGCGCAAGACGGCGGACGCCGGCTCCGCCCCGGGCCTCGACGAACGATTGGCCAGCCAGATGGAACTGATCAGATCCGGCGAGACGCTGCGACGAATGATCAAAGACGCCCGCCTCCTGACACAAGCGGACTTTGTCCAGGAACTCGCAGAGGAGCGCCCATCGGCGCTTGTCGAATGGATGCGGGCCGCGCTCGGGAGGACGACGCAGCATGATCCGGTCGCGGACGCTCTTTCCATCATCGAGACGCGGCTGACCGTCAAGCGCCTTGGCGACTCGTCCGTGTTGTCTGTCGGCTATCTCGCCCGCAGTCCGGAAACCGCGGCGGCGATGACCGAACGTCTGGTGCAAGCCTATTTCTCAGCGCGGCGCAGCGCCCAGGCCGAAACCGCGCGACGGGCCACAGCCTGGCTCTCAGGCAAGGTCGATGAGCTCCGCCGCCAGGCGCTTGCGGAAGACGCCACCGTCGAAGCCTTCCGTCGGCAAAACGGCCTGCTTGCTATCGAAGGACGTTTGATCGGCGACCAGCGCCTGACGCAAATGACCGAGCAACTGGTTCTCGCTCAAGCAGAACTGGGCCAGGCCGAAGCGCGCAGCCGCAAGCTTGATTCCATTGTCGCCTCGGGCGACATGAACGCCGCCGTCGCCCAGAGCCTTCAAAGTCCGGTGATCGCCGATCTTCGGCAGCTTTATCTCGAAGCCTCGCGCCGGCGCGCCGAACTCGAGGCGAAATTCGGCTCTGATCATCAACAGGTTCGCCGGTTGAAAGGCGAAACCGAAGAATACCGGCGCCAGATGTTCGAGGAGTTGTCGCGGGTCGCGGACGCCTATCGCTCTGAGGCCGACATGGGGCGCAGCCGTGTCGAGGCGCTGAAAGCGGATATCCGCCAGGCCGGCATGGAGAAATCGGATCTCGACGTGGTCCAGGTCACCCTGCGCGATCTCGAACGCCGCGCCGATAACGCCCGCCGCCTCTATCTCGATCATTTCGCGCGGCTCGAGGACGCCCGCCAGCAGGAAAGCCTGCCGGAAATCTCCGCCTCGATCATATCGCCGCCGACGCTCCCGACCCAGCCTTCTTCCCCTCGGAAACTGCTGTCGCTGTTTGCTGCTCTCAGCCTCGGCCTCGGGCTGGGGCTTGCCGCAGCCGTGTTGCGGGATTTCTCGGACCGGACGATGCGCAGGCCGGACCAGCTGCGACGGACGAGCGGCGCGCCCGTGCTCGGCCTGATCCCCATGATCGAACGGTCAGCAGCTTTCCATCCAGATTTCACGGGCTTTCCACTCAGCCGGCCGGATGCGATCCGGATGACGGACCCGGTGGACCGGCTGGCCTTCGACAATCCTCGCTCCCGCATGACCGATGTGATGAGGCGCGCCCTCGCCCATCATCCGCCGGCGAAGGAGGATCAGACCGCGCGCGTCATCGGCGTCATCTCCTGCGGAGCCGGAGAGGGCAAGACGACCATCGCGGCCAATCTGGCAGGCCTGAACGCTGTCAAGGGCAGGCTCACGCTGCTTGTCGACGCCGATCGCGTCAATCCCGCAGCCTCGCGTCGCCTCGCCGGCCATGTGCTGGACGCTGTGACGAAACAGAGCCCGTCGCCGACGTCGTTCTTGCCGATAATGCGGCATCCCTCCGCGCCCCTGTCCCTCCTGGCTCATCCAGGGCCTGTGATAAACGGGAAAGATCGCGATCGCGGCGCCGATCTCGATCTCGATATCGAGATCGACAGGGCGAAAAGCGAATTCGATCTGATCGTGATCGACTTGCCGCCCTTTGCCGCAGGCCATGTCGCGGAGGAAGCGGCCCGGCAGGCCGACATCATACTTCTCGTCGTCGAATGGGGCCGGATCACGGAGGCGATGCTGTCTGAGGCCTTGCGCGGCGCGCCTTCGGTCGCGGCAAAGATCACTGGCGCGATGTTCAACAAAGTCAACTATGACAGGCTGACGCTCTACATGGATAGCGCGGCGACCTCGGCCGGCTCGACGGCTGACAGCGGCTATTTTTCCAGTTGATCAGAAAAGCAAGGCTCAGGCGAACGGAATGGCGGCGTCGAGATGGGCGGCCACGAAGGCTTCGCGCGCCTTGCCTGCCTTTTCCGGCGCAGCCAGCGCGGAGCGGCAAATATCGCGGGCGTGGCGATAGAACCGTCCCTTGCCGCCGCGCCAATCATCGAGGCATTCAAGCGCCTGCAATGGGCCGTGCACGGTGCGATAGCCGCGCCCGGTGGCGACCTTGACCGGCTTCGTCCAGAAAATCTCGGCCATCAAAACCTCCTGATCGGCAAACGCAGGTCCGCGCCAGTCGCGCGACCTTCGGCTTCAACAACGATGTCGGGAGAGTTCGGTTCCGCGAGGCGCGCATGGCCCGCGATGTCAGCGGGCCAAGACGGCCCGGCAGGCGTCGGGCGTCAGTTGCAGAGCGTCAGCGTGCAGGCGCTGGCTTCGCGGGTGGTGAGTTCCAGGGCGGACGCGCCGAAGGTGGTGGCGACGAGGGCGAACAGGATGAAATAGATGATCTTCATGGCAGGCGGCTTTCAACGGACGGCTTGGATTGCGGCGACGCGCGCCGCGCTGTGTTCAGTGGCGCTGATGACGGACGCGCATGTCGAAAATGTGACGAGCCCGAGCAGCAAAAAGGCGAACAGCTTCAACATGGTTAACACCTCGTAAATCCATCGTGACAGCGACGTTTTTGCCACGATCTGAAGAGGCGCGCTGTCACCTGGGTGACATGAAAAAGGCCGGCATGGCGGCCGGCCTTTCCGCAGGGTCAGAAGGCGCGGCGCTCACGCCCAGTCCATCACCACCTTGCCGGAATTGCCCGAGCGCATGGCTTCGAAACCGTCGCGGAACTCGTCGATCCCGATGCGATGGGTGATGATCTGGCTGAGATCGAGGCCGCCCTGGACGAAGGCGATCATCTTGTACCAGGTTTCGAACATTTCCCGGCCATAGATGCCCTTGAGCGTCAGCATCTTGAAAATCACTTTGTTCCAGTCGATGCCGAAGCCTTCGGGCGCGATGCCCAGGATGGCGATCTTGCCGCCATTGTTCATCGTGTCGATCATCGAGCGGAAGGCGGGCGGCGCGCCCGACATTTCCAGGCCGACATCGAAGCCTTCCTTCATGCCGATCTCGCGCATAACCTCTTTCAGATCCTGACGGGAAGCGTCGACGACGTAATCGACGCCGCATTTCTGCGCGAGTTCGAGCCGGACGGGGTTGATGTCGGTGATGACGACCTTGCGCGCGCCCGATCGCTTGGCGACCATGGCGCCCATGATGCCGATGGGACCGGCGCCGGTGACCAGCACATCCTCGCCGACGAGATCGAAGGACAGCGCCGTATGCACGGCATTGCCGAACGGGTCGAAAATGGCCGCCACTTCATCGGGCACGTCGTCGGGGATCGGCACGACATTGTATTCGGGAATGCAGACATATTCGCCGAACGAGCCGGGACGGTTGACGCCGACGCCCAGCGTATTGCGGCACAGATGTCCGCGGCCGGCGCGGCAATTGCGGCATTTGCCGCAGACGATATGACCCTCGCCCGACACGCGCTCGCCGACCTTGTATTTGGTCACTGACGAGCCGATCTCGGCGATCTCGCCGACGAATTCATGTCCCACCACCATCGGCACGGGAATAGTTTTCTCGGCCCATTGGTCCCAGTTCCAGATATGCACATCGGTGCCGCAGATCGCCGATTTCTTGACCCGGATAAGCACGTCGTTCGGGCCCGGCTCGGGAACCGGCACATGCTCCATCCACAGCCCCATCTCGGGCTTGGCCTTCACCAGCGCGCGCATCATGTTGGACATTGGTTTTTCCTCATATCAGCTGTCTCATATTTAGAGGCCCCTCCCGGCCTGCCGGCCACCCTCCCCACAAGGGGGAGGGAGACTCGCCGCCTGCCCCCTGCCCACTCCACCAACAGCGAACCGCGGGAATGAACGGGCGCCGCCTGCTTCCCTCCCCCCTGTGGGGAGGGTGGCCGGCAGGCCGGGAGGGGAAGCCCCCAGTCACAACCCTCAGATCACGCCCAATTCCCTGCCCACCTCGGCGAACACCGAAATCGCCTTCTCGACATCGGCGCGGCTATGCGCCGCCGACATCTGGGTGCGGATGCGGGCCTGGCCGCGCGGCACCACCGGGAAGGCGAAGCCGACGACATAGACGCCCTTCTCCAGCATGCGCGCCGCCATTTCCTGCGCCAGCGTCGCCTCGCCCAGCATCACCGGAATGATCGGATGCCCCTCGCCGGCGAGCGTAAAGCCGAGCTTGGTCATCTCCGAGCGGAACAGCGCGGCATTGTCATAGAGCCGGGCGCGCAACGCGTCGCCGCCCTCGATGATGTCGAAGACTTTGAGCGACGCTGCTGCGATGACAGGCGCGAGCGTGTTGGAAAACAGATAGGGCCGCGAGCGCTGCCTGAGCCAATCGACCATCTCGGCCTTGCCGGACGTATAGCCGCCGGAAGCGCCGCCCAGCGCCTTGCCGAGCGTGCCGGTGATGATGTCCACCCTGCCCTCGACGCCGCAATGTTCGGCGGAGCCCCGACCATGCTGGCCGACGAAGCCGACGGCGTGGCTGTCATCCACCATCACCATCGCGCCGTATTGTTCGGCGAGATCGCAGACGCCGCCGAGATTGGCGATGATGCCGTCCATCGAGAAGACGCCGTCGGTGGCGATCAGCTTGAAGCGGCTGCCCTCGGCCTTCTTCAGCTCTTCTTCAAGCGCCGCCATGTCATTGTTGGCGTAGCGGAAACGCTTGGCCTTGGAGAGCCTGACGCCGTCGATGATCGAGGCGTGATTGAGCGCATCGGAGATAATCGCATCCTCTTCGCCGAGCAGCGTTTCGAACAACCCGCCATTGGCGTCGAAGCAGGAGGAATAGAGGATCGTGTCTTCCATGCCGAGGAAGCTGGAAATCCGCGCCTCCAACTGTTTGTGCTCTTCCTGCGTGCCGCAGATGAAGCGTACCGAGGCCATGCCGTAGCCGTAGCGATCGAGCGCCTGTTTGGCGGATTCCGTGATCTCGTCATTATCGGCGAGGCCGAGATAATTATTGGCGCAGAAGTTGAGCACATGCGCGCCGGAGGCGACTTCGATTTCGCCCGATTGCTTGGAGGTGATCACCCGCTCGGCCTTGTAGAGACCGGAGGTCTTCAGCCCATCAAGCTCGGTTCTGAGATGGTCGAGAAAGGCCGTCGTCATGCTTGTATCTCCGCGCTGCAACCGATGAAACGGTGATAGCATGCTTCATCGCGGCGTACAGCGGAGGGCGCGGCGAAATCGCGCCGCAGACGGAACAGGGGCTTTCCCCTGCGCGACGCGGAGCCTGCGCCGCGTCAAGGCTGAGGGATCAGCGATCGGCGCGGAACGGCGCGGCCTCGACCGGCGGCTTGGCGCCCTCGATCATCGCGCCGAGCAGCTGCGCGGAGGCCGGGCCGAGCGTAAAGCCCTGATGGCCATGGCCGAAATTGAGCCAGAGATTGCGATGCCGGGGCGCTGGCCCGATCACCGGCAGCATGTCGGGCATGCAGGGCCGCGTGCCGGACCAGGGCGTGTCCTCGACGCGGGTCCCGAGCGCCATCAATTTGCCCGCCGCTCTCTCTGCCCGCTCGAGCTGGCGATAGACAGGCGGCTTGCCCGGCAGCGTCAGATGCGCGCCGGTGGTGATGCGCGTGCCGGCCTGCATGGGGGCGAGCACATAGCCGTTTTCGGTGTCCATCGTGGTGTGGCCGAGCGGGCGCGGCGAGGCGTAATGGGCGTGATAGCCGCGCTTCAGCACCATCGGAAAATTTAGGCCCAAAGGCTTCAGCGCGCCACTGGCCCAGACGCCGAGCGCGATCACCACATGCCGCGCATTGAGAAGACCCGCGCTGGTGCGCACCAGCCATTCCTCGCCCGACACGCTCTGGCGCAACTCCTCCACCGATGCCTCGACAAAAGTCCCGCCTTCGCGTGCAAACAGCGCCGCATAGGCGGAGACGAGATCGCCCGGGCTCGCCACCGTCCAGGGCTCCACCCAATGGATGGAGCCGGCGCCGGCGGACGTCAGCCCCGGCTCCTCGGCGAGCGTCTCGTCGGTCGTCAGCGCCCGGAATTTCGTGCCGAAGGCGGCGCGGATCTCCTCGGCCTTGCGCAGGCCTTCCTCGAATTTTGCAGCTGACCGATAGAGCGTGCGATAGCCGGAGCGCTGGATGAGATTGTCCGCGCCGGCCCGCCGGATCAGCTGATCATGCGTGCCGGCCGCCTGGGCGATCAGGCTGGCATAGGATGTCGAGATGGCGCGATGGCGGCCCTTTTCGGAATGCCACCAATAGCGCAATAGCGGCCCGAGATGGCCGGGCAATTCGCGCATGGCGTAGACCACGTCATTGCTGCGGCCAGTGGCGATATCGAACAGTTCGCGAATGCCGCGCGGCATGGCGTAGGGCTCGACCGATTCCGACTGGATGATGCCGGCATTGCCGAAACTCGTCTCGCGCCCCGGCGGCCGGCGATCCACCAGCGTCACCTTGAAGCCGCGATCCTGAAGGTCGAGCGCGGTGGCCACGCCCACCATGCCCGCGCCAAGTACGATTGCCGTTTTCATGCTGAATCACCCCTGAATGACGAGGCGCAAAAAACGCCATTCGGAGGGGGAGGTCAATGAGAGCAGACAAACGGCGAGAGACGACCAGGTACAACCCTATATCAATGCAACCTAATAAATATCACCCTTGCTTGCAGGATGCAGCAAATCACCTTACGCCTCTGATCGGGGCATTCATGCAAGCAAGGAGCGTAGGATGGCGCAAAGAGTGGGGACTTTGGGCGATGACGAGAGCATCATCGGTTCAAATCTCGATGACCGGATGGCGGGCCTAAGCGGCCGGGATATGCTCGATGGGAACGATGGAGACGATCTGATCAGCGGCGGCTCCGGACGCGATTTTATCTACGGGAACAATGGCTCAGACACGATCCTCGGCGATGCTGGCAACGATGTCATTTATGGCGAAGGCTCGAGCGAGACATTCCGGCTGAAGTCGTCCCAAACACATGACGACTGGATTTCGGCTGGCTCCGGCAATGACCGGGTCTATGGCGGGATCGGCAGTGACACCTTGTTCGGTCGCATCGGCAACGACATAATCTGGGGCGAAGACGACGACGACAAGCTGTATGGCGGGAATGGCGATGACCGACTGTTGGGCGGCGTCGGCAGCGATACGATCTATGGCGATAACGGACGTGACGAACTGCGCGGTAGTGAGGGCGCAGACATGGCGCTGGGCGGCCTCGGTCGAGATAAGCTCATAGGCGGAGACGGCAATGATAGCCTCTATGGCGACGCTGGAAATGACCAACTTAGCGGTGACGGAGATAATGACTATCTCGATGGCGGCGACGGCGACGACGGCCTGAGCGGGGGGCAAGGAAAGGACACGCTCCTAGGCGGCGCGGGAGACGACATTTCTTCCGGCGGAACTAACAATGACTTCTATGTTGATTATCTTGGCGACAATTACTTTGCCGACTATGGAGGCGGCAACGATCGCTTTGCCTTTGGCGATACGAGCAACACCATGATCAACGATCTTCGGGGCACGGATACCTTCAGTTTTCATGACCTGACAATCCAAGAGATCAATTTTACTCGGAAAAACCAAGACTTGATCATCAGTTACGCACACACAGACAACACAACAGAAGTTGTGGATTTCTTCGACGGCGGCTACATCGAAAAGTCCAGCATTTCCATCGACGGCACACGCAAAACCCTGTCGAACGACGACCTCCTCGATCTCGCTAACAACAAATCCATCGAAGCCGCCGATCTCTGGTAAGCCGAGAAAGATAGAGACATGACCAACAAGATCTCCAAATATTTCACTTCCGCCACCGACGAACTGTTCGACAAGATCTCGACGGACGACGACGCAGCCCAAAGCTATACCGTGTCGGGACGCTTCGACTGGCGGCTGTCCGCCGCCGGCGGCAATGATGTCGTGACCGTGGCCATCGGCAAGGCCAATTCCGACAGCATCTTCGCGCTCGATCTCGGTGCAGGAAACGACACGCTGTATGGCGGCCGCGAGCATGACTATGTTCTGGCCGGCAAGGGCGACGACACGTTACTTTCAGGCGGCGGCGGCGACAAGCTCTATGGACAGGCGGGCGACGATCTGCTCGCTGGCGGCGAGGGCCGCAACCTGTTGAATGGGGGAAAGGGCGATGACGCCTATCTCGCCAGCGGCAACGACACCATCGTCGACAATGGCGGCGACAATCTGATTACGGTCGCCGACAACTCCGACGTAACAATATCACTGACAAAAGGGGCGGAAGCGACGCTCCTCTTCAACAGCGATATTGATGACTTTATGTTCTTCAAATCAGACGGCAATCTGCTGATACGCTTGCACGAAGAAGTATATGATGAATCTACCGGGGAAACTCACAGAGAAAGCATTGTATCTGTCGAGGTGACCGACTTCTTCGACAAGGGTTCTCAGCCGATCACGGTCTTTTCCGACGGAAAACACACCTATACCGGCCCGCTCTCCTTGACCGAAGGACTTGGAGTTTCGGGCGCCGATCTCTGGTAACCCATCTCACCGGCGCGGCCTCACCCGCCGCGCCGTCTTGAGCATCCCGTCAGGCTCACTGCACCCGCACGCCCTGCCGCGTCAGCTCCGCCTGCACCGCCGCGATCTCCACCGCATCGACATCCCGCCCGCTCTTGACCGCCAGCGCGGCCGCGACGCCCGCGCCCTGCCCTGCCACCGCGCAGCAGGCCATGTTGCGGGTGGCGGCATGAGCGATGCGATCCCCACCGATGGCGCGCCCGGCTATGAGCAGGTTCTTCACCCCCTTGGGCAGCATGGCGCGATAGGGGATATGCATGTAACGCCCGGTCGTGGGCAGGATCAGCACGCCATAGCCGTCGATGAATTCGGGATAAATGCCGATCGTGTCCTCGAAGCGCGCCTCGTGGCGCACGTCGCTTTCGGTCATGTTGTAGACCGCGTCGATCTTGCGCGTGTCGCGGATGCCGATCGTCATGCCGAAATTCCTGAGCCGCGCGCCGGCGCAGCCCGGCGTGTAGCGCTTCAGCGCCTCGATCGCCAGCATCGCCTGCTTGCGGCCCTCGATCTCGAACCTCGTCATCGAATCCGGATCGGTGCCGTCGCAGCCGGCCAGATGGACGAGGTTCATGTAAGTGAGTTCGCCCGTGTCATGCGCCACGCCCCAGGTGCCGGCGATGGTGTTGAGATGGCGGGGAATGACGCCGTCCTTGATGGCCTGCGCAAACGGCTTGGCGAGAAAGGGCGAGAACATCTGGTCTTCCTTGCCCGAGGTCTCGATCTGCCATTCGCCGGTCGACCAGTCGCCATAGGTCTGCGGATCGGCCTTGACACCCGCCATGAAAGCGCGCTTGTCGACGCCGGCGAGATGAAACATCACCGAAGCCGCCTGCATCTCCTCGACCGGCGTCTTGCGGGTCACGGCCCCTGCCCGCTCAGCGATGTCGGCGTCGCCGGTGGCGTCGATCACCACTTTACCGAGGATCGCCTCGCGACCCGCCTTGGATTCGGTGATCACGCCGATGATGCGGTCGCCATCCATGATCGGGGCGACGAATTGCCGGTGCAGCATGCCGCGCACGCCGGCTTCTTCCACCAGGGCATCGGCCACCAGCTTGAAGCCTTCGGAATCCAGTTCATAAGACAGCGACTGGCTTTCCGGATAGGCCGCGCCCATGGCTTTCGCCCGCTCCTCGAATTCCCAACCGATGCCGCCGGCCTCCACCGTCTGCTCATGCCGATACCAGGCGAAGCCCTCGACGCCGACCGTGGTGATATTGCCGCCGAAACAGCCGAAGCGCTCGACCAGCGCCACATCCACCCCCGCCCGCGCCGCAGCCAGCGCTGCAGCCAGCCCGCCGGGGCCGGAGCCGATCACCAGCACATCGGTCTTGTGGATCACCTCGATCTGGCGAGGCGGCTCAGTGATATAGGCTGCGGTGGCGGTCATGGCTGTCTCCTGGTCAGGCCTCGTCGGTTCAGGCTAGTGCGGCCGCGCGACATCCGATAGGCTGAAAACGGCGCCGGCGGCGCGACGCGCGGCGCCCCGCAACGGCGAAAAAGCCGGCCGCGGCTGCGAAAATTCCCGAAAGTGAAAACTAATGGTTGACGAATCCAGCCAAAACCTCTACTTAAAGGCCACGATATTTGCTGCTAGACTTTGTTTTCGCGCTTCGCGCTGTCGACGAACTCCCCTTCAAAAATCGATCACCAAGACCGTTGCGCGATTTCCGCGCCGCGGCGACGCAATTTGCTAAGAAAGGGTTCGTCATGACCACTGGCACAGTTAAATGGTTCAACGCCACCAAGGGCTTCGGCTTCATTCAGCCTGACGACGGCAGCCAGGACGTTTTCGTCCACATCTCCGCCGTCGAACGCGCCGGCATGCGCTCCATCGTCGAAGGCCAGAAGCTTTCGTTCGAACTGGAACGCGACCACAAGTCGGGCAAGATGTCCGCGGGCCAGCTTCGCGCTGCCTGATGAATTTTAGCGACGCGATGACCACGGATGTACTGGCATCGTTTAGCTGACCTCGAAAGCCAGGCCCCGCCTGGCTTTTTTGTTTTCGGCGGCAAGCGCCGCGAACCACCGGCCCGGCCGGGCCCAACCGGGATGTTTCCCGCAAGGACATTCTCTTGAGCGATTTCAGCAAGTCACGCCAACGCGCCGAACAGGCCTTCGTCAAGACGCAATCGCAATCGCTTGCGCGCAATCGCCTGATCACCGAAAACCAGGGGATCGAGGCGGCGCGCAATGAAAAGACCAACCGCCTGCGCGAATTGCGCAAGGCCAAGGAAGCCGCCGCACTCGCCGCCGTCGAGCAGCCAGACGGCGAAATCTGACACTCCGCCGCAGCCTAGACCGCGCGGCGCATCCATCCTACGAAACGGAACCGAGTTTGAGACACGACAAGAACCACGATCTGAACGACCGCCGCAACGGAGCCGCCGCCGCCCGCAAGGCGCTGCTGGACAATTTCCGCGCCGCCCGCGAAACCGGGGGAGCGGTGCTGGCGGAAAAGCTGGCCGAACGCGAAGCCATCGCCGCCGCCCGCGATGAGCGCCGCGCCGAACGCGAACGCGTCAAGGCTGAAGAGCGCGACCGCGAACGCCTCGCCGAAGAAGCCCGCCTCGCCGAAATCGCCGCCGCCGCCCGGCAGGAAACCGAAGCCCGCGAAGCCGCCGAAAAGGACCGCATCGCCCGCGTCGTCGGCGACGAAGCCGCCCGCAAGGCCGAGCGCGACCGCCGCTACGCAGCCCGCAAAGCCCGCCAGCGCTGATCCCGCATCATTCGATTGCGATTGCCCAACGCCGCGATTTTCGCGGCGTTTTTGCGTCTATGGGAAGGATGGCAGCCATTCGCCGCAGGCTTGCGCCAATATCCTTGGCAAGGCGGATTTTTTGGCCAGAGACGCCTTTATAAACACTCGGCTCAGGAAGCAAAAAACAATCGACCGCTTCCGTAGGGCACCGATATTCCGATAGTGTGTCATATCGTCGGTCAGGCCAAAAGATGATTTCGCTTTCGAGCGATATCAGCCGGGAGACCAGCGACGCTATGGTAATTTTGGTCCCTTGATGCCTGCTATCCCCATACCCTTTGTCGTCGCCCTGTTGCTTTGCATCCTTTTCATTCGGATGGTCATGGACAATGGGAACCTCTTTCGACCGGCCCCTGTTTTCATCGGGGCCTGCATCCTTCTGTCTCTAACCGTCGGTTTGAGATGGTCTATCGATCCCCCATCGATACGCTTCATTCGACCGATTATCGCCGCACTGCTTCCACCCATTGCCTGGCTTTGCTTCACAAACTTACAGGGCTGGCCTTCGACCAGGGCCTGGCCGCATTTTCTTGCCCCGTTCGCCGTGGCAGTCATGTCCTACTTCTGGCAGATATGGCGACTGCCGATCGATCCCATTCTCGCGATGCTCTACTTTGCATATGGCGTGCAGCTGCTTCGTAGCGCGAATTCCGGTCCAGACGACCTGGAGAACATGCGCCTGACCGATGCGGATGGCGTGCGCCGGTCAATGTTCACCGTGGCTGGGCTGATGATCTTCTCCGGCGTCATTGATCTGATGATATTCGCAGATTTCAGCTTCAATCGGGGGACCCATGTGACCTCCATAGTCGCGACCGCCAACCTCGCAGCGCTTCCGATAATCTGCTATGCGATTGCGATCATTGGCCGAAGCGTACCGGAAAGCGAGAGCGAAGCAGACGTTTTGCCTGCCTTCGTCCGCAGCCATGACCCGGAGACGACCACGAACGCCAATCCAGCCGATAGCAATGCGACGGCGGAAGATTTTGTCGTCATGGACACCCTCGACGCGGCCATGAAGCTCAAGAAGCTCTATCGGGATCCAGACCTTACTTTAGACCGGCTGTCGCGACGTCTGGCTATTCCTTCCCGCAAAATCTCGTCCGCGATCAACCGGATCAACGGTCACAACGTGTCGCAAGTCGTCAACGGATACCGGATCCGGGAATGCATGCGCTTGCTAACAGACACCGATTTGCCCATCACGGACGTGATGTTCGAATGCGGCTTCCGCACGAAGTCAAACTTCAACAAGGAGTTTGCAAGAGTATCCGGCACAACGCCGAGCGACTATCGCCGCTCGGCCAGACGGCAGGCGGACGATAGCCGAGACCCTATGGCTTAACCTGCAATGCTTGGGTCAAAAACCGGGTCACGCGATCTGAGATTTCCCGATGGATCGCGGCGCGACCGCGCGTACCACCATCCTTGCAGACGATGCCGTCGCCCGGCGTTTCCGCTTCGATCAGTTCCGCCGCGCCCGGCTTGCAGAGCTGCATGAAGGTGAAATGCATGGCGTCCGGAATTTCGACATAGGTCGCAATCGATTTCGGCAGGTTCTCCGCCAGATATCCGCTTTCGAGCCTTGCCGGCATGTCGCCGATATCCACGCCTGCCGAGAGAACAAGAAACGGTTTTTGGACGCCTGCCAGGCTCTCCGGCGAGAATCCGCGCGCCGCCCCGAGATCGAGAGACACGAAAGCATCGACGCGTGGATCCGCCATCGTCTTCTCGATCTGCTTGTTTCCGAGCCCGAGTTCCGCCGACAGAGCGCAGGCGCGTGGGCTGGAATTCAATTGGCAATCGCCTTGGAACCTTTGGGTGTCAAACCGCGCTCCGGCCAGAGCCGTCACGGTCCAGCCGCCCAACGAATGACCGATTGCCGCGATCTTGCCGGCATCCACCTCGCCGGCAAGGCCGCCATCGGCGATCAGCGCGTCTATCACACGGCTGAGATCATGCGGACGCTCCCAAAGCCTTGCGGCCTGGCGCGGGTCCTTGTTGAAGGTGGTCGTGCCCGGATGATCGGGCGCTGCGACGATGAAGCCCTGGGCCGCCAGATCGCTCGCCAGCCAACTCAGGTTTCGCCAACTGCCGCCATAGCCATGCGACAGGATCACCAGGCCATGCGCGCCCTTGGCCGGCGCGGCGTCCCGGATGGCTTCAAGGCCGTGGAAAACCGGATTTTCCGCCACGACTTCCGCTGCTTTGGACTGATCCTCGGTGGGATACCAGAGAGCGACATGCAGCGGCCTTTCGCCGCCGTCTCCAAAGGCGGCGTCGCGAAATCCGATGGATTCGGCGCCATGAGCGATTGATGAGAAAGACAGGCAGAGAACGCCGATCAAGGATGAAATTTTAGACATGAAAACCCTCGCGTTTAAAGGTGCGGGAGCGTCATGTGGCGATTTGCGGATCCTGGCGACCTCTATCACGATTTAGGTCGCGCCGGGCCTGGGTCTACGGCGCGTTCATCTCGATCAAGCGGGTCTCGCAAACAAAAAGCGCGGGGCCTGAACCCCGCGCTCGTCTTTACGTTCTCCTGCGTGAGAGGACTGTCAGGATGCCGCTTCCGCCGGCGCGTCCGTCGCATCGTCCGCGCCGTCTGCCGGCTTCTTCCTGAACAGCGCCCGAACGCTGATGAACAGCAGCGGCACGAAGAACACGCCGAGCAACGTCGCGGCGATCATGCCGCCCATCACGCCGGTGCCGATGGCGTTCTGCGCGCCAGATCCTGCGCCGCTGGCGATGGCGAGCGGCGTCACGCCAAGGATGAATGCGAAAGACGTCATCAAGATCGGTCGAAGCCGTTGGCGCGCGGCCTCCAGCGTCGCCTCCACCAGCCCCATTCCAGCTGCCTGCCTCTCGAGCGCGAACTCGACGATGAGAATGGCGTTCTTGGCCGACAGTCCGATGGTGGTCAAAAGCCCGACCTTGAAATAGACGTCATTGCTCTGGTCGAACAACATGGCGGCCGCAAGCGCGCCGAACACGCCGATCGGCACCGACAACAACACCGCCAGCGGCACCGACCAGCTTTCATAAAGGGCGACAAGGCAAAGAAACACGACAAGCACGGAAATCGCGTAGAGCGCCGACGCCTGGTTACCTGAAAGCTGCTCCTGATAGGACAGACCCGTCCATTCATGCGAGAAGCCGGGCGGCAATTTCGCCACCAGCTGGTTGATTTCCTCCATCGCCGAACCGGAGCTGACGCCGGCCGCCGCCTCGCCCTGGATTTCCACGGCGGACGATCCGTTGTAGCGCTCTAGCCGCGGCGAACCGAACGTCCAGTGGCTGGACGAGAAGCTCGAGAACGGCACCATTGTGCTTTCCGAATTGCGCACCCGCCACTTGTTGAGATCGAGGGGCTGCATGCGGAAATCAGCATCGGACTGCATGTAGACCGACTTGATGCGGCCGCGATCGATGAAGTCGTTGATATAGGCGCTACCCCAGGCATAGGACAGTGTAGAATTGATGTCGGAGAGCCCGACGCCCAGAGCGCTGGCCTTTTCCTGATCAATGTCGATATTCAATTGCGGCGTGTCTTCCTGGCCATTCGGCCTCGTGTTGGCCAGAAGCTTGCTCTGCGCCGCCATGCCGAGCAACTGATTGCGCGCTTCGATCAGCTTTTCATGGCCTGCGCCATTGGAGTCCTTGAGATAGAAGTCAAAGCCGTTGGAATTGCCCATCCCCTGGATCGCCGGCGGAGCGAGCGCGAAGACACGGGCGTCGCGGATCTTGAAGAAAGCGCCCATCGCGCGTCCGGCGACCGCACTTGCCGAGAGATTGGGGCTTTTGCGTTCGTCAAAGCTCTTCAGGCGCACGAAGGCTATGCCGACATTCTGGCCCTGGCCGCCGAAGCCGAAGCCGACCACGCCCATGACGCCTTCGACAGCGTCTTTCTCATTGGTGAGATAATGGTCGACCACCTGCTTCATCACCCGCTGGGTGCGGTCCCGCGTGGCGCCGACCGGAAGCTGGACGCTGGTGATCAGGATGCCCTGGTCTTCCTGTGGCAGGAAGGACGACGGCAGTTTCACGAACATGTAGCACATCGCCGCAACGATGATCGCAAACGCCGCTAGAAAACGCTTTCTCCGCGTCAGGACGCCGCCGGCGCCTTTGTGATAGGCGTCGTTGGTCTTGTCGAAAGCCCGGTTGAACAGGCCGAAAAGGCCGCGCTTGTCGGCATGCGCGGTCGGCCGCTGCAGCAGCGTGGCGCACAGCGCGGGCGTGAAGATCAACGCCACCAGCACGGACAAAAGCATGGCTGAAACGATGGTGACCGAAAACTGGCGATAGATCACCCCGGTCGAGCCGCCGAAAAACGCCATCGGCACGAACACCGCCGACAGAACGATCGCAATCCCGATCAGGGCGCCGGTGATCTCCTTCATGGATTTGCGTGTGGCCTCGCGCGGAGACAAGCCCTCCTCCTGCATCACCCGCTCGACATTTTCCACCACGACGATGGCGTCGTCGACCAAGAGGCCGATGGCGAGCACCATGGCGAACATGGTCAGCATGTTGATGGAGTAGCCGAACAGGGCCAAGACGCCAAACGTGCCGAGCAACACAACAGGCACGGCAAGCGTCGGAATGATCGTCGCGCGGATATTCTGCAGGAAGATCAGCATCACGAAGAACACCAGCACGATGGCTTCGATCAGCGTCTTGACGACTTCTTCGATGGAGAGCTGCACGAACGGCGTCGTATCATATGGATAGACGACTTCTACGCCCTCTGGGAATGTAGCAGACAGCGCCTTGATCGCGCTCTGGACGGCTTCCGCGGTCGAGATGGCGTTTGCCCCGGTCGCGAGCTTGATCGCCAGACCCGCCGCCGGCATATTGTTGTAGGTCGATACAGACGTATAGCTCTCTGCGCCAAGCTCCACGCGCGCCACATCGTTGAGCCGCACCAGAGACCCGTCCGATGTGCTTTTCAGGATGATGTTGCGGAATTGCTCGGGTGTCTGGAGGCGGCTGGCGGCGGTGACGGTGGCGTTGAGTTGCTGCCCCTTGACCGCAGGAACGGCTCCCACCTGCCCCGCCGACACCTGCGTGTTCTGGGCTTCGACGGAAGTCACGATATCACTCGGCATCAGCGAATATTTCGCCAGCTTGTCGGGATCCAGCCAGATGCGCATCGCATAGCTGGAGCCGAACAGCTGCGTGTCGCCGACCCCTGGCAGACGCTTGAGCGTGTCGTTCAGCGAGCTTTCGACATAGTCCGCCAGATCCGTCGCCGATAATTTTCCGTCGGTGGAGACGAAAGCCGCCACCATCAAAAAGCTGTCGGACGACTTGGAGACGGTGATCCCGTAATTCTGGACCGCTGAGGGCAGGCTGGATTCGACCAATTGCAGCTTGTTCTGCACCTGCATCTGCGCAACATCCGGATCGGCGGCGCTGGTGAAGGTCAGCGTCAGCGACGCCTGCCCAGTCGATGTGGATGTCGCGGTCATGTAATCGAGATTGTCGATCCCGGTCATGCCCTGTTCGATGACCTTGGTGACCGAGTTCTCAACCGTCGCCGCATCGGCGCCGGTATAGGTGGTGGAAATACTGACCGTTGTGGGCGCGATCTGCGGATATTGCGAAATCGACAGGCTGTTGATGGCCAAAAGCCCACCCAGCATGATGACGATCGCAATGACCCAGGCGAAGTTGGGCCGCTTGATGAAAAATTCCGACATGGCGACCTCAGTTCTCCATCACGGAGGAGGCGGCGCCATTGCTGGCGACGTCCTGCTCGGTGTGCGGCTGAGCCTGGCTCTGCTTGACTTCCTTCACTTCGCCGGTCGCCTCGTCGATGGTGACTTCGACCGGCTGCACCTCCTGGCCTGCCCTCACCAATTGCGAACCTTCGACGATGACGCGGTCGCCATCGGCGATGCCTTTGCCGACCAACCAGTTGTTGCCGACATTCTGGCCCACAGTGAGAACGCGCTGCTCCACCTTGTTGTCAGCTGTGATGAACCAGGCGATCGGCTCGCCCTTGGTGTTGCGTGAGACGGCGCGCTGCGGCACCAGGAAACTGTTGTCCGCCACGCCCTCCTCGACCAAGGCGCGGACATACATGCCCGGCAGCAGCAGCCGCTCGGGATTGGGGAATTCGGCCCGCAGCACGAATGTGCCTGTGCTTTCACTGACGGCGGATTCGGCGAACTCCAGCTTGCCGTGCAACGGATAGATCGACCCGTTTTCGAGCTTAAGGCTCACCTTGATATTCGCGCCGGAAAACTTAATGCGGCCCGCGTCGATCGCTTCGCGCAGATTGAGCAGATTGGTGCTCGATTGGGTCACGTCGACATTGATGGGATCCAGCGTGCGAATGGTGGTCAGAGCAGTATCCTGGCTGGCGGTCACCAACGCGCCCGGGGTCAGCGCCGACTTGTCGATGCGCCCCGAGATCGGCGCGCGGATCGTGGTGTAATCAAGATTGATGCGGGCGGTTTCCACAGCGGCTTTGGCTGAGGCCACTTCTGCCAGCGCCTGTTTCAAGGATGCGTCTGCATCGTCCAGATCCTGCTTGCTGATCGCATTTTGGCCGATCAGGCCTTTGTAGCGGTCGACCTTGGATTGGGCGCTCGGCACTGCCGCGTCCGCCTTTTGCAGATCGGCGAGCGCGCTGTCATAGGACGCCTGGTAAGGCGCGGGATCGATTTGATAAAGCGCATCGCCCTGCTTTACCTCCGAGCCTTCCTTGAATGTCCGGTCCTTGATGATGCCGCCAACCTGAGGCCTGACCACCGCTTCGAGGGAGGCCGTGGTGCGACCGGGCAATTCGGCGGTGATCGCCACCGACTGCGGATGCAACGAAACCACGCTCACCTGCGTTTTCATGGCTGCGCCGGCGGGCGGGCCTGCATTCTTGTCCTGCGCCTCGCAAGCCGTGAGCGCGGTTGCGCAGGCGAGCGCGGCGGCGAGAGCAGCCCAACGAGACGAAACCCTTTCGCGCTTGGCGGCGTTGGCGGCGTTGGCGCCGAGAGCGGGCAGGAATTGCTTCACACGCGAAAACATCGTAGTCTCCAAATTAAGATACGCTTATGTACCAGTATTCGCGAGAACGTCAGGTGTCAATTGACAAAAGGAAATCACAACCCTTGAGGGAGATGGTCGATACGGCGCATGAACGGGGCGATGCGGCGCCCGACGGCGAGCCGCGCAGGCGTCCTGGGCGCCCCAAGGTCGCGCCGGACGCCGCTCAGGCGACGGCGATCGCCCGCAAGGCCGCTGAACTGTTCATGACCAGGGGCTATGGCCAGACGACCATGGAAGATATCGTTGCGGCATGCCGGATTTCCAAACGCACCCTCTATCGCCTGTTTCCCAGCAAGGCTGACGTGTTCGGCGCAGTGATCTCCGAACATCGCCAAAGTATGCTGGCATTGCCGGGCGATTATGACGACTGTTCGATCCAGGAGGCTTTGGAACGGATCTTCCGCATCGACATTGATGATCAAGCCAATGCTGAAAGATTGGCTTTGCTCCGCTTCGCTATCGTCGAAGCGCGACATTTTCCCGAATTGCACGCGCTGTTGATCAAACACGGCCCGGAGCTGTCGAGAAGCGACCTCTCTCAATGGCTCGCCGCCCAGGCAAGCCGCGGCAGGATCGCATGCGACAATCCCTATGATACCGCGAAAGCCATCATGGATATGATGTTCGGGGTGTCCGTGCGGAATATCGACGGCACGATGGAATGGCCTGGATTCGAGGAAAGAGCGCGATATCTGCGCAATTGCATCGATCTCGTGACGAAAGGCCTGACGCCCAGACAATCCGAAGCCCAGCGCTGATGCTCGCCGACGCCGATGCGCCTCAATGTCCGGTCGCCGGTCCCTTCACACGGCCGGACATCACGCCGAAACCGTCGATCAGCGCTTCCTGACTTTCCAGTCTGAGCGATTCCAGCTGGTTTTCATTGAGCGCCGACAGCAATTGTTCGACTTCCAACTCAGCGCCGCGCTCGATGGCGTCGGCGATTTCGCGTTCGAGCTCGTGGCGGTAGCGGATCAGCGCGCGGGCGCGGGTATGCAGCGCATGCGCTTGCCGATAGCCTTCGCGGGCGTCCTCGATCGCGGCCTTCTCCGTGGCGATCCACACGCGCGCGTATCTGATCTGCTGTTCGAGCGACGCCAGAAGACTATCAAATCCTTGCACTTCCAGCGCCGTGATCAGTTCCTCGCGCGTCAACCCAGGACCGCTGGCGGCCGCAACAGACATCACCGCCTGCCAGAAGCGCTGCATATCCCTATTCTCGAATTCGAGATGGGCGATTTCGTCGTAATCCTCGAAAAACAGACCGGGATGGTTGACGATGGTCATCGCCAGCACGCCTTCCCTGAGCGATGGCAACGCCCTAAAACCGGATACCATGCCGGATTTTGCCAGCCGATCCGACACCGGCGCCTGGCGAGATGGACTGTTGTTCTCTCGCTGCGGGCCCCCTCGCCCGCCGCCCTGGCCGCGCTTGAAATTGGCGCGCGCCTGCCCTTGCGGCGACGATGCGGAGAAGAATGCGTAGAGCCGGTCGCGCATATCCTGTTGGTAATGTCGGCGCACGCTTTCGTCGGCGATCACCTGCGTCACCGTTTTCAGCCGCGCTTCGAGCTCGGCGCGCTTTTCCGGCGTGTCGAAACTGGCCCCGGTTGTCTCGCGCAGCCAGACCATTTCGGCAAGCGGGCGGGATTCCGAAATCACCTTGTCAAACGGCGCGCGTCCCTCCGTCTTGACGAGGTCGTCAGGGTCTTTTCCATCAGGCAGAAGCGCGATCTTCAGCGACTGGCCGGGCTTCAGATGCGGCAGAGCGATATCGACCGTGCGGGAGGCGGCGCGCAAGCCTGCGCCGTCGCCATCGAAGCAGAGCACGGGCACCGGCGTCATTTTCCACAGCAGTTCCAGCTGGTTTTCGGTCAGCGCCGTACCGAGCGGCGCCACCGCATTGTCGACGCCGGCCTGGGCGAGCGCGATGACGTCCATATAGCCTTCGACGGCGATCACCGTGTCGGCGCCCTGGACGGCGCGGCGGGCGCGGGCATGGTTGAACAGCACCTGGCCCTTGGAGAACAGCTCGGTCTCGTTGGAATTGAGATATTTGGCCGGCGCATCCGGCGACAGCGCGCGTCCGCCAAACGCGATCACCTTTTCCCGCACCGACAGGATCGGGAACATGATGCGGTCGCGGAACCGGTCATAAGACACCGGAATGTCAGGTCCGTGGACGACGAGGCCGCAGGCCTCGATCTGTTCGCGGTCGACGCCCTTGCCGGCGAGGTATTCTTTCAGCGCGTTACGGCTGTCGGGCGAATAGCCGAGCCGGAAGGCCTCGATCGTCCGGCCCGTCAGTCCGCGATCGCGCAGATAGGCGCGCGCCTTGGCGCCCACAGACGTCTGCAACTGATCCTGGAAGAATTGGGTGGCGAGCTCCATCACGTCGAATAAATTGTGCCGTTCGCGCTCGCGCCGCGCCATTTCCGGATCGGGCGCGGGCATGGAGACGCCGGCGATATCGGCGATCGATTGGACCGCATCCTGGAAGCTCACACCGTCGAGCTCCATCAGGAAACGGAAATGATCCCCCGACACGCCGCAACCGAAACAGTGATAGCGCCCCTTGCGATCCTCGCAGTGAAAGCTCGGCGACTTCTCGCCATGAAACGGGCAGCAGGCCCAATAATCGCCGCGGCCGGTATTGGTCTTCTTCCTGTCCCAGGTCACGCGCCGACCGATCACGTCCGAAATCGGAACGCGGTCGCGCAGTTCATCGAGGAAGGAGTTGGAAAATCGCATCTGATCGCCCTGAGAATGATCCTTCGATATAGTCGGTTGGAGGCGGAAGCGCCATCGCTTTGATCAGCTGCGGCGCCGTCACAGGAGATTGACTAAAACATACAAACGTATATACAATAAGGGTCCACAGCGATGAGCGGGGAAGCCGAGTTCCATTCGTTTGATTGGGATGAAAACAAGAACGAAATCAACCAGCGAAAGCATGGAATTGATTTCCTGCAGGCAGCAAAAGCGCTCCAAAAGCCGCGTTTGGATCTTCCCTCAAACCGCAGCGGCGAAGCGAGAACGCTGGCGATCTGCCCTGACTCGTCGCGGCTGATCGCTGTCGTCTACACAATGCGGGGCGACATCTGTCGGATCATTTCAGCAAGGGCTGCACGCAAAAATGAGCAAAGAGCGTATCGTCAGATATACATTTAAAGAGATCGAGGAAAAGATCGCGCGCGGCGAGAGCAAGACCGATTGGGCGCGTGTCGACGCCAAGACCGACGAGGATATCGAGCGCGACATGCGCGACGATCCCGACTGGCAGGAATTCCTGAATATCGACTGGTCCAAGGCCGTAATGGTCATTCCAAAAAAGAAAAAGGCTGTGTCGATCCGTCTGGACGAGGATGTGCTGGATTATTTCCAGTCATCCGGCAAGGGCTACCAGACACGGATTAACGCCGTTCTCCGGCATTTCATCAACGACCAGAAGCAGCAAAAAAGCGGCTGACCCGCGCCGCAAGAGACGAAAAGATCAGCGCCGAAGCGCTGATCCAACTCAGTCAGAAACAACTCACCCCAGCAGCGCCTTGATCTGCCCAGAAGCCTTGGCGAAGTCCATCTGGCCGGGGAAGCGATCCTTGAGCACGGCCATGACCTTACCCATGTCCTTGATGCTGGCGGCGCCGATTTCTGCGATCGCCGCCTTGATGGCCTCGGTCACTTCGTCGTCGGAGAGCTGCTTGGGCATGAAGCCGGTGATGATGCCGATTTCTTCGCGCTCCTTGGCGGCGAGCTCGGGGCGGCCGCCTTCGTCATAAACCTTGGCGGACTCCTCGCGCTGCTTGACGAGCTTGGAGAGAAGCTGGGCGATGTCGCCATCGGTCACCGTCGCATCCGGTTTGGTGCGGTTGGCGATTTCGAGGTCCTTAATCGCCGATTGCACCATGCGGATCGTGTTGACGCGGGTGGTTTCCTTGCTCTTCATCGCCTCTTTGAGGGCGGTCATCAGTTTTTCGCGCATGGCGGATTCTCCTTAAGAAAGTGAGCCGCTTATGGGGCCTTGAGGCGAAAAATGCAACGCGAAGACCCATCCCCTTGAAATTTCGATAGAAATAATTGGAGGGAAAACCTGTCCAAGCATTGACCGCAATGGGCCGCCTCACTATTTTCCGCCAAACACCATGACAAGGGGAAAGCGCGGCAACACGGGGTAAGAACCGTGCGCGTTTTTCTGCGAGCACGAGGCAGGCCCGCCTGCCGGAACGGAGCACCATGAGCACGCCTGGCTGGACAACAGAAAAACCCACCGCCCTTCTCGTTCTTGCCGATGGCTCCGTCATCGAAGGCAAGGGCATCGGCGCCACGGGCCGAACCCAGGCGGAAGTCTGTTTCAACACGGCGCTGACCGGTTATCAGGAAATCCTCACCGATCCCTCCTATCTCGGCCAGATCGTCACCTTCACCTTCCCGCATATCGGCAATATCGGCGCCAATGACGAAGACATCGAAGACCTGACGCCGGCGGCGCGCCGCGGCGCGGTCGGCGTCATCTTCAAAGCCGACATCACCGATCCCTCGAACTACCGCTCCGCCAAGCATCTCGACGCCTGGCTGAAGGCGCGCGGCGTCATCGGCATGGCCGGCATCGACACCCGCGCGCTGACCGCCTGGATCCGCGAACATGGCGCGCCGAATGCGGTGATCGCCCATGATCCCAACGGCGACTTCGATATCGAGGCGTTGAAGGCCGAAGCGAAGGCCTGGAGCGGCCTCGAAGGCCTCGACCTTGCCAAGGAAGCGACATCGGGCCAGTCGTCGCAATGGGCGGAAAAGCCCTGGGTGTGGAACGAAGGCTATTCCGAACTCGACGCCGCCGACGCCAAGCATCACGTGGTCTGCCTGGATTTCGGCGTCAAGCGCAACATTCTGCGCCTGTTTGCCGGCCTCGATTGCAAGGTGACGGTGATGCCGGCCACGGCCACCGCCGAAGACGTGCTGGCGCAGCAGCCGGACGGCGTGTTCCTGTCCAACGGCCCCGGCGATCCCGCCGCCACCGGCGAATATGCCGTGCCGGTGATCCGCAATCTCATCGACACCGGCATTCCGATGTTTGGCATCTGCCTCGGCCACCAGATGCTCGGCCTCGCCGTGGGCGCCAAGACCGAGAAGATGCATCAGGGCCATCACGGCGCCAACCATCCGGTCAAGGATCACACCACCGGCAAGGTCGAGATCGTCTCGATGAACCACGGCTTCGCGGTCAACGCCAAATCTCTGCCCGATGACGTGGAAGAAACGCATGTGTCGCTGTTCGACGGCACCAATTGCGGCCTGCGGCTCAAGGGCAAGCCGGTGTTTTCGGTGCAGCATCACCCGGAAGCCTCGCCCGGCCCGCAGGACAGCCATTATCTCTTCCGCCGCTTCGTCAATCTCATCAACGAGAAGAAGGGCGAGCCCGCACTCGCCGAGCGCTGAGACGGACATCCCGATCCCATGAAAAACGCCGCGTCGGGCGCCCCCGACGCGGCGTTTTCGCGTTCATGCTCTCATGCGTCAGATAGCCGGCGCCATGCGCCTGACCATCTTCACATAGCGGCCGAGCAGCAGCACCGAGGCCGCCACCAAGCCGACAAGAAAGCCGATCCACACGCCGGTTCCGCCCATGCCGGCCGGAAACGCCAGCACATAGGCGAGCAGGAAGCCGATCGGCCAATAGGAGATCAGCGCCAGCCACATCGGCGCGCGCGTGTCCTTGACGCCACGCAGCAGGCCGGCGGCGATCGCCTGCAACCCGTCGGCCATCTGGAACAGGCCGGCGATCACCACGAGGCCTGAGGCATAGGCCAGCACAGCCTCCGCTTCAGGTTTGCTGGCGTCGAGATAGAGCGCGGCCAGTTCGCGCGGATAGAAGAAGAACAACAACCCGCCGATGGCCGCAAACACCACCGACAGGCCCACAACCACCCAGGAGGCGCGCGTCAGCGCCAGATGATCGCCCGCCCCCACCGCAAGCCCGATGCGCACGGTGGCGGCCTGCGACAGGCCGAGCGGGATCATGAAGGCGACGGAGGCCCATTGCAGCGCGATGCCATGGGCGGCAAGCTCGACCGTGCCGATCCAGCCCATCAGCAGCGATGCCCCGGTGAACAGGCTGACTTCGGCGAGAATGGTGAAGCTGATCGGCAGGCCGAGATGAACGACTTCCCACAGCATGCGCCAGTCCGGCCGCCAGAAGCGCACGAACAGTTCATAAGCGCTGAGATCCGGCCGCCACTGAATATAGGCGATGGTGAGCACGAGACCGAGAATATTGGCGGCCAGCGCCACGGCCGAGGCGCCGAACATGCCGAGCGCCGGCATGCCGAAATGGCCGAGCACCAGGCCATAGGCGAAGAAACCGTTGAAGATCAGGATGACGATGGTGACATAGAGAATGATCCCGGCATGGCCGACCGCGCTGAGAAAAGAGCGCAACACCATGAAGAACAGCGCCGGCAGCACGCCCCAGCCGGCCACCAGCAGATAATCGCCGGCCAGCTTGGCGAGATGCGGGTTCTGCCCCGCCGCAATCAGCGCCGTCTCGGCATGCAGGATTGCCGGCACCACCACCACGCCATAGGCGATGGCGGTCCACAGGCCCATGCGCACCGAACGGCGCAGCGCCACGCCATCGCCGCGCGCGAAAGCCTGGGCGGCCAGCGGCACCACCGCGGCGGCGAAACCGGTGCCGAAGATGAACAGCGTGAAGAAATACTGCCCGGCCAGCACGATCGAGGCGAGCTCCTCTGTGCCCAATCGGCCGATCACGAAGACGTCGGTTAGGTGAATGCCGAGCTGGGCGAGCTGCGCGCCGACCAAGGGCACGCCGAGCATCACTGTGGCCCTGACATGGCCGAGCCAGCTGTTATTGCCGAAATCCGTCTGCGGCGCGCGGGTGATCGCCTGTTCCATGATCCATCTCCTTGACGCGTCGCTAGCTAGCGGAAAACGCCGCCGCAGGCCAGCGCCACAGCCGATGCGTCACGAGAAAGAATGAGTGCCCTCAATGCGCGTGAAGCGTAGGCGCAACAGCGCCGGCCTGCGGCGGCCGCACATAGAGCATGAAGATGACCAGCCCCGCCACGCACATCAGCCCCGCCGCCGCATAGGGCGCGCCGGGAAACTCGATCGGGGCCGAAGGCCCGGTGAAGGCGCTGAACAGGCTGGAGAAGATATAGGGGCCGATGATCGAGGTGACGCTCGACAGGCTGGTCAGCGTGCCCTGCAACTCGCCCTGCATGGACGGGTGCACGCCCGCCGCCGAAATCGACCGGAGCACCGGATCGGTGATGCTTTCCAGGCAGCAGAGGAAGATGATCACGAACACCATCCAGCCTTCCCAGGCGAAGGCGTAGCCGAAAAAGCCGGCCATGCAGAAGAACAGACCGATGACGCCGGCCCGCCAGTCGCCATAGCGCTTGACGATGCGCGGCAGCACAAGCCCCATCACCAGCGCGCTCATCACCCCGAAGGCGCCGAGCGACAGGCCGATCATGCCCTGGCTCCAGCCATAGCGGTAATCGGCGACGAAGGGCCAGGCGATCGGGTAGACGACATGGGCGAGCCAGAACAGCACCATCACCGTGGCGATCCAGCCGATGCCCTTGTAATGGCGCATTTGCAGGAGCCCGCCGAGCGGATTGGCGCGCCTGAAATCGAAGGGTCGCCGCATGGCGGCCGGCAGCGTCTCGGGCAGCGCGAAGAGAGCAATCGCAAAGTTGAGAAAGGCGATGCCGGCTGCGGCGTAGAACGGCACGCGCGGGCCGAATTCGCCGAGAAAGCCGCCGATGACGGGACCGAGCGTAAAGCCGACCCCGAAGGAAATGCCGACAAGGCCGAAATTGCGCGAGCGGTTCTCGTCATTGGAGATATCGGCGATATAGGCCGAGGCCGTGGCGTAGCTGGCGCCGGAAATGCCGGCGAGAATGCGGCCCACGAACAGCATGCCATAGCTGCCGGCCAGCGCGCAGATGAGATTGTCGACGGCGAAAGTGAAGACCGAGGCGAGCAGCACCGGGCGCCGGCCGAATCGGTCGCTGAGATTGCCGATAAAGGCGCCGAACAGGAATTGCATGCCGGAATAGGCGATGAACAGCCAGCTGCCTTCGAGCACGGCATGGCTGGCGTCGGCGCCGGTCAGTTCCTTCAGGAAGGCCGGCATCACCGGCATGATCAGCGCGATGCCCATCATGTCCATCAGCAGGATGAAGAACACCAGCCACAGCCCGAGCCGGGCCTTTTTTTCGTCGAGCATATGGCCTCCGGAGCGGGGTGATTCGCGGCTTCAGGAACATAAGTGGAACGAGTTTTATTTTCAAACACGCTTTTATGGTAGCGACATCAATCCGTTGCGCGCGAACCAAGCAAAATGCGCAATCTTTGTGCGATTTTTTAGTTGACTCCAAAAGTCATGTTAGTTTAGTTAACCCGCAGAGGTTGAGCCAGCCAAATTCGAACGCCGATGCTTCCCAGGAAGCCAGCGACGCGTTCATACGCCAGCGAGCCTATCCGTCATAGTGCAGTTCCTGCTTTGCGTCGCGGCCCGCCGCGCGTGAAAGCGCGTCGACGCGCCGGCGCCCGAAAGGGATCGCCAGTGCGAACGGAGGGTTTTTGTGTCTATATTACAGATATTTACGGACCACGGCGTCGGGCCGGATCAATGCGAGCCGAGACAATTCCGCTGTCGGCTCCGCACGGAAGCGAAAGCCGAGCAATTTAAAAACACCAAGGAGATATGACTATGGTCACTGCGACAGTGAACAACACGTCGGGCGTCAACTTCAACTACGGCGCTAGCAACTATCTCGACACGGTCGGCGACGGCTTCAATTCGGCCACCGGCCAGTTCGGCTATTTCAACGTGGCTCCGTCGTCCACGGGCGCTTACATCGGCGCAACCGAATATTCGATCGCCACCGCCGACAATGACGGCGACGGCGTCTATGACGACGGCTCCGCCTGGATCGTCAACGGCAACTTCAACTATAGCCGCGGCGCCTTCACCGGCACCGTCGATTCGCTGGCCTTCGGCACCGGCCTCAGCGGCATCACCGCCGCCGGCACCGGCTATTCGTCCTCCGACGTCTCGCTCGTCTCCAGTGACGTAACGTTCACCAATCTCAACATGAGCGGCGCGGACGCGACCACCGTGCTCTACGGCCTGATGAACGGCGAAGAGGCAGCGCTGGAGACATGGCTCTCCAACAACGCCGTCACCTTCAACGGCGGCGCGGGCGCCGACGCCTATCAGGGCGGCAGCCAGGCCGACACGCTGAACGGCCTTGCCGGCGCCGACACCCTGGCCGGCGGCGGCGGCGCGGATGCGCTGACCGGCGGCGCAGGCAATGACACCTTCGTCTTCGCCGCAGTCTCCGACAGCACCGTGAGCGCGTTTGACACGATCAGCGACTTCAGCGCGTCCACCCTGGGCAACAGGGACGTTCTGGATGTCAGCGCGCTCGGCCTGAGCGGCGGCTATAGCGGCTCCACCGCCGCCGCCGACAGCCTGTGGTACAGCAGCGGCAAGTTCTACGCCGACACCGATGGCGACGCTGCGGCCGACCTCGCCGTGGCGGCAACGGTTTCCGGCACACTATCCGCGAGCAATTTCGACTTCGCGTGAGTTGGCTACGAACAGAGGCGCGGGATTTCCCGCGCCTCACTTTTTTCAATTGCATTCAAGACGTCTACAGACGCATGGGAGTTTCCGATGGCCATCATCGCCGAAGGCGCCAATTTCAGCATTAGCACAGACGACGACATGATCTGGGGAGAAACGCTCGCCGCAGGCACGGTCCTTTCGTTGACGGTGACAGCGGACTTCGCTCTCGGCGCGCTCATCATCGCCGGGAATTCTGGCGCCACAGGCGCTGCCGTCGGCAACAGCTTCAGCTATGTCTACAATGGACAGACCTACACCTACGAAGAAGTCGTCAACGCCGGTTATCTTGCGCTAAATGGCGAAACTTCGGTAACGATCCAGCTCATCGTTGAAGAAGACTTCGACCTGTCGTCTCTCGACGCGCTCAATTTAACCCTCACGGTCGCCGATACCACATTCGAGATTGTTGAGGATGCGAGCTTTGATATCACCGTCAACGAAGCGCCCGAGGATATTGCCCTCTCCGCCTCCTCCGTGGATGAAACCGCCGCAATCGACACGATCATCGGCGCCCTTTCCGCCACCGATGCCGAAGGCGATGCGCTGACCTATACGCTTGAAGACGACGCCAATGGTCTGTTCAAGCTGGTGACGACCAATGGCGTGACCTCCGTGGCGCTCAATGGCAGCCTGGAAGACTCCGACGCTACATCCTATGACATTGTCGTCAACGTGTCGGACGGCGAAAACAATGTTGAGCAGACCTTCACGATCGACGTCGCCCAGAACACCGCCCCCACCGACATCGCCATTTCCAACGCCACGATGAAGGAATCCGCCCGCGTCGGCTTCGTGGTTGGCACGCTTTCGGCCACCGACGCCGAGGGCGATGCGATCACCTGGTCGCTGGAAAGCGGCCAGGGCGACAATGATGACAAATTCAGCCTGGTCGAAAATGACGACGGAACGGTCAGCGTCGTGCTCAAGTCGACGTTGGATGTGGAACTCCCCGGTGAAACCTACGATCTGGTGGTGACGGCAACGGATTCCAACGGCGCAGCGACCACCGAGACCATCACAATCACCGCTGAAGACGAATATTTCAAGCTCAGCTCCTCGCCGACCGGCTATAACTATCTCTCCGTCACCGAAGCGGCGGAGAAAGGCCAGGAACTCGGCTATGTGATGAAGTTCGACGCCTCCTTCGTCCCGGTCAGCGCCGAACTCACTGATGACGCCGATGGCGCCTTCTCGCTCAAGACCCGCGTGGTCGATGGCGAGACCCGCTATTATCTCGTCACCAACACGGCGCTCGATTACGAAAAGCAGGACAGCTATTCCGTCACCATCGAAGTCGCGAACGCCGAAGGCGAGACCCAGGAAAAGACCTTCGAAGTGCAGGTGCTCGACGCTGCAGAGACGGGCGACACCGCGCGCGGCAACATCACCATCGACGCCAATACGCTCACTGCCAGCGAAAATGGCGGTGTCAACTGGAACACCTATCTCGACGATTACTGGGCTGATCTGGGTTACGCGATCCCGAACTTCTCTCCCTCCGGCACCGGCGGGAGCCTCGAAAATGCCTCGTCGGCCTTCTATTACAGCAATGGCGTCTCGGCGCTCTCCATGGAGGGAGAGCTGGCCTATATCTGGAACGACCCTGTAACCGGCGAGGATGTGCATGTCGTGGCCGGCACGATTACCGATCTCGTCTTCGGCGAAGGGTCCTACACCGACGGCGTGACCGACGCTGAAGTGTCGATCAGCGGCCTCGACCTCGAAAGCGGCACGACGCCGGACAATCGCCTCTCCGGCGAGGTCAATCTCGTCGCCTCCGCCTTCATGCACGGCCCCGACGAGGCGACGCCGGCGGAATTCGCCTATGTCAAGGCGCTGCTCGCCTCCTACGCCCAGACCTTCCTCGGCTCCTCGGGCGCCGACACCTATACCGGCACGATCTTCGGCGACACGGTGAAGGGCAATGGCGGCAATGACACGTTCAAGGGCGGCGCCGGCAATGACGCGCTGACCGGCGGCGCCGGCGACGACAAGCTCTACGGCCAGACGGGCGTCGACAAACTGAACGGCGGCGCGGGCGGCGATCTCCTGCAGGGCGCGGCGGGCAATGACACGCTCGCAGGCGGCGCCGGCAACGACACGCTGCAGGGCGGCGATGGCGTCGACCAACTGACCGGCGGCGCGGGCGCCGACAAGCTCACCGGCGGCAAGGGCGCGGATATGTTCATCTTCTCCGCCGTCTCGGACTCCGCCGGCAAGACCTATGACACGATCTACGACTTCGCCGCCGCTGACACGATCGACCTCTCGGCCATCGACGCCAACAGCAAGAAGAACGGCAACCAGGCCTTCTCCTTCATCGGCAATGAGGACTTCTCGAACCACGCCGGCGAGTTGCGCTTCGAAAAGGTCAAGGGCGACACGATCATCGAAGCCGACCGCAATGGCGACGGCAAGGCCGACTTCATCCTGCACTTGGATGACGCCATGACCATGAAGGCGGCCTATTTCGACCTTTGATCCCAACACGACCCGGCGGCGGGCCGCGCCCGCCGCCCAACAATCCTGATCAGGAGACGAGATCATGGCGATTGCCATCACGGTCGGCTCATCCGCCGGCGTCAATGTGAATGTCGGATCGAGCGGCTATTTTTCCACGCTGCCGGCGATGTTCGATCTGCAGAACATGAATTTCGGCTATTTCTACAACAATATGAACAGCGCCTCGGAATATGGCCTGGCCGAAACCAAGGAAGACACGGCCTTTACCGGCGGCGCGGCGATGAAGGCCACCGGCAATCTCAGCTACAGTCTCACCACGCATAACGTGACCGGACGGCTGGACACGGTCGCCTTCGGCGCCGAACTCGAGGGCGTGACCGCCGGCTATGGCACGACTTCCACCAAGATGAGCCTCGGGACCACCGATCTCACCTTCAAGAATCTCGGCCTCGACGCCGCTGACGGCGACGCCGTGCATGAGATTCTCTACGGCCTGATGACCGGCGACGCTTCCGACTTTCTCGCTTATCTCAAGACCCAATCCGTCAACTTTACCGGCGGCGCCGGGTCCGACAGCTATCAGGGCGGCGGCAAGGCCGATACGCTGTCCGGCTTGGGCGGCAAGGACACGCTGATCGGCGGCGGCGGCAACGACACGCTGATCGGCGGCGTGGGCGCCGATCAGCTGACAGGCGGCGCCGGCAAGGATAGCCTCACAGGCGGCGGCGGCGCGGACAACCTGACCGGCGGCGCAGGCGCCGACAGCTTCGTGTTCAAGGCGCTGAGCGACTCGCGCGGCGCGTCATTCGACACGATCACCGACTTCTCGGCTTCATCAGGCGATCGGATCAATCTTTCGGCCATCGACGCAAATTCCACCAGCGCCAAGAACCAGAGCTTCGATTTCATCGGCACAGCGGCGTTTTCCGGCGACGCCGGCGAATTGCGCACTGTGAAATCCTCGACGGGCACGGATGTCTATGCCGACACGAATGGCGACAAGACTGCCGATTTCGCCCTGCATTTCGACGATTCCCTGACGCTCAAGGCCTCATATTTCGATCTGTGATCCACACTTTGTCCGGGCGCTCTCTTCCGGACATGACGACCGCCTCTTGCCCCCTGCCAGACGTCTCGCGGCGGTCGTCACTTTTCTCCCGCCACGGCTTCAGACGCCGCCCGAAAACGTGTCGCAGGCGCTCATCTTGCCGCTGTCGAAACCGCGTCGGAACCATTTGGCGCGCTGCGCCGACGTGCCATGGGTGAAACTGTCGGGCACGACATAACCCTGCGCCTGTCTCTGCAGCGCGTCGTCGCCGATCTGATGAGCGGCGTTGAGCGCCTCGTCGATGTCTCCGGCTTCGAGCAGCCCGCGCTGATCGGTGAATCTGGCCCAGATGCCGGCGAAGCAATCCGCCTGCAATTCGACCCGGACCGACATGGCGTTGGCTTCCGTCTCGCTCATCGACTGGCGGGCGCGGTTGAATTTTGGCAGCACGCCAATCAGATTCTGCACGTGATGGCCGACTTCATGGGCGATGACATAGGCCTGGGCGAAATCGCCCGACGCGCCGAACCGGTCCGACATTTCCCGGAAGAAATCGGTGTCGAGATAGACCTTCTGGTCCGGCGGGCAATAGAATGGTCCGGTGGCGGAACTGGCCGCGCCGCAAGCCGATGGGAACGAGCCTGAATAGAGCACGAGGCGCGGCTCGGTATATTGCCGGCCAGCGGCGGCGAAAATGCCGTTCCAGGCGTCCTCGGTCTCGGCGAGCACCGTGCCGACAAAGGCCTTCATCTCGTCATTGGCGCCCGGTTGCGCGCTCTGGCTGTCGCTATAGCTGGAACTGGAGGTCTGGCTGGAGCCGCCGCCGAGCAATTGGCCGACATCGACGCCCATGAAATGCAGAATGACGATGACGATGACGAAAAACACCACCGAACCGATCGAGCCGCCTCGACCGATGGGCAGATTGATCCCGCGACGGCCGCCGAACGGATCGCCGCCCGGACCGCCGGAATTCTGGCCGCGATGATCCTCGATATTGTCAGACTGACGGCGACCTTTCCATTCCATGCGTAACCCCTTGCAGACCTTGCTGAACCCTCGCATGGAATGCGCCGCTGTTCAATCGGTTCCCCGACGGCGAACGGTCTCCGTCAAAGATCGAAATTCGCCGCGACGGGATCGTGGCCGTTGGCCAGCCGGACCCGAAAATCGGCGAGTTTGTCGCCATCGAGATCCGCCTCGACGAAAACCACGTCAGCTTGACGCCGAAGACGGATTTCGCCGGAATCGCCACTGAAGCCCTTGTCTCCGACGAATGTCAGATCGCGATCGATGTCTGAACCGAACGCGGTGAAGTCCAATACGTCCCGCGTTCCGAAATCGGTGATTATGTCGGCGGCGGCCATCTTGGCCGACGACCCCGAGGCCTTGAAAACAAAAATATCCGCCCCGCTTCCGCCGGAAAGCCTGTCCTGGCCGCGTCCGCCCTGCAGCGTATCGCCGCCGCCAAGCCCGCTCAGCGTGTTGGCCAGACCATTGCCGATGAGAATATCGGCCTTGGACCCGCCGGTCGCCTTTTCAATCGAGACGCCATTGGCGATGGTGTAGCCGCCGGTGAGCGTTTCGGAGGTGGACACCCAGCCGCCGCCGCCGATTTCCGCCTTCAGCGTCGCCGCCCGGAGATCGATTTTCGCGCGGCTTGATCCGACATAACGGATTTCATCGACGCCGCCCGTATCCCAGATCGTCGTATAGCCATTGTTGAAATCCACGTCATCGCTGAAGCGGTAGACGGTGTCGGCGGCGTTATGCGCGGTCTTCCCATACATATATTGAAGAGCGGCGATATCGATCGCGCCGAAGGACCCCGGCTGCGCGTTCAATTCCGCGCCGACATCCACCGCGACCGTGAATGGATTGTCTTCGCCGAGATAGGGTGTGGTGTAGCCCATGACGGTGGAGATCTGCGAGTTGATCTCACCGGTTCCATGGCTGGCGGGATCGTCGACGCCGGGCATGGCGGGGCCCGTTTCCGTATCATGAGGATGCTTGAAGCCGAGCGCATGCCCGAACTCATGGATCCAGGTGAGGGAAAACGTGCCGAGTTTCACCGCGTCGGCAGCCCCCGCGACATCGCTGTTGATGCCGACGCTGGAGGTAACCGAGGTGGCGCCGGGCCCCGGCACGCCAGACTCGCCGCCGCCGCCCTCAAACAGCAGGAAATTGATGTTGCCGGACGATGCGACTTCGGTGAAACGCAGTTTGGTGAAGCTTTCGACATTGTCGAGGATCTGCCGGTAGAACGGCTTCCAATCGCCCTCGTCCATATCCGGGACACCGTTCGAATTGATGTCGCTGGCCCCGAAACTATAGGTCAGCTTGGTCTTGCTCCACGCCGCGCCGTTGAGCAGTCCGTCAATGACAGCGTTTCCGGATAGGGCGACGACTTTGTAGGGATCCGCCATCTTCCGTCACTCCTGAACATCGGCCCTCGAGGACCGCAGCGCTGCCGCTTGCTTTGCATGACATCAAACAATCTTGACCGACATAGCATGCGGCAGGGGCGCATCCAAGCAACCTCCAGCCGAGTTTCCGAATGTTCAACGGATGCGCGGCAGGCCTGACGTCACACCTTCGGATTTAATCGTCCTCAGCGTCCCGCGCCTGCCCGTCCATTTCTGCGCGAGGTGAAACAGCAGCCAGGGTCCGAACACCAGCGCCGCCAGTGAAACAAGTTGACCGGGCGTGCTGCCCTCGATCAGCGCGCGGTTCATGATGCGGTAAGGCGCGAAGGTGAAGCCGCCGGCGATGACGATGCCGCCGACATAGATCTGCGTCATCGCCAACCGATGGGCGCGGATGTTGCCGCGCATCGCCGCCCGCACCGCGTAGCAACATCCGACGATGGTCAGAAGCGACAGGATGTGGATCGGGCTGAAGCCCCGCCACATATTCAATTCGTGAATGAACAGGCTCGACACCGACGTGGCGATCATCAGCGCAAACCAGATCCGGCCGAGAATACGATGCGCAAGCGTGCCCTTTCGTCTCCACAGAAGAAGGAAGGCGCCGATCACGGCCGAAGGCAGCACGGTCGCGACATGGATCTGAACGGCAAGGGGAGCAGCGAGAAGCGGTTCTAGCGTCATGGGAAAGACCTCGATTGAATTTCGTTCCGTTCTTCGGCAGAAGAGGAAAATCGAGAAGCTGAACTGCGTGAAGGTGGAGAAAACTTCGTGAGTGACGGGGAGCCGCAATCCACGCTTCGTGAACTGCACGCCACCCTGTTGTCGCCGCGTTACTGGCTGACCGTGGGCATCGTTGTGCTCGTCTTCTGGATCACCGGTCCGTTCGGCACGCTGGAGGCGATGGGCGCTGTCAAGCGGCTGGCCTTCTGGCTTCTCCTGCAGGGCGCCGCCTTCGCGATCGCCACCATCGCCTCCGCCGTCGCCGACCGGGCGCTGGCCGGCCTGCTGAAAAACAAGCTCGCACGGATGATGATCGGCTCAGCGCTCGCCGCTGCGCCGATCGGCGCCTGGATCGTCGTTCTGCAGGCAGGATTGATGGGCGATCCCGTCACCCTGGACGAATTCATCCAGCAAACGGCGGTGTCGCTGCCCCTTTGCATTCTCTTTTGTCTGCTGATCTATCTCACCGCGAGCTGGACCGAGTCAGCCCCGATTCAGCCGACGGAACAGTCATCGCCAACAGCCCCTCCGCCCAACGAAGCCGTAAACTCCGAGCCCCAGGAACCGCCGGCGATCCTGGCGCGGCTGAAGCCGGAGACGCGGGGGCGGCTGCTCAGGCTGTCGGTGCAGGATCATTATACGGAAGTGGTGACCAGCCGCGGCCGCGACCTGATCCTGCTGCGCTTCTCCGACGCCATCAAGGAGACGGGCGCGACGCCCGGACTGCGGGTGCATCGCTCGCATTGGGTGGCAGACGACATCGTCCGCCGCCTGTCACGCGGACCAAACCGGCTGGTGCTGGAACTGGCGGATGGCTCGGAAATTCCGGTCAGCCGGACCTATGCGGCTGAAGTCCGCGACCGGTTCGGCGATCGCGGTTGACGTTTCTCAGGACGGAACGCCGGCTGCATCGCCCACCTTGGCTTCGGCCCGGCGATAGGCAGGACGCGCCTTGATCGCCTCGGAAAAAGCGAGGAGCTGCGGCTTGGCCTTGGCCTCTGGCAGACGCGACAGCGCCGCCTCGACCGGATAGCTCATGGCGATGTCGGCGGCGGTGAAGTGATCGCCCGCGAACCAGCCGCCGCGCGCCAACTCACGGCTCCAATAGTCGATCTGCATGCGCAATTGCGGATCGATGAAGCTGCTGATCGCGCCCTTCGAGATCATCTTCGCCACCGGGCGGATGAAGAAAGGCACGCGCTTGGGGATCGAGGCGAAGACCAGCCGCATGACCAGCGGCGGCATGGCCGACCCCTCGGCCGCATGCAGCCAATAGAGATAGCGCACCCATTCCGGCGTCCCACCCGTTGGCTTGAACCGCCCCTCCCCGTATGTTTCCAGCAGATATTCGAGGATCGCGCCGCTTTCGGCGACAACCAGGCCGTTGTCTTCGAGCACCGGCGACTTGCCGAGCGGATGAACCTTCTTGAGGGAATCCGGCGCGCGGTAATCGGAGCCGCGACGATAGGTTTCCACCCGGTAGTCAAGCCCCAGTTCTTCCAACAGCCAGACAATGCGGTGCGCGCGCGATTTTTCGAGATAGTGAACAGTGAGCATTTGAATAGTCTTTCACATCGGAGGCAAGTGGGCCAGAGCTCCGGCAAACCCTAAACAGCGGTCATGCCGCATGTCGCAAGCCGAAATAATCATCCAACGCGATCAAGGCGGGATTCGGCCTATCCACAGGCATTATTTTCGCCCCCGCCTCCATCCGAACTGTTCAAAGCTGATGACGTCGCACACCGTGACAGCATCCCCAACTTTCCGTCTTCCCGGCCAATTTATGGGGTTCCGTTTCCGGGAACTATTCCCTATAAGCCGCTTCTAGCCTTTAAAGACCCAAGCTCCTGCGCCCCGGCCGGTAATTTACCGCAGCCGGCGATTGCCGCAGGCTAAAATGATGGAAAGCTCTATGCCAAAGCGCCAGGATATCAAATCCATTCTCATCATCGGCGCCGGTCCGATCGTCATCGGACAGGCCTGCGAATTCGACTATTCGGGAACGCAAGCCTGCAAGGCGCTGAAAGAAGAAGGCTATCGAGTGATCCTGGTCAACTCGAACCCGGCCACCATCATGACCGACCCGAACCTGGCCGATGCGACCTATGTCGAGCCGATCACGCCGGAAGTGGTCGCCAAGATCATCGCCAAGGAGCGTCCGGACGCGCTTCTGCCGACCATGGGCGGCCAGACCGCGCTCAATACGGCCCTGTCGCTCAAGCGCATGGGCGTGCTCGACCGCTACAATGTCGAGATGATCGGCGCCAAGCCTGCAGCCATCGACATGGCGGAAGACCGCGCCTTGTTCCGCGAAGCCATGGCCCGCATCGGCCTGGAGACGCCGCGCTCCATGCTCGCCAACGCCACCGACATCAAGGACGCAGACCGCAAGGCGCATGAAGCCGAGCGCGCCAAGCTCAAGGCGTCGCTGTCGGGCGATGCGCTCGATGCGGCGCTTGATGAGCTTGAAAATGTCTGGAACCTCGGCGAGAGCGACCGCAAGCAGCGTTACATGAGCCATGCCCAGGCCATCGCCGCCCAGGCGATGGACTATGTCGGCCTGCCTGCAATTATCCGCCCGTCCTTCACCATGGGCGGCACCGGCGGCGGCATCGCCTATAACCGCTCGGAATTCTTCGAGATCGTCGGCTCCGGCCTTGACGCCTCGCCCACCACCGAAGTGCTGATCGAAGAATCCGTGCTCGGCTGGAAGGAATATGAGATGGAAGTCGTCCGCGACAAGGCGGACAATTGCATTATCATCTGCTCGATCGAAAACATCGATCCGATGGGCGTCCACACCGGCGATTCCATCACCGTCGCGCCGGCTCTGACGCTGACCGACAAGGAATACCAGATGATGCGCAACGCCTCGATCGCGGTGCTGCGCGAGATCGGCGTGGAAACCGGCGGCTCGAACGTGCAGTTCGCCGTCAATCCGGCCGATGGCCGCCTCGTCGTCATTGAAATGAACCCGCGCGTGTCGCGCTCCTCGGCGCTGGCGTCGAAGGCCACCGGCTTCCCGATCGCCAAGGTCGCCGCCAAACTCGCCATCGGCTATACGCTCGACGAACTCGACAACGACATCACCGGCGGCGCAACGCCCGCCTCGTTCGAACCCTCGATCGACTATGTCGTCACCAAGATCCCCCGTTTCGCCTTCGAGAAATTCCCGGGCGCCTCGCCGATGCTCACCACGGCGATGAAGTCGGTCGGCGAAGTCATGGCGATCGGCCGCACCTTCGCGGAATCGCTGCAGAAGGCGCTGCGCGGTCTCGAAACCGGCCTGACCGGCCTCGACGAGATCGAGATCCCCGGCTTGGGCGAAGGCGATGATCACAACGCCATCCGCGCCGCCATCGGCACCGCCACGCCGGATCGTCTGCGCCAGGTCGCCCAGGCGCTGCGCATGGGCATGAGCGAGGAAGAAGTGCATGCCAGCTGCAAGATCGATCCGTGGTTCATCGCCCAGCTGAAAGCCATCGTCGATATGGAAGCCCGCATCCGCGAGCATGGCCTGCCTGCGGACGCGCAGAACCTGCGCATGCTGAAAGCCATGGGCTTCTCAGACGCCCGCCTCGCCACGCTGACCGGCAAGCGCCCTAAGGAAGTCGCGGAAATCCGCAATGCGCTCAACGTGCGTCCGGTCTACAAGCGCATCGACACCTGCGCGGCCGAATTCGCTTCGCCCACCGCCTATATGTATTCGACCTATGAGACGCCGTTTGTCGGCGCCGCCCGTTCGGAAGCCGAGATTTCCGAGCGCAAGAAAGTCGTCATCCTCGGCGGCGGTCCCAACCGCATCGGCCAGGGCATCGAGTTCGACTATTGCTGCTGCCACGCCGCCTTCGCGCTGAAGGATGCGGGCTTTGAAGCCATCATGGTCAACTGCAATCCCGAAACCGTCTCGACCGACTACGACACCTCAGATCGCCTGTATTTCGAGCCTCTGACGGCCGAAGACGTCATCGAGATCCTCAAGATCGAGCAGGAAAAGGGCGAACTCCTCGGCGTGATCGTGCAGTTCGGCGGCCAGACCCCGCTCAAGCTGGCGGACGCGCTGGAGCGCGCCGGCATTCCGATCCTGGGCACCGCGCCCGACATGATCGATCTGGCCGAAGATCGCGACCGGTTCCAGAAGCTGTTGATGAAGCTGGATCTGACCCAGCCGAAGAATGGCATCGCCTATTCGGTCGAACAGTCGCGCCTCGTCGCCACCGAAATCGGCTTCCCGCTGGTCGTGCGCCCCTCCTACGTTCTCGGCGGCCGCGCCATGCAGATCCTGCATTCCGAAAGCCAGCTGCAGACCTATCTTCTCGACACCGTGCCGGAACTCGTGCCTGAAGACATCAAGGCCCGGTATCCCAACGACAAGACGGGCCAGATCAACACGCTGCTCGGCAAGAACCCGCTATTGTTTGACTCCTATCTGTCCAACGCCATCGAAGTGGACGTCGACTGCCTGTCGGATGGCAAAGATGTCTATATCTGCGGCATCATGGAGCATATCGAAGAGGCCGGCATCCATTCGGGCGACTCCGCCTGCTCGCTGCCGCCGCGCACGCTCTCCAAGGAAATCCTCGACGAGCTGGAAGTGCAGACCAAGGCGCTGGCCAAGGCGCTCAATGTCGGCGGCCTGATGAACATCCAGTACGCCATCAAGGATGGCGTGATCTACATCCTCGAAGTCAATCCGCGCGCCTCGCGCACGGTGCCCTTCGTCGCGAAAACCATCGGCGCGCCGATCGCCAAGATCGCCGCCCGCGTCATGGCCGGCGAGACGCTGGACACGGCGTTCTCGGCTTACATGCCGGTCAAGCCGGATCCGCGCAATCTCAAGCACATCGCAGTCAAGGAAGCCGTGTTCCCGTTTGCCCGCTTCCCTGGCGTCGACACGCTGCTGGGTCCGGAAATGCGCTCGACCGGCGAAGTCATCGGCCTCGACATGGATTTCGCGCTGGCTTTCGCCAAGAGCCAGCTTGGCGCCAGTGTCGAACTGCCGCGCTCCGGCACGGTCTTCGTCTCCGTCCGCGACAGCGACAAGGAGCGTGTTCTGCCCGCCATGCGCATCCTCAACGAGATCGGCTTCAAGGTTCTGGCCACCGGCGGCACACGCAGCTTCCTCGCCGAGCATGGCATCGCCTCGATCAAGATCAACAAGGTGCTTGAGGGTCGTCCACATATCGAGGACGCCATCCGCAACCGTCAGGTTCAGCTGGTGATCAACACCACAGACGGCAACAAGGCGATCTCCGACTCCAAGTCGCTTCGCCGCGCCGCCCTGATGCAGAAGGTGCCCTACTACACCACCATGGCCGGCGCGCTCGCCGCAGCCGAAGCCATCCGCGCGCTGAAGGCCGGCAATCTTGAAGTGAAGCCGCTGCAGGCCTATTTCGCCTGATATCGGTCGCGCGCCGAAGCCCGAACGACAAACGGCGCCGGATCTCTCCGGCGCCGTTTCCTTTTGACCATCGTTGTGATCAGCCGCGCAGCGCAGCCGCCGGCGACTGCCGATAGGCGAGCACTGCGGGGATAGCCGCGAGCGCGGCCGACGTCGCCAGCAGAATTGCCGCCAGCCAAAAATCCTCGCGCAGGAACTCAACCGGCATCGCGACTCCGCTTTCGCCTTCCAGCCGCGCAGAAATGGCATGCGCCCCGAGATAACCGAGACCGAAGCCTGCGGCGACGCCGAGCGCGATCAGGCCAAACAGTTCGATCCAGACGATGCCGAACAGCGCGCCGCGCGGGGCGCCGAAAGCCCGCAGCGCGCCGATCTGCCGGCGGCGCTGCGTCACATGCATCAGGGTGACAAGGAGCAGAGCGGCGGCGACCAGCGCCTGCGAACCCGCCGCGACCGCCACCAGCACCGCCTTGGCGTCGCCGAGCGTCGCATAGAGCCGCGTCAGCACTTCGGCAGGAAAGACCGCTTGTGTCGCGCCCTGGCGATAATCCTGCCTGAGCTTATAGGCGTCGGCAATCGTCTTGGGCTTGACCAGCAGCGCCGGCAGACCCGGCGGCTCTTCGCTCCAGCTTTCATCGACGGAAGCATCGGCATGGGCGGCGTGTTCATGATCATCGTCATGATGATCGGCTGCGGCCTCTCCTTCAGCATGAGCAGCCTCTGCATGGCCCGCTTCCTCGGCGGCGTGCTCGTGGCCCGCTTCCTCGGCGGCATGGTCATGAGCCGGCTCTTCTCCGGCGTGTTCATGGTCGTGATCTTCGCCCATGCCGTGAATGTGCCAGACCGCCTGGATCGGCACCAGGATCGCCCGGTCCCAGGCGGTTCCAGTCGGCTTCAGCCGACCCGTGATCGTGTAAGCGAGTTCGGTATGCGTGTGTCCGCCTTCTTCCGCGAGGCCATGCGTCGGCTTGACGGTCGAACCCAGCGGCAGATCGACGGCCGCGCCGACAACGGCGTCGCCCTCATGGACGAAATTTCCGCCTTCAGCGAAGCCGCCCGCGACATTCTCGACCAGCACCCGCGTCGACCCGACGATCGGATAATGCTGATAGCTGTCTCCGAAACCGATGGGCGCAACCCAGGCCACTCGCGGATCCTTTGCGAGTTTTTGCAACACGCCGCCGTCCATCAGCGGCAGGGCTGACGCCTGGAGGAAGACACTGGAGAGAACCAACTGGTTTTCGCTGCCGGCGGCGCCGATCACCAGATCGAACTTGTCGGCGGCGCGCGCGCTGCCAAGCCGGAGCGCGCGCTCCTGCAGCGTCACCGTCACGCCCAGCGCAACGGCCAGCGCCACAATCAGCGCGATGGCGAAAGAGCCTAGCCACAGGCGGCGAAGATCGGCGAAAATGAAGCGGATCATGCCCCGGCCCCCGCGTTGTCGTAAACGATGCGTCCGGCTTCCAGGGAGATACGGCGGTCGAGCCGCTCGGTGAGCCTGGAATCATGCGACACCACGATGAGCGTCGCGCCTTCGTCGCGGGCGATGTCGATCAGCAAGCTTGCCACCTGCGCGCCGGCGTCTGGATCGAGACTGGCCGTCGGTTCGTCCGCGACGAGAATGCCGGGCTTGCGCAAAACAGCGCGAGCAACGGCGACCCGCTGCATTTCCCCGCGCGACATGGTTTCGATTGGCTGATCTGGCCGGCCGAGCCCGACGCGAGCGATCAGATCGCGGGCGCGGACGACGAGAGCGGCGTCAGCGGCGCGGGCGAGCCGCGCGGGCAACAGCACGTTGTCGACAGCCGAAAGGCCGGCAAACAGATGGAAATCCTGCATTACCAGTCCGATACTGGCGCCCCGCCAGCGGTCGCGTCCGCTTTCGGACAGCCGGGCGATATCAACCTCGCCCCAGATGATCCGCCCCTGCGACAGCCGTTCGAGTCCGGTGACGAGATTGACAAGCGTGCTCTTGCCTGAGCCAGACGGGCCGGTAATCGCCACGCGTTCGCCGGGCGCAAGGCGCAATCTCTCGATCGCCAGCACCGGCGCGGCGAGACCGGGATAGGTCATCGCTAAATTCTCTATTGTCAGCGCAAGCATTGTCAGACCGTCCAGTAATTGGCGTCGCGGATGCGCAGACGGCTGAGGAAACCCGTATCCTGGTCAATCCAGGTGCCGACATCCAGCCGGCCGGAGACCATGATCTTGGAGCCGCCCTGCACAAAGGTCTGCTTCTCGGCGAGATAGATGACGACGATATTGTCCGGCCAATCCGAATCCGTCGAGCAGAAGGGGCAGATCGACATGGGGATTTCGGTGAGGACGAAGAACTGCGCCTCCGCCTTCAGCGGTGGAGCCATGAACCCGCCCATCTGCACCTCCTGGCCGGCGAGCGCCAGGACCTTCTTGGAAAATTCGAGCCCGAGCACGCTGATCTTGCCGTAGAGTTCGTCAAACGTCAGTTCGGCGGTCTCGGCTGGCGCGGCGCGCGCAATAGTCAGGGCGGGAAAAAGCGCGAGGCCGCCGATCACGGCGCGGCGGCTGAACGATGGAGACGAACGAACTGGCGTCATGGCGTCCTCCTCAAAATGGATCAATGAATTGGCCCGGGCGACAGGATCGCCCGAGCCTGGATCACGTCAAGCGAAATTACTTGGCTGCGCCGAGAGCGAAAGCGTCAACGAGCACCTTGTAGATGTCGCTTTCTTCCATGTAGCCCTTGAAGCCTTCCGCGCCGGGGCCGGCGGCCTGGAGCACGACATCGTCGACCGCATGGACTGCGGTGTCGTTGTCGCGCGGCAGGTTGCCGATGCGGAGCACCGCGCCGGGAACATCCTTATAGGCGGGGTTGGCGACATATTCCTTCTTTTCGTTCTCGATCGCGGGCTCGAACGGACCATCCATCTTGGGGCGGAAGGTTTCGTAGTAGTCCGGGAAGTTGCTCGAGAAGACGGCGAGACGGCGGCTCACGTCGACCTTGTCCGGGAAGCCGTCGCCATTGTTGTCTTCATAGTTCGGGAAACCGGCGCCGGCATAGACGCCGACCTTTTCGCGCATGTCCGTGCCCGGCTTCTCGTCATCGATCGTGCCGATGATGGAGACGCCATGGGTGTGGTCGCCGGTGACGACGATCAGCGTGTCCGGATGGGTCTTTGCGAATTCGCGGGCGAGACCGACGACATGGTCGAGTTCGATGGTTTCATAAAGCGCACGATCCCAGTCCATCGGATGCGACATCTTGTCGACCGAAGCGCCTTCGACCATCAGGAAGAAGCCCTCAGGATTCTTCGACAGTTTTTCAAGCGCGACCTTGGCCATGTCGACGAGACCCGGCTGGTTCGGGAACTTCTCGACTGTGCCCTTCTTGAGGAATTCGCGGTCGAGCGTCACGTCCATGTTGCCGGTGTGGAACAGGCCGAGCAGTTTGCCGTCCTTGCCGGCGGCGTCGGCGAGCTGGGCCTTGTCGGTGGCCAGCGCGTAGCCGTTAGCCTGGAAGGACTTGATGAGGTCCTTGTCGTCCTTGCGCTTGGAGCCTGGAACATCCTTGGAAAGGAAATAGGCCGAGCCGCCGCCGAGAATGACGTCGGGCTTGGTGGTCTCGAACATGGCGGCGATATCAGCCTTGTCGCCACGCTTGCGGGTATGGGCCACGACGGCGGCCGGGGTGGCGTCTTCGATTTCGGCGGTGGAGACGACGCCGATCGACTTCTTGGTCATGCGGCGGACGGCTTCGGCGATGGTCTCGACCCGCGGGTCGTCCAGCGTGTCGGGCGTGCGGTCGGCATAAACGCCGAGCGCATTGATCGCGGTCTTGTGGCCGGTCATGTAGGCCGACATCGTATTGGCCGAATCGGTGGCGATCGAGTTGGTGGCGGAGGTGCCGACGAACGCCATGTGATCAAGGTCGTCCATGTTCAGGCGGCCGTTCGCCTTACCCTCGGTCATGCCCTTGGACATGATGCGGGCGCCGGTGCGGTGGGCGACCGACAGGCCGTCGCCGAGGATGAAGATGATGTTCTTGGCTTTCGGCGCGGAACCGGTGGCGTAAACGTCCCAGGTGACCGACTTCTTGTCGTTGCCTGCGGTCACTTCGACCGTATAGGCGCCGGCGGCGGCGATCTTGGCGTTGCGCAGGATGAGCGCGGAACCGAGGCTCTTGTCTTCCTTGCCTTTTTCATCGGCGGTGAACTCGGCGTCGGCTCCGAGAGCGGCCTTGTAGTCCTGGCCGTTGATCGTCACTTTGACGTCGTCTGGGTTGACGACGGAGTCGAACTCGACCTTGAAATCGAAAGGCGAATTGACGAGAATCGTGGCGCGGCTGAGCGGATAGATCTCGGCGGCCTGGGCGGCGCCGCCGAGAAATGTCGCGGCTGCAAGCATTGCAATAAGCTTACGCATGGTGTCCCTCTCCTAGAAAGCATTAACGGAAACAGCCTCCCGTTAAAGCCTCCACATGACAGAGACATGACCATACTCGATCTTCGCACAGAACCTGTGTATGGCCGCTTAGTGGCGCGATAATCCATCGCGCCCTAGGGAAATTAGTGACTTCAGTTGATCAACGGCAGACGCGCACGCGCTTGATATAGACATTGCCCCAGGCGTCGGTGCGATAGACCTTCTTCTTGAAGCAGGAAGGCTCAATATAGACAGGACCGCCGATGACCACGCGCGGACCGCCCCAATAATAGCCGGGATAGCCGCCATAGCGCCAGCCGTCATGGTGCCAATGGCGACGTTCGCCACGCCAGCCGTGACGGTCGACATGACGGCGTCCGCCATCGTGAAAACCCGGATCACGTCCACGGTCGCGATGAGCGCCGTGACGCTCTCCATGACGCAGGATTTCTTCATGACCGCGACGGTCGCTGGCCGCGGCCGAACCGGCGACGGACAGGATGGCGATCAGCGCGGCGGATGCGGTGACAATGAACTTTTTCATGGGGCTCTCCAGCAGCCTTGCAAGTCGATGCTCGCTTTTAGCCCGGGAGAATTGAACAAGCTTTGAATGGCTCGTTCATCTCCCAGTCAGAATTCTCTCAGCCCCCGGCGCAAGAGCTCCTGCCGCGCCCCGGACGCCGTGTCACTGGGGTTCCCACCTGCGGCAAAAAATAATTTCCTCGCATTTTCCATGACAGTTCTGCTATAGACAGCTCAGTTGATTTTCTGGACGGTTCTGAAGTTTGCGCTTCCGGGACCGTTTTCTTTTTGTGCCGGGCCTACCGGCGCAGGGTAATGCTGAGGACGATGAGATGGTAGAAAAGGTACCGATGACGCCCCGCGGTTTTGCACAGCTCTCCGAGGAGCTGCGCTGGCGCCAGCAGGAAGAGCGCCCGCGGATCATCGAAGCGATTTCCGAAGCGCGCGCGCATGGCGACCTGTCGGAAAACGCGGAATATCACGCCGCCAAGGAAGCCCAGAGCCACAATGAAGGCCGTGTGGGCGAATTGGAAGACCTGGTCGCCCGCGCCGAGGTGATCGATCTCACCAAGATGAGCGGCACCAAGATCAAGTTCGGCGCCACCGTCAAGCTGATCGACGAGGACACAGAGGAAGAGAAGACCTATCAGATCGTCGGCGACCAGGAAGCCGATGTGAAGTCCGGTCGCATCTCCATCTCCTCCCCGATCGCCCGCGCGCTGATCGGCAAGGAAGTCGGCGACATGATCGAAGTCAACGCGCCAGGCGGCGCCAAGGGCTACGAAATCATCGGCATCGCCTGGGGCTGAGCCCCTTCATGCGCATCCGCGAGATCGAGGTTATCGCGCCGCATTTCAAGCGGCGCCTTTCCGGCGTGACATCGACGGTGGTCCAGCTCGCGCCGCGACAGGTCGAGGCGGGCGTGAAACTCGCCACCCTCGGCCCCGGTCTGCCGGACACGATGCCGCGCATCAGCTTTCTCGATCTTCTCGCCTGCTGGAAACGCCCGATCAGCGGCAAAAAACGCATCTGGCACGCCCGCCGCAACAACGAGATGCTGGCGGGCCTTTTGCTGCGCGATGTGCTGCGCATGCCGATGACGCTGCTGTTCACCTCGGCCGCCCAGCGCCGTCATTCCCGCTACACCAAATGGCTGATCTCGAAGATGGACGCGGTGGTCGCCACCTCGGCGCGCTCCGGCGCCTATCTCGATGTTCCCCACACCGTAATCATGCACGGCGTCGACACTGAATTGTTTCGCCCTGCCCGGGCAGATGACGTCGACCCCGCCCCCGATATCGACGGCGGGCCGATCATCGGCTGCACCGGCCGCGTGCGCGCGCAAAAGGGAACCGATCTCTTCGTCGAGGCGATGATCGCGCTTCTGCCGCACTACCCCGTCTGGACGGCGGTGATTGCGGGCCGCGTGACGGCCGAACATGAAGCCTTCGCCGCCGAACTTCGGGCGAGAATCGAGAAAGCCAATCTCATTGACCGTATCCGCTTCATCGGCGAAGTCGACGACATCAAGCCCTGGTACCGGCGCTTCCAGCTTTTCGTCGCACCTTCGCGCAATGAAGGCTTCGGGCTGACGCCGCTCGAGGCGATGGCTTCCGGCGCGCCTGCCGTCACCTCGGACGCCGGCGCCTATGCGGAGATGATTGTGCCCGGTCGCACCGGCCTCGTTGTCGCCGCCGGCGACGGCGACGCCCTGAAACACGCCATCGAGCCCTATCTCGCCGACCCCGACCGCGCACGCCGCCATGGCGAATACGCCGCTCGGCATGTGCGCGACAATTTCGCCATCGCCAATGAGGTGGACGGGTTGAACCGGGTTTACGCGGAGCTTTTCGCCAAGGGTGGATAATGCCGCCGGCCGCGCTCCAGGCTTTGCAACAAGAAGAGGATGTCCGACATGTTCGGCCAATGGATCAGCGCCTTCAAGAAGAGCCGCCGGCTGGCCACAGCCCGGAAAGACATCATCAGGCGCTTCGACGACGGCGCCTGGCGTTCGGCTCCACGTCATGGATTGCCCGGCCAACTCATCATATCCCTGACCAGCTATCCGCGGCGCTACTCGACGCTGGCTCTGACCCTCAAGGGCGTTCTCGCCCAAAGGCTTCGCCCCGACCGCGTTTTGCTCTGGCTGGACGAGGACGATGTCGCCGCATTGCCGCCGGATGTGCGTCGGCTGGAAGACGCCGGAGTTGAGATATGCACTTGCCCGGACTGGCGCTCCTACAAGAAGATCATTCCCACGCTACTGGCCTATCCCGACGCCTTCATTCTGACGGTGGACGACGATGTATATTATCAAGACGACACGATCGCCGCGCTGACGGCGGGCTATGATCCGGAACATCCGCATATCGCAGCCTTGCGCGCCCACCGGGTAGCCTTGGATCCGTCGGGACGGCCCCTCGCTTACGGCGAATGGCCGAAGAACATCCAGTCGGAGGTCCCCTCTCCGCTCACCTTCCCCACCGGCGCGCTCGGCGTTCTCTATCCGCCCGGCGTTTTTAATCCAGACGTCGTCAACGACGCGCGGTTCATGGCGCTGTCGCCTTCCGCCGACGATGTCTGGCTCTACTGGATGTGGCGCAGAACCGGCCGCCTGGCTCGCCAGGTTGGCGGCAAACGCCGCTTTCTCGATTGGCCCGAAAGCCAGGCGACGAGCCTGCGCGATGAAAATCTCGGGGGCGGCGGCAACGATCGCGCCATCGCCAATCTCATCGAGGCTTACGGATTTCCGCCCGTCGAGGCGTGAAGGGCGTCTTTGAGAACCGAAGATTTTTCAGAACGGGCTGGAACATCCCTATGCGTCGAAGGTTCCTGCAAAAAAAGCAGGCTCACTCGCGCGCAGGACACACGATAAATGCATCTCGTTCACGACGCTTTTCCACCTCCGGCGTTGAACCAAGCCACGACGATGGGCTTGCGCGCAGAGGCCGAATGGCGATCGTTTTTCGCAACCTATGACACAATCGTGCTGATCGCCAACAGCGATGAGCAGCAAGTGCGCGCGATCCTCGCCGATCCCCCGCCAAATCCACTCTACATCTTTTTCAACAAGATCGATCGTGTTCTAGACGCGCCGTTCGCGCATGACTGCATTCTCGTCACCCGGTGCAACACTGCGGGCTCCGAAGTGGTCTATCGCGGCCGGCTGCCGTCCATGCTCCACCTCATGCCTGCGCCCCACTTCAAAGGCGTGGCCAATTTGCGCGCCGCCTCCCGGGAGCGGCTGAACCGTCCGGAAGAGTTTGACGATATCGACGCCGGCTTCATTGACATGGCCGATTTCCTGGAGAGCTTTTATCCATCCGAGCATACCGCGAGCAGCGGCTTCGCCATGGCGGCCTGGATCCTGCATCTTCTGCCGTCGATCAGGATCCGGCTGACAGGCTTTTCAGGCGAACGGGGCATCCAGTGGAAGGTCTTCCACATCCATGACTGGACCTTCGAGCAGACCGCGCTCCGGCTGATGTCCCTCGCCGGCATGGTCGAAAACGACGTGCCCCGCGAAGTCGATCCCTTTCCGGCCTTCCTGCGCCAATTCCCCCAGATCGACGCGACGCAGGCGCAAAGGGAAATGCTGCTCGTGCTTCGGGAGAAGCTCGAGAAAGCCAACAAGCGTATCGACAAGCTGATTTCAGCCACCGCGCCGCTGCGCTTTTTCTATGACGGCTGGCGGGTCATCAAGTGGAAATCGAAGAAGAACCGGGTGCTGGACCGGATCAAGAAAGAGGAGATGCGCCGGCTGCAGTGACCCGTCGCGCGGCTCAACTCACGCGGTCTGTGATCGGCTCATACGCCAGTCCGATCCGCGCCAGCGCCGAGACCGGCGAATGATTGATCAGTCTCTGGCCCCGTTCCTCGGCGATGCGGTTGGCAAGCTCAATATGCGCGAGAATCCGCGTCTCCGCATCGGCCACGCCGGAATAGGCAGTTTCGCCGGGCCGTTCGTAAAAGCGCGGCGCTGCGGCATTGGAAATATCGACGCCGATGAAGCCGATTTCCGGCGCGCCGGTGGACAGGACGAATTGCAGCGCGCTGATTGCCACCGACCCGCCCTGGAAGACGCCCCTGTCTGGATCGAGCGAAAAACCGGCTTCCCTGGCGGCGTTCAGCCGCACGAAAGGCAAATGCGAAAGGGCCTCAGCGGACCGGCGCGGCGCGCCATAAGGTTTGCGGATATCGTCGATGAGGATGACGTTTCGTCCAGTCAGCCAATCCGGATCGATGTCGAAAATCGCTCTGATCACTCCTGGCGAAAACAGACACGGCATATCCCTGCCGATCCGCTCCGCCATCATCGCGAAGTGACGCCAAACGAAACGCTCGTCCTCGATGGCGATCGCAAAGGGATCGGCGATCCCCGCGCCGATCAGGCTGACCGCCCCGTTGAGCAGCAAGGCGGATTGACGCGGAAGCCTCTCGAGCGGCGCCTCGCGCACCGACGGCCCGGAACCGACAATTGTCACTCCACCCTCTGCGCGCCGGCGTAGCATCTCCGTCTTTTGCAAGGCAAGCCGCGCGCCCCCGAAGATCGCCACGCCTGCCGTGACGTCCGTGCGTTCGCGAATTGACAGGCCCGGGAGCCATGAATGGTAGTGCGCGCGCTTGCGCCCGAGCAGGATCTGGCAGGCAAGCTTGACGAGTTTGCGCCGCAGAGGCCTGTCGCCGCCTCCCCCCGCCTTCATCGCGTCATTGCCCCGTGACATTGGCGTAATGGCTGCCGAAAACGCCGCGATAGGCGTCGATGAAGCCGACCATGTCGCCGGCGAGCCGGGACGCCATCAACAGGCTTTCGCCGCCGGTGAAGGGAATGGCGACAAGGGAAGCCAGAATGCGGGGAATTCTCCCCAACGCCTTGGCGAGCAGCATGATCCGCGGCATCGATCCGGTGCGATCGGAATCGGCGAACAGATAGGCGGTGTGTTCGCGGCCGCGCTTGAACTGATAAGAGAGCGTCAGGCGCGACAAGGGCACGGTGTCGTAGACCGGCGCGTCGATCGTCCAGCCAGCTTTGCCGCCCTTGGCCACCAGATCCTTGTACAGGCGACGGTCGCTGCCGCTGCCCTGGCCGATGCCGTCATCGAAGCGCAGACCGGTGCGGCGAAAGAAGTCGAGCCGGCCCAGCCAGTTGGCCGTCGACACATTGATGGAGTTCGGCCCCTTTTTCGCAAAGCGACGCCGGGCCTTTTTCGCGACATGCGCGTTGCGTCGAACCATGCCCCGCCAGAGGATCGCCGCCAGTCCGCATGCGCCCGCCGGCATGTCGCGGATCAGCACGGGCGCGCCGACGAGATCATAGTCGCCCTCGCGGGCCATGCGGAGCAGGTTGACAAGCCAGTCGGCATCCACCTGTTCGTCGTCGTCAACGAAAGTCAAATAATCTGCGCCTTCCGCGAGCGCCATGTCGAGCACGTGATTGCGCGCGAAAGGAATGCCGCGCCGCGGCTCCGCCTCGACCAGCAGCCGATGTCCGCCAAGCGCCGGCCGCATCTCCTCGACCACGGCGTGGATGGTCACTTCCGGATTGTTTTCGGCGATCGCATAGATGATCTCGACGCCATCGGGCATCCGCATCCGGCCATAGGACGCCAAAAGCGCCCTGAGCATATCAGGACGATTGCGCGTGATGGTTCCGATGCAGATCTTCATATCGCGTTCCTTGCGCCCGGAGGAAAAACAATGGACCGGGCCGTCTCATGCGCGCCGATTGTGGTGATTGTCCGGCGCAGCCACGGCCCCTAGCACAAGGCGAACGACCGGGAAATCCCCTGTCGCGCGTCTCGGCCATGCAAAAACCCCGCTCCTTGCCAGAGCGGGGTCGAAGAACGCGTTCAATGCCTCAATTCACCTTCGGCGGGCCATCCAGCGGCGACAATCCGCCCGGCAATCCAGGCAAACCGCCCGGCGCCGGCAAGCCCGGCAGACCGCCGGGGCCTGTGTTGGGATCGCCGCCGAGCGTGGGCAGGTCGATCTTGATTTCCACCTTGGAGGCATCGATCTTCGGGCCGTCATCCAGCCAATAGGTCACCGAAGTCGGCCAGAAGATCACCACCAGCACGAGGATCAACTGCATGCCCACCCAGGGCAGCGCGCCGATATAGATGTCGGATGTCTTCACCGACGGCGGCGCGATGCCGCGCAGATAGAACAGCGCGAAGCCGAAGGGCGGATGCATGAAGCTCGTCTGCATGTTGACGCAGAGCAGCACCCCGAACCAGATGAGATCGATGCCGAGCGCGGCGGCGACCGGCGCCAGCATCGGCACGATGATGAAGGCGATCTCGAAGAAATCGAGGAAGAAGGCCAGGATGAACACGAAGATATTGACGAAGATCAGGAATCCGAGCGCCCCGCCCGGCAGGCCCGACAGCATATGTTCGATCCAGCGCGATCCGTCCATGCCCTGGAAGACCAGACTGAAGACAGTGGAGCCGATGAGGATGAACACCACCATCGAGGTGATGCGCATCGTGGTCGACATGCCCTGCCGGATCAAGGGCCATGTGAGACGCCGGTTGATCGCGGCCAGCACGACGGCGCCGACCACGCCGAGAGCGCCGGCTTCCGTGGGCGTCGCAAGCCCCATGAAGATAGTGCCGAGCACTAGGAAGATCAGCACGATCGACGGGATCATGCCGAGCAGGATCGTGGCGATCAGCTTGCCGTCCAGCGGGCCGCGCGCTTCCTTGGGGATGGGCGGCATCATCTTCGGGCGGAAGATGGCGATCAGCGCGATGTAGAGAATGAAGATGCCGACCTGCAGCATCGAGGGGCCGATCGCGCCCTTGTACATGTCGCCCACCGAGCGGCCGAGCTGGTCGGCCAGCACCACGAGCACCAAGGACGGCGGAATGAGCTGGGTGATGGTGCCTGAGGCGGCGATGACGCCGGTCGCCAGCTTCATATTGTAGCCATAGCGCTGCATGATCGGCAGCGAGATCATGCCCATGGTGATGACGGAGGCCGCCACCGTGCCGGTGATGGCGCCGAGGATGGCGCCGACGATGATGACCGCGAAGGCCAGCCCGCCCGGCACGCCGCCGAACAGTTTGCCGGTGCCTTCAAGCAGATCCTCCGCCAGCCCGCATCGTTCGAGGATGGCGCCCATGAAGGTGAAGAACGGAATGGCGAGCAGCAATTCGTTGCTGATAATGCCATAGAAGCGGAAGGGCAGGCTTTCCATGAAAACCGGCTCGAAATGGCCGGTCAGGATTCCGATGGCGCCGAAGAACAGACCGACCGCCGCCAGAGAAAAGGCCACCGGAAAGCCATAGAGCATGAACAAGATCATGCCGAGGAACATGGCGGGCGGGATAATGCCGAAATCAAACATTGCTTTTGCTCTTCCCGTTCACTGCAGCGGCTTTTCATAGGAGGTGTCGACCTCCATGGCGCCCTTAAGCGCCGCGATACGCTTGATCAGTTCCGACACGCCCTGCAGCGCGAGAAGCAGGAAGCCGAGCACCAGCATCAGCTTGACAGGCCAGCGGATCAGCCCCCCGGCATTGCTCGATTGCTCACAGGCCGAGGACCACAAGGCTGCCAGAGTGTCATAGGCGCCGGATCCAGTCCGTTCGGTGAAACAACTCGTGATGGAAGAGAAGAAGAACGGCCAGCACAGCACCGAAAAGAGAATGGAGACCGGCAGCAGGAACAGCGTAATGCCGATGATATCGATCCACAGCCGGGTTTTGGCCGCCACCGCTCCATAGATGAGATCGACGCGCACATGCTCGTTCATCTTCAGCGTATAGGATGCGCCGAGCAGCACCATCGCGCCAAACATGTACCACTGGATTTCCAGCCAGCCGTTGGAACTCATCGAGAAGAGATAACGGACGATGGCGTTGCCGGCGCAGATCAGGCTGCAGATAAGCACGAGATAGTCGGCGACCTGTCCGAATTTTTTGGAAACGGCGTCGATGCCGTTGCTCAAGGCGAGCAGAGCTTGCATGCGTCCTCCCGATTTTTCAACGCGTTCGATCTTTACGTCGAACGTTGTTTTCCCCGAGAACTTGCATATCGGATGCGGCCGCGACTGGAAAGACGGAAGGTTTAAGACGAAAGGCTAATGCAACAAATCTTGCACATTTTCCCCAAGCCTCGCCGCACTGCCGCGCTCCAGCGCCTACGCCCTTAGGGCAAATCGGTGGAAATCGCGGCGCGCACTTGAATATCCATGCGTTCCATTCATAGATAAGCGCAAAAGACCGCTTAGGCGGTTCGTCTCTCTTCAAGGAATTGTTGGAATGTCCGCTCGCCACACCAAGGTCTTGATCATCGGCTCTGGACCGGCCGGTTACACCGCCGCCATTTATGCAGCCCGCGCAATGCTCGAGCCGGTCTTGATCGCCGGCATGGAACAGGGCGGCCAGCTGATGATCACCACCGACGTCGAAAATTATCCTGGTTATGCCGATCCGATCCAGGGTCCCTGGCTGATGGAGCAGATGCTGGGTCAGGCCAAACATGTCGGCGCCGAAATCATCAACGATCTCGTCACTTCGGTCGATCTCTCCAACCGTCCCTTCCATGTGACCACCGATTCCGGCCAGGCCTGGATCGCCGACACCATCGTCATCGCCACCGGCGCCAAGGCCAAATGGCTCGGCATCGACTCCGAGAAGAAATATCAGGGCTTCGGCGTCTCCGCCTGCGCCACCTGCGACGGCTTCTTCTACCGCAACAAGGATGTGATCGTGGTCGGCGGCGGCAATTCCGCCGTCGAAGAAGCGCTCTATCTGTCCAATATCGCCAAATCGGTAACGGTCGTTCACCGCCGCGACAGCTTCCGCTCGGAAAAGATCCTGCAGGAACGGCTGTTCCAGCGCGAAAATGTCTCGGTGATGTGGAACAGCGAAATCGCCGAAATCACCGGCGAGCAGCTGCATCCGCCGATGCCGGCCTCGGTCACCGGCGTCAAGATCAGAAACGCCAAGACGGGTGAGATCGATGAGCGGCCGATCGACGGCCTGTTCGTCGCCATCGGCCACGCGCCGGCCACCGAACTGTTCACCGGCCAGCTGCGGATGAAACCGAACGGCTATCTGTGGACGGCTCCGGATTCGACCGCGACGAATGTCGAAGGCGTGTTTGCCGCTGGCGACGTGACCGACGACACGTTCCGCCAGGCGATCACCGCCGCCGGCATGGGCTGCATGGCGGCGCTCGAGGCCGAGCGCTACCTGGCCGGCCATCTGCATGTGGCGCAGGCGGCCGAATAACGATACGGCCGCATCAGGCCGACTTGGGGGAATGAATGTCGCTCGACTGGGACAAGCTGAGAATTTTTCACGCGGCTGCGGAAGCCGGGTCGTTTACCCATGCCGCCGACAAGCTGCATTTGTCCCAGTCCGCGATCAGCCGCCAGGTCAGCGCGCTGGAGGCGGAGGTCAACACCAAGCTCTTCCATCGTCACGCCCGCGGCCTGATCCTCACCGAACAGGGCGAATTGCTCTACCGGACCGCCCATGACGTGCTGATGAAGCTTGAAATGGTCAAGGTGCAGTTGACCGAGACCACCGAAAAGCCCACCGGCCGGCTGCGCATCACCACCACAGTGGGTCTCGGCCAGGGCTGGCTGACCGACAAGGTGCAGGAATTCCTGAGCCTCTATCCCGACATGCAGGTGCAACTCCTCCTCGACAACGAGGAGCTGGATGTCAACATGCGCCATGCCGACTGCGCCATCCGCCTGCGCGAACCGCAGCAATCGGATCTCATCCAGCGCAAGCTGTTCACCGTCCATATGCATGTCTATGCCGCGCCGTCCTATATCAGCCGCTACGGCCAGCCGCAGTCCATCGAAGAACTCGACCATCACCGCATCATCACCTTCGGCGAACCCGCGCCCAATTATCTGCTCGACGTCAATTGGCTGGAAATCGCCGGACGCCCGGAAGGCAGCCCGCGCTCGCCGGTGTTGCAGATCAACAGCCTGACCTCGATCAAGCGCGCGGCGCTGCTCGGCATCGGCATCGCCATGCTGCCGGACTACATCGTCGGTCGCGACCCCGGCCTCGTGCAGTTGGTGACCGACGCCGACATCCCCTCCTTCGACACCTATTTCTGCTATCCCAGCGAAATGAAAAACGCCGCCAAGCTCAAGGTTTTCCGCGACTTCATCGTCGCCAAGGCGCGCAACTGGAATTTCTGATTCTTCCTGATGCGGTCGAAAATGGCGCCGTCAGACTGAAAAGACGGCGCCAAAACAAAATAATCAGCATGAATAGGTTTACCGTCGCGGTGGCGCGCTTTTGTGCCAACGCTTAAAAAACACGTTGTTTCAAGCAATTAGAAACGGATCACTAACCATCATGCAACTTTTGCATGGCTGTCATGCGCGTCGGGTCCTTGCGCAATGCACAATAAAACATCATATCGCACACAGCTGATGCACATGGCGGTTTTCCTCCCAGTGCCGCCGTATCAGCTGTTCCCCTCTGGAGGTTTAAATTACCTTCACAACTATAAAGGGCCCGAGATTTCTCGTGGCCCTCTTTTTTTGCCTATTGTTCAGCCAAACAAAAAACGGCCCCCGAATGGGAGCCGTTGATGACGTCGCGCTTGGATCCTATCAGACGCCCGTGCTGTCCGTTTCGGTCGTGGCTGTGCTGAGCGTGTCGAGAATGGACTGAACGTCCGAAACAGCTGAAGAGGTGGAAGACGACGCATCGTCGTCCTCGTCGTCGTCGCCGCCGATCGAGATGCGTGTGTTGGCGATGAAGCTCTGCCGCGCGCTTTCGAACTCATCCAGCGATACGCCGCCGCTCGAATCCTCGTCCAGCGAATCGAACAGCGAGGCGGAATCCTCCGCGCTGACGTCGTCAGGCTTGGCGGCGGCAAGCTCTTCGGCGCTGACCACGCCATCCTGGTCAGTGTCGAGTGAGTCGAAGACGGTGGAGGCGTCATCTTCCGAAGTCGCGCCGCCAGATGGCGGTGGGCCCATCGGCGCAGAACTTTCCATGCTTGAGCTGAACTGTTCTTCCGTGATCGAACCGGTCCCTTCCGTGTCGATCGACTGATAGAGCGCCAGGGCGTCCTCCTCACTCACGTCCTCGGGACGGGCCGAGACGAATTCGGCTTGCGTCACGCTGCCATCGGAATCTGCATCCATCTCGGCATAGGCGTCGGAGGCGGAGAAGCCGAAGGATGAGCCGGACTGCATCTGCATCATCACCGCGACCGCGTCACCCGACATCTGGGCGAAGGGATCCGACGACGACATGCTGCTCGACATCTCGGTTTCGGAAACGGAGCCGTCGCCATCTGCATCGAGCGACGAAAACAACTGGCTCGACTGTTTGGCGGTGACATCCGACGGCTTGGCCGCCGTAAACTCGTTGGAAGACACTTTGCCGTCGCCATCGGAGTCGAGTTTGCTGAGATTCGACTTCATCGAGGTTTGGTAATAGCTGGAACCGCTGGTCGCGGATGAAACACTGGTCATGAAAACCCTCCTATGGGTCGCCCGTTGCGTCTGAGGCGTCGACGGTCGCGGCGCGGCAATGCAAAGGAGAGGAACATGGTCGACGGTTGAAGCCGGCCCGTCCCACGCCTGTCGCTGGCGCTGCGCGTCACTCGCGCTCGTGATCGATGTTCCGGAACTGACTACAAGGAACCATTCTGGGCTAACGCGATTTGCGGAATATCGTCAAAGCCCTGGAAAATGGAGACTTTCGGTAAAGCGGGGCCGGCGGCCAAAATCGACATTCACACCCGCCACACGCAATGCGCGGGTTTTCAAATGGCATGAAAAAAGGCGCGCCGAGATCGACGCGCCCTTTGCTATGGCTGTAACGGTCAGCGGCAGGCGGCGCAGAAGCGCTGGATGCGGCGGCAGGCTTCTTCGAGCTGGGTTTCCGACGTCGCATAGGAAATGCGGAAATTCGGACCGAGGCCAAAGGCCGACCCATGAACCACCGCGACACCTTCGGCTTCCAGCAGTTCGGTGACGAAATCCTCGTCGGTGGCGATCACCTTGCCGGAGGGCGACGTCTTGCCGATCAGGCCGGCGCAGGACGGGTAGACATAAAACGCCCCTTCCGGTGACGGGCAAGAAAGCCCCGGCGCCTGGTTGAGCATGGAGACGACGAGGTCGCGGCGGCCCTGGAACACCTTCTTGTTCTTCTCGATGAAATCCTGCGGGCCGTTCAGCGCCTCAAGCGCCGCCCATTGGGCGATCGAATTGGTGCCCGAGGTCTGCTGGCCCTGGATCATGTCCATCGCCTTGATGAGTTGGATCGGGCCGGCCGCATAGCCGATGCGCCATCCGGTCATGGCATAGGCCTTCGAAACGCCATTCATGGTCAGCGTGCGGTCATAGAGACCGGGCTCGACTTCGGCCGGCGTGGCGAATTTGAAATCGTCGAAAGTCAGGTGCTCATACATGTCGTCGGTCAGCACCCAGACATGCGGATGGCGCATCAGCACATCGGTCAGCGCCTTGAGTTCATCATGGGTATAGGCCGCGCCCGACGGGTTGGAGGGCGAGTTGAAGATGAACCACTTGGTCTTCGGCGTGATCGCCTTTTCGAGATCCTCAGGCTGAAGCTTGAACTTGGCTTCGATCGTGGTGTTGACGAACACCGGCGTGCCGCCGCACAGCGCCACCATTTCCGGATAGGACACCCAGTAAGGCGCAGGGATCACGACTTCGTCGCCCGGGTTCAGCGTCGCCATCAGCGCGTTGAACAGGATCTGCTTGCCGCCGGTGCCGACGATCACCTGGGCTGCGGTGTAATCGAGATTGTTCTCGCGCTTGTACTTCTTGGCGATGGCTTCGCGCAGTTCGACGATGCCGGCCACGGCGGTGTACTTCGTTTCACCGCGATTGATGGCGTCGATGGCGGCCTGTTTGATGTTGTCGGGTGTGTCGAAATCCGGCTCGCCGGCGCCGAGACTGATGACATCGCGTCCCTTCGCCTTCAGCTCGCGCGCTTTCTGCGCGACGGCGATGGTTGCGGAGGGCTTAACGCGGGACAGGGCGTCGGCGAGGAAGGCCATTTCTGAATTCCTTGTCTGAGGGCAATAAAAGGCAGCGACTTATAGGCCCGGCTCCGATTGGGATCAAGCCAAGCCATGGCGCCGAAATCCGGTTATTCTGGCAGCCTGCGCTCCACTTAAGGCTAAAGTAACGCTCGTCTGCTACATCTGCGGGGAATGTCATCAACTCTGCCGGGACCCCATGACAGCAAGCAGCATATTCTCCAAACTCAGCCGCCAGGGCGATGGGTCGTGGACTGCCGCTTACGGCGCCTTCGTGCTGCAATCGGCCCTACAGCCGATCTTCAGCCAGGACGCGGAAGGCCATGTCGAAGTCGAAGCGTTTGAGGGCCTGATCCGCCCCAACAGGGCCGGCGACCCCGTACGCCCGGCGGAATTCTTCCCGGCTGTGGCGCGCGAAGACAAGGTGATGATCGACAGTCTTTGCCGCACGCTGCATATTTTCAACACCGGCGCCCTGGGCCGCAAACGCGCCAAACTGTTCGTCAACTTCCATCCCGGCCTGTTCGTGACCGCCGCCGACATCCGGCGCGAAGTGGAACTGATGCGGCTGGCCGCCAATGAATCCGGCATGACCCCTGCCCGCATCGTCTGCGAAATCACCCAGAAGGAAAACGACAGCGCCGACATGCTGGCGCATTTCGTCGATGAATTGCGGGCGCGCGGCTTTCAGATCGCCATTGATGAATATGGCGCCGATGAGCGCGATGCGGCCCGAATGAAGCTGCTCAAGCCCGATTTCGTCAAATTCGAAGCGTCCTGGGTCAAGGAATTCCTGGAAAACTCCGCCGGCTATGCGCTTCTGGGCGTGATGGTGCGCCAGATCAAGGAACAGGGAGCCGTACCGATCTTCGAAGGCTTGGAAGACCTCCGCCAGGCCGATCTCTGCCAGAATCTCGAAGTTCCCCTTCTGCAGGGTTACGCCTTCGCCCGACCCGAAATCGCGCCGACCAGCTTCAACGAGGAATTTCCCGAATCCACGGACGGTCCCGGCTTCGATACCCGACCTTCCCACGAACTTGAGCGTTACAATCCCGATTTGCATATGCCGAAATCGATCTATTCGGCGTCGCCGCAGTTGGGCGGGCTACGCCGCGCCGCGACATTCGGCAAACGCACCCGCTGACGAGACCTGACGGCGTCCCATCACCGGAACTGATGGTTCCGGCCCTGAAATTGCACAAATGTAAAATTGCCCTCGGCCGCCCGACCGCGTATCAGCGGAGACCCGTCGTCCCTCCGAGAGCGCCATGTCCCGTCTGCACGCCAATTTGATCCTCGTTCTGACTGCCGCCATTTGGGGCGCAGGTTTCGTCGCGCAGGACAGCGCCATGGCCCATCTCGGGGCGCTGTGGTTCGTCGGGCTGCGCTTCCTGCTCGCCTTCTTCGTCGCGTTGCCGCTGGCGATGCGCGAACATCAGCGGGTCGCCGCCCCGTTATCCGGACGGGAACTCGGCATTTTCGCCCTGATCGGCCTGGCCCTGTTCGGCGGCGCCAGCACCCAGCAACTGGGGCTTTTGACGACATCGGTGACCAATTCAAGTTTCCTCACCGGGCTCTATGTCATCATCGTGCCGGTGCTGAGCGTAATCGTGCTGCGCAAGCTGCCGCATTGGATCGTCTGGCCCGCAGCGCTGCTCGCCACCACCGGCATCTACTATCTCAGCGGCGGCGATCTGGCCCAACTGACCATCGGCGATCTCCTGACAATCCTTTGCGCCCTGTTCTGGGCCGGGCAGGTGCTGCTGGTCGGAATGTTCGCGCCAGGCAGCGACCGTCCGATGGCGCTGTCCGCCGTGCAGTTCCTCGTCTGCGCCCTTGGCGGCTTGACGCTCGCGCTCTTTCTCGAGCCGATCGCTGCCGGCGATATCGTCGACGCGCTGCCCGAACTTCTCTATGCCGGGCTGTTTTCCTCCGGCATCGCCTTCATCTTGCAGGTGATCGGCCAGCGCTGGACCAGCGCGCCGCAAGCGGCGATCTTCCTGTCGAGCGAATCCCTGTTCGGAGCTTTGTTCGGGGCCCTGCTGCTCGGCGAACGCATGGGATGGATCGGCTATATCGGCTGCGCCCTCATTTTTATCGCCATGTTGCTGGTCGAACTCGTACCGGAAATTTCAAAAAAACGACGTGCGCAGTAACCCTCTGAAATAAACTTTAGAGTTTTGCTTGGCTGGAGAGCATGGTGTTTCTTTACCAGACCCCGCACATCACGTTTCGTGCCAATTTTGCATTAAACGTGAAAGTTTTGCTTGCCAAAATCGGGGATTGCCCCCAATCTCAGCGCGTTCGGGCAATTTACGAACAATGGGAAAACCTTGAGAATAGCGCGCCGGAGGTGCAATAAGCTCCGGGTGTATGGGAGACGGGTCGCCGATGCCCATTCACGATAGTAGGACCTTTCCTCTAGTCGAAATATGCCTGCCAGCCCTCACGGGTTTCATGACATGCTGTCCGAACGCGCAAATAAGGACAGAGAGGAAAAGGGAACTGCTCCATGGCCGAAACTGGCACCGTTAAATTCTTCAACACAGACAAGGGTTTTGGGTTCATCAAGCCGGACAAGGGCGGATCGGACATTTTCGTTCATATTACAGCGGTCCAGGCGTCAGGCCTCACCGGCCTGACTGAGAACCAGAAAGTCTCCTTCGACACTGAGCCGGATCGTCGCGGCAAAGGCCCGAAGGCCGTCAATCTTCAAGTCACCGGCTAATCGCCGGACAGACATTGTCTTCGCGCGTCAGCGTCGCTGCCGGATTGCTGGCGGGCGGCGCTTTTTTTTGGACTTTCGATCGCCACTTTTTCTCCGCAATTCGTTCAGCCGCGGTTCATGGATCCGATCCTAGGGTCGAGACATTGAATTTCGACCATTGCCCAAGAGGGAAAATGACGATGAATCGTGTTGTCAAATCCGCCATCCTCGGCGCCGCAGCCTTCGCTGCGACCGTGGGTTCCTTCCAATACGCCTCCGCAGGCAACCGCGATTATTACTGGCGGCACGCGCCGCGCCACCATCATCATGGCGACGCCATCGCAGCTGGCGTCATCGGCCTCGCCGCCGGCGCGATCATCGGCGGCGCGCTCGCCTCCGATCCAGAGCCGGAGGTCATCTATCGTCCGCGCCGCGTGTATGTCGAGCCGGAACCTGTCTATGTCGAACCCGCGCCGCGCCGCGTCTATGTCGAACCTGACATGGCGGATGAAGACTATGCCGCCCCGGGGCAGGATGACGACTATTACCCTGCCCGGCCCGCGCGGCGCCAGATCAACGCCTCGACCGGCGCGCTTGAACCTTGGACGGCGCGCTGGCGCGCCTATTGCGCCGATCGCTACCAGTCCTTCAACGCCCGCACCGGCACCTATAAGGGTTATGACGGACAGGACCATTTCTGCACCGGCGCCTGAGCCGTTGCATCGCAAGCCAAAGGCCCCGATCCGGGGCCTTTACTGCATCCGCTCCCGGCTGTCTCACAGCCCTTTCAGGAACGGATTGCTGCGGCGTTCGTCGCCGATCCGGCTGCCCGGACCATGACCGCAGATGAAGCCGACATCGTCGCCGAGCGGGAAGACCTTGTCGCGAATGGAATCCAGCAATTGCTGGTGATTGCCGCCGGGCAGATCGGTGCGACCGACCGAGCCGTTGAACAGCACGTCGCCGAGATGCGCGAAATTCTGGGCTCGGTTGAAGAAAATCACATGGCCGGGCGAATGGCCAGGCGCGTGATAGACCTCGAACTCATGCTCGCCGAACGACAGTGTGTCGCCATCGTCGAGATAGCGGTCGGGCGTGCAATTGCGCATGCCGCTCGCGCCGAATGCGCTCATCCGCGCCTCGATCTGATCCATGATCGGCTGGTCGGCCTTATGCGGGCCGATGATGTCGACGCCAAGCGCCTCCTTGAGCTCCATCGCGCCGCCAGCATGGTCGAGATGGCCATGGGTGATCCAGATCGCCTCGAGCTGAATGCCGTTTTCCCGAATGGTCTGCAAGATGATGTCGACATCGCCGCCGGGATCGACGATCACGCCTTTCATCGTTTCCTCGTCGAACAGCACCGTGCAGTTCTGCTCGAAGGGGGTGACGGGAATGATCCCCGCTTGCAGCTTGGCCATGCGCCTACTCCTGAATCATACTTTATTGGGGCGATGATAAAGCATGCCGGCGGATATTTGTCGCCGGTCGAGCGACATAATCCCGAGGATCAGGCCACAAAACCTGTCAAAGCGCGATCCGCATCAGAAGTCGGCAACCGCGATCTCCATGGAATCGATCGGCGATGCGCCGAGACTGGCCGTGGTGATCAGAAGTGCAAACACACTCATGCTGAACGCGGCGACGATGGCGACAAGGGGGCGAAGCTGACGGGCGACGGAAGCGTCCGGATTGGCATGGCGATTCATGGCGTTAGATCCCTATCTTTGCATTTGCCGCAACGCGCGGCGACAAATTTGGCTCCCCGACATTCGCAAAAAACATTGCTGCGCACCGTCACCGGGGGAACAGGCAGTCACGCATCGGGTCCATCGCTGGTCATGACGGGGACCATGATGTAACCTTCGGACAAAAGACGGAGTTGGGGCGCATTCTATTCAGCCACTGCTCCAGAGCGGCGATGTGCGGGCAACTGTCGATTTCGGACGATGGGGGCTGGAAATTGCGTCAGCGATACTGACATAACAACCCAACGCCCTGGATGCGAAAAGTCGGAAGCGCGGTAGAGAAGAATGAAGACAGACAGCATGGACGCAGCGGCTAACCTCGTGACCGATCGCATGGAAGGCGGCAGCGACATTGACTTCGAAATCATCGAACTGTTGTTTTTCGCCTATCGCGACTTCATCTCCGATCCCGACGCGATCCTCGAAAAGAGCGGATTCGGTCGCGCCCATCACCGGGTCGTCCACTTCGTCAATCGCCGTCCCGGCATGACAGTGGCGGACCTGTTGGACACGCTGAACATCACCAAGCAGTCGCTGGCGCGCGTGCTGAAACAATTGATCGATTCAGGGTATATCGCCCAGCGCGAAGGGCCTGACGATCGTCGGCAACGACGGCTTTATCCCACCCGGGCAGGCCGCGAACTCGCGCTAGCCCTCGCCCGGCCACAGTCGCGGCGCATCGCCAGCGCTCTAGGCGGCGCCGACGATGAGGCACGCGGCGCCGTTCTCGCCTTTCTCAAGGGCATGTGCGACAAGGAGGACTAGCCATGACCGAGATGCGAACGCCCGAAGACGACGCGCCCCATCTGCTGATCGTCGATGACGACCGGCGCATCCGCGAATTGCTGCAGAAATTTCTGACCGGCAAGGGGTTCCGGGTCACCGTGGCTGCGGATTCCGCCGAAGCCAGACGCAAGCTCGAAGGTCTCGATTTCGATCTGATGGTTGTGGATGTGATGATGCCGGGCGAAAACGGCATCGCACTCACCGGCGCGCTGCGCGACATCCGCAATATTCCCGTGATCCTGCTCACTGCCCGCTCCGAGGCAGACTGGCGCATCGCGGGGCTTGAGGCGGGCGCGGACGACTATCTCGCCAAACCGTTCGAGCCGCGCGAACTGGTGCTGCGCATCAACAATATCCTCAAGCGCTCCACCAACCCGACCAAACCCAAGATCGACCAGCTGATTTTCGGCCCGTTCAATTTCAATCTGGTCAAGAAGGAGTTGCGGCGCGGGGCGGCGATGATCGGGCTCACCGGGCGCGAGCAGGAGATCATGATGATCTTCGCGTCCAATGCCGGCCAGACCATTCCCCGGCATGAACTGTCCGGCGGCGGCGGCGATGTCGGCGAGCGTACCATCGACGTCCAGATCAACCGCCTGAGACGCAAGATCGAGGACGACCCCGCCAATCCGGTCTGGCTTCAGACTGTGCGCGGCATCGGCTATAAATTGTCGCTGGATCAGAACGGATGAGCGCGCCCGACGCCGCCGACGACGCGTTGCGGCCGGTCTACCGCGAAGGGGCCTTCAGCCGCTTCATGCGCAGAAACTTGCCGCGCGGCCTGTTCGCGCGCTCGCTGCTCATCGTCATCATTCCGATGGTGCTGCTGCAAGGCGTCGTCGCCGCCGTGTTCATGGAGCGGCACTGGCAGATGGTGACAGAGCGGCTGTCCGCCGCGGTGACTCGCGACATCGCCGCAATCATCGATGTGATGGAGACCCTTCCCGCGCCGGAAATCGAAAACGACGTTATCCGCATCGCCGGCCGTCGCCTTGGCCTTCAGGTGCGCATCCTCGCTGACGACGAGCTTCCGGCGCCGACCTCCGCCTCGACCTTTTTCCTGCTTGACCAAATTTTGTCTGAGCAGATCAGCGACCAGATCCGTCGTCCGTTCTGGCTCAACACCAGCAATGACGAGCGCACGGTGGAAGTGCGCATCAAGCTGGGGCCGAAGCGCATCCTGAGCGTGATTACCCGCCGCGATCGCGCCTATGCCTCCAACACGCATATTTTCATCATCTGGATGGTCGGCGCATCGCTGGTGCTGATCATCATTTCGATGCTGTTCCTGCGCGGCCAGATCCGCCCGATCGTGGCCTTGACGCGCGCCGCCGAGAGCTTCGGCAAAGGCCAGAAGCCGACTGAACCCTTCATTCCCCGAGGAGCCGACGAAGTGCGCCGCGCCGGCTACGCCTTCCTGCAGATGCGCGAGCGCATCGAGCGACAGATCGACCAGCGCACCGCCATGCTGAGCGGCGTCAGCCATGACCTGCGCACCATCCTCACCCGCTTCAGGCTGGAGCTGGCGGTGGCGGAAACGCCTGACGATCTCGACAACCTCAACCGCGACATCGACGACATGGACAGCATGCTCGAAGGCTATCTCGCTTTCGCGCGCGGCCAGATCGAAGAGGCGCATGGCGAACTCGACCTCAACAAGGTGTTCTCGCAGCTCGAAGAGAACGCCCTGCTGCACGGCAAGGACCTGACTTACTCGATCTCAGGTTCGACTGTCGTCCATGTCAGGCCGATGGCTTTTACGCGGCTCGTCACCAATCTCGCCGCCAATGCCTGGCGTCACGCCCAGACGGTCAGGATCGAGGCGCGCAACACCGACCGTTTCCTGACCGTGACGGTGGACGACGATGGACCGGGCATTCCCGAAGCCATGCGCGAAGAAGTGTTCAAGCCGTTCTTCCGGCTCGACGAGGCGCGCAATCTCGACGCCTCCGGCACTGGCCTGGGCCTGGCCATCGCCCGCGACATCGCCCGCGGCCATGGCGGCAACGTCACGCTCGCCGACAGTCCGCTGGGCGGCCTGAGAGCGACGATCCGAATTCCGGTGTGATCATCAGCGATTGTAGATTTCGCAAGGCACCAGGTCGAAAAAGCCGCGACGGATATTGTGGCGGTGCAGCGCGTCGATCCGGCGGGGATACTTCTCCCGAAGCGCATCCAACGGCGCGAGCATAGCGCCATCGCGGCCGAAATGCCGGTCGAGGATCTCGACGATGCGGCGATTGGGCCAGGGCTTGTGGACGATCGACATGAATGCCGCGAAAGCCTCCGCCTCCCGGCCCGGTCCGGCGCGGTGGGCGATCAGCGAATAGGCAAACGCGGTCGAACGCGAAATACCAGCATGGCAGTGAACGAGAATGCGGGCGTCGGCGCGCTCGGCCGCCGGCCGAACCGTTTCGAACAGGCTGACGACCAGATCCGGAAAATGCCCTGTCTCCAGCATGTTTTCCTGGTCGCGCAGTCGCGCCACCACATGTTCCGCGCCGGCGATCTTCGGGACATGTTCATCAGCGATGCCGGGATCCAGCAGCGAAATCACATGGGTCGCGCGCCATTCCTTCGCGACATCCCGGGCCCTCGGCAGGCAGGACACTTTGAACTTCTCGTGAATGGCGCTGAGCGGCATGGCATGGCTCCGATCGATTCATCGCAACGCGATGTAGCGCAGGAATTGGAAGGAATTACGTCAGATCAGTTTTTGACCGTTCGGGACGGCGGTGTCGGGACGCGCCAGCACAATGGCGTCCTCCGCATCGGCAAAGCCCAGCGTCAGGCATTCCGACATGAAAGGGCCAATCTGGCGCGGCGGGAAATTGACGACGCCCAGCACCTGACGTCCGACGAGCGTATCCGGAGTATAATGCACGGTGATCTGCGCGGAGGATTTCTTGAGGCCAATCTCCGGCCCAAAATCGATGACCAGTTTGATGGCGGGCTTGCGCGCTTCCGGAAAGGGCTGCGCCTCCACAACCGTGCCGACGCGAATGTCAACGCGCTCGAAATCAGCGTAAGAAATCTGATCTGCCATAGTGTCAGCCCGCCAGTTCTTCGGCGCGGTCGCGCGCGGCCTTGATGGCGGCGTCGAACAGCGGTTGCATGCCGTCTTCCGCCATCAGCACGGCAAGAGCCGCAGCTGTGGTGCCGCCCGGTGATGTGACGTTCTTGCGCAATTCAGCAGCTTCGCCGGGCGACTGGTGAAGCAATTCACCAGCGCCCGACACTGTAGCTCGCGCGAGACGCATGGAGAGGTCCGCCGGCAGACCGAGTTTACGACCTGCCTCCGCCATGCACTCGACGAGATGAAAAACATAGGCCGGACCGGAGCCGGAAACGGCGGTCACAGCGTCGATCAGCGCTTCCGTCTCGACCCATTCGACCGGGCCGGACACTTTAAGCAACGTATCCACCATAGCGCGCTGCTCGGGCGTGACATGTTCGTTGGCGAACGCGCCGGTGACGCCGCGACCGATCATCGCCGGCGTATTCGGCATGGCGCGCACCATCGCCGCCTCGCCGAGATTGGCTTCGATGAAACCCAGCGTCTTGCCGGCCGCGACCGACACGATGATCGTGTCCGGGCCGACCAGCGTGCGGTATGCAGGCAAAACCTCGCCCATCACCTGCGGCTTGACCGCGATGAACAGCACCCCGGCCTTTACACCCTTCGGCGGCTCGGACACAAAGCCGATGCCGGCGTCGGAAAGCCGCGTCTTCATGGGTCCCTGCGGATTGGGATCGGCGGCGACGATCGTTTGCGGCGAAATCCCGCTACGAACCCAACCCAGCGCCATAGCGCCGCCCATATTGCCGGCTCCAATCAGGATGATGGGACCCTTGATCACGCTCATGCTTCGCCGACCGTTTCGAACCTGACAGCATCAATCGCAGCCTGCGCGCCCATGCCGGACCAGACCACGAACTGGAAGGCCTGGAAATAGGCCTCGCAGGTGTCGATCGACGACGCCAGCATCGCCTCAACCTGGCGGCCGGTGGGCTCAAGCCCGCCGGACAGCAGCAACGACTGCCGGAAGATCACCGATTCAGCCTTGTTCCAGACATCGAAATGGCCGAGCAGCATATCGCCATTGATGATGGCCACGAGCTTATTGACCTCGGAAAGCCGCGTTTCGGGAATGCGCAGATCGAAGGCGCAAGAGAAATGCAGCGCCTCGAATTGCTCCATCCAGGAAAAGGACACGTAGTAATCGCTCCAGCGGCCCGCGACGGTCATGGCGATCTCATCGTCTGCGGAACGCTCAAAGGACCAGTCATTGGTGTCGGCGACGAATTCGATCATGTCCACCGGATGGGACTGTCGCTCGACCTTGATATCAAAAAGGCTCATGCTGCACCTGAAGAGTGACAATTCTCGACCCTCCGCGAAAGCGGCAATGCCGTCGCGGGGGCAAATGTTTAAATTCTAGGAATGATCCGCGAAGCGACGAGCTGACTATGGGCTTACTACCCTGCCCGGAACTTGCGTCTTTCGCTTCGAATCATCTTGTAAAATCAGTCTATAGCGCCGGATTCGCGTTTCCAGCCCCGCATCATCGAATTTGGGCCAAGCCGGGTTAGAAAAGAATGATATTCAGATTCAAGAGCCAAACTTAACTGACTCACGGAAAAGGATTTTTCGCCCCTTTCCACAGGCTCTAAAAAAACTGCGTAAAACAAAAATGGCGGGCTGTGGAAAAGTCAAGCCCGCCAATTAACCGGTCATAAACCGTATAAGCGCATGGATTTATTCGCCGGCCGCGCCCAGCTTGGCTTCGAGCGCCGCGATGCGGGCGGCGAGCGCGTCATTCTCCTCGCGCGCCTTGACCGCCATCTCGCGCACCGCCTCGAATTCCTCGCGCTTGACGAGGTCCATGCTGTTCAGCCAGCGCTCGGCCTGCGCCTTGAACGCGGTTTCGACTTCCTTGCCGACGCCCTGGACCGCGCCGGCCGCGTCGGTCATCAGCTTGGCGAAATCGTCGAGAATGCGGTTGGGTCCCGTGGTCATATAAGCCTCCGAAAACGGAATGAATGCATAGACCGGAGGTAGGCAATGCCCCCTTGCGATGCAAGGAATTTCGGGTCGCGCGGCAAAAAATCCCGCCTTGGGCGCGCCGCCTCTGTCCTATCGGAGCATCCATGCTATAAGCCGGCCATCCCGAGAACAAGACTTGCATGGAGCGAGCCATTGACCGAGGCGCTGTACAATCTCGCCATCCTGCCCTTCCCCGACATCGATCCCGTCGCCCTGTCGCTAGGGCCGATCTCCGTCAAATGGTACGGAATATCCTATGTCGTCGGTATCCTGCTCGGCTGGGCCTATGCGCGCAAGATTGTCTCCACCCCGCGCCTTTGGCGCAATGACAAACCGGCCATGACACTGGCCGACATCGATGATTTCGTGTTCTGGGCGGCAATCGGCATCGTTGTCGGCGGCAGGCTGGGTTATGTTCTGTTCTACGATTTCAATTCGGTGCTGGCCGAACCGCTGCGGGCGATCCAGATCTGGAATGGCGGCATGTCCTTCCATGGCGGCATCACCGGCACAACCATTGCCATGATCCTCTTCGCATGGCGGCGCGGCATCCGCGTCTGGTCGCTGTTTGACGTGGTGGCCGCCGTCTGCGTGACAGGCCTGTTCATGGGCCGCATCGCCAATTTCATCAATGGCGAATTGTGGGGCAAGATTTCCAGCCTGCCCTGGGCGGTGGTCTTTCCAGGACAGGAGCCTTTCGCGCGCCACCCAAGCCAGCTCTATGAAGCGGGCCTCGAGGGCATTGTCACCGGCCTGATCCTCGCCGCGCTCGTCTTCCTGCGCGGCAGCTTGAAGACACCGGGCTTCACCGCCGGCGCGTTTGTCTGCCTGTACGCCCTGTCGCGCATCTCTGTCGAGTTCGTCCGCGAGCCGGACGCGCAGCTCGGCTATCTCGCTGGCGGCTGGCTGACCATGGGCATGCTGCTGTCTTTGCCGATGCTTCTTCTCGGCCTCTGGGCGATGGCGCGCGCCAAGAGCGCCGCCAAGCGGGAGTTCGCCGACGCATGACGACGCCGCTCCGGGAGAAGATCCGCGCGATCATTCGCGCCAACGGCCCCATTTCCATCACCGACTATTTCGCATTGTGCCTCGCCGATCCCGAATACGGCTATTACAAGACCCGAGACCCTTTCGGACGCAGCGGCGATTTCGTGACTGCGCCGGAGATCAGCCAGTTGTTCGGCGAGATGATCGGCGTCTTCTTCGTCGAGGCCTGGCGTCGGCATCTGAAACCGCTTGCCGGATTGCGCATCGCCGAAATCGGACCGGGACGCGGCACGATGATGGCGGATATCCTGCGCACCGTGCGGCGGCTCGAGCCGGAGTTGTACCACGCGGCGACAGTGCATATGATCGAAACCAGCCCGACGCTGCGCGATATCCAGGCCGAGACGCTCGCCGAGCATGCCGGCAAGACAGAATGGAGCGAAACTTTCGACGCGATTCCCGGCGGCTTCCTGCTGCTGGTCGCCAATGAATTTTTCGACGCCGTGCCGATCCGCCAATTCGTCAAGACGCCGAACGGGTTTCGGGAACGACTGATCGGGCTTGACGCCGATGACCAATTGACCTTCGCCATCGGCGTGGCGGGCGTCGATCCGATCCTCCTGCCTCCCGATCACCGCGAAGCGCCGATAGGCGTCGTCGCCGAACTGGCTCCGGCGCGCGCCGCCATCATGCAGGCCATCTCGGAACGGCTGTTCCAGACCGGCGGCGTCGGCCTGATCATCGATTATGGCCATGTCCAACAGGGTTTCGGCGATACGCTGCAGGCAATCTATCGCCATGAATATGATCCACCGCTGGCCCATCCGGGCGAAGCGGACCTGACAAGCCATGTCGATTTTTCCGCTCTCGCCGATGTGGCGCGGCATTGCGCCGTTCATGTCGCGGGGCTGGTGAGCCAGGGTGATTTCCTGCTTGGGCTGGGGCTCGCCGACCGCGCTGGCGCGCTCGGCGCAGGCAAGAATGCGAGCCGGCAGGAAGAGATCGTGGCGGCGGTGCGGCGTCTTGCGGGCGATGGCGAAGGCGACATGGGCGACTTGTTCAAAGCGCTGGCAGTGACCAGCCCGGCGGTGGATCTTCCGCCGTTCAAGAGTTGACTTGGCTCCCGCGAGGCTGCAAACATCCGCCAGCCTCATGGTGACTGCGCCGCGTTACGCCGCCCATCCGATCGACAGAGTTTGACAAGGCTGCCCTTCCCGATGACCCACCCAGACATGCAAGGCGTCGAGCCCATCCGCAGCGCGCTCCTGTCAGCAGCCGCAACAAGCGGGATCGAACACGGCTTCTTCACCCGCAAGGGCGGCGTCTCCGAAGGTCTTTACGCCAGCCTCAATGTCGGCTTGGGCTCGAAGGATGCGCCTGCAGCAATCCAAGAAAATCGCGCCCGGGTGGCCGGCTGGTTCGGCCGTTCCGTAGATGATCTCGCCACGCTCTTCCAGATCCATTCCGCCGACGTCGTGACCGTAGACGCGTCAAATAAAGGCGAGCGCCCGCAGGCCGACGGCCAGGTCACGGCGACGCCGGGGATCGTGCTGGGCGTGCTCACCGCCGATTGCGGTCCCGTTCTCTTCGTCGATCCCCTCGCCCGCGTCATCGGCGCGGCGCATGCCGGCTGGAAAGGCGCGCTGGGCGGCGTACTTGAAGCCACGATCGAGGCGATGATCAAGTTGGGGGCCCAGCGTGAGCGGATCCTCGCCAGTCTCGGCCCGTCGATCTCGCAGGCCAGCTATGAGGTCGGCCCGGAATTCGTCGCCCGCTTCGTCGATTTGAATCCCGCGTGGTCGCGCTTTTTCATTCCGTCCGAAAAACCCGATCACAGCATGTTCGACCTGCCTGCCCTGACCGTCGAGCGATTGAGGGCGGCAGGCGTGGAAGCCGAAAATATCGACCGTTGCACCTATGTCGATGAGGAGCACTTCTTCTCCTATCGCCGCACGACGCATCGCAGGCAAGACGATTACGGCCGGCAGATCTCGGCCATCATGATCACGGAGAACTAGTCATGGCGCTGCATTTCTCACGCGACGAATTCGCCGCGCGTCTCGAACTCCTGAAGGCGCGCATGAAGGAGGAGCGGCTGGACGCCATGCTGCTCTTCGCACAGGAAAGCATGTATTGGCTGACCGGCTACGACACATTCGGCTACTGTTTTTTCCAGACGCTGGTGGTGAAGGCCGACGGCCAGATGGTGCTGATGACGCGTTCGGCCGATCTGCGCCAGGCCAAGCTCACCTCGACCATCGAGGATATCCGCATCTGGATCGACCGCGCCAATGCCGATCCGGCTGCGGATCTCAAGAATCTGCTGATGGAGCTCGACCTGCTCGGAGCCCGCATCGGGGTGGAATACGACACGCATGGCCTGACGGGCAAGAACGCCCGGCTGCTCGATAACCAGCTCACCTCTTTCGGCACGATCGCCGACGCCTCCTATATCGTCAGCCGCCTGAGATTGGTGAAGTCGCAGGCCGAGATCAGTTATGCAACCCGCGCCGCCGCGCTCGCCGACGACGCGCTCGAAGCCGCGCTGCCGCTGATCAAGCCTGGCGCGAATGAAGGCGACATTCTCGCCGCCATGCAGGGCGCAATCTTCGCCGGAGGCGGCGATTACCCCGCCAACGAATTCATCATCGGCTCAGGACCGGACGCGCTGCTCTGCCGCTACAAGGCCGGTCGGCGCATTCTCGATCCGGTCGACCAGCTGACGCTCGAATGGGCCGGCGCCTATGCCCATTATCACGCCGCCATGATGCGCACGATCGTGATCGGCAAGCCCACCGACCGGCAGAAGGAACTCTACGCCGCCGCCCGCGACACGATCGAGGCGATCGAACAGGTTCTCGCGCCCGGCTCCACCTTCGGCGACGTTTTCGACACCCATGCCCGGATCATGGACGAGCGCGGTCTCGCCCGTCACAGGCTCAACGCCTGCGGCTATTCGCTGGGCGCGCGCTTCTCGCCCTCCTGGATGGAGCATCAGATGTTCCATATCGGCAATCCCGAACCGATCCTGCCGGGCATGACGCTGTTTGTGCATATGATCATCATGGATTCGGAAACTGGCGTCGCCATGACGCTGGGTCAGACCTATCTCACCACGTCCGGACCGGCCAAGTGCCTGAGCCGGCTCAGCCTCGACATGCTGTCCGTGTGAAGATTGCGGAATTGACAGAGTGCCGCGCTCGCCGTCATAAACTTGCAACAGGTGGCGAGCGGGAGACGGCAATGCGGCGATATGGATGTCTGGCGATCCTCGGCTCGGCGCTGCTTGCGGTCTCAAGCTGCAATTCGACCGATGCGCTGACGCCCAAGGCCGATATACCCAACGCGCCGGCCGCAAGCGAACAGTCGGTTCCCGTCGATCCCGCTTCCGACGCTCCAGCCACGCGTCAGACGGCCGCCCAACCGCAACCGGGCCTGCCGCCCATCGATGGCGGCGATGATCCTATGCCGCCGCAAAACACGCTCGAAGCTCAGGCGCAAGCGCTGCAGGCCGGCCAGGCCGCTCCCGCCGCGACCGAGCCCGCCGCCACGCCGCCCGTCGCGCCTCGCGCCAACAATGGCAGCCTGGGCGCCAATCTCTACCGCACCGACGGCGCAGCGCCCGCCACGCCAAGCATCTATTCCAACCAGCCGGTCAAAGGCGCGATCCGCTTCATGCCGATCATCGGCGCGCCGATCGCCGCGGTGACGCCGCTGTCGCGCGAGCTCGGGACATCGGCGCGCGGCAACGGATTGACGATCAAAGGATCGAACGACCAAAGCGCCGAACATGTGCTCAAGGGCTATCTTTCCGCCTTCGCCGATGGTCAGAAAGTCACGGTCATCTATGTCTGGGACGTGCTCGACAATGCCGGCGCGCGCCTGCACCGCATCCAGGGACAGGAAGTCGTGCCCGCCAAGGGCAATGACGCCTGGAGTTCGGTGCCGCCTGAGGTGATGCAGTCGATCGGCTCGGCCACCATCGCTTCCTATATGAAATGGCGCGAAAGCCAGGGCTGATCACTCGAACATCAGGGACCGATGCGTCGACACGCCCGCCATGGCGCCGTCGCCCACCGCGATCGACACGGATCCCGCCATGCGGGCGAGATCTCCGCAGGCAAACACGCCGTTGACGCTGCTTTCCATCATGGGTGACACATCGACATAGCGACCGAGAGGCCCGTCCTTGAAGGCGCAGCCGAGTTGTTCGGCGAGAGGTGAGGATGGGACGGTGGTGGGCGCGGTGAAGACGCCGGCGAAAGCCAGGCGCCGCCCGTCGGCCAGCACGATCTCCGCCTCGCCTTCCAGCGCCGAAATCGACGTGCTTTCCACATGGGTTCCCCGCGCCGCCAAAGCTTCGGTCTGCTGTCGGTCGGGCGTGAAACGTCCATTGGTGAACAGCGTGGTGTCGCCCCAATCCGGCAGCATCAGTGCGTGATGCATAGACACCTCGCCAACGGCGATCACCGCGATTCTGCCGCCATTGAGCTCATAGCCATGGCAATAAGGGCAGTGAAACACATGCCGCCCCCATCGCTCGGCAAGGCCGGGGATCTCGGGCAGGATGTCGCTCACACCGGTGGCGAGCACCAGTCGGCGCGCCTGAACAGCGGTCCCATCATCGAGCCATATCGAAAAATCATTCTTTTCGCCGCGCGCGCTCTCCGCCCGGCCATGGTGGATGGTCACGGTCGGATAGGCGAGCACCTGCGCCCGCGCCTGCTCGACGATTTCACCCGGCGATCGACCGTCCTGACCGAGAAAGCCATGCGACGTCGCGGCGAAACGGTTGCGCCGCAGACCGGCGTCGATGATCAGCACCTTGCGACGGGCGCGGGCGAGTTGCAGGCTGGCCGCCAGGCCGGCGTAACTGCCGCCGATCACGGCGACGTCATAATGAGACATGAGACAATTCCTCCTTGCGCGCCTGAAAGCGGCGATGAAAGTCCTCGAACAACTGAGCCAATGTGACGGCGCCGAGCCGCTGGATCAAAATGACCTCCGCCTCGCGGAAGGCGCTGTCCAGCGCGCTATTAACCGCCTGTTCGACGAGACAGCCCGGGCTGTCGTTGCGGTTGCCGAGCGCGAATGGCGCCGGCGCCCCGATGGCCCCATAAACATCCAGCAGACTGATATCCGCCAGTGGACGGGCCAGAACCCAGCCGCCGCCATGGCCCTTGGACGAGGTCACGAAGCCTGCCTCACGCAGACCCGCCATGATGCGCCTGATCACCACAGGATTGGCCTCCATGTGGGCGGCAAGCTGTTCGGACGTCAGCGGCGCTGCAGCTTCGGCCATGTGCAGGATGGCGTGCAACACGCCGGACAAACGGGAATTTCTTTTCATGTAACTTTATATGTTTCATGAATTTCGAATTTCAAGTTTCCCGGAAAAAAATCGGCGGTTTGCGTTTCGGTCCAAATCTTGCCCATCTGCCGCCCTAGTCAGGGTGAGACAGGGCCCTTTTGCACCCCAGGAGTTGACCGACAGTGGCGGAGATCGACATCAAACAGGACGCCGACACCGGCGTTGCGACCATCACCATCAAGGATCCGCCGGATGGCGAAACCCGTTTCCGGCTGCGCGACGTCGCATCGGGAAAATATCTGGCCAAACGCGGCTGGAGCAAAACCGCCAACTTTCTGCCAGGCGACGCCGAGATCATCGACGGCCAGGCGATTTTGACGTTGGAGCCCGATCTCGCCCGCAAGATCCCCGCTTTCGCTGCGCTCGAAATCGAAGCGCCCGCAGCGGCTTTTGTACAGCCGATCATTTGGACCGGCGGCAAGGACGCGCCGCCGGCCGTGACGGATGCGGGCGACGACGAGGACGACGCCAGAGACGACGGCCTCGCTGCGATCGGGCTGGTCCCTCTGGCCCCATCGGCCGAAAGCAAGCCAGACGCGGAGCCTGACAAAGGCGACAGCGGCGAAGTCGCATCCGCCGCGACAACCCCGGATGTCGCCCCCGTGTCGTCCACCGATGCACTCATACCCGGCAGGGACGAAACGGCCTCAGCAAAACCGGACACTATCGAGGCGGAGGAGCCGGCGACCGGAGATGTCGACACCACAGTCGAAAACCACCGCGCGAGCGAGGGGCGTCCGCGACTTGCGGGCGACCGGCCGGACGACCATCAACCCTCGCTCTGGCGGCCCACAGCGATCGCCGCTTCAATCTTCCTTTTGCTCGGCACAGGCCTCGGCTACGCTCTCTTCGCGGGCAATGGCGGGGCGGAAGCCAGCAATGCGGGGGCCAACAGCGCCGTGATTGCCCAGGGCAAGATTGACGAAGCCCAGAGCCGCGCCGACCAAGCGGTCAAGGAGCGCGATACAGCGCGCGAGGAACTGGCGGCGGCGCAGAAGGCGTTGGACGCGGCGAAAGCCGAGCAGGCCTCGGCGGCAGGCAGTGACGCTCCCATACAGGACGAAGACATCGAGAAGGCGAACGCAGCCCTTCTGGAACGCAGCAACCAGCTGCGCGACGCCCAGGCGAAGATCTCCGTGCTGACCGTGCAACTCGAGGCGCTGCAGAAGGTCGCCGCCGACGGCGCGTCCGCCAAGCTGGAGCGGCAACAACTCGCCGACAAGGTGACGCAACTGACTGCGGACCTCAATGCCGCCCGAAACGCAGCACCGGCCGAGGACGACGCAAGCCTTGCCCCGTCGGCCTCCCCTTCGGCGCGAGAAAAACAGCTCGAAACGGAGCTTGCCGAGCTTCGCGAGGAACGCGACCTGTTCCAGACCCAGCTCAACACGCTCAACGACAGCATGACGACGCTGAAGGCTGACAAGAACAAGCTCGAAAACCAGATTGCCTCGCTTAGGGCTCCCCAGGCGAGCGAAGGCGTCGCTGAAACTCAGGAAACACCGGTTCCGGCCGCGACCGGCATTTGGGGCGCGGCCTCGATCGATCAGGCGGGGGTGATCTATTCCGTGCAGAACCAGCAAGGCGAGCGCCAGGCCAGACAAGCGGCAGCGAGCCGATGCTCCAGCCAGTCGCGCTTTCGCTGCGAGCCGCTCCTGACCTTCTCCAACGCCTGTTTCAGCGTGGCGCGGTTCCAGGGCGAAGCGCCCGCCGGCGACAACTTCGCCTATTTCGTGCACGAAAACAAACGTACGGCGATCCGCACCGCGCTCAAACATTGCCGCGGTCTCGGCGCGCTGTGCGATACACGCTTCACCGCCTGCTCGCCGGACGCCTCCTCGCAGGCCTCCGCCGACTGATCACATCGGAGTGGAACACCGCAAGCCCGTGCGGCGATCATGGCCAAACCACAAGCGGCAATTTACCGCGTTGCAAAACAGCGGGGGGATTCGGCGGAATCCCCTTGCATTCATGGCAAAGCCGGTTATTAAGCCGGCATCCGGCATGAAAACAGGCGGCAGGTCATGAAGGTTTTTTCGGGCAATTCCAACCGGCAACTGGCCGAGTCGATCTGTTCCTATCTGAAGGTTCCACTCGGCAAGGCAAGTGTCCGGAGATTTGCCGACCAGGAAATTTTTGTCGAGATTCAGGAGAATGTGCGCGGCGAAGATATCTTCGTCGTCCAGTCCACCTCCTATCCCGTCAATGACAATCTGATGGAACTGCTGATCATGATCGACGCTTTCCGTCGATCCTCAGCCCGGCGCATCACCGCTGTGCTGCCCTATTTCGGCTATGCCCGCCAGGATCGCAAATCCGGTCCGCGCACGCCCATCTCGGCCAAGCTTGTCGCCAACCTGATCACCGAAGCCGGCGCGGATCGCGTTCTGACGCTTGACCTGCATGCCGGCCAGATACAGGGCTTTTTCGATATTCCCACCGACAATCTCTTCGCAGTGCCGGTTCTCGCCCGCGACGTGAAGTCAAACTACGATCTCGACAACGTCGTCGTGGTGTCGCCTGACGTCGGCGGCGTGGTCCGCGCCCGCTCGCTTGCCAAGCGCCTGTCCGATCGCAATCTCGCCATCGTCGACAAGCGCCGCGAACGCGCCGGCGAATCCGAAGTGATGAATGTGGTCGGCGACGTGACCGGCAAGGACTGTCTTCTGATCGACGACATCGTCGATTCCGGCGGCACGCTGTGCAACGCCGCCGAGGCGCTCCTGAACCATGGCGCGACCAGCGTCACCGCTTACATCACTCACGGCGTTCTCTCGGGGGGCGCGGTCAATCGCGTGGTGGCGTCCAAGCTCAAGGAACTGGTGATCACCGATTCCATCCAGCCGACCACTGCGGTGCTGCAAGCCGCCAATATTCGTGTTCTCTCGACGGCGACCCTGATGGGGGAAGCGATCAATCGCACGGCGCTAGAGGAGTCGGTGTCGAGCTTGTTTGACTGAGAAACAGGGGCGACGTTTTTATCGCGTAGCCGTCGCCAGGGCTGCCGCGGGGAGCGGGAGATCAAGTGGCGCTCACTCATGAGTTCATGCGCGGCCATTCGGGCTTCGCGGATCTGATCAAAATCCAGTCTCGACGTCTGATCGAGGCATCGGACGCGGAGGCGCGCCTGTCGAGCGCCTTCACCAACCAGCAGCGCTGGCTGATGAGCCATATGGGCTTAGCTCTCTATTTCGAGCAGATGCGGGATCCGTCTGCCCCCGGCCTCAACATCACCACCTTCACGGAAACCATGGCGGAGCTTGGCATCGCCAGCCGCAATACGGCCGACGCCTTCTGCAAGGAACTGATCAATTACGGCTATCTCGTTACCGCCGCCAACAATCAGGACCGACGGCGCAAACCGTTGCTGCCCATGCCCGCAGTTTTGCAGATCTACCAATTCTGGCTGACGGTGCATCTCGACACGCTCGACCAGATTTCTCCGAACGGCCGCGTGCAGCGCTTCATGGCCGACCCGACCGCGCTGTCGCGCATTCAGCCGTCGCTTGCGCGTGGGCTCGCTCAACGGCGGGGCTTTCACGCAATCGGTCGCGAATTTTCGCTGCTGAACTGGCTTGACGCCGGCGCGCATCTCATGGACATCCTGGCTCAGCAATGGGGTCCAGATCCCGGTCAGCCGGAACGTATGGTATGCGTCTTTATCCCTACGTCCGAACTCGCCGCTCACTTGGCCATTTCCCGGCCGCATCTTTCGAGAAAGCTTCGCGAAGCGGAAGAGAACGGCGCAATGGGATGGACCGCCCAACCGGGGAAATCACCGCTTTGGGTCGGACGTAAGTTCCTGGACGACTATCTCCTGGGGCAATCGGTGAAACTTGCGGTGATTGACGAAGCCTGCGAAGCCGGGCTCTGACATCCGTTGGCGTCCGATCGTAAATACACCCAAAAATGATAACAGCCCAATTCTTGACCGTTGCAACCGACGCGTTTAGGACTCCGAAGTTAAGGCCGCCGAGAGTTCCACTTGCCCGGAAACGAGATCACCCCATCTCCGAAATCTCCGGCGGCCTCTCCTTCTGTTGGCCTTTCCCGTTGATTTTGCAGTCCACTCCTCAAGCCGCGTGGGATTCTGCGCTTTCTGATTGAAGACGGTCCGCTGCGGCCGCCTCACTCATCGGGCGCCCGAAGTAATAGCCCTGGAACAGGTTCAGGCCGAGCGCCTTCAGAGCCAAGGCCTGCTCTTGCGTCTCCACGCCTTCGATGACACAGGCGCAATCCAGGTTGCGGGCGAGATCGTTGAGCGTGCGGATGATGTTCTGGCTGACTTGGCTCTCGCTGATATCGGCAATGAAGCTGCGGTCGATCTTCAACGCGCTCACTGGCAGACGATGGATCTGGCCGAGATTGGATTGCCCGACGCCGAAATCATCAAGCGCCACGCCGATGCCGAGATCCCGAATACGACGCAGATTGCCGGTGGCGATTTGCAATTTCTGCATGACGGCCGTTTCCGTCAACTCGAATACGAGACGATGCGGATCAAAGCCGCTACGATCCAAAATATCGAGTAGGCCTTCCAGCACCTGGGGAGCCTCGATATCCTTTATCGACAGATTGAACGACAAGAGCACGTCATCGGGCCATGCTGTGGCGGCTTTCAACGCGCGTGTAAAAATCGACAGCGTGAGCGCGCCGATCACGCCGCAGCGCTCAGCCACGGGAATGAAAACGTCGGGTCGGACAGGACCCAACACCGGGGAATCCCAACGCGCGAGAACCTCAAAGCCATAGGTCTTGTTGCTGCTTTCGCTCCAGAGCGGCTGGAATGCAAGCTGGAACTCAATATCCAGATTGGCGCGTTTGATCTCCTGCTCCACCAGGCTGCGATAGGCAATTTCCGTGGCGAGCGCCTGGGTGAACAGAATTACCGCCCCACGCCGCGTCTGCTTGGCGTGATAGAGCGCATAGTCGGCGTGTTCGAACGCCTCTTCAGCGGAATGGCAGTGGTCTGGAAAAATGGTTACGCCGCTCGAGCCACCGACGCGCACGGAAACTTCTGGCAGGTCGAGCGGCTGCTTCACATCCTCGATCAGACGCGCCGCAGCCTGGACCGCCGCATCATCGGAGACTGGATTTTTCAGGATGAAACCGAATTCATCGCCGCCCAACCGAGCGACTTCCAAACCCTCTCGCTTTGCCGCCAGAGACAGCCGGCGGGCGACCTCGATCAGCACTTTGTCGCCGACGCCATGCCCATAGGCATCATTGACGGGCTTGAACCCGTCGAGATCGATCATGCCAATCACGAGACGTTCTGACGCCGCCCCTGCCGCCGCGAGCCGTTTTTCAAGCGCGGTGACGAACCAGCGACGATTATACAACCCGGTCAGACTGTCGAGATTGGCGAGACGCAGGTTTTCCTCGGAAAGCCTCTGCGCTTCCTGTTGCTGCGCCTGGATTTCCTTGCGCGACGCGATCAGATTGGCGAAGTCGGTGTAATAAATCTGCAGGATGAACAATAGCGCAGCCGAAACCAGCAACACATTGATCGCGATCATTTGAAAGACAGCCACCCCGGTCGAGGCAAAGAACAGGACAAAGGGGACAAGCACGATAAACACCAGCAACACCGCAGACGCGCGCAGATGCATAAGGCAGAAAATACAGCCAATAATGGTGATGGCCATATAGAAAGCGACATGCCCTTTCTCGAGATCGCCGCCATAACCATAAAGGGAGAATGCCCAGGCCGTGAAGCCGACGCCAAGAACGACCGTGAATCGCAAGGTTCCGCGCAAACGGTCGATCGCCGCCTCCGCCGTAATGGTCTGCTTGCGTCTTGCAACCCAACCGGCGAGCCGGTACCCGCACAAGAGATAGAGGACGCTCGGGGCGCAAAGCGTCAATTGCCATGGCGCAAGCGCCGCATGAGTGAGGGAGAGAGCGACCGTATTGGCCACCAGCATCAGATACATCAGCGGAACTTGCCGCTGGAAGGCGGAAAACTGGGCGAGCGCGAGTTCAGGCTTATCCGCTGGGATGAAGAAAAATTGGCTTATGGTCCGCAACATCGGCTCCCCCACTCGTCCACAGCATCTACCACGAGTGGTTTAATGTTGACTTAATCGAGCCAAACCATCCGCCGGCAGACCCCATCCGTAGCTGCTGGAAGCACTGGAAAGCAAGCACCCTTCCGTGATTTTGACAAACATCCATAAAATTACAGGTAGAATAAGAGGACACTTTCATATCCGGCCACAAGTGGCAAACGCCCTCCCCCAAACGAGACGCCGACAGAGAGCAAGCGTGTCGCCGCGCGATCAGGCTCCGGCAATCATATCCGGGCCTCTGAAGCGACACGCCGCAACGAACATCATTCGCTATGCAAATTCAGCTTGTTGATCTTTCTGTGCAGGGTCGCTCGGCTGATCCCAAGCATCTGCGCCGTCAGCGATACATTGCCGTTGTTGCGCGCAAGCGCGCGCCGAAGGGCCGCACGTTCGGCCTCCAGCAGATCCGCGCCTCTGTCCTCGGGGGACTCGCTGAGGATGTCCGAGGCCGGAATGCCGCTCAGGATCATCGCGTCGTCGATCTTGAGCGCCAGACGGGCGGCGCGCGTTGCGCCCAGCACCATGTCGTCGCGATCAACCGCCAGCAAGGCCGAGCCTGAATGCGATTGATTGTCGAGCAATACGATGCGGGCGCGGCTATAGGCGCGCCGAAAGAGATTGACCTCGATGCGACAGGCCGCATCCCTCGCCGCCTGCGCCAGCACCGGCATGATCATCTCCGAAGCGTCGCGCCTGGCGGTGGAAATATCGATCGCAGCGACGATGCGCCCGACATGATCGCGCACCGGGGCCGAGGCGCAGGACAGGCCGATATTGGAGGAGAGAAAGTGCTGGTCGCGAAACACAGTCACCATGCGCCCATCGGCAAGCGCGGTGCCGATACCATTGGTGCCGACGCTCGCTTCGCTCCACAGCGCTCCTGTCCACAGGCCGAGATCGCGGAATTCCTTATCCTCACCCGAGACGCCACGCCTGTCGAGCACGACGCCGCTGCTGTCGGTGATAACGATGCAGCAGCCGGCGCGGCCAACCATGCCGAACAGCCAGTCGAGTTCACTCGACGCCTCCTCGACCACATGGCCAGATTGCCCCAGAACCTCCTGAAACTCGACGTCCGTCAGGCGCAGAGGTTCGCGTTTTTCCTCCGGCGTCAGACCGTAGCGGGTCATGCATCGGCGCCATGACGCGGCGATCGGCGAACTTGCGCCAGCCGATTTCTCCTGCGTCAACTGGTAGACTTTATCAGCGTGTTGGTTCGATCCAAGCATGAGCTCCTCCCAAAGCGTCTGCCCGTGTCTAATCCCGGCGCTTGTCGCGCTTTATTCACTCTCCCGGCATTTCCGCCTTAGCCGTATCATGAAAAGGCCGGCATACATAAGGAAAATATAACGCATTCTCCCCAGCCTAGCCGGCCTGTCGCAGATCTGCGACGCTTGACGTGTTTCGCCGTCTTACATTTTCATCGGTTGGCCATTGATGATGACTTGCCCATCGGCGCCCATCTTGACGTTCCAGAGAATGGATCCGTCTGGCTGTTCCCGCCCAAAACCTTTCATCATCAGCGCCATGAAAGCAGCCTGGCCGAAATCCGGCACGGTGGCGGCATTGTCCTGCAGGAACTTGACGGTCTTGTCGAAATCGCGCGCGATGATGTCGACATTTACATTCGGTTTGTCGCTCTGGGCCTGGTCGACCTGCATCGATCCCGTGAGCGCAATATCATAGACATCGGACTTGGCCGCGACATTGGTGAACTCGAAATTCATCTTGCCGCTGGGCAGCACGATCTTGCCGAGTTCTTCAGATTGTTGCGGGGTAAGCGCCGCATCCTTGGTGAAATCGGCGTTGTCGGCGAGATAGGTCATCACGCCCTCCAGATTCAGGTCGCGCATCGCCATGCCGAAGCTCAGCGATTTCGGCATAGCGGCTTCCGTGCCCGGAGGCAGGAGACCGGCGGGCGCGGAGGGATCCGTCGCGCTCACCTCGAATTCGAAGCGGCTGTCGGGCTTTATTCCATTGAAAGCGATCTTGTAGCCAATATCGGCGGCGGAAAAGGTCATGTTGGAGGCATTGACCTTGACGTCGCGGATATGAATGTCTTCGACAAGATTGTCGACCAACGGCACATTGGCTCGGATCAGCCCCTTGAGTTTGGCGCTCTGCTCCGCCGTGAGATTCTTCTGCCCGGACTTCACAAGGTCGAGCACGAAGACGACGAGATCGCGCATCGGCGCAAGGCCCGCCTTGTCCATCTGCACGCGACCATCCATCGAAGCGGCGTCGATACGGACCTGACCGGCCTGTCCAGGACTGTTGATCGTTTCACTCAGGCCGCTCAGGCTGAAATTGCTGACGAGATCGCCGCGGCCGCCAACCACATTTTCCAGGCGCATGTCCTGCGCGGCCTTGGCGACCGCGATATCCATCATTTCCGGCCCGGTCTGGCTGGTGATGGCGATATTCTCATAAGCAGCCGTGCTGCTGCGGAAAAACGATACGGCCGGATCAAACAGCGCCTCGCCGCTCATTTTGTCGATCTTGTACACGAAGGTCGAGGTCTTGCCTTCGGCGACGAAGCTGCCGGACACATCGAGCCGATCATTGAGTTCGGCCTTCCACAAGCCGTCTTCCTGCGGCGTCAGATAGTAGGACATCGGCTTGAGCCCTTCGATCACGAAGATCTTGGGGTCGACATCCTTAAGCAGGGCGGCGAAATCCATCCGCAGTTCATAGCGCTGCGCCCCTGGCGTCACGGTCAGAAATCCGCTGTCGTTGACGCTCTTGGGCAGGTAATAGGTCAGGCTGTCGAGAAGTGTCCGCGCCCCGGATTCGTTGATCTCGGCGGCGCGCGGAGCGACGGGAGAAATGGCGATGGCGATAGCCGTCGCGGCGAATAGCGCTTTGCGCGTCATGGCAGGCTCCGTATGAAGTCGGATTCGACAATGCCGGGAGATTGCCCCGGCGTTCCCGGCGGGTCAATCGCGCGGCGCTGATCTTTCCGATACTGTGTCCGACTTGCATTCCACGAGGCGTTGCGTTATAGGCCCGCATCCGCCGGGACACCCTTGGAGGCACGGCGGAGGCGTATCCATAAAGATATGTCGTTTTGGGCCGGCGTCCGCGCCGCCCGGGACACTCCGCAAACTTGAAAGGAATAGCCATGAGCCACGCAACTTACGAGCTCAAGGCCGAGCTGCGCGAACGGGTTGGTAAGGGGTCCTCCCGCGAACTTCGCCGCAACGGCCGCATCCCTGCCGTCATCTATGGCGACAAGCAGGCCCCCCTGTCGATTTCCCTCCCCGTGAAGGAAGTGACGCTGAAGATTCACGCCGGCGGTTTCATGACCACCGTCGCCACCATCGACGTCGACGGCCAGAAGATCTCGGTCCTGCCGAAGGACTATCAGCTTGATCCGGTCCGCGACTTCACCATGCATGTCGACTTCCTTCGCGTGTCTGGCAACACCCAGGTCACCGTCGAAATCCCGGTTCACTTCATCAATGAAGAAAAGTCCCCGGGCATCAAGGTCGGCGGCGTGCTGAACGTGGTTCGTCACGAAGTCGAATTCCATTGCCCGGCCGACGCCATTCCGGAATTCATCACCGCCGACCTCGAAGGCATGAAGATCGGCGATGGCGTTCACATCTCGAACATCAAGCTGCCGGCTGGCGTGACCCCCGTGATCACCGACCGCGACTTCACCATCGCCACGATCGCCGCTCCGGCTGGCGGCACGACCGGCGAACAGGAATAACAACAAGACCATTGCCGCCCGGCGTAAGCTGCGGCGGCGACTTTGAGCCCCGCCGGCGTCAGCCGCGCGGGGTTTTTCATGTCGCAGGCCCGTGAATGGTTGACATTCATGGCCGGTTGCGGCTTGGAAAACAAAACGGCAAGCCAAGGCATCCACTCATGAAGATCTTCGCAGGACTGGGCAATCCGGGACCGAAATACCAGGGTAACCGGCACAATATCGGCTTCATGGCCATCGACGCCATCCACCGCAAGCTGCCCTTCGGCCCCTGGTCGAAGAAGTTCAAGGCGGAGATCGCCGAAGGCGAGATCGACGGCGAGAAGATTCTTCTCATGAAGCCGCAGACCTTCATGAATCTCTCTGGCGACAGCGTCGGCGAAGCCATGCGCTTCTTCAAGCTGACGCCGGCCGACATCACCGTGTTCCATGACGAACTCGATCTTCCGGCTGCCAAGGTTCGCGTGAAGACAGGCGGCGGTCATGGCGGCCATAACGGATTGAAATCCCTGGACGCCCATTGCGGTCGGGACTATCGCCGCGTCCGCCTCGGCATTGGCCATCCAGGGGACAAGGAGTTGGTGCACAATCATGTGCTCGGGGATTTCGCCAAGGTCGACCAGACCTGGCTGGATCCACTGCTCGACGACATCGCCCTCAATGCCGGCCTGCTGCTCGTGGGCGACGGCAGCCAGTTCATGAACAAGCTCGCGCGCGGCGAGCCCAAAGAGCCGGCTCCAAAACCTAAGCCGTCAGGCCAGTCGCATATCCGTCAAGCCCGGCCGCACGGACAGAAACCGCCGGTCACGGGACCGATGGCCGACATGTTAAAAAAACTGCTCGGCGATAAATCGGATTGAGCCAAGTGATGAAGGCAAGTGAAAACAAATATGCAAAGAGTTTTCATTCGCATTACACCCCTTCTAAAATAATATATTTCTTATATATAGCCTCTCTAATTACAGCTCAATAATTGCGAAAAATAACAACACCACAATCGAGAATTGCCCGCAAGAAAAGTAGCGCTTGAACAGCACTCACTTTTATTAAATCTCACTGTTTTCATTAATACAGCGGAAACCTCCAGAAGCGAGTTTGCTCAAAAGTAGCATTCTTGCGTTTCAGCGATGCAGACCGGGGGTTCCGCAAGGCCAACCGGCTGGATCAGGCGACGTGGAATTTTGAGTTAATCTGCCGCCGTCCGCGGCAAGGGGGGTATAATGTCCATTTCAATTCGAAGCATCCTGGTAGGGACTTTTGTCCTGACCGGGCTCATCGCCAGCGGGCTGATGGGAAAATCCACGCTGACAGCCTATTCCGACTATGTCACGCAGTCTCATGTCAATGAGTTGGCGACGCTCGACGCAGAACTGTTTGGCGCCCTTCTCAACTTCCGCAACGAGCGCGGCGACAGCGTCGCCTCCCTGAAGCTGGATATCAGCGAAAGCTCTGCGACCATCGCCTCCCTCGCCAAAAACCGCGCGGCGGTCGATAAAGCAATGTCCGCTGTCAAGGCGGCCTCGCAAAGCCTGGATGACGCCGACCTCGGCGGCTCCTTGAGGGAACTGTTCTCGATCTTCGATCGTTTTCTCAGTATCCGCGCTGATGTCGACGCCATGCTGACAAAGCAACTCGCCGATCGCGACCCTGCCCTGCAGCAGTCCATCATGGATGTCGGCCAACAGTTTCTCAGCGCGCTTGAAGCGACTTCGAATGTGACCGAGGCGGATATCCGCGCCCATGACCCCAACCAGACGCCTCTTGTCCAGATCCGCGCTTTGGCCTGGTCGAGCCGCGCCATTGGTGGAGCCGCATTCCTGACCGTCAACACCGCGCTGGCTGGCGAAGGAAAACTGACCCCGGACGAGAGCCGTCAGATCGACGCCGACATCGCCACCATGACCTTCGCCTGGAAAACCACCGAGACCCTGGTGAATCATGACGCCACGCCTGACGCAATCAGGGCCGCAGCCACCGAGGCGAACATCGGCTATTTCGGACCGGAATTCGGAGCCGTGCGCGATCAGACGATCAAAGCGCTGAAAGATGGGACTCCGGCGCCGCTGTCGCTTGACGACTGGCGTCCATTGGTGACGGCCAAGCTGAAGCTGATCGCCAATGTCGCCTCGGAAGCCGTGTCCTCGCTGACGGAAACCTCGCGTGAGCGCCGATCTGCGGCACAGATGACGATGATCCTGTGCGCGCTCGCCTTCATCGTGATCGTCGCCATCTGCGCGGTCACCATCTCGATCATCCTGTTCCGCGTCACCGGCCCTATCGCCGCCTTGACCCGCTGCATGACGGCGCTCGCCAATGGCGACAAGTCGATCACCGTGCCGGGCGTTCGCCGCAGCGACGAAGTGGGCGAAATGGCCCGCGCCGTGGAAGTGTTCCGCGAAGCCGCCATCCACAATGACGATCTCGAACGTCAGGCCGAAGAAAACCGCAAGCGTTCGGAACAGGAGCGGGAAGAGCTTCAGCGCCGCGCCGAACAGGAAGCCGATGAGCGTCTGAACCAGGCGACCGGCGCTCTGGCTTCGGGTCTGCGCAGCCTGGCGGCCGGCGACCTGCTCTGCCAGATCGACCAGCCATTCGCCGCCCAGTTCGAGCCGCTTCGCCGCGATTTCAACGCCTCGGTCCAGCAACTCCGCGACGCGCTGGTCGGCGTTGGCCAGGCGGCCCGCATGGTGCGCGACGGCAGCTCGGAAATCTCGCAAGCGTCGGACAATCTCTCCAAGCGCACCGAACAGCAGGCCGCTTCGCTTGAGGAAACCGCCGCCGCGCTTGAGGAAGTCACCGCCAATGTGCAGTCGACCTCCAAGCGCGCCTCTGAAGCCCGCGACCTCGTGCGCGGCGCCCGTAACCGCGCCGAAACATCGAGCACGGTCGTGTCCAACGCTGTCACCGCCATGGGCAAGATCGAACATTCCTCCAAGCAGATCAGCCAGATCATCGGCGTGATCGACGAGATCGCCTTCCAGACCAACCTCTTGGCGCTGAACGCCGGTGTGGAAGCAGCGCGCGCCGGCGACGCCGGCAAGGGATTTGCGGTTGTTGCCCAGGAAGTGCGCGAACTCGCCCAGCGTTCGGCCAACGCCGCCAAAGAAATCAAGGCGTTGATCGGCAATTCCGAAACCGCCGTCGCTGAAGGCGTGCGCCTGGTCAGCGACACCGGCGAAGGCCTCTCGGCCATCGCCGAGGTCGTGCAGGCGATCAACGCCCATATGGACGCCATCGCGGTCGCCGCGCAGGAACAGGCCTCCGGCCTTGGCGAAATCAACACCGCCGTCAACCACATGGACCAGGCCACGCAGCAAAACGCCGCCATGGTTGAGGAAATGAACGCCGCCGGCGCGGGTCTCGCCCAGGAAAGCGCCCGTCTGGGCGACTTGATGGCCACGTTCAAGATCGGCGCAACAGGGGGCCAGGCTCAGGCTCAGCCTCGCCCGCGCGCTGTCACCGCGTCCACCCCGCGCACTGCCTCCGGTGGAGCCCCCGCCTCGCGCGGTAACGCCGCGCTCAACATGCTCAAGCAGACCTGGTCGGAATTCTGATCCTGGTTTTCAACGCCAACACAGCCCGTCCGGGAGCCATCCCGGGCGGGCTTCTTCATTCCGTCATCGACCTGTGGCAGGAGGAGGCAAAAAGGAGTTCGGCATGGCTTTCATCACTCGCAGCGCAACAATCGAAGACCTCGACGGCCTTCTGGCGCTCTATCGTGATCTCAACCCGAGCGATCCCCAGCTTTCGCCTGATATCGCCCAAGCGCGGCTGACGGCGTTGCTCGCCATGCCCGGCAATGTGTTTGTCGGCGATCTCGACGGCCTGCTCGTGTCGACGGCGACGCTGTTCATCCTGCCCAACATGACGCGCGGCGGCCGTCCCTACGGATTGATCGAGAATGTCGTCAGCCTTTCAACCTATCGCGGCCAGGGTTTTGGCAAGGCTGTCGTGACAGCCGCAATCAAAGTGGGACAGCAGGCGGATTGCTACAAGGTGATGCTGATGACCGGCAGGCCCGATCCCGCCGTCTACGCCTTTTATCAGGCCTGCGGCATGACCGCGTCCAAGCAGGGGTTCCAGATCCGCTTTTAGGCGCGTCTCACCAGAGCGTCAGCGTGTCCAGCCGGTGCAGAAACAGATCCCAGAGCCAGGCTTCCGCCCATTCTATGCCCTCCGCCACTGAGGACGACAGACCTGGCGTGAGCAGCATTGCCGCCCAGCCGCCGATCAGCGTCGCAATCACCGAATTCTTGAGATTGCGCAGGCTGTCGAGCCGGTAATAGCCGGCGTCGTCATATTCCGTACCGAAGATCTTGTCGCCAAGCGAATAGCCGTCGCTCAGGAGCATATCCAGGCGCTCATTGTCGCTCAGACGGTCGGGGAGAACATTGAAGATCGCGCGCGCGGCATGGGCTGCGGCGCCAATCAGGCAGAAGCCAAGCCCCGCAATGGCAAAGTGATAGACGCCGGCTTGCAACATTTCTCCTCCGTGATCGTCCTCCAAGAATAACCGCCATGCTTCAACCGTCTGCTAAGGGAGAACGTTAATGATCGATTTCGAGGCAAACCGATGGCATTTGATGTGGCGGAGACGCATACGAGCGTGTATCCCGAAGCAAAGCAGCGCATGGAGGGCGGAATGACGGTGAATGTGGATCTCGACAAGCTTGCAGGCGAACTGACGACGGTGCGCGACTACTGGCGCTACGCCATCAGCCGTTTCCGCGCCGAAAACCTGACCTTCGGCCATGGCACCTCGACCGCCGTAGACGACGCCGCCTTCCTCGTGCTTGACAGCCTCGACCTGCCGATCGATGCGCTCGATCCCTTTCTCGACGCCCGGCTGACCGCAGCCGAGCGGCGGCTGCTCGCCGAACGCATCGAGACCCGCGTGTCCACCCGCAAACCGTCGGCCTATCTCACCGGCCGCTCCTATATTCAAGGCATCCGCTTCCTGGTTGACGAGCGGGTGATCGTGCCGCGTTCCTTCATCGGGGAAATCCTGTTCACCGAATATTCGGGTGACGAAGATTCGCTCTATCTGCCCGACCCTTATGGCGTCGAAAGCGTGGTCGACATCTGCACCGGCTCGGGATGCCTGGCGATCCTCGCAGGCAAGCTGTTCCCGAATGCCCAGATCGACGCCGTCGACCTCTCCGGGGATGCGCTTGATGTCGCCAAGCTCAATGTCGCCGAGCACGAACTCGGGAGCCGGCTGACGTTGCATCAGGGCGATCTCTTCGCGCCGCTCAAGAACCGGCGCTTCGACCTGATCATCACCAACCCGCCCTATGTCGATCACGAGGAAATGGCGGTGCTGCCGGAGGAATATCGCACCGAGCCGTCCATGGCGCTCGACGGCGGCCCCGACGGGCTCGATCTCGTCCGCCGCATTCTCACCGATGCGCCAAAACACCTCAATCCCGGCGGCGGCATGATCTGCGAAATCGGCACCGGCCGCGAGCTCCTGGAAGAGGAATTCCCGGATCTCGACTTCTTCTGGCTCGACACGGCCGAATCCGAAGGCGAGGTCTTCTGGATCACCGCCGAGGCGCTGGGCGTGGAAAACCCGAAGAAGAAAAAGAAGTAAGGCGGTTCACTCTTCCGGCTCTGCCGTGAACATCAGCGGAAAACCGGCCTGCTTGCACCAGTCCATCGCTTCCTTGACTTTGGTTTCGGCGACGTCGCGGGTATAGACCGCGACTACGGACTTTCCGAGCTTATGGGCGGTCATCATAATGCGGTAGCCGGCGCTTTCGCCGGTCTTGAACACGGCTTTGAGCACCGCGATCACGAATTCGCGCGGCGTATAATCGTCGTTAAACAGCATCACCTTGTAGAGCCTCGGCTTCTCCAGCTTCGGCTTGACGACTGTTTTGGTCGTGATGATCGTGTTGTTGTCGCTCACCGGCGGCCTCCGATGACTGATGTTCCGGCTCTCTTCGAAAATCCTGTCCGCTTGGACGGAAGTTCCGGTCCCAAATGCGGCAGCGCTTGGGAGTATGGGGCTCCCAAGCGCGTTTTTCAAGGCGTAAAGCTCTGATCGGGTTTAGAATTTGCCGTTTGCGTTCTTCCACTCGGCCTTTGGCGGGATCGGCGCCACCACATCCCAGTGCTCGGCAACCTTGCCCGCTTCGACGCGGAACATGTCATAGAAGGCGATTGGCTTGCCGCTGATCGAGCCCTCGCTCATCACCAGCACGAAATCGCCCTTGCCGAGCACCTTGCGGATCGCGTCATAGCGGATCACGACGCCGGCCGCCGCCGCGCCCTTGAAGCCCGCCACCACAGCCTTCACGCCATCGCCGAACATCGGATTGTGCTGGGTGTATTTCTCGCCATCGACATAGGTGGCGAAGGCGTCGAGCTTGCCGCCGACCAGAACGTCACTGACGAAAGCCTTGACCAGCGCCTTGTTGGTCTCGGTCTTGTCGAGATCGCGAGCCTCGGTCGGCCCATCGATCATGGTGTGGCCGCTGGGATTGGGCGCGGCCATTGGCTGCAGATTGTCCCAATGCTCGACAATCTTGCCGCCTTCGAAGCGGAAAACATCGAACACGGCGAGTTTGGCGCCGCCCATCTCCGCCACGCCATGGCTGAAGACAAAGTCGCCATCCTCAAACACACGGACGGTCTCGCCCTTGACCGCGCCCTTGGGCATGGCGGCGATGAAGGCCTTAAGGCCCGCCAGGCCATCGGTCGCGTCGAGATTGTGCTGAATATATTTGTCGGGATTGATCACGTTCAGCCGGCTCAGATCCCCCGTCTCGAACACTTTGAGAAGATCGACGACCGCCTGTTCATGAGCGGTGCGGACCGGTTCGCTAGCGAAAGACGGCGCGGGGATGAGGCCGGCGATGCCGGCGGCAAGACCGAGGAAAGCGCCGAGCGCAGCGCGACGGGTGGCGAATAGGGACATGGTCACTCCTTCTGTAATGTCTTATTGTTACTATTACGGTTACATATATCTGTAAATGACAGGCCGCGCCGAGCACGTTCACGATGTCGTTATCGTCAGGAGATCGCGAGAATTTCGCCAGCGAGGGCGGCGATGGTCTTTTGGGAAAGCTGGGTGCGCAGCGCATTGACGGCTGCACTGATTTCCACGCGCAGCGTTTGCTGAATGTTGCGACCGACAGGGCAATTGGGATTGGGGCCTGGATGAATGCCGAGCAGATCGCCATCCTCGTCCACCGCATCATAGACATCGCGAAGCGTAATAGATGGACTGGGCCGCGCCAACAGTGCGCCGCCGCCCGCGCCGAGCTGGGATTCGGTCAACCCTGCCCGCGCCAACTGCGTAAGGATGCGCCGGATCAGCGCAGGATGGGTATTGACGCTTTGGGCGATGACATCGGAGGACACAGGCTTGCCGTCCTGCCCATGCAGCACGACGAGGATATGGGTTGCGACTGCAAAACGTGTGTTCATCACCGGCCTCTCGCGCGAAGATGTAGTCCTCCCCAGGCGCTTTGGCAATAAAGTGAGCGTGAAAGTCCTGATCATCTTGACCTTGCCCTCCCCTTTCCGCATAGGCAGGGGCAACAGAGATCACCAGACGGACGAGTTTCATGGGCTTCAAATGCGGAATTGTCGGACTGCCGAATGTCGGCAAGTCCACCCTCTTCAACGCGCTGACCAGGACGGCGGCGGCGCAGGCCGCCAATTACCCGTTCTGCACCATCGAGCCCAACACCGGCGAAGTGGCGGTTCCCGATCCGCGCATGCAAAAGCTGGCCTCGATCGCCGGCTCCAAGGAAATCATCCCGACCCGCATCTCCTTCGTCGATATCGCCGGCCTGGTGCGCGGCGCCTCGAAGGGGGAAGGCCTCGGCAACAAATTCCTCGCCAATATCCGCGAAGTCGACGCAGTCGTGCATGTGCTGCGCTGCTTTGAAGACGACGACATCACCCATGTCGAAGGCCGCATCAATCCGGTCGGCGACGCCGAGACCATCGAAACCGAGCTGATGCTCGCCGATCTCGAAAGCCTCGAGCGCCGCGTCGACCAGACCCGCAAGCGCGCCGCCAGCAAGGACAAGGAGTCCGTCGCCCAGCTTCCGATCATGGAAGCCGTGGTGGCGCTGCTCAACGAAGGCAAGCCGGCCCGCCTGCTTCTCAAGAAGCTCGCGCCCGATGAAATCGAGATCCTCAAGGGGCTCAACCTGCTGACCTCGCATCCCGTGCTCTATGTCTGCAATGTCGCGGAAAGCGATGCGGTGGATGGCAATGAGCACACCAAGGCCGTGGCGAAAATGGCCACCGAGCAGGGCGCGGAATGCGTAATCATCTCTGCTGCGATCGAATCAGAAGTCGCACAGCTTCCCGACGAAGAATCCAAGGAATTCCTCGCAGCCCTCGGGCTTGAGGAAGCCGGCCTCGACCGGTTGATCCGCGCAGGCTACCATCTGCTCGACCTGATCACCTATTTCACCGTCGGCCCCAAGGAAACCCGCGCCTGGACCATCAAGCGCGGCACCAAGGCCCCCCAGGCCGCCGGCGTCATCCACACCGATTTCGAACGCGGCTTCATCCGCGCCTTCACCATCGCCTTCGACGACTTCGTGACGCTGGGCGGCGAAGTGCCCGCCAAGGAAGCTGGCAAGGCGCGCGACGAAGGCAAGGAATATGTGGTCGCCGACGGCGACGTGATCCATTTCCGCTTCAACACCTGAGACAGCGTGACAACAGACAACCGGAAACGGCTCCGCCTGGCGCGGGGCCGTTTTTTTATTGCTTGATGACTTCAGGCATTTGCATGCGCCGCGGCCAAAACGCTTCCGTCACCAGCAGCCAAAGAGCCGCGAGGGGCCAAATGAGATAATAGTCGTAATGCCTCCACGGTATCAGAAACAGATGGAGGAATGCGACACCGCCAGCCTGCGCTATCGCGCGCCTCGGCAACATCCATGACGCAAAAATGCAGCTGACGAGATAGAGGGCGAAGACAATCCATTGATCTTCGTTGAACAGGCCCCCGTTTGCGAATTGAAACTGAGCTGACGGAAGATCCAAGAGGCCGATCCCCGCCAGAGGGATTGCGATCCAGTATAGGCAGGTCGCTGTCTGGTCGGCGCCTCCCGACTTTTGGTCCCTCCATCCTGCGACGGCAATGCAAATCGCGGACATGAAAAACAGAGGACCGCTGATGTAGGCAACTTTCTCGTGCAGCGACGAGTCTGCGAACGCAACGCCATTGAGGGCATGCGCCAGGAACGCGGCGCCGGCATAAACAACCACCGCCGAGGCCGAAAAGACTGCGACGGCGAGTTGAGCGGGGGACCGGAGCGCGAAACCCACGACGGCCATAAGAGCGGCGGCCAGAATTCCGGAAACGAGATCAACGCGAACCTCGACGCCATGCTTGGAAAGATAGAACAAAATGTGGGAGACCGCAGCAAAGGTAGCGCACGCTGCAAACAAAGTGACGCACAATTCCAGCGCCAAATGCCCCTTGAAACGGCGTGTGACCACGATCACTAGGACCGATGCCAAAAGCGCGGCCTCCGCTCCCATGGCAACGCCCAGGAGCAAGAGTCCCCAAAGAACGCCAACGGTCAAGCTGAGCCAGACGGCGTCATGTATGAGCGACCGGATCTGACCGGACGACGTTTTTTCCACATCAACCACCTTGAATGCCTATGCTAGCTCAGCGGCAGCCGGTCCCGCACCGCAATTGGCAGGATCGCCAGCAGGCGCTTCCGCAACGCCTTCCAGCCGATGCCCAGGCTCAGCACCACCGCGCCGACCGCCGAGAGGATGACGAAGAGCAGCGTGTCCGACGAGGTGAACAGGCCGCTGACGCCGCCTTCATCGAGAAGGATCTTGAAGGCGTAGCCGAAGGACAGAAGCCCCGAGGTCACGAAGGCGCGGCGGTCGAGCAGGATGCCGGTCAGCATCAGCGCCGCCACTGCCGCCACGATCGCCGTCGCCTGGCCAAGCGTCGTGCCGTCGGCGAACCAGGACGCCTCGGGATCGCGTAGGTAAACGAGGCTGATCACCGTATAGAGCAGCGCCGGCGCGGCGGCGAGATGCAGCCAGAAGGCCACGTCCGAGCGGCGGGTGACGCGGGCGCGGTCCGAAAGATCGAAATGCAGTGCTGTGGCGAAGGAGGCGAGCGCGAACAGGCCGATCAGCGCCGAGATCAGCCATGGCTGGTTGACGAACAGCAGATCATTGCCCGTCCAGTGCATGAGGAGTGCGCCAATGAAGAACACGATCGCTGCGAAGCCCGAAATGGCGGCCAGCGCCAGACTGATCGGCGCGCGGTAACGCCAGTAATAGATCGACAGCATCACGAACGGAGCGAACGACATCGCAACCCACTCCCAATCGCCGAGCTTGCCTTCGAGCAGGCTGGCGACTGCGAAACTGGACGCCCCCGCAAAGGCCAAAGTCAGCGCCACCGCCGGCAGCGCCAACCGCTGCCGCAGCACGAGGATTTCCGATAGCGCAATCACGGAGGGGATGATGGCCAGCACGGACCAGAGGCCGCCCAGTCCGGTCAACCCGATCACCAGGCCGATGGTGATCAGCACATCATGGAAACCCCGAATGAAGCGCGGCGCTTCGGACTCCTCCAGCCCAACGCTGGGCTCAGAGGCGATCGGTGTATTGACGCTGCCCGCCTCGCCTTCCGCCAACAGCGGCTGCGGCGGCGCACCCAGCGCCACCCCGCGCGACACAAGAAACTCGACCAACGGCGCGGTCTTGTCAGTCGCAACCAATCCGGCGCGCATGGCGTCCTCCACCAGAGGCGTCATTCCCCGGCGACGATTTTCCCAGTCCGTAAGGTCATATTTCACTTGCATCATCTCCGCGCGGCACTATTCCAAAGAAACGTTTCAGGAGGCAAAAGCAAGGATCATGAGCGAAATCGCTTACTGGTGGGAGGACATGACGCCGGGTCGGCGCTTCGATCTCGGCTCGAAGACGGTGACGGCCGACGAGATCGTCGAATTCGCACAGGAGTTCGATCCGCAACCGTTTCACCTCTCCGTGGAAGCCGGCGAGGCCAGCATTCTCGGCGGTCTCTCGGCCTCCGGCTGGCATAGCTGCGCCATGTTCATGCGCCTCTACTACGACAATCTCCTGCATTTTTCCTCCAGCGAAGGCTCGCCCGGCGTCGACTTCGTCGAATGGCGCAAGCCTGTTTTGGCGGGCGACACGCTGACAGGCGTCGCCGAGGTGCTGGAAACGCGGCCGCTGAAATCCCGCCCCGGCATCGGTCTGGTCAAGCTGCGCCACGAAGTCAGAAACCAGCGCGGCGAACTGGTGATGGCGATGGAGAACCCCGGCCTGTTCCGGATGCGCGCGGGAGCCGCTGCATGAGAGTTCGCGATCTGATGCCCCTCAACGAGCCGGTCGCGATCGGCTCCTATCATTTCGACGACGAGACGATCATCGCCTTCGCCTCGAAATACGATCCGCATTTCTTTCATCTCGACGCGGAAACGGCGAAAGACTCGCTGTTCGGCGGCCTCTGCGCCTCGGGCTGGCACGTCGCCGCCGCCGCGATGAAGCTGAACGTCGCTCATCATCAGAAGGAAGCGGTCCGCCTGCGGGCTGAGGGACTGGAGCCGCCGAAGCTCGGCCCCTCCCCCGGCATCCGCGATCTCAAATGGCTGAAGCCGGTCTTCGCCGGCGATACCATTTCCTTCTCGCTGACCTTCCTCGGCGACGGGCCGGGCTACCGGCCGGACTACGAGATCTGCGAAATTCGCTTCGAAGGCGTCAACCAGAACAGCGAGACGGTAATGCGGTTCGACAGCCGGGTAGTGGAGTTTGTGTGACGCCTTGAATTCTAGGGCGCTCGGTGCAACATTAAAAACGAGCGGAGAACGGAGATCATGGCGAGGAAAGCGATCACGGTAAAGCCGGACGCCGATGGGCGTGTCGTCCTTGGCGCACTTGCCGCTGGCGTCAGCAGCTACAAGGTCAGCAAGCGCGCTGACGGAAGCCTGCTGCTGCAGCCAGACCCCGCCATTCCCCCGCATGAGGCCTGGTTGCGCAAAAACCCGACTGCCATGGCACAGATCGAACGCGGCCTCGCAGACGCAAAGGCGGGAAGATTGACCAAGGCGCCGGACTTCTCCTCATTCCTGGAAGAGGTCGATGAGTGATGGCTTTGCTCTTTTTCTCACCGATGAAGCCCTCCGGGCGATCGAAACGCTGAAAACTGATCCTTCACTCAACAAAAGGTGGAAGGCGGCCGGCAAAGCGATGGCCTATCTGCAGTCAAATCCGAGACATCCGGGCCTGAACACCCACAAATTCACGTCGCTGTCAGGGCCCAACGGCGAGGATGTGTTCGAGGCCTATGCCGAAAACAATACGCCAGGCGCCTACAGGATCTTCTGGTTCTACGGCCCCAATAAGGCGCAAATTACAATAGTTGCAATTACGCCGCATCCATAGCGCGTGACCGCCTGCCCCTCATCGCATCGCCCAGAGCGCGCCGCGTTCAAAGATCGTCCGCATTTCCGGAACGTCGAATTCGCTCGCCTGATGGCCGAGCGAGGAATAGAACACGCGGCCCTGGCCGAAGCGCTTTTTCCAGACGACAGGCATCTCCACGCCGTCGATGAAATCGAGATACTCGCCCGTAAACCGAGTCGTCGCCAGCACCTCGTTGGAGGGGTCGACATGCATGTAATACTGCTCGGATCGATAGGGGAAATCACTGACGCCCGCCATGATCGGGTCATCCGGCTTGGTCACGGTGACACGGTAGTCGATGATGTTGCCGGGATGGGCGACCCATTGGCCGCCGACCATGAACTGATACTCGACCTCGTTGCGAAAACTGTCGCCCATCGTGCCGTGGAAGCCGGCGAGGCCCACGCCGCCCTTGACGGCGCGCAGAAGCCCGGCAACCTCGTCCTTTTCGATCGTCGACATGGTGACCATCGGCACGATCAGGTCAAACTCTGTGAGGTCATGCTCGACAAGCGTCTTCGTGCCCTCGCCGACAGTCACATCGACGCCATGCGACGAAAGCAGCGCCGCCACGCGTTCGGCGCTGTCTCGTGGGGTGTGTCCATCCCAGCCGCCCCAGAAGATCAGTGCCGTTTTGCTCATTATTGCGCTCCTCCCAAAGCGGCGTCTTGATAGGCCTCAGTGGCCGTCGAAGCTGATCAGCGTGCGCACGGTGACGCCGAGATCCTCAAGCTTCTTGCGGCCGCCGAGTTCCGGCAGGTCGATGACGAAGCAGGCCGCGACGATTTCCGCGCCCATCTGGCGCAACAACTTGACAGCGCCTTCGGCAGTTCCGCCGGTGGCGATGAGATCGTCGATCAGGATCACTTTCTCTCCCGGCTGAACGGCGTCGCGATGCATCTCCATCTCGTCCACGCCATATTCCAGGCTATAGGCGATCCGCACGGTGTCATGCGGCAGTTTGCCCTTCTTGCGGATCGGAATGAAGCCGGCCGAGAGCTGATGGGCGATGGCGCCGCCGAGAATGAAGCCGCGCGCCTCGATGCCGGCGATCTTGTCGATTTTCGTGCCCGCATAGGGATGCACCAACTCGTCAATGGCGCGGCGGAATGCGCGCGGATTGCCGAGCAGCGTGGTGATATCGCGGAACATGACGCCGGGCTTGGGATAGTCCGGAATGTTACGGATGGCGGAAACGAGGTCGTCCTGAAGGCTTGTCATCGTGAAGGTCTGTCCATTGCGAGCGAGAGCTTGGGCGCTGGGACCATAGCAATGACAGCCCCCGACGCCAGCAAAAAAGGCGGCCCGGGAGCCGCCTTCCTCATCTTTTCATACCAAGCCGGTCAGTGCTTGTTGGCGTAGACCGATTTCTTGGTGAGATAGACCAGGCCGAGCAACGCCGCCAGGAAGATCATGACCATGAAGCCGGTGCGCTTGCGCTCTTCCAGCTTGGGCTCTGCAGCCCACATCATGAAAGCGGAAACGTCGCGGGCGTATTGATCCAGCGTCTGCGGCGAGCCATCGTCATAGGTCACCTGATCGTCGGAGATCGGCTGCGCCATTTTGAGCGCGATGCCCGACACGAAGTGCGGATTGAAATGCGTTCCTTCCGCCACTTCGACGCCAGCTGGCGGTTCCTGATACCCGGTCAAAAGGGCGTGGATATAATCCGGACCGCCTTCCTGATAGGGCCAGAACATGTCGAAGACGAATTGCGGAAAGCCGCGCTCCACGCCGCGCGCCTTGGCGAGCAGCGAGAAATCCGGCGGAGCCGCGCCGCCATTGGCTGCGGCGGCGGCCTCGTCATTGGCGAAGGGCGACGGGAAGTAATCCGACGGCACCGCCTTGCGGGCGTACATTTCACCATCGGCGTTGGGGCCGTCCTGCACTTCATATTCGGCGGCGAACGCCTTCACCTGCGCCTCGGTGTAGCCGAGATCCTGAAGGTTTCGGAAGGCCACGCGCTTCATCGAGTGGCAGGCCGAACAGACTTCCTTATAGACCTTCAGGCCGCGCTGCAGCTGGCCCTTGTCATATTTGCCGAAGAAGCCGGCGAAGGTCCAGTCTTCCAGTTCAGGCTTCAGCACCGGGAAGTGACCGCCAGCGATGGCGTGCTCCAGCTGCGCCTTGAGGTCATGCTCTTCCGCAGCCGAGGCGACGCCGAAGGCGGCTCCCGCGATCACGGCGGCGGCAAGGAGGGATTTAAACACAGTCTTCATGGTTCTCGTCCTTCCCATCAGGCCTTGGCGGTCTTTTCGAGCACGGCTTCCGTGATCGAATTCGGTATGCGACGCGGCGTCTCGAACAGGCCGAGCAGCGGCATGATGACAAGGAAGAAGCCGAAATAGTAGGCGGTGCCGACCTGTGACATGATCACATAGAGGCCTTCGGCAGGGCGGGAGCCCAGCCAGCCGAGCATGATCGCATTGACCACGAAGATCCAGAAGAAGGTCTTGTACCAGGGACGATAGACCGCGGACCGAACCTTCGACGTGTCGAGCCAGGGCAGGAAGAACAGGATGATGATCGAACCGAACATCACCAGCACGCCGCCGAGTTTGGAGTCGATCGGGCCGACATTGAAGGTGATGGCGCGCAGCATGGCGTAGAATGGCAGGTAATACCATTCAGGCACGATATGCGCCGGCGTCTTCAGCGGATTGGCTTCGACATAGTTGTCCGGATGGCCAAGGAAGTTCGGCTGGTAGAACACGAACCAGGCATAGACCAGCAGGAACAGCACAACGAAGAAGGCGTCCTTCAGCGTGGCGTAGGGCGTAAACGGCACGGTGTCCGTCTTGGACTTGACTTCCACCCCGGTCGGATTGGTCTGACCGGTCACATGCAGGGCCCAGACATGCAGCACGACGACGCCGGCGATCATGAAGGGCAGCAGATAATGCAGCGCGAAGAAGCGGTTGAGCGTGGGATTGTCCACCGCAAAGCCGCCGAGCAGGAACTGCTGGATCCATTCGCCCACGAAGGGGAAGGCCGAGAAGAAGCCGGTGATGACCGTCGCGCCCCAGAAGGACATCTGACCCCAGGGCAGCACATACCCCATGAAGCCCGCCGCCATCATCAACAGATAAATGATCACGCCGAGGATCCAGAGGATTTCGCGCGGCGCCTTGTAGGAACCGTAATAGAGACCGCGGGCGATGTGGAGATAGACCGCGATGAAGAAGAATGACGCGCCGTTGGCGTGCATGTAGCGCAGCAGCCAGCCGTGATTGACGTCGCGCATGATTTTTTCGACGGAGGAAAAAGCCACCGTCGTCTCGGCCGCGTAATGCATGGCGAGCACGACGCCCGTCAGGATCTGCACGATCAGCATCACCGACAGCATGGCGCCGAAAGTGTAGGCGAAGTTCAGGTTGCGCGGCACCGGATAGGCCACGAAAGAGTCATACATCAGGCGCGGCAAAGGCAGCCGCGAGTCGATGAATTTGGACAGAGCCGTACGCGGCTCGTAGGTCGAATGGTGTTCAGCGCTCATGATCCGCAGTCCCCCTTAGCCGATCTTGATCACAGTGTCGGAAGCAAACGAGAAGGTCGGGATCGCAAGATTTTGCGGCGCCGGACCTTTCCGGATACGGCCCGCTGTATCGTAATGCGAGCCGTGGCAGGGACAGAACCATCCGCCGAAATCGCCGGCCTGGCCGAGCGGCACACAGCCGAGATGGGTGCAGGAGCCAATCATCACGATCCAGTTTTCCTTGCCCTTGCCAGCCGAGCGATCGAGATCGGTCGCCTGGGCGTCCGGCGGCAGGTTGCCGTTTCGCGCCACGGGGTCCTTGAGCTCGGTCAACGCCACCTTGTTGGCGGCCTCGACTTCTTCCGGCGTGCGGTTGCGGATGAAGATCGGCTTGCCGCGCCACTTCGCCGTCAGCGACATGCCCGGCTCAAGCGCGCCGACATCCACTTCGATGGAGGCGAGAGCCAGAGTAGACGCATCAGGGCGCATCTGATCGATGAAAGGCCAGGCGACAGCGACTGCGCCAACCGCGCCCGCCATGCCCGTCGTGAGGTAAAGAAAATCGCGGCGGGTCGGCCCGCCTGCATCCCCGCTTGTCGTCTCGTGTCCGCTCACGGCTTTCCCATCCTTTGCGCAGAGTCGATTTAAACCAGATTAGATGAAAGTTCTCCGACGACCGACAACGGCCTTAGATTCCCCAACTTTCAAATTGCGTTCTATGCTTGATTGCAGATTAAGTCTAGGGTTGGCAATGGGATGGGGGCAGATTGTCGCGGCGTGGCGGCCCATTTCCCCGCTTCGCCGCCGCAATATGCGCGAATTGAGATTTTATCCGCATCGGGGTTTGACGAAACACAATTGCGCCCGACATTCCCAGATGGTAGCGCGCTGCAGCGCAAAAAATTCGAGCTTAGAACATGAAGACGATTTCGACCATTTTAAGCACGCTTTCGGCGCTGCTGCTGATCGCGTTAACTGGCAGATATGTTTCGAATTCATGGCTCTTCTTTACAATTTCTAGTTTTCAAGTCCAAGCGGCGATCTTGGCTTTTTTGATCGCGGGCGCCGCGTTTCTGTTGCATCGCAACTTTGCTCCGGCACTGATGATGACACTCGCCGTGGCGATCGGCGGACATGGTCTCTTCATGCTGTTCGAATTCAGGCAGGAGCCGGTTCGGACGGAAAACGCCAAGCCGCTTTTGCGTTTCCTCTCTTTCAATATCATGGGGAACAATGGTCCCGGCGGACCGCGGATCGCCGATTACATCATCGCCTCGGGCGCCGATGTAGTCTTCATCCAGGAATCGGCGCCGATCGGCCCGGAGATCGACCGCATCAAATCCGTCTATCCCTATCGCCTCGGCTGCGGCGCCCAGACGATCACCTGCGATCAGTCGCTCTGGTCCAAGCGGCCTTTCCTGCGCGGCGAGGTTTTCACTGCAAGTCCGATCTATCGCGACCGGCTGATGCTGGCCAGCATCGACTTCGACGGCCGCGTGGTCAATTTCGCCAATGTCCACCTCACCAAGCCCTACTTCGACAACTTTCATGAGATCGAACTGACCCAGGTGGCGCGCCGCCTCGACGCCTACCCTGGCGCCATGGTGCTCGCCGGCGATTTCAACGCCTCGATCCTGCTGACGGATATCCGCGCCTTCCTGCGCAGGACCGGCCTACGGACTGCGCAGATGGAGCCGAACACCTGGCCCGTCGGCTTTCCACAGATCGGCATGGCGATCGACCACGTGTTCGCGCGCGGACAGGTCAAGATCGGCTCGCTGGCGCGTATTCCAGATACTATCGGCTCAAACCATTACGGGCTGATCAGCGAGATCGTCTGGGAGGATTGAGGCGCATCATTCCGGCGCAATGAAGCCGCCGGATTGCCGGGCCCAGAGATCGGCATAGATGCCGCCTTGGGCGATGAGCGCCTCATGCGCGCCCTCTTCCACGATCCGCCCGCCGTCGATGACCACCAGACGATCGAGATGCGCGATGGTGGAAAGACGGTGGGCGATGACCAGCACTGTCTTGCCCTGCATCTGGCGCTCCAGATTCTGCTGAATCGCCGCCTCCACCTCGGAATCGAGCGCGGAGGTCGGCTCGTCGAAGACCAGGATCGGCGCATCCTTGAGCAGCATCCGGGCAATCGCCACCCGCTGGCGCTGGCCGCCAGACAATTTGACGCCACGTTCGCCGACATGCGCGTCATAGCCCTTGCGTCCCTTGAAATCGACAAGATCGGCGATGAAGCCGTCCGCCTCGGCCTCGGCGGCGGCGCGGGCCATCGCCTCACCCGACGCATCCGCGCGCCCGAACAGGATATTGTCGCGGATGGAGCGGTTGAGCAGCGCCGTATCCTGCGTGACCATGCCGATATGGCGTCTTAAACTCTCTTGGGTCACATCACGGATATCCTGATCGGAAATCAGGATGCGTCCACCTTCTACGTCGTAGAAACGCAAAAGCAGATTGACGAGCGTCGATTTTCCCGCGCCGGAGCGGCCGACAATGCCCAGCCGCTCCCCTGCCCTGACCTCAAGCGTGAGACCTTCGATCACCCCGGCGTCGCGGCCATAATGGAAGCGGACATCCTCGAAACGGATCGAGGGCTGGCGCATCGCCAGTTCGGGCGCGCCGGGCTTGTCGGTGAGAGCGATCGGCGCGGCCAGCATGTCGGCGGAGTTCTGGATCGTGCCGATATTGCGCATCACCGCGTTGAACTGCCCCATCATCCGTCCGAGCAGCATATTCATCCTGAGCACGAGGCCGAGAGTGAAGGCCACCGATCCCGTAGAGATCTCGCCGCGCATCCAGAGTTCGATCGCCATCGCTCCGATCACGGTGATCATCACGCCCGAAAGAAAAGCCAGCGAGGCGCGGATGCCGGTGAGATGGCGCGTGAAGCGGATCAGCGTCTGCCGAAATTGCTCGAAGCCATCGCGGATGAAGCGGTCATTGTCCTCCTCGCGGCTGAAAAGTTTCAGTGTTTGGATATTGGCGTAGCTGTCGGTCAGTCGACCGTTGATCATCGAGGACATTTCCGCCGTCTCCCGGGCATGCTTGCGCACGCGCGGCACGAAATAGCGGGCGAGCAGGCCAAAGACGACGATCCAGGCCGCGACGATGCCGCCCAGGCGAAGATCGAGGCTTGAAATCAGCGTCAGCGTCGTCAGCGTGTAGACCAGCATGAACCAGACGACCTGCAGAAGCGACACCATGAGATCGCCGGTGGCTTGGCCCGCCGACCAGACCTTGCTGACCACGCGTCCGGAAAACTCGTTGTGAAAGAAGCTCAGCGACTGGCGCGACACCTGCGCATGCGCCTGCCAGCGCACAAGGTTGAAGAAGCCCGGCACGACCGTCTGTTCCTCGACCAATGCGCCCAGCGCAATGGCGAGGAAGCGCACGACCAACACGATGAAAGCCATGCCGATCAGATCGACGCCGTGGCTGCCGAGCAGCCCTGCCCAGCCATTGGCGGGATTTGCGCCATCGAGAATGTCGACGAGCCGGCCGGTAAACCAGAACAGCCCGGCCTCCAGCATCGCCACCACGCCGCCGAGCGCGAGCATGGCGAGGAACGCGCCTTTGGCCTGGGAGACGAAATGCCAGACGAAAGCCAGCGCTTTTTCAGGCGGCCGATAGCTGGCGCGCGGACGAAACGGATCAATCCAGCCTTCGAACAGCCGGGAAATGGAGCGAAAGATCATGATGGGGCTATAAAGACTTTTAATGGCGGAACAAGGGTCAGATCTCTTGATACGCCGAACTTGACGCCATGGCCCAATGACGCATCATGGCTAAATCACAACCCGAACGACGATGCTCAGGCGGCGGAGTTCTGACATGGCGGAAAAACTCACGGCCTTCGACCCGACCGAATTGCTCGATTGCACCGAGGCGAGAACCTACTTCCTGAATGACGCCTTCGAGACGGGAGATCCCAGTTACATCGCGCACGCCATCGGGATTGTCGAACGCGCCGCCGGCAAGAACCGGTTGGCGTCCATAACCGCCTCACGGTCACCCCCGCAGAACAGAAAGCCGCCCCGGACCTGACGGGGTCCGAGGCGGCGGAATGAAAAGCTAGACCGAGGATTACTCCGCGGCGGCTTCCGCATCGCGATCATCGGCGAGGAAGCCGCCCGACTGGCGACGCCAGAGATCGGCATAGATGCCGCCTTGAGCGACGAGATCGCCATGCGCGCCCTCCTCGCGGATCGCGCCCTTATCGAGCACCACCAGACGGTCCATCTCGGTCAGCGTCGATAGGCGGTGCGCAATGGCGATCACGGTTTTGCCTTCCATCAGCGCAAACAGATTTTCCTGGATTGCCGCCTCGACCTCGGAGTCAAGCGCCGATGTCGCCTCGTCGAGGATCAGGATCGGCGCGTCCTTCAGGAAGACGCGGGCGATGGCGACGCGCTGACGCTGGCCGCCGGACAGTTTCACGCCACGTTCGCCGACTTGAGCGTCGAGCCCCTTGCGACCCTGGGGATCGACAAGCGTCTCGATGAACTCCCAGGCATTGGCCCGCTTGGCCGCCTGGATAATGTCGGCGTCGCTGGCGCCGGGCAATCCATAGGCGATGTTGTCTCGCACCGAGCGGTGCAGGAGCGAGGTGTCCTGCGTCACCACGCCGATCTTGGCGCGCAGGCTGTCCTGCGTCACATCGGCGATATTCTGCCCATCGACGCGGATCTGGCCGCCTTCGAGATCGTAGAAGCGCAATAGCAGGTTCATCAGCGTGGTCTTGCCGGCGCCGGAGCGGCCGACCAGACCGACCTTCTCGCCCGGCTTGATCGCCAGCGTGATGTCCTGGATCACGCCCTTGTCCTTGCCGTAATGGAAGCGGATACCGTCGAAATCGATACCGCCTTGGCTTGCCGAAAGCGCCGGCGCATCGGGCTTGTCGAGAATGTCCTGCTTTTTCGACAACATTCCCATGCCGTCATAAACGGTGCCGATATTCTCGAACAGAGCGGACACTTCCCACATGATCCATTGCGACATGCCATTGATGCGCAGCGCCAGCGAGATCGCGACCGCGATCACCCCCAGTTCGATCGAGCCGTTCGACCAGAACCAGATCGACATCGCCGTGGTGAGCACGCCGAGAACCGCGTTGTTGGTGTGCACCAGCGCATGGAAGGTGGTGACATAACGCATCTGGCCATGCACGGTCTGCAGGAACTCGTCCATGCCGCGCTTGGCGTAGGCCTCTTCGCGTCCAGCATGCGAAAACAATTTTACCGTGGCGATGTTCGTATAGCTGTCGACGATGCGGCCGGTCATCATCGAGCGGGCGTCGGCCTGCTTCTCCGAGATCTTCCGCAGACGCGGCACGAAATAGGTGAGCAAGCCTGCATAGCAGATGACCCAGAGCGCCAGCGGCGCCATCAGCCGCCAGTCGGCCATGCCGACCACGGCGAACATCGAGATGAAATAGCTCAGCACATAGACGAAGACGTCCAACACCTTCATCGCCACTTCGCGCACGGCGAGCGAGGTCTGCATGACTTTGGTGGCGACGCGGCCGGCGAATTCATTGGCGAAGAAGGTCATGCTCTGGCGCAGCAGGTAGCGATGCATCTGCCAGCGGCCGATCATCGGATAATTGCCGAGCAGCACCTGGTGCACGATCAGCGACTGGAACACGACCAACGCCGGCAGGACGATAAGCGCAAAGGCGCCCATGGCGAGCAACCTGTCTCCCTCGTCGGCGAAAAACGTCTTGGGATCCGACTTCGCTAGCCAATCGACGATCTGGCCAAGGAAATTGAACAACATCACTTCGCCGACGCCGATCGCGGCGGTGACGACCGCCATCAGGATCAGCCAGCCCTGAACCGGACGTGAATAATGCAGGATGAAAGCGTAAAGTGTCGAAGGCGGCGTCGAGGGCTCCTCGACCGGATAAGGATTCACGCGGGATTCGAACCAGGCGAACATGACAATGTCTCCATTGGAGGCTGCCGCGCTTCAGAAACACTGAAGACTTGAGGCGCGCGGGCGCCGGCGGCGAAACAAATTGCAGATCTCAGGAAATGCGCGGGAGGTAAATCAGCGGCGACGCGCGCGCCACGCAATGAGAACGCCGACCACAGCGATGTTATCCATAGCGTCCTCCCTTACCGCGTTGAAACGTCGCCTTCACTAGCCGTAAATCCAAGGCTTCGCCAGCCCCGGCCTTGCGGTTTTTGAAGCGACGCGTGTTCAGGAAGCCAAATGTTGCCATTTGGGCACAGAGGCGCTACCCGTCCCGCCACCCAATGACACAAGGAGGATGGACGCATCATGACGGGTCTGTCGATCGCGCTCTATCAACCCGATATCGCCGGAAACACCGGAACCATTCTCCGGCTCGCGGCCTGTCTCGGCTTGACCGTGGAACTCATCGAGCCAGCCGGCTTCGATACATCCGACCGCAATCTGCGCCGCGCCGGTCTCGATTACCTCGAAGCCGCCAGCCTGAACCGCCATATCGACTGGGCGCATTTCGAAGCCTGGCGGGCTGGACAAGACCGCAGGCTAGTCCTGGCCTCCACCAAGGCGGCGCAGCCCTATACCGGATTCGCCTTCGCCGATGGCGACATCCTGCTGTTCGGTCGCGAAAGCGCTGGTGTTCCCGATCATGTCCATGACAAGGCCGACGCTCGCATCCTGATCCCGATGATCGAGGGCCGCCGCTCGATCAATGTCGCGATGTCTGCGGCGATGATCGCTGGAGAAGCATTGAGACAAATTGGTTTTGGTCGTATTTGAATTTTATTTACTACTTATTTTCACGGAATAGCGAGACGGTTTCCTTATTGTTCTCACAAACAGAGAACAAATCCATGAAACCCAATCTGCTGGCCCCTGTGATTCCGTTCTGGATCAAGCAACGACCGTCGCCAATCGATGAGCCGCCGGTCGCGAAACCGCAAATGGATGCGAGCCAATCGCCCGAGGCATTCGTTCCGACTGACGAGGTTCCGCTTTTCGACGCAGCGCCAGATGAAACCGACATGGTTTCCGCCGGATTGGACGCCGCCGATATCGGTCTTCGCAAGGTCCAGCAGTCGGTGTCAGCCATTCTCGGCAAGGTCAACGCCGCGATCAACGACCCGGAACGCCGCGACGAACTGGCCGTAGATGTCGGCCTGCTGAAGGAGCGCGTTCGCGCCGAGGTCGAGGACGCGCAGCGGGACGGGATGAACTGGCTGACACTCGATTTCGGCCAGGATCCGCAGGAGAAGATGCTGCCGCGCCCGACCGGCGACGAGGAAGACCCGGCGGGCATCTCGCCCGTCGTGCTGATCAGTTCTGGAGACGCCGCCGACGGCATCCTGACGCGCCCCTATGGCGCATCGGAAGAGCAGGAACGCGGCGGTTTTCACCTTCTGTCGGACGACGCCGCCTTCGGGCAGGACCTGTCGCGCGAAATCGCGATTTCCAGCGAGTCGAGTGGGGAGGATCTGAAAGACATGCGCGCCGCACTGTCCTCGATCACCGCCGATCTCGCCAAGGCCGGCGCTCGCCTCGATCAGGCGCGAGCGCCGAGCGAAAAACCGAGTGAGCAAACGAGCGCCACCGGCCAATCAACCGCGATCAGCGCGGAAATTGATACGCTACTGGCGTCGGTCACCCGCGACGCCTTGCGCGCGCAAGCCCTCAACATCATGAATGGCGATAGCAGCGGCTTGAAGCGGCTCCTAGCGGGTTGAGGCCTGCTTTTTCCCGCATCCTCGACGACCCTCCAAGAATGAAGCGCCGTCTGACGAGCGCGTCGAAGATCGGGCTGCCCTTAAGCCCGGCTGGCTTTGGCGACGCCATCGGGGACCGCATAGGCGATGAAGGCTTCAACGTCGATCGGCCGAGACCAGAAATAACCCTGGGCGTAATCGACGCCGTGCAATCCCAGCATATTGGCGGCGCGCTGTGTCTCGACGCCTTCGGCGACGATGTTCAGGCCAAGCGCCTTGGCCATGCGCACGATCGCTTCGACCAAGGCCGCGCTTTGCGGATTGTCGAACATGCCGAACACGAAGGACTGATCAATCTTGAGCGTGGACACTTCGAAGCGACTGAGATTGCCGAGGTTGGAATAGCCCTTGCCGAAATCGTCGACCGAGAACTTAACCCCTTTCGCCGCGAGACGGCTGATCTGGCCGCGAATATCGTATTCATCCTCCAGAAGCATGGATTCGGTCAGTTCCAGTTCCAGGCATTGCGGCGATAGATCGCTGACATAGAGCGCGTCGAGCACGACATGTTCGAGATTGCCCCGCTTGAACTGCACGGCGGAAACATTGACGGCGATGGCGAAGTCCGCCAGTCCCAGTGTCTGGATGCGCTTGCATTCCATACAGGCCTGCTGAATCACCCATTCGCCGATCTCGACGATCATGCCGGTGTTTTCGGCGACCGGAATGAAATCGTCGGGGCGCACGGGCGGTTCGCCTTCCGGGAACCAACGCAGCAGGGCTTCGGCTCCCTTGATCCGACCGGTGTCCAACTCGACTTTCGGCTGGAGATAAATCTGGAACTCGCGCTTCTCGATCGCCGTCTTCAATTTGGCGGCCATGCTGATCGAGGCGATGGCTTGGCTGTTCATGCTCTCGTCGAACAGTTTGAAGGCGTTGCGGCCCGCGCCCTTGGCGCGATAGAGCGCGATGTCGGCCTCGCGGCGCAATGTCTCGAAATCGGGATCGGCGCTCGACCCCTGCGCGGCGCCGATCGAGCATGTGAGCATGATATATTGATGCCCGGCGCCGAGGGGTTCGCTGATCTTGCCGCTGATCCGCTCAGCGGTCGCCAGGATCTCCTCCGGATTCGACGGACGGCTGGTCAGAACGCCGAACACGTCGCCGGCGACGCGGAAGACGATGCAGTCCTCGCCCGCGATTTTCTGCAGACGGTCGGCGATGGTCTTGAGCACGAGGTCGCCGAACACATGCCCGAGCGAATCGTTGACCGCCTTGAAATTGTCGAGACCGATCAGGAACAGCGCCGCCGGCGCGTTCGGCGTGCGGATGTGGTCGTCGCGGTATTTTTTCTGGGCGCTGAACAAGTTCGGAAGGCCGGTCAGCGCATCGTGATTGGCGAGACGGTAGATCTCGTTTTCCGAGGCTTTCGCCTTGCGATATTCGCCGTTGTAGCGCGCAAGCAGTTGGCGCATGTCTGTCGCCAGCATGAAAATCGTCACCGCCGTGACCGAATAGAGCATCAATACGTCGCCGACATTGGACCAGTCGAACGGGAAAAGGCCGAAATCGACCCAGTGATATTCGTTGGCCAGCCCCAACGCCACGGCATTGGCGACGATGGCGAGATAGAGGATCAGGAAATGCTTCGGCGTCGAGAGCATCGCGGCAAAGACCAGCACGGTCACATTGCCGAGAATGACCTGATCGCGAAGCCCATCGCCGAGCCAGGTGATCGCGGTCACCGAAGCGAAGATCGTCCAGATGAACAGGAACTGACCGATCGCCGGCCGATCGCGATCGAAAAAGATCCGCGCGATCCAAAGCAACGCAAAGACCGACATTGCGGCGGCGCTGAGCCACACGCCCCGACCAAAGACGAGATTGTTGATCAACGACAGGACAATAAGAAGATTGATCGCCGCGATCATCTGCTTGACGCGTCTCGCATTGAATTGCGAAAGCGCCTGAATGACGTCGCGTCCGTCAGTGAACACCATCGCCAGCCCGCTTCCTTCGGCAGACTTGGAGCCTGTCATAGCTCCGGATGGCTTTTTTTGACCGCTAAACCACATCGCTAACCCGCCAGATGCGTTTGGGAGAATTTCTCCAAACGCCGCCAAATCGTCCATGCAACTCCCGGTTACGCGCATGCACAGTTTTCCGGCTTAACGCCATTCATTGGCGCGTAAAAATTAAGCCTGAGTAAATCGATAAGGTCCGATGTCCTAGCAAAGGATTAAAGCGACTTGAAATAAATACCCCGTGTCAGATTTTTTCACGCATGGTTGATTTTCTCTTCAGCATTTCGGAGCAGTGTGGCGAATCAACAAAAACTGCAAGAAAGCGCATGGCGATGGAACGACCCACCCTGCCTGCGGGCCTGCCCGCCGATATCGAGGACAAGAAGGACGCGGCGCGCGCCTGGTTCGAGAGCCTGCGCGATCATCTCTGCCAAACTTTCGAGGCGCTGGAGGATGAATTGCAGGGGCCGCTGTCCGATCAACCATCAGGCCGTTTTGAGCGCAAGGCTTGGCTCCGGGAAGACGGCGCTGGCGGCGGCGGCGTCATGTCGATGCTCGAAGGCCGGGTCTTCGAAAAGGCCGCCATTCACACGTCGACTGTTCACGGCGAGTTTTCGCCTGAATTCCGCCAGCAGATTCCCGGCGCAAGCGAAGATCCGCGTTTCTGGGCGTCGGGTATTTCCCTGATCGCCCATCCCGTCAATCCGCATGTGCCGACCGTGCATATGAACACGCGCATGGTGGTGACCAATTCCTGGTGGTTCGGCGGCGGCGCGGACCTTACCCCCATGCTGGGCGCTCGGCGCGACCAGACCGACCCCGACGCGCAGATCTTTCATCGCACCATGGAAATCGCCTGTTCCCGCCACGCGGTGGCCGATTACCCGCGGTTCAAGGCCTGGTGCGACGATTATTTCTTCCTCAAGCACCGCAACGAATCACGCGGCATCGGCGGGATATTCTACGACTGGCAGCATTCGGAAGAGGACGCAGGGGGTTGGGAAGCCGACTTTGCGCTCACCCGCGATGTCGGCCGGGCGTTTGGCCTGGTCTATCCGAAGATCGTCAGGGCGAACTTCAATCAGCCCTGGACGGAGCAAGACCGCGACGAGCAATTGATCCGGCGCGGCCGCTATGTCGAATTCAACCTGTTATACGACCGAGGCACCACCTTTGGGTTGAAAACAGGCGGCAATGTCGAATCCATCCTGTCCTCGCTGCCGCCCGTGGTCCGCTGGCCGTAATGCCGGGATTTTGAACGCGCGTGATACAATTCACTTCATGCAATTGGAACAAAATCATGCTATGAGTCGTTGCATTAGCCGATTGACCTGAGGAGGAGCGTCATGACGACGAATGACAAGACGGCTGGCGAGGCGAAACTGGAGACCGTGCGCGATCCCAAGACGCGCTCGATGATCGAACAGATCTTCTATTACGAAAACCAGCACGCGGAAGCGATCGCTGAAGCCGGCAACGACAATCGCCTTGCCGGCCTGAAGAAACAGGCCGCAGCGCCGAAGGGTTCGGATTGCTTCCAGGCCTGGGCATTGCCCGATTATATGCGCTGAAGCGACTTCGCGCCGCGCCGTCAGAGTCAGAGCGGCGGCGCGGACAGAAGTTCTTCTTTGCCAGCCTTGAAATCCGAGGCCATCCAGCGATCTTCCATGCGCTTCAGCGCCGCTCCCATATCTGCGCCGGGAGCAAATCCCTTTTCGATCAAATCGCCGCCCTTGACGGGCATGACCGGCTTTTCCCAGATCTCCGCCAGATCAAGCAGACGCTTGAGCCCGCCGCGGCGACCGAGCGCGTCGAGATCATCCTCGCCCTTTGACACCTGACTGGCGAGCGCCAGCTTGATGCGCGCCATCATTCCGGCCTTGCCTGCCTTGTAGAGAGCCAGCCGCATATCTTTGTCCGACATGTCCGGTTTGACCTCCGGCGTTGACGCCCAGGACAACAGCGCCGCGCGCTCCGCCCCCGACATTTTCAAACGATCGGCCATCGCCTCGACGCGTGTGTCAACAGGGGGAATGATCGCCGCGAGCCGGAGCAAAGGATCCGGGCTCCAGCCATAGGACGCCTCCGCGGCGATGAGGCCATGAATAGAGTCGATGCCCCATTTCTCCGTCTCCGGCAGAATATCGGTGAGCACACCCGCCGTGCGCATCCACAGCAGCGCCCGGCCCGGATCGCGCGCTGACAGCAGCTTCTTGATTTCCGCCCAGACCCGTTCCGCCGAGAGCGCCCCCAGACGCGACCGCGCCGCGGCGCAGGCCTTGAGGCCAGCGGCGTCGGGCCTGCCGCGACCGTAATGGGCAAAGAAGCGGAAGAAGCGGAGGATGCGCAGATGATCCTCCTCGATCCGAGTGGCAGCATCGCCAATAAAGCGGATCGTGGCGCTATCGATATCGGCAAGACCTCCGACATAATCATGCACCTTACCTTCGGCGTCGGCGTAAAGCGCGTTCACCGTCAGGTCGCGTCGCTCGGCGTCGGCGCGCCAGTCATCGGTGAAGGCGACTTCGGCGTGGCGACCGTCGGTCGAGACGTCGCGGCGCAACGTGGTCACCTCGAAGGGCCTGCCGTCCAGCACCAGCGTCACCGTGCCATGCTTGATACCGGTCGGCACGCATTTGACGCCGGCCGTCTCCGCGCGCGCCATCACCTCTTCCGGCTTCAGCGTCGTGGCAATGTCCATGTCGCTCACGGGCAGGCCCATCAGGCTGTTGCGCACCGCGCCGCCAACGACACGCGCTTCGCCGCCCTCGCCGTTCAGCAGCGCAAAGACGCGCGCCAGCGCAGGATCTCGAAACCAGGTCTCGCCTGCCACAGAGGTCATTCGTAAAACCTTTCGTAAAGCGACCGGAGAATGCCGGCCGTAATGCCCCAGATGCGCCATTCGCCATAGGGCATGACGTAGTAATGGCGCTGCTGATTGCGAAACAGCGCCGTCTCCTGGGCGTGATTGTCGGGATTCATCAGGAAAGACAAGGGCGCCTCGAATACACTCTCGACCTCGCCGGGATTGGGCGACAGTTGAAAACCGGGCTTGACGATCGCCAGCACCGGCGTGATGCGAAACCCCGAGAGAACCGGGATCGGCGGCAAATGGCCGATCACTTCGACGAAGTGCCGCGCCAAGCCGATTTCTTCCTCCGCCTCCCGAATAGCCGCATTCTCTGCGCTTTCCTCGGGCTCCAGCTTGCCGCCGGGAAAGGCGATCTGGCCCGAATGCTTGCGCAATGCGGCCGTGCGCTTGGTGAGGATCACCCGCGCATCATCGCCCTCGTCCACGATGGGCACCAGCACCGCCGCATCCTTGAGCTCCAGATTGGCGAGCCCCATCTCCGCGCCGGGATTGAGACGATAATCGCCATAGCCGAGAAAGTCGCCGGGACCGGCCGCCAGATGCCGTTCGGCGCGGGCGCGAAATGCGTTGGCGGAGAAATCGCCGCTCATGCCGACAATCTCTCAAGTTCATCCGCCGGCATGATCGGGAACCAAACGCCGCCGGAGCGAACGGCGAACATCTCTTTTCCGTCGATTTCAACGACGTCGCCGAGTTCCACCAGCTGATACATCACCGGCCGCGCCAACAGCGCCTCTAGCCGTCCCCGCATATGGAGATAGGGCTTGAGCTGGCGCTGCTCGCCGACCACGTCGAACCGAAAGGGATGATCGGGACCGGCGACCACGACGTCGCCGACATTGGTGCGGAAGGACAGGACGCGGTCGTCGCCCTCGCCCTCCACCGCCATTTCGACTGCGAGAAAATGCGCATCCTCCAGCCGGATGCCGACTTTTTCCACCGGCGTCACGAGATAGGTTTTGCCATCCTCGTCCTTGCGCAGAACTGTGGAAAACAACCGGACCAGCGGTGCCCGCCCGATCGGCGTGCCCATGTAGAACCAAGTCCCATCGGCGCGGATTTCCATGTCGATATCGCCGCAGAAAGGCGGATTCCAGCGCTCAACCGGCGGCAGCGACCGCCCTTCGGCCTGGGAATCGGCTGATGCGCGGGCGATCAACGCGGCGAGATCGCCGGCGTTGTTCTGTGCGCTGATGTCTCCGACCGCCATCATTCCATCCTCATTGATCATCCATTGCTAACGCAATCTTGAAAGCTTCGCGCTTGTCACGCTGTGACCACACTGTCACTCTTAATCTCACATATGGGGTTTCGATAGGTCGATTCGAACCACCAACGCCACCACCGCCGGAGGGTTTCATGGGCGCACTGACACCAACGGACGCCGTCATCGACGAAAAAGCCGTCGCGGCCCAGGCTGAACAGGCGCTGGAGGACATCGCCCGCATTCGCGCCGAGACCGGCAAAGTGATCTTCGGCCAGGAAAGCGTGATCGAGCAGACCGTGCTCGCCGTGCTCTCCGGCGGACACGCGCTGCTCGTCGGCGTGCCCGGTCTCGCCAAAACCAAGCTTGTCTCGACGCTGGCCACGGTTCTTGGACTTGCGACCAACCGCATCCAGTTCACCCCCGACCTGATGCCCTCGGACATTGTCGGCTCGGAAGTAATGGATCAGGACGAGCATGGCCGGCGATCCTTCCGCTTTGTCAAAGGCCCCGTCTTCACCGAACTGCTGATGGCCGACGAGATCAATCGCGCCAGCCCGCGCACGCAGTCAGCGCTGCTGCAGGCCATGCAGGAATATCACGTCACCATCACCGGCCAGCGCTACGACCTGCCGCATCCCTTCCACGTGCTGGCCACGCAGAACCCGCTGGAGCAGGAAGGCACCTATCCGCTGCCGGAAGCCCAGCTCGACCGCTTCCTGTTGGAAATCGATGTCGAATATCCCGATTTCGAGGCGGAGCGGCGCATTCTGCTCGAAACGACAGGCATGTCCGAAGCCCATGTCGAGGGTGTGATGACGGCGGCGCGGCTTCTGGAAATCCAGGCGCTGATCCGCCGCATGCCAGTGCCGGAAAGCGTGGTCGAAGCCATCCTCAAGCTCGTCCGTTCGGCCCGCCCAGGCCATGGCAATGAGTTCACCGACAGCCGCATCGCCTGGGGCCCCGGCCCGCGCGCCGGCCAGGCGCTGATGCTGACCGCCCGCGCCCGCGCGCTCTATCAAGGCCGCTTCGCGCCCTCGATCGACGATATCGCAGCGCTTGCCGGCCCTGTCCTGCAACACCGCATGGCGTTGACTTTCGCCGCCCGCGCCGATGGGGTGTCGATGAAGGACGTCATCGCCAAACTGGTGGAGCCGCTAAAGCCATGAGAAACCCGACCAGCAGAGGCGGAGCCGCATTTTGGCGTCCATAGGCCATATCGTCACCCCGACTCCCGCGAGCGCCGCTCTGGTACGCGCCCGCGAACGGGCGCGCCTGCTGCCGGATTGTCTCGTCGAAGCCCGGCGCATCGCCAATACGGTGATCGCAGGCTGGCATGGGCGCAGGAGACGCGGCCCGGGTGAGAATTTCTGGCAGTTCCGCCCCTTCGTCGAAGGCGACAGCCTGGCGCGCATCGATTGGCGGCGCTCGGCGCGCGACGACCACACCTATATTCGCGACCGCGAATGGGAGGCGGCGCACACCATCTGGCTCTGGGCGTCGATGAGCCCGTCGATGATGTACAAGTCGAACCTCGGCATGGTGTCCAAGGAAAGCCGCGCGCTGGTGCTGATGCTGGCCGCCGCCGAGATCATGGCCCGCTCCGGCGAACGGATCGGCTGCCCGGGCGTCATGGAGCCCATCGCCGCCCGCAACGCCGCCGAACGGCTGGCCTATGCGCTGGCGCATGAAGATCCCACCGGCGCGCTGCCCGACACCAGGATGATCCGGGGCGCGAGCGACATCGTGCTGTTTTCCGACTTTCTCGAACCGCCGGAAGCCGTGCTCGCCGCGTTGCAGCCATTGTCGCGGCGGGGCCTGCGCGGCCATGTCATCGAAGTCTCCGATCCTGCGGAGGAAACCTTTCCCTATGCCGGTCGGGTGGAATTTTCAGATCCCGCCACAGGCGCCAAGTTTCTCTCGGGCCGCTCCGAAGCGCTGGCCGAGGAATACAAGACGCTCTATCACGCCCGCCGCGAGACCCTGCGCGATGGCCTGCGGCATCTCGGCTGGAACTTCATCGCACATAACACCGGCCGCCCGGCATCCGAGGCGCTCGCCGCCGTGCATATGTATCTGTCCGGCCAGCCGGATCGCGCCCGCCACGGGGGAGGACGCTGATGCCCGGCCTTGCCTTCGCCGCGCCACTGGTGCTCGCCGCCCTGATCGCGCTTCCCGCGATCTGGTGGCTGCTGCGGATCACTCCGCCGCAGCCGGCGCGCGAGGCGTTTCCGCCCTTCCGCCTTCTGTTGCTGCTCAAGCGGCAGGAGGAAACCCCGGCCACCACGCCCTGGTGGCTGCTGGCTCTGCGCATGCTGATCGCGGGTCTGCTTGTGCTGGCGCTCGCCGGCCCCGTCTATGATCCAAACGCCCACCTGGGCGCGACGAGCGGCAGCCTTGCGGTGATCGTCGACAATAGCTGGGCGAGTGCGACCGATTTCGACAAGCGCCGCGCCACCGCCGAAAATCTCATCCGCCGCGCCGGCGAGAGCGACGCGCCCGTGAGCCTCACCTTCACCGCCGACCGCAATCCGGACGCGACGTTCAAGCGCGCCGACGAGGCGCTTTCGGCGCTGGCGGCGGCCAGACCTGCGCCTTTGCCGGCAGACCGATCGGCAGCCGCAGCGGCGCTGGTTGCGAGCTTCGGGCAGGAAAAGCCTGCACGCGCTGTGCTGATTGCCGATGGTGTTGCAGCTCCGGGCGATACGGCATTCTTCACCGCTTTGCGCGATGCCGGTCTGTCAGGGCTCGACGTGATCGGCGGGGACAATCCTGCGGCAATCGCCGTGACCGGGGCGGAAAACGCCGCCGACCGGCTCACCGTGTCCGCCGCTCGCCTGCAAACATCGGCGGCGCAGACCGTGGCGATCTCGGCGCGCGACATGCAGGGCCGTGTGCTGGGCGCGACCACCATCGCTTTCGACGCCGGTCAGGCGAAGGCGACCGGCGAGATCACCGCCCCCTTCGAATTGCGCAACGAATTTGCCCGCCTCACCGTGGACGGACTGGATACGGCGGGCGCGGTGCGGCTGCTCGACGACAGTTTCAAGCGCCGTTCGGTCGGCCTGATTTCGGGCGAAGCCGGCGATCGCAGCCAGCCGCTGCTGTCGCCGCTCTATTATATCAACCGCGCGCTGTCGCCCTTCGCCAATCTGTCGGAAGCCAATGGCTCCGATCTCGTCGCCGCCATTCCCGCGATGATTAAGGCGCGCCCCTCGGTCATCGTCATGGCCGATATCGGCCGCATGCCGGCAACTGCGGAAAAGGCGCTGGCGGATTGGATCCGCGATGGCGGCTCATTGGTGCGTTTCGCCGGCCCCCGCCTGGCTGCGGCGCCCGCCGATGATCCGCTGATCCCGACGCGTCTTCGCGAAGGCGAGCGCGCGCTGGGCGGTTCAATGTCCTGGGCCGAGCCCTTGCCGCTCGACGATTATCCGGAAAACAGCCCCTTCGCCGGCCTGACGCCGCCAGAAGACGTGCTCGTCAAGCGCCAGGTTCTCGCCGAACCCACGCCGGAACTCGCGGGCCTGACATGGGCCAGCCTCAAGGATGGAACTCCGCTGGTCACCGCCCGCCGCATCGGCGCCGGCCGCATCGTGCTTTTCCATGTCAGCGCCGAATCCTCATGGTCGAACCTGCCTCTGTCGGGCGAATTCGTGGAAATGCTGCGCCGGATCGTCCAACTCTCGCATTCGAGCAACACCGCCCGCAGCGAAGACGGCAAGGCCGTGCTGCCGCCCTATCGCCTGCTGACGGCTGAGGGAACGTTGACGACGGAGAAGGGTCTCGCCAAACCGATTGAAGCGGGCAACGCCATCACCCCGTCTTTCGACAGTCCGCCCGGGCTCTATGGCGGCGAAGACGGCTTCGAGGCCGTCAATCTCTTTTCTTCGGACGCGATTCTCGCTCCGATCGCCTACCCCCAGGACTTTTCCGTCGTCAAAAGCGGGTTTGTCGGCGACAACGCCTTCGATCTCAAGCTCTGGCTGTTCGCCGCCGCCGCCTTGCTTGCGCTCGGCGACACGCTGGCCATGCTGATCCTCGGCGGCGCTTTTGCACGGCGCGCCGCGACCGCCGCCATCTTCGCGCTCGCTGTGATCGGCGGGCTTGCCGGCGGCGTAGACCCCGCGCGCGCCGATGACGTTCGTCCCGGCGACGACGTGCTGATGAGCAGGCTCGACAAGACGCATCTCGCCTATGTGATCACCGGTGAGGCGGAGGTCGACCGGATTTCCGAACGCGGCCTCGCCGGCCTTTCCGATTTCCTCTATTACCGCACCACGCTGGAACCCGGCGATCCGGTCGGCGTCGATATCGCCAAGGATGAATTGTCGGTTTTCCCGATCCTCTATTGGCCGGTCAGCGCTTCGGCGCAGATGCCCTCGGAGAACGCCATCAGCAGGATCGACGCTTATATGCGCTCGGGTGGAACCGTGTTGTTCGACACGCGTGACCAGGCAACCTCGATCACCGCCATGGGCGGCGTCAGCGCCAACACCGAACGGCTGCGCGCCATTCTCGCCCGCATCGACATTCCGCCGCTTGAGCCGGTGCCGCAGGACCATGTTCTGACCAAAGCATTCTACTTGCTGAAATCCTATCCCGGCCGCTATTCAGGCAGCCCGCTCTGGGTGGAGGCGCAGCCCGACGCCAGGAGCGATCCCAACCGTCCGGCGCGATCAGGCGACGGCGTCACCCCCATCATGATCACCGGCAATGATTTCGCCGGCGCCTGGGCGATCGACAACATGGGCGCGCCGCTTCTTCCGCTGGTGCCGCCGGATGAGACGCAGCGGGAAATGGCCTACCGCACCGGCGTCAACATCATGATGTATATGCTGACGGGCAATTATAAAGCCGATCAGGTGCATGTGCCGGCATTGCTGGAAAGGTTGGGACAGTGATGACCCTGATGTTTGAACCTTTCCTGCCTGTCTGGCTGGTCGCGACGATCGGAGTCTCCGCCGCCCTCCTCGCCGCCTTCGGTCTCTACCGCCGCCAACGCGGGATGATCCTAAGAACGCTTGCTCTCGCGGCTTTGACGCTGGCGCTCGTCAATCCGATCCTCGTCGACGAGCAGCGGGAACCCTTGCCGACCATCGTCGCCATCGCCGCGGATCGCAGCCAGAGCCAGGATGTCGGTGAACGCAAGGCGCAGACGGACAAAGCGGTAGCCGATCTCCGCGCCGCCCTCGGCCGCTTCTCCGGTATCGAGACGCGCGTGATCGACGCCGGAAGCGACGATGGTTCGGAAACGCCATCGACGCGCCTGTTCGGCAATATCGCCTCGGCGCTGGAAGACGTGCCGCCTTCACGGCTTGGCGGCGTGATTGCGGTGACGGATGGTCAGGTCCATGACCTGCCAGCCGACGACCGACTGGCCGGCGTGAACGCGCCTGTACACGGGCTAATCACCGGCAAGGCCGACGAATATGATCGCCGCATCCAGGTGATCAAGGCGCCGCGCTTCGGTCTCGTCAATCAGGAGCAGGAAATGATCCTGCGGGTGATCGACGATGGCCGCGCCATCGACCAGCCCGCCGACATCACCGTCAGCGTCAATGGCGAAGTGGTCAACCGCATCCCTGCCGTTCCCGGCCAGGATCGCACCGCTCGCTTCAAGCTCGACCGCGCTGGCGGCAACATCGTCGAGGTCGCCGTCGCCGAGGTTCCCGGCGAAGTGACCCCGATCAACAATCGCCTCGTTCAGACCATCGACGGCATCCGTGAAAATCTCCGCGTGCTGCTGGTTTCCGGCGAGCCGCATGCCGGCGAGCGCGCATGGCGCAATCTGCTGAAATCCGACGCCTCGGTGGATCTGGTGCATTTCACCATTCTCAGGCCGCCGGAGAAGCAGGACGGCACGCCGATCAATGAGTTGTCGCTGATCGCCTTCCCGACCCGCGAATTGTTTGTCGAGAAGATCAGCGAATTCGACCTGATCATCTTCGACCGCTACCAGCATCGCGGCGTGCTACCGATCCTCTATTACGACAATATCGCCCAATATGTCCGCCAGGGCGGTGCGATCCTGCTCGTCTCCGGTCCCGAACATGCCGGCTCGGAATCCATCGCCTATACGCCGCTGGCCGATATCCTGCCCACCGCGCCGACAGGTCAGATGCTGGAAAAACCCTTCTTCCCACGGCTATCGGACCTCGGCAAACGCCATCCGGTCACCCGCGGGCTCGAAGGATCGGCCATCGAGCCGCCACGCTGGGGCCGCTGGTTTCGCGCCGTCAATGTGACGCCGCCGGACGGGGAAGTCGTCATGAGCGGCGCCGACGGCTCGCCTCTTCTCGTTCTGTCGCATGTCGATCAGGGTCGGGTGGCGATGCTCTTGTCGGATCAGGGCTGGCTCTGGGCGCGCGGCTTCGAAGGCGGCGGCCCGCATGTCGATCTCTACCGGCGCATCGCCCATTGGCTGATGAAGGAGCCCTCGCTTGAGGAAGAGCGGTTGACGGCCCGCTCGCTCGGCCGCGAGATTGAAATTACCCGCCAGAGCCTCAAGAAAACGGTCGACAAAGCCGTGGTCATCGGCCCGGACGGCGCGCGGCAAGAGACGGTTTTGACAGAGGACGAGCCCGGTCTTTTCCGCGCCACGCTGCGCACCGCCAAGAACGGGCTCTATGAAATCGACAATAGCGGCTTGAAGACGCTGGTGCATGTCGGCGCGGTCGACGCGCCTGAGTTCCGCGAAATGATCTCCACCACCGAGAAACTCGCGCCCCTGGCCGCCGCCAGCAAGGGCATCGTCAAGCGCCTCGACGATGGCGCTGATGGCGTGACCCTACCGCAGATCCTCACCGTGCGCGGCGATGTGCGCATTTCCGATCCCGACCGGATGGTGATACGCATGACGGATGAGACGGTTCTGAAGGGCGTGACCTCAATCCCGCTATTCGCCGGTTTCCTCGGCCTTGGCCTGCTGGCGCTCGCATTGGGATCGACCTGGTGGCGCGAAGGGCGCTGAAGGAACCCTCAGCCGGCCCGCCACTTGATCTCGCCCTTCAGCCGATCATGGATATCGGCATTGGCGGGGATGACCAGCACACGGGCTGGGTCGACGGGGCCGGGAAAGGTCAATGCGGCATAGGCGACCTTCTCGAAGCCGAGCGGCATGTAATAGGGCGGATCGCCGACCAGAATGATCGCGTCGGAGCCCTTTTTCTTGGCGGCCTCGACGGCGATGCGCACGAGTTCGCGGCCGATGCCCATATTCTTGTGCGACGGACGAACGGCGAGCGGTCCAAGCAAATGGCCCTTGACGCCGCCGGCCATGACAGGCGTCATCCGCACCGAGGCGATGGTCTCGCCGCGATCGGCGCAGATATAGGAGAGCGTCTGATCATGCGGCCCCTGCTCGCGGATGCGCGCGGCGGCCCGGACGAAACGGCCAGGGCCAAAGGCTTCTTCATTGATCAATTCGATGGCGTCGTGATGCGTTGCGTCTTCCGTCAGATAGACGAGGTCATGCTTTTTCATGGAGGATCTGCTGCGAAAATAAGTCGACAATGGCGTGAAGGCCCCGTCCGGATAATCCGGTCGGGATAAACAGCTTCATCGCGGTCGTCGCAGCAGCGTCATGGCCTGTAAGGGCTCCAGATTTGATAATCGACAGGGCGGATAGCAGGAAAATTTCCTGCCGCCAAGAGCCAAAACGCAGCGTTCAGCATTTAGCACTCGAAATGTCAGGCTGAAGTTGCGACATAGGGCACACGGTTTCAGGAGAACAGCGATGGGCATGTTGGTTGACGGCGTCTGGCATGACGTGTGGTACGATACGAAGTCGAGCAAGGGGCAATTCGTTCGCTCCGCCTCGCAATTCCGCAATTTCGTCACGAAAGACGGCGCCGCCGGACTGACCGGCCAAGGCGGCTTCAAGGCCGAAAGCGGTCGCTATCATCTCTATGTGTCGCTCGCCTGTCCCTGGGCGCATCGCACGCTGATGTTCCGCAAGCTCAAGAAGTTGGAAGCCCACATCTCGGTTTCAATCGTCCATTACCTGATGCTGGAAAAGGGCTGGGTGTTCGACGAGGGCGAAGGCGCGACCGGCGACGCTCTGTTTGGCGCCAAGACGCTTGCCGATATCTATGTCCGCGCCGACGCCAAATATTCGGGCCGCGTGACGGTGCCGGTGCTGTGGGACAAGCAGGAAAACACCATCGTCTCCAATGAATCCGCCGAAATCATCCGGATGTTCAACACCGCTTTCGACGATCTCACCGGCGACCGCCAGGATTTCTATCCCGAGGATCTCCGCGCCGAGATCGATGATCTCAACGCCTTCGTCTACGACAACATCAACAACGGCGTCTATAAATGCGGTTTCGCCACCACCCAGGACGCCTATTCCGAAAATTTCGACCGGCTGTTTTCAGCGCTCGACCAGATCGAAGCGCGACTTGATGGCAAATCCTATCTGTTCGGCGACCGGCTGACAGAGGCCGATTGGCGGCTGTTCACCACGCTGATCCGCTTCGATCCCGTCTATGTCGGCCACTTCAAGTGCAATCTGCGTCGGATCGCGGATTATCCGAATCTTCAGGCCTATCTGAAGCGGCTTTACGCTCATCCCGGCATTCGCGACACCGTGGATTTCACCCATATCAAGGGTCATTATTACGGCAGCCACCGCACCATCAATCCCACCGGCATCGTGCCTGTGGGTCCGAAACTTGATCTGGACTGATCACCAGAGCTCGTCGAAAGGCGCTTCGCCGGCGAGCTCGCGCAACCGCCGGCGCGTCGCAGACGTGACATCCGGCGGCAGCGCATCCGGTGCGAAAAAGCCGCTGTCGACGATCTCCCAATCCTTGGGCCTGGGCGCTGTCTGACGAACGACGCAGCGGTAGAACACCACGTGATCACGCTTCGAGGTGCGCTTGTTGTAGAACACATGCAGCAATTCGGGCGGCGTGATGGCTTCGAGATTGCCTTCTTCGCGCAATTCCTTGGCCAGCGCCTTTCCAACCGTCTCACCGCGCGCCACGCCTCCGCCGGGCATGTGCCAACCGGGAATGTAGGAATGCTTGACGAGAAAGATTCGTCCCTGTTCGTCGAAACACGCCGCGCGGACGCCCATGGTCATGCCCTGGATAAACGGATAGACGGCGTGGGCCAGCCGCGTGAGAATCTTATAACGGAACCTGCTCAGTTCAGCCGGGGTTGTGTCTTCGACCACGTCGCTTGCTCCTTTTGACCTTGAGGCCTATCGTGAACCCGATGATGACACTCGCACATTTCTCCGACGCCCATCTCGGGCCCCTGCCCGATATGTCCTTCAGGGAACTTCTGTCGAAACGGGTCACAGGTTATGTGAACTGGCAGCGCAACCGGCGCAAGCAGCTTTTCGGCAATACGCTGGAACTGCTGATCGAAGACATGCTCGACAAGAACCCCGATCATGTCGCGATGACCGGCGATCTCGTCAATCTCGCCACCAACACCGAAATCGAGGCGGCCGAGGTCTGGCTGCGCTCCTTCGCCGATCCGTCGCTGGTGTCGGTCGTTCCCGGCAATCACGACGCTTACGTGCCGGGCGCGATCAACCGCGCCTATGCCGCCTGGAAACCCTGGATGACGGGGGACGACCGAGCGGAAGACCACGACTTTCCCTATGTCCGAATTCGCGGCAAGATGGCGATTATCGGCCTTTCGACCGCCACAGCCACCCCGCCCTTCATGGCGTCGGGTTATTTCGGGTCAGGACAGGCGCGACGCTTCGCGACGCTGGCGCGAAAGCTGGGCGAGGACGGCTTTTTCCGGGTGGCGATGATCCATCACCCGCCAATCCGCGGCGCCACAGCCAATTACAAACGCATGATCGGCATCCGGCGTTTCGCGGCGGCTCTGCATCTGGGCGGCGCCGAACTGGTGTTGCATGGTCATACCCATCTCAACACCCTATATTGGTTGCCTGGACCCAATGGAGCTTCGACGCCGGTGGTCGGCGTCGCCTCAGCGAGCCAGGGCCATGGCGGCCACAAGCCGCCGGCGGCCTATAATCTCTTCCAGATTTCGGGAGAGCCGGGCGATTGGGCGATCCGACATGAACAGCATCGCCTGAACGACGCCTCGGATGGTTTCGCTCTGGCCCATTCGGCCATGCTCACGCCGCCGGCGAACTCCGAAAAGCGGAGCGCGCGGCGGCGTTGAAACGGCCATCAGGACAGGTGGCGGCGCGGCTTGTGCGCGTCGATCAAGTCGCGAACTTCCTGGACGAGATGATCGCAGAGCCGGTCGACCTCCTTGTCGCCCATCACGTCCCATTCCAGACGCCGCTGCACGAACGGCATGGCGATGCGATAGTGGAAGGCGCTGCCCGTCATCGAGAAGACGATGACCTTGAGGCGCTCGGAGTCGGCGTCCATGCCGGTGATCGCGGAAAACATGGCGCATAACCGCTCATGCATCGGCCGCATCCAGTTCTTATAGATGAGGTCGGACACTTCGCCGGGATTGAGCATTTCACGCGCCATGAACACCACGGCATGCCGCATGCCGGGATTGGCGACCCAGAAACGGATAAAGGTGTTCATGGTGTTGACGAGCGTCATTTCCGCCACGTCCGGCGTCATCGGCGGCGGTTGCCGCTTGAAGTTCATACCGATCTCGTTGCGGACCAGTTCAATGACGTGATCGGCGCAAGCGAGGCGGAGACCCGGCTTGCCGCCGAAATGATAGGCGATTGACCCGATATTCGCGGCGGCGAAATCAGCGATGTCGCGCGTGGAGACGGCGTCGTAGCCATGTTCGCCAAACAGCCGAATCGCTGCTTCGAGTAGCGATACGCGGGTCACTTCCGCTCCGGAAATCGGCTTGTCCGAACGGTGGTTTTCAGCCTGCAACAGCAATGTCTATGCCTCCAGCCAGATTGATTAGCATGCTTCCCATATGACTCCGGAGGCTTTACTTAGCAAGCAAAGTTATGTTGCTATGATAAAATTTTTATAACGGACTGTCGAAGCGGCCCGGTTAGACGTAGAAAGAGCGTGTTCAACGGAGGTTTACCCCATGCCCGCCATGACCCCATCACGTCTCGTCAAAAAAGGCCTTTGCTCTCTCTTACTCACCGTACTTGTCAGCTCTGCGACAATCACTGGAGCGCGCGCGGCGGGTTCTGACGACGGTCAGCCTCCAGAGCCCACCAACACCACTCAAGAATGCAAAAATGGCAAAGTGTGGGACGAGAAGAAAAAAGAATGCGTCGATCCGCAAAAAAGCGGCTTCAACGACGATCAATTGTACCGCGCAGCCCGCGAAATGGCCTATGCCGGCCAATACGATAACGCGATCCGTGTTCTCAAGCTCGCACGCAACCAGGAAGACCCGCGCATTCTGAATTATCTCGGCTTCGCCAATCGCAAGGCAGGCAATGTCGAGATCGGCATGGACTATTACCGCCGGGCGCTCGCCAAGGACGCGAATTACCTGCTGGCTCGGTCCTATTATGGCCAGGGTCTTCTACTTGAGGGCAATATCGAAGCCGCTCGCGCCCAGTTGGTCGAAATCCGCGATCGCGGCGGCCGCGACACCTATGCCTATTCGTCGCTCTATGACGCGCTGAAGCGCTCGTCGACCTACTGACATCGGACGCCTGAACATACGAGCTCCGCGCGCCGTTGAGGATGCGCGGAGCTTTTTGTTGCGACCGATTGCGGAACCGCCGATTCTGTTTCATATCCGGAGTTGGCATGTTACGCAGAGATGTCAGCCTTTTTTGGGCATATCACGAATAAACGGGCCGCAGCGGACGTCAGGATGATGTGGGGGTCATGAGGGATCAAGCCAAGGCGGAGCGTATCGGCCGGGAGTTGGTGGGACTGCTGCCTAAACTCCGGAGATTCGCCATGACGCTCACACGAAACGCATCGGACGCGGATGATCTGGTGCAGGAGGCCTGCGAGCGGGCGATCGCCAGATGCCATCTCTGGAATGGAGAGGGACGGCTGGACAGTTGGGTCTATGCGATGACGCGCAATCTCTGGATCGATGAGGTCAGGAAACGCAAGGTGCGCGTTGGCGCCGGCGTCGTTGATGCGAGCGAACAGGATGAACTGGTGATCGGCCCCAACGCTGAAAAGGCGATCTATGTGTCGCAGGTCCATCACATGATCCTGTCCATGCCGGAAGGCTTGTCTTCGGTTTTCCTGCTCGTCAATGTCGAAGGCCATTCCTATCGCGAAGCAGCCGATATTCTCGGCATTCCCATCGGCACGGTGATGAGCCGGCTTTCGACCGCGCGTCTTCGGCTTGCCGCGATGCTCGAAGGCGCACAGGAAGCGAGGGCCTGAGATGGATAACCTCGAGGAACTGCCGCTCGACATACTGTTGTCAGCCTATATCGACGGCGAACTTGACGCGGCTGACGCCGAAAAAATCGAAGCGCGCCTCGCCACGGACGCGGACGCCCGCGCCCTCCTTGAGCAGTTGAAGGCAGGCTCCGCCCATGGCGACGATCTGTTCGACGCGCTTTTGCGCGAGCCCGCCCCGCTGCATCTCGCCCGCGCCATCAAAGAGGCCGCCGGCCAGTCCGAGACCAGCCAACCCTCGGCGCCGCTGATGGCCCGCGCAGGCCGCGGCTGGTTGTTCGGCCAGGCGCCTCGGGCGGTCGCGGCCTCGGCGCTCTTGCTGCTCGGCGGCGGCTATGCCGGCTATACGATCGGCCGCCAGCCCGTGGCGCCAGAGGCAATCATCGCCGAGGCCCCGAGCGCAGCGAAAGCCCCTACGACAATTTCCAGCGGCGGCCAGACGCGCAGTTTCACGATTGGAGCAAGCGGGTCCGCCCAGAACGGAAAACTCGCTGCCGCGCGCGACGTGCTGGCAGTGCACGCCGTGTATGCGGCGCAGAAGAGCCGGGCGGCCGAGATCCCCGCCACCGAACTCGATGTGCTGACCGATTGGCTAAGGGACAGCGCCCATGTCGCCTTCGACATTCCCGATCTCAGCGCCGACGGCTTGACTTTCGAGGGTGGTCGTCTGGTCGTCATTTCCGGAAAACCGGCCGCGGCTCTCTATTATCGCGATGCCGGCGAGCATCGGGTCGGCGTCTATTTCAGCGAAGGAAGGACAGATCCGGCGCGACTCTCCGAAAGCGGCGTAACGCTGCTGGCCGGCATGCGCGACGGTCTTTCCTGGTTCGTGGCGGCGCCTGCGGCCATCGCAAATCCCGATCGCCTGGCCGAAGAGGTCGACGCCGCCGTCCGATAAATTTTTAGGATTCGTCGGTATTTGATGAAGCCAAACGTTGCGTTAGGCATTAACATCCCGTCGGCAACTCGTCTGCCGGGGGATAGGTGCATGCCCAAGGAAATCGAGCGCAAATTTCTCATCGACTCCGACGAATGGCGCAAGAACGCCGATGGCGGCAAGAAGATGCGTCAGGCGATCATCTTGTCCGAGCCAGACCGCTCGGTGAGAGTTCGCCTCATTGACGGCAAAAGGGCCCGCCTTACCGTCAAGATAGACTGCGACACATTCTCGCGTCACGAATTTGAATATGAAATCCCGATGAGCGACGCCCGCGAGATGCTGCAACTCGCCAACGGATCGGCGATCGTGAAGACTCGGTATGAAGTTCCTTTCAAGGGCTTCGTCTGGGAGGTGGATGTCTATGAAGGCGCTTTCGCAGGTCTGATCGTGGCGGAAGTCGAAATGAAGAGCGAGAAAGACAAGCCGCCACTGCCGCCTTGGGTAGGAATTGAGGTCAGCGACGACCGGCGCTTCTCCAACCGCGCCATCGCCGAAGGCAGCCTAGGAAAGGACTGGAAGCAACTTGTTCAGGATAAACTGGAGCGATCCGCCGCGGTCTGACATTCTCCGCATCGCGGAAGAAAAGATCAGTGGCGCTCAGGATGCGCTGCGCCGACAACCGGACGGGCTCGATGCAGCGGTTCATTCCTCCCGCAAGGCTATCAAACATTGCAGATCTCTGTTGCGACTGATCCGCTCGGCGGATGCGGAAGGCGCCAAACACCTCAACACCCTGCTTCGCGCCATCTCCACCGAACTGTCCTCCTTGCGCGACCAGGCCGCGTTGCAGGAGGCCGCGGCGCATCTGGCCGCCGTGATCCCCGGCCCCGCCGCCGATCGTCTGGCCGAAAGCTTCAAGGCGCGGCCGACCAATCTGTCCGCCGATCCCTCAGACATCACCGCCCTGGCTGCGGTTCGTCTCAGCGATGCTAGCCGCACCCTTGGCGATCTGGACCTGCCGGATGGTCGAGGAAAACTCTCTCTGCATATGGCGCGCGGCTGGCGGCGGACCGGCAAGCGCGCCGCCACGGCGCTGGAGCGCTGCATGGCCGAGTCGCGGGAGGAAGATTTTCACGATCTCCGCAAACGCGGCCAGGATCGATGGATGCAGGCTTCCCTGCTTCGAAAGATCTGGCCGTCGGGCCTGATCGCCATACAGGCCAGCGCCAAACAGATGGTCGACATGCTCGGCCAGGCGCGCGATTTCGGGCGTTTGCAGGCCGAAGTCGCGCAGTTGCCGGATTTCGACGATCGCGACAGGATTACGCTCACAGCGGCGATGGAGAGCGAAAGGATGCGCCTGCATCGCGAGGCGCTGACGCTCGCCCACGATCTCTTCCACCATGACAGCAAAAAGGAGGCGGACATCATCCGCCTCCTGATCAGGAACGCCTGAGCGCTATGAAGATCAGGCTTTGGCCTGATCCTCCAGCATGCGGTTGATGGCCGACATGATCGCTTCGAGCGACGCGCCGACGATATTGGTGTTGACGCCCGCGCCCCAGACCTTGCCGTTGGGCGTCGCCATTTCGACATAGGCGATGGCTGCGGCGTTGGAGCCATGCTGCAGCGAATGTTCTGAATAGTCGTTCACCGAGAGATCGACGCCGAGATAGATCGACATGGCGTTCATGAACCCGTCGATCGGGCCGGTGCCCTTGCCTTCGATCCGCTTGGTCTCGCCCTTGTCGATGATTTCGGCGGCGAGAATGCGCTGTCCCTTCACCGCAGTGTCGGGATAGGTGTGGTGATCGACGAATTTGAAGCGGGCGCCCGGCTGCTCGACATAGCGCTCCATGAAGCGGGCATGGATCGCCTTGGAGGGCAGTTCCTTGCCTTCCTCGTCGGTGATGCGCTGGATGTCGTTGCGGAACTCGACCTGCAGGTTGCGCGGCAGGTTGATGCCGTAATCTTCCTGCATGATATAGGCGATGCCGCCCTTGCCGGACTGCGAATTGATGCGGATGATCGCCTCATAGCTGCGGCCGACATCCTGCGGATCGATGGGCAGATAGGGCACTTCCCAGACCGGCTTGTTGGCCTGCTTGATCGCCTTCATACCCTTGTTGATCGCATCCTGATGCGAGCCGGAGAACGCGGTGTAGACCAGTTCGCCGACATAAGGATGGCGCTCGGGAATGACCATCTCGTTAGAATATTCATAGACGGCCTTGATGCGCTCGATATCCGAGCAATCCAGGCCGGGATCGACGCCCTGGGTGAACATGTTCAGCGCCAGCGTGACCACGTCGACATTGCCGGTGCGCTCGCCATTGCCAAACAGCGTGCCTTCGACGCGGTCGGCGCCGGCCATCAGGCCGAGTTCTGTCGCGGCGATGCCGGTGCCGCGGTCATTGTGCGGATGCAGGGAGATGATGACGTTTTCGCGATTGTCGATGTTGCGGCACATCCACTCGATCTGGTCGGCATAGATGTTGGGCGTCGCCATTTCCACGGTGGACGGCAGGTTGAGGATCAGCTTGTTGTCAGGCGTCGGCTTGATCACCTCGATGACGGCGTTGGAGATCTCCAAGGCCACGTCGAGCTCAGTGCCGGTGAAGCTTTCCGGCGAATATTCGAAGCGATAGCCGCCGCCGGCCTTCGCCGCCATGTCGGTGATCATCTTGGCGGCGTCGACGGCGATCTGCTTGATGCCATGGACATCCTTGCCGAACACCACGCGGCGCTGCAATTCCGACGTCGAATTGTAGAAATGGATGATCGGCTGATGCGCGCCTTTCAAAGCGTCGAACGTGCGGGTGATCAGCTCCGGCCGGCACTGCACCAGAACCTGCAGCGACACATCGGCCGGCACGCCGCCCTCTTCCACGCACCAGCGGGCGAAATCGAAATCGGTCTGCGAGGCCGAGGGGAACCCGATCTCGATTTCCTTGAAACCCATATCGAGCAGCAGTTGGAACATCCGGGCCTTGCGGTCATGGCCCATCGGATTGACCAGCGACTGATTGCCGTCGCGCAGGTCGACCGAGCACCAGATCGGCGGGGTGGTGATGGTCTTGGACGGCCAGGTCCGGTCAGTCAGGTTGACCTGCGGATAGGGTTGATACTTGATCGGCGCCTCGGGCATGCCGTGCTTGATGCTGTGCTGCTTGGTGATCATGTCTGTCTCTTCGCCTTAGCCGGTTGGCTCGTCGCCTGATACTGTCTTTGCAAGCGCTTGACGACAGCAAAATCAGCCGGACAACCGGAAAAATTCGGATTTTCGGATTTTTAGCGAGGAGCGTTTCAGCCCAAACGGCTTTGACCCGGCCGCCGGGCGCTCCTCAAAGGACCCGGCAACCGCGGATAAGCTTAAGGAGAAGAAGCGAGGAGAGCGACACACAGGACCGCGCGGCAAAAATGCCGTGTGCGCTGATCGTGTTTCTGGTCGCTGCGTTCATCATGGCGGCGGTTATAGCACGGCATTGGAGCGGCGCAAGCCCGCTTGCGCCAAATTTGCGTTCAGCCTGCCGGCAGCCGCACCGTGACCAGAAGCCCGGGCTCAGCATTCGCAAATGCAATTTCGCCTTTGTTGGCAGCGACGATATCGCCAACAATCGCCAGTCCCAGCCCTGCGCCGCCGCTTGTCGTGTCGAGCCGCCCGCCACGATCGACGACGTCCGCCAGACGTTCCGCCGGAATGCCGGGCCCGTCATCGCGTATATCGAGCGCCAGCAAGTCGCCCTCGCGGCGCGTTGAAATCTTGATTCCATCCCGAGCGTAGCGCGTGGCGTTTTCGAGCAGATTGCCGAGGAGTTCCGCGAGATCCTCGGCCTCTATCCGAGCGCGGTCTTTCTCTTCGACCTCGATCATCCAGTCGAGGAGCTGGCCGCGCGGCGTGCGTTCGAGCACGGCGATGACCCGGTTGGCGACGCCAAGCACTGAAACCGGCCGCGCCTGCCCGCGATCGGCAAGCCGCGCGCGCGCGAGTTGATGATCGACATGGCGGCGCATGGCGGCGATCGACAGCTCGATCTCGTCGGCAAGTTGACCCCGGCCTTCGGCGCGCAGCCGCGCCACATCGCCGGCCAGCGCCTGCAGCGGCGTCTTGAGACCATGGGCGAGATCGGCGGCCTGACTGCGCGCCTTCACAAGCTGCGCCTCGCGCGACGCCAGGAGTTCGTCGACCTCTTCGGTAAGAGGCTGGATTTCCAGCGGGTAAGCCGCCCCCATGCGTTGGGCGAGCCCGGCGCGGATCTCCGCAACCTTACGCCGCACTGCTGACAGAGGCAAAAGGCCAAGCTGGATCTGGATGAGATTGGCGACCATCAGCAAGGCGGCGAGCAGCGCCAGAAAGGGCGCCATGTCGGCGCGAAATTCCTGCGTCGCCGCATCGATATCGGCGCGATCGATGGCCACGGCGACCAGCACAGGATCAGGCCCCAGACGCTCGCCGCCGACAATTTCGCGCGCCGCCATGAACAGACGACGACCGGCCGGACCGGTGGCGTCTCGTATCACCGGCGAGCCTGGTTCCAACGCCGGCGTTTCGAGCGCTCCATCCCAGAGCGAACGCGAGCGAACAATCTCCCCCTTGCTCTCGATCTGCCAATAAAGCCCGGAGAGCGGCTTGGTGAAGCGAGGATCGACAGGATCGGCGAGAAGCCGCAGCCTTCCCTCCCCATCCCGGTCGAGCTTGGCGATGATCTGGCCGAGATGCAGCTCGAGTTCGGTCGCGACGCGCCGCTCGACATGCCGTTCGAAAAGATAGGACAGGCCGAAAAAGCTCATCACGCAGGCGATCGCGAGCAGCGCGAGCCCAGCGACCGCCAGCCGCAATCGCAAGGAACCACCGCGTTTGGCCGCGCTCATGGCTCTTCGCCGATATAATAACCGAAACCGCGACGGTTACCGATCAGATCCGCACCGAGCTTGCGGCGAAGACGGGTGATCAGCACTTCAAGCGCATTGGCGTCGCGCGAAAAATCGTCGCCATAGAGATGGCTTTGTAGCTCAGTGGGCGGCACCACGCGGCCGCGATGGTGGCCGAGATAGCTGATGAGCCGGTATTCGAGCGGTGTCAGCGCCAGCGGCGCGCCGTTGAGGCTGACGCGCATGCTGCGCGGATCGATGCTGAGCGGACCGATCGACAGTACGGCGGAGCCGATGCCGACCGAGCGACGGATCAAGGCCCGCACCCGGGCGATCAGTTCCTCGAACTGGAAGGGTTTCGGCAGATAGTCGTCGGCGCCGGCGTCGATGCCCTCGACGCGCTCGGCCCAGCTCGCCCGCGCCGTCAGCATCATCACCGGCATATGCCGGTCGTTCTGCCGCCAGCGCTTGATAATGGTCAGACCGTCGAGCTTAGGCAGGCCGATATCAAGGATGATCAGATCATAGTCTTCCGTATCGCCCAGGAACCAGGCCTCTTCGCCATCGGCGCAGATTTCCACCGTATAGCCCGCCTGGGTCAGAGCCGAGGCGATATCCGCCCCGATCTTGCGATCGTCCTCGACAAGCAACAACCGCATCAGTCGTCTTCCACCGCGATGACCGCCATGGTCTTGGCGTCCATCTTCACCTCGATCACCCTGCCGTCAGGGCGGATCATCTCAATCTCATAGATATAGCGGCCATCGTCCTGCTCGAATTCGATCTCGATCACTTCGCCCGGAAAGCTCTTGCGCATTTCGGCGAGAATGTCCTCAAGCGGGCGCACCAGACCGGATTGGAGAGCGCGACGCGCATCGTCATGCTGCAGCGGAGTTTGCGGCGTCGCCGGAGTTTCCTCGGGATTGGCGGCAAGCGTCGTAGCACCCATGGCAAGCGCGATGGCGGAGGATGCAAGCAGGATCTGGGCGCGGAAACGTGTCATGGACAGGCTCTATCACGGCGAAACTTACATTTCACTGACATCCGCTGTCAGCAAAGCAAAAGTCGGCCTGTGCGAAAAGGCCATCGTCACACACCGAAACAAGGAGACGCGACATGGCGCGAATTTATGGAAACGACCGCAACAACCGCCTCGACGGCACCGCCAATGGCGATGATATCGAAGGCCGCGGCGGCAACGACATCCTCTATGGCTTCGCCGGCCATGACGATCTCGAAGGCGGCTCCGGCAATGACAAGCTCTATGGCGGAGCCGGAAACGACGATCTCGAAGGCGGATCGGGCGCCGATATTCTCGATGGCGGCGCTGGAAACAACGACCTCGAAGGCGGCGCAGGCGCCGATATCTTCATCTTCAAGCAGGGCGTCACCGAAATCGACGATTTCGCCTCCAATGACACGGTGCGGATCGAGAGCGATCTCGGCGTCGACAATTTCAGCGAATTGAAGGCGCTGGCGCGCACCACCGATGGCGGCGAAGACCTGGTGTTCGATTTCGGCCGTCACGAACTACGCTTCGACGAAACGCGCCTTTCCGACCTCAAGGCCTCAGACTTCGACTTCATCTGATCGGACGGACGGGCGGGCCTTAGCCGCGCAGGCGACGCATGAGCGCGCCAAGCACCATGACCGCGCCGCCCGCCAGCAATCCCCAGAACGCTCCGGAGACCCCGGCGAAGGAGACGCCAGACGCCGTGGTGACGAAGGTCACCGCGGCGGCCTCCCGCGTTTCAGCCTCCTTGAAGGCCGAGACAGCCGAGCCAGAAAAGGCCGCGAGCAGCGCGAGACCGGCCACCGCCTCAATGAGGATCTTCGGCGCAAGCGCCACGAAGGCCGTGACGCCGCCAGCCGTCAATCCGAGAATGACATAGAAGACGCCGGCGATGATGCCCGCCCAGTAGCGCCTAGCCGGATCGGCATGGGCGTCGGGGCCTGCGCACATGGCCGCTGTGATCGCCGCGAGATTGACGGCGACGCCGCCAAACGGCGCGGCCAGCAACGAAAACACGCCGGTCATGGTGAAGAGCGGCCCGGGCGGCGGCTCATAGCCGTTGACCTTCAACACAGTGATGCCCGGAATATTCTGCGACGCCATGGTGATTATAAACAGCGGCAGCGCGATTGAGACGAGGCCCGCCAGCGTAAACTCGGGCGTCACCCATTCCGGCCTTGGCCACAGCGCCTCGCCGACCCCGGCGAAAGCGCCATCGGGGATCTCGACGCCGAAGGCGACCACGGCGGCGAAAGCGACGAGCGCGGCCGGCACCGCCAGCAGCCGGTTGACCATGCCGCCAAGGAAAAAGGCAATCACCAAAGGGGCGCCAAGCGCAGGATCGAAGCCGATCGCCTTGATCGGCGCAAAGCAGAGAGTCACGAGCACGCCGGCCAGCATGGCGCTCGCCAATGCCGCCGGAATGGAGGCGACGAGCCGTCCGAGCGGTTTGAACAGACCCGCAACGATGATCAGCAGGCTTGAGACGATGAAGGCGCCAACGGCCACCGGGAAGCCGCCGTCGATGCCGGAAAGCGTTGCGAGAAAGGCGGCGCCCGGGGTGGACCATGCCACCGAGATCGGCATCCGCTTCCAGGCGCTGAGGATGATCCCGCACAGGCCCATGGCGATTGACAGCGCCATCAGCCCTGAGGTCGCCTGCGCTTCCGTTGCGCCTGCGACGACAGCGCCATGAACCACGACGGCAAAGGAACTGGCAAAACCGACAAATGCGACGAGAAGCCCCATCACGAGGCTTTGGGGCGAAAATTCCTTCAACATGCGTGATCCGATAAAAAAGGAAATGCAGATGTCAGAGCGTCTTTGAGAACCAATCCGCCGTCTTGTCAATCACGCTTTGCGCCATCGATTGGTCCTGCTCGAGCGACTTGAAGATATGGTCGCCATCCGGGATCATCATCACTTCCTTGGTCGGGCTTTTCGCCAGGCCGACAAACCGCTCGGAATAGGCAGCCGAGAAATCCTTGGCCCCGGTGATGGTCAGATAGGCGCCCGGGAAATTGGCGATGGCGTCGTCGATCTTGCGCTTGGACAGGCTGTCGAAGAAAGCCTGCTTGAGCGCGATGGTGCGGAAGCCGAGATCCAACCCGACAATGCCGTCTTCCTTGGCGCGATCGAAAGCCTTATCCCCGAGCACCGTGCGGAAATCCTGCCCAAAATCGCCCACCGACGACCAGGTCACCAGCGATTTGACCTCGGAAGGACGATCGGACGCGAGCAACGTCGCCACCCCGCCGCCGAGGCTGAAGCCGAGCACGCCCAACCGCTTGGGATCGATGTCCGCATTGGCGCTCAGAAAAGCGAAAGCCGCCTTGGCCTGTTCAACCTGGCCATCCACGGTGATGTCGCCGCTATCGCCGGCGCTGTCGCCGAAGCCGAGAAAGTCGATGCGGAGCGAGGCGATGCCCTTCATGGCCAGGGCGGTGGCTGCCCGCTTGTACATTCCGCCGACCTCGTCACGCGAACTGCCGAAACCATGCAGCATCAGCACCGCCGGCACCGGCGCAGTGTGATCTGGCATATTGAGGGTCGCGACAATGCCGCCGTCCAGATTGACCACGGTTTCCCCCGCTGTCGCCAGTCCCGCCGCGCCGGCGAGAATTGCCGCCGCGAGCGCCGTACGAGAGACGGCGTGAATCACAGCGTTGACGAAAGCTCCGATGCGCGGCGCGGGGCGGCGAAGAGCCGAAACGGACATAACATCTTCTCCAGTATGATAATTCCACCCGGACGTTATGGGGAATTGAGAGCGCATACAAGCGCATTGCAGCATAAGCGTGGCGCGAAACAGGCAAAGAAAAACCCCCGGCGCTGGCTGCGCCGGGGGTTTTGCGAAACGAGCAATCAGATGTCGGCCTGCGACGAAATGATGCGCGAAACCAGACCATAGTCCTTGGCTTCCTCAGCGGAGAGCCAGTAATCGCGGTCAGTGTCCTTGGCGATCTTTTCGACCGATTGGCCGGTGGCCGCCGCGAAGATCCGGTTCAAGCGCTCATTCATGCGAATGATTTCGCGCGCCTGGATCTCGATGTCGGAGGCCATGCCGCGCGTGCCGCCCGAGGGTTGGTGCAGCAGGAAGCGGGTGTTGGTCAGGCAAAGGCGCCGTTCCCTGGGCACGCTGACAAAGATCAGCGCGCCGGCGGATGCGACCCAGCCCGTGCCAATGATCCAGACCTTCGGCTTGATGAACTTGATCATGTCGTGGATCGAATCGCCCGATTCGACATGGCCGCCCGGCGAATTGACGAAGATGCGGATATCGTCGTCGCTGGCCGCGGCGAGCGCCACCAGCTGGGCGCAGACCTTGTGGGCCAGCTCCTGGGTGATACCGCCATAGATGAAGATGGATCGCGACTTGAAGAGATTGGACTCGATGTCCTTGCCCATCGGCGCTTCGGTCTTCTTTTCCTTGTCGTCGTCTTCGTCGTTCATCCAATTCTCCAGATTTCGAAGCTTTCCGAGCCCTGAGATAGGGCGACTCACATGGAAAGACAATGCAACAAATGCGGATTACGCGAAACGGGTGAATTGCCGGTAAAGCCCCGGAATAACCGACCGGCAGGCGCCGCTCAAACAGGCAAAGCATGGAGCCGGACAAAAAATCGGCAATGAATGGCGCTCTGCGGCAAACGCCGTATGGACAGCATTGCAACATCGGGACTAGTCTTTTGAGGAGCGCCGTCACGGGCGGCCAACAAAGACGAATATAAAGACCGAGGAACTGATGATGTTGAAACGCTTTTCCGCCGCCGCCGCCCTGTCCGCCGGCCCCATGTTGGCGCTGATGACCGCCCCGGCCTTCGCGCATGTCGATCCCCTCGCCCATGGCGCGATGGCGAGCGGCATTCTTCATCCCTTTTCCGGCGCGGATCACATGTTGGCGATGATCGCGGTGGGCCTGTGGGCCTCGCAGCTGGGCGGCAAGGCGCGTTTTGCCGTGCCCGCGAGTTTCGTGGCGGTGATGGCGGCGGGTTTCGCGCTGGCGCTGATGGGCGCGCCCCTGCCCTTCGTCGAGCCGGCCATTCTCGCCTCCGTCGTGGGCTTGGGCCTGCTGGTGGCGCTGGCGGTGAAACTGCCGACGGCGCTCGGCATGGTGATTGTCGGCGCTTTCGCGCTGTTTCATGGCTACGCGCATGGCGCGGAACTTGGCGGCGCCGATGCGCTGTCCTTCGGTGTCGGCTTCGTGGCCGCCACAGCCATCCTGCATGCGATTGGCCTTGGGCTCGGCGCATGGGCTTCGGCCAAGAGCGCGGTCGCGGGTCGCCTGCTCGGCGCACTGACCGCGATCGGCGGCGCGGCCCTGATGTTCGGCTGAACAAACACGAATTTGCACCTCTGAAGCGGGCTTTCTGGCCCGCTTTTTCATGCGACATTACAAGGATTTAATTCGTCCTCGCCTCTTTCCGCCGCTTTCCGGTCCTACCTCGTGACGAGGCGCATAGACCGGAAAGGAGACAGACATGTCACCGGAAGAAAGAAGCCTGCTCAGCGATCTCTTCACCCGCACCCGCGGCGCGGCCTCGACCCCGCGCGATCCCGAAGCAGAAGATCTCATTCAGCGTGGCCTCAGGGAACAGCCGCACGCGGCCTATTTCCTCGCTCAGGCTGTGATCATCCAGGATCAGGCGCTCAACGCGCTAACAAGCCGCATCCGGGAGCTTGAGGATCAGATCGCAGACCTCGAACGCCAGAAGCCTGCAGAACCGGCGCACCAAACCAGTGGCGGGTTCCTCGGCGGCCTCTCCGGCCTGTTCGGCGGCGGCCAAAGCCAAACGCAGGCTCAGCGCTCCGGCCAGCTTTACGACGATTTCGCCCGTTCAAATTCGCAGCGAGCTTCAGCTCCCGCCGCCCCGAGCCCTTGGGGACGCGATGCGGCGGCGGCCGGCCCCTGGGGTCAAGCGCCGTCGTCTACAGGCGGCGGCTTTCTGCGCGGCGCGCTGACGACAGCCGCCGGCGTGGCGGGCGGCGTATTGGTCGCAGATGCGGTGAGGGATCTGTTTTCGCCGCATATTGGCGGCTCAAACGGCCTGTTCGGCTCGAATTTTGGCAGTACTGGCGGCCTGTTCGGTTCCGGCAATACGCCGGTCGAGGAAACCGTGGTGAACAACTATTTCCTCAACGATAGCGGCGACAATGTCGGAAATGACAGCCTCCAGCAGGCGGACAACCCGTCCAATGACGGTGACGACTGGTTCGACGCCAGCGATGATGGCGGCGACAGCTATGCCTGATGCGCCGACTTGAAGGGCCAGTTGCGCTGGCCCTTCAAGGTGGTCGGAGATATGACTCAGCCGCGCCCGCGATAAGGGGCGACGCCCTGATCGGGCAGCCAGACGCCTTCGGGCGGCGCGCCGGTCTGCCAGAACACATCGATCGGAATGCCGCCGCGCGGATACCAATAGGCGCCGATGCGCAGCCATTTCGGATTGAGGAGCTCGATCAGCCGCTTGGCGATATAGATGGAGCAATCCTCGTGAAAGGCGCCGTGATTGCGGAACGAGGCCAGGAACAGTTTTAGCGACTTGGATTCGACCAGCCATTCATCGGGAATGTAATCGATGACGATATGGGCGAAATCCGGCTGGCCGGTCATCGGGCAGAGCGAGGTGAATTCGGGCGCAGCGAAGCGCACGACATAATTGGCGTCGCGATTGCCGGACGGCACTTTTTCGAGAATCGCCTCTTCCGGATTGGCGAAGGCGCGGGGTTCGCCGCCGAGCTGGGTGAGACCTGATACATCGGTTGTGGGCATTACTTGGCTCCTTGCTGCATGGTGATGCGCACCCCATGCGACTTTTCGCTTTCGGGCTCAACATGAATCACGCATTGCGCGCCGGGATGGGCCTCCTGGATGCCGCGTTCCAGCCGGTCGCAGATCTCATGCGCCTCGCCCACGGTCATTGCGGCCGGCACCACCAGATCGAAGGCGATAAAGGTGGCGCGACCGGCGCGACGGGAACGGAAGTGGTGCACATTGAGCGCGCCATAGCCTTGGCTGGCGATCACCGCCTTGATCGATTCCTCCTCATCCGGCTCGACCGCCTGATCCATCAGGCCGGAGACCGAATGCGAGATGACCTTGTAACCCTGAAAGAGAATGTTGACCGACACGACCAGCGCCATGATCGGATCGAGAATGCCATAGCCCGTGACGATTGCGAGAACGAGGCCGATCAGCACGCCCACCGAGGTGACCACGTCCGACCAGATATGCTCGCCATCCGCCTTCAGCGCCGGCGACCGATGCGTGCGGCCGGCGCGGATCAACACGCCCGCCCAGACGGCGTTGATGACGGCGGCGATGGCGTTGATCGTGAGACCAAGCGCCGGGGCTTCCGGCAGGCTCGACGCAAAGAGATGCGGAGCCGCCTCGTTGACGATCAGCAGCGCCGCCACGACGATCAACACGCCCTCGACGACAGCGGAGAAATATTCCGCCTTGTAATGACCGAAGGGATGATCGCTGTCGGCGGGCTTGGCGGCATAACCCACCACCATCCAGGCCATCACCGCCGCCACCACATTGACGGTCGATTCCAGCCCGTCCGAAAGCAGCGCCACCGAGCCCGTCACATACCAGGCGAGCAATTTGAGGCCCATCACGCCGAAAGACAGCGGAATGCCCCAGAAGGCCAGCCTCCGGACAGTCATGTCGCTTTTTTCCATCGCCGTCCCCTTCCGCGAATGCGAGTGATTTGCAAAAACTCAAGTCCATCAACGCGAAACCGCGCGCAGGACGGGCCAGCGCGCGGTTTCGATGATGTCGGATATGAGTGAATTTGCGATGAGGGTCAAGGGCTGGACTGGAGATCAATATGGATCGATATGGGACGATCAGGCCCCGTACGCGCTCCATGTCAGCTCCGATGCGTCTCGCAAACGTAAATAGCGAGACAATGAGCGCCCGACGGGCGACATCACAACAAGGCGGCGACAGAGGAAACGGACAGGCTCCCCAATCCGCATCCTCTGGACGTGCTGCGCGAGGACTTTGTGGAGCCGTTGGCGCTCAAGCCCGAATGCGCTTGCGACGTCGCTGAAAGCGCCGCGGCGGCTGACTAAAACTATTGTGCTGGGCAAGCGCACTGCATATAGGCAAAATTCCCCGTTAACGTGCTGTTAGTACGACCACATCCATCGCAAACCAGGACCAAAACGGATATCCCCTGACGTCAGAGCCCGCCATCGATACTGGCTTCTATTCGTGGGCGACCAGCCCAGTTTGACGTCGCCACAAGCCCTGTCCGACCCTCCCGGCTCCAATCGGTCATCGACACTTGGTGTAAGTTGCTGGGCTCTTCCCATTACCATCTGCGTGGGTCTTTCGATTTCCGATGGTAATTTCATCACCTCATTATACCAGTTGACCTGTTAGTAGGTTTTTGACAAAACCTCGATGCGCCATCGGGGAGGAGTCTCGATTTCAGGCAACGATAGAGCCCCGCTTGCATCACGCGAGTGCGCAGCCTTTTTAAATTGGGAGGAATATATGGACGGCATATCACGACAGACGCCCGACGCGGGGCGGATCGAGGCCTCGACGATCAGGAAGATCTCAATTCGTCTGGTGCCCTTTATCGCATTGATGTTTTTCATCAACTACCTGGACCGCACGGCAATTTCCTTTGCCGGTCCCAACGGCATGACAACAGACCTCGCCATGACGGCAGCCCAATTCGGCTTTGCTGCGGGCGTCTTCTTCTTCGGCTACATCATCCTGGAGATTCCGAGCAATCTGGCGCTGCATCGCTTTGGCGCGCGCCGGTGGCTGTCACGGATCATGATCACCTGGGGCATCGTCGCGCTGTTGTTCACCTGGGTCAGCAGCATCAACGGCCTCTATGCGCTGCGCTTCTTTCTCGGCGTCGCCGAGGCGGGCTTCTTCCCGGGCGCCATCCTATATCTGAGCACCTGGGTGCCAGGTCGACATCGCGCCAAGATACTTGCGCTGTTCTACATCGCCCAACCGCTCACCACGGTCATCGGCGCACCCTTCGCATCGCTGCTGATCGAGGCGCATGGCTTCATGGGCCTCGAAGGCTGGCGCGTGATGTTCCTCGGCGTGTCCGTGCCAGCGGTGATCGTCGGCATCGTGACATGGTTCTATCTGCCTGACACCCCCAACGATGCGACATGGCTGACCGCCGAAGAGAAAACATGGCTGAACAATGCCCTGGCGAACGAGGATTCCAAAAAGGCGTCCGCGCGCAGTCATAGCCCGCTGGCAGCGCTCAAGGATGCGCGCGTCTGGCTCCTGTCAGGCATTTACTTCGGCCTGATCTATGGACTGTATGCGCTGGCTTTCTTCCTGCCCACGATTATCGCCGGCTTCGAAGCCAAATTCGGAACGAAATTCGACGTGTTCGATAAGGGCCTGATCACGGCAATCCCCTATCTTCCCGCCGCCATCGTGCTCTATTTCTGGAGTTCCGATGCGACGAAACGCGGCGTCAGGATCTGGCATGTCGGACTTCCGGCCCTGATCGGCGCGGCAAGCATTCCCCTGGCGCTGCTGATGTCGTCTCCGGAAGCGACCATCATCGTCGTGACCATCACGGCTTGCTCGATCTTCGCTGCCCTGCCGAATTTCTGGTCGCTGCCGACACGCTTTCTGACGGGCGCCGGCGCAGCCGCCGGCATTGCCTTCATCAATACGATCGGCAATATCGCCGGCTTCGCCGCCCCGTTCATCACCGGCGCCGTCAAGGACGCGACGGGGCTCTACGAGATGCCGATGTTCATCGTCGGAGGCTTCATGTTGCTGTCCGCGATCACGGCGTTCTCGATCGGCCCCGCGTTGAAAGGCCCGTCTTCGACGTAAACCGATAGCAGCGGCATGACCCAGAAGCCATTCGGACAGTCATGCCGCTCTTTCCTTCGCATTCCCTTCCGCGAATGCGAGTGATTTGCAAAAATCCAACTCCATCAACGTCAGACCGCGCGCAGGACGGGCCAGCGCGCGGTTTCGCATTGATGGAAATGGTTGGATTTACGATGTGGGTGAAGGGTGGGACTGGAGAACGGTGTGGATCGATGGGGCGGGAAAGCCGTGAGTGCGTGACTTGTGAGTTCCAGCGCATCACGCTACCTTTTGCAGGTGAGACCATGGACCCGGTGGGAGTGAAAAACATGGCAGCGACAGAGACAACCGCCTTGCTGCGCAATCCACATCCTGGAAACATCCTGCGCGAGGACTTTCTGGAACCGATGGCCCTCAGTCAGAATGCGCTAGCGAAAGCGTTGAAAGTGCCACCGCGGCGGATCAACGAAATCGTGCTGGGCAGGCGCGCGGTCACCGCCGACACGGATCTTCGGCTGGCTCGCTATTTCGGCATGTCGGAAGGTTTCTTCCTCGGTCTTCAAACTGATTTCGACCTCATGCAGCGGCGACGGCAGATCGAAAGCGAATTGGCGACGATCGAGCCGCGCGTCGCCTAATCTTCACGTCACGGGCGCGCTACCGAAAAGGTAGCGCACCTGATTTGAATGATCTCAGGCCGCCTTCACCTTGGCGCGCTTGGCCAGATGCGCCACGACATTCTCGATCATCCGCATGCCGGCTTCGGAGCCGAGCGTCATGATCGATTCCGGGTGGAACTGCACCGCCGCCACCGGCTCCTTGGTGTGCTCGATGCCCATGATCGTGCCGTCTTCGCTTTCGGCCGTGATGATGAAATCGCGGTTGAGCGTCGAGGGATCGGCAAAGATCGAGTGATAGCGGCCGACAGTGACTTCCTTGCCGAGGCCGGAGAACACCACGCCGGGCTCGAGCACGCGGATTCGCGACGGTTTGCCATGCATGGGAATGGCGAGATGGCGGAGTTCGCCGCCATAGGCCTCGGCCAGCGCCTGCAGCCCCAGGCAGACGCCGAAGATCGGCAAGTTGCGCGCCCTCGCCTTCTTGATCGTCGCCTTGCAATCGAAATCCGACGGCGAGCCGGGTCCGGGCGACAGCACCACGAGGTCAGGGTTCATCCGGTCAAACACCTCTTCCGGCACCGGCGTGCGCACGGTGGAGACCGTCGCGCCCGTCTGGCGGAAGTAATTTGCGAGCGTATGCACGAAGGAATCTTCGTGATCGACCAGCAGGATATTGACCCCCTGGCCGACTTTGGCGACATCGCGCTTGGTCATGGCGGAATTCCCTGTCTTGGCGTCGCGGATGGCGGCGATCATCGCGGACGCCTTGAGTTCCGTTTCCGCCTCTTCTTCTTCCGGAATGGAATCGTAGAGCAGCGTCGCGCCGGCGCGCACCTCGGCGATCCCGTCCTTGATCCGGATGGTGCGCAGCGTCAGACCGGTGTTCATGTCGCCATTGAAGCCGACCCAGCCGATCGCGCCGCCATACCACACGCGCGGGCTCTTCTCATGCGCCTCGATGAAGCGCATCGCCCAAAGCTTCGGCGCGCCCGTGACGGTAACGGCCCAGGCATGGCTGAGGAAGCCGTCGAAAGCGTCCATATCGTCGCGCAACCGGCCTTCGATATGGTCGACCGTGTGGATGAGCCGCGAATACATCTCGATCTGCCGGCGGCCGATGACCTTGACGGAGCTCGGTTCGCAGACCCGGCTCTTGTCGTTGCGATCCACGTCCGAGCACATGGTCAGTTCGGACTCGTCCTTCTTGGAATTGAGCAGCTTGAGGATCTGCTCGGAATCCGAAATCGCGTCGTCACCACGCTTGATCGTGCCGGAGATCGGGCAGGTCTCGATACGGCGGCCCGACACGCGCACGAACATTTCCGGCGATGCGCCCACCAGATATTCCTGATTGCCGAGATTGATGAAAAAGGAATAGGGCGACGGATTGATCGCCTTCAGCCGCCGCGCGATCGCGGACGGCTTGGAATCGCAGCGCTCCATGAATTTCTGTCCCGGCACAACCTCAAACAGGTCACCGCGCTGAAAACTCTTCTTGGCGTGCTTGACGAGATCGGCATATTCGCCGGTTCGATGATCGCCGCGCGGCGGGATCGTGTCGGTCTGCACGAATGGATCCGACGGGATGTCGCCCGCCTTGCCGACCGTCGTCCGGTCGCCAAGCGTATATTCGTAGCGGTCGATCCAGGCCTTGGCGGAGTAATTGTCGACCACGAGGATCTCGTCGGGCAGAAACAGCACCATGTCGCGCTGGTCATCAGGCCGCTTGAGCTTGAGGTCAATGGCGTCGAACTGGAAGGCGAGATCGTAGCCAAAGGCGCCGTAAAGGCCGATCGAGGAATCCTCGGCGGAATGGAACAGGCCGGTGATGGCGCGCAGCACGGTGAAGACCGTCGGCATTTTCGACCGCTCCTCCTCAGTGAACACACGCGAGGGCGGGTTCACGGTGAGGTCTAGCCTGCGGTTGGTCCGCGCGCCCAACGTCAGATCCTCTACTCCGGCCAATTCGTCGGCGATGATGTCGAGCAGCACTTCGCCGCGCTCGTTATAGGCTTCGAGCCAGACAGAGCGGCCGAAGGAGGATATGCAGAGCGGCGGATCGCAGACCGCCACGTCCCAGCGGGTGTAGCGGCCCGGATATTCGTAATTGGAAGACAGGACGGCGCCGCGGCGCTCATCGAGCTTTTCGACATAGGAGTCGATCGCGTCGGCATAGGAGGTCTCGCGACGGCTGCGAGTGATGGTCACTCCGCCTTTTGTCACATATTGCTCCGAGCCGTCTTCCAGTATGCGCGTTCCCATTCTTTCTCTCCGTTTAGGCCCGGTCGAGCGCGGCCCGGATATGAAAAAAGCCGCCTCTTTCCGGGCGGCTTCGTGGTCTTGTCTTTTCACATGACGATCCGAGGCCGCGTTTTCAGCGAGCCCACCACCAGATAGCCATGATCACAGACGTTTTCATGACCAAACTGATAGCCTGAAGCTCCGGGCAAGACAAGCCCCTCCCCCGATCAGCGTCGGCCTCAGACGTCCATCATCCAAATAATGGAAAAAAGAGACAAAATCGGAAATCGTCCGGGGATTCATGACGCCGCCATTCACTTCCCACCTGAATACAATTTAGAACTACATATTATGCAAGCGGTAACTAATTGTTGATTTAGTGTTGCCGCATATAAAGATATCCACCGTCCGGAGCTCCCATGCGCATAAACCTCACGCAAACCCTTGCGGCGTTTGGCTTCCTGCTGTTCGTTGTTTTTGGCTTCGCCATGGCGATTCAGATCTACGCGCTGAACAAATTGCGGGTCGAAGGGCCGGAATATGAGCGGGTTGTCGACGCCAAGGATCTGGTGGCCGACATCTTGCCTCCGCCGATGTTTCTGATTGAGGCATACCTCCTCGCAACCGAAGCGGCCAACCACACAGAAACCGCAGCAGTGAATATCGAGCAGATCGGACGACTTGAAAGCAGCTACCGCGAGCGCGTGGACGTGTGGAAAAAGAAGGACCTGCCGAGCGACATTCGCGCCACGCTCGACTCCGAACTACAGCCGGCCAGCGATGTGTTCTGGGCGACCATGCGCAACGACGTGTTGCCGGCGCTGAGCGCGGCCCAAGGCGGCAAGCCAGCCGATCTTTCCAGGCTGCGTGAAGACTTCATCGCCCAACGCGCGGCGGTGGAAAAACTGGTGGGTATTTCGAACGCCTATATGAAGGTCGTCGAAAGTGGCGCAGCCAAGACCGCGCGGGACCTGCAGTTGCTTGTGTACGGGGTATCCTTCTTCGCGTTTCTCGTCCTCATCGGGGGGCTCTGGATGTTCAAGCGGCGCAGCATCGACCCGATGCGGGATATGGGTCGCTGTATGAGCGCGCTGCAAAAGGGCGAATACGAGGCCAAGCCGCTGCACACCGAACGCGCGGACGAAGTAGGCGACATGGCCCGCGCGCTCGCCCATTTCCGCGAGGCCATCCTGGAAAGACGCCGACTGCTTCATGACAAGCTTGCCCAGACGGAGGCCGAAAACCGGGAACGCGCCGATCGTCTCGCGCGCGAGCTTCAGGCCGCTGGCGCGCTGCGCGTGGTGGTGGATACGCTCGGCGGGGCGCTCGAACGACTGTCGCGCTTTGACATCCACACCAAGATCGACACGCGCTTTCCCGTTGAATTCGAACTGCTTCAGCAGAACTTCAACAAGTCGCTGGACGTCTTCCAACTGACCATGCGCCGCGTCCTGGTCAAATCGGATGAGATCAGAGCCAACACGGCGGCCCTGGAAGGCTCCTCGGACGATCTCTCGCGGCGCACCGAGCAACAAGCGGCGACGCTTGAGGAAACGTCCTCGGCCGTCAAGCAGATCACCCAACGCATCCGATCCGCCCAGGAGATGACGAACAGAACAAAGACCAGAAGCAGCCATGCCCGCCACAACGTCAACCAGTCCTCGCGCATCGTTCAAGACGCCATCATCGCCATGAGCAGGATCGAAGAGGCGTCCAGCCAAATCAGTTCCATCACCGGCGTGATCGACGAGATCGCCTTTCAGACCAATCTGCTCGCTCTGAACGCCGGTGTTGAGGCGGCCCGCGCCGGCGACGCCGGCAAGGGCTTCGCCGTCGTCGCCCAGGAAGTGCGGGAACTGGCGCAGCGTTCGGCGAAGGCAGCCAAGGAGATCAACGAACTGATCGCCCGCTCGTCGAGCGAGGTGAAGGGTGGCGTCGATCTGGTCAGCCGGACAGGCGAGGCTCTCAAGACGATTGAGGCCGATATCGGCGACATCGTCCAGGACATGGACGACATTGCCCAGGGGTCGACGGACCAGGCGCGGATCCTCGAAGAGGTCAATGCCGCCGTCAACCAGATCGATCAACTGACCCAGCAGAACGCCAGCATGGTTGAGGAGACCACCGCCGCCACCCATTCGCTCGCCGACGAAGTCACCGAACTCGTTGCGCTCGTCGGCCAGTTCGTGTCCGACGAGCCGCGTACGGCGAAACGGGCGGCGTGAACCGCCCCGCCGCCGCGGCCGGGATCAGAACAGCCCTTCGATATATCCCTGTTCGTTGAGATAGATCCGCTCCGACGACGGCGATTTCGGCAGACCGGGCATGGTCATGATCTCGCCGGTGATGGCGACCACGAAACCAGCGCCCGCCGACAGCCGGACTTCGCGCACATTCACCACATGCCCTTCCGGCGCACCGCGCAGGCTGGGATCGGTGGAGAAGGAATATTGCGTCTTGGCCATGCAGACCGGCAGTTTTCCGTAGCCCTGCGCCTCCCAGGTCCGGAGTTGGTCGCGCACAGATTTGTCGGCCGTCACCTCGCCGGCGTGATAGATCGATTTGGCGATCCGCTCGATCTTTTCGAACAGCGGCATGTCGTCGGGGTAAAGCGGGGCGAATTGCGACTGGCCGCCTTCGGCGAGCTCGACCACTTTCCGCGCCAGATCCTCGATCCCCGCCGAGCCCTGCGCCCAGTGCTTGCAGAGGATCGCTTCGACGCCGAGTGTGGCGACATAATCCTGGATCGCCTTGATCTCGGCCTCGGTGTCCGAGATGAAATGGTTGATGCCGACCACCACCGGAACGCCGAATTTCTTGACGTTCTGCACATGCCGGCCGAGATTGGCGCAGCCCTTCTGCACGGCGGCGACGTTTTCGACGCCAAGATCGTCCTTCTTGACGCCGCCATTCATTTTCATCGCCCGCGCGGTGGCGACAATCACCGCCGCATCCGGCTTCAGGCCCGCCTTGCGGCATTTGATGTCGAAGAATTTTTCGGCGCCAAGATCGGCCCCGAAACCGGCTTCGGTCACGACATAGTCCGCAAGCTTGAGCGCCGTGGTGGTCGCAACAACGGAATTGCAGCCATGGGCGATATTGGCGAAGGGGCCGCCATGTACGAAGGCGGGATTGTTTTCCAGCGTCTGCACCAGATTGGGCTGCATCGCGTCCTTGAGCAGCACCGTCATCGCTCCATCCGCTTTGATATCGCGGGCAAAAACCGGGCTCTTGTCGCGACGATAGCCGATGATGATGTCGCCAAGCCGTTTTTCGAGATCCTTGAGATCGGTCGACAGACAGAGAATGGCCATGACTTCCGAAGCGACAGTGATGTCGAAGCCGGTTTCGCGCGGATAGCCATTGGCGACGCCGCCGAGCGAGGCGACGATCTGGCGAAGCGCCCGATCATTCATGTCCATCACCCGCCGCCAGGCGATGCGCCTGATGTCGATGCCCTGCTCGTTGCCCCAATAGATATGGTTGTCGATCAGCGCCGAAAGCAGGTTATGCGCCGAGGTGATGGCATGGAAATCGCCGGTGAAATGCAGGTTCATGTCCTCCATGGGAACGACCTGCGCATAGCCGCCGCCAGCCGCGCCGCCCTTGACCCCGAAACAGGGGCCGAGCGAAGCCTCGCGGATACAGACCACTGCTGTCTTGCCGATGCGGTTGAGCCCGTCGCCCAATCCCACGGTGGTGGTGGTCTTGCCCTCGCCCGCCGGCGTCGGATTGATGGCGGTCACCAGCACCAACTTACCATTGGGCTTGTCTTTGACCCGCGCAATGAAATCGGCGGAAACCTTGGCCTTGTCATGCCCATAGGGCATCAGATCTTCAGTCGCTATTCCCAGTTTCGCGCCGATCTCCTGGATCGGACGTTTCTTCGCGCCTCGCGCAATTTCGATGTCGGATTTCACGTCGGCCATAAACACTCCGCCTCCCGTTCGGATTGATTTGCCATAAGCCCGCGCGCCTTCCTCCTCGGCGCGGGGACACCTGTCAGTAAATCGGCAAAACGAGCCGGCCGCCGCCCTCGAAAGGGCCGAAGCCTATTCCATTTGCGACATTTTCCATTTTATGCGCGAAATATAGGAACCAGATCAGATCGGCTCGTCGACAGGCTCCAGCGTCGACAGGCTGGAGGCCGGCGCAGTGGCGGGCAACAAAATGCAATTGCCGGGTCTGTCCGGCGTCAGGCAGGCCTGCGGCGCCGTAAGCATATCGGTGGAGGAGAGTTCGGTGATCAGTCCGATCTTCAGCATCTCGACAGGTTCAAGCGTCCGGATCTTGTCCGGCGTCGCCGACTGCATGAGATCGAGAAATACCCGGTCGACGCCCATATCCTTCAGATAGGCCGTCAGCGCCTTGCGAGTGGACTTTGGCATCCTGGTGCTGCTTTTGGGCCCGATGTTCTTTCGGCGGATTTCCTCGCGGCTTACCACCTTCCTCTTGCCGTCGACGATTTCATAGCGCTCCTTGTAATAGATCTTCTGGCGCTGATAGACGGTGGTGACCTGGTGCACGCCGGTATAGGACCAATGGCTGGAAAAGCGTTTTTCGCCGCCCGCGAGCGCGATCGGGCAGGCCGACCAGCAGAACGAGCCAGCAACCGCCACAGTCCCGTAATATTCGCCGTCGCGCGCGCCATCGGGCTTGCAGGCGTCGTCCGTCGGTCGACAGGTGACAAAGCGGGTATAGCCGACTTCCACCGAAACAGCGTTCTTGCGGATGAGCCGACCGAGGGCCATTGCAGCGTCGACATCTCCGCCCGGCGAAGTGAGGATCAGCGGCAATCGCCGGTCGCCGGCCTGCTTCAAGGCTTTTTTGAACGCGGCGGGAGTTTCCGGCACAATCTGGCCTTCGCCATAGATCCATTCGGGGCAGACCGGCTCGCAATATCCCGCGCCGGACCTGACGATAACGAAATTCATCGGACGCTCAAAAAGAGCCGGCAGAGTGGCGCCTTGCCCGCGGTCGCCGGCATTGGCGGCGCAGCCGAACGCTATCGCCAGGACAAAGCACGTCCAGAGACGACCGGTTGGTCCGCCATGAAACCACAGAGACATAGAATTGACCACCACGCTGTTGCCGCTCAGAATTGGCGGCAAGACCGGCGTCGCGCAAGGCGCTCCGAACCCGATTGCGCATTTTTCTTTCGATCGTGGCGCGCTTGCCGCATTGCGAAACACCGCATTGCCGGAGTATGACCGACGCGCCTGAAGACATTGACCAAACGACAAGCGCGAGGCCGGCCATGAAATCGTTGGAATTGATCATCGAGAAGATCATCCTGTCCAGTCGATGGATTCTTGTCGTCTTCTATCTTGGCCTCGTCGCCGCGCTTGCCGTCTATGCGGTTTCCTTCGCCTATAAGTTCTGGAAGGTGACGGTGAATGTCTTCAACCTGGGCGAATCCGAGATGATCCTGGCGATGCTGGGCTTGATCGACGCAGCTCTGGTGGCGAGCCTGATCGTCATGGTGATGATTTCTGGCTACGAAAACTTCGTGAGCCGGTTCGATGGGGCCAGCGACGAAGTGTCATTTCTCGGAAAGCTCGACGCCGGCAGCCTGAAGATCAAGGTCGCCTCCTCGATCGTCGCGATTTCATCAATTCACTTGCTGCAGGTGTTTCTCAACGCCAATCAATATGACAATTGGAAGCTCGCTCTTCTCACCTTGATCCACATCGCCTTCGTTGTGTCGGCGTTGATGCTCGGCGTCCTGGAAAGGCTGTCGAAAAAAGACAAGGCGGGACAGAATGAAAGCCCGGCGCTCTGACCGATGGTCCGCAGGGGCATTTCCGGAACTCTGCAAACGTTTACTTTTTCCAAGACTATTGAAGATTGCTGAAATGTGTATTTAACATAATCGGCGGTTTCGATACTGAATGCTGAAACACGTCCCGGCACAGGGAGAGGACGGCGTGTGGAACCGTGTATTTAACGGACTGGGCTTTGCAGCACATCGAAATTCGCGATATGTAGTACCCTCAACCAGCCGTCGCCGCCAGTGACGTCGGCAGGGCAAACAGAAACCGTTGATTTTGCGCCAATGCCCCCTAGGGGCCGTTGAGCATCAGAACGGAAGGACGTCAAAACTCATGCGGCAGATGACGCTGGAACAACAGCAAATGTATTCCGCGATCAGCGATGGGCCGAGCAAACCGGATCTTGCGCAGAATCTGTTCCGCATCGGACGTATGTTCGAATTCGCCTACTCGACATTTATGGTGATGCCGTCGAAGACGGATGTGAGCGTGGCGACGTTGATCATCGAAACAAATGCCGCCCCGGATTTCTATAGCCGGCTGGACGAAATCCGTCCGCCGAAGGATTGCTACGTCTACGACGCGGCGCGTTGCACCGTATTGCCTTTGGACTGGTCGGCCGAACAGATCGAACGCCAATGCCATCTGATCAACTCGTCGCCACCACCATCGCTGAAGCATTATGTTGATCATGGCCTGACGGGCGGATTGTTGATTCCGCTATCATCGCTCGATGGCTCCCGGCACATCATCCGGTTCGATGGCGATCGCGCGCCTCTGGAGCAGATCGAAATCAACGATCTGACCATGCTGGCGCTGCATTTTTTTCAATCCTACGATCGTAACCGTTACCCTCTGACCGACAATCCCTGCGGGTTGACGGAGCGGGAACTTGAAATCGTCCGCTGGACGGCGCGGGGAAAGACCTCCGCCGAGATCGGGGTAATCATGGCGCTCTCCGATCATACCGTGAACGCCTATATGAACAACGCCGTGAAGAAACTTGATTGCGTGAACCGGACACAACTCGTGGCCAAGGCCCTGCGGATGAGAGTGATCAGCTAACCGGAACTGCTGTACGCGGTGATTGTCCGAAAACATCCGCTATAAAGAAGGGGCCCGCAAAGGCCCCTTGTTCATTATATAGCCTGGAATATATCTATATTATGCTGCGACGCTTTTGAGCACGTCGTCCCCGTAGAGGGACTCCAATGCGCCCAACAACGTAAGAACCTGCGCCGAATTGCTGGAGTAATAAATGGTCTGAGCGTCGCGTCGCGTGCGCACGAGTTTTTGCGCCCGAAGCTTGGAAAGATGCTGCGAAAGCGCAGACTGGCTGAGACCGACCTGATTGGCGAGAACGCCGACCGGAACTTCGCCATTCACGAGATTGCAAAGGATTAGAAGTCTCTTGGGATTGGCCAACGCCGACAACAGCGCTGCCGCTGATGCTGAATTTTCTGACAATGTTCTCATCTTCATAGCAATTTTATCCTCAATCCAATTCGTTGATGTTTAACTCAATAGATCCCAGGCTCTTGAAATCGAACGAAAAAATCATAACGCTCTTTCTTTGTTGATGTACATTACTAATTTTCACGTATTTCCATAAGCATTTGCTCATATATTGCAATCAGCCCTTTTAGATCTTGAGTGGGCTCATCAAGTTCAATGCGGACGAGATGCTCGCCAAGCGCGATATCAAGGCCGCATGCATCCATTCCCGACAGTTCCCAATTGTATGATTTTACAATGGAATACTTATTCGCGAGTAGGTTTGCGAGATCAGGATCGAGAGATGCAACTTTGGAAAGATAATGCAACTCGCTGAGCGCGAGCTCGGCGGTGAGCGGCGAATAAATTAGCAGGTCCTCTCGCAAAATATTATAACTTTTTCCGAAGCCGCCATTCAAGAAGGCGTTGTCCAGGTCGATTTTATAGAACTGAAAGTCTTCGAAGGAGGCATAGAGCTTCGATTTGGGATGACGCCTCAAAAACCGACGCCGAATCACATTTTCGTCAGGGGAGCCTTTTTCGACCGCTTTAGCCCTTCCCGGGACGGTCAGCCTTGGCCAGGCGAGAGGATCACCCTTGCGCGGTTCGCCCACCAACAGCGAACAACGCGGGTCCGCCATCAACGCCCTGGTATGGGCTGCGAGGCGCGAGATCAAGATGACCGGGGCGCCGTCCAGATCCGTGCCGACCAGGGTCCGCGTGGCCAGCGGAAAGCCCGTCTGGGGATCGAGCACCGCGAGCGCCGCGAAACGGGCGCCGCGCAACAGAATGCGGGCAAGCTTGCGCGCCTGCTCATCGGTGGGGCGGATAAGGGGCGTCTCTTCTTGCATAAAAAAACCTTCCGGCGCATGGCGACCGGAAGGTTTTAACATGAGGATCGCGGACCCGTCAGCCTCTGTTACGGTGCCGCGTCAATCCGCTCACCACGTCCTCGGCCGAGATCGCGCCGATCAGAACGCCGTTGTCGACGACGCCGATGATCCCAGGTTGGCGGGACATGACGTCGAGCACGTCGACCAGTCGGGCGTCGGGCGTCGTCGCGCCCGAGACCTGGGCATTGGGATCGACATTGTCGCGACGCATCACGTCGGAGGCTGTCAACATATTGATCGGATTCATGTTCTGCACGAAATCCGCCACATACTGATTGATCGGATTTCGCACAATATCCTGCGGCGTGCCACATTGAACAATGCGTCCGCCTTCCATAATGGCGATGCGGTTGCCAATGCGGAAGGCCTCGTCGAGATCGTGACTGACGAATAGGATGGTCTTCTTCAGACGGCGCTGGAACTCCAGCAGTTCATCCTGCAGGCGGGTGCGGATCAGCGGATCGAGCGCCGAGAAGGGTTCGTCCATCAGCAGGATCGGCGCGCCGGTGGCAAACGCACGAGCCAGGCCCACGCGCTGCTGCATGCCGCCCGACAATTCCTGTACTTTACGCCCAGCCCATTTGGCGAGATTGACGAGTTCTAGCTGCTCGTCGACGATCCGTTTGCGCTCCCCCTCCTCCATGCCGGCGAGTTCAAGACCGAAACCGACATTCTCGGCAACCGTCCGCCAGGGCAGAAGCCCGAACTGCTGGAACACCATGGAAACAGATTGCATGCGCAGTTCGCGGAGTTGGACGCCCGAACATTTGTAGGGATTGAGGAATGCGCCCCGATGCGCGACGCTGACATCGCCACGCACCACCGGCGCCAGCGCGTTGACGGCGCGCAGAAGTGTGGACTTGCCCGAGCCCGAGAGGCCCATAAGCACGAGGATTTCGCCTTCCTCGATGGTCAGCGAGGCATTGGCGACGCCGAGCACCAGGCCGGTCTCTGAGCCAATCTCGTCGCGGGTCTTGCCGGAGTCGGCCATGGCCAGCGCTTTTTCAGGATTGGCGCCGAAGATGATGGAGACATTTTCGAATTTGACGGCGGTCATCACGCGTCTCCTTCATCGGAGGACCGGAAGATGCGGTCGAGGACAATGGCGAGGATCACGATGCAGAGGCCGGAATCGAAGCCCTTGGCGATGTTGACGGTGTTCAGCGCACGCACAACTGGCACACCCAAGCCATTGGCGCCCACCAGCGCGGCGATCACCACCATGGACAGCGACAGCATGATGGTCTGGGTCAGGCCCGCCATGATCTGCGGCATCGCGAAAGGCAACTCCACCTTGGTCAGCACCTGACGCTTGGTGGCGCCGAAGGCTTCGGCGGCTTCCACCAGCGACGGAGGCGTCGAGATGATGCCGAGGCGCGTCAGGCGGATCGGCGCGGGAATGGCGAAAATCACGGTTGCGATCAGGCCCGGCACCATGCCCAGGCCGAAGAGCAACAACGCAGGGATGAGGTAAACGAATGTGGGAATCGTCTGCATCAGGTCGAGCACCGGGCGCATCGCGGAATAAAGCCAGGGTCGGCGCGCACAGGCAATACCGATCGGTATGCCAATCACCATGCAAACGCCCGTAGCCGCCAGCACCAGCGCCAGCGTCTGCATCGTTTCTTTCCAATAGCCCTGATTGTAGATGAACAGCATTCCGAGCAGCGTGAAGGCGGCAATGCCGACAGAGCGGCGCATGAACCACGCAAACGCCGTGAAAACCACGATCATGAACAGCGGGTAGACCTGCTCGAGGCTCGATCCCCTGAGATAAGGCGCATCGAGAACGAAGAGCATCGCGTTGATCGATGAGTCGAGAATGGCCGAGATGACCCGGAAGACGACCTTGAGGTCGGTCGTGAGCCAATCCACCACGGTCTTGGCCCAACTGCCGACCGGGATCTTGTATTCAGTCAAAATGTTCATGCGCTGTCCCCGACAATTGACGCTGATAGGCCGCCGGAATCCGCGCGGGCGTCCCCCCGCCCGCGCAGTCCGTCTTCACTTCGCCAATCAGAGACCGAGCGCGCTTTTGACGGCCGCTGTCGCGTCGCCGCCGTCCTTGGTGGTGACGCCCTTAAGCCAAGGCTCGAATGCCGTGGGATTGGCGGTCAGCCATTCGGTGGCGGCGGCCTCAGGCTCCATGCCGCCGTCGAGGATCTTCTTCATCACCTCGTTTTCCATCGCCAGGCTGAACTTGAGGTTCTTCAGGAGCGCGCCGACATTGGCGCATTCGGCCACATAGCCGGCGCGGGTGTTGGTGTAGATGGTCGCGCCGCCGAGATTGGGGCCGAACACGTCATCGCCGCCAGTCAGATAGGTCAGCTTGAAATTGGCGTTCATCGGATGCGGCTCCCAGCCAAGGAAGACGATCGGCTTGCCGTCGCCGTTGAGGCGAGCCACCTGCGACAGCATGCCCTGCTCGGAGGATTCGACGACTTCGAAGCTCTTGAGGCCGAACTTGTCGCCTTCGATCATGCCGAGGATGAGGCGGTTGCCGTCATTGCCGGGCTCGATGCCGTAGATCTTGCCTTCGAGTTCGTCCTTGTGCTTGGCGATGTCGGCGAAATCCTTGATGCCGAGGGCGGCGCCGGCTTCGTTGGTGGCCAGCGTATATTTCGCGCCTTCGAGGTTTTCACGCACCGTATCGACCGTCTTTTCGTCGCGATAGGGCTTGATGTCGGCTTCCATCGTCGGCATCCAGTTGCCGAGGAAAACGTCGATGTCCTTGTTCTTCATCGACTGGAAAGTCACCGGGACGGAGAGCACTTTCACATCGGTGTCATAGCCGAGCGCCTTGAGAACGACGGAGGCCGTGCCGGTCGTGGCGGCGATATCGGACCAACCAACATCGGCGAAGCGCACCGTCGAGCAGCTGTCCGGTTCGGCCGCGCGGGCAGCGCCAGCAAAGGCGAAGGCCGAAACGGCGAACGCGAGCACTGTTTTAGAAATCATTGACGTCATTGAACGTTCTCCCTCTTTTTGGTTGCGCTAGCCAACCACCATTGAGACGACAATTCAAGCGGATTGGCGGCGCGGACATGCCGATTCGCGACGTCTTCACGGCGCAATCCGAAAAACCCCTTTGGCGGGACCGCCGCAACGGCAAAATCGATCGCATAAACCGCTGATTATGCGGCGATCGCGCGCTTTTGTCCGTGATTGATGGATGTCAAGGCGAACTGCGTCGCAAAGGCTTATTCACCTCCAGAGCCAATTCTGATTCGAGAGGACCTGTCTCCATGCGCCACACCACGCTCCTAGCCGCCCTGATCCTGACTGCGTCATCCGGAGTAGCTTTCGCCGATGGCGACGCAAAGGCCGGCGCAGCTGTTTTCAAGAAGTGTTCCGCCTGTCACACGGCCACCGAGGCCAAGAACAAGGTTGGCCCGTCCCTGATGGGCGTGATCGGACGCAAGGTGGCGAGCGTGGACGGCTTCAAATATTCCGAAGCGATGAAGACCTTCGGCGCCGACGGCAAGGTCTGGGACGAGACGCATCTGACCGCCTATCTGGCGAATCCCAAGGGAGCCATTCCGAAAAACAAGATGGCCTTCCCCGGATTGAAGAAGCCCGAAGACATCCTCAATGTGATCACCTTCCTCAAAGATCCTGCCGCAGCAAAATAAACTCCGCGGCCCTTCGCGCCCGCTCTCGTTGAGGCGGGCGTAATTTTTTCGCGTCCGAATAATCGGGCGGCCTTGCGCGTTGACCTCATGACGACAACATAACCGCTTGCAGCGGATAGGCGTTTTGCCGGTTTTCAAATCGGCGAAAAGTCCTATTGTGCGCACGCAGTCAACGCGCCGCGTCCACGCGGCCACTTCAGGGAAACAACCATGGCCAGCCTGCAGTCCTTCGACGCCGAAATCGAAAAGACCCGCTCGATCGTCAACGACATGCGCGGGAAGCTCGACGCCTCCACCGGCGTGCTGGATCGCTTCGCCAAGGCGGACGCCAAGATCGGCGACGCCAGCTTCGATATCGAAAACGCTCGCATTCAGGACGTGCTGACCCAGCAGAAGGTGATGGAGGCCAATATCGCCGACCTCATTCTCGGGCTGGAGGACGCCACCAATGTGTTCGGCTCCGAATTCGAGAGCATGAAGAGCTATACCGGCTTTGAAAAATTCGTCGGCATCTTCTCCAAGCAGAAGGCGCAGCGCATGCGCACCGATCGCGTGCGCGGCATGTCGCTCGCCGGCAATTTGCAGGAACTGCTCGCGAAATCCGACACAATCGTCGGCATTCTCAAAGAACAGAAGAATGTTCTCGACCAGCGCTACAAATCCTCCGAAGCCAGCCTGATCCAGGTGATCGAGCGGCGTAAGAACGCCATGGTCAATCTGGAGGCCGTGCAGAAGCGCATCGAGGAACTCAATCCGATGCTGCTCGACATCGAGAACAAGATCGCGTCGGCCACCGACCAGAAGGCCCGCACAGATCTCGAAGGCGAGCGCTCGAAACTGGCCACAGAATACAACGAGAAACAGGCCAAGGAACAGGAATTGCTGGCCGAGAGCCAGACGCTCGAACGCTACACCTCGATGTTCCAGACCTTCGTGGATTCGCTCAACAATCAGATTGCCGCGCAGAACACGCTGATCAACAAGCTGACTATCGACACCGAGCAGCGCATCGTTCTCTACAAGGCGCTCGAGGATTCGTTGAAGACGGCCGCGCAGCAGGAAGTCGCCCACCGCATCAACACGCTGGGCAGCCAGGTGGATACGGCGGCTGAGGAAACCATGGCCGGCATTGGCGCCGCAGCTCAGCGCCATATCGGCGATCTCCTGGAGATGCATGAGAAGAACATGCTCTCCACCCAGGACATCCAGCGCCGCAAGAAGCTGGCCGACGACGCCTTTGCGCGCCGCTTCCAGACCGTGCTCGATAAGCATAATGCGGCCAGTTACACCAAATCCTGACCGAAACAGATGCCGGTCGGACGAGCATACCCCCTCTTGATTGAAAGAGCTATTCATGACTGACGTCGAAGCCGTCAAGAAAGTCCGCGACAGCAATCGCGGCTTCGCGAAAATCGCCGCCGGCGCCGCTGTGCTGGCGGCCATATTCCTGGTCGCCTCCGGCGGCTTCTACACCGTCGACCAAGGCGAACGCGGCGTCATCCTTCGCTATGGCGCGGTCGTCGGCACGGCAGAGCCGGGCCTCGGTTTCAAACTGCCCTTGATCGACAAAGTGGTGAAGATCACCGTGCAGAACCGCAGCCAGCTTTATGAGCGGGTCAGCACCTATTCGCGCGACCAGCAACCAGCCGAAATCACGCTATCGGTCAACTACCGTCTACCGGCCGAACAGGTCGCCAAGATCTATGCCGAATATGGCAGCGAGGGCGGCGTGGTGAACCGCCTGATCGATCGGCGGGTCTATGAGCAGGTCAAGAATGTCTTCGGCCAGTTCAACGCCGTCACCGCCATACAGGACCGCGCCCGTCTGAACGCCGAGGCAGAGGCCGCCATCCGCGACACCGTGCGCGGCCCCGTCATCATCGACAGCGTGCAGATCGAGAACATCGATTTCTCCGACGCCTATGAACAATCCATAGAGAACCGGATGCTGGCCGAGGTGGAAGTGCAGAAGATCCGCCAGAACGCCGAGCGCGAAAAGGTGCAGGCGCAGATCACCGTCACCCAGGCGCAGGCGCGCGCCGATGCCGTGCGCGCAGAGGCCGAGGCCAATGCGGCGGCGACACGGCTGGCCGGCGAGGCGGAAGCCGACGCCATCAAGGCCAAGGGCGCGGCGCTGAGGGATAATCCCGAACTCATCAACCTGACCGCTGCGGAAAAGTGGAACGGCCAGCTGCCCTCCACCATGGTGCCGGGATCGGCTGTGCCCTTCATTGGCGTCAAGTAAAGTGGAGACTTGCCTATGAATGCGGTCGAGCCGGCGGCGGCGCAATATTTCCAGACGGTCCGCGCCGCTTTTGTCGGGCTTGAAGCCTATCTCGACGGTCCCGGCCGCAACACTGCGGCGCGCGATCTCACCGCGACGCTGGTGATGAAATATGTCGAGCGCCTCAAGACGTCGCTCGCCTGCTGGGAAAACAAGATCGGCTTCATGGAGCGTTTCCGCATTTCCCGGGCGGAGTCGGGCTTTCCGGTGTTTCAGAACGTGCTGGAACTGGAAAATGACCGCCGTTCCGCACCCGAAAAGCTGGCGGCCATTCCCGATACAGGCAGGCTGAAAGCCGAGATGGTCGATTTCATCCTGCGCAACAAGGCGTTTCCGGAAGAGCTGCAAAGCCGGATCGCCGAGCGGCTCTATCTCGAAGAGGCGCAGAAGGGCGAAGTGTTCTCGCCGGTGGTGCTGCCTGAGACCTCCGCCGTATCGGTCAATGCCGAGAGCTTGCGTCCGTCTGTGGTCGTCAACTGGGCGGCCTTTGATGGCGCGCAGACGCTGCCGATGATTTACATCGCCCGCATCGAGGACTCCTCTGACAACCTGACCCGCATGCTGGTCAAGGCGGATGGAACCCTGAATGAGAAGATCGATATACCCTTCCCCGTCGGCGGATTTCTCAATCCCGAACTCGCCGCCCGCTTCGATGATTTCGTGATCCGCAACAGCGGCTATGCTTTGACGCCGGTGACGATCGCGACCAATCTCGACAAGGATTTTCCGACGCTGCATCCCAAACAGATGCGCAGGATCGTCATCGGCCCGTTTTACTCAGCCGGGATTACCGAAAACAACGAAGTGATCAACTCGATCCTGTCACGGGTGCGCAAGGCCGAAAACGCCTGGCTCTTGACCTGGACGGTGCAGGACGTCATCTCGAAACAGGAAAAGCCTGCCCAGCGCGGCTTTTTCTCTTCCACGCCGGCCGAGCAGATCTTCCATATCGACACCAATGATCTCGAAGCGGCGCGCATGGGCGTCACCGCTTTCGAGAAACACGCGCTGGTGCCGCACGACGCCTATACCGCGCTCTACGCTTCGGGCGAAGCCGAACGGGTGTTTGCGGGCTACAAGGTCCATGTCATCTCGGGCAACCAGGTGACGGATGTCTGAGAACGGCGGCGGGCCATTGCGGCCAGCCATGACCGGGAGGAACATATGTCGCTGAACACCGGCCTCACGGCCATTTCCGAAGACGATCTCCGTATTCATCTGACGACTGCCCAAAGTTTTGTCGGTCGTTTCTCGATGATAGAGAGCGATGCGGCGAATGCCGGCGCGCCGATCGCTGGAACGGGCCGCCGCTTCGTCTCCACCGTTTCGACCTCAGGCATGCGCCGGACGCGCGAAGTGGATCTGTCCAAGGCGATCCAGGCGGCGCGCGTCGACGACCCCATGCTGTCGCCCCGTCAGCACGCCCTGCTCTATCGCGCCCGGCGCGGGGTGATGGCGGCGCTGGCGATTTCGGATGTCTTTGCCCGGCAAACAGGACTGGAAGCGCTGAAGGCCCGCAACGCCGCATCCCCTCTGTCTGGACCTGACGCAGAACAGTTCAAGGCGCTCTTGTCGACATCCGCCTTCGTCGCCGCCTTCTCCTTCGCCGCCTATCTCTCTTCGACGCTTGCGGGCGAAGGTGAGCCTGTCGAGGACGTCACCGAACCCGATTTCCTGTTCGACACGCCGCAGGAGGCGCTGAAATCGATCATCGCGGGTCTGGAGCGAGCGCTTTCCGGCGCCCCCGACGATCTCGCTCTCCTGAGCCGCGCCCGCGCTTTCGCCCGCGACGCCATTGGCGGGCTGATGGCGCGCAAGCCGCGCTTCACCGGCCTAGGTCCCTTCGAGACAGCCCATATCCGCATCGAAAGCGATGACTTCGATCTGAACGGATTCGATGTTGCGCCTGGCCAGAAGCGTAAGCCGCTTGTGATGGCCTTCAAGAAACCGGACGAGGTCATCGGCAATCACATCGCCAAATATCAGGGCATGAAGCTCGCCAAGATGATCATGGCCTATGACTTCACGCGTGGCCTCAACCCCTTCGTCGAACTTGGCGGCTTCCTGTTCACCTTCATCGGCGACGGCATGCCGGGCACCGGCAAGACGACGCTGATCCAGATGATCGCCGGACTGATCAACGATTACTGCCAGGTGGCGGGCTACGCCTTCCATTACGAGAATTTCGGCGTCGACCAGATCTCGTCCTATCAGGGCAAATCCGGTCAGAACTGCAAGGCCTTCATCGACAATATCATGAACCCCAAGACGATCGGCTTCGGCACGATCGACGATGTCGACCAGGTGGCCGCCAAGCGTTCTGACGACCGGGCGTCATCAGGTCAGCAGGAAGTGACGGCCGTGCTGATGGAGGCCTTCGCCGGCGCCTCCACCGTGGTGCGCGGCAACTGCTCCTTCGGCATGTTCTCGAATTATCCCGAAAATGTCGATGATGCGCTGCGCCAGCGCGCCGGCGCCCGCTGGCTGGTCGACGGCCCGCAGACGCGCGAAGACTATATCGACATTTTCGCGCTGCTGGTCGGCAAGAACCACCAGATCCCGCTCGGCGAGCACCAGCTCTATGCCGGCCAGGAGATCAAACGCGCCGTGAGCGCCACCTATGAGGGCCATAGCAGGCCGAGCGAGGAAGGCCTCGTCAAAGTCTGGGAGCGCTTCGAGAAAAGCCGCGGCGGCTTGAAGACGATTGCCGATATCGGCGCCTATCTGCACGAGATCCGGCTCGCCGAATCCCGCTTCACAGGCCGCGCCATCAAGAACATCACCGACGCCATCAAAATGCGCGCCATGGATGTCGAACTGCCCGACGCGTGGTTCGAAAAGCCCGAGACCTTCCTGCACAAGGATTATGACGCCAAAAAAGCCATGATCGCGGAGCTTCGCCAACCGATCACGCTCGACATGGTGCAGCAGGAAATCAACCGCTACGCCGATTCCGAATTCCGCTACGCCGACAAGAGCGACGACGCCGCTGTGAATGACATCATCCGCCGCGAGCGCCAGCGCGAACGCGCCATCCGGGAGATTGAGGCGATGAAAACGGAGGGGCGGTGGAGTTGATGTACGAGGATCTTCGTATTATATGAAGCAGGAAGGGTTTCGCTTCGCAAAGGAAAAGGTGCTGAAAGCTCTTGCTGATGGCAGCTACCTGCATGAGACGCGAAACGCCATTGATGTGAAAAACCTGTTGCAAATGGGACTGGTCACTGCAGAGGAAATCGCCACTGTGATCCGCCGCTGCACGGGCTCCCATCACACGAGTTCGCCACATCACTGGTCTGCAGAGATCACGGTGCATGTGCTCAGGCGGGACGGTTGGTACATCAAATTCTACTTCGTCGATCCCGATACCGTATTCATCAGCGTGCACAGATAGGTGTCCACATGAAACTTTATTCGGCAGGCGATAAAGGAAAGGCCCTTTGCGATCACTGCCAGGGATTGGTGGCGGCCACCTATGCCTATCGCACCGTACCGTTCAGCGATGGCGAGGGAAAAGCCCGGAATATTCTCGTTTTGGTGTGCGACAGCTGCGGCGCGGTGATTGCAACGCCAGCTCAGTCGACGCCGGCGATCCGGGCCGCGCGCGAGGTCGCGGTTAAGCCCATCGAACTCAACCTGCCGGCGCCGTTCGTGGAAGCGCTCGATCTGGCTGCATTTCGGATTGATCCCGAGGCAGCCACAGAATTCAGGAAGCGGTTGCTCGCCTATTACATTCTAGAGACGGCCGAAACCGAGCCGAGCCAGAAAGATCTTCAGGATCGATTTTCGCGGCATGGCGAAGCCTTTCGCAGCGATGCGCCCAAACGACGCCTGTCGTTCAAGGTGACGCCCCGGCTGAACAACGCTCTGGATCATATTCGCGCAACAACGAGTTTGACGAAAACGGACATCATCAAAGCTCTCGTGGTGAAAATCTATGAAGACATTGTCCAGAGCCCGTCGCCCCGGGATCTCAGGGAGCTTCGCCGACTGGCCGCTGTCACTGCCGCCTAACTGTCATCGGAGAACGCGCGCAGATTTACCGATTTGCCCGCATTCGCCGCTTCGAATAGAGTTGAACATTGAGACCGAGCGCGCCTCCGAGGGAAACACCCATGACCATTCAGACTGCCATTCAACTTCCGGAAGATGTGTTTGAGCGGCTGCAAAGCGCGGCGAATGAGTTGGGCCAATCGCCCTCCGCATTCATCCGGCAAGCCATCGAAGAGCATATCGAAGACGTCGAGGACATCAGGCGCGCAGAGGAGGCGCTGGACAAGGTGAAATCCGGCGAGATGCGCACCTACAGCCTGAGCGAGGCGGCGCGTGAGCTCGGCCTGGACGATTGAGCTCACCGAAAACGCCAAGAAGGATCTCAAGCATCTGGGCCGGCCAGAGGCCAAACGCATTGTCCAGTTTCTGCAGGAGCGGGTTGCTGGAGCAGGCGACGCCCGGCGTCTGGGCAAAGCATTGACAGGACGCCGATATGAACATCTCTGGCGCTATCGGGTTGGCGATTTCAGGATCATCTGCGAGCTTCAGGATGATAGGCTCGTGGTGCTCGTGATCGAGATCGGTCACCGCCGAGACATATACAGGTAAGAATTTTCATGAAACGCCTCCTCGAATCCGAGCTCATCTATGGTCGCCTGCTGACGGTCGACGCTCCGCATCTGATCGCCCGTTACAACAAGGCGCTCAAGGGCTTCGGCCTGCCTGAAACAAAGCTTGAGCGCTTCGACATCGACATGACCGGCTTTTCGCCGGAGATAGCGGAAGAACTGGGCGATCGCGATTATCTCGATCCGCTCAGGGTCAACAGGCGCTTCATCATCCTGACCCCGGAGCAGGAAAACCTGCCGGTGGTCCATACCAGTTTTTCCAACACCGCCGGGCTAATGCATGAATTCTACCGCGCCAATGCCCGCGCCATCAGCGCCGTCACCATCAAGGATGCGCTCTATGGCGAGATCGAGGATTCGGTGGCCAAGGTCGAGCATATCGAGGACCTGCTCTCTATCAACGAAGTGAATTTCCGCGTCCATTCCGCCGAGGATATTCTCGGCAAGGCGTCGGAATTGCGCATGCTCGCCGATCAGGTGACATCGCAGCCCGAGGCCTGGCGCGACGACGCCATGCTCAACCGCATGGTGGAGCTTGCCAAGATCACCGGCGACATCCGCCAGAACACGCTGGTGCCGGACCAGCTGGTGTTCCGCCATGACGCCTTCTGGGCCGATCATTTCGGCGGCGTCTATGTCTTTCACGATGCGCGCAACACCACGGTGATCTGCCGCGCCGACACGCCCGGCTTCAGGAAGGCCCGCCCCTGGCAGGTGTCCTATATCGATATCGATGACCACGACACGCTCTACGGTTTTCTCGCCCGCACCCGACGCATCGAGCTGCCGCAGGCTTCCTGGGTCATCGCCTCGGGCCTCTATCAGCATCGCATGCGGATGATCCTGCTCGGCCTCGCAATAGCCAAGGATCCGAGTTTCGACGCCGATCGCGCTGACATGGTCTGGCTGCAAACCTGGGCGCATATGAACGCCGACCGAGTGCTCGCCGATGGCGGCTATCCGCTGCTCAACGAAATGCTGCGCGTTGCGGATACGACCGGCAGCATCCGCATGCCCGACATCGCCGCGAAAAGCCGCTTCCTGCTGATCCGCGCGGAACCCGCCCATCCCGATCAATGGCTGGTCAACCGGCTGATCGCGGCGCTGCAGCCGCATGACTTCGTCTCACGCTTCATCTTCGACAAGCAGGGCTTCTACGCAGCCTATGAAGCCTATCCGGAAAAGTTCCGGGAGCACGTTGTGAAGACGCTCGAAAATACATATCTCAAGGACAAGGCTGGCTTTCGCCGCCGGCTCTACGGCATTCAAGAGGAGTGAGCATGCTGGACCCGATCATTGCGTTTTTTCAACGCATCTTCAGCGCCATCGGCCGCGGGATCGGCATGATCATCGCCTGGATCCTGTTTCCCTTCCTGAGCGCCAGCCGCTGGTACGCCTCGCGGGGATTGATCATCAAGGCCGTGGTCGGCCTGTTTCTGCTGATCCTCGTCGGCGCTTACGGCCATTTCATCTGGATGACCCAGGTCTGGACGGGCTTCAACCCGGACTATGTCGCCGCCTACAAGCTCGACCAGCGAAAATTCGCCGCCGGCCAGGACGTCAGCGGCGCCGAGAACGCTGCGCCGACGGCGTGCCAGACATCCGGCATCGTCGAGATCGCCGCCGATCTCATCGATCAGGAGGTCAACCAGAACGCCTGGATTTCCTCCATGCCGCTCTACAAGCTGGGCCTGTTCGGCATGGATTGGGATCATACGCCCTGGCTCGACAACAAAGCGAGCTTCCAGCGCGGCGTGAACCAGACGGTGCGCCGCACCACCGTGGAGCTGGTGGATTCTCTGGCCCGCGTGCGCGGCACGTCGGGCATCAACAACACGCTGCAGCTCGCCCGGTCCAACATGCAGTATGACGAGGGCTCCTGGTATGTCAGCTTCTCGCCCTTCGGCTTCCGCACGCCGACCCAGGACGTCTATCGCCAGGCGGTCACCCAGCTCAACCAGTTCAACACCGAGCTTGGAAAATGCCAGTCGGTGTTCGATGGCCGCGCCGACAATCTGCTCGAATTTCTCGACCGCATCGCCAACGACCTCGGCTCCACCTCGGCCATGCTCCGGGAGCGGTCAGAAAACTACAATGCCGGTTGGTTCGACACGCGCGCCGACGACCGTTTCTGGTTCGCCTATGGCCAGCTCTATGGCTATTACGGCATCCTGACCGCCGCCCGCGCCGATTTCGGCCCGGTGATCCGCGAGCGCAATCTCGCCCCACTCTGGAACGAGATGCTCAAGCAGTTCCGCGCCGCGCTCAATATCCAGCCGGCAATCATTTCCAATGGCCGCGAAGACGGCTGGATCATGCCCACCCATCTCGCCACACAGGGCTTCTACATTCTCCGGGCGCGTTCGAACCTGATCGAAGTCCGCGACGTGCTCGACCGCTGACGGGAGGGGCGAAAAGCCCCTCTTCATCCCCTCGTCACGACGCAAACCCAGCGATCGACAGATTATCGTAGAATTCGTAGACGGAGCCGTAGAGCTCATCCTTCCCGTCTGTCGTCTTGCGGTAGCCGCCAATCAACCGAAGCGTCTTGTAGCTTGTCGTTCGCGCATAGCGATGAATGACATGAAACATCGCTTTATGCCGGGCGGCGGCTTCAAAAGCTTTTGAAACAATCGGCGCGTCATCGGGATGCGTCCGGCGGATCAACTCAGCCAGATTGGCGGGCGCAGGCGAATAGGGCAAACCGTAGATTTGATGGGCGGCCTGAGAGAAGTAACAATGGCCGCTTTCGATATCCTGCCGAAAAAAGCCGTAAAGCCGATGCCGGCAAATGAGATCAGCAATATCGTCGTCACTGATATCGACAGCCTGATGACGCAATCCTTCGCGCGATATATCCCCATTGGCGCCGTCGAGCGTGTGCAGCGCCGTCGTTGCGGCGCTGATGACAAGCTTGCTGGGCTCTATGGCCTCCGCGCCTGCGCCGTCACTAGAGACCAGCACCTCGGCGCCGGAATCTCGCGGCAGGAATTCATAGACGATTCCGACGAACTCTCCGCCGCCGGGCGTGTCCCGATAATGTTCGACCAGCCGCGCCCACCGGACAGAACCATTGGCCTGCCGGAGCCGGTAGTTGAAATACCAGCCACAGCGCGCCTTGGCGGCGGTCTCGAACGCATCAAGTATGCGCTCCGCATCGACAGGGTGAATCCGGCTGAGGAGATCGACGACCTTAATGGGCTCCGACGACACCGGCAGGCCATGCATGGCGCAGGCTTGTGGCGAAAAATATGTCGCCCCATCAGAAAGATCGATTTTCAAGACACCAAAACGGCGGAAAGCGGACGCCAGATGGACAATCTCGCTGCTGGCGATGCCAATGGCGGCTTTATCGAATCCAAGCGGCGTTTCGACGCCATCATCCAGGGCAAGCAGCAACATTGACCTCACAACTTCACGCGACCGCTAATACAGCAAAAACGCGACAAAAAGCGAGCTGCATTCATAAACTCAAGTGAATTAATAGACGACGCTGAAGACGATGAGGATTTTAAAAAAACGGCCCCGTTTCTCTGGTCATAACGAGAAACGGGGCTATTCTGGCATTCCGCCGCTGATGCAAGGTCATGGAGTCGCGTTTTTGCCCTGGCGACCGCATGACCTGCATATTAGGAAGTCCCACACCAAACTTGCTCCGGCCTGACCGGTCAATTCCCGTGATCACTTATGAAATTCCGTGGCCCTCCTTGACGCGGCAGGGGTGCTTGCTACTTTGCGCAACACGCACGCCGGCCCGCGTCGAGCGCGATTTGCCTCCGAAAGCAGGAGAATCCGGCTGGAACGAGGCGACGCGCACGGGTCTCACCACTTCCGGAGAATGAAATGTCAAACCGCCTCAATTCTACGCCGAACGACATGCGGGCGTTCTGGATGCCGTTTACGGCCAATCGCCAGTTCAAGAAGGAACCGCGCCTGTTCGTGGGCGCAAAAGACATGCATTACACCACCCATGACGGCCGCACCGTGCTGGATGGCACCGCCGGCCTCTGGTGCGTGAATGCCGGCCATTGCCGCCCGCTGATCACCGAGGCGATCCGCGAACAGGCGGGAGAGCTCGATTACGCCCCCGCCTTCCAGCTCGGCCATCCCAAGGCCTTCGAGCTCGCCAACCGCCTGGTCGATATCGGCCCGGAGGGGCTTGATCATGTGCTCTACACCAATTCCGGCTCGGAATCGGTCGAGACGGCGCTGAAAGTCGCGCTCGCCTATCACCGCGCCAAGGGCAATGGCTCGCGCACCCGCCTGATCGGCCGCGAGCGCGGCTATCACGGCGTCAATTTCGGCGGCATTTCGGTGGGCGGCATTGTCTCCAACCGCAAGATGTTCGGCACGTTGCTGACCGGCGTTGACCATATGCCCCACACCCATTTGCCGGCCAAGAACGCCTTCTCCAAGGGCCAGCCGGAACATGGCGCCGAACTCGCTGACGAACTCGAGCGCATCGTCACCCTGCATGACGCCTCCACCATCGCCGCCGTAATCGTGGAACCCGTCGCAGGCTCCACCGGCGTGCTCATTCCGCCGAAGGGCTATCTGCAGCGCCTGCGCGAAATCTGCACCAAGCACGGCATTTTGCTGATTTTCGACGAAGTCATCACCGGCTTTGGCCGCCTCGGCGCGCCCTTCGCCTCGCAATTCTTCGACGTCAAGCCTGACATCATCACCACCGCCAAGGGCCTGACCAATGGCGTGATCCCGATGGGCGCCGTCTTCGTGACGTCGGAAATCCACGACGCCTTCATGACCGGCCCGGAACATCTGATCGAGTTCTTCCACGGCTACACCTATTCCGGCAACCCGATCGCCTCGGCCGCAGCCCTCGGCACGCTCGACACCTATAAGGAAGAAGGCCTGCTGACCCGCGCCTCAGACCTCGCCCCCTATTGGGAAGAGCGCCTGCATTCGCTGGCCGATTGCCCGCATGTCATCGATATCCGCAATATCGGCCTGATCGGCGCGATCGAACTGAAGCCGATCGACGGCGAGCCCACCAAACGCGCCTTCTCGGCCTTCCTCAAGGCCTATGAAAAGGGCCTGTTGATCCGCACCACCGGCGACATCATCGCCCTCTCGCCGCCCTTGATCATCACCAAGGAGCAGATCGACGAATTGATCGGCAAGCTGCGTGAAGTGCTGGTGGCGAACGCGTAAGTTTCGACACGACGGTTTGATGAGGCGGCGGCTTGGTGAGGGGCCGCCGTTTTTGTTTTTATACTATCCCAGAGCGCAGGGATCACATGTCATTTTCCGGCGAGCTTGCGTTGGAAGAAGTTACGTCAAGCCAAAATAGAAAGCTTTGTCTCACCCAACCTTTCGATGCTCAACGACGACCCGAACCAATAACCAGATGCTGAAGACGCCCCAAAGCGCCACAACCAGATAGGACGTGGCGGTGGCGCCGAGACATTCGCTCTCATCGATCTGACAGTTTCGGATCACCCCTTGCCGAAGAAAAACTGTTGAGATTGCCAACGCAAGAGCGGACAAAATCAACGTCGCCCAAGTCCGCAGTCCAGGACGGATGATCAGCGCGGATACCAGCAAAACGAAACAAGGCGAGAATGTAACAGCCGCTAAAAACATCATGTCGCAACCGAAAATTCATCCAAGCGTTTTGCGCGAATAATAACCACGAAGAATTGTAATTCCAAGAAAGCCAAACCTCCCGTGAGATGCGCAAGGCTCGTAAAAATTGAATTCAAGCCATACACAAGTTTCTCATCGTAATTTCTCCGAACCGCATGAATGCGGGCTTTCCACTGATAATGGAGTATCAGATGAAAAATTCAAATGGCGTCGCCAAATCAAGCAGCGACATGTTTCAACTGAATTATTTGAAGTTTTACCAGTTCAAAGCCGATACGGTCGCCGGCAAAATCGACCGGTACGAATCCCTGATGGACGAGATTCAGTTTTTTCGGAAAGAGATCGTGGACATTCGCCACGAGGGCGACGGCCTGACCAAAGACGAACGCAACACGATTCATCTTTACCAGAACACGATTGAAAAAGATCTCGCGGCCATTGATCGGATGCCGGACATCTCGACGCTTCATGATCGGCTGGACTTCCTGAACGACAAGATCGAGCGCCATGCCGATCTCTGGGGCATCGATTCCTGGTGACGCCAGGGGCTTGATACGCCTGAAGACGCAATTGAGTGAGTGGGCGCAAAACGCCCCCTCACGCCCCGCCGCACATATGCTGGCTGTCGGCCATTTCCCAGCTCTCGCCCGTTCGCAGATTGGTGGTGCGATAGCTGCGGCCGCGCTCGTCGCCGGGCGGGCAGTCTTTGGGGATGTCGGTGAGACACATGCGGACAGGATCGCCGATCTTGGAATTGACGATCGCCTCCACCCGGTCATAGCCGATCTGCATGCCTTCATTGGCGAAGACGACAAAGGTTCCGGTCTCAAACGTCTCATCGCCTTCCAGCCGTCCGCCGATCTCGGTGATGCTGGTTTCAGCGCATTGACTGACCTTGGTCGGCAGCGGTTGGTTCTTTCCGCCGGCCATGCCGGGACTTGAGGAAATCTTCAGGAACAGCGCCGCCAGAAAGATGCGGCGCGAAAGGGTCATCATCGGGTTTCTCCAAAATCAGGGCGCGGAATCGGATGCGGATGACTCAAGGAGACACCATCGGTGCGGATTGGACAACATGGGGCGAAAGGCGTCTCCTATGAATCAGGCCGCCCACGGCCTCGCTTTTGTCCATATCGGCCACCCTTGCCCTTCGTATCGGTTCTGATACAATCACTCCATGAAACCGATCACGTTTCTGGGCGACAGCAGGGAAGCATTGCAGCACTTTCCCGACCCGGCGCGGTATCGGGCGGGCGTCGAGCTTCGCGCGGTTCAGAGGGGGCTTGATCCTCACGACTGGAAGCCGATGAAATCTGTCGGCGCCGGCGTTCGAGAAATCAGGATCAAGGATGCGGCCGGCGCATTCCGGATCATCTACCTGGCAAACCTGCCGGATCGGGTGCTTGTGCTGCATGCATTCCAAAAGAAGACCCAGAAAACAGCGCAGAGAGATTTGGAACTGGCTGAGCGGAGATTAGACCTTTGGAACAGGACACTATGACGGTGGAGACGTTTGACGACCCGTTTGAAGCGCTCGGCGTCGCGAAGGCCGAAGCGGCCAATATGACGTTTCGCGCCGATGTCTTGTTGGCGATCCGCGAGCAGGTGAGATCCTGGGGGCTGTCGCAGGAGAAAGCGGCTGCGCGGCTGGGCGTGACGCGCCCGCGTCTCAGCGATCTCCTGCGTGGCCAGGTCGACAAGTTCTCACTGGACGCACTGGTGAATATCGCAACGGCGGCCGGCCTGCGCTTGACGATCGAGGTGGGCGGCGACAGGGCGGCATGAACTGAACTCAGATTTCAGATCAGTGGTTGTAGCCGCCCCCTCTGCCCTGCCGGGCATCTCCCCCTCAAAGGGGGAGATCGAGGGAGGCGAGCGCCGCGCGCCATATGTGAGGTAGAAGATGAGGCGAGCGGGCGCCTCTGGCCAATCTCCCCCCTTGAGGGGGAAATGTCCGTCAGGACAGAGGGGGGTGCGGCCGGGCTCAGCGATCAGAGAAGGCCCTTCCCCAACAAATCCCGATCCAACACGTGACCCCCGGCCTCGCCCCCGCTACACTCGTCCAAACAACGGAATCGGAGCAGGCCATGAGCACACTCGAACGGATGATCGATGCAGGAACGGGCAGCATACCGGCCGAAATCGTGCTCAAAGGCGGCCGCTTCTATGATCTGGTGACGGGCGAACTGGTCGCCTCCGACATCGCCATCACCGAAGGCCGCATCGTTGGCACGCATGGCGACTACAAGGGCGAAACGGAGATCGATATTTCCGGCCGCATCGTCGTGCCAGGCTTTATCGACACGCATCTGCATATCGAATCATCCCTCGTCACCCCGCATGAATTTGATCGCTGCGTGCTGCCTTATGGCGTGACCACGGTGATCTGCGATCCACACGAGATCGCCAATGTTCTGGGCACCGAGGGCCTGCAATTCTTCCTGGATTCCTCCATGGAAACCATCATGGACATCCGCGTCCAGCTTTCCTCCTGCGTGCCCGCCACGCATCTGGAGACGTCGGGCGCCGATCTGCCGATCGAGCGGCTCTTGCCGTTCCGAAAGCATCCCAAGGTGATCGGCCTTGCCGAATTCATGAATTTTCCCGGCGTGATCCACAAGGATCCCATCGCCATGGCCAAGCTCGAAGCCTTCCAGGGCGGCCATATCGATGGACATGCCCCGCTGCTGTCGGGCTATGGGCTGAATGGCTATATCGCCGCAGGCATCCGCACCGAGCATGAGGCGACTTCGGCTGCGGAAGCCATGGAGAAGATCCGCAAGGGCATGCATATCCTCATCCGCGAAGGCTCGGTGTCGAAGGATCTGAAGGCGCTGACGCCGCTGTTCACCGAGCGCCTGTCGCCCTTCATCGCGCTCTGCACCGATGATCGCAATCCGCTCGACATCGCCGAACAGGGCCATCTCGATTATCTCATCCGCACGGCCATCGCCGATGGCGCCGACATCCTCGCCGTCTATCGCGCAGCCTCCATCTCCGCCGCCCGCGCCTTCGGTCTGATGGATCGCGGCCTGGTGGCGCCCGGCCGCCGCGCCGATCTCGTGGTCATCGACAGCCTTGAGAATTGCAAGGCCGAAATGGTGTTCTCCGCAGGCCGGCGCGTGACGCCGGACCTGTTTGCGAGCCGCAAGCCGGTGGCGTCCGTGGGCACCGACAGCGTTCGCGCGCCAGAAATCACTGCAGCCGATTTCTCCGTGCCGGCGCGCGAGGGCGACACATCCGTGCTCGGCGTCATCCCCGGCAAGATCATCACCGAACATCGCCGCCTGCGCCTGCCGGTCAAGGGCAACCAGACCACGGTGGATCTCGCCCAGGATGTGCTCAAGGTCTCGGTGATCGAGCGCCACGGCAAGAATGGCAACCGCGCCGTCGCCTTTGTTCAGGGTTTTGGCCTCAAGAAAGGCGCCATCGCCTCCACTGTCGGCCATGACAGCCACAATATCTGCGTTGTCGGCGCTTCAGACGAGGATATGGCCGCAGCCGTGGCGCGGCTGAGCGAAATCAAGGGCGGCTTCGTCGTGGTGGAGGATGGCCGCGTCACCGGCGAGATCGCGCTGCCGGTCGCGGGCCTGATGAGCCTTGAGCCCTATGAAAGCGTCCGCGACACGCTGCATCACCTGCGCGAGGCCGCCTATGCGCTGGGCTCGACGCTACAGGAGCCTTTCCTGCAACTGGCCTTCCTGCCGCTGCCGGTCATTCCGCATCTGAAGATCTCGGACAAGGGGCTTGTCGATGTCGACAAGTTCGAACTGATCGACGGATGAGGCATGAAAAAAGGCGGGCGCCGCGCGGCCCCGCCTTTTTTTCGAATCTTGGCTGCAAATCAGCGCCGGTAGAAAATCAAGCCAGCGTGATAGAGAATGCCGTCCTTGTAGACGCCGTCGCTACGGACGCCGGCGTCATCATAATAGGCGATCTTGTCGCCTGCGATTTCATAGCGGCCTTCGCGGGTCGGCTTGTCGCTGACGGCGTTGCGCTCCACGAAGCGGCCATCGGCGCGCACATCGCGCTGCACCTGTCCGTCGCCGGTGATCCACATGCCCACCAGCCGACTGACGACATCCACCTCTTCGGCGCGAATATCCTGCTTTCGTTTGGCGGTCTCGCCAAAAGCTTTTCCGAAGATTCCAAATGCCGCGATCAAAGAAAACACCACCGCCATTGCATTGATCAAAAATCCACCGTCAGCCATTGATCCACCTCGCTTCCGCCTGCCTCTCGCGCTCCTCGTTGAACGCCGTGATTTTGTCGCGCAACATCTTGAACATCCTGAGCGGGACATCCCATCTAATGGCGATGTGAAGCTGGTCGTTTTTCATGGTTCTCGCTCCTTCCATCTCAGGTTCGTCGTTTTGTGCAACACGGCCAATATGCGGGAAAAGACGGCTGCAGTGGTAGACCGATCCTCCGGAAGGATTGCACATTCCTACAAAGGTTAGCATGCAACCATTTCCAGCCCCGATCGGACATGCTAGTAAATGACCATGAAATCGGGCAAAAAATGGTTCCCAAGGTGACAAGATGAAGAAATCTCAGGAACTTGCGTTTCTTATTGCACATTACGCCAACCAGGAGGGGATCGCCGCCACCCGCGTTCCCCGGCTTTTCACGGCGCGGCTCTCCGCGCCGTCGGAGCCGACCCATGGCGTTCAATCGGCGTCGATCTGTTGGATCGCACAAGGCCGCAAGCAGGTGGCGATGGGTGACCAGCTGTTTACCTATGGCGCAGGCCAGCATCTGGTGGTGTCCATGGACCTGCCGGTAATGGGCCAGGTGATCGAGGCGAGCGCGGATAAGCCCTATCTTTGCCTAAAACTCGATCTCGACATGGAGCTCTGCGCCGAGATGCTGCTGAAATATCCGGGCGGGCCCAAGAACGACGCCAAGCTCGGCGCAGCCTTGGGTGAGACGCCCGAGCCGCTGATGGACGCGGCGATCCGCTTGCTGAAGCTCAATGAGACGCCTGATGACATCGCCGAACTCGCCCCCTTGATCGAGCGGGAAATCGTCTATCGGCTGTTGCAGGGACCGCAGGGCTGCTGCATCCGCCGGGCGCTGACGCCGGAAAATCATCATCGCCATATCGGCCGGGCGATCAACTGGATCAAGGAACATTACGACCGGCCGATCCGAATTGAGGATGTCGCCTCGGTGTCCGGCATGAGCCCGTCGTCGCTGCATCAGCATTTTCGCGAGGCGACCACGCTCAGCCCGCTGCAATATCAGAAGCGGCTTCGGCTGCAGGAGGCGCGGCGACTGATCCTGACCCAATCGCTCGACGCCGCCAGCGCCGGCCATACGGTGGGTTATGACAGTCCGTCTCAGTTCAGCCGCGAATATAAGCGCCTGTTCGGCGCCCCGCCGGCCCGCGACATCGATCGTCTCAGGCGGTCGCCGGTCGCGGCGCAGGCGGAGGCCTGACCCCCGCGACGTTGCGGCGCTTGGCGAAGCGGCCATACGGGTCTATGGTCAGCGCCTAACAAAGGACGAGCTATGCTGCGGCTGCCACTCCTGCTGATGTTGATAGGCCTGTTGGCGGGATTATTGTCCCTGCCGGGCGGCGAGCGCGCGCCCGGTGTTTCAGCCGCCCGCGCCCATCACGCGATGATGCAGCATGACCACACTGCGATGGCCGATCATAGCGGCGGCCATCAGGCCAACCACGACAACGCCGCGCAGAAATGCGCAGCCTGGTGTCTGGCGTCGCTCCTGTCGCTGCCGGCTGAACCCTATGTCGACGCAACGCATGAAGAGAGCGACGCGACACTGTCGCCTGCCCTGCAGGCGCGGCTGATCGGCCGCGATCTCGCGCCGGGACTGGAGCCGCCGATCCCCTCTTTCGCCTGACATGCCGTTGCGGCGCGGTCCGCGCCGCCACGAAAAGCACAAGTCGAAAGAGACACACAATGAAACGCAGAGATTTTCTTGCGGGCGTCGTTGCGCTCGCCGGCGGCGCGGCTATCGGCCTGCCCGCTCCCGCCCGGGCTGCGGCCCGCGCCCTGACGATTTCCACCCGAACGCTCGAGGTCAACCGCCGCCCCGCGACCGTCTACGGCCTGACTGGCCCGGACGGCCGCCCCGGCCTGACATTTGCGCCGGGCGATGCTTTCCGCGTCGACCTCGCCAACAGGCTCAAGGAAGAAACAACAGTGCATTGGCACGGGCTGACGCCGCCGATCGATCAGGACGGCGTCGCCCATGCCGGCGGCATGCTGAAGCCGGGCGAAACAAGAGCCTATGACTTCCCGCTCGACCGACCCGGCACATACTGGATGCATGCCCATACGCTGCAGGAACAGAACCTTCTCGCCGCGCCGCTGATCATCCATTCGAAGGAGGATTTGGCCGCCGACCGCCAGGACGTCGTCATGCTGCTGCACGACTTCTCCTTCACGCCGGCAGAGGAACTGCTGGGACGCCTGACCTCAGGCCAGGGGCATGGCGGCATGACGCATGGCTCCATGGATCACGGAACGATGGACCATGGCGCGATGGGGCATGGCTCCATGAACGAAGCCTCCGGCATGAGCGCCTCGATGATGGCGATGGACCTCAACGACATCGACTACGACGCCTATCTCGCCAATGACCGCACGCTCGATGATCCCGAAATCATCACGGTGGAGCGCGCAGGCCGCGTCCTGCTGCGCATCATCAACGGCGCAGCCTCGACCGGCTTCACCATCGACACCGGCGCCCTCTCCGCCCTTGCCATCGCCGTGGATGGCCAGCCGATCACGCCGGTCAAGGGAAAGCTCTTCCCGCTCACCATGGGTCAGCGCATCGACCTCCACGTCGACATACCCAAAGACGGCGGCTCTTTCCCGATCCTCGCCCGCCGCGAGGGCACGCCGCACCAAACGGGACTGGTTCTGGCTACCCGAGGCGCGACGACGCGGAAAATCGCGCCTCTCGGCGAAACCGCCGGCCCGGTGCTCGATCTCGCCTTCGAAGCGAAGCTGCAGACATCCGCGCCGCTTGCCGCCCGCCCCGCCGCAAAACGCTTCATGGTTCATCTGACTGGCGACATGGCGAGCTACCAATGGGGCATGGCGGGCGCGGAGGACATCACGACGACTTCAGGCGAAAGGATCGAGATCGCCATGATGAACATGTCGATGATGGCCCACCCCATGCATCTGCACGGCCATCATTTCCAGGTGACCGCCATTGACGTCGCTCCCCTCTCCGGTGCGCTGCGCGACACCGTGCTGGTCCCGCCGATGAAGACCGTGACCATCGCCTTCGACGCCGGAACACAAGGCGACTGGGCCTTTCACTGCCACCATCTCTATCACATGGTTCAGGGCATGATGGCGCATGTGAAGGTGGGTTGATGGCCTTGGCGATGACAGGAACGAGGGCCACCTGACGCCAGCCAACGGAGCGCCGCCGAAGATCGCCAATCATCGGCGGCGCCGATTATTGTCGTCACCACTGCCTCAGGCCGAGATGCTCCACCATCGGCTGATAGTCACGGTCGGAATCAAGAAGAGCGCATCGCTGATCCAGACAATAGTAGCGGTGCGCCACTCGCACTTGGACAAATTCCTGGATTCTGTGTGGAGAACCAGCAGCTTTTTTGGCATGGCAACTATGGACCAGTAGGAGTCCTCGGACGACCGATCTTGTGACGCCTAGCAGTTGTTGACCTTAGGCTCGGATGCTCGCCATATTGCAACCGGGGCCAATTGCCGTTTAGGGTGCACTATAGTGATATCAGCCGTTTGCCGCCGAATTGTTCGGTTTCTTCTACGCGCTATTGCCATATTCTCTGCATTATTCGCTCTGGCGTTCGTCCATTTTACGAAGCCTTGGGTGCTTCCGGAAACGCTCGCTGATGCAGTATGTTCAGGAAATACCGTTGCCGTCATCCGTCATCTGGAATCGGGCGCTGATCCCAACGCCAAGGAACTTGGCTGGTCATACGAAGGAATTCCGTTGTTCCTTCAGTTCGACAACACGGGCTGTCAAAAGCCAATGGGAGTAATGATACGTCAAATCCTGATCCACTATGGCGCCGATATCCACCAGTCGACATCGTCTGGATACACGCTTCTGATGCTTGCCGTCAGCGAAAATAATCTCGCGGATACGCGCTATCTTTTGGAAAACGGATTGAACCCCAACGCCCAGTATAGAGACGGGAGCACAGCTCTGATGGTGGCTGCCCAGCTGGACAACACCGATATCGCCCAGTTGCTCATCGATTATGGGGCTGCCCCTAAGCTGAAAACCAAAGACAGCCAAACAGCATCCGATTTCACGCATGATCGGGCTTCAAAAGAACTGGAAGCGAACCCAGATAACGGGTGGTCACATTGACTTAGTCCGCAATGGGCGACGGCGGTCACGGGGAACGGGTTACTTTACCAGACAATTCCACGGTAGGAGCTTATCAATCGGGCTCTGCTTGCGGCCATTGACGAAGGCGGTGAGCGTGCTGGTCAGATAGGCCAGCGGATCAAAAACCTTGAATTTGCGCGTTTCGATAAGTGCGGCGATCAGCTTCAGCCGATCCGCCTTCCGTGACCGGAACACGAAGACCGTGCCAGTGAATGGGCCTCTACGCAGCTCGTTCTTTATCAGCGTTGCCAATCCGTCATGACCCTTGCGGAAGTCTACCGGTTTGGTCGCCACCATGATCCGCATGCGGCTCGATGAAAAGATCATGTCGTAGCCGCTCGCTGCGTTCGATGGCCGCATGCAAGGCTTGTTCGACGGTGTCTCTTTCCGATTTTCCGCCTGTCGCTTTCATCGCGCGCTCAAGCAGCGATGCTTCCACATCCACTTTTGTCTGCATGCTCGCCTCGCCTGTTTGCATCTCCATCATATGTCCGCCGCAGCTCCGCGCGCAAGCGCCTCTCCCGGCCCGGTGACGCCATGTTTCAGCCATATTCGAGGCGAAGAAAACCGGACATCGGCCATCCACTTTCATTGGGGCCGGCACGGAGCACGCCTATGAGCCTTCGCATCCTCACGTCCCTCCTTCTCATGACTTCAGCCGCCGGCGTCGCCCATGCCGCCGGCATGACGCCGACCAATTCGTCTGGCCAGATCGAACTGACGCTCGATGAACACGAATTCGATCCGGCGGAAATTCATGTGCCGGCGGGAAAGCCGGTGCAGATCCTGATCAAGAATGAGGACGGCACGCCGGAAGAATTCGACTCACATGACCTCAAGACCGAGAAGGTCGTCGCCGGTCATGCGACGGGCATCATCCGGCTCCGTCCGCTGGCCAAGGGCGACTATCATTTCATGGGCGAGTATCACTCCGACACCGCCCAGGGCGTGATCGTGGCGGAATGATCCCATGCTCTCAGCTCTAATCATCGTTTTCCGGGAGATGCTCGAAGCCGGGTTGATCCTCGGCGTCGTTCTCGCCGCCACGCGCGGCCTCAGCCACAGGCTTCCCTGGCTTGCGGGCGGCGTGGCGCTCGGCATTGCCGGCGCACTTGTCGTGGCGGTGTTCGCCGAGGCGATCGCCGGCCTGTTCGATGGCGCCGGCCAGGAGCTGGTCAACGCCGCTATCCTGCTCCTCGCCGTTCTTATGCTCGCCTGGCACAATGCCTGGATGGCGAGCCACGGACGGGAGATGACCCGCGATCTCAAGACGCTCGGCGCCGAGGTGGCCCAGGGCACCCGGCCGCTGCGCGCACTCGCCATAGTCTGCGGCGTCGCGGTCATGCGCGAGGGGTCGGAAGTGGTGCTGTTTCTCTATGGCGTGGCCTCCGCCGGCGGCGATAGCGCGAGCGATATCCTCATTGGCGGTCTTCTTGGTCTCGCCGGCGGCGCGGCGGTGTCGGCGCTCCTCTATCTCGGCCTGATCTCCATTCCCATGCGCTATCTTTTCGGTTCGCTGTCCCTGCTGATCTCGCTGCTGGCCGCAGGCCTCGCGGCCCAAGCCGTGACCTTCCTGCAAAGCGCCGGCTATCTGATGGAATGGACCGATCCGCTGTGGGACACGTCCTGGATCCTGTCGCAGGATTCCATGGTCGGCCGCGTGCTGCACACGCTGATCGGCTATTTTGATCGGCCCGACGGCATGGAACTGGCCGCCTATGTCGCGGCGCTCCTGGCGATGCTCGCGCTCAAGCAGATTGCCTCGCCAAGGCAAGGCGCTCTGTCGACGCGCTGACTTTTCAACAGAGGATCGACCCGCGGCGCGCTTCAGACGAAGCCCGCGGGTTTATCTTTGTCCAAAGGATTGCTACCCAGCCGCGATGATGACAGCTCTCGTGACACCCATGACCTTCCACATTTCGCTTGAAGACCCCGGCCAGCCCGACGTGCTGAAACTGCTCGCAGACGGCGAAGCCTATGGGGCGGCGCTCTATCCGGCGGAAAGCAACCACTATCTGCCGATCGACGCCCTGCGCGCCGCCCATGTCCGTTTCGTGGTCGCCCGCGATGACCATGGTCAAGCTGTGGGCACCGGCGCGATCGCTCTCAATCACGGCTGGGCGGAGCTCAAGCGCATGTGGGTGGCGCCCGCCGCGCGCGGACGGGGCCTCTCCAGGATGCTGCTCGCCAATCTCGAAGCCAGGGCCACCAGCGCCGGCATTTTCGTGATCAGGCTGGAAACCGGCATCGAGAACCACGAAGCGCTCGGTCTTTACGAGCGGTCCGGCTATATCAGGCGCGAGGCTTTCGCCGATTACCTGCCCGACCCGCTCAGCGTCTTCATGGAAAAGACGTTCCGAGATTAGAAATGCTCGCCTGACCTGAAGGGACCGACCCGAATGCCGGCGGCGATGAGATAGGCGGTCGACCAGCCGATCAGCAGAAAGCCATTGACGCCTTCCAGAGCTGCAAGCAACCGCCACTCATGCGCCGGCACCACATCGCCATAGCCGACGGTAGAAAAGGTGATGGTGGAGAAATAGAGCGCGGTCGGGAAATCCTCGACCACGCCCAGCAGCGTGTAGCAGGCGGCCCACAGCCAGACCTGTACCGTCAGCACGGCAAAGATGCCGATCACGACAGTGTTCATCGCCAGCACGCGGCTGCGATGGCCGTGCAGCCGGAAGCGCCCCGTAAGCCAGGTCATCACATGGGTGACCGCCATCAGCCCCCAGGTATGGATCAGGACCGTCAGCGATATGACCAGCGCGCCCAGACCGAGATTGGCGACCATGAAAATCCCCGCATTTGCCGTCAGCCGAGAATAGGGTTCGGCCGTCAGCCGGGCAACCGTGATTTTGCCGGCTGGCCTGCGACATAGGTCTCGGCGATGGCGCGATCGTCGCCCAATGTCTGCAACAGGAACAGTTCCTCGGCCAGCGTAGAGACAACTTCCACCTTCAGCGCCATGGCCGGCGTGGCCTGCGCGTTCAGCAACACGAAATCGGCGTCGTGGCCAATCTCCAGCGCGCCGATGCGATGGGAAAGCCCGAGCGCCTCGGCATTGCCGCGCGTCATACGGTAGAAGCTTTCGAGCGGCGTCATGCGCTCGCCCTGCAATTGCAGCACCTTGTAACCTTCATCCAGCGTCCGGAGCATGGAATAGGAGGTGCCGCCGCCGATATCGGTGGCGACAGCCACGCGCACCGGCTTCTCCCGCTGTGTCAGGCGCTTGAGACCGAACAGGCCGGAGCCGAGAAACAGGTTGGAGGTCGGGCAAAACACCGCGACCGACCCGGTTTCGCTCATCGCGTCCGCCTCGCGGTCGGAAAGATGGATGCAATGGCCGAACAGGCTCTTGGGGCCCAATAGGCCATACTGCGCATAGACATCCGTATAATCTTTCGCCGCCGGGTAAAGCTCCTGCGTGAAGCGGATCTCGTCGTGATTTTCCGCCAGATGAGTCTGGATATGAAGATCAGGATATTCCCGCGCGAGCGCCTGAGAGGCTTCCATCTGCTCAGGCGTCGAGGTGATGGCGAAACGCGGGGTGATGGCGACATGGTTGCGGCCCTTGCCATGCCAATCGGCGATCACCTGTTTGGTCTCGTCATAACCCTGCTGTGCGGTGTCACGCAGCCCTTCCGGCGCATTGCGGTCCATCATCACCTTGCCGCCGACCATCAGCATGTTGCGCCTGAGGCTCTCGGCGAAGAACATGTCGGCGGAGACTTTGTGCACCGAACAATAGGCGACCGCCGTCGTCGTGCCATGGCGGATCAGCTCGTCGAAGAAGCGCATAGCGATGCGTGCGGCATGCGCTTGGTCGGCGAAACGCTGCTCCTCAACAAAGGTGTAGGTGTTCAGCCATTCCAAGAGATTGGCGGCATAGGAGCCTATGACCTGCATTTGTGGAAAATGCAGGTGCATGTCGATGAAGCCGGGCGTCAGCAGATGCGGGCGATGATCGACCGCTTCGATAACCGCAGGAGCGCGCGCGGCGACATCCGCATACTCGCCGAGATCGGCGATCTTGCCATTCACCACAAACACGCCGCCATCTTCGACATAGCGATAGGATGAGGCGTCGCCGAGACCCTGCGGTTCGCGATGGAAGGACAGCAGGCGCGCGCGGATGAGGAGCGGTTTCATGAAAACCCTTGTCTGAAACAGAATGTGAGAGAAGCCTAGCGAAAGCCGGCCCAAGGCTCAAGGCGTTCGTCCCCGCAGGGCGCGATGCGCGTCACGCATCGCGGTAAAACAGGGGATTGTCAGTCGATCAGGTCAGAGAAATCAACTTCGTCGCGGAACATGTCGACATAATCGCGCACCATGTCCCGGTTGGCGTCGGACATGCGCTGGCCGCGACCGACGACGCCCTTGTTGAATTTGAGCGCCTGCTTGCCGGTATTCGCCACGATTGCCGCAGCGATGCGCTCCGTGGTGGCCTGACCGCCGATATAGGCCGCGAGCTTTTCGGCCAGTTCGGCCGGTTCGCCCTTGACGTCCTGTTCATAGGAAATCCACAGCGGCGCGACCAATCCCTTGGCCTCGCATTTCCGCCAGGAGGCGTAAAATGACAGATACCAGGGCAAATACAGGCGGATCAAGGTCGCCATGCGCCTGTCGTCCGACATGTCTTTGTAGGCATGCGGCAGATGCGTGAAGAAATAGAACTTGTCCGCGTGATGGGCCCGCGCCGCTTCAAGGCACATGTCGTCGAGACTGACCAGCGAATCCAACAGGTTGCGCTTCAGCAGGATGGGCTGGACATGGTAGAGCGCCAGTTGGGACGAGAGATAGGGTGTGCAGCGGACATGTTGTTGCGACACGAAGCCGGTGGGCAGGAAACAGGCGCGCAGAAGCGCGAGTTCATCCATCTCATGTTCGCGCATAGCAGCGCCAAGAGCGCCGGCGTTCTGCAGGCGCGCCACCGGCAGGGTCAGCAGCGACTCCTGCGCGCCAAGCGCATTGACCAGCACGGCGGACAAGAAGGTCGACGCCGTCTTGCGCGGGCAAGCCAGCAATATGCGCGGCGCCCGCACGGTCTGCACTGCCTTTTTCAATCTCAGGACGATATCTGCAAATTCGGTCAGCCCGATCTGCTGGCCGCGCCACATGCGGGCGGCATAGGCGTCATCGGGTGCGTAGAGCGGATTGGACAGTCCCACCGAGCAGGCGATCTGCCGTTGCAGAGGATCGGGAAGGCCAGTCATCAACTCGGCAACCGTCGCCGACAGCTTGGCGGGATCCGTGATATTCACCACCTTGGCGACCATTTGCTGAATGATCGCCTGGGCGTCGACGCCGGATTGCGGGCTGGGAGAGGTCATGGCGGGGTCGCGCTTTCCTGTCAGTCATCGTCGGATCGCGGCACGGAAGGCCGCGCGCGGTACGGAGGATGGCCGAGAGCTAAAGCCGCAAGCTGGCGCGGGCCTGTTCCAAAGAGCTTCCGCGCCTCAACCAAACCTCAGTTTATCCTCTTGGCGATTGCGCTTTCATACCAGGCCGTGAGCAGTTTGCGCTCTTCGGGCGAAATATCGGTGACGTTTCCTGGCGGCATGGCGTGGCTGCGACCGGCCTGCAGATAGATCTCGCGGGCATGCATGGCGATGCGGTTATCCGTATCCAGCATCACCTGTTTGGGCGGAAACACCACGCCGTCCCAGACGGGCTCGGCGGCGTGGCACATCGAACAGCGCGACGACACGGTTTCCACCACCTGGGCGAAATGCGCATCGTTGCGGAATTTCTCGAACACCGGCGACAGTTTGGCGTCCTCCTCGCCTGTCAACACCTTCGGAACCGTCGACAGCCACATGATCAGCACGAAGAGCAGGATCGTCACCAGCCAGGTCCAGTGCGGATGGCCCTTGCGGGCATGCACGGTGTTGAACCAGTGGCGGATCGACACGCCCATCAGGAAGACGAGGCCGGCGATGATCCAGCTATACTGCGTGGCGAAGGCCAGCGGATAGTGGTTCGACAGCATGAAGAAGATCACCGGCAGCGTCAGGTAATTGTTGTGCAGCGAGCGCTGCTTGGCGATCACGCCATATTTCGGATCGGCGGCGCGGCCGGCCTTGAGATCAGCCACCACGATTTTCTGGTTGGGAATGATGATGAAGAACACATTGGCCGACATGATCGTGGCGGTGAAAGCGCCAAGATGCAGGAAGGCGGCGCGGCCGGTGAAGATCTGCATATAGCCCCAGGCCATCGCCACCAGGAGCACGAACAGGATCGCCATCAGGCCCCAGGTGTGCTTGCCCAGCGGCGACTTGCACAGGGCGTCGTAACAGAGCCAGCCGATCGACAGTGAGCCCATCGAGATCAGGATCGCGACCCAGTTGGGCACGTCGAGAAGATGGCGGTCTATGAGGAAGAGATCGGCGCCGCCATAATAGACCACCGCCAGCATGGCGAAGCCGGAGAGCCAGGTCGTATAGCTTTCCCATTTGTGCCAGGTCAGATGCTCGGGCATCTCCTTGGGCGCCACCAGATATTTCTGCATCTGGTAGAAGCCGCCGCCATGAACCTGCCATTCCTCGCCATAGACGCCGTCCGGCAGTCCGGGCCGCTTGACCAGACCGAGATCGACGGCGATGTAGAAGAAGGACGAGCCGATCCAGGCGATCGCCGCGACGACATGCAGCCAGCGCACAGCAAATGCCAACCATTCCCAGGCCATGGCGTAATCGTACATTCCAATCCCCTTGTTTTTTCGACTCGCAACTTTGCAGAAGAGCGGGCGTCCTGAAAAGGGCCGATGATGCAGCGCACAGAAATTAGCGGAAGAAGGTTCTATTTTCATCCGCATGACGACCCGCGCTACGCCGCTGGAGGTCAGCAGCAGGGACCGACGATGCCGCTTGTCTGGCCCGATATCTCGCGATAGCCTCAGATTTAGAAAACCGTCATATCGCAAAGACAGGCGGCGAATTGGGGTCTGGGGGAAGCATGACGTCTCTAAGAAGAATTGGCCTGGCGCTGTTGTTGAGCCTGGGCATGGCGCAAACCGCGCGCGCCGAAGACCCGTCGATCGATCTGAAGCTGTTCGGCAAGCAGGAAATCGAGGGCGGCCTGAGCGTCTGTCATCTGGCCTTCTGGCAACGCAACAAGAACCCTGACAGCGACCAATACGCTTATATCCTCTACATGCCCTATGACAGCGAGGGCAAACCGACCCAGGCGCGGATCGAGATCGGCAAGGAGAAGATTGCTCTTGCGGAGACGGCGCGCGGCGATATCCATCTCCCCTCGCGGCTCGGCTATCGCCTTTATTCCAGCGACGATGAAGCCACTCATGTCATCCTGCACATCATGGAAGCCTCGGAAGAAGGATCTCTCATCACCGTCGACAGAGCCCGTGTTACGGTGGTGCGGAATGATCTGCCGCCTTTCGTCGCGAGCGCCAAGGGTGTGATCGGCTGCCCCGGATCGTCATCCGCAGCGGCGACGGCCACACAGGATGCGCCGGCTGCGGAAAGTGCGCCGCCCACAGCGCCCGCGCTTGCCTATGCCGGACCGGACGGACTTCCCATCGGCGCGGCGAAACTTCTCGCCTCGACCAATGACGTGCCGGCCGCAGTCCGCAAGGAGATCGCCACTTACGCGCCTGACCAATGCAGCGACCCAGAAACACTCGCTTATCCCGGCCAACGCTACCAGCTTTCGGAAAGCTCCATACTCTGGGAAGTCCCCTGCTTCCTCGGCGCCTATCAGGGCTCAAGCGTCTTCGCCATTACCCAGGACCCGCCCGGCGACTGGGCGACGCTGCTCAGCCTGCCCAATCCGCCGGCGCTCGAAGGTGAAAACAATGTCCAGATGATGAGCGCCGACGTGAAGCCGGAGCGCGGCCTGTTCATATCGACCGAACTCGGCAGCGGCGGCGGCGATTGCGGCGTCTATCGCGTCTTCAGGCTGATGGATGCGCCGGGCGAGACTTTGGAATTCCAGCTGATGGAATATCGCGAGAAGGTGAATTGCGACGGCGTGGTAACCGATCCGCCGTCCTGGCCGCTACAATTCAGCGCCTCCAACTGAGGCATCGCATCAGGCGTCGACAAGATCCAGCAGACGTTGCGCCTCGTTATTGCCGGGATCAAGCTTGAGCGCGCGCCGGCCGAGATCGGCGGCGCGAGGTTCGTCGCGGCAGGCGATGCAGATCGAGCCCAGCTCCGTGAGCGCGGCGAGACTGTCTGGCTCCAGCGCCAGCGCCGCCTCCAGCGCTTCGCGCGCCTTCCAGATCTTGCCGGCCCGAAACAGGGCGCGGCCCAGTTGGATCGCATGGTCGGCAACACCGGGCTCCAGCCGCGCCGCATTCTCGAAATGCGCGGCGGCGGCGACGTAATTCTGGTTGCGGAGATGGATCGCGCCGATCCGGGCGTTGAGCAGCCCCACTTCGACGCCGAGGCTGAGCGTTTGCGAAAACAGATCGGCAGCCTCGTTGATCTGACCAAGTCGCAGGAACAGTTCGGCGATATTGAACGACGCCTGATGCGCGGTCGCGACTAGTTGATCGCCCCGGGCGCGGTCATCGGCCAGCATCGGCGCGTCGCGGCGCTTGGCGAAGTCGAGCGCCGCCTCGACGAGCGGCGCCAGTTTGTCGCGTTGGGCGCGGACAGCGTCGATATGGTTCATTCCGTTTTCCTGCATGGCTAGTGCCGAGCTTTGACGTTCGAGACTTGCCCGAGCCTATTGCCTCGTTTTGGAGTGTGTCGGCGAAAGCAGCCTTTCCAGCAGTTCCGCCGCCACCAGCGCCGCGATCACCTCCGGCCGCTTGTCACGCAGCCGCTCGCCGCCGATCGGCAGGATGAGCCTGTTCATGAGGTCGGGGCCATAGCCTGAGTCGCGCAGATAGGAGGCGAAGACGCCGCGTTTGGTCTTTGAGCCGATCATGCCGACATAAGCAAGATCATCGCGCAGCAAGGCTTCAGATCCGATCAGGAAATCCAGCGCGTGGTCATGAGTAAGTATGACAGCCGCTCCACCCGGCAGGATCGCCGCCACAGCTTCTTCCGGCATGGCCAGCAACCGCCTGTTCACGCCGGGATCGAGGAGAGCGAGTTCTTCGGCCCGGTTCTCGATGACTGTCAGTCGAAATGGCAAGGGCTCAAGCGCCCGCGCCAGGGCCCGGCCGACATGGCCCGCCCCAAACAGATAAACATCGGTCGCGCCTGCAGCCTGGCGGGTGAGCCGCGCATCGACCTCATCCCGAAGCGCCTGATCCAGCCGTCTGAGCCTCAGCGACACGCGTCCGCCGCAGCACTGTCCCGTATCAGGGCCGAGGGTAAACTCCAGGCGCTCTTCGATCCGCCCATCAGCCAGCATGGCGCGGGCGAGATCGATGGCGTCGAATTCCAGATGCCCGCCGCCAACGGTGCCCTGCACGGATGACGCGCCCACCAGCATGAAGGCGCCCGCCTCGCGCGGCGTCGAGCCCTTGGCGGTGACGACCTCGACGAGCACGAGATCGCCGTCGGGAAGATCCGTGGAGATCATCAATGATCAGGCCTTCCGCATCCGCTCCACCGCCATCAGCACGCGCTCCGGCGTCGCCGGCGCATCGAGCTGCGGGCAGCGCTTGTAGTCGCCGACCGACGCCACCGCCATCGACAGCGCTTCCAGCACGGAGACGCCCAGCATGAAGGGCGGCTCGCCCACCGCCTTGGAGCGACCGATGGTCATTTCACGGTTCTCGGACCATTCGGCCAGGTTCACGTTGAAAATGGCGGGACGGTCGGAGGCAAGCGGGATCTTGTAGGTTGACGGCGCATGCGTCCGGAGGCGTCCCTTGCCGTCCCACCACAATTCTTCGGTGGTCAGCCAGCCCATGCCCTGCACGAAAGCGCCTTCCACCTGGCCCTTGTCGATGGCCGGGTTCAGCGACTTGCCGACATCATGGAGAATATCGGTGCGGTCGATGATGTATTCGCCGGTCAGCGTGTCGATCGACACTTCCGAGCAGGACGCGCCATAAGCGTAGTAGAAGAACGGCCGACCCATGCCCTTGGCGCGATCCCAATGGATCTTCGGCGTCTTGTAGAAGCCTGCGGCCGACAGATGCACGCGCGCCATATAGGCCTGCTTGATGAAGGTCGGGAACGGGATCTCCTCATCGCCCACCCGCACGCGATTGGGCAGGAACTCGACGGAGGCCGCCGGCACGCCCCATTTCTCCGCCGCGAAGGAATAGAGACGATCCTTCAGCTGGCGCACGGCGTCATAGGCGGCCATGCCGTTGAGATCGGACCCCGAGGACGCCGCCGTGGCCGAGGTGTTGGGCACCTTGCCGGTGGTGGTGGCGGTGATCTTGACCCGCTCAATATCGATCTGGAATTCGTCGGCGATCACCTGGGCGACCTTGGTGTAGAGGCCCTGCCCCATTTCCGTGCCGCCGTGATTGAGATGAACAGAGCCATCCTGATAGATATGCACCAGCGCGCCGGCCTGATTATAGGGCGTGAAGGTGAAGGAGATGCCGAATTTCACCGGCGTCAGCGCGATGCCCTTGCGGATGATCCGTGAGGTGTTGTTGAACTCGATTATCGCGGCGCGACGCGCCTGATAATCGGCGTTGGTCTCCAGCTCATCCACGATGCGGTGGATGACATTGTCCTCGACCTTCTGGTGGTACGGCGTCAGGCAGCGCTCATCGCCCTCGATGGCGTAGAAATTCTTCTTGCGGATTTCGAGCGGGTCCTTGCCGAGCGCATAGGCCACTTCCTCGATGAGGCGTTCGGCGCCCACCAGTCCCTGCGGACCGCCGAAGCCGCGAAAGGCGGTGTTGGAGACCGTGTTGGTCTTCAGCGGCTCCGAGGTCAGCAGCACGTCGGGATAGAAATAGGCGTTGTCGGCGTGAAACAGAGCGCGATCCGTCACAGGACCCGAAAGGTCGGCGGCGAAACCGCAGCGGGCGGCGTAATTGGCCTTCACCGCGAGGATATTGCCGTCGTCATCGAAGCCGGTTTCATACTCGACGAGGAAATCATGCCGCTTACCGGTCATGGTCATGTCTTCGTCGCGGTCGGGACGGAATTTCACGGCGCGCCTGAGCTTACGTGCGGCGATTGCGGCGAGTGCGGCAAACTGGTTGCCCTGCGTTTCCTTACCGCCGAAGCCGCCGCCCATGCGCCGGGTCATCACGGTGATGGCGTGGTTCGGCACATGCAGGATGGTCGCCACCATATGCTGCACTTCCGACGGATGCTGGGTGGAGGACCAAATGGTCATCTCGTCGTCTTCGCCAGGAATGGCGAGCGCGATATGGCTTTCGAGATAGAAATGCTCCTGTCCGCCGATGCGCATCTGCCCCTTGAGGCGTCGCGGCGCCTTTTCGAGGCTTGATACGGCGTCGCCGCGCTTCAGCGTCATCGGCTTGGTCACCATGGGAAAGTCGAGCGCGCGCGCATCGACGATATCGGTGGCATGCGGCAGGTCGCGATAGGTGAAACGGGCCTTGCGGGCCGCCGCGCGGGCGATCTCGCGCGTCTCCGCCGCCACGGCGAAGGCCATCTGGCCGTGGAATTCGACTTTCTTTTCAGCCAGAAGCGGCTCGTCGCCGGTGTGCCCGGGACCGATGTCGTTATGGCCGGGAATATCCTTATGTGTCAGCACAAGCTTGACGCCCGGCGTCGCCTCGACCTCCGACAGGTCCATTTCGAGGATTTCGGCATGGGCGCGGTCGGTGAGACCCGCCGCCATATGCAACGTGCCCTCGGGCGCCTGCATGTCGTCGATATAATCGGCCTCGCCAGTGACATGCTTGTGGGCGCTGTCATGTCGGCGATCCCGATGCATCGAGCCGGAGATTTCGGATTTGAAGGTCATGTCGATCTTGTTCATCGGGAGCCTCCCGCGACGCGGCGAACAAGCTCGGCTTTCTCGCCCTGCGTTTCCAGATAAAAGCGCGTCAACAGATTACGCGCCGTGGTCATGCGATACTCCGCGCTCGCGCGCCAATCGCTGAGCGGCGAAAAGTCCTCTTCCATCAAGGCTGCGGCAGCCAGCACATTGACTTCGGTCCATTCTTGGCCCGACAACGCCGCCTCGACCGCCGCCGCCCGCTTGGGCGTGCCGGCCATGCCGCCAAAGGCGAGTCTGATCTCGGCTACCTTGCCATCGCCATTGAGCCGCAGGAAAAACGCCCCGAGCACCGCGGTGATATCCTCGTCGCGGCGCTTGGAGAGTTTGTAGACCGAGAAATGCCCGTCCTCTGGCAGATCGGGAACGCTGACGCTTTCGACGAATTCGTGCCTCTGGCGATCCTGCTTGCCGTAATCGATGAAGAAATCTTCGAGCGCGACGGTGCGCGGCCCCTCGCGCGACGCCAAAGTGACGCTGGCGCCGAGCGCAATCAGCGCCGGCGGCGTATCGCCGATCGGCGAGCCATTGGCGATATTGCCGCCGATCGTGCCCATATTGCGCACCTGTTCACCGCCAATGCGCGGCAGGAGTTTGCCAAAGGCAGGATGCGATGTGGAGATAGCCGAAAGCGCCTGCGCATAGGTGACGCCAGCGCCGATGCGCGTCGCGCCATCCTTGTGTTCGATGGTCTGTAGCGCGTCCAATCCGCCGATAAACACAACCGGATTGATGGGCCGCATCTGCTTGGTCACCCAGAGCCCGACATCGGTGGAGCCGGCGACGATGGTGGCGTGCGGACGGCGCGCGAGGTAATCTGCGAGTTCAGCCGTGGTCGAGGGAATGAAGAATGCGTCGTCGCCGGTGACGACCTCGACCGAACCCGACGCCTTGATCGCGGTCAGGTCTTCCGTCACCCGATGACGCGTCGCTTCGATGGGATCGAAGACGTCGGCGGGCCTGAGTCGCGCCGCCTGCTCCGCCGCCTTCACGATAGGCTCGTAACCGGTGCAACGACAGAGATTGCCCTGCAGCGCCTGTTCGATGCGGGCGCGGGACGGATTGTCTTCCGACAGCCACAGGCCATAGAGCGACATCACGAAACCGGGCGTGCAGAAGCCGCATTGCGAGCCGTGACAATCGACCAGCGCCTGCTGGATCGGATTGAGCATGCCCTCTGGGCTCTTGAGATGCTCCACCGTCACCACATGGGTGGCGTCAAGCGATCCCATAAAGCGGATGCAGGCATTGACGCTTTCATAGACGAGACGCCCCTGCGAGAGACGACCGACCAGCACTGTGCAGGCGCCGCAATCGCCTTCGGCGCAGCCTTCCTTGCTTCCGGTCAACCGCCGATCCAGTCTCAGCCAGTCGAGTAGCGTCAAACGCGGCGAGATTCCCCCGAGTTCGACCGTTTCACCATTTAGAAGGAAGCGGATTGTGGTGCGTGAAGTCATGATGCCGCCAGTCGCGATTTGAACCTAACGTGACAGCCTGTGCGCAGATGCACAAAAGCGCAAGAGTCAATTTTGATCGCGTTTACCTTTTGGTCAAACTCGGCCGGGCGCGTGGAAGTGGAAGGCGCGTTTGTTTTCCTTTGACTTTCGTTTTGAGTTCAGATTGAAAATTGGGAAAAAGCGGATGGGAGGATCCAATGAGCGGATATATTCTGGCGATCGACCAGGGCACCACGTCGAGCCGGGCGATCGTCTTCAATGGCGACATGAAAGCCGTGGCGCGCGGCCAGAAGGAATTCACCCAGTTTTTCCCGCAATCGGGCTGGGTGGAGCATGATCCCGAAGAGATCTGGGAATCGACGCTCTGGTCGGTGCGCACCGCGCTCGCTGAGAGCGGCCTTGAGGCCTCCGACATCTCGGCGATCGGCATCACCAACCAGCGCGAGACGGTGGTGGTCTGGGATCGCGCCACCGGCAAGGCGATCCACAACGCCATTGTCTGGCAGGACCGCCGCACCGCAAAATTCTGCGAGGACCTGAAGGCATCGGGCCACGAGCCGCTGTTCACCGAAAAGACCGGCCTGCTCCTCGACCCCTATTTCTCCGGCACCAAGCTTTCCTGGCTGCTCAGCCATGTCGAGGGCGCGCGTGACAGGGCGAAAAAAGGCGAACTCTGCTTCGGCACCGTCGACGCCTTCCTGCTCTGGCGGTTGACCGGCGGCAAGAGCTTCCTGACCGACGCCACCAACGCCTCACGCACGCTGATCTACAACATCGCCGACAATGCCTGGGATGAGGAACTGCTCGGCCTGCTCGACATTCCCGCCGCCATGCTGCCGGAAGTCCGCGATTGCGCGAGCGACTTCGGCGTGACCACGCCGGATCTCTTCGGCGCGGAAATCCCCGTTCTCGGCATGGCGGGCGACCAGCAGGCGGCGACCATCGGTCAGGCCTGCTTCAAGCCGGGCATGCTGAAATCCACCTATGGCACCGGCTGCTTCGCGCTGCTCAACACCGGCGCCGACCGCGTGCCGTCGAAAAACCGTCTCCTCACCACCATCGCCTATCGCCTAGACGGCAAGACCACTTATGCGCTGGAAGGCTCGATCTTCATCGCCGGCGCCGCCGTGCAATGGCTGCGCGATGGATTGAAGATCATCAAATCCGCCGGCGAAACCGCCGAACTCGCCGAAAGCGCCGATCCCAACCAGCAGGTCTATCTGGTGCCCGCCTTCACCGGCCTCGGCGCGCCCTGGTGGGACGCCGAAGCGCGCGGCGCGATCTATGGCCTGACGCGCAATTCAGGCCCCGCCGAATTCGCCCGCGCCGCGCTGGAAAGCGTCTGCTACCAGACCCGCGACCTGCTCGACGCCATGCATAAGGACTGGCAGACCGACGGCAAGGAAACGGTTCTGCGCGTCGACGGCGGCATGGTCGCCTCCGACTGGACCATGCAGGCGCTCGCCGACATTCTCGATGCGCCCGTCGACCGGCCGCAGATCCTCGAAACCACCGCGCTCGGCGCCGCCTGGCTCGCCGGCTCCCGCGCCGGCGTTTGGCCCGACATGGCCGGCTTCTCCTCCTCCTGGGCGCTCGACCGCCAGTTCACGCCTGAGATGGACGATGCGACCCGCAAGGCCAAGGTCGAGGGATGGAACAAGGCGGTGAGGAAGACGCTGGAGGAGTGACGCTTAAACATATTATCGTGCGATACCGCTACAGCCTCAGGGACTTTGCGAGAGGCTCGGAGCCTGATAGATTGTCAGTCTATCGGAGGCTGTCATGACGGTGATGTCCGCACGCGAATTTGTCGAGAATGCAGAGCAGGCTGAAAAGCTGGCTGATCAGGGACCCGTGTTCATTACGCAGCATGGACAGAACGCCTATGTGTTGATGTCGCAAAGTGATTACGAGCGGCTGCAGCGCGCAGCACGGTCTATCCCGGCTCTATTGGCCATGGATGAAGATATCGATTTCGAACCCGAAAAAATGGATGACAGCATCCTCAGGCCAGCCGAATTCGACTAATGTTCATCCTCGACACTAATGTCGTCTCAGAACTGAGAAAGGGTGGCAAAGCGGACCGCAACGTCGTGCAATGGTCCGCCACGCAGGAGCCGGAGACCCAGTTTCTTTCCGCGATTACGGTATTCGAGATCGAAATTGGCATACTGAAGCTTGCCGCGAAGGATGAGCGTGGTTCGACGCTCTTATCGAACTGGTTGCGCAATTCTCTCCTCGCTCATTTCGAAAACAGGATTCTGCCTCTCGACCATGCCTGCGCCTTGCATTTCGCGCATCTCATGCATCCCCGCACCCGCCCCTATCGCGACGCGATGATCGCCGCCACCGCCATGGCGCATGGCTGCACCATCGTCACCCGCAACATCAGGGATTTCCGGGACCTCCCCCTCCCCCTGATTGACCCCTGGCGTCCGCGCTGAGCCGCATCTGACACAGTGTTCGCTTCCCCACCCCTTTCCTCGCCCCGCGAAAATCGCCATATCCGTTGCAAACAGGAGTTTACGATGGAACTGGGCCTCTACACTTTCGCCGACGTCAATCCCGATCCCGCCCCGGGCGAGCGTGGGCGGGATGCGGAGCGGCGCATTCGGGAACTGATCGCGGAAATCGAACTCGCCGATCAGGTCGGGCTCGACGTTTTCGGCCTCGGCGAACATCACCGCCGCGATTACGCGGCGTCTGCGCCCGCCGTCATCCTTGCGGCCATCGCCGCCCGCACGAACAAGATCCGGCTAACCAGCGCCGTCTCGGTGCTGAGTTCGGATGATCCGGTGCGCGTCTATCAGCAATACGCCACGCTCGACCTGATCGCAAAGGGTCGCGCCGAACTGATGGTCGGCCGCGGCTCCTTCATCGAAAGTTTCCCCCTGTTCGGCCAGAGCCTTGATGATTACGATCAGTTGTTCGAGGAGAAGCTCGACCTGCTGCTGACCGTGCGCGACAACGAGATCGTCACCTGGCAGGGCGGCGAGACGCGGGCGCCGATCAATGGCCGCGGCGTCTATCCACGCGCGCTGCAGGACAAGCTGCCCATCTGGATCGCGGTCGGCGGCACGCCGCAATCGGTGGCGCGCGCCGGCTATCTCGGCCTGCCCATGGGGCTCGCCATCATCGGCGGCGAGCCGGCGCGCTTTGCGCCGCTGTTCGATCTCTACCGCCAGGCGGCGGAAAAGGGCGGCCATGATCCCGCCACACTGAAGACCTCGATCAATGTGCACGGCTTTGTCGCCGACACCGATCAGGCCGCCGCCGACCAGTTCTACGGACCCTCGAGCGCAGTGATGAACCGCATCGGCCGCGAACGCGGCTGGGGTCCGTCAAGCCGGGCGCAATATGATCGTTCCACGGGGCCAGAAGGCGCGTTGTTCATCGGCGATCCGGAGACGCTGGCGCGCAAGATCATCGCGCATCACAAGATTTTCCGCAACGACCGCTTCCTGTTGCAGATGGCGATCGGCCTGATGCCGCATGACCAGCTGATGCGCGGCATCGAGCTCTATGGAACCAGAGTCGCTCCCATCGTGCGCGACGCGATCGGCGGTTGACCTTTTTCTCCGAAGCGTCGATAGGCTCAGGGGCGAAAGGACCCCCGCATGGTTGTCGAAACGGATCAGGAACTGCAAAAGCTGAAAGAAATCGGCCGCATCTGCGGACTGACGCTCAAGAAGATGTCGGAGGCCATTGAGCCCGGCATGACCACGGCGGAACTCGACGCGATCGGCCGCCGGCTTCTGGAGCAGGAGGGCGCGCAATCGGCGCCCGAGGAATGTTACCAGTTCCCCGGCGCCACCTGCATCAGCGTCAATGAAGAGGTCGCCCACGGCATTCCGGGAGACCGGGTGCTGAAGCCGGGCGATCTCGTCAATATCGACGTCTCCGCCGTCAAGGACGGATTTTTCGCCGACACCGGCGCGTCCTTCGTCATGGCGCCCATCGCCCCGCGCACGGAAAAGCTCTGCCGCGACGGCAAGCGCGCCATGTGGACGGGCATCAACCAGGTCCGCGCCGGCCAGCCCTATGCGAAGATCGGCCAGGCGATCGGCGACTTCGCCCGCAAGAACCGCTACACGCTGATCCAGAACCTCGCCAGCCACGGCGTTGGCCGCTCGCTGCATGAAGAGCCCTCGGAACTGGCGACCTGGCCCGACCCGTCCGAGCGTCGCATGATCGAAAACGGCCAGGTCTTCACCGTCGAACCCTTCCTGTCGCTGGGCGCCAATTGGGCCGAAGGCGGCGATGATCCCTGGACGCTTTACAGCGAGCCGCGCGCGCTGACCGTGCAATTCGAGCATACAATCGTAGCCACCCGCGCTGGCGTGGTGATTCTCACCCTCGTCGACTGATAAGGGCTCCGGATCGGAACAACTCCCCGCCGCCGGCGTTTTGACCAGGGCGAAAAGGGAGCTTGGTTTTCATGACGATAGAACCAATTCGCCGGGCGCGCCTTGCGCTCGCGCTTTCAACGCTGCTACTCTTCAGCGGGGCCAACGCTCAAGCGCTCGCCCCGAGGGAAGAAACCACCGGATCGATCCCGGCGCCTGGCTTGCAACAAGGGACACGTTCATACTCGCAAGCGCAGGCGCGCGCCCGCCTGGAAGCCATGGGCTTTCTGGCCATCAGCGAGCTCCGGCTCGACGCAAAAGGCGTGTGGCGGGGAGTGGCGACATCAGGCGCAAGACGCATCGATGTCGGCCTGGACAAACAAGGAAAGGTAGCCGCGAGACCACGGATCGATCTCAACTGAAGCCTCGTGAACAGGACGAAAGGAACGCCGATGAAGACCGTAGTTGGACTTTTTGACGCCTACGCCCAAGCACAGGACACCGTGACGGCGCTGAAGATGACCGGCATCGCCTCGGACGACATTTCCGTCATCACCAGCCAGAGCGAGGCCGAGCGCCTCGACCAGGCGACATCCGCAGAAGCCGGGGAACTGACCGGTTTCAACTATGTGTTCAACAGCGCCAAGGGCCTTCTGAGCGGCCTGATGGGCGCCGATGTGATCGAAGACCACGCCCATGTCTATGCCGAAAGCGTCAAGCGCGGCGGTGTGCTGGTCGCCGTCCGCATCCATGACGATCGCGAAGGCGAAGTGAAGCGCATCCTGGCGCGCCATGACGCGATCGACGCCGAGGATCGCCGCCGGCTCTATCTCGATGAAGGTTGGCGCGGCGTGGAAGCGGCGTTCCCGCTCGACGGGGCGCCTTCGATCCGGCCGGATCGCAGCACCTATCGCGCCCAGGTGGCGCGTCCCTGATCAAGGGCTTGATGAGATGAGGATGGCGGCTTCGGCCGCCATCTGCGTTTTGAGGCGTTGAAAGTGTTATGCATGCTTCACAAATTGTCATTTGTCAGGCTGCGAAACGGGTCCCATATCCGCTGCACTGCAACAGGCCCGCGCATCATGTCCTCATCTCCATCCGCCCCACGCGATTACTATGCCAGCGCCGCCGCCCTGTCCGGCGCCGTCGCCATGGCTGCGGCCATGGGCTTCGGCCGCTTTTCCTTCACGCCCATCCTACCGGGCATGATCTCGGAACTCGGCCTCAGCGCCAGCGCTTCGGGCCTGATCGCGGCGGGCAATTTCACAGGCTATCTCGCCGGCGCGCTTCTCGCCTCGCTCAACTGGGCGACTGGTCGGGAGCGGCGGACGGCGCTTGCGGCGCTCGCAGCCAATGCCGCGCTGCTTGGGCTGATGGCCGCAACCGATGACATCCTGATCTTCACGCTGATCCGCTTTCTCTCCGGCGTCGCCAGCGCCTTTGCGATGATCTTCACAAGCTCTGTCGTGCTGGGGCATGCCGCCCGCATCGGCGGCGAACGCATCCAATCCGCCCATTTCGGCGGCGTCGGTCTCGGCATCGCCGCCTCATCGGCGCTGGTGTTTGCGCTCGGCCAGATCGCGCCCGGAGCCTGGCGGCTGGATTGGCTGGCAGGCGGGTTCGTGAGCCTCGCGGCTTTCGTCCTGGTCTTCACGCGTCTGCCGCCGATGTCGTTTGGACCCGCAGTGCAGGCGCGGGAACCTCGCCTCGCCTGGACGCCGGCGTTCTCACGCCTGATCCTGTCCTACGGCCTGTTCGGCTTCGGCTATGTCGTCACAGCCACCTTCATCGTCGCCATGGTCCGGCAGGCCCGGATGGGCGCAGGCATCGAATTCCTGAGCTGGTTTCTGGCCGGCTGCGCGGCGGCGCTGTCGCTGATCGTCTGGCGACCGCTGATGCAGCGCCAAGGCCTTGGCGGCGCCTATCTCGCGGCGCTCACGCTCGAAGCCCTGGGCGTGGCGGCCTCCGTGCTGCTACACGGACCGATCGCGCCCCTGCTGGGCGGATTGCTCCTGGGGGCGACCTTCATGGTCATCACCGCCTATGGGCTGAGGCTCGCCCGCGATCTCGCCCCCGAAAGCCCCCGCCGCGCCTTCTCGCTGATGACCGCCGCCTTCGGCCTCGGCCAGATCGCCGGCCCGCTGACGGCTGGAAGCGTCGCCGAATGGACCGGCGGCTTCACCCTCCCAAGCCTGATGGCGGCAGGCGCGCTGACGCTTGCGGCGCTGATCGCCTTTCCGCTTCGGCGCGCGCCGATCATGACCGGAACCTGACCGGGAAATTACATTCTCGTTAGGCGGCTTTGACGCCATTGCGAGCGGAATCGAACTGAACTAGGGTCGCGCGAAAATGACGTCCGGCAAAGCCGGCAAGCGGAGATCCCAACCTTGTTTGAATCCTTTTTTCCGAAACCAAAGCTGGCCCTCGTGGCGGCCTTGGTCTGGTTCGCGGTCGGCCTCGCAATGTGGTTCACAATAGCTCCGGATCTCCAGGCATGGTTGGGAATGCAGGCGCGACCGGGCACGCCGCCGGATGATCTCAGCTACTTCGTCACCCCCGACAACATCTTCTTTTACGCCTACTTCCTAACGTTCCTGATCAGCTTCGGCGTCTTCTGGACCATCATCGGCGGCGATCACCCGTGGAAAAGATGGTCGATCTGGGGCAGCATCTACATCACCTTCTTCACCTATTTCTCGGTGGATACGAGCGTCGCGATCACCTATTGGCGTGGTCCGTTCTATAACATGATCGTGGAGGCGTTGAACAAGCCGGGCACGGTCACTCAGGCTGAAATCTACTACGGAGCCTTCAAATTTTTCCAGATCGCCAGCGTCAGCATTACGGCAGCGGTCTTCACGCTGTTCTTCACGAGCCACTATCTGTTTCGCTGGCGCAATGCCATGACCGACTATTACTATGACCGCTGGAACAAGGTGCGCCATCTCGAAGGCGCGTCACAGCGTATTCAGGAAGACACGATGCGCTTCTCGCGCACCGTTGAAGGCTTGGGCACCAGCCTCATCGGTTCGTTTATGACGTTGATCGTCTACCTGCCGCTCCTGGCGACGCTTTCGGAGAATGTCAAGGAATTGCCGATTATTGGCGCAATCCCGCATCCCCTCATGTTCGCGGCGATCTTCTGGTCGATTTTCGGCACGCTCCTGATGATCGTTGCAGGGATCAAGCTGCCAGGCCTCGAGTTTCAAAATCAGCGTGTCGAAGCCGCCTATCGCAAGGAGCTTGTCTACGGGGAAGATGCGCCGGATCGAGCCGAGCCTGTGACAGTGCGCGAGCTGTTTGCAAACATCCGGAAAAACAACTTCCGAATGTTCTGGCATTACAGCTACTTCAATTTCTTCCGATATCTCTACCTTCAGACTGACAATATCTTTCCGATCCTGATCCTCGTGCCGTCATTCGCGGCTGGCGTCATCACCTTCGGTGCTTTCCAGCAGATCCGGGACGCTTTCGGCAACGTCACCAGCTCTTTCCAATATCTGGTCAACAGCTGGCCGACGATGATCGAGCTGATCTCGATCTACAAACGTCTTCAGGCGTTTGAAGCCGCCATGAACGACGAGCCTCTGCCCTCGCTCGATCAGAAATTCATCGAATCCGGCGGAGAGGAGAAGGTCTAAAGCCCGCTCGCCCCGACCGTCCCCCGCATGTCCATCGCCTGCGTGTAGCTCACGCAGGCGACGTCTTTTTTGGCGCAGGTCTCGCCGAGAAAGGTTTCAAGCGCATCCCAATAGGCGCCGCCGTTCATCTCGACGAAATGGAAGCCGAGCTGCAGCGGAATGCGCTTGCCTTGATATTGCGTCTCGAAGGCGTTGCGAAACGCGGCAAGCGTCCGCGCCTTGAATTGCGGGGCGCGGCCGGGCGAATTCAACCCGCCGGAATGGCGCACATAGAGATTGTAGTCCATGCCGATGATCAGCCGCCCCTCCGGCCCCTCGGGAATGCGCGGCAGCGCGAAGCGCATCAGGCCGCCTTCGCGTTCGGGCTCCGCCGGCCCCTTGGACACGAGGCTGGCGTCGAAGCGGAAGCCGTGATCGGAAAGCGCGGGCGTGAGACCCGGGCTAGTCGAGAGATAGGGCGCGCGAAAGCCGGTGATATCCGTGCGGACGAAATCGACCCAGCCCTCCGGCTCCTTATCCTTGACGCCGTTGCGGGCCCAGGCGTTGAGAAGCGCATCGTCGAAGGCGCTGAACTCCGCCGACCAGTCCGCCCTCGTCCAATCCTTGCCGTCGAAATGCCCGCAAGCGTGTGAGCCGATATCGTGGCCGTCGAGATGCGCCTGCCAGATATGTCCGAGCCGCGCCTGGATCTCCGGCACAGTCAGCGCCCAGCCGGTCGCCGATTTGCCGGCGGCGTGGTGCGGGGCGCGATAGGTTTTCCGATCGGCCGGATTGATGAGATAGGTGCAGGACAGGAAGTAAGTGAACTTGGCTCCGGTACGCTTCGACAGCGCCAGCGACCGTTCCCATAGTCGGTTGTCATGCGCGCCATCGAAGGAGATCAGCACCAACTGCTTGGGCCGATGCGGCGGGTCGGCAAGCGCCGGGGCGGTAGTGAGAGCAAGGCTGAAGGCGAGGCAGGAAGTCAGTCGCATGATCGGTCCGGGCAGTTCACAGGGGAATGCCGATTGCGCCGGAAATGGGGTGATTTGATGATAGGAGAGGTTGAGGCCCGGGGTTACCCCCCCTCTGCCTGCCGGGCATCTCCCCCTCAAGGGGGAAGATTGATGCGCGGCGATGCCTCGCCCTCTACTGACCTCGGACTATGCGGCAAACACGTCGGTTGATGTGGCGGAAGACGATCCGCACAGCCGATCTCCCCCCTTGAGGGGGAGATGGCCGGCAGGCCAGAGGGGGGTGGCCCCACCCTCATCGCCCACCGAAAACTACCTCACCCGATCGTCGCGCAGAAGGCGTCGAACCCGTCGAGTTTGACCACACCGCCGTCGAAGCCGGGCTTGAAGCCGGGCAGCGCCAGTTGCTCCTTCACCGACATCGTGTCTGGCAGAATGAAGCTCTGGCCCTCGCGCGTCAGGTTGAAGACGAACAGCAGCGCCTGGTCGCCCTGGCGGCGGGTAAAGGCGAGGAGATCCTGATTAACCTGCAGGAAGTGGAAATCGCCCTCGGTCATGGCCGGATGACCAGCGCGGAAGGCGAGCGTGTCGCGGTAGTGGCTTAGCACCGAACCCGTCACGCCCTGCTGGGCGTCGACAGCGCGAATGCGGTGTTCGTCCGGCACGGGCAGCCAGGGTTTCACGGTCGAGAAGCCGCCATAGGGCTGGCCCGCTTCCCACACCATCGGCGTGCGGCATCCGTCGCGGCCCTTGAAGGCCGGCCAGAAGCGCATGCCATAGGGGTCCTGCAGATCCTCATAAGCAATATCGGCTTCAGTCAGACCAAGTTCTTCGCCCTGATAGAGGCAGACCGAGCCGCGCAGCGACAGAAGCGTGGTCAACGCGATCTTGGCGACGCGGTCCTGGCTGTCGCCGGGCTCCATGAAGCGGGTGACATGGCGCTGGACGTCGTGGTTGGAGAAGGCCCAGCAGATCCAGCCATTGGCGGCCTGGGTCTCGACCGCGCTCACGCATTTGCGGATATGGGCGGCGGAAAAGTCCGGCGACAGGAGGTCGAATGTGTAGCACATATGCAGCTTGTCGTCGCCGGCGGTATAGGCCGCCACCGTCTCCAGCGAGCGATAGCCGTCGCCGACTTCGCCCACCGTGGCGCGATCCTCATACTGGTCGAGCAGCGCCCGGAGACGCTTGAGGAAGGCGATGTTCTCAGGCTGGGTCTTGTCGTAGAGATGGTTCTGATAGGTGTAGGGATTGGTGTCGGGCGCATCCTGCGCCGCCCCTTCCACCTGGATCTGCATCGGCGGATTGTCCCGCAACTGCTTGTTGTGGAAATAATAGTTGACCGTGTCGAGGCGGAAGCCGTCGACGCCGCGCTCCAGCCAGAATTTCACCGTGTCGAGCAGCGCGTCCTGGACCTCCGGATTGTGGAAATTGAGGTCTGGCTGCGAGGTGAGGAAGTTGTGCATGTAATATTGCCGGCGCACGCCGTCCCATTCCCAGGCCGGACCGCCGAAGATCGACAGCCAGTTGTTGGGCGCTGTGCCGTCGGGCTTGGGATCGGCCCAGATATACCAGTCGGCCTTGGGATTGTCGCGGCTCGTGCGGCTTTCCTTGAACCAGGGATGCTGGTCCGACGAATGCGAGATCACCTGGTCGACCATCACCTTGAGGCCGAGGCGATGGGCTTCGGCCACCATCTCGTCGAAATCGGAAAGCGTGCCGAACAGCGGATCGACATCGCAGTAATCGGAGACGTCATAGCCCATATCGGCCATCGGCGACTTGAAGAACGGCGACAGCCAGATGGCGTCGACGCCGAGCGAAGCGACATGCGGCAGCCGCCGCGTAATGCCCTTCAGCGTGCCGCTGCCGGATCCGTCCGGCGCCTGATAGGAGCGCGGATAGATCTGGTAGATGACCGCGCCGCGCCACCAGTCTGCGCCGCTCTTCGTGATTGGACCGGATGTCGCCATGCAAAGTCTCCGTCTGTAAATCCAGATTTGACACGTCTTTACGCTTTACCGGCTGCCGCCGCTTCCGTAAACCGCGATCAGGATGAGTGGAGGATTTTGTCAAAATGCCGCGATTGCTGTGTATCGGCGAATGCATGATCGAACTTGCGAGCCTCGGCGGCGACATGTTCCGCAAGGGTTTTGCCGGCGATACGTTCAACACCGCCTGGTATGCCCGCGCGTTTCTGCCCGAGGACTGGTCGGTCGCCTATTTCACCGCGCTCGGCGACGATGAAGCCTCCAACGACATGGTAAGCTTCATGGGGCAAGCAGGCGTCGAGACCGGCTTCATCCGCCGCATTCCCGGCCTCAGCCCGGGCCTCTACATGATCCATCTAAAGGATGGCGAGCGGTCCTTCTCCTATTGGCGATCAAACTCCGCCGCCAAGCGGCTGGCCGATGACGACGCGGCGCTCGACGCCGCCATTTCCGCATCCGACATCGTCTATTTCTCCGGCATCACGCTGGCGATCCTGTCGCCTGACGCGCGCGCGCGGCTGATCACCCGCATGGCGAACGCCCGCGCCGCCGGAAAACTGGTGGCTTTCGACCCCAATCTCCGCCCTCGCCTCTGGGCCTCGATTGAGGAGATGCGTGGGAGCATTACGGATGGCGCCCGCGCCGCTTCCCTGGTGCTACCGGGCTTCGATGACGAAGCCGTCCATTTCGGCGACAGCGATGTCGCAGCCACCGTGGCGCGCTATCGGTCGCTTGGCGTCGACACCGTGCTGGTCAAGGACGGCGCGAAAGGCGCGACCATCGCAGCAGCGAATTTTCAAATTCATGTTCCCGCCGCCTCGGTCGAGACGGTGGTGGACACCACCTCCGCTGGCGACAGCTTCAACGGCGGCTATCTCGCCCGGCTCGCCGTCGGCGACACTCCGGAAGAAGCGGCCCGCTTCGCCGCGCGCGTTGCGGCCGAGGTTATTCGCCATCGCGGCGCGCTGATCCCGAGGCAAACTCTGGGTCTCTGACACGCCCGTCACACGCCTGTAACACGCCCGTCGCACAAGGCCCGGAGAACTCGGGCGACGCCGGATTCTCCCGGCCTGTGAGGCGAAATGGCCAAGATAACGATTGTGACGGATGCCTGGCATCCGCAGGTGAATGGGGTTGTCCGCTCGCTGGACAACACGATCGACGAAATGCGTCGGCTGGGCCATGAGATCATGCTGGTCACGCCCGACCGCTTCCGCAACATTCCCCTGCCCTCTTATCCCGAGATCCGCATCGCGCTGACCCGCTACCGAACGGTCGAGAAGGAAATCGACAAGTTCCAGCCCTCCTATGTGCATATCGCCACCGAGGGACCGCTGGGCTTTTACGCCCGCAAATGGTGCCTGAAGAACAAGATGCCCTTCTCCACCAGCTATCACACCCGCTTTCCGGAATATGTCACGGCGCGCATCCCCATCCCAGCCAGCATTCTCTACGGCATGGTGCGCAATTTCCACAATGCCGGCAATGTCTGCATGGTGGCGACAGCAAGTCTCGAAGCGGAACTGACGGCGCGCGGCTTCAAAAATCTCAAGCGCTGGTCGCGCGGCATCGACCACGACCTCTACCAGCCGCGGCCGCTGGTCGACCGGCCTTTCGGCCTGCCCCGGCCGATCTTCATGCAGGTAGGGCGCATCGCGGTGGAAAAAAACATCGAAGCCTTTCTGGCGCTCGATCTGCCGGGCTCGAAAGTCGTGGTCGGCGACGGCCCGGGACGTGAAAAGCTGCAGAAAGCCTATCCTGACACGCTGTTCACCGGCGCAAAATTCGGCCAGGAACTGGCCGAGCACTACGCCCAGGCCGACGTTTTCGTGTTTCCCTCAAAGACGGACACATTCGGCAATGTCATCCTGGAAGCTTTGGCTGCAGGCGCGCCGGTGGCAGCCTATCCGGTAACCGGACCTGCCGATATTCTCGGCGCGCATCCGCAAGCCGGCGCGCTCGATTCAGACCTGCGCCTGGCCTGCCTCAAAGCGCTCGATTGTTCCCGCGAGGCGGCCCGCGCCTTGGCGTTGACTTATACCTGGGAAGCGGCCACCCGCCAGTTCCTGGAAAATGTCATGCGCGCCAATGGCGTCACGCCCGACGAAATCGAAAAGGCCTATGCGCCGGCCCTTCAGATACAGAGCGCTTGATCGAAATCGGCGATCAGGTCATCCGGCGATTCAAGCCCGATCGACAGACGGAAAACCCCGTCGCCGGCGAAACGCCTGTAGTCGTCAAGAGCAGCGTCCTTGAGACGGAAGGTCGACGCCATCATATCCTCGGTGTCGAGCAGCACCACGATCGATCGCTGATGACCGAGCGAAAAGGCGTAATGGACCACTTTCAGCCGCTTGGCGAGCGCCATGGCCATAGCCTTGCGGTCGCCCTTGACGCGAAAGCCGATCATGCCGCCAGCGATGTCCATCTGGCGATCGGCGAGCGCTTTTTGCGGATGGCTGTCGAGGCCGGGATAGATCACTCGCTCGATGGCTGGGTGACATTCGAGGAAGGCCGCAACCTTTGCGGCTGTTTCCGAAATCATCCGCATGCGGGCGTAAAGCGTGTCGATGCCGCGCAGGATAAGCCAGGCGTTCTGCGCCGACAGCGTCGCGCCGAGATAGACGCCGGCGCGGGCGCGGATACGGGCGATATCAACCTTCGAGCCCGCCACGGCGCCGCCGAGCGCGTCGCCGTGACCATTCATGAACTTGGTCAGCGAATGGATGACAAGATCGACGCCGAGATCAACAGGCCGTGTGGCGACAGGCGTCGCGAAGGTGGAATCGACGGAAACCTTGATCCCATGCGGCTTGGCAAGGGCGACGACCCCTTTGAGATCGGTCAGCCGCAGAATGGGATTGCAGGGGCTTTCGCAATGGATCAGGCGGGTATTGGGACGGATCGCCGCCTCGATCTCGTCCAGCCGAGACATGTTCACCGGCGTCACGTCAATGCCATAGTCCGGCAGGATGCGCTGGGCGAGTTCGGTGGCGCCCGCATAGCAAACATCTGAAACCACCAGATGATCGCCCGCCTTCAGAAAGGTGAAGAAGACGCCGGCGATCGCCGCCATGCCGGTGGCGGAGCAAAGCGCGGCCTCGGCGTTTTCGAGCGCCGCCACCCGCATTTCCAGCTGCCGCACGGTGGGATTGGTCCAGCGGGCGTAGAGATAGGGCAGATCGGCGAGATCCTCGACGCCATCGGCCGAAAACGCCCCTTCGCCCGGCAAAAGCGCGTTGTTGACCGAGGCCGACAGATTGGGCGCGATCGCGCCGGTGGCCGGATCAATCGTAAGCCCTGCGTCGACGGCCCGCGTTTCGGGCCGCCAGTTGCGGATGTCGTCTGGGGACGGCGTTGTGAATTTTCCGGTTTCGCTCACGCCGTATCCTCCATTCCTTGCGACGACGGACGCGCTGGCGCGTTCTGTCGGCGTCAGTATTTCTTGTTCTTCTTGCCCTCGAAGGGGTTCACCGAACTCCGGTAGAAGATCCGGATCGGCACGCCGGCCAGACCGAAATCCTGCCGCAACCCGTTGATCAGATAACGCGTATAGCTTTCCGGCAGCGCTTCAGGACGCGAGCAGGAGATCATGAAGCCCGGCGGACGCGATTTCACCTGCGTCATATATTTCAGGCGAATGCGGCGGCCCGACACGGCTGGTGGCGGATGGCCCTGGGTCTGGTAATCGAGCCAGCGATTGAGCTTGGCGGTCGAGATGCGCTTGTTCCAGATCTTGTCGGTGTCGACGATCGCCTGCATCAACCGGTCCAGCCCGTCGCCTGTTTGCCCCGACACGGTGATGGCGCGGATGCCGCGCGCCTGCGGCAGAAGCCGCTCGGTCTTTTCGCGGAGATCGGCGAGCACTGCCTGGCGGTCCTCGATCAGATCCCATTTGTTGAAGGCGAGCACGGCGGCGCGGCCTTCCTTGATCACGAAATCGACAATATGCAGATCCTGCTTTTCGAACGGGATCGTGGCGTCGAAGACGATGACCACGGTTTCGGCGAAGCGTACGGCGCGCAGCGTGTCGGCGACCGACAGCTTTTCGAGTTTTTCGGTGATGCGCGAGCGGCGGCGCATGCCCGCGGTGTCGAACATCTTGATTTTGCGGCCGCGCCAATCCCATTCAACCGAAATGGAATCGCGGGTGATGCCGGCTTCCGGGCCGGTGAGCAGCCGATCTTCGCCGAGGAAGCGGTTGATCAGCGTGGACTTGCCGGCATTCGGACGACCAACGACAGCGATGCGCAGCGGCTTGGTGTCGTCATATTCGGGCTCGTAATCCTCGTCCTCGATGTCGTCGACATCTTCTCTCGGAACGACGACATCGGTTTCGGCGACATCTTCCTCTTCGAACGCGCGCTCTTCGCCGATGGCCGCGACGATTGCATCGCGCAGATCGAGCATGCCCTCGCCATGTTCGGCGGATATCGGGCAAGGTTCGCCCAGACCGAGGCCATAGGCGTCATAGAAGCCTGCGTCAGAGCCGCGCGCTTCAGCCTTGTTGGCGACCAGCACGACCGGCTTGCCGCGACGGCGCAGCATTTCGGCCAGCGTGTTGTCGACAGGCGTAAGCCCCATCTTGGCGTCGACCACGAACAGCGTGATGTCGGCCTCGTCGATGGCGAGCTCGGTCTGCTGGCGCATACGGCCTTGAAGCGACTCCTCGTCGGCTTCTTCGAGACCGGCGGTGTCGATGATGCGGAAGCGCAGATCCATCAATTTGGCGTCGCCCGGCCTACGGTCGCGCGTCACGCCCGGCGTGTCGTCGACCAGCGCCAGCTTCTTGCCCACCAAGCGATTGAACAGGGTGGATTTGCCGACGTTCGGACGCCCGACGATAGCCACTGTGAAACTCATGAACCGCTCCGGACAAGTAGGATAGTTGGGATCAGGACAGCTTGCCGCTGGCCGTGATCAAAGCAAGAAGTGTGCGCGCGCGGCTCGACGTTCCCGCCGGCGCTTCCGTGTCGTCGACGATCAGCTGCAGCCAATCGCGCGCCTTGGCGTAATCGCCGGATTTGAAGGCGGCAAGGCCCAAGGCCTCGCGCGCGCCATGGCGCATAGAGGAGGCCGGCGTCGCCAGTTCTTCCACTTCCGCCGCCACCTTGGCGTAATCGCCGCTGTCGATCAACAACCACGCAGCGCGCAGACGCGCCACATGCCGCATCGGCTCGGGAATAGAGGCGTCCTTGCCGATCGCCGAGAAGTCCGCGACCGCGCCAGCGGCGTCACCCTTTTCGGCCTTCAACGTAGCGAGACGCATGCGCGCCAACACCGGATAGGCGCCGAAACCATCCTTGGTGAGCGCCGCGAGTTCCTTTTCGGCGTCTGCCGTCCGGTTCTCGCCGGCGTCTTTGAGCGCCGTCAGGAAACGGTCGCCGGAAGCGGAGGATTGTTTGGCTTCCCACCACTGCCACGCGGTGGTTCCAGCAACACCGAGAACGATCAGAGCCGCGCCGCCGATGATGAGAGGCGCGAAACGCTTCCAGACGCTGCGCATCTGTTCCGAGCGCAGTTCCTCGTTCACTTCGCGAATGAAACTCTCATTTTCGTTCATCATGGTCATCGTGGATTCCGTCTTGGCGCGGGTTTCGCATCAAAGGCCGCTTCTATCCGATTTTGACCGTAATGTAAGGGGGCGGAGCCGAGAATCTCGGAGCTTACCCCATAGCCATAACGGGTACGCCGATCAGCAGCATATGCAGCTTCATCACGATAGCGCCGTAAACGGCCAAGCCGATGACCACTGCCCCGACATCATACGTCCAGGATTTGTAGGGACGTGGAAGCGCTTCGCCCCGCGCCATGCGCTTTTTGTAGGAGATCCGGACGACCACGGCCCAAGCGAGGAACACGGCAAACAGGATCACCTGCACCGTCTCGCCATTGGCGAGAAGATGCGCGAAGGCCCAGATCTTGACCGAAGTGACCATCGGATGCTTGGTTTTGGCTGCGATATAGCCGGCCGGCAGGAAGCTCGAGGCGAGGACGATCATCGCGATCAGCATCAATGTCAGGGTAATGTGGCTCAGGAAAGCCGGCGGCGTATAGAGTATGCCGGTCTCCAGCCGCGCCTGGCCGAAGCCGTAGATCAACAGACAGAGCGTTGCGACCGATAAAACCGAGTGGAGAATGCGATAGACGGGCCGCCCGAGCGCCGCCACCGCCGCTTCGCGGGCGCCGGGCGCAACGGCCTGCGCGAGGTGCAAACCGACAAACAGCACGAGACCAAGCAAGAAAAGAACCATCACCAACCCCTGAAGAAACAGGCCGACCTCGTCGGCGCTCCGGGCGACTTCTAGATCATTTTACAGCCGGGAGCAAAAGGCGACAAATCAGCGTCAACCAGTGGCGGCGTCATTTTCCATCGGCCCGAGCAGCGCGGGCGCATGAAGACGGATCTTCTCGATCAGGCGATCAGGGGTCATCGGTTTTGCGATACTGTCAGCCAATCCCTCCGCCAGGCAGGCGCTCAGACAGGCATCGTCTCCACGGCTGGCGACGCCGATGATCGGCGGCGGCCCGCCGTGATGTTCAGCGGCGTCGATTTCACGTAGACGCGCCAGCAGCGCCGGCCCGGTTGCGTCAGGCGGGGTCAGGTCCATCAACACCAATGCAGGGCGCTTTTCACGCCAGGCGGCTTCCGCCGACGCGGCATCGGCGACAATCCGGCGGTTCAACCCGGCTTCGGTGAGAATCTGCTCGAAGAAGATCTGGTTGATGTCGTTGTCCTCAATCACCAGCACATCGGGTCCGGCTTCGCTCCTGTCATCCTCCTGTTCGACATCGATCGCAACGGCGGGCGTCCCGGAGTCCTGCCGCCGCGCCCTGATCACGTCGACCAGCGTGGCGCGCAGGATCGGCATACGCACGGGCTTGGTGAGATAGGCGTCGACTGGGATCGAGGCGGCGGGCGCGCCGCTGGCGAGTTCGCCCGACGCGAGCATGATCACCGGCAGGGCGGCAAAGGCAGGTTCGGCCCGCAGGCGCTCAACGAGGTCGCAGCCGCTTTCGCCGGGCATGGTTTCATCGACCACGATCGCATCGAGCGGCAAACCGCTCTCGGATGCCGCCCGGACGATGGAATAGCCGGTCTCCGCGTCGGCCGCGCCCACGCATTCAAATCCCCAACCGCCGATATTGTCGCAAAGAATCGATCGGGTCTGTTCGTGATCGTCGATCACCACGATACGGGCGCCCGCGAGATCGGCAGGCAACGGCTCCTGGCGACGGCCTTCGGCTGCCACCTGGGCCGGAAGCGCAAACGAAAACTCAGATCCCGAGCCCTCGACGCTGTGGACCGTGATGACGCCGCCCTGGATCTGCGCCAGACGTTGGGCGATCGCCAGCCCAAGACCGGAACCGGTGCTGCGCGAGATCGACAGGTCGATTTGCGAGAATTTTTCGAAGATCGTGTCGAGCTTGTCGGCAGGGATGCCGACGCCGGTGTCCTCGACGCGCACTTGCAGGATGACATTGCCGGCGCTGTCGGGCGTTGCATGAACAGAGGCCAGCACATAACCGCGCTCGGTGAACTGGATCGCGTTGGAGATGAGATTGGTGAGAACCTGCCTGAAGCGTCCAGCGTCGCCCATGATCTTGGCGGGCAACTCGCCTTTGCGCTCGACGATAAGCTCGAGGTCCTTCTCGGCCGCGCGGCTGGCGAACAGGGTGGCGACGTCATCCAGCGCCTCGGCGGGATTGAACGCGGCGTATTTGAGCTGGATATGACCGGAGTCCAGCTTGGAGAATTCGATGATATCGTTGATGATCGCCATCAACGCCTTGCCGGATTTCTGAATGATCCCGATGAAGGCGCGTTGACGGGTATCGAGCGGCGACTTGGCCAGCAATTCGGCCATGCCGAGAATGCCGTTGAGCGGCGTGCGGAATTCCACCCCGATATTGGCGAGGAATTCGGATTTCACCTTGTCGGCGGTCTCAGCTTTCGCCACCAGCCGCTGCAGTTCGTTTTCGCGTTCGACATTGGCGGTCTGATCCGAGACGAGCAGCACGCCCTGCCCATCGCCGCTCCAGCGCAACTCAACCTTGAACCAGCGACCATTTGCCAACTGGTAGCGACGTGTCAGATTACGGTGATTGGTGACGGCGTCCACGGCCTCAGCGCGAAGCCCCGCGCGGTCCTCGCCCGTTTCGGCGAATTCCAACGCGTCAAAGCCGACGCGCCAATCACTCCCGACCTCAAGCGCTTCGGCCGGCACATCGAAGATGTTCGGCATCGCCTTGTTCGCGAACACGATTCTTTCATTCTCGATGACGCAGACGCCTTGCGGCATCGTTTCGGTCGCATTCTTGATCAAACGATAGGCGTTATCGACCTCCGCGCGGGCTTCGGTCACATCCTGGTCGCGCCGGCGCAGGTCCGTGACGTCGAAGTAGCACAGCATGATTCGGCCGCGCGATAATTTGATGCTCGAATAAAGATAACTCATGCCGTCGTGCAGCACGATTTCGCGCGGCGTGATCGGCGACGCCAGGATCTCGTCAATCCGTTGGCGGCTGTATTCTTGCCAGGACTTCTCCAGTCCCAAGCGGCGATGGCTCTCTTCAAGAAGGATGGCGAAAGGCTTGCCGTTCATGCTGGCAAGCCATTCGCACGGCATATCCTTCCACAGATGCCGGTGATAGGCGTCATTCATCATCTGGATATTCAGGGAGGAATCCAGCACGAGAATACCGACATCGATGTTGGAGATGATGTCTTCTATGTCTTTCAGGATTTCGGCGGTCTTGCGCGAGGCCTCTTCCAGCATGAGTTCGCGCTGACGCAGGCCGGTGATGTCGGTGATCGCGCCAACCAGATAGCTCAGGCCCCGTTCGGTGCGCACGAGATCGGTCCTGGCCATACCGCGGATTGCTCCATCGGCGGTGGGGATGTCGATCTCGTGCTGAACGGTTTCGTTTTGGTTCAGGGTGCGTTCGTTGCAGTCTGCCAGATAGCGCGCGCGCTCGGGCGAGAACATGTCGTGTTCGGTCTTGCCGATCAGGTCGCCGGGCTCGGCCCCCCACAACTCGCTGAATCGGCGATTGGCGTAGACGAGCTTATGCTCCATGTCCCGCGCGAAAGTCGCGACCGGCAATCGATCCAGAAGCTCGCGGTAAAGGCTGATCTCCTGAACATGCTGGTCGAGCAACTCTTCCCGCAACTTCATGTCCGTCACGTCGATCCGCATGCCGAGGACCGAGCCGTCAGTCAGGCGACGGTTCATGAATTGGATATGCCGTCCGTTGGGCAGCAATACCTGGTCTGCCGCAACATCGCGCGCATGCCATTCAACTCGCGTCTCGATCCAGGCTTCCTTTGCCTCCACGCCGGGCGGATAGGCCTGCGGCCAGGTGCGACTGAAGAAATCGTAGAGTCGACCGCTGAATTCGTGGAAGGAGATGCCGATCACCAGTCCTTCGACACCTGAATAGTAGGCCCAGAGCCGGTCATTCGCATAGACAAGTCGCCCGTCCGGAGACCAGAGCACGACGCCAACGTCGAGAACATCGAGCACCGCATGGATCTGACTGAAATCTATCCCGAGCGGCAAGGCGTTATGCGGCTGGACAGCCGCCTTCTTTTCAGCCGGCGGCGTCAACGCCATCACATCGAAACGGCAGTAAAGGAAGATCTGCCCGTCATCCAGCTGAAACCGCTCGAGCTCGACATTGAAAAAGCCCCTGCCCGAGGGATCGAGGTAATGGCCGGATTGCTCGTCGCCGAACACGACGCAGGCGCGTTCCTTGTCGTGAAGGTCGAGACCGGCATCAAGGCCCAAATCGCGACCGGTTCGCCCCAGCAGATCATCGGGCGCAGCGTCAAACAGGCGGGCAAAGGCGACGTTGACCGCCACAAAGGCCAGTTGGCTATCCTTCACGAAAGCAGGCGCGTCGAGTTGGAGAACCCGATCGCAGACCGTCCTCAGCAATGGATCCTCAGAATGCCGCACAAATTTCTCCGGGCCGTCGCCAACCATCGTCAATTTCTATCAGCCGGCCGTTTAATAAGAAGTGAACCATATTCTCTTTTTGCGCCGTTGGCGGAATTTTGACGTCAATCGGGAGGTCTTGCAGGCCTGCCGCAAGCAGAACAGCCGCTGGCCTTTGCGCGGCAAGCCGCCGGGCTTCGGTGTCGCTTTTACGAGCGGGTCCGAAGGCTGCGTTTGACATGATGGCCGGCAGCAGGCGCGGCACCTCCACGCTGGCGGAAACGGCGCCTTTCGCGCCCGATCAAGCAATGACAACAAGCGAGAACGACATGAGCGCGGAAGGCACACAGGCAGTCATCATGCAAGAGGAAGCATCGGGCGAAGGCCGCCGCCGCCGCGCCGGTGGAAGAGGCGCCGACCGCTCGCGCCGAACTGCAGGTCCCTCCTATCTCAATCTCGTCAACGGCCGGCCGCGCACCGAACTTCTCTCCGCCGACCAGCTTGAAGCCGTGCATAACGCCTCGCTGACCGTGCTTGAGGAAATCGGCATGGATATCATGCTGCCTGAGGCGCGCGAGATCATGAAGGCGCATGGCGCGCATGTGGTCGAGGGCTCGGAGCGAGTCCGCTTCGATCGCGGCTTGATCATGGACATGATCGCCACCGTGCCGAAGGAATTCACGCTGCACGCCCGCAACCCGATGCGTCATGTCAAAATGGGCGGCGACAACCTCGTTTTCGCACAGATCGCCTCGGCGCCCTTCGTCTCAGACATGGATGGCGGCCGCCGCACCGGCAACCAGGCCGACTACCGCAATCTCGTCAAACTCGCCCAATGCTACGACATCATCCACACTACCGGCGGCTATCCCGTCGAGCCGGTGGACATTCACGCTTCTGTCCGCCATCTCGACTGCCTGTCGGATATGGTGAAGCTGACGGACAAGCCCTTCCACGCCTATTCGCTCGGCAAACAGCGCAATGAGGACGCGCTGGAGATCGCCCGCATCGGCCGCGGCATCAGCTGGGAGCAGATGGAGCGCGAGCCGTCGCTCTTCACCATCATCAACTCGTCTTCACCGCTGCGTCTCGACGGCCCGATGCTGCAGGGCATCATCGAAATGTCCTCGCGCAATCAGGTCGTCATCCTCACGCCATTCACGCTGGCCGGCGCCATGGCTCCGGTGACGATCGCCGGCGCGGTCGTGCAGCAGAACGCCGAGGCGCTGTGCGGCATCGCGTTTACCCAGATGGTCCGTCGCGGCGCCCCCGCCGTCTATGGCGGCTTCACCTCCAATGTCGACATGAAGACCGGCGCGCCCGCCTTCGGCACCCCCGAATATATGAAAGCCGTCATTGCCGGCGGACAGCTCGCCCGCCGCTACGGTTTCCCCTATCGCACTTCCAACACCAATGCGGCGAACACGCTCGACGCCCAGGCCGCTTATGAATCGGTGTTCTCGCTGTGGGGCGTGGTCGAAGGCGGCGGCAATTTCGTCATGCATTCTGCCGGCTGGACCGAGGGCGGCCTGACGGCGTCTTATGAAAAATTCATTCTCGACGTCGATCTCTTGCAGATGGTCGCCGAGTTCCTCAAGCCGCTCGACGTCTCGGACGACGCGCTCGGCCTCGACGCCATTCGCGACGTCGGTCCCGGCGGCCACTATTTCGGCACCCAACACACGCTGGCGCGCTATGAAACCGCGTTTTATTCCCCGATCCTGTCGGACTGGCGCAACAACGAGACCTGGGTGGAAGCCGGCAGCCCGACGACCTTCCAGCACGCCAATCGCGTCTGGAAGGAAAAGCTCGCGGCCTATGAACAGCCGGCGCTCGATCCGGCGATCGAGGAGGAACTCGACGCATTTGTCGCGCGCCGCAAGGCCGAGGGCGGCGTTCCGACCGACTTCTGATCCAGAGACATCAAAACGCGGCCCGGCGACGACGCCGGTCCGCCCGCCTTTTCGCAAAAGCGAAACAGGTCTTGACTTTGACGGCGAAATGCACGACATGCAGGCCAGCTTTCCCCTAAAGGGCGCCGCGTGAGCTGCCCGCACGACCACGGATGAAAGCCCTCGTTACGGGGGAACCGGTGAGCGTCGATCAAAGGCAAAGCGCGGTCTCGAACGCCCCATGCATTCGATGCGCCGGAAAGCGAATTTCAGAAACGAACAACAAGTTCCCATGTCACGCGGGGTTCTTGAGCCAGACGCACCGGATGGACAATGATGTCTATCCGGCGGAGCTGTTTGGCCCCCGAAAGGTAGACTAACTGTGACCACTACGACCAGCTTTGAAACGCTCGGCCTCTCGCAATATCTTCTCAACACCCTGACTGAAACCGGCTTCACCACGCCGACCCCGATCCAGGCCAAAGCCATTCCGCTGGCGCTCGAAGGCCGCGACGTTATCGGCCTCGCCCAGACCGGCACCGGCAAGACCCTCGGCTTCGGCCTGCCGATCATCGCCCGCCTGATCAAGGAAGGCGTCAAGGCAGAACCCAAATCCTGCCGCGCGCTGATCCTCGCCCCCACCCGCGAACTCGTCAACCAGATCGGCGAAAGCATCAAGGTTTTCACCCGCAAGTCGCCGCTCAAGCAGACCTCTGTCGTCGGCGGCGCGTCGATCAACGTGCAGTCCAAGATCCTCGAAAGGGGCGTGGACATCCTGATCGCCACGCCGGGCCGCCTGCTCGATCTCTGCAATCGCCGCGCGCTCAACCTTTCTGCCGTGCGCTATCTCGTGCTCGACGAAGCCGACCAGATGCTGGATCTCGGCTTCATCCATGATCTGAAGAAGATCGTGAAAATGGTGCCGAAGCGTCGCCAGACGATGCTGTTCTCCGCCACCATGCCGCAGGCCATTGCCGATCTCGCCGGCGATTATCTGCATGATCCGGAAGAAGTGTCCGTGACGCCGCCCGGCAAGGCTGCCGACAAGGTCGAACAGCGCGTTCACTTCGTCCAGGGCCGCGATCACAAGACTGTGCTGCTGAAGAGCGAACTGCGCGCCAATGGCGCGGATTCACTGAACCTGGTGTTCTGCAAAACCAAGCATGGCGCCGAAAAGCTGATGAAGCATCTTGAGCAGACCGGCTTCTCCGTCGCATCGATCCACGGCAACAAGAGCCAGGGCCAGCGCGACCGCGCGCTCAAGGGCTTTCGTGACGGCGACATCCGCACGCTGGTCGCCACCGACGTCGCCGCCCGCGGCATCGACGTTCCCGGCGTCAGCCATGTCTACAACTACGATCTCCCCACCGTGGCGGACACCTATGTCCACCGCATCGGCCGCACGGCCCGCGCCGGTCGCGAGGGTATTGCCATCGCCTTCTGCGCCCCCGATGAACTCAAGATGCTCTATGACATCGAAAAGCTGATGGGCCAGCCGGTGCCGGTCGCCTCGGGCGAACGTCCGGAATGGCAAGGCAAGAAGAAGGGCGGCGGCGAAAGCCATCGCGGACGCCGTCCCGAAAGCCGTGGTCCTCGCGAAGCTCGCGAACATGCCACCGAGCGCCGTGAACAGGCCGTCGCGCGCGGTGCTTTCGCCGAAGTCGCCGACGTCGAACGCAGCGGCGACAGCGAGCGCCCGGCCCGCAAGCCGCGCAGCCCTGAAGGCCAGCGCAACGACCGCGGCCCGCGTCGTGATGCTCCGCAGCGCCAGCCGCGCCCTAGCTTCGCGGAAGTCGAGGAACTGAATGGCGGCGAATTCCGTCCGGTGCGCGATCGCAGCGAAGGCGCAGGCGAGCGCCCGGCCCGCGGTGACCGCCGCCCCGAAGGCAAGCGCGATCATGACGGTCGTCCGGCCCGCCAGGCCCAGGCAGGCGAACGTCGTCCCGAAAGCCGCGGCCCCCGTCCGGAAGGCGACAATCGCGCCCCCCGCCGGGACGCCGCCAAGCCGAACCAGGGCGCTTCCCGCCACAGCCCGGCGCGCTTCGCCGGCTATGCCGAAGAGGCCAATCTGCTTACCGAGGAGCGTCCGCAGCAGCGCGACCGCCGTCCGCATGGCGACGCGCGCCCCGAAGCCGCCAAGCCGCATCAGGGTCCCAAGCGCGATGGTCGGCCGAATAGCGGTCGCCCCAACCGCGCCAAGGGCCAGTTTCGCGGCTAAGGCTTGAATTTTCGACGAGGACTGTGAATGGGGGCGGAGACGCCCCCGTTTTCGTTTCAACGGTTGCTATTCTCGCGCACTCGCCATGCCTTCTTTCGCTTTCCACCAAAAGCCACGCGTCTGTCCGGATTAACAGGCTGAACTGGCGTTGAACGATGTGCAGCGCGCCGCCGACGACAGCCAGTCGTCGCACCAATGAGGCTTTCGGCAGGAAAACCTGAGGAATACTCGTATTTCTCGCGAACCGACAAAGCTTCAGCCTTATGATTTTATTGGGCAATTAAAATTTTCTTTACCGGAGACGCGCAAATATCGTGACAACTCTCATTGGAGCTCTGTCTCACCGTGTTTCCGCTTTTCGACCTGAATTCAAAGTCCGCGATCGTCGATGCGCTCAATCGGTCGCTCGCCATGATCGAGTTCTCGCTCGACGGCAAGATCCTCTCCGCCAACGAAAACTTTCTGAAGGTTATGGGCTATTCGGCCCAAGACATCATCGGAAAGCATCATCGCATCTTCGTGGATCCCTCTTACGCGTCTTCTCCGGACTATCAGGAGTTCTGGCGTAAACTCGCAGCCGGAACTTTCGAACAGAAGCAATACAAGCGTCTGGCCAAAGGCGGCCGAGAAGTGTGGATCGAAGCGACCTACAACCCGATCCTGCGCGGCGGCAAGCCATACAAGGTGGTGAAATTCGCCACAGACATCACCGCGTCGCGCTTGAAGGCGGCTGAGGACAAGGGCAAACTCGACGCGATTTCGCGCACCCAGGCCATCATCGAATTCACCCCCGACGGCGAGATCATCACGGCAAACGACAATTTTCTGGCCACGATGCGTTACACGCTGTCCGACATCGTCGGCAAACGCCATGCGATATTCTGCGATCGGGATTATGCCCAGTCCCGTGCTTATTCCGATTTCTGGAAAAGACTGGCCTCCGGCGACTATGCCTCGGACCAGTTCATGCGTCTCGATAAGACAGGCAATCCGGTCTTTATCCAGGCCTCCTACAATCCGATCTTCGACGACAATGGCCGTGTATTCAAAGTGGTGAAGTTCGCGACGGACGTGACGTCGCGGGTGCGGGTGGTGAAAGAACTCGGCGCCGGTCTTGCCCGGTTGGCTGATAGCAATATTCGCGAGACGATCGACATCCCCTTCTCGCCGGAATTCGAGCCCCTGCGGCACGATTTCAACAGTTCCCTTGGCGCGTTTCAGAAAACGCTGGAAAGCGTGCTGGCGGAAACGCAAACGCTTGAGGAAAACAGCCGGAGAATGAACAGCGGCGCTGACCAATTGTCGGTGCGCACCCATGATCAGGCCGACGCGTTGCGCCAGACCACGCGATCCCTGGACGATGTGACCGAACGCGTAAAGTCGTCCAGGACGGCGACGCAGAGCGCGCGCGATCTCGTCCAGAACGCCATGACCTCGGTGGACACTTCCACCAAGGTGCTGCAGGACACCACCGCCGCGATGGAGCGGATCGAAACAGCATCGGCGGAAATAGGCAAGATCATCGGCGTGATCGACGAGATCGCTTTCCAGACCAATCTGCTGGCGCTGAACGCGGGCGTCGAGGCGGCCCGGGCCGGCGAGGCCGGCAAGGGGTTCGCGGTCGTGGCGCAGGAAGTGCGGGAACTGGCGCAGCGCTCCGCCAATGCCGCCAAGGAAATCAAGATGCTGATCGAGAATTCCGGGCGTGAGGTTCAGGATGGCGTTCGTCTCGTCGACGCCACCGGCGACGGACTGCAACGGATCGCTGGCATCGTCAGGGCGATCGACGACAACATGCAATCGCTGACCGCCAGCGCCGCCGAACAGGCTTCCAGCCTGTCCGACATCAACGGGGCGGTGTCGCAGATCGACGCCATGACCCAGCAAAATGCGGCGATGGTCCAGCAGAGCAAATCAATCAGCGAGCACCTCGCCGCAGGCGCGATGAAACTCAGCGACCTCGTCAACCAGTTCAAGCTCGACCGCCGAAAGACGATCCGCGAACCCGGTCACGCGGAAAGGGAGCGGCATCGCAGCAAGGCTGCCTGAGAGCTTGAACACCCAGGCCTCTCGACAAAGGTCTGGGCTCGGTTCGAATAGTGAGGACGAGAGATGAAAAGGCTGATTTTGGCCGCGACGTCGGCATGTCTGGGGTTTCAATCCGCAGAAGCGGCGGTGTCGGGCTATTACGACAGCGTCGAGCAAATAGGGATTATCCTCGGCAGCGCGCTTGTCGCGGACGCTGTTCATCAGGCTCCTATAGGGGCGATTTCCAACACCGGAACGCGTGAAGACGGCGCCAAGGAATGGACCATTCGCGTCCAGGATTGCGACCTCACGGTCTATCTGATCCCCGTTTTGCCTGAAGGTCCCGGCAAGACCACCTATCGCCTCGACATTCCCCGTACATGCCAGTGACCCGCAAACGGCGCTGATCTCTTCGCCATGCGCCTGAGCGGTCCTAGACTTCTATGGCGATGTCACCTCGGAAACAGCTCGCTATAAAGAAACCCCTAAAGTAGGTTTCGACAATCGAGCCAGCGAGGGGAGAACGGGCATGGGAAAGACGATCAACGGCACCAACAAAGCCGACCGCATCGAGCAAGGCTCGGATCCGGCTATCCGTGTTTTCGCCAAAGACGGAAACGACACGATCATTTTAAACCTGAGCGACGATCGCGGCGGCGGTAACTTTGTCGACGCCGGCTCTGGCAATGACGGCGTGGTCAATCACAAGGAAGAGGGCAACGATATCAGGCTCGGCGCGGGCGCCGACACCTATGTTGGCCTCGGCTTCGCGTCGTTTGCGACCGACGCCGGCGACCTTGTCCGCGCCGGCGGCGGCGCCGACCAGATTGCCGTATCGACCTTCAAGAGCCGCTATTTCGGCGAGGCTGGCAACGATGACTTCTTCTCCGAAGGCTGGGCCAATGTCTTCAACGGCGGCGCGGGCGTCGACACGATCAGCTATCGTCCCCGCTCAGACGATCCCAGCCTCGGCGGCATCGCGCTCAGCCTGGCCCAGGGCATCGCCCAGACTGGCGCGAACCGTCAGGAATCGCTGGTCGGCATCGAGAACGCCGAAGGAACCAACTCCAGCGACACGCTGATCGGATCAGCCGGCTCCAACACGCTGAAAGGTCTCGCCAATGGCGACAGCCTCGACGGCCTTGCCGGCAATGACATCCTGGTCGGCGGCGGCGACGCAGATTTTCTGATCGGCGGATCCGGCGCGGACCGTTTCGTCTTCGCATCTGTCACCGACAGCCGGAACAATGGCGCGTTTGACGTGATCGGCGATTTCAGCCGTGGACAGAATGACGAAATCGATCTTTCCGCGATCGACGCCAATACCGGACAATCCGGCAACCAATCCTTCCGCTTCATCGGCAGCGGCGATTTCAGCGGCGCTGTCGGTCAGTTGCGCTTCGAGGATGGCTTTGTTTTGGGCGACGTCAATGGCGACCGCAGGGCTGACATCGCGATCGAACTCGACGGCGTGAGCGGTATGGCCAGCGGCGACTTCATCCTTTGACGCGCACTGTCACAAATTCGGCGCCGAACAGACATTCGACCGGACCAGGAAGCGCTTCTCACGGCCATTGTCGAGCGAGAACATCCCGCCTCGACCGGGAATCACGTCGATGATCAGCCGCGGCTGTCCCCAGGCCGCAAACTGCGCGCGGCCGATATAGAAGGGCGCCCCGCCGATATGGCCGAGCAGCATGTCCTGATCGCCGATCAGCAATTCGCCCAGGGGATAGCACATCGGCGACGAGCCGTCGCAACAGCCGCCAGACTGGTGAAACAGGATATCGGGATGATCGCGTCTTATCTCGGCGATCAGGTCAAGCGCCGCCTCGGTCGCCATGACCATGTCATTGGGTCGGTGTTCGGACATACGCGTCTCCTCGGCATGTTGGACGAAAAGGGCTCCCGGCGAAGCGCCGGGAGCCCGAGGTCAGCCACGCGTTCGTGAGATCAGAAGAAACCGAGCGCCTTGGGAGAGTAGCTGACCAGCATGTTCTTGGTCTGCTGATAGTGATCGAGCATCATCTTGTGGGTTTCACGACCGATGCCGGACTGCTTGTAGCCGCCAAACGCCGCATGGGCCGGATAGGCGTGGTAGTTGTTGATCCAGACGCGGCCGGCCTGAATGTCGCGGCCGAAATGATAGCAGCGATTGGCGTCGCGACTCCACACGCCGGCGCCGAGACCGTATTGCGTGTCATTGGCGATTTCCAGCGCCTCCTGGTCATTCTTGAAGGTGGTGACGGAGACAACCGGGCCAAAGATCTCTTCCTGGAAGATCCGCATTTTGTTGTTGCCTTCAAACACGGTCGGCTTGACGTAATAGCCATGTTCGAGGTCGCCTTCGAGCATATTGCGCGCGCCGCCGGTCAGCACTTTGGCGCCTTCCTGGGTGCCGATCTCGATATAAGAGAGGATCTTGTGCATCTGCTCGGACGATGCCTGCGCGCCGATCATCGTCTCCAGGTCAAGCGGGTTGCCCTGCTTGATCATTTCCACGCGGGCGACGGCCTTTTCCATGAAACGGTCATAGATCTTCTCGTGCACGAGCGCGCGCGACGGGCAGGTGCAGACCTCGCCCTGATTGAGCGCGAACATCGCGAAGCCTTCGAGCGCCTTGTCGAGATAGTCGTCGTCTTCGGCCATCACGTCGGCAAAGAAGATGTTCGGCGATTTGCCGCCGAGTTCCAGCGTCACGGGAATCAGGTTCTGGCTGGCGTATTGCATGATCAGCCGGCCGGTCGAGGTCTCGCCGGTAAAGGCGATCTTGGCGATGCGCGGGCTGGAAGCCAGCGGCTTGCCGGCTTCGAGGCCGAAACCGTTGACGATGTTGAGCACGCCAGGCGGCAGGATATCGGCGATCAGTTCGGCGAGCACAAGGATCGAGGCGGGCGTCTGTTCGGCCGGCTTCAACACCACGCAATTGCCGGCGACGATCGCCGGCGCCAGCTTCCAGGCCGCCATCAGGATCGGAAAATTCCAGGGAATGATCTGGCCGACCACGCCGAGCGGTTCATGGAAATGATAGGCGATCGTGTCGTGATCGACCTCGCCGATCGATCCTTCCTGCGACCGCACGCAAGCGGCGAAGTAACGGAAATGATCGATGGCGAGCGGAATATCGGCCGCCATGGTTTCGCGCAACGGCTTGCCATTGTCCCAGGTCTCGGCCTGGGCGAGCAGTTCGAGATTGCTCTCCATGCGGTCGGCGATGCGGTTGAGGATCAGCGCGCGCTGCGCGACCGGCGTACGGCCCCATTTATCCTTGGCGGCATGAGCGGCGTCGAGCGCCAGTTCGATATCCTTTTCGTTCGAACGAGCGATTTCGCAGAGCTTGCCGCCGGTAACAGGCGTCGTATCGTCGAAATAACGGCCGTCGACCGGCTCCACCCATTGCCCGCCGATGAAATTGCCATAGCGCGTCTTGAACGGCGAGGCGGTGATTTTTTGATGCAGCATGGTTTCCTCCCTGATGCGGCGATGTCCGAATTGGACCGTAGCGCGAGGATCGGGGAAAACGTTATATTCGTCCAGATATCACGGCATGATAGATCCGAGACGGTGTCGCGTCGTTGCGACAGACGGCGCGCCCTGTATAGCCGCCTCTTTCGTCGTCGGGGAGACGCCGCCGCGCCGATGGCTGGCGCACAGTCGCAAGACTGCGTCACTGCGCCCGCGCAAACAAGTCATGACCTCCACCAAAGGTGGAGGTTTGAAACGCTGCGCTTGAACCGCTAGAAGCGGTTTTGCTATGTCTTAGTAGCTACGGTTAAAGAGGTCGGCA
>NZ_JARXVM010000008.1 GCF_029892285.1 Rhizobium sp. SG_E_25_P2
AATCTAACGGTCCAAGCCAGAGGTCTCTCAACTACTATGTAGAACTCGTCCAGTCCTCCACCGTAGGTGGAGGTTTATTTACTTCATAACAAAAAGAGCGGCGCCGGCCGCTCTTTTCGCATTGGTCCGCCTCGATCGGATCATTTATGCTTGTGCTTGTCCATGCCGCCCTTGATGTCCATCACCGGCAAGGAGATCGCCACTTTGCCAGCCTTGGCGAAAACGAGCGTCATCGGCGTGGTTTCCCCCGCCAGGTAAGGATGCTTCAGCCCCATGAACATCATATGGAGCCCACCCGGCTTCAATTCCACCGTCTGGCCCGCAGGCACGGGAATGCCGTCGGGCAGCTTGCGCATCTTCATCACATCGCCTTCCATCGACATCGCGTGCAATTCGACATGGTCGGCGCCGTCGACGCCTTCCACGGCGACCAGCGTGTCATCTTCCGCGCCGCGATTGGCGATGGTCAGGAAGCCGCCCGCCACCGGCTGGCCGGGCGCCGTCGCCTTGATGAAGCCGGGCGTGATGTCGAGCGATCCCAGCGTGATCGACGCGGGCGCCGCGTCATGGTGATGATGCATGTCCTTGGCAGCAATCAGCGTGACGGTGGGCGCGGGATTGGGCAGGTCATGAGCGTCCTGGCCAGGCGCGGCGACCTCGTTCCACACCGCTTCCGCGCCATCGCATAGCTGCGTGACTGCGAACGGAACCACCGAGCCCGCGGCAAGGCCGGCGAATTTTCCACGGACCGAAAAGATGTCGAAATAGTCGTCCGGCAGATCGCCGCCGCTCCAGCGGATCTCGACCGGTCCTTCGGTGACCGGCTTTCCATGGTCCTTGTATTCGGCCTTGTACTTGCCCTTGATCACCTCGAGGGTCCAGCCGGCCTTCGGCATCGGCTTTGCGGAAATGAAGCCTTCGGGTAGCGTCACCCGCACCTCTTTGGTGGCCTTGCCGTCGCAGCCATGCGGGATCTGCAACTGGGCGAGATAATAGCTGTCGGCCGGGGCTTCGCCCTGGACCAAAGTGACGTGAGCGGAGGCGATGGCGGGGATGGCCGCGACGGCGGCGACGGAAAGAATGGTCTTGAACATAAGGGATCTCTTCTCTGCGCGTGGCGCAAACGGGTTGCCGCAACAGGCGGCGGAATGACGGAAAAAATAGCCTTAGGCTGTCGTCGGCGGGCCGCGAACCGCCATGCGCCGGAAAGTCGGCCGGGGCGTGAAATCGCGATTGGGCGCCGGCGCGCTGAGCCCGAGAAGGGTGAAGACGGGGCCGTCAATCACGGCAAGCGCCGGCGCAGGCGCGCCATGCGGCTGTGCGATCAGGCAGGTCTTACAGTGATCAGCCGGCGTCGACCGCTGGTCGGCGCCGCCGGGTTCGCAGAGCGAAGCGTAGGAACCATCCGGAAGGCGATAATAGGCTCCGGGCGCGCTTTCGGCTCCCGCAAGGGAATGACCGGAGAAGCCCAGCAAGGCATAGGCGAGCGCACACAAAATGCGCAGCATCGCCCCTCTCCCTCGCAAGAATCCCGGCATCATTGTCTCCCCGTCCATCATGCCTAGCCCAATAGCGGCTTCCTGAACAGAGGACTTTGCGCCGCATCAAATCCGAACGCATCGGACGCGAAACACGCCAATAACCTCGCTGCGACAATTTCTGTGGCGATCGCGCCGTTTCCTCTTGTAATCGGGCCCGCCTTGCGGCTATGCCTAGCTCACCCGATGGGAGAGCTCACTGCAAGACAGTGGCGCCGAAGGAGCAACAGCCCCGGAAACTCTCAGGCAAAAGGACCATCGGGCGGGAACAGACTCTGGAGAATGGCGCGTGCGCCTGCCGAAGGGATAACAATCTCAGGCAAAAGGGACAGAGGGGGCTTGAGAACCGGAACCGCGTGACCGCGTCCGGACTTGAGCAGGCGAAAACGCCGAACCCGGGAGACTGTTCGTGACTGAAAGCCCAACTCTCAAAACGCCGCTGCATGCGCTGCATCTCGCGCTCGGCGCGCGTATGGCTCCCTTCGCCGGCTATGACATGCCGATCCAATATCCAATGGGGGTGATGAAGGAGCATCTCTTCACCCGCGGGCAATGCGGCCTGTTCGATGTGTCGCATATGGGCCAGGTGACGATCCGCGCCAAATCCGGCAACCTAACCGAGGCGGCCCTTGCGCTGGAAACCCTGATCCCCGTCGATATCGCCGGACTGAAACTCGGCCGCCAGCGCTACGGCTTCTTCACCAACGAGGCCGGCGGCATACTGGACGACCTGATGGTGTCCAATCGCGGCGATCACTTCTTCATGGTCGTCAACGCCTCGCGCAAGGCCGAGGACATCGCCCATCTCCGCGCTCATCTCTCGGATGTCTGCGATATCGAGGTGCTGGAGGACCGGGCGCTGATCGCGCTGCAAGGGCCGCATGCCGAGCAGGTGCTGGCGGAATTCTGTCCGGAAGTGACCAGCATGGCCTTCATGGATGTCGAGACCGACGATCTCCACGACATCGACTGCATCATCTCCCGCTCCGGCTATTCCGGCGAGGATGGTTTCGAAATCTCCATTCCCGCCAAACATGCCGAAACCGTGGCCCGCCGCCTGCTCGACCATCCCGATTGCGAGATGATCGGCTTGGGCGCCCGCGACAGCCTGCGGCTTGAAGCCGGCCTCTGCCTTTACGGCAACGACATCGACGAGACGACGACGCCTGTCGAGGCCGGGCTGACCTGGGCGATACAGAAAGTACGACGCAATGGCGGCGGCCGCGCCGGCGGCTTTCCCGGCGCGCATCGCATTCTCGCCGAACTGGACAACGGCCCCGCCCGTCTCCGCGTCGGATTAAAGCCGGACGGCAAGGCCCCGATCCGGGGGCATGCGAAACTCTATGCGGACGATGCGGGCCAGCATCTGCTCGGCGAAGTCACCTCCGGCGGCTTCGGCCCGAGCATCGATGCACCTGTCGCCATGGCTTACCTGCCGGTGAGTCATGCCGCAACGGGAACGCGGGTCTTCGCTGAAGTCCGGGGCAAGTTTCTGCCCACGACGGTGACCGCCCTACCCTTCGTGACGCCGGGGTATCGGCGATAACGGCAGATGTGGTGCTCCGCCCCTCATCCGGCTGCCGCCACCTTCTCCCCGCGCCTGCGGGGAGAAGGGAGATGGAGCGCCCGCCTTGCCACATCCTCCTTCTCCCCGCATGCGCGGGGAGAAGGTCCCGGCAGGGGGATGAGGGGCAGTTCGCCGACGTCGATCAGCCAAAAACATCCAAACCTATCAACACTCTCCAGAGGACCCAGACCATGCTGAAATTCACCGAAGAACATGAATGGCTGAAGCTCGACGGCGATGTCGCCACCGTCGGCATCACCCGCCACGCCGCCGATCAGCTCGGCGATCTCGTCTATGTCGAACTGCCCGAGGTCGGCGCGACGCTCGCGAAGAACTCCGCCTCCGCCACTGTCGAAAGCGTCAAGGCCGCTTCGGAAGTCTATTGCCCGCTCGATGGTGAGATTGTCGAGGTCAATGACGCCATCGCCAAGGATCCGGCGCTGGTCAATTCCGATCCTCTGGGCGCCGGCTGGTTCTTCAAGCTCAAGCTCGCCAACCCTTCGGACATCGAAGCCCTCATGGATGAAGACGCCTACAACAGGATGGTCGGCTAATGTCACTGCCTAGCGACTTCACGTTTACGGATTACGATCCCTATAATTTCGCCGACCGCCGTCATATCGGCCCCTCCCCCAATGAAATGGATGAGATGCTCGAGGTCATCGGTTACGACAGCCTCGACGCGCTGATCGACGACACCGTGCCCGCCTCGATCCGGCTCAAGACGCCGCTTGTCTGGGACAAGCCGCTGACCGAGCGCGAGGCGCTCGACAAGATGCGCGAGACGGCCAACAGGAACCGCAATCTCGTCTCGCTGATCGGCCAGGGCTATTACGGCACGATCACGCCGCCTGTCATCCAGCGCACCATTCTGGAAAATCCGGCCTGGTACACCGCCTATACGCCTTACCAGCCGGAAATCAGCCAGGGCCGACTGGAAGCGCTCCTCAACTTCCAGACCATGATCACCGATCTCACCGGTCTCGACATCGCCAACGCCTCGCTGCTGGATGAAGCCACAGCAGCCGCCGAAGCCATGGCGCTCGCCCAGCGTTCCGCCAAGAGCAAGGCGACCGCCTTCTTTGCCGACGAGAACTGCCACCCGCAAACGCTGGCGCTCTTGAAAACCCGCGCCGAGCCATTGGGCTGGACGGTGCTTGTTGGCGATCCCTTCGCCGATCTCGATCCAAGCCAGGTGTTCGGCGCGCTGTTCCAATATCCCGGCACCTACGGCCATGTCCGCGATTTTGCGCCGCTGATGGAGCAACTCCATGCCGCCGGCGCGCTCGGAGCGGTCGCCGCCGATCCCTTGGCGCTCTGCCTGCTGAAATCGCCCGGCGAGATGGGCGCCGATATCGCCGTCGGCTCCACTCAGCGCTTCGGCGTGCCAGTTGGCTATGGCGGCCCGCATGCGGCCTATATGGCGGTGCGCGACGACCTCAAACGCTCCATGCCCGGCCGTCTTGTCGGCGTCTCCATCGATGCCCGCGGCAATCGCGCCTATCGGCTGGCGCTGCAGACGCGTGAACAGCACATCCGCCGCGAAAAGGCGACGTCCAATATCTGCACCGCCCAGGTGCTGCTGGCGGTGATGGCCTCGATGTACGCCGTCTTCCACGGCCCGCAGGGGCTGAAGGCGATCGCCCAGAGCGTTCACCAGAAAACCGTCCGCCTCGCCAAGGGGCTCGAGAAACTTGGCTACAAAGTCGAGCCCGAGAGTTTCTTCGACACCATCACCGTCGACGTCGGCAAACTGCAGGGCGTCATCCTCAAGGCCGCCGTGACTGAGGGCGTTAATCTGCGCAAGATCGGCTCCGACCGCATCGGCATTTCGCTCGACGAACGCTCGCGGCCGGTGACGCTGGAAGCCGTCTGGCGCGCTTTCGGCGGTGAGTTCAAGACCGAGGATTTTGCTCCCGGCTGGCGGCTTCCGGCAAGCCTCCTGCGCAAGAGCGACTATCTCACCCACAAGATCTTCCATATGAACCGGGCCGAAAGCGAGATGACGCGCTATATCCGCAGGCTGTCCGACCGCGATCTCGCGCTCGATCGCTCGATGATCCCGCTCGGCTCCTGCACGATGAAGCTCAACGCCACGGCCGAAATGCTGCCGATCACTTGGCCGGAATTTTCCGAAATCCATCCCTTCGTGCCTGATGATCAGGCCGAGGGCTACCGGATCATGATCGAGGATCTCACGAAAAAGCTCTGCGACATCACCGGTTACGACTCCTTCTCCATGCAGCCAAATTCCGGCGCGCAAGGGGAATATGCCGGCCTCCTCACCATCCGCAACTATCATGTCGCGCGCGGGGATACCCATCGCGATGTCTGCCTGATCCCGACATCCGCGCATGGCACCAACCCCGCCTCGGCGCAGATGGTCGGTATGAAAGTCGTGCCGATCAAGGTGTCTCCGAATGGAGACATCGATCTCGACGACTTCCGCGCCCAGGCTGAAAAGCATTCGGCCAATCTGTCAGCCGTGATGATCACCTATCCCTCGACCCATGGCGTGTTTGAGGAAACGGTGCGGGAAATCTGCGAGATTGCGCATGCCCATGGCGGCCAGGTCTATATGGACGGCGCCAATATGAACGCCATGGTCGGCCTGTCGCGGCCCGGCGATATCGGCTCCGATGTCAGCCATCTCAACCTGCACAAGACCTTCTGCATTCCCCATGGCGGCGGTGGGCCGGGCATGGGGCCGATCGGGGTCAAGGCTCATCTCGCGGCGCATCTGCCCGGCCATCCGGAAAGCGACCATCGCGATGGCGCAGTCTCCGCCGCGCCCTTCGGCTCGGCCTCGATCCTGCCGATCTCCTGGTCCTATATTCTGATGATGGGCGGCGAAGGCCTGACCCAGGCGACGAAAGTGGCGATCCTCAACGCCAATTACATCGCCGCCAAGCTGAAGGGCGCTTACGACGTGCTCTACAAATCCGCCAAGGGGCGCGTGGCCCACGAATGCATCATCGACACAAGGCCCTTGCAGCAGAGCGCCGGCGTCAGTGTCGACGACGTCGCCAAGCGCCTGATCGACTCCGGCTTCCACGCCCCGACCATGAGCTGGCCGGTGGCGGGCACCCTGATGATCGAGCCGACCGAAAGCGAGACCAAGGCCGAACTCGACCGCTTCGTTGAGGCCATGATGTCGATCCGCGCGGAAGCCCAGGCGATCGAGGACGGGCGGATGGACAAGACCAACAATCCGCTCAAAAACGCTCCGCATACGGTGCGCGACCTCGTGGGCGACTGGGACCGGCCCTATAGCCGCGAACAGGCCTGCTTCCCGCCCGGCTCGCTCGGCGTCGACAAATACTGGCCGCCGGTCAACCGCGTCGACAATGTCTATGGCGACCGCAACCTCGTATGCGCCTGCCCGCCGATGGAGGCTTATGCGGAAGCTGCGGAGTAAGCGGCTCGTTCTCTCCGTGCGTCGTCATCCCCGACGGCGCCCAGAGGCAGGATCACCGCATGGCCGGAGCGGGACATGACGATCTCGGCCTCGACGCCGTAAACCCGGCGCAGGGCGGCTTCATCGATGACGGTCGAAAACGGCCCGAAGCCGCCCGATACGCCGTCATCGATCAGCAGCACGTCGTCCACATGCCGGGCGGCGAGATTGAGATCGTGGATGGCGATCAGCGCCAGGGCGCCGCTTTGATCCACATAGGCCCGGAGACGCGCGAAAACCTGCATCTGGCGCCTGAGGTCGAGCGCGCTGGTCGCCTCGTCGAGCAGCAGCAGTTCGGGCGCGCGCAACATGCGCTGGGCGAGCAGCACCAATTGCTGCTGGCCGCCCGACAGGCTGGCCATCGACCGGTCATGCAGATGCTCGACGCCGAAATCGGCGAGGATCGCCAGGGCTTTGTCGAGGATCGCCGTTTCGACGCGCCAACCCAACAGTTCATGGCGTCCAAGCAGTACGGTTTCGACCACGGTCAATTCGGCCTGCACCTGGCAATGCTGCGGCATATGCCCGACGCGCCGAAGATCGATGCCGCCTCCATTCCAGGAGATCGCGCCGCAAAACGGCAATTGGCGAGTGATGGCGTTGATCAGCGTGGATTTCCCCGCCCCGTTCGCGCCCACCAGCCCGACGATGCGCCCGCGCGGCAGGGTCGCGGACAGGCCCTTGAGGATGTCAGCGCGCCCGCGACGGACGGTAACCTGATCGAGAACAAGCGTCATGCTGCGCCTCCCGACCGACCGCCCCGCCGCGCGATGATCGCAAACAGGATCGGCACGCCGGCGACGGCGGTGATGATGCCCACCGGGATTGCTGCGGCCGGCGAAATGAATTTACCGAACACCGACGCGCCGATCAGGATCACCGCGCCGGTGATCGCCGAGAGCGGCAAAGCAAAACGGTGATCTTCCCCCACCAGCGCCCGCGCCGCATGCGGCGCGATCAGGCCGACAAAACCGATGGTGCCCACGAAAGAAACGGCCGCCGCAGTCAACAACGCCACGACGGCGAATGTGCGCAGACGCAGCGCATCCACCGCGAGACCGAGGCTTGCGGCATTGGCGTCGCCGAGCCTCAGCACCGTCAGCGACCAGACATCGCGCAGGATCATCGGCAGGCAACCGACAAAGATGACCGACACTACGGTGACGCTGGTCCAGCTGGATTTGAGCAGGCTGCCGAACAGCCAGAAAACGATCTGCTGCAGCACTTCCGGCGAGGCGAGATATTGCAGCAGCGACTGAACCGACTGGAAGAAGAACAGCACGGCGATGCCGCCGAGCACCAGGATCTCGGGCGTCGCGCCGCGTAACCGGGTGATGAGATAGACGAGGCCGCAGCCCACCAGCGTCATGGAAAAGGCGGCCAGCGGCGTCACCAGATAATTCGGAAGCGGAATGATGTCGCCATACATGATGGCCAGCGCCGCGCCAAAACCGGCGGCGGCCGAAAATCCGAGCGTGAAGGGGCTCGCAAGCGGATTGCCGAGAATGGTCTGCATCTGCAGGCCAGCGGTACCAAGACAAGCGCCCACCAATGCGCCCATCAGCGTCTGCGGCATACGCAATTGCCAGAGGATGGTGGCGATGCCCTTGTCTGCGCCCTCAGGACCGTCGCGCAGCCCCTGCAAGACATCGGAAAGCGGCATGCCGGATGGACCCGTCGTCAAATCGAGCACCATCAGGCCGGCCAGAAACAATCCACAGGCGACGATGGCGACTACACGCCGGGCCGATGCGCGACGATAATCGTCGCGCATCGAGCTTATGCTTTTGGCAGCAATCATTGCGCCGGGGCCTGATAGGGCGCAACGAAGACGCCCTCGGCCTTGATCGGCAGCCAGGCGTCATAATAGTCCCGAATATTCTTGGCCGGATCGATATCCGAGAACGCGTCGGGATAGAGCTGCTTGGCGATATATTGCGCAAAGACATAGTCCGACAGCGTGCGCGCGCCGCCGTGATAGATGGCGTGGACATTGCCGTTCTTCACCGCCGGCAGATCCGACCAGCCGGGACGCGCCACATAGGCCGCCATGCGCTCCTGCAGCGTCGTCATGTCGGAACCGAAGCCGACCTGCACCGATTGCGGCCGCTTCAACCATTCCGAACCGGCGAGCAGGATGAGATCAGGCTTTTGCGCCAGCACATATTCCGGGCTGAGCGGCCCCCAATTCTCGACCTGGCCTTCGGCGATATTGTGGCCGCCAAGCTTCTTGATCAGCGCGCCCCACATATTGTCGCCATAGGAATTTCCGACTTCGGACGGTCCCTTCTGCGCCAGTTCGACATAGACTTTCTGATGCGAGGGGCCGGCCTTCCGGATGCGGGCGTCGATGTCCTCCATCGCATGCTGGTAATTGGCGGCGAGCTTTTCGGCGCGGTCTTCCGTTCCCATCAGTTTGCCGAGCGCCAGTGTCGACGTGACGTGTTTTTCCACCGTCTGGGCGTTGTAATCGAGCACGACGATGGGGATGCCGGCGCTTTCGATCTGCTGGACGCCTTCGCCGAGCGTGTCATAGCTCCAGGCCGCCAGGATCAGTAGGTCGGGTTTGGCCGCGATGACCTTTTCGACCGAAAAATCGCCGTCCTCGGTATTGCCCACATCGGGGATCGAGGCGAGCTTCGGCAGCGCCTTCTCATAGATGGCGAACTGTTTCGGCCGCCAATCCTTCCAGGGCGACAGTGACAGCGCCACCACTTTGTCAAGCGCGCCAGGGCCGCCAATGGCGAGATAATCTTCGTAGTAAAAGCCGAGCACGATCCGCTCGGGGGTCTTCGGCACCGTGACGGTGCGACCCTTCACATCGGTGACGGTGATGTCGGCGAAGGCCTGGGCGGCGAGAGACAACAGGCCAAAGGCCGTGGCGAGAAGCAATTTCTTCATGGTTTCTTTCCAGAATTTCAACAAGGAGCGCATCACCCGGCGACAACCGGGGCGACAGGATCGCGAAAGCGCGAACGCCAGGAAAATCAGCGCGAGATGAGGCCCGGATCGGGCTTCGGACGGCGACAAGCGCAGTGGATGCTCAGGCTCCACGCTCGGAGCCAATCCACAATCGGCTGGGCCAACAGTCGCGGCTGACGGATGAAATCAGGAAAAAACCGGCGGCGCGCGCGGGGCCGCATCGGTGAGAACGATCCTCGGGATGGCCGCTGCATAATGTGAGGACGCATAATCGATAGCGACAGCGTAGTCCTGCCGAACCGCAGCCTGCTGAACGGGCGCAAGATCAACGCCGGCAGCCAATCGGCAAGCGTCGCAACCATATTTCCCGGCAGGCGCCGATCCCCGATCGGACATGTCGGGAACGCAAAGCGGCGAAATCGTGCCGTCTGGAAGCACATAGGCCGCATAATCCGCCTCAATCGCGGATGGCAGAGCCAGCGCGTGATGCTGGAATCCGATCGACAGGAGCGCAACGGCGCAAAGCGCGCGCAGCCACAGTCCCCATGTCGATAGTTTGCCGATCATCGTCTACCATCCCCGATTTTTTCGCCATAACAACAAATTTGGAGTGCTGCAATGCGCTGACAGGTCGCGGGCCCGCTTATCGGTATGTGCGAATATTCCCAAGAGCGCGGCAAGCGCCTGGCATCAGCGAGACACCCGTCCCGCAGCCATGGTCTGATTGCGCCGGCGCGCGCCATGATATATGGCCAGCCCAGACCCCATATCAAAGGATAAAGCGATGGCCGACGACGACTATATCTATGACGAAGCAACCGGCGAATGGCGCCCGGCGTCGGAAATCGCGGCGGACAAAGCTGCCGCCAATGTGGTTGTCGATGCCGCTGGAAATGTGCTTGCTGACGGTGATTCCGTCGTTCTGGTCAAGGATCTCAAGGTCAAGGGCGCGGGCCAGACCATCAAGCAGGGCACGGTGATCAAGTCGATCCGGCTGACCGACAATCCTGAAGAGATCGATTGCCGCCACGACGCCATCAAGGGCCTGGTGCTGCGCACCGAATTCGTGCGCAAGCGCTGAGAGCAGAAATCGGACGCCCCGTTCATCGCGAATCGCGGCGTCCGTCAATCATGATTTTTCGTCCCAAAATGACGCCCTGTTTCGTTTAGAAAATTGTAAGCGTCATCTTATAGAACACGTTTGCTGCATAGAGGAGATGGGCATGAGCCCAGCAAACGTGATGAACACAACCCTTTCAGGCATGCTCAGCCAGACCTCGCAGTTTGGCAATGTCGGCGACAGTCTCGGCGATTTTCAATCAGATACGGCAAGCCAATCCAGGCCTGGGCCCGATAGTCGCGCCAGTGATCTCGCCCGCGAACTGTCCGCCATGTCGGAAACGCGTTTCGTCCGCGAGGAGGCGCTCGCGTCTTTCGAAAGCGGCATGGATCTCTGGGCTGCGCTGATGCTCGTCAAACGCGAGTAACGCCTTCACATCCCGGTCATACGGCGCCGCTACCCCTTGGATATCAATCGAAGGGAACGCCGCGATGCTGCACTACGTCATACGCCGCGCCGGCTCGTCCAGACGTCCGCTGGTCTTCCTGCATGGCTCCGGCCAGGACGAAACCAGCCTGGAGGTTCTGGCGGACCGGATCGCGCCCGACCATCCGGCGATATTGCCGCGCGGCGCGGCGATCTGGGAAGACGGCTACGCATTCTTTCGCCGCCATCCCGATCGCAGCCTCGACCTCGGCGATCTCGCCCAGCAACGAGCGGCTTTCCAGATTTTCCTGGCGGGCCTCAAACGCGCCCGCAGCCTGGCGCGGCGTCCCGTGCTTATCGGCTATTCCAATGGCGCCATCATGGCGGAGAGCCTGTTGCGCGCCTCCCCCTCGACATTCGCCGGCGCGGCGTTGATCAGGCCGCTCAGCCCGGATCTCCAAGAAGAGATCCTGGATCTCGCGGCGATACCGGTGTTGATTTTGGCGGCGGCGAAAGACGAACGGCGGGCCCGCGACGACGCGGAGATGAGCCGCACGCGGCTGGCGCAGGCGGGCGCCCGCGTAGACGTCGCCGAGAGCCCTGTCGGCCATGCCCTGACCGACGACGAGACAAAGCGCCTCTCCGCCTGGCTCGCGGCGCATTTTCCGGATTGACGCGGACTGCGGCTCGAGCGACGGCGCCTGTTCAGGCGCGCGCCACCGCTTCGCCCTTGGCGGCGAGCGCCGCGAGATCGGCGGGCTTGAGCTCCACGCTCTCGCCGCAGCCGCAGGCCGAGGTCTGGTTGGGATTGGAGAAGGTGAAGCCGGATCGCAGCGTCGTGGTCTCGAAGCTCATCTCGGTGCCCAGCAGATACAGCACGGCTGCGGGCTGAATCCAGACGCGGGCGCCATCGCGCTCGATCATGTCATCTTTGGGATTGGGGTCTGTCACCAGATCGATCGTATATTCCATGCCGGCGCAGCCGCCCTTCTTGATCCCGACGCGGATGCCCTTGGCCTCGCTGTCGGAATTCTCGACGATCTCGCGCACGCGCGCGGCTGCGGCGTCCGTCATGGTCATGACTTGAAAGCCCATCGGCTCATTCTCCTTCGCAAGCCGGGTTCAAGGCCCGGTGTTGTCAAATCGCAATGTAAGGCAGTCGGGTTAAGGGTTCAATAGCACGCTTAGCGCATCGTCGCGGGCCAGTTGCGCGCGGCATGGAGAACGCGGACAATAGATACGCCTGTCGCAACCTGTTCGTAAAAGATCAGATAGTTTCCCTTTGGGAAGATCCTGAGCCCTTGGCGGATCTCATTTCTGGCCGAACCGGATTGCGCGAAGTCGCCGAGCAGGCTGAATGTTACGAAGAGGTCATCCTGCCATTTCAGCGCCGCCGCCGGGTTGTCGCGGCTGATATAGTTCATGATGGCCGCGATATCGCGTCTGGCTTGCGGACGCAGACGGAAGCCCATCAGACTGCCTTACGAAGACCGGCTTGAAATTCTTCGCGGATTTGTCTGAAGGCTTCATCGCCGTCAATGAGATCGCCGCTGGCTTGCCCTTCGTCCCAAAGGCGGCCAATTTCTTCCGGCGTGTATCCATGCACCAAGCGGCTCGCCTGCCATGTCTCAAGCGCTTGCCCGATAATCGCCTCGACGGACGGATATGTTCCCGCTTCAACGAGGGCACGCAGGGCGGCGCTGTGCTCATCATTCAGCTCGACACGGATCCTGTCTCTGCCGCTCATTGGCCGCATCTCCTCTTTAATGGTTCAAATTAGCATAATCCGAGCGCTCATCCAACGCCGCCTTCGCATGATAAAATAGTTCAAGCTCAACTCGTTCGCACAAAATTCAAACAATCGCCTCTGCCGCTTAAATTTGATGCTTATCAAGCGATTAACCTCAGGTCCTCCGCCCGACAAATCAGACAAAGATCAATTTCTCGGCGCCCCACGCCCATCATCGCGGCAAAACAGGCGAAATTTCTTGTCCAAACGATAAATATTTGACCATTCGGTAAATATTACAAAGCGCCAGGCAATAAGTTTTTGTTTTTAATATCTTTTACAAACTGGCACACCGATTGCTTCCTTAGTCGCAACCCGCCCGCTCTATCTGCGGGAGCTCAAAACAGGAGGTTCGACTATGGAAATCGGCGTCTTCATTCCCATCGGCAACAATGGCTGGCTCATTTCCGAGAACGCCCCTCAATATAAGCCCAGCTTCGAGTTCAACAAGGAAATCACGCTCAAGGCCGAGAAATACGGTTTTGATTTCGCGCTGTCGATGATCAAGCTGCGCGGTTTCGGCGGCAAGACGGAGTTCTGGGATTACAATCTCGAAAGCTTCACGCTGATGGCGGGACTGGCCGCCGTGACCTCGAAGATCAAGCTGTTCGGCACCGCCGCCACGCTGGTCATGCCGCCGGCGATCGTTGCGCGCATGGCGACCACCATCGATTCCATCTCCGGCGGCCGCTTCGGCGTCAATCTTGTCACCGGCTGGCAGCGGCCGGAATACAGCCAGATGGGCCTGTGGCCGGGCGACGACTATTTCGCCGACCGCTACGCCTATCTCGGCGAATACACGACCGTGCTCAAGGAACTCTTGACCACCGGCCAGTCCGACCTCAAGGGCAAATATTTCCAGATGGACGATTGCCGGATGAAGCCGGTGCCTGAGGGCGATGTGAAGCTGATCTGCGCCGGCTCGTCCAACCAGGGCATGGCTTTCTCGGCAGAATTTGCCGATTACAGCTTCTGCTTCGGCGTCGGCGTCAACACGCCCAAGGCCTTTGCGCCCACCAATGAACGCCTACTGGCCGCCACCGAAAAAACCGGCCGCGAGGTGCGCTCCTTCGTGCTGACCATGGTGATTGCCGAGGACACCACCGAAGCCGCCTTCGCCAAATGGGAGCATTACAAGGCCGGCGCTGACGAGGACGCCATCAAGTGGCTCGGCCTGCAGAGTGCGGCCGACACCAAATCCGGCTCCGACACCAATGTGCGGCATATGTCCAACCCCGTTTCGGCCGTCAACATCAATATGGGCACGCTGATCGGCTCCTATGCCGAAGTCGCCGCCATGCTCGACGAGATGAGCGAAGTGCCTGGCACCGGCGGCGTGATGCTGACCTTCGACGATTTCCTCGAAGGCATCGAGAAATTCGGCCAGCATGTGCAGCCGCTGATGAAGAGCCGCAGCCACATCACCCCCATGCTGGAGGCCGCCGAATGAGCACTGTCACTGCTGGCTACCAGCCCCGCACCGCCAGCCGCCAGAGCGTCACGCTGCCGGCGCGTCCTGAGCCGATCACGCTCAACCCGTCAGAAACCGCGGTCGTGGTGGTCGACATGCAGAACGCCTATTCCACCGAAGGCGGCTATGTCGATCTCGCCGGCTTCGATATTTCCGGCGCCAAATCCACCATCGGCAACATCAAGAAGACGCTGGATGCGGCCCGGGCCAATGGCGTGCTGGTCGTCTATTTCCAGAATGGCTGGGATCCAGACTATGTCGAGGCGGGCGGTCCCGGCTCGCCCAACTGGCACAAGTCCAATGCGCTCAAACATATGCGCGCCAATCCCGAATTGCAGGGACAATTGCTCGCCAAGGGCACCTGGGACTACGCCATTGTCGACGAGTTGAAGCCGCAGCCCGGCGACATCCTCGTGCCCAAGACGCGCTATTCCGGCTTCTTCAACACCAATATGGACAGCGTGCTGCGCGCCCGCGGCATCCGCAACCTCGTCTTCGTCGGCATCGCCACCAATGTCTGCGTCGAAAGCTCGCTGCGCGACGCCTTCCACCTCGAATATTTCGGCGTGATGCTGGAAGACGCCACCCACCATCTGGGCCCCGACTTCATCCAGCAGGCGACCGTCTACAATGTCGAAAAATTCTTCGGCTGGGTCGCCACCGTCAATGATTTCTGCGGCGCGATCAGCCAGGCCGCGCCCGCCGACGCCACCTGAACCACAACCATACGGAGAGAACCAATGCCGAAGACCATCATCGTTCCCGAAGGCACCCAGAAGCCGATCGCGCCCTATTCGCCCGGCGCGCTCGCCGATGGCGTGCTCTATGTCTCGGGCACCCTGCCCTTCGACAAGAACAACGACGTCGTCCATGTCGGCGACGCCGGAGCCCAGACGCGCCATGTGCTCGAAACCATCAAATCAGTGGTTGAGACCGCCGGCGGCACGATGGAAGACGTGGTGATGAACCACATCTTCGTCACCGACTGGGCCAATTACCAGGCGGTCAACGCGGTCTATGCCGAATATTTCCCCGGCGACAAGCCCGCCCGCTATTGCGTGCAATGCGGCCTGGTGAAGCCTGACGCGCTGGTGGAGATCGCTACGGTGGCGCATATCGGGAAGTAAGTGGCGGAGCTTAACCCCGCCCCAAACCCCTCCCACAAGGGGGAGGGGCTAACCCAGTCGCCCCCACATCGTTCAAAGGCCCATCCTGCACCAGGCTTAAGATGAAGAGGCCGCATCGCCGCGAGTTAAGCCCCTCCCCCTTGTGGGGAGGGGTTTGGGGCGGGGTCTTGACACAACCACATTGAGCGCATCCCATGCATTACGACATCCACGGCTCCACAGACCCAAGCGCCCCCACCATCCTCCTCTCCTCCGGCCTCGGCGGCTCCGGCGCCTACTGGGCGCCGCAGATCGAGGCGCTGGCGAAAACCCACCGCGTGGTAACCTATGATCACACCGGCTGCGGACGCACCGGCGGCGAGGTTCCTGACCAAGGCGGCATTCGCGCCATGGCCGATGATGTGCTGGAGATCGCCGACGCCTTGAAGCTCGAGACCTTTCATTTCATCGGCCATGCGCTCGGCGGATTGATGGGGCTCGACATTGCGCTCCGCCAGCCGGGCCGCATCGGCAAGATGGTTCTGATCAACGCCTGGAGCAAGGCCGATCCCCATTCCGGCCGCTGCTTTGACGTGCGCATCGAACTGCTGGAAAAATCCGGCGTCCCGGCTTTCGTCAAGGCGCAGCCGCTGTTTCTCTACCCGGCGATTTACATGGCCGACAATCCCGAACGGATGGCCGCAGAAGAAGCCCATGCGATCGCCCATTTCCAGGGAAAAACCAACATCCTCCGCCGCATCGCGGCGCTCCGCACCTTTGATGTTGACGCCGCGCTTGAAAAGATCGAGACGCCGACGCTGGTCTACGCCACCCGCGACGATCTGCTCGTCCCCTACTCCCGCTCAGAACGTCTCGCAGCTGGCCTGCCCAACGCCCGGCTTCATCTCGAAAATTTCGGCGGACACGCCGTCAATGTCGTCTATCCGCAAGCCTTCAATTCAACCGTGCTCGATTTCCTCGCCTGAGCCGCAAAAAGGGATTTTTATCATGCTGGCAGCCAAGAAAATCGAAACTGCAGACACCGCAGCCGAGCGCAGCGCCGCCTATCGCAACGCCATGGCGCGTCTCGCCGCCGCCGTCACCATCGTCACCACCGATGGCGAAGCGGGGCGCGCTGGCTTTGCCGCCACCGCCGTCACCAGCGTCTCCGACAATCCCCCCACTCTGCTCGTCTGCCTCAACAAAGGCTCATCGGCCTATCCGGCTGTGAAAGCCAATGGCGTGGTCACCGTCAACGTCCTCTCGGCCGACCACCAAAACCTCAGTCGCCTGTTCGGAGGCAAGACGCCCGTGGACGAGCGCTTCGCCGGCGCCGAATGGGAGAGAACCGAGACTGGCGCCTGGCGCCTGCCCGACGCGCTTGTCGCCTTCGATTGCCGCATCGCTTCGGTCGCCGATGGCGCGACCCATGATGTGCTGTTCTGCGAAGTGCTGGAGACGGTGATCAGGCCGGATGGCGAGGCGCTGGTGTATTTCGATCGAGGGTATCGAGTGGTGTGACGCCTATTGGGCGGAACGCGGACCAGATTGCCGCGCGGCCCGCCCGATGATACGCCTGCCGCATGCTGAAGCAAATCTTGATCGTCAGAAGACATCCTTATGAAGAACCGCACCACACGGAACTCGAAATCATAGCATCCGACGGGGAATTTGCCGGACGGGTTCGGTTCTTCACTTCTGTCGAGACGATCACAGACCTTGCGAAGGGCCTGATCGCCTTTTGCGATGACCCGAACTCGGAGTTCATATACCGCAGTGACGGTCGCGGCTCTGCATTCCGCATGACTTGCCGCTCCAGCAACAAGACGGGGAATTGCGCTTTGGAAATCGATATGCGGGCTGATGCAGCACGTCCTTTCGAAGGATCATGTCTACTGACACTCCATTCGGACATCGGTGCGATCGTGAAGCTCGGTGCGCGACTTCGAGAATTCAGCCGCCTTTCGTATGAAGAATTGCATTGGCTGCCGAACGGGGATGGGCGGATGTTTGAAAAACACCAAAAGGAATAGCAAACATCTTGCTTTCAGGCCCACACCAATGCCCCGAGGCAAATGATCAGATCGGAATGCCTGACGCTCATTGGGCGGCAGATAATGTCCGCATGTCACGAAAGAAAAGTTCGATTTCCACCGACTGCCCCAGTTGTGAGAGAATCTCAACGAGCCGGTCAATGCTGATATCAGAAAGCGACGCTCTTCGGATCCGTATCAACTCCTCGGCATTCATCCCTGGATGTGCATCAAAAAACTCGGCGGACAAGTCATCATTGCCAATCACGGCGATGATCTCGGCTGCCAGCTTCGATTTGGCGCTCAAGACCTCTGCGTTAGGATAGCCGAAATCGCGGAAGACATTGCCGCTGCCGCGAACCAGTTCGAAATCATCATCGGTGCTCATCACAGTGCTTCCCGCAATTGTCGCACTCTCCGCTTGATCAGATCAATTTCATGCTGAGGCGTCTTGATGCCGGTCTTCGACTTCTTCTGAAAAGCGTGGACGACCCAAAGATCGTCGCCAATCTGGACGGCATAGATAACACGAAACGCATCGCCGCGAAACGGCAGCGCAATTTCAAACACGCCGCCGTCGATCCCCTTTAAAGGTTTCGCTATAATCGCTTTCTGGCCCTGAGCGGCGATATCAAGAGCTGTCAGGATCTCCAACTGCGCTGCAGCCGGAAATGTCTCAAACTCTCGCCTTGCCGGCTTTATCCAGGATATTGCCCTTATCGTGACCTGTCCCTCTCCAATAGAAGAAGGATCCACCGTGGCAAATCAACCAGAACGCGTCAATACCACCCCAGCGCCACCTGCGCCTCTTCGCTCATGCGCTCGGCAGACCACGGCGGATCAAAGGTCATGCTGACCTCCACGCCCTGCACGCCTTCCACGGCGCTGACGGCGTTTTCCACCCAGCCGGGCATTTCGCCGGCCACCGGGCAACCCGGCGCGGTCAACGTCATGACGATCTTGACCATGCGGTCGTCTTCGATGTCGACGCGGTAGATCAGGCCGAGCTCGTAGATATCAGCCGGGATTTCCGGGTCATAGACCGTCTTCAGCGCCGCGATGATATCGTCCGACAGGCGGTCGAGTTCTTCGGGCGGGATGGTCGATTGCACCAGGCCCATGCGCGCATCGATCTTTTCAGCGTCTTCGGTCATGGCCATATCCTTCAGGCGAAAAATTTGCGGGCGTGTTCGAGCGCATCCACCAGCGCATCGACTTCGGCCCGGGTGTTGTAAAGCGCAAATGATGCGCGGCATGTAGAGGTGACGCCAAAGCGTTGCAAGAGCGGCTGGGCGCAATGGGTGCCGGCGCGCACCGCCACCCCGCGGCGATCGATGACCATCGACACATCATGGGCGTGAATGCCTTCAAGCTCAAACGAGAAGATGCCGCCCTTGCCGGGCGCATTGCCGATGATCCGGAGAGAATTGACCGAGCGCAGTCGCTCCGCCGCATAGGCCGCAAGCCCCGCCTCATGCTCGGCAATCGCCGCGCGGCCGATCTTCTCCATATAATCGAGCGCATAGCCCAGGCCGATCGCCTGTACGATCGGCGGCGTGCCGGCCTCGAAGCGATGCGGCGGCTCGTTATAGGTCACCGCATCCATGGTCACCTCGGAAATCATCTCGCCGCCGCCCATGAAGGGCCGCATGGCCTTGAGGCGCTCCGGCTTGCCATAGAGCACACCGATGCCCGAGGGGCCATAAAGCTTGTGGCCGGTCATCACATACCAGTCGCAATCGATGTCGCGCACATCAACAGGCATGTGGACGGCGCCCTGGCTGCCATCGACCAGCACCGGAATGCCGCGCTCATGGGCGATGCGGCAGATTTCCTTGACATTAACGACCGTGCCCAGCGCATTGGACATATGGGTGATGGCGACCAGCTTGGTCTTGTCGGTGAGGCATTTGACGAAATCGTCGATGTGGAAGGCGCCCTCGTCATCCACAGGCGCCCAGACGAGCTTGGCGCCCTGTCGCTCACGGATGAAGTGCCAGGGCACGATATTGGAGTGGTGCTCCATGATCGACAGCACGATCTCGTCGCCCTCGCCGATATGCGGCATACCCCAGCCATAGGCGACCGTGTTGATCGCCTCGGTCGAGGATTTGGTGAAGATGATGTCGTCGACCGAACCGGCGTTCAGGAAGGCCCTGACCTTTTCGCGCGCGCCCTCATAAGCGTCGGTGGCGGCGTTGGAGAGGAAATGCAGGCCGCGATGCACATTGGCGTATTCGCTCGAATAGGCATGGCTGATGGCGTCGATGACGCTTTGCGGCTTCTGCGCCGAAGCGCCATTGTCGAGATAGACAAGCGGTTTGCCATAGACGGTCTTCGACAGGATCGGAAAATCCTTGCGGATGGCCTCGACGTCATAAGCAGTCATGTCGATGTCCTTCGGATCGATGTCCGGTTGTTTCTATGCGATCTGCGATGAGGAGGGTCGCCCCTCATCCGGCCTGCCGGCCACCTTCTCCCCGCAAGCGGGGCGAAGGAGACTCGTGGCGAGAGGTCGCTCCATCTCCCTTCTCCCCGCCTGCGGGGAGAAGGTGGCGGCAGCCGGATGAGGGGCAGCCGCCCATATTAGAGCCCATCACCCTACATGCGTGTCCAGCCAGTCGCCGATCACGCCCTTAAGCGCCTCGACGAGAGCCTCGTCCTCAAGCTCCTCGACGATCTCCTGCACAAAGGCCTGCACGAGCAGCGCCCGGGCCTTGGGCTCGCTGATGCCGCGCGACTTGAGATAGAAGAGATGCGTGTCGCTGATATCGGCAACGGTCGCGCCATGGCCGCATTGCACATCGTCGGCGAAGATTTCGAGTTCCGGCTTGGCGGAAAACTCTGCCTCATCCGACAGAAGCAACGTGTTGCACGACATCTTGGCGTCGGTCTTCTGCGCGTCGGGCGCGACCCGGATCTGGCCCTGGAACACGCCGCGCGCCTGGTCGAACACCACATTACGGATGATTTCGGTCGAGGTCGTGTCGGCCACATTATGGCCGAGCGACATCGTCACATCCGTATGCGTCTGCCCGCCGAGCAGATTGATGCCGCGCAGCGTAAACGCCGAGCCCTCACCGTCCACATCGACAAAGATGTCCTGGCGCACAAGCTTGCCGCCTGCATTGAGCACATAGAGGGTGAGCTTGGCGTCGCGGCCGAATTTCACCCGGATCTGGCCGAGATGTTGATCCGCCCCACCCTGCTGTTGCTGGATGATCCAGATGATGTCGGAGCCAGCGCCCAGCGTGATGTCGGAGACATGCGACACAAGCGATGCTGCGTCGCCGCCCGCCAGATGCCGCTCGATGACCGTCGCTTTCGCGCCCGCACCAAAATGCACAGGCAAGCGCGTGTTGACGAAACCGCCGCCCTGGATGAACTGGAATTCGACGGGGGCGGCGCCCTGATAGCCTTCAGGGAAATTCACCGCATAACCATCGGTGACGAAGCCGCCATTGACGCGGGCCACGGCGTCGTCGGCATGGCGCAGCGCCAGCCCCTTCAGCGCCGAGCCGTCGCGCAGGCTCTCGGCATAGGTCTTGACCGATGCGCCAGCGATTGCTGAGCGGGCGGTCGCCTCGCCATTGACAACCGCCAGGACGGTCGACCCCGCAACCAGAGGCTCGGCCACGCCCGGCGTGGTGGCGAATGTCTGGGCCGGAACTGTGCGCAGCAGCGAGCGCAGGTCGGTGTAGTGCCAGGCCTCACGCCGGCGCGTCGGCAGGCCCAGCGTCTTGATGCCCTGCACCAGCGTCGAGCGCTGCGTGGTGATGGCGGCGTCGCCGGGCAATTGCCCCAGCGCGCCACCGAAAGCCTCAAGCAGCGCCGTCTCGGCCGCCGTCGGCTGGATCTGTGTCTGGATCGTCATGTCGTCAATCCTTATCAGGCCGCCGCGCCGATGATGTCGGCATAGCCATTGGCCTCAAGCTCGTGGGCCAGTTCCTTCGGCCCGGTCTTGATGATCTGGCCCTTGTAGAGCACATGCACCGTATCCGGCACGATATAGTCGAGCAGGCGCTGATAGTGGGTGATCACGATCACCGCGCGGTCGGGCGAACGCAGCGCATTGACGCCTTCCGAGACGATCTTCAGCGCATCGATGTCGAGGCCGGAATCGGTCTCGTCGAGCACGCAAAGCTTCGGCTGCAACAGCGCCATCTGCAGGATCTCGGCGCGCTTCTTTTCGCCGCCGGAGAAGCCCACATTGAGCGGCCGCTTGAGCATATCAGGATTGATCTTGAGGTCGGCGGCGGCCGCCTTCACCTGCTTCATGAAGTCAGGCGTGGTCAGTTCGGCTTCGCCGCGCGCCTTGCGCTGCTCGTTCATCGCGACCTTCAGGAACTGCATGGTCGCCACGCCCGGAATTTCCACCGGATACTGGAAAGCCAGGAAAATGCCCTTCGACGCGCGCTCGGCCGGATCCAGCTCGAGAATGCTCTCGCCATTGAACAGAATGTCGCCTTCGGTGACTTCATAGTCCTCGCGGCCCGACAGAATGTAGGAGAGCGTCGACTTGCCCGAGCCGTTCGGCCCCATGATGGCGGCGACTTCGCCGGCCTTCACGGTCAGGTTCAGGCCGCGAATGATCTCCGTGCCGTCTTCGGCGATGCGGGCGTGCAGGTTTCTGATTTCAAGCATGGTGTTTCTTCCTGTCATATCGCGGGTTTCAAGGACCCGCATATTTCCAATTCATTCTCCCCGGCCAAGACCGGGATTGTTCATTCTCCTGCGGCGAACCGCTTCATCACCGCGCCTGCGTCGCGCAACAGAGCTTCGACTTTCGGCGTCAAAACATCGAAGCGACTATCATCGAAATCCGCCAACGTGCCCTTGGGGCTTGGGTAGCGGTATCGGGTCGCCGCCGGCGACAATTCGTCCAATTCAAGGAACCGCTCGAACAACACATGCCCCTTGGGCAGGAGATCGGCCAAGCCCCGAATATTGTGCATCGTGCCCGCTGGTACAGATTCCGTTTCCAGCACGCCACGAAGCAGTTTCTCGACGGACTGCTGCAAAAAATAGGCAGCCTGCCGCCGATGATCCGTCCTCAACTGCATGGCCACATCGAACTCTTCCTTCGCAAGCTGAAGAAAGGATCGAACCCTAAGCCGCTGCAAGTCCTCCGGCGTCATTCAAGGCGCCTCGCCATAAACTAGTCGTCCATTGTCGACGATCTGTCGAACGAAAGACGTCTTCAAGCCAAGGCTGGCCCGATAGACCTCCATGTCGCAGGGCACTACATCCGCGCCGATTCCGGTATGGCGCAAAGGCGCATCCACCAGTTCATAATCGTCGCAGCCGAAGCTACCGTCTTGCTTGGCCAGAACCAGCAGATCGAAGTCGCTGTCATCCCGCGCAGAACCATTAGCCCGGCTACCGAACAACCAGATGGCCTGTGGATCGAGCGCCTTGGACAGTCGATCAACGAGGACAGCCAATGCGTCGCCCTCGCTATCTCGCCCGCCGAAATTCGCCCGAACCGCCGTCATTGGATCACCCCACCGAACCCTCAAGCGAAATATTAATCAGCTTCTGCGCTTCCACCGCAAATTCCATCGGCAGTTCCTGGATGACTTCGCGCACGAAGCCGTTGACGATCAGCGCCAGCGCAGCCTCTTCGGGAATGCCGCGCTGCATGCAGTAGAACAGATGGTCTTCCGACACTTTCGATGTCGTCGCCTCATGTTCAAGCTGCGCCTTGGAGTTCTTGGCCTCGATATAGGGCACGGTATGGGCGCCGCATTTGTCGCCGATCAGCAGGCTGTCGCACTGGGTGAAGTTGCGCGCATTCTCCGCCTTGCGGTGGATCGACACCTGGCCGCGATAGGTGTTCTGCGAGCGGCCGGCCGAAATGCCCTTGGAGATGATGCGGCTCGACGTGTTCTTGCCGAGATGGATCATCTTGGTGCCAGAATCGACCTGCTGATAGCCGTTGGAGACAGCGATCGAGTAGAATTCACCGCGCGAGCCATCGCCGCGCAGGATGCAGGACGGATATTTCCAGGTGATCGCCGAGCCGGTTTCCACCTGCGTCCAGGAGATCTTGGAATTCTTGCCCCGGCAATCGCCGCGCTTGGTGACGAAATTGTAGATGCCGCCCTTGCCGTCCTTGTCGCCGGGATACCAGTTCTGCACCGTCGAGTATTTGATCTCGGCGTCATCGAGCGCCACGAGCTCGACCACGGCGGCGTGCAACTGATTCTCGTCGCGCTGCGGCGCGGTGCAGCCTTCGAGATAGGACACATAGGCGCCCTCTTCAGCGATGATCAGCGTGCGCTCGAACTGGCCGGTGTTCTTCTCGTTGATGCGGAAATAGGTCGACAGCTCCATCGGGCAACGCACGCCCTTGGGAATGTAGACGAAGGAGCCGTCGGTGAAGACGGCGCAATTCAGCGTCGCATAATAATTGTCGGTCACCGGCACGACCGAACCGAGATATTTGCGCACCAGATCGGGATGTTCGCGCAGCGCTTCGGAGATCGACATGAAGATCACGCCGGCCTTCTTCAGCTCTTCCTTGAAGGTGGTGACGACCGAGACGGAATCGAACACCGCGTCGACGGCGATTCTGCGGTTCTGCACGCCGGCCAGGATTTCCTGCTCGCGCAAGGGAATGCCGAGCTTCTCATAGGTCTTGAGGATTTCCGGATCAACATCATCGATCGACATCGGGCCGGACTGGCTCTTCGGCGCCGAATAATAGCTGATGGAGTTGAAATCGATCTTCGGATAATCGACGCGCGCCCATTCGGGCTCGACCATGGTCAGCCAACGGCGATAGGCTTCAAGCCGCCATTCCAGCATCCATTCCGGCTCGTCCTTCTTGGCCGAGATCAGTCGAATGACATCTTCGTTCAGGCCGGGCGGCAGCGTGTTGGATTCGATATTGCTCTCGAAGCCGTATTTGTACTGGTCCACATCGATCGCGCGGACCTGGTCTATGGTTTCTTGAACCGCAGCCATGTCGATCTCCAATCTCGCCGGGTCAAGGCCGGCAGCTTGTTGTCGTTTGACGGTTTACACCGCCGTTATATAGGTTTGCCAGAAAGCTTTTTTCACCGTTCCGGCAAGCGGAAAATTGATTTTCCGCATGAAATTACGCTGCATCCGCCTTTCCCAGCCGCGAGGCGACCTTGCGAAACGCCGTCAGAAAGAGCGCCGCCTCGTCCTCGCGGGTTTCAGGACCAATGGAGATACGCAGCGCGCCGAGCCGAGGATCTAGCCCCATCGCTTTCAGCACATGGCTTTCGCTCACCTTGCCCGACGAGCAGGCCGAACCGGCCGACAGCGCCACGCCCTCAAGATCGAAAGCGATCTGCCCCGTCTCGGGCTTCAATCCCTCAAGCGAGAAGAAACTGGTATTTGGCAAACGCGGTGCATTCTTCGCATGAAGGACCACCCCGGGGGCGATCGCCATCATCTCAGCTTCGATTCGATCGCGCAGGACGCTAAGCGCCGCCGCGCGCTCGGTGACGCCGAGGGCGGCGCGGACCGCCGCAGCGCCGAAACCGGCGATAGCGCCAGCATTCTCTGTGCCCGAGCGGTGGCCTTTTTCCTGACCGCCGCCGCGCAAAAGCGGCGCGGGCATCAGCGTTTCGCCGCGCGCCACAAGCGCGCCCGCGCCCTTGGGTCCACCGATCTTGTGCGATGACAGGATAAGAAAATCAGCTTCCAGCCTGTCGATATCGAGCGGAAGCCGCCCCAACGCCTGCACCGCGTCGACCACCAGCAATCCGCCGGCCTGATGCGTGAGGCGGGCGATATCGGCGATCGGCTGCAGTACGCCGGTCTCGTTATTGGCGGCCATCACGGCGACCATGGGCAGGCCCGAGGCCTTATCATGGGCGTCGAGCAGCCCTAAGAGCGCATCGAGATCGACGACGCCGTCGCCATTGACCGGAATGAGCGCGACAGCATCGGAGGAAAACCGGCCGCCATCGAACACCGCCTTGTGCTCGGTCGCCGACACATACAGCCTGCTGACCACAAGCGGCGCCCGCCCCATGCGGAACTCAGGCGTCAGCACCAGATTGGCGGCTTCCGTGGCGCCGCTGGTGAAAATGACATTGGCGGCCTTGCCGCCGACGGCTTCGGCAACAAAGCGCCGCGCCGTCTCGATTTCGCGCCTGATAGCGCGGCCTTCATTGTGGACCGAGGACGGATTGCCGGGCATGAGGCTGACGCGCAGGAAGGCTTCGCGCGCGTCATCGAGAAGCGGCGCGGTGGCGTTCCAGTCCATATAGGCGCGCGGGCGGATCATTCTGGCCTTTCCATGGTGTCGGACGATGCGCCAAGCGCATTTTCCTTGAAATTTTGGTCCTGCCTGTCTTATGAAGCGTCACACGAAACGGGCTGATGCCCAAACTTTCGAATGGTTCTAAACTAGCTCTTAGAAAAGCTGACTTGTTTCGTCAAGACTGGAATATGCTTTCCGGGCTTTTTTAGTGGACCGTCAATCGCGGAGTGAGAATGCCTGAAGTTATCTTCAATGGTCCTGCCGGACGCCTGGAAGGCCGCTATCAGCCCTCGAAGCAGAAAAGCGCGCCGATCGCGATCATCCTTCATCCGCATCCGCAGTTCGGCGGCACGATGAACAATCAGATCGTCTACCAGCTGTTCTACATGTTCCAGAAGCGCGGCTTCACCACGCTGCGCTTCAACTTCCGCTCGATCGGTCGCAGCCAGGGCGAATTCGACCATGGCGCCGGCGAATTGTCGGACGCAGCTTCGGCGCTCGATTGGGTCCAGAGCCTGCATCCGGATTCCAAGAGCTGCTGGGTCGCCGGCTATTCCTTCGGCTCCTGGATCGGCATGCAGTTGCTGATGCGCCGACCCGAGATCGAAGGTTTCATCTCGGTCGCGCCGCAGCCGAACATCTATGATTTCTCCTTCCTCGCGCCCTGCCCCTCGTCCGGCCTGATCATCAACGGCGATTCCGACAAGGTCGCGCCGGAAAAGGACGTGCTCGGCCTGGTCGACAAGCTCAAGCAGCAGAAGGGCATCCTGATCACCCACAAGACGGTGCCGGGCGCAAACCACTTCTTCTCCGGCCAGATGGAGCCGCTGATCGACGAATGCGGCGACTATCTCGATCGCCGCATGGCCGGCGAACTTGTGCCGGAACCGGCGGCCAAGCGGATCAGGTAATCGGGTCATGAATATCGTCGTCGATACGAATGTCTTCATTGGCGCTTGTATCGGCGGCGGGGCATCATCCAAGGTGATTGAGGCCTGTATCCGAGGCGCGGCGCATCCATTGATGTCCGACGCTCTTCTTCTCGAATATGAAGACGTATTGGGTCGAAGCGACCTCTTCCTGAGAGCTCGGCTGAACAGCGACGAGCGTTGGGCGCTGTTCGAGATCCTCATGAGCAAGGCGCAGTGGCAGAACATCTATTTCAGATGGCGGCCAAATCTCCGCGACGCGGGCGACAACCACATTGTGGAACTGGCCATAGCGGCAGGCGCGGGCGCCATCGTCACAAACAATCTTCGCGATTTCAGTGGCGGAAATATAAAATTCGACCATATTCAAGTGATGAGACCAGACGAATTCATCAGGGAGATTTCCGGATGACCGCTATCACTCTATCGCTTCCGCAGGACACTGTGAGCAAAGCTCAAGACATCGCGCGCGATCGCAACATGGATCTCAGCGCGCTGGTCTCAGAATTGATGCAAGAAATGGTGCGAAGCCATGAGGCGGAACTTCGCTTCCGCGCCTATGCCGAACGCGGAAGGGGGCGCGAAGAAGAAGCCCTCGCGCTTTTGGGACGCGACTGATTTCTCGGGTTTTGCGGCAGCCTGACGCATTCGTTAGAGCCGCCTCAATTAAAACAGCATCAGATAAGGCCTTTCTCAAGGGACGCTGCAAAGCATCGAAAAGCAGGCAGGCCTGAAGTTGAGATTAAAGCCATGACAAATTACGTTGCGCTCATTCACAAGGACGCCGACAGCGACTTCGGTGTCTCGTTTCCCGATTTCCCCGGATGCGTCACGGCAGGCTCCTCACTCGAAGCAGCAAGATCCATGGCGGAGGAAGCGCTTTGCTTGCAAAACGAGAGCCTATTGGAAGATGGCGATGGTGTGCCGCCGCCTTCCTCGCTTGACGAGATCATGGAACAGGTTGAACACCGCAACGCCGTCGCCGTGCTGATCGCGGCCAAGGATCAGGAAAAGGCGATCCGCGTCAACATCACCATTCCGGAACGATACCTGCGCGCCATAGATGTCTACGCGCGCAACCATGGCCTTTCGCGGTCAGGTCTGCTGGTCAAGGCGGCCAAACAGGTGATGGCCGACGATAGCGTTTGAGGTCAGGCCGGCTACGCCACCACCCCGCCCGTCACAGCCTGCGCCACGCCCGTTGTCCCCGGAAATGTCAGCGGTAACCCCTTCTTTGCCCGCACCGCCAGATAGGCCCAGGCCTCGGCCTCCATGCTATCTCCATTGAAACCGAAGCGCTCGGCGGGCTCGACCAGAGCCGTCGAGAACACTTCCGCCAGATCCGCCATGATCACCCGGTTCAGCCGCCCGCCACCGCAGACCACGACCAGGTCAGGCGCCGCCCTGAGATGTCGCGCCGATCGTCCGATCGCCTCGGCTGTCAGCCGCGCCAGCGTCCGGGCGCCGTCATGCAGGCCGGCTTCATCCAGCGCGGGCGGCGAAAAGTCGTTGCGATCCAGCGATATCCGCACCTCCGATGTGAAGAAGGGATGATCAAGATAGCGGGCAAGAAGCGTCCCGACGACCCCGCCCTCCGAGGCGATCGCGCCGCCTTGATCAAAGGGAATGCCGGCTTGACGCTCCACCCATTGGTCGATCAGCGTGTTGCCCGGTCCGGAATCATACGCCTGGATCTCGCCATCGCCGCCGATGAAAGTGAGATTGGAAATGCCGCCAATATTGACGAACATCACCGGCCGCCCGGCATAGGCTTCAAGGCCAGCAGCCAGCGCCGCATGATAGACAGGCACCAGCGGCGCGCCCTGGCCTCCATGGACCATGTCATTGGCGCGCATGTCATAGACGACCCGGATGCCGGTTTCCCGCGCCAGAAGCGGCCCGTCGCCGATCTGCACCGTCAGCGCCTCGAGCGGCCGGTGCAGCACCGTCTGGCCATGAAAGCCAATGACGTCAACCGTCTCGGGCGCGATCTTGAATCGCTCCATGAACGTCTTGACGCAAACCGCATGTCGAAGCGTCAGTTCGCGCTCGATTTCGGCAAGTTTTCCCGGCCGTTCCGTGCGGTTCCGGATTCCCTTTGCCAACTCCAGCGCCTCGGCCAGCGCGCGCCGGAAGCCGGGATCATAGTCAAAGCCCATGGCCGGGCCGCGATCCACCACGCTTTCGCCATCTGTTTTCACCAGCGCCACATCGATGCCATCCATCGATGTGCCGCTCATCAGGCCGATCGCCGTCTCAAGCGGCTTCATGATCTGCGGCATCCGAGGATTTCGAGACGAGTTTGGCGGATAGCTTGACGCCCAGCGCGTCCAGAATCTTCATGATCGAGGCGAATTCGGGATTCCCCTCGCCGCTCAGCGCTTTGTACAGCGCCGATCGGCTCATGCCGGCATCACGGGCCAACTGGCTCATATTGCGCGCTCTGGCGACCACGCCCACGCACTTCGCTATAAATGCCGGATCGCCTTCCTCGAACGCAGCAGCCAGAAACTCCTCAATCGACTCGTCGCTGTCGAGATATTCAGCCGCATCGAATGGCTTGACGGTCAGTCCCATGCTTGTTCCTTCCATTCCTCCGCAAGCCGCTTGGCTTCCTTGATGTCACGTTGCTGGTCCGCCTTATCGCCTCCACAGAGCAGCAGGATCAGCATCGCGCCCCTTTGGATAAAATACAGCCGATAGCCCGGGCCATAGTCGATGCGCGCTTCTGACACCCCATCACCCACTGGTTTGACATCGCCGAATGCATCGCCTTCCATCCGAACAAGACGCATGGCAATTCTGGCTCTGGCGCGATCATCTGTGAGACCGCCAAGCCATGCGTCAAAAACATCGGTGCGGAACACAATCGCCATGCCGAACTGTACTGCATAGAGGACACATCCGCAATTCCTACCATCTCCACTCTTCGTTTTCCTCTCCCCAAGGGGTGCAACACCGCAAAAACTTTGCTAAAGGCCCGCTCGCAATCCATCGAAAGCGGAAGACCATGTCCAAGTTCAAATCCGAATTCCTGCACACTTTGTCCGAGCGCGGCTACATTCATCAGATCTCTGATGAAACCGGCCTTGACGACCTGCTTTCGAAGGAAACCGTCACTGCCTATATCGGCTATGATCCGACGGCGCCGTCGCTGCATGCGGGATCGCTGATCCAGATCATGATGCTGCATTGGCTGCAGGCGACCGGACATCGTCCGATTTCGCTGATGGGCGGCGGCACAGGCATGGTGGGCGACCCCTCGTTCAAGGACGATGCGCGGCAGTTGATGACTCTCGACACAATCGAGAGCAATATCGCCTCGATCAAGAAGTGCTTCGCCAATTACATGACCTATGGCGATGGCCCCAAGGACGCGTTGATGATCAACAACGCCGACTGGCTGCGCGGGCTCAACTATCTCGAATTCCTGCGCGATGTCGGCCGCCACTTCTCGGTCAACAGGATGCTGTCCTTCGACAGCGTCAAGACGCGGCTGGATCGCGAACAGTCGCTGTCCTTCCTCGAATTCAACTACATGATCCTGCAGGCCTATGACTTCGTCGAGCTCAACAAGCGTTACGACGTCCGGCTTCAAATGGGCGGCTCCGACCAGTGGGGCAATATCGTCAACGGCATCGATCTCGGCCATCGCATGGGCACGCCGCAGCTGTATGCGCTGACCTCGCCGCTGCTGACCACGTCTTCCGGCGCCAAAATGGGTAAATCGCTGAATGGCGCGGTCTGGCTCAACGCCGACATGCTCTCGGCCTATGATTTCTGGCAGTATTGGCGCAACACCGAGGACGCCGATGTCGGTCGTTTCCTGAAGCTTTACACGACGCTGCCGATGGACGAGATCGCCAGGCTGTCGGCGCTCGGCGGCGCCGAGATCAACGAGGTCAAGAAGATCCTGGCCACCGAAATCACCGCCATCCTGCATGGCCGCCAAGCAGCGGACCAGGCAGCCGAGACGGCGCGCAAGACGTTTGAGGAAGGCGCAGTCGACGCCAATCTGCCGACGGTGGAACTGGCCACAGCCGAAATCGAAGCCGGCATTGGTCTGCTCGCACTGTTCGTCAAGGCCGGCCTCGCCGCCTCAAACGGCGAGGCGCGGCGTCATGTCCAGGGCGGCGCGGTGAAAATCAACGACAAGACGATCACCGACGAAAAGTCCCTGATCGGCGCAGGCGACGTCACCGCCGACGGCGTGATCAAGCTGTCGCTCGGCAAGAAGAAGCATGTGCTGGTCAAGCCCGTCTGAGACGACCCAACCGTTTTGAATTCCGCGCCGCGTCCCTCCCAGGGCGCGGCGTTTTCATTCGAATTCAAAGATGTTGCGGAACACGCCGGGCGCAATCAACGACAGCGGATTGACGGTCAGTTGCGCGGCGTCGAACGGGCCCTCAAGCTTGAAGGTGATGCCGAGCAGACCACGGTCGCGGCCATTGCCGAGAATATTGCCGATGATCGGCAATTGCCCGAACAGGCTGTTCAGCCCGTAGACCGGCATAAAGGTGCCTGTGACGTCAATGCGGCCCCGAGGGTCGCGGACGACGCCCTGGAACGTCGCACCGACCTGATCGCCGCGCACGATGCCGTTCTGGACGCTGATCACGCCGCCGTCGATCAACAGGCGCGCAAAGCCGCGGCGAAATTTCTGCGAACTCGTGTCGATCTCGGTCTTCAACGCATCCGTCAGGCTTTCGCCATTGGCCCCCGTGCGCGCCGACACCAGCGACTTCAATCTCTGCTCGTTCACCAGCGAGAAGTTGCGGATATCGACCGACCCTCGCCACGACTTCTCGGCGCGCGACGTCAGCTTTACGTTCAGAAGCCCGCCATTCATGTTTTTATAGACATCGGCGAAACGAGCGAGCGCGCCGGCGTCTCCGCTGACGATCTCGAAGGCCCCGGTGGAGGCGTTCTTTCGCACCACCACCGCTTGGCCCGACCGGGTCACCCCGCCGAAATCAAGCGTCGAAATCTCACCCTTCCGGGTCGCCAGCGAGAGGCGTATCTGTGACAGGCTTTCCTTGTTGTAGCCGCCGACCGCGCCAAGTGTCGCGCTGATCAGATTGCTGGAGACGTCTTTTGCGCCGCCAGCCTTGGCGGCCCCGTTCTCATCTTTCAGCTTGGCCAGCAGCGGCCGCAAATCAAGACTATCTCCCTTAACGTCAATGGCGTAGCCATTGGCCTTCCGGTCAATCGAAACAGAGAAGTCATCACTGGACGAGAGCCGGATCCGGCTGAAGTCGGCGGCCGCCAGCCCCTTCTTGTCGATCTTGAGAACACCCGACGCCCCAAAGCCGTCTCCGCCCAGTTTGAAGTCCTTGAGTGTGGTCAGGCCCTCGGCCGCCGCAATCGTGAATTCGGCCGTAGCTCCAATGCCGGGTCCCTTCCGCCAGCCGATTCCTGGCACCGACAGCGACGCATTCTTCAGATCCAGTTTCACCCGATCGGCGCTCGTCGCATCGCCGCGCATATCAATGCCGACCGATCCAGACACCACCTCTGTCAGCGCTGGAGAAATCGACGCCAGATCCTTGTCGCCGATATCGCCGAAGACGCGCCATTTCCTCAGTTCTGTCTTGTCGGGGCGGGCCGGCTCGGTGGCCTCGACATTCAGCTTCATGCCGTCGATGGACGCCGTAGCGGCCAGTTCAGCGCTGTTTTGATCGATCCACAGCTTTCCGGAGAGCTTATCAATCTTCTTGTCCCGAAACGGCTTTTTCAACGCAAGATCCGAGAGCGTCAGATCCGCCGTGAAGGCGGGCGGCGGCGGCTTCTGTTCTTCCTCCACTCCGAAGACGCCCTGAATTTGCCCAGACACATTTCCTGACAGATCGCTCGGGGCGAAGGGCGCGCGCGACGTCGCATTGATCGGCGGAAAACTCGCGAGCTCCGCGGCCGCAGCCGCAGGTCCCTTGGCCGCCAGATCAAGCGCGGCCATAAGGGGTTTGGTGGAAATATCAGCTATGACCAGGCTGCCGCCGTCGCTCGCCAAGACTTTCCCTGAGGGCAACGGAATCTGCCCCTTGGATATGCTCACCTTGACCATCCGGTCGATCATCTCCACCCGGCCGCTGGTTTTGGTCGCAGGCGGCATGGTCTTGTTGAAGCGGATGCTCGCGTCTTCCACATCGAGGGATATTTTGATTTCGCCCGGTTCGAAACGGATTGGAATCGGATGTTCGGGAATACGGCCGGCCGCAAGCGTGACATCGATCTGGCCATTGCGCACCTTGCCGCCCTCGACATTGTGAATGACCCAGTTCCGTACTTTCGCCGCATACCAATACGGCCATAGTCGCCGCACGGAATCGACAGTCAGTTCATCGGAGCGCGCCGCGAAACTCACCGCCGGAGACGGCTCTACGAAGCGCGCCGCCAGCGATCCCGCAAAGTTGCCTTCGGCGGTTGACACGCCGATCGTGTCGAGTTGCAGCAACCGCGGCTCAGGCGCGAAAAACCCTGAAACACGCAGACTGACGGGCTGCGGCGGCAGGTTCACGCCCTGAACATCGGTCACGGCATCGTTGGAGACGACTTCGAAAGCAAAACCGGCCGGTTGGTTTTTCTGCACCCGATCCAGGTCGATCAGCGTGCCGAACAGCGGCAGCTTCGTCTTGCCAGTCAGGATCTGGCCTTTTTCAAGGATAAATTTGCGGTCGGCGAAATCGTAGCGCAGCAAGCCTTCGCCTTTTTCGACCGGTTGGGTGATGCTGTCGGCATAGAACAAGCCGGGTCGGGCGCCGATCCGGAGCAGCAGCGACTTGTCGCGCTCTACTGTCAAGCCGATATCGAGGGGCATTTCGAGCCCGAAGCGTCGCTCTCCGGTGATCTTGCTCCGCTTCATGATGAAGGAACCGGATGGCAGGTCCTCGACATTGGCGTTCAGAGCCGTAGCCTTGTCGCCGTCGGCATCGAGCGCGATCGTGATGCGCGGATGAATATCGCCGAACTCAACGCCGGTCTTGAGCACATATCGACTCTCATCGGGATGCGTGAGATCGAAATCGACCAGGGAAACCATGTCGCCATGTTCGGTGGGACGCGGCAATTTCAGCGACAGGCGCGCTGCGGCGATATCCGTCACATCCGCCCGCCGCATCGCCGCCACGAGCCGATCGAGCGCGGGATAGACTGCGGTCAAAGCGGCAGGAATTGCATCAATGCGAACCGCCTTGAGGTCGAGCGGCGCGCCCGCCGGCAGGAAACGCAGATCGCCCTCCGCCGAACCGATTTCGGCGCGCGACACCACGATCCGTCCCATGACGAGGGACAGCGGGTTGAGCGCCACCTTCAGGCTATCTGTCTTGAGCGCCACCACGCCGCTGGGCTTATGGGTGATTTTCACGTCGCCGGCGGCAAGACCGAGAAGCCAGGTCTGCGTGAAACGCAGCCTGACCGAACCGACGGAAGGCTCGAAATCCGGACCAAGCGCCGCCGACAGTTGCTGCTCCGCCCGCGCCGTCAGCGTGTCGTCGAGATAGCCCTCTTCCAGCGCGACCAGAACTGTGCTGAATAGCACGGACACGACGAGCACGATCGCGGCCAGAAGCTTGGCCATGGCGCGAAACGGGCCGCGCCGCTTGGGAGTCGCCAGAACCGGAGCGTCCAGCCGTCGGCACGACGGCAGGTCATCGAGGGGACGGAAGTCTCCTTTGCCGAATACCACCTTTTCGCCGCGAATGTGATCCAAGCCGCAAACCTCTCTCGGTCGAACATCGTATATGCGTTGTCGCGATTCCGACGAACCGCTCTTATCTCAATTGAATGATTTGCACAGCGTAGATGCTGAGAAAGGCTCGATAAACGCCATGGCCGACCTTAAAGCCGGTGACAAAGCCCCGCAATTCACCCTGCCGCGAGATGGCGGCGGCAGCGTGTCCCTTGCCGAACAATCTGGCAAGAAAGTGGTGCTGTATTTCTATCCGAAGGACAATACCGAGGGCTGCACGATCGAAGCCATCGATTTCACCCGCCTCTTGCCGGAATTTGAAGCCGCCGGCGCGGTGGTGATCGGCATGTCGCCGGACAGCGTGAAAAAACATGATAATTTTTGCAAAAAGCACGGTCTCGGCATCATCCTCGCCTCGGATGAAAGCACGGAAACGCTCGCCTCCTATGGGGTCTGGGTGGAAAAGAGCATGTATGGCAAGAAATATCTGGGCGTGGAGCGCACGACGGTGCTGATCGGCGCCGATGGCGTCATTCTCAAGGTCTGGCCAAAGGTCAAAGTGGCCGGACACGCCGAGGAAGTGCTTGAAGCGGTCAAGTCACTTCAATAAGCGGATTCGGATTGTAAGCTTTTGCGGGCAACCGATTCCAATGACAGATGAATTTTCCATCGAAAGTCTGCGCGCCGGCGCGATCGCCGGCGTGGTCGAAGCCGATCTGGATCGGAAAATGGCGCTTGCGAGAGAAACCCATCGTTTGTGGCATGGCAGAGCCTTGTCGCTGCGTTCGCCGCTCGATCCGCCGTTGCCGGCCCGGCCCGGCCGTCCGGCAAAGCCCGACCTGGTGGCGCCGAACAAGATGAAGAAGCGTTCGCTGCATACCGTCCATGGCCGCATCGCGCTCTTGCATGCGATCTGCCACATCGAACTCAACGCGGTGGATCTCGCGCTCGACATCGTCGCCCGATTCGCAGATCAACCCGTGCCGCGTTCCTTCTTCGACGGCTGGATGCTGGTGGCGTTCGAAGAGGCCAAGCATTTCTTGATGGTTCGGGACAGGCTCCGGCAATTGGGAGCCGACTATGGCGACCTGCCCGCCCATGACGGACTGTGGGAAGCGGCGCATTCGACGCGAAACTCGCTGACGGCGCGGCTGGCGGTGGTTCCGCTGATTCTCGAGGCGCGCGGGCTCGACGTGACGCCGTCGATGCGCGACACGTTGCGCGAACTCGGGGACGAAGACAGCGCGAAAGTCTTCGACGTGATCTACGAAGACGAAAAGGGCCATGTCGCAGTCGGCGCCAAATGGTTCCGCTTTCTGTGCGCCCGCGAAAAAAAGGATCCTGCCGCAGCCTTCCAATCGCTGGTTCGCGAAAACTTCCGCGGCGGGTTGAAGGCGCCGTTCAACGATCTCGCCCGCGCCGCCGCCGGCCTGACACCCAGTTTCTACAGGACGCTTTCTCCACTCGGAAACGCCTGACATTCCCGGGAATTCACACGGGAAACAGCGAAACTTAACCAATCATTAACCCTAATAAATTCTAATTGCTCCAAGAGACTCAGGGGAACGTCGAAACCGCCGACGCGGCAGGTTTGCGATGATGAGGTCAGCGGGCGTGTCGAGCGGAGCAAGCAAAACATTCGGACGGAGACGCCAACAGCATCTCCTCATTCTCGCCAGCGGCGAGAAGGTTCGCCACATGGCGATCCGACCGTGGATGACGGCGCTCGCTGCGGCAGGCGTCGCCTGCCTGTCGCTCGGTTATCTCGGGGCGACGGCCTATCTGGTTTTGCGCGACGATCTGATGGGCGCCGCCATGGCCCGCCAGGCGCGGATGCAGCATGATTACGAGGACCGCATCGCAGCGCTTCGCGCCCAGGTCGACCGCATCACCTCCCGTCAATTGCTCGACCAGCAAGTGGTCGAAAACAAGGTTGAAAAACTGCTGGAACAGCAGATGGCGCTGAGCTCCCGCCAGGGCAAGATCGGCGATGTGTTGCAGCGCGCAGAAGGCGCAGGCCTTGACGCCACGCCGCCCGACGCCGCGCCCGTTAACGCCTTCATGCCGGAAGAGGAACATTCGTCCTTCTCGCCGCTGTCTTCGTTCAAGACGCTGTTGTCGCGTGAGCGACTGGCGCATACGCCGGAAAAGGCTGCCTCCTTCATTCCGCAAAACAGCGACAATGACATCGCCGATCGCGCCGACCGGTTGTTCACCAAAGTGACGCTGTCGCTGAAATCGATCGAGCGCCAGCAACTGGCGCATATCCAGTCGCTGACCGCCGACGCCCGTCAGCGCGCCGACAAGATCCAGTCGATCCTGGCCAATACCGGCTTCCGCTTGCCCGGCGACGTGGCGTCGGCTGGAGCCGCTGACGACACCGCCATCGGCGGCCCCTATGTCCCGCCCGAAACCGGCGACATGTTCGAAGATTCGCTCAGCGATCTCGATCTGGCGCTGCAGAAGTTCGAGCGGGTGAAGTCCTATGCCGAGACCCTGCCCTTCGCCAATCCCGCGCCGGGCCGGGAAATCACCTCGCTGTTCGGCAACCGGATCGACCCCTTCTTCGGAAAGCTCGCCATGCATGCCGGCATCGACTTCCGGCAGAAGACAGGCGGCAAAGTGTTCGCAACCGGCGCCGGCGCCGTGATCGCCGCCGGCCCCGCCGGCGGCTACGGCATCATGGTCGAGATCGACCATGGCGACGGCGTCACCACCCGCTACGGCCACCTCTCCCGCGTGCTTGTCGAGAAAGGCCAAAAGATCGCCGATGGCGACGTGATCGCGCTTTCGGGCTCAACCGGCCGCTCCACCGGCCCGCATTTGCATTACGAAGTTCGCCGCAACGGCCGCGCCGTCGACCCCTTGCGCTTTCTCAACGCCGGCATGAAACTCGACACCTATATTCGCTAAACAGGCGGCTGGCGCGGCTCTTGCATTGCGATCCGCAACACAGGAGCCTTCCGCATGGACATCACGACCCTCATCGCCTTTGCCCTCGCCTTTTTCGTCTTCGCCGCCAGCCCCGGCCCCGACAATCTCACCATCATGGCCCGCGCCGTCTCGCATGGCTGGACATCCGGCCTCGCCTATGGATTGGGCACGGTGACGGGTATCATGATCTTTCTCGCGGCGGCGGTGTTCGGGCTATCGGTGATCGCCAGCGAAATGGGCGTTCTCATGACCGCCCTGCGCTATGCGGGCGCGGCATGGCTGATCTGGACCGGGATCCGCCTGTGGACCGCCAAGCCCGATTCTGCGGATCTCGCTGAGCGCAGCCGGGATCGCGGCCTGCTTGCAGCTTATGCAACCGGCGTATTGCTCAACCTCGGCAATCCCAAAATGCCGCTCTTTTATATCGCACTTCTGCCCAATGTCGTCGGCGCGGATATCGGCCCTATGCTGGCGATGGAACTTGCGCTCGTCATCCTCGCCGTCGAGGCGGTTGTCATCGCCGGTCACCTGCTCATTGCCCAGAAAGGTCGCAGGCTGATGACCTCGCCGGTCTTCGCGCGCCGCGTCAATCGCGCCGCCGGCTCCGTCATGATCGGAACTGGCGCCATCGCCATCGCAGCGCGGTAAAAAAGCCGCTCCGTTAAGGCTAATCGCCTCCAAGACCGTGATTTTCTTGACTTGGCGGCCGTTAACGATTATGTCCCGCGCAGCTTATCCAGCAGCGCCGGGCAGATTCCCGGGTAAATAAACGCCAACAACGGAAAAGTCATTTCCATTGACAACCTTTGAAGATCTCGGCCTCAGCCAGAAAGTCCTCTCCGCCGTTACGGATTCGGGCTATACGATCCCTACGCCTATTCAGGCTGGAGCCATCCCGTTTGCGCTTCAACGGCGTGACATTCTCGGCATCGCGCAGACTGGCACGGGCAAGACCGCGTCCTTCGTGTTGCCGATGCTGACGCTGCTCGAAAAAGGCCGCGCCCGCGCTCGCATGCCGCGCACGCTGATTCTCGAGCCGACCCGCGAGTTGGCGGCCCAGGTGGCCGAAAACTTTGAAAAATACGGCAAGAATCACAAATTGAACGTGGCTTTGCTGATCGGCGGCGTATCCTTCGAGGATCAGGATCGCAAGCTGGAGCGTGGCGCCGATGTGCTGATCTGCACGCCAGGCCGCCTGCTTGACCATTGCGAACGCGGCAAGTTGCTGATGACCGGTGTCGAGATCCTGGTGATCGACGAAGCCGACCGTATGCTCGATATGGGTTTCATCCCGGATATCGAACGCGTCGCCAAGATGATCCCGTTCACCCGCCAGACGCTGTTCTTCTCGGCCACCATGCCGCCGGAAATCCAGAAACTGGCGGATACGTTCCTGCAGAATCCGGAGCGGATCGAGGTCGCCAAGCCCTCCTCGACCGCCAAGACCGTGACGCAGCGTCTCGTCGCCAGCCACAGCCAGGATTGGGAAAAGCGCGCCGCGCTTCGCGAGATCATCCGCGAGGTTGAAGGCGACATCAAGAACGCGATCATATTCTGCAACCGCAAGAAGGATGTCGCCGATCTCTATCGCTCGCTCGAACGCCACGGCTTTTCGGTCGGCGCGTTGCATGGCGATATGGACCAGCGCTCGCGGACGATGACACTGCAGAGTTTCAAGGACAACAACCTGAAATTCCTGGTGGCCTCAGATGTGGCCGCCCGTGGTCTCGACATTCCCGATGTCAGCCACGTCTTCAATTTCGACGTGCCGATCCATGCGGAAGACTATGTCCACCGCATTGGCCGCACCGGTCGCGCCGGCCGCGCCGGCGCAGCCTTCATGCTGGTCACCAAGCGCGACGCCAAACATCTCGACGCGATCAAGAAACTGATCAACGAAGATGTTGAATGGCATGGCGGCGATCTCTCAGCGCTTCCTGAGCGTGAAGAGAGCGAAGACCGCAAGTCCTCCGACCGTCGTGGCGGCAGGGACAAGGGCCGGGGTCGTGATCGTGATCGTGATCGCTCCAAGGCTCCGCGAGACGTCGCAAGTCATAAAACCGACATCGAAAAAGCCGACAAGGGCGCTGTGATCGACATGGCCTCGAAGAAAGCAGAGTCATCCATGGCAAAGACCCCCCAGGCCCCCAAGCGCGACTATCGTGACGAACGCCCCTACCCGGCCAATGACGACAATCGCCGTCGCCGGTATCAGGACCGCGACGACGGCCCGACTCCGGTCGGTTTCGGCGACGACATTCCCGCCTTCATGATGGTTTCGGCCGCCATCAAGTAAGATGCGGCCCGGTCAGGATTTCCCTGGAGTAGGCGTCGGTCTGGCGATCGTCAGGGACGGTCGCATTCTCCTGTACCGCCGCGTTCGGCCGCCCGAGGCCGGACATTGGAATATCGTTGGCGGCAAGATCGACCATATGGAGCCAGCCGTCGAGGCTGTGCGCCGCGAGGCCGAGGAAGAAAGCGGCCTTTCGATCCAGAATGTCGAATTCCTGGGTCTTTCAGAACAAATTTTCCACGACGAAGGGCAGCATTGGCTGTCCCTGATCTATCGCGCCGTTGATTTTTCCGGCGAGGCCCGGGTGACGGAGCCGGACAAACTGCCGGAATTCGGCTGGTTTGCTTTCAACGAGCTGCCGGCGCCGCTGTCGCGCTTTGCCGCGGATGCGGTTGCAATGTTGAGCGACGCCCATCTCAAAACCTGAAGAGCCCGCTTTTGGGCGAGCCCTCCACTGTTCATGACTTCAGTGAATCAGATCAGGAAGTCAGCCCTGTCGATTTGTGAAAGCGTCACGTCGTCCAGGGTCAGTTCAGCCTTGCCGAAATCGATCAACACGTCATCGCCATGCTGCGACATCATCGTCTTGAGCTCTGCATAGCTGTCGATGATGCCGGAATCCTTGAGGTCGATGCGATCATGGCTGGAATGACTGTTGCGCGCCTCGAAATCCGTGATTTCGTTCTTGCCGTGATACTTTGAGAACGCGAAAATGTCTTTGCCGGCTCCGCCGGTCATCACATCGCGGCCGCCATTGCCATCAATCCTGTCATTGCCGGCATAGCCCTTGAGCACATCCGCATTATCGGAACCATACAGCCAGTCAGCACCCTTAAAGATGTTCGCCATCAGTTGCATGTCGTCTTTTGTCGACACCGTATCGATGACGGCCTGAATCTTGGCTGCAGCCATGCTGAATTCCATGTAGAAGACGGTGTCTCCGAACTTGGCTTCATAGGTTGTCACCGTGCCGCCGGTCATACGACCGTCCGCGTCATAGGTGAGATTCTTTCCGCCGAAATGTTCCTCATAGCCATTGGCGTAGTAAGCGGCGAATTCAGTTTTAGTCGTCGTGAATTCCGACGCAGTCGTGATGCTGTTATAGTTGATCTTGGTGATATCAAAGCCGACAAAGGCATAAGCTAAGACCATAGCGCGTCTCCCTGTTTTCCAGGAGGATACTCTACGGAGGCCCGGAGCTTCAAATAGAAGGGACTATGGTAAACGCCGCATCGCCCTAAAAACTCTGCGAAACCGGCGCCTCAGGCCAGACGTCGCGCCGCGTCATAGGCGATCCGCACCCACTGGGCCGCCTCGTCAGGATCATCATAGGCGCTGCCGGGGATCGGCCAGTAAGGCATGGCGACCGGCTTTCCGGATTTGGCGTGGGTGTAGGTCCATTGCGCGGAGCCCGCCTCCTCATAGAGCCGGCCCGCCTCCTTGTCGCCCTTGAGCATGATGCCGTCAAACAGGTCGAGGGCGATGATCATGCCGTCGGCATAGATGCCTTTGCCGCCGAACATGCGTCGCACCGACACCGGCCCGACGGCCCGAAACAGATCCTGGATATCGTCGGCGTCCATTGAGCCTCCCTGTCCTTGCGCGTCTGAACTATCCGCGCCGGACCGGAAGGCGTCAAGCACCCGCCGGATCAGAACCGCGTCGTCGCCCCCACCATAATGGTGCGGCCGCGACCATTGGTGATGCCGCTCAGAATATCGCCAGTGCCGGTATTGGCGGTCCAATAGGCCTTGTCGAACAGATTCTCGACCGTGAAGAAGGTCTCGAAATTCTTGGAGATCTTATAGGAGCCGTAGAGATCAAACAGCGTATAGGACGGACGCTCCAGGCTTTGCTCCTCGTTGACATAGGCCTGGAAACTCTCGCCCACATAGCGGACGCGCCCGCCGATCGTCGCCTTCTCCTCCAGGAAGCGGGCGCCGATATCGAGCGAGCCGAAATCATCCGGCAGCGTGCCGACGTCATTGCCGAAACCGGCGGCCACGCCGATCGGCTGATCGGTATCGGCGATAGTCAGCGAGAAATTGGCGTAGAGGCGGCCGGTGTCATAGCCGCCTTCAAGCTCGACGCCCTGCATGATCGTCTCGCCCGCGAGATTGACCCATTTGGCGTCGTTGTTGCTGTCATAACCATAGGTGATGTAGTTCTCGATGCGGTTATAGAAATAACCGATCTTGAGATGTCCCTTGTCGGTCGAACTCAACAGGCCTTCGCCCATCAGATTGACGCCGATATCGATGCCCTTCTGCTCTTCCGGCACGAGATTGGGATTGTTGTTGATCGGGTCGCCGATACCGTCGAAATTGTGCCCGCCGGGATAAAACAGTTCCGACGTGGTCGGCGGGCGCATGGTGTGAGCATAAGTGGCGTAAAACTGCGCCCAGTCGACCGGCGCGAAAGTGCCGCCGATCTTGGGATTCCACTTGCCGCCGGAGCGGTCGATCTCGTCGCCGCCGCAATAGCCGTTGGCGCAATCGTCGGATGCGCCCGAGGCGACGCCGCTCAGGCTGTAATAATCGTAGCGCAGACCGGTCGTCAGGCCGAACATGCCATGCGTCAGCGTCGTCTCGCTGAAGGCACCGCTCTTGATCAGCTTGCCGTCCGGATTGGCGCCGCTGTTCTCATTGCCCTTGTACTCGTCGGAATTGAGCGCGGCCCCATAGTTGAATTTCACCTCGGTCTCGTCCGACATATCCCAGAGGCTGGTGTTGCTGATATCGAGTCCCAGACCCGTATCGCGGCCATCGCGACCGTCGAACTCGCCTTCGCCCGTCATCGAATCCATCTTGACGTCGGTGAAATTGGCGTAGGCGTTGACGCGCAGATCGATGAGATTGTCGCCGGGCGTATAGGCGTATTTCGCCGAATAGGTCTGGTTTTCGATATGCCAGCGATAGCCGGCGCTGCCGACGTCGAAGGCGTTCTTGTAATAGACGCCGCCGAGATCGAGCGATTGCGTGTCGTCTGGGGCGATCTTCACCTTCATCAGCGCAGATTGCGGCTGCTGGGAGGCGTCATAGGGATAGTCCTGCCCGTCGCCATTTTCATAATTGCCGAAATTGCTGCCGGAGACGGCGCCCATCACCGAGAAATCGCCGCCCTCGCCCACGTCGCGGCGAATGCCGGCCGCGGTCAGGCGCGAAAAGTAATAGCCGTTGGTGCCGGTGCGCAGGGTGGTCATCAGACCTTCGTTCTTGCCCTCTAGCAACACGTCGTCGATGCCGACTGTGCGCAGATTGGCCGAACCCGACAAAGTGCCGAGGCCTTCGGCGCCAGAGACTGCGCCGCGGGAAATATCTGCGCCCGCCAGCATATTGGGATCGACATAGGCCATATTGTCGAAGCTGCCGCCATGGCCCGAGAGATTGCGGAAGGTTTGCGGCACGCCGTCGATCATGGTGTTGACGCGGCCCATGCCCTGCATGCCGCGAATATTGACGACGACGCCGGGTTGCTCGGCGCCTTCGCGGGTGAATGTGCCCGCCTTGCTCCTGAGCGCCGTGTTGATATTGCCGTTATAGCGCTCCTGGAAATCAACCGCGCTGATCTGGGAGACGGGCGCCGGCGCATCGGTGATTTCACCTTCGCCGGCCGACGTGGAAACCACGATCCGCTTGAGTTTCGTCGCGCCGTCGCTCGTGGTCTCCTCAGACTGCGTGTCGGTCGCATCCTGCGCCCAAACTTCAGCGGTTGACGACAAGACAAACACAGCGGTTCCGGCCATGAACATGGCGGCCAAGCGCTTCAAACCCACGATACACCCCATGCGATCGAAAGTCCTGGCTGGCCGCATCGGCGACTGGCTGGCGACTGCTTCATCGGCCCCCTTGGCCGAAGGCATTCAGATGGCATATCATGAATTTAAATGTCAAGTTTATAGAAAGTTATTCACCGAGAACGCCGCCTGCGGCGAGGATTGCGTCCGGCGTATCGGTGTCGAGATGAGCGGCGGGCCCGATCTCGACGTCAATCACCGGCAGTCCGCTTTTCTCGATGATCGGCCGCGCGCCGATATCCCCCTCAAGACGGGCCGCCGCCGCAAACACCGTTTTTGGCAGGATCACAGGATTGCCGCGTTTGCCGTTTGACACGGCCCGCACGATCGACGTCCCACCCGCCTCGACAAAAGCCCGCGTCAGACTGGCGATGTCCCCTGATGTCACGGCCGGCATATCCGCGAGAAGTACAAGCACGCCGTCGGCGCCATCCACGGCCTCGATGCCCGTTCTGAGCGACGACGCCATGCCCTCCTCGTAAGCGGGATTGAAGACGACGCGACAGCCGAGAGCATCGATCGCCGCGCCGATCTCGCCGGCGCGATGACCGGTCACCACCAAGGGCGTCTCGAATCCCGCTTGCTGTGCGGTTCGCGCCGTCCGGCGAATGAGAGGCTCGCCATCGAACAGCGCCAACAGTTTGTGCTTGCCGCCCGCGCCCATGCGCCGTCCCTGCCCGGCCGCGAGAATAACGGCTTCGACGCGCACGTTTTCGGCCGCCGCCTCGCCGAGCCGCGGCCTTGGACGTGTCGGTATTTCCATCAGCAAGCCCCCCACCCCCCAGCCGGTCATCTCCTGCGCCGTCGGCCATTCATCCGCCATGACGCGAGACAACACCCAATCAAAGGCGTTTTCCTTGGGGCTTCGCGCGCAACCGGGCGCGCCTACCACCGGCTTGCCCTCGATCTCTCCGAACACCAGGAGATTGCCGGGATCAACAGGCAGCCCCGCCTGGATCACCGTCCCGCCCGCAAGCCGGATCGCCGCCGGAATGACGTCATCAAAATCCGTCATGGCGGAAGCGCCGAACACCACCAACAGATCATGATCGGGCAACAGCGATACGATCGCGTCTTCCACGGCTTCCGCCCGATGCGGCACGCGGCGTTCCTGTGTCAGCCGGCTGCCGGAGGTAGACAGCCGTGATTTCAGGAGTTTCGCAGTCTTGTCCATCACAGACGGCTTCAGGGAGGCAAGCTGGGTCGCGACAAGACCAACCCTGAGGGCGCGATAGGGCTTCACCGCAAATGGCGCAGCTGCGCCCAGAACATTGATTGCAGCGGACACCGCAGCGCCGGGCGCGGCGAGCGGAATGATCTTGATGGTGGCGACCATGTCGCCAGCCTTCACCTCCGCATGGTCGCGCAGGCAGGCGAACGTCACGGCTGGATCGATGCGGTTCAGCCGATCCACCACGGCGCGGTCGGCGCGGAACATGCCATTGCAGGCGGCGAAGACATTGACGCGGCCCGTGGCCGCCGCCGAGAAGGTGAGATGATCGCGCGGCATGGCGTCGGCGATGGCCTGGGCGGCTTCGTCCTCCTCGACATCGCCAGGATCGAGACGCACAACGATCGTTTCCGTGACGCCCGCCGCCAAGAGTGAGGCGATATCGTCGGAGGTTAGTCGGCGACCCTTTGCGAAGGCGAGGCCTTCCGCCCGGAGAGAATGGGCCAGCAAAGCCCCTTCAGCCTCTTCGAGCGGAACAGGTCCGAATTTCATGCCGCTTCTCCAATGCAAGACAAACGACATGAAAACACGACGCATGCAGACCGGTAAAGCCCGTTTTGCGTTTCAGCCGCCGGATCGGCGCAAGTCTGCGTCAGCCGCGATCGCGAAACCGGTTGGTAATCGGATAGCGGCGGTCACGGCCGAAATTCTTCTTGGTAATCTTCACGCCTGGCGCCGATTGCCGGCGCTTGTATTCGGCGAGATAGAGCAGATGCTCGATCCGATGCACGGTGGCGGCGTCATGGCCGCGGGCAATGATCTCCTCTGTGCCCATTTCCTGCTCCACCAGGCATTCGAGAATGTCGTCGAGCATGGGATAGGGCGGCAGCGAATCCTGGTCGGTCTGGTTGGGACGCAGTTCGGCGGACGGCGCCTTGTCGATGATATTATGCGGAATGACCTCGCCGGACGGGCCGAGAGCGCCGGGCGGCACATGCGTGTTGCGCCAGCGCGACAGCGCATAGACCTGCATCTTATAGAGATCCTTGATGGGATTGAAGCCGCCATTCATGTCGCCATACAGCGTGCAATAGCCGACCGACATTTCCGACTTGTTGCCGGTGGTGACCACCATCGAGCCGAATTTGTTGGAAATCGCCATCAGGATCATGCCGCGGGCGCGGCTCTGCAGGTTTTCCTCGGTGATGCCCTCTTCCGTGCCTTCGAACAGGTCCGACAGCGCCGTCAGAAAACCTTGCACCGGCTCCTCGATCGGCACGGTGTCATAATGGCAACCCAGCGCCTTGGCGCAGGCCGCCGCATCGGTCAGCGAATCGGTCGAGGTGTAACGATAGGGCAGCATGACCGCGCGGACGCGGTCCTCGCCGAGCGCGTCGACCGCGATCGCCGCGCAAATCGCCGAATCGATGCCGCCGGACAGGCCGAGCACGACATTCTTGAAGCCGTTCTTGTTCACATAATCGCGGAAGCCGATCATGCAGGCGCGGTAATCGGCCTCTTCCTTTTCCGGAAGCGGCGACATCGGCCCTTGCGTGCAGGTCCAGCCGCCCTCGCGCCGCTTCCATGTCGTCGTAACTACCGCGTCCTCGAATTCCGCCATCTGGAAGGCGATCGAGAGATCGGGGTTGACGGCGAAGGTGCCGCCGTCAAACACCAGTTCGTCCTGACCGCCCAACTGATTTGCGTAGATCAGCGGCACTTTGGTGCGCGCGACCTGCGTTTTGACGATATCGTGACGCACAGTCATCTTGCCGCGATAATAGGGCGACCCATTGGGATGCAGCATGATCTCGGCGCCCTTGGCGGCCAGCGTGTCGGTGACGCCGAGCGCGCCCCAGATGTCCTCGCAGATGGGAATGCCAACCTTGACGCCCTTGATCATCACCGGTTCAGGTTCGCCGCCGGCAATGAAGACGCGCTTCTCGTCGAACTCGCCATAATTCGGCAAGTCCACCTTGTCGCGAATTGCGGCGATGCGGCCTGCCTCCAGCACTGCAACTGAATTGTGACGTCCCAGGTCGCCCTGGCGCGGAAAGCCGACGATCACTGCGGGACCGTCTTCATGCGTGTCGGCCGCCAATTGCTCGACAGCGCTCAGGCATGATTTGAGAAATGCCGGCTTCAGCACCAGATCCTCGGGCGGATAGCCCGAAATGAACAACTCGGTCAGAAGCAAAATATCCGCGCCCTGGCGGGCTGCGTCGGCCAAGGCGTCGCGCGCCTTGGCGAGATTGCCGCCGACATCGCCGACAGTGGGATTGAGTTGCGCGATCGCGATCCGAAGCGTGTCAGTCATAATGCCCATTCTCTCTTTCCGTCATAAGGTCTTAGCACAAACGCCAGTCATGTCCATGACGACAGCCGCGCGGCGCAAGTTGCCGTTGTTTTCATGAGCGATTTGTAGAATGTGGGGCGACAAACCGGAGATCTGGACATGCTGACCGACCTAGAAAAAAACGTGCTCGGCAAGAGCGCCGACGAGTTGAACGCCTCGGAAAAGAAAGTGATCACGCGGGCCCGCGAGCGACGCGCCGTCTCCACTGACGCCAATGAAGAATTCCTGTCCGGCGCCGATTTCGGCGACAGACTGGCCGATCGGATCGCCTGGGTCGGAGGCTCCTGGACATTTATCCTGTGCTTCTTCGGATTCCTTGTGTTCTGGGCCCTGCTCAATACGGTGCTGTTGACGACGGACGCCATCGACCCCTACCCGTTCATCTTCCTCAATCTGCTGCTCTCCATGCTCGCCGCCATTCAGGCGCCGATCATCATGATGAGCCAGAATCGTCAGGCCGAGCGCGACCGCTTCATGGCGGCGAAAGATTACGAGATTAATCTCAAGGCGGAGATCGAAGTCCTGGCCCTTCATCAGAAAATCGATCTCGAAGTGCTCAAGGAGTTGCGGGAACTGCGCGGTGAAATCGCCGAGATGCGGGCCAGCCGCAAGGAGTGACGGTTTCCTAAGTGTGCTAATTAAACATCAGCTCGACTTTTTTGGTCAATGTGACACGTTCTGTTATTTACGCGTAAAAGAGCGGGCGTAGAGCAGCATGTGAAATCGGGTTTGGAGGGGCCCCTTTTCGGCAAACCAGCTGGCGCAGGGCCGGCTCATATCATCTGACTGACTGGAGGTCATTGTGACCATAAAGACCCTTCTTCTCGCATCTGCAGCGGCATTGTCCATTTGCTCCGCCGCACAGGCCGCCGACGCCGTCGTCGCCGCCGAACCCGAGGCCATGGACTATGTGAAAGTCTGCGACGCCTATGGAACCGGCTATTTCTACATTCCCGGCACGGAAACCTGCCTCAAGGTCGGCGGTCGCGTCCGCTTCGATCTCAAGGCGGCCGACTCCTACAAGGCCGACAGCGACAACGGCTGGACCTCGCTGACCCGCGCCGAAATCTACATGGACACGGCGTCCGACACCGAATACGGCGCACTGAAGACGAAGTTCATCGCGCGTTACGAATTCGCCGGCACCTATAACGACGGCACGCACACCACCACCAAGCTGATCGCCGCCAATATCTCGCTGGCCGGCTTCCAGGTGGGCCTGGCCGATTCGATCTACACGACCTTCACCAATTACGGCGGCGACGTCGCCAATGACGATGTCATCAAATTCGGCCTGAAGGAAACCAACCAGATCTCCTACACCTACCAGGCTGGCGACCTGAAGGCGACGCTGGGCGCCGAAGCCGACGACAACATCGCGTATGCCGATCCGAACGGTAACGATTATGTCCCGAACTTTGTCGGCGGCGTGAGCTATTCGGCCGACGCCTTCGGCGTTGCCGTGGTCGGCGGCTATGACGACACCGCCGACGCCGGCGGCATCAAGGGCCGCCTCGACGGCAAGTTCGGCGCGCTCTCGGTGTTCGTGATGGGCGCCTGGAACACCGATGGCGACAAGATCCACGCCTATGCGCCTGGTGACGGTTACGTCGGCTGGGGCGACTGGGCCGCATGGGGCGGCGTCGGCTACAAATTCGCCGACGATCTCGGCGCCAATGTCCAGGTCGCCGGCACCGACAACAAGACTTTCGCCGCCGCCGCCAATCTCAAGTGGAACCCTGTTTCCGGCCTGCTGATCCAGCCGGAAGTGACCTACACCAAGTGGGACAACAAGGTGGTCGACGCCGACCAGTGGAACGGCATGGTTCGCTTCCAGCGGACATTCTGATCCTGCCCGACACCGAAGAGCCCCTTACCGGGGCTCTTCACCTCTCCTCGACCTCAATCGCTGTTGGTCAGCAGATCCGAAGAACTTTTCGGGTATTGCGGCAGTCCGTCAAGGATCTCGTAGAAATCGCCCTTATCGGCGCAAAAAATATGCGACCCCGGCGTCAGACCGCTCGGCATGTCGACGCTGCCCGCTTGGATGGACGTGTAATCCGCCCCCTCATAGCGCCAGAACAGCGCCGAGCCGCAGATCTTGCAAAAGCCTCGCCGGGCTTTTTCGCTGGAGGCGTACCAGCTGACATTGTCTTCGCCCGATATGTCGAGATCGTCGTTGTCCGCTGCGGTCGAGGCGTAATATAGCCCGGTCTGGCGGCGGCATTGGCCACAATGGCAGAAAACCACCTCTCGCATCGGCCCATTGACCACATAGGTTACGGCTCCGCACAGACAGGCTCCGGTGTGACGTTCGCTCATCTCATTCCCCATAATCGCGATCACCGACCGTGACGAAACGACTGCGGCATTTCAAACGAATATCGATGATGTGACGGTTCAACAATTTTGATCGTCACTCCGGGTCGACAACGGACCGTCCCGCATAGACCCGCTTGAGCAAATCGAAGAACTGCGTCTTTTCCGCATCGGAGAAGCGTTCGAGGAAACGTCGCTCATGCGCGAGAATCCGGCTTCGGGCTTCGGCGAGAACATCCTTGCCTTCAGACGTCAACCGCAGCTCCTGCCGACGCCGGTCGACGCGTGACGGCGCCCGCTCCACGAAGCCACGCGATTCAAGCCTGTTGGTCAACGCCATCATCGTCGCCCTGTCCATGCCGAGCCGACCGGCGATGTCGATCTGGCTCACTCCGGGATTGGCGGCGATCAGCTCCAATACGGAAAACTGCTTGGGCGTCAGCGCCAATTCGCTCATCGCCGTCATGAAATCCTGGTAGATGGCGCTGCTCGCAAGCCTCAGGTGAAACCCGATCAGCGTATCCAGCTGGCCGATGGCGAGCGCCCCGCCCTTCTCCCAATCGCCGCGTTGTGTCGTTTCTTCAGGCACTTGTCCCCCTTGCCTTCTCCGGTTTCTTACCTTGTTACTATCTTAAAAACGCCTCTTGCGCAGGGCTAAAATTTCTATAGTATGTACTACATACAATTGATCGCCCTGGAGAGGCGATCGAGGGAGGATCAGCATGACAAGGCAGCCGCCGACCGGCGTCGCAGAATTGCGCATCGAAGACCCATTGGCGTGTCGCGCCCGTCAAGTTCCCGACAAATGCGCCGTTGTGGAATGGCCGACGGGACGCGCGACCACCTATTCAGCTCTGGATGCTATGACCGCCCGCGCCGGCGGCCTCATCCAAAGCCTGACGCTCACGACGGGCCAACAACTGCGGATCGCGGTCATCGCACGCAATTCGCTGCTGCAACTCGCCGTCGCCTTTGCCTGCCAGCGGATCGGCGCGGTGTTCATGCCCCTCAACTGGCGGCTTGGCGGCGCGGAACTGGCTGCGATCGCCGAAGACTGCACGCCGGCCCTGCTCCTTTACACAGAGGAATTCGCTGCATCCGTCGCCTCCATCGCATCAGGCCCCGATCGCCTGATCATGCCGATCGAAGGCCCGGACGGGTTCGAAGCCCGCCTTGCGGACGCCACCCCCGCGCCGCACGCGGCGTTCCCCGGCCAGACGCCGGCAATCATGCTGTACACTTCGGGGACAACCGGGACGCCGAAAGGCGTGGTGATCACCGCCGCCAACGCGCTCTACGCCTCGTTGAATTTCGCCGCAGTCGGCGATGTCGGCGGCCACACCGTCGCCTTGTGCGACCTGCCCTTCTTCCACACGATCGGACTCTGCGCCATTGCCCGCACCACGATCGCGCTCGGCGGCACGCTGGCGATCTCGGACCGGTTCCTGCCGGAACGCACGCTGGCCTGCCTGGGGGACGAGACGCTCAGTGTCAGCCACTATTTCGCCGTACCGCAGATGGCGGCGGCGCTGCGCAAGGATCCATCCTACGACGCCGCCAAACTCGCGCGCCTCAAGGCCATCTTCATTGGCGGCGCGCCCCTGTCCAAGCAGTTGATCGACCTGTTCCTGGAAGACGGGGTGGCGCTGGTCAACGGTTACGGCATGAGCGAAGCTGGAACAGCCATCCACATGCCGCTCGACAAGCAGGCGGTCGCCGCCCATCCCGGCGCGGTCGGCTATCCCGCGCCGCTGATTGAAATCCGCCTGGTCGGCCCCGACGGCGTCGACGCCGCCGAAGGAGAAGCCGGCGAGATCTGGTTGCGCGGCCCGTCCGTCACGCCGGGCTACTGGAACAAGCCGCAGGAAACCGAAAAGGCCTTTGTCGACGGCTGGTACCGAACCGGCGACCTGGGACTTCGCAGCGAAAGCGGCGCGATCTATGTGCCGGACCGCCTGAAGGACATGTATATTTCCGGTGGCGAAAACGTCTATCCGGCCGAAGTCGAGGCTGTGCTTGCCGCCCATCCCAAAGTGGGCGACGTGGCGGTGATCGGCGTCGCCGATCCCAAATGGGGCGAAACCGGGGTTGCCTATGTCGTCAGCCGGGACCCCTCGCTGACCGCCGACGAACTCTCGGCCTACTGCGCCGAAAAACTCGCGGCCTTCAAACGCCCGACCGACCTGCGCTTCATCGATACAATTCCCCGCACGGCCTCCGGCAAGGCCCAGAAACATGTGCTCAAGCAAACACGCGGAAACCAGGCCTGAGCCTGCCGCCAACCCGCCATCACCAGGAGACATCAATGGAAAAGACCTATCCCGCCGACGGCCCGGTGCTCGTCGATTTCGACAATGGCATCGCCTTCGTCACGCTCAACCGCCCGGAAAAGCGCAACGCCATGAGCCCGGCGCTCAACAAGCGCATGCTCGAAGTGCTCGACGATCTTGAAGGCGACGATCGCTGCGGCGTGCTCGTGCTGCGCGGCGCAGGCTCCTCCTGGTCGGCCGGCATGGACCTCAAGGAATATTTCCGCGACAATGACGGCAAGGGCCGCGACGTGACGCTGAAATCCCGCCGCCAGTCGGGCGGCTGGTGGAGCCGGTTGATGTATTTCGAAAAGCCGACCATCGCCATGGTCAATGGCTGGTGCTTCGGCGGCGCCTTCACGCCGCTGGTGTCCTGCGATCTCGCCGTCGCCGCCGACGAAGCCACCTTCGGCCTGTCGGAAATCAACTGGGGCATCCTGCCGGGCGGCAATGTCACCCGCGCCGTGGCTGAAGTGATGAACCATCGCGACTCGCTCTATTACATCATGACCGGCGAGACCTTCGGCGGCCAGAAAGCGCGCGACATGGGTCTGGTCAACGAAGCCGTGCCGCTCGCCGATCTCGAAACCCGCGTCCGCGCCATCTGCGCCAGCCTGCTCGAAAAGAACCCTGTGACCCTGAAGGCCGCCAAGGACACGTTCAAGCGCGTGCGCAACCTGCCCTGGGATCTCGCCGACGATTATATCTACGCCAAGCTCGAACAGATGCTGTTCCTCGACAAGACCCGCGGCCGCGACGAAGGGCTCAAGCAGTTCCTCGACGACAAGACCTATCGCCCGGGTCTCGGCGCGTACAAGCGCGGCGACGCCTGAGTCGAAACAGCAACTGCGATGCGCGACCCGCCTTTCTCAAGGGAAGGCGGGTTTTTTTGTTTCATAGTGAAACACTCGCACTGTCCCGGGACGGTTCTCCCGGTCGATTTGCGCCAATAAATACTTAAACTCGTCGATATTATCCTTAATTTCGCGGAAAGAGACGCCGGAAGATCCCCTTCATTCCGCAACCGCCGGTCATGCTCTACATAGTCTTCACGACAACTCTTTGGACCGGTGGAGGACCAGATGGCGCTGATCAAGGGTACGAATTTCGCGGACGATATCCATGGCACGGATGGCGACGACGCCATTTTCGGCCTGGCTGGCAACGACATCATCCGCGCCAGCGCCGGCGACGATGTCATCGATGGCGGCAAGGGCTGGGACATGGTGGATTATACCAGCTATCATGGCAGCCTCTCCATCGCGCTGCAGGACAAAGGCAAGACCCAGGTTTATGGCGACGGCGTGCATCGTGACACGCTGGTGAGCATTGAACAGATCGTCGGCGGTTTTGGCGACGACTACTTTGTCGGCAACAAGGCTAACAACGTTTTCAGCGGCGGCGCCGGCCATGACTATTTCGTCGCCAGCGGCGGCTACGACACCTATAACGGCGACGCGGGTTATGACCTCGTCGATTTCTCCCGCATCGGCACAGGCGTCACCTTCAAGATCGAGGACAAGTCCGGCGCGACCCGCGTCTATGGCGGCGACGGCTCCTATGACGTGCTGATCAGCATCGAAAACGTCATCGGGACAAAATACAACGACGTCATCCGCGGCGGCGGCGAAGACAACAATTTTCGCGGCATCGCCGGCAACGACACGCTCATCGGCGGCGCCAGCGGCGATGTGCTGGATGGCGGCGCCGGCAATGACCGCCTGACCGGCGGCAAAAACACCGATGTGTTCGAATTCAATGGCAAGTTCGGCCATGACATTATCACCGACTTCAACGCCACGGGCGAACAGCACGACGTGATCGACCTCAGGGACGTCAACTATTTCCCCTGCTTCGACGATCTGATCACCTATTCCGCCGACCAGGTCGGCAAGGATGTGGTGATCGACGGCGGCAAGTTCGGCGAACTCACGCTGAAGAATGTCGACATCAAGGATCTCTCGGTCGACGACTTCCTGTTCTGATCCCACCCGCCTGGGATCGGATCCGACGCCCGCACGCCAGCCTCGGCGCGCGGGCGTCATTCGTTTGGGCGCGACGACAAGGGCGCTTGCAGCCGGCTTCGGCGGCGGCTATCGCTTGTCGTCGCCGTTGCTTCAGATCATTCCTGATTGTGTCGCAAAGGGCGCTGGCGCCCCGTCTCGTGAAAGTCTCCCCTCCGCATGCAGTTCATTTTCCAGATCGTCTTTCTTCTTCTGTTGTTGGCCATCTACCGATTGCTGTCGGAAACCGGTCGCGGCCTGAGACTGATCCGCTTTTCGAAATTTTCGTCGGAACCAGCCGCCAGGGCGCTGGCGAGGCTAGAGGCGGCCATAGACAATACCGGCGGCTCCTTCGGGCCCGTCGACGCCGTCGTCGACAATGTCGACGGCAGTCGCACGGTGTTTCTGTCGCGGCCCAAGGGCGTCTTCCAGCTTCGAATCCGCCCGCTTGAAGGCCTGCCGCAGGGCAGCCTCGGCGTCGAGGTCGTCTCGGTCGACGGCGTCGACGCGGCGCCCGGTCGGGAAGCGGTGGAGATCTGGACCGTCGAGCCTGCCGGCTCCGGCAGCCGCATCACCGTCGAGCAAAAACTGCATGCCAAGGTCGGCGGCGTTGTCCTGTCGATCTTCGGCGCCTGGAGCCAGTTGCGCGGCTTTGTCCGCGGCGACCGGGATTACTCCCAAGCGCCCTCGCGCGTCGCCCCGCCCACCGGCCGGGCCGGCCAACAGGCGCGCGCGACCCGCAAGCCGCTGTTCGGCTCGTTCGATCCACGCGACTACGCCATGGAGATCGGGCTTTCGCTGCTCGCTTTCGCGCTGATGGTCGTGCAGCTCGATTTTGCGTCAGCGGTGCAATTGACGCTGGTGATCCTGCTTCACGAATACGGCCACTATCTCTCGTTCCAGATCATGGGAAAGCAGGGCAATCGCATCATGCTCCTGCCGTTTCTCGGCGGCCTGGCCGTGTCGGCCTCGCCGCATCGGTCGGAATTCGAGCGCGCCTTCACCGCGCTCGCCGGCCCGGCGATCTGCGTGCCGCTTTCGATCCTGTGCTTTGTCTATGTCTACACCGCCACGGACTATTCGCCGCTTATTCCCTGGGTGGAAGGGATCGCCTATTTCAGCTGCCTGCTGAACGCCCTCAACCTTCTGCCGATCTATCCGCTCGATGGCGGTCAGGTGGCGGAAGGCTATGTGCGCAGCTTCCTCAAGGACGGCTTCACCCAGGTGATGATGGCCTTGGCGCTCGGCGGCCTGCTGCTGCTCGTCTGGCTCGGCTATTCGCGGATGGCGGTGCTGCTCGCCATTCTCGGACTGCCCGGCCTGATGCGCCGGTCCTTCGCGCCTTCGGCGACGAGCATGACGGTGCGAGAAACCCTGCTGATCACCCTCGGCTATGCGCTGTCGATGGCCGCGCATGGCGGCCTGCTCTATTTCGGCTGGGGCATCTGAACGATCCGTCCAGCGATCAGGCAACAAAAAAGGCGGCCCCGAACGGAGCCGCCTTTTTCATGTCGTGTGATCGTCGCCTTAGCCGTTGACGGCCAGTTTCATCTCGTCGCGGCCGCTCTTGAGCTTTTCAGCCAGCAGGAAGGCCAGTTCGAGAGCCTGGTCGGCGTTGAGGCGCGGATCGCAATGGGTGTGGTAGCGATCCTGCAGATCTTCGCCGGTCAGCGCGCGAGCGCCGCCGGTGCATTCCGTCACGTCGTTGCCGGTCATCTCGATATGGATGCCGCCGGGATGCGTGCCTTCCGAATGATGGATCGCGAAGAAGTTTTCCACTTCGGTCAGGATCCGGTCGAACGGCCGGGTCTTGTAGTTGTTGAGCGTAATCGTGTTGCCATGCATCGGATCGCAGGACCACACGACCTTGCGGCCTTCGCGCTCGACGGCGCGGATGAGGCGCGGCAGGTGCTCGGCGACCTTGTCATGACCAAAACGGCAGATCAGCGTCAGACGACCGGCTTCATTGGCCGGGTTGAGAATGTCGATCAACTCAAGCAGGCCATCCGCCGTCAGCGAGGGCCCGCATTTCAGACCGATCGGATTCTTGATGCCGCGGCAATATTCGACATGGGCGTGATCGGGCTGGCGGGTGCGGTCGCCGATCCAGATCATGTGGCCAGACGTTGCATACCAGTCGCCCGAAGTCGAATCGACCCGCGTCAGCGATTCTTCATAGCCGAGAAGCAGGGCTTCATGGCTGGTGAAGAAATCGGTTTCGCGCAGCGCCGGATTGTTGTCCGGGTTGATGCCGATGGCGGCCATGAAATCCATGGTCTCGGAAATCCGGTCAGCCAGCTTGCGGTAGCGTTCCGCCTGCGGGCTGTCCTTGACGAAGCCGAGCATCCACTTGTGCACATTGTCGAGATTGGCGTAGCCGCCCATCGCAAAAGCGCGCAAAAGGTTCAGCGTCGCAGCCGACTGACGGTAGGCCATGATCTGGCGTTCCGGGTTCGGAATGCGGGCTTCCTCAGTGAATTCGATGCCGTTGATAATGTCGCCGCGGTAGCTCGGAAGCTCCACGTCGCCCTTCTTCTCGATGCCCGAAGAGCGCGGCTTGGCGAACTGGCCGGCGATACGGCCAACCTTCACCACCGGCTTCTGGGCGCCGAAGGTCAGGACGACGGCCATCTGCAGGAACGCGCGGAAGAAGTCGCGGATCGTGTCCGCGCCATGTTCCGCAAAGCTTTCAGCGCAGTCGCCGCCCTGGAGCAGGAAGCTCTCCCCATTGGCGACCTTGGCGAGCGAGGCCTTCAAACGCCGCGCCTCGCCTGCAAAAACCAGTGGCGGAAACTTGGCCAGACGAGCTTCGGTAGCCTCAAGTTGAGACAAGTCCGGATACTCCGGAACCTGCTGAATGGGCTTAGACCTCCAGCTAGACGGGTTCCAATTCTGTGCCATAATACTCACCTGTTCGATGTGGATAGTCCACGGGCGTGAAACGCTAGCCCGCTGATCGGCGGGCTTATACATATTAAGGAAGCGTTTGCAAAGCCTTCAATGCCCGCGAACCCACGCATTCGGCGCCGTTCGATGAACGATGCGTTCAGCGTCTCGCCGCATCAGGGCACAGATTGATACAAAGCCGCTACGATCGCGATCACCGCGATCAGCGGAAAAAGGAAAAAACTCAAAAAACCGGACCCGCTGCGTTGCGCGTCCAGCATTCGATCTTCGCCCATGCCGGTGGAATCAGGGTAGACCGGCCCGGGCCGGATCTTGCTTGCGCCTGCCATTGTCAATCCTCCGCTGTCATCATGCCAGGGTTACCGCGACCGGCGTCTCCTCCCGTCGGCCGCGAAGCATTAACACCTGTTAATTTAGCAGATTTTGCGGCGTTTCGCAGAAAATCTTTATAAGCCCGTCCCCGCCGCTTGGCGCGCCTCCGCCGCGCTCTCGCCACAGAACGCGCCTCGATACGCCTTGAGCAAACCAGCGATCCGATCAAGCGCGATCCGAACCTCCGGCCGCTTGCGATCATCGTCATTGGCGACGATGAGCAAGGGATGGTCGAGCTCCATGATAGGCTCGCCCCGGCGCGCCAGTCCCGGATCGGCGTCACCGACGAACAGCGGCAGAACGCCGAGCCCTTGGCCCTTGCGGATCAGCCGCAGCAGGAGATCCGGGCTGCTGGTCCAGGTCATGATCCTGTTTTCATGATGCTCAAACACCCAGCGATCGGCTGATGACGCAGCGCTTTCCGTGCCGAGCGAAATCCAGCGCTCGGCGGCCTCCACCGTCATCGCCACCGCGCCATAGACGCCGTAGCGCATGGTCACGCTCGGCCGGACCGCGAAATTGCCATGCTCGGGTCTGGCCGCGAGGATCGCCACATCCGCCTCGCGAAAGGTGAGATCAAGACCGGTATGGGCCGATTTGCAGCAGATGCGGAAAGCATCGTCGCCGCCGCGGATTGCCTGGGCGTGATCGGCGAGAAAGCCGGCGATCCAGGCGTCGCCGGCGATAGAGACGATCGGCAGGGCGAAGGCGTCGCGCTGCCAGTCGATAATGCTGTCGGCGGCGCGCCGCATCACCCGGACATGGTCGAGAAGCACGGTTCCGTCATGCGCCAGCCGATAGCCCTGCGGACTGCGAACGAACAGCGTCCGGCCGAGTTGCCGTTCGAGCCCGAGCATGCGCCGGCCGATTGTCGGCGCGCTGACGCCGGTGGCGATCGCCGCCGCAGTCAGCCCGCCCTGGGTCGCCACATGAAAAAACAGGTCGAGGTCGTTCCAGTCCGCGCCAAGCATGCCGGTCTCCTTTGGAGGCAACATAGCATGCGGAGCGCGGGGTTGAACATTTCGCCGTTGAAATGGGCTTTTCATCCTTGCGTCTACGTCTGAAGCAATCCCTGCCCTACCTTCGGGAGAGAGTGAAACGGCAGGAGAAACGCCATGCCCTATTCAGATCCATTTGCCCGACGCAGCGCCTTCAAGCTGCGCGGAAACGACGCCTTTCAGGATCCATTGGAACGCGAGGAATGGCGCGGGCTCGACTGGCTCATGCCCTTGCTGGCCCGGCTCGTCCGCATCGGCTCGACCCAGGCAACAGAGCCGGCGCGAAAGCCGCGCCGGCTCGACGTCAGAGTTCAGACCCGTTCGCCGTTCTTCACCCGGTAGCTCGGGGAATACATGGTCACCAGTTCCTCGGCGGCGGTGGGATGCACCGCCATGGTGCGATCAAAGTCGTCCTTGGTGCAGCCGGCTTTCAGCGTGATGCCCAGAAGCTGCGCCATCTCGCCGGCATCATGGCCGAGGATATGTGCCCCCACCACCTTGCGATCGGCGGCGTTGACGATCAGCTTCATGATCATCCGCTCGGCCCGGCCCGACAGAGTCGCCTTCATCGGCCGGAATTCGGCCCGATAGACTTCGAGCACTTCATAAGCCTTGGCCGCCTGTTCTTCGCTCATGCCGACGGTGCCGATTTCCGGCTGCGAGAACACCGCGGTGGCGATGAGGTCGTGATCCGGCGAGGTCGGATTGTTCTTGTATTCCGTCTCGATGAAGCACATCGCCTCGTGGATGGCCACCGGCGTCAGCTGCACCCGGTCCGTCACGTCGCCAAGCGCGAAAACGCTGGGCACATTGGTGCGGGAATACTGATCGACGTTGATGGCGCCGCGGTCGTTCACAGTGACGCCCGCCTGTTCGAGGCCCAGCCCCTTGGTGTTGGGCGACCGACCGATCGCTAGCATCACCTGCCCGACCTCGAGGGCCTTGCCCTGCTTGGTCGTCGCAACCAACTGACCCTCGGCCTTCTTCTCGACGCTGAGGATCACGTCTTCGCAGAGAATATCGATTCCCTTGGCCTGCATGGCCGCATGCAGTCCGCGCCGCATGTCCTGGTCAAAGCGCGACAGGATTTCCTTGCCGCGATAGATCAGCGTCGTCTTGACGCCGAGGCCATGGAAAATATTGGCGAATTCCACCGCGATATAGCCGCCGCCCTCGATCAGGATCGCCTCGGGCAGGTCGTCGAGATGGAAGGCCTCGTTGGAGCTGATGCAATGTTCAAAGCCCGGCAGTGCGACATGCGTGGTGGGAGCGCCGCCGACGGCGACGATGATCCGTTCGGCGGTCACCGTCTTGCCGGTGGCCTTGATCAGCACGGTATGAGCGTCGACCAATTCGGCGCGGCTGTCGATCTGCTCGGCGCCGGCATTGGTCAGGCCCTTGCGGTAGAGACCTTCGAGGCGGGTGATCTCCTGGTCCTTGGCGGCCACCAGCGTCTTCCAGTCGAAGCGCGATTCGCCGACTTGCCAGCCGAAACCGGCAGCATCTTCGAAATGCTCGTGAAACTGCGAGGCATAGACGAACAGCTTCTTGGGAACGCAGCCCCTGATAACGCAGGTGCCGCCGAAGCGGAATTCCTCGGCGATCGCCACTTTCTTGCCGAGCGAGGCCGCCACACGCGCTGCGCGCACGCCGCCAGAACCGCCGCCGATGACGAAAAGATCATAGTCATAACTGGACATTGCATTCCCCACTTGAAACTGCCGGCCTCCCGATTGCTCATATGGCGGCTCGACGCACAAAAGAAAAGCCCGCCGAGGAGGCGGGCTGGGATCGTCGCATCCGATCGCCTTACGGCTTGGGCTGCTCGGCCTTCTTTTCCGCAGCGATCGCTTTTTCAAGCGCCGCGTCGGTGGTGGTCGACAGATCGCGGCTCATGCCGGTCGCCCAGATGTCGGCGGCCTTGGAGAGCTGGCGGATGACCAGCGGACCATCCTTCAGGAGCTTCTGGCCTGCCGGGCTGGAATAGAAGGCGGCGATCTGGTTCAGCTCTTCCTCGGAAAAGGTCTTGGCGTAGATCGCCGCAGCTTCCTTTTCGAGATCGGCGCGACGCGGCGCAAGTTCAAGCGCCGTGGTGTCAACCGTGTCGTTGATCAGCGGCTCGTAATTGGGCGAGCTCTGGATGAGAGTGCCCTTGAGGCGCTGGGCGATATTCGGAAGAATCGCGTCGAACGGCTCGGTGATCTTGATCGCCTTCATCGCCGAACGGGCAGCCTTCAGATGCGCATCCGAAATGTCATCTTCGGCAACTGCAACGCAAGCGCCAAATCCAATCATCATGGTCGCAACAAGCGCCGCGCGCCCGATCCTGTCAATCTTCATCATGGACACACTATCTCCTCGTCAGATTAGACCGCGATGGTCCGCGCAGATTGCGGACCCGCGATGATGGCCAGGGAGGCCAGATTGATGAACAGCCCGTGCTCGACCACGCCGGGGATCGAATACAGACTCGCCGCAAGCGCCTCTGCATCAGAAATACGGCCAAAAGAAGCATCGAGAATGTAATGGCCGCCGTCGGTCTCATAGGCGTCTTCGCCGCGCTTGCGCAGCGCGATGTCGCCGGTCAAGCCGAGACGCGAGGCGCATTTTTCCACCGCGATGCGGGTGGCGGCAAGGCCGAACGGATTGACTTCGATGGGCAGCGGATATTTGCCGAGCGTGTCGACGACCTTGCTTTCGTCGGCGATGACGATCATCCGCGCGGACGCCGCCGCGACGATCTTCTCGCGCAGCAGCGCGCCGCCGCCGCCCTTGATGAGGCGCAGCTGGTTGTCGACCTCGTCGGCGCCGTCGATGGTGAGATCGAGTTCGGGAAGCTCATCGAGCGAATTGAGCGGAACGCCGAGTTCGAGGCAGAGCCGCGCGGTGCGCTCCGAGGTCGGCACGCCGCGAACCTCAAGCCCTTCGGCAACCTTTTCGGCGAGCAGCCGAACAAACTCTTCCGCGGTGGAGCCAGTGCCGATTCCAAGGCGCATGCCATGTTCGACATGCTTGAGCGCCTCCTGGGCGGCGATGATTTTCATGTGCCGGGCGTCCATCCGCCAGGATCTCCGATTGATCGTGGACGGGCTTTTACACGAGCTTGTGAGCGAGCGGAAGAAGCAAAGACGAGTTTTGCATTCTCCATCCGGGGCCCCAGCGTGACAGATATCAAGACCACGGCGACGGAAGCGAGATTTACATGGGGCGCCGCGATGTTTATCAAAGCTTCATTCTTTGTGAGGGAGTCTGCCCGTGCCGCGCCTGCTTGCCGTATTCGATCTCGACGGAACCCTGATCGACACCGCCCCCGACCTGATCGACAGCCTGAATTTCACCATCGCGGCGCGCGACCTTGCGCCTGTCGGCTTCGACGACCTCACCCATCTGGTCGGCCACGGCGCCCGCGCCATGATCGAACGCGCTTTCGCGCTGCGCGGCCAGCCGCTGGCGGAAGAGCATTTCCCGCCGATGCTGGAGCGCTTCATCGAGCATTATCGCGGCGGCATGCCGGGCAAGAGCAAGCCCTATCCAGGCCTTGTGGAAGCACTCGACCGCCTAGCCGCCGCCGATGTGGCGCTCGCCGTCTGCACCAACAAGATGGAAGGGCTTGCCCGTCCCCTGCTCGAAGGCCTCGGCCTCGCCGACCGTTTCGCCGCGATCACCGGCGGCGACACCTTCACCGTCCGCAAGCCCGACGCCGCCCATCTCCTCGGCACGATCGACCGCGCCGGCGGCAACCCGGCCCGCACAGTGATGATCGGCGACAGCCTCAACGACATGAAAGTGGCTGAGAACGCCAAGATACCCTCGATCGCCGTGCCCTTCGGCTATTCCGACACCCCGGTCGAAAATCTCGGTCCGAGCGTGGTGATCGGCCATTTCGACGAGTTGACGGTGGAGTTGGTGGAGAGGTTGGTGCGCGGCTGAGACATTCGGCGAACTGAAGAGGCGGTTGTAAATTCGCGGATTTGCCCTCATATTCGGAAAAGTAACATCCGAGAGGGCGCACATGGCCTCCCTGACCATCCGAGATCTGCCCGAAGACATAGAACAAGTCCTGAGCCGTAGGGCGGCTCTGAACGGCCGAAGCACGGTCGAGGAAGCCCTCACCATCCTGAGGCGTGAAACCAGCGCCTCCCGACCGTCAGGACTTGGTTCCCTGCTCGCCGACATAGGGCGCGAAGCCGGGAACGGGGAAGACGCGCCTTTCGACGTCAGAAGCAATATGCTGCCTCGCGCACCGTTCGAATGATCCTGATCGACACCAATGTGATTTCCGAAGCGTGGAGACCGACGCCGGCGGCAGAAGTGATCGCGTGGCTCGATCATCAAGCGCTTGACCACCTGTTTCTGTCCGCCATCACGGTGGCTGAACTCAGATATGGCGTGAGCATCATGCCGCAAGGAAAGCGCAGACAGGTTTTGGAACGGCGACTGGAGGAGGAAGTCCTGCCTCTCTTTGCGGAAAGGATCTTGCCTTTCGATCTCCTCGCGTCCGCCACCTACGCATTGCTGATGTCCTCAGCGAAGAGAAGTGGACGAGCCATCTCCTTTGCAGATGGCTTGATCGCAGCGACAGCTATGTCACGCGGGTTTTCGGTCGCAACCCGCGATTTGTCTCCTTACCAAGCGGCGGGTATCAACGCGATCAATCCCTGGCAGTTTTCCCCCTAAGAGGCGGCTCGCCATATTCCTAAAAACACACAAGGCGGCCCGTAAGCCGCCTTATGTCAATCAGATCAGTCAAATGCCTCAGCCCTGGCCGTGACGGGCCTTCCGCGTCGCGTCGAGCGCCCGGCCAAGATACATGTCGCGATCATAGACATCGTCGAAATACTCCACCACGCCATCCTTGTTCGGGAAGGCGGTGAAATAGGAGACGTAGACAGGGAATCTCTCCGGCGCCTTCACCTGGTGGTTCTTGCCGGTGGCGATCTGCTTGTCGACATCAGCCACCGACATATCGAGCACCGCCGCGGCCATTTTCTTGGGATCGACCAATCGGACGCAGCCATGGCTCAGCGCACGCATGTCTCGCGCGAAAAATTTCTTCTGCGGCGTGTCATGCATGTAGATGGCGTGCGAATTGGGGAACATGATCTTCAGCTGCCCCAGCGCATTGGCGCTGCCGGGCGGCTGGCGCACATCCACCGAGTCGGTCGTGTTCCAGTCGATATCGGTGGACGACATCTGCTGTCCGCCAACCGAGGTCTCGTAGCCCAGTCGGTCGAGATAGCTCGGGTCTTCGCGCAGCTTCGGCAGCATTTCGTTGACGATGATCGAGCGCGGCACACCCCAATAAGGGTTGAATTCGACGATCTCGATCTCGTCCTGGAAGAAATAGGTCTGGTTGGCCTTGGAGCCGACCACGACCTTCATGTCGAACTGCTCGCGGCCGCCATTGTAATAATAGGCCTTGAACGCCGGCTGGTTGATGAACACGAAACGGGAGCCGAGATCCTTCGGCAGCCAGCGCATCTGCTCCATCGCCACGACGAGCTTGTTGATCTTGGCGCCCTGGCTGTCGCCGCCGCTGAGCACACGGACCGTGCCGCGCCCGACCACACCGTCACCCTTCAGACCGTTTTCGGTCTGATAGGCCTTTACCAGATCGACGATCTCGGGCGCGTAATCCGCCCCGCCCTGATAGGAGGCGAGCGTCAGGGAATGATCGAGCTTGAGCTTGTCGGAACCGCGCTGGCGGATCGCCGCCACCACATTGGCCAGTTCGGGATTGAAGTCGCCCGGCTTGATCAAGGTCCCCGGCGCGACTTCCACCCGCGCTTCCTGCTCGCCGTCGACGGCTTTCAGCCGTGCGAGTTCGGCCTTAAGGGCCTGATACTGCGCGTTTTGTGGATTGCGGCTGACGAGATAGGCCTTGATGTCGCCCGACAACGCGACATTGGTCAACGCCGCGCCGAGATTGATCGTCTTGCGCTTGAAATCATAATAGCCCGAGATGCGGTTGGGATCGATGCGCCCGCGTTGGGCGTCCTGCACATAGGTCAGGACGGCGGCCGACAGTTCGATCTCGAACTGCATCAACTGCTTCTGCCGTACGGCGGGATCGACATCCGTGACAGCCCCATCGGGATCGGTCACGGCGTAGTCGGCGGGATCGAGGCCATCGGCGCCGGCGTCGGCCAGAGCGGCGATCGCGTCGCGCGCCTTGGCGCTCACGCCATTGGCGTCGACCCAGAGGAGTCCCTCATGCGTTGCGTAATAGGTCTCGATGGCGGTCGCCACTTCGGCGGGCGCCTTGACCTTGACGTCGGCCATGAAGGCGCGCGGCTCAGCGCTGGCGTCAAAGGCGGCGGGCGCCGACACGGTCTGGATAGAACCGGTGGCCTCCACCGGAGCGGCTGAGGCGGTCTGGCCGGCGACCGCAAATTTGGAGGCGGCGATCCAACGCAAAGCATCGGCTTTGTAGACATTGTATTTCGGCCCGGTGACCTTCGGCAACGGCTTGGCCGGCGCGGCGGGATCGGGAAATGCGCTGGTGTCGTCGTCGAGGGAGCCAGCGAAAGGCTGCTGCGAACGCTGCGCCGCCTTGTTGCCCTTGAGGAAGTCGAGCAGAGTTGCGGCGCCGGCGGGCGCAGTGCTCATCCCGATCGCGCCAGCCACGGCAAGGGCGACGATCGCTGTCGTAGTCTTCATCTTCATTTTGCTATCATTCCCGACGACGAAACGCCGTCACCCAAATCAAGTTGCCTTCAGACTAGCGGATCGCCAATCCCCTGAAAAGAAAACGGATGACGGATTGACTTCATTCATGAGGTCACAATTTTGTGACGCGTTTTGGGCAAGCCCGATTTCGAGCATCCACAACACACTGATAACCTTAATTTATTGTTAAGGCGCAAACCGGGTTGCCGAATGATCTACGCCAAAGCGGCGCCAAACGCCGCAGAGTTTGTTTTGGGATGCTGTGGCGAAAATGGCGCAGAAAACACGCCTTTACTTGTGGATCTTCAGCGTTTCCAGCGCCTTCTGACAGATATCTGGGCTGCGGCCACAGCAATCCTGCATGAGGAAGCCCAGCAATTCGCCCATGGCGGGTATTTCAGCAAAGTAGCGGATGTTGCGCCCTTCCCGCTGAGGGCGGATAAGATGGGCCGCAGACAGCATCGTCAGATGTTGCGACAAAGTGTTGGGCCTGAGTTCGAGCGCCACCGCGATTTCGCCGGCGTTGAGTCCCTCGCCGCCGGCCGTGACAAGCAGGCGAAAAATATCGAGACGGCCGGCATGTGACAATGCCGTCAGCTTGCTCAAAACCGGTTGCTTATCAGTCTCGATCTCGTCCATCGCCGCTCGGCTCTTGGTCGCCGCCCTTGCTTCAGGGCATATAGGGAGCCATGGCCGCGCTTGCACGTAAATTCTTGCGGCGAGCGAACAGAGCGTCGCCTGCTTGCGTTAGATTGGCCTCTTCCCTTCTATCGACCGGGGGACTAGACAGACATTACTTGACTCTAATCCGAAGGAATTAATCCATGCCGACACGCATCGAAACCGACACTTTCGGCCCCATCGAGGTGGAGGACGACCGTCTCTGGGGCGCGCAGGCGCAACGCTCGCTCGGAAATTTCCGCATCGGCTGGGAAAAACAGCCGGTCTCCATCGTTAAGGCGCTCGGCGTGGTCAAACAAGCGGCGGCCCGCGCCAATACAAAGCTCGGCCAGCTCGATTCCGCCCTCGCTGACGCCATCGTGACCGCCGCACAGGAAGTCATCGACGGCAAGCTCAACGATCATTTCCCGCTGGTGGTCTGGCAGACAGGTTCCGGCACCCAGTCCAACATGAACGCCAACGAAGTCATCTCCAACCGCGCGATTGAAATGCTCGGCGGCGTCAAGGGCTCCAAGAAGCCGGTTCATCCCAATGACCACGTCAATATGAGCCAGTCGTCCAACGACACCTATCCCACGGCGATGCATATCGCCTGCGCGGTCGAGATCGCCCATCACCTGATCCCCGCCCTCACCCATCTGCACAAGGCGTTGGAGGCCAAGTCCAAGGAATTCGACCACATCATCAAGATCGGCCGCACCCATACCCAGGATGCGACGCCGCTGACGCTCGGCCAGGAATTTGGCGGCTATGCGGCCCAGGTTCATTCCGCCATCAAGCGGATCGGCGACACGATGGGCGGGCTGTTGCAACTCGCCCAGGGCGGCACCGCTGTCGGCACGGGTCTGAACGCGCCCGTCGGATTTGCGGAACTGGTGGCGGAAGAAATCGCCGGCATCACCGGCATGCCCTTCGTCACCGCGCCCAACAAATTCGAGGCCCTTGCCGCCCATGACGCCATGGTGTTTTCGCATGGCGCGATCAACGCCGCCGCCGCCGCTTTGTTCAAGATCGCCAACGACATCCGCTTTTTGGGTTCAGGCCCGCGCGCCGGCCTCGGCGAACTGGCGCTGCCGGAAAACGAACCGGGCTCCTCGATCATGCCGGGTAAGGTCAATCCGACCCAGTGCGAGGCGCTGACCCAGGTTTGCGCCCACATCTTCGGCAACAACGCCGCGATCACCTTTGCCGGCAGCCAGGGCCATTTCGAGCTGAATGTCTACAATCCCGTCATGGCCTATAACTTCCTGCAATCGGTGCAGCTGCTCGGCGACGCGGCCCTCTCCTTCACCGACAATTGCGTGGTCGGCATCACCGCGCGCGAGGACAATATCCGCCAGGGCGTCGAACGCTCGCTGATGCTGGTGACCGCGCTCGCCCCCGTCATCGGCTACGACGCCGCCGCCAAGATCGCCAAGACCGCGCACAAGAACGGCACGACCTTGAAAGAGGAGGCCCTGGCCACCGGCCTGGTGACGGAAGCGCAATATGACGAGGTGGTTCGGCCGGAGAAAATGGTGGGGCCGGGCTGAGTATAATACAGTGCGCGACGTTCAAAGCCGATTCTGAACGTCGCGGCCGCCGTAGACGATGGACGCGACGAATATCTCGTCGTCCCGAGGCTCATACAGAATGATGTAGTCGCCGACGGTAAGAAAACGCGTCTTCTCCCCCAACTCAGCTTTCTGCGGTCCGATGTGTGGATGGTCGCTGGCGAGCTTCATCTTCGCGAACAGCCTCAGGATGAGCTTGTCGGCTGCGGCCTCGTTATGAACGGCAATGGAAAGCCATATCTCTCGTAGATCGTCTTCGGCCTTGGGGCTTAAGACGACGTCAGGCATCTCGCTGGCGCTCAGCTTTCAACGAAGCAAGAAACTCATGCGGATCAACTTTCCGCCCTGGCCCGCTTGCCACACCTTCTTCATAGGCTATGCGCAACCGGTCTAGAAATTGGCCGCGCCGGCGTTCAGACCACATTTCAAGAGCAGCCTCGATGACAACTTCGGGCGAAGAATAGTCGCCAGAAGCGACTGCACGACTGATATCATCGGCAACGGCCTCCGGTAAGGAAATTGTCAGTTCTCTGCCAGCTTTTGCGGTCATGCCGCAAGCGTAACAGACATGGGGCGGTTACTCAATCGACGCGCAAGTTGGAATGCGGACAATGAAAAGATCCGCTACGCCGCCGCCTCCATCCGCGCATCCTCGAGCGCCATCTGTGCACCCTTCTCCGCCACCATCATCGTCGGCGCATTGATGTTGCCGGCGGTGACGTTGGGGAAGATCGAGGCGTCGATGACGCGCAGGCCCGGCACGCCATGCACGCGCAGCCGCGCATCGACCACCGAAGTCTCCGCGTCCGGTCCCATCATGCATGTGCCGCAGAGATGGTAGATCGAGCCGGAATTGGCGCGGAAATAGTCGAGAAGCGCTTCGTCGCTCTCCGCCTGCGAGCCCGGTGAAATCTCGCCCTCGGTCAGGGAGGCAATCGTCGGGGCCGAGGCGATGCGGCGCACCAGGCGGCTGCCCTCGATCACCTCGTCGAGATCGCGCTCCGTGGTCAGGTAATGCGGCATGATCTTCGGGCTAGCGTGGCTGTCCGGCGAGGAAATCATGATCTCGCCGCGGCTGGTCGGCCGGCAGGAATTGAAGGCGATGAGATAGCCGGAATAGGGCTCGGGCGTGAGACCCGATTTCGGCGTGTTGGGAATGCGATAGGAGAGCGGGTTAAAGTAGAGCTGAATGTTCGGCCGGGTCTCCTCGGGCCGTCCGCGAAAGAAGCCGCCAGCCTGATTGACGCTCATCGAGAACGGGCCTCTCCCCGTCAGCACGTAGCGCAGGCCCATGAGCATGCGATGATGGAATTTCGAGAAGGTGTCGTTCAGCGTCGGGATCTTCGCCTTGTAGTAAAAGCTGGCGCAGAGATGGTCCTGCAGGTTCCGCCCCACCGCCGGCAAATGCTTGCGAACTGCGACGCCCGCCTTCTTCAGAACGTCGCCGTCGCCAAGTCCGGAACGCTGGAGAATAGCCGGGCTGCCGACCGCGCCGGCGGCGACGATCACTTCCCGTCGCGCCGAGAATGTCAGTCTCTCGCCATTGCGGGTCGCTTCGACGCCAACTGCGCGACCGCTGGCGTCAAAGGCCAATCGCTCGACATGCACGAAGCGTTCGACTGTGAGATTGGGCCGCGACAGGATCGGCTTCAAATATTCAGCGCTGGAATGCGAGCGACGGCCGCGTCGCGTATTGATGTCATAGACGCCGCCGCCCTCGATCGTTTCGCCGTTGAAATCGTGATTGACCGGCAATTGCAATTCACCGCAGGCATCGAGGAAGGCGTTGGTGATCGGATGCGTCATGCCCCGCATCGGCGTGACATGGATGGGACCCTTGTCGCCATGCCAGTCGCTGGCGCCATCGGCATGAGTTTCCAACTTTTTGAACACCGGCAACACGTCCTGATAGGACCAGCCAGGATTGCCGGCGGCGGCCCAGTCGTCGAAGTCGGAGGCTGCGCCGCGCACATAGACCATGGCGTTGATCGAACCAGAGCCGCCCTGAACCTTGCCGCGCGGCACATAGACCCGGCGACCGCCGAGCTCGGCCTCCGGCTCGGAATAGTACATCCAGTTGACCTTCGGGTTGTAGTAGCTCATCGCGTAGCCGATGGGGATCTTAAACCAGAAAGAATTGTCCTTGCCACCGGCCTCGATCAGCAGCACGCGATAGCGTCCGTCCTCGGTCAGCCTGTTGGCGAGGATGCAGCCGGCGGAGCCCGCGCCGACGATCACATAGTCATAGGTCATGGCGGCGCTCAGTGCTTGAGGATGACAAGGCGGGTCTGGGTGAATTCCAGCATGCCGTGCTTGCCGTCGTCGCCGCCGAGGCCGGAGCGCTTCCAGCCGGCATGATAGCCCTGATAGGGTTCGCCCGGGAAGCGGTTGACATAGAGCTCACCGGCTTCCACCACATCGGAGGCTCGCATGATGTTGCGATAATTATCGGTCATCAGCACCGACGCGAGGCCATATTGGTGGTCGCTCATCAGCCGGAGCGCCTCATCAAACGACGAATAGGCGATGACCGGCAGCACCGGCCCGAAAATCTCCTCGCGCACCACTTCCATCTCATGACGGCAGTTCACCAGCAGCGTCGGCGGGTAGAAAAAGCCCTCGCCTTCGGGAAGATAACCGCCCGCCGCGACGGTCGCGCCCTCCTGCGTAGCGCGTTCGACCATGGCGTGGACGCGGTTGCGCGACGCCGCCGTCTGCAGCGGGCCGACCTTGGCCGGATCGACGGACCGGTCGCCGAATTGCCGCGCCTTGAAGGCTGCCGTCAGTTTTTCCACCAGCGCGTCATGCACGCTTTCATGCACATAGACCCGTTCCGCCGAAGTGCACACCTGGCCGCAATGATAACTTTTCGCGCCGATCAACAGGGCGGCGACCTGGTCGAGATCAGTGTCGGGCTCTACCACCACCGGCGTCTTGCCGCCGAGCTCCAGCGAGGGCTTGGCGATATTGACCTTGCAGTAGTCGAGCACCGCCTGCCCGGCCGTCACACTGCCGGTCAGGGTGATCATGCCCACCTGCCGCTGGGTGCACATCACCCGGGCGACGTCGTGATCCATGGTAAGCACATTGAGGAGCCCGGACGGCAGGCCCGCTTCCTCGGCGCAAGCAGCCAGCGCAAAGGCCGAAGTCGGCGTCGAATTCGACGGGCGGACCACCACGGCATTGCCGGCGATCAGCGCCGGCGCAACCTTGCGCACGAAAGTGTAGACCGGGAAATTGAAGGGGATCAGGCAGGCGGCGACGCCGATCGGCACGCGCTTCAGAAGCAGCGTCTCGTTGCGGCTGTCGCTTTCGATCACTTCGCCCTCGATGCGCCGCGCCCATTCGGCGTGATAGCGCATGAGATCGACGCCATAGCCGGTTTCCGCGCGCGCATCGGCGAAGCTCTTGCCGCTCTCGGCGGCGAGCGCTGCGGCAATGCGGTCGGCGTTGCGCTCGATCGCGTCGGCGAAGCGACGCAGCACATCGCCTCGCTCAATGGCGGGACGCGCGCCCCATTCCTTCTGCGCGTCGGCCGCAAGTTCGACGGCCGTCACCGCCTCCTCGGGAGATGCGGCCGGCACGCGACAATACACCCCGCCGGTCGCCGGATTGACGACGTCGATCATGCGGTCGGAACGCGAGGCGGCAAAACGCCCGCCAATGAAAATCTGGTGGTCCATGGCCTTGAATCCCGATGCAAGAAACACGCCTGAAGCGGCTGTTATTTCTCAGGAAAATCCGACTGGGAACAAAGCGCAAGCGAGGAGTTGTCGGGCTAACCATTCCAAAAAGGAATGCTTGTATTGCCCATTGCCTTAGACAGACAAAAAAGGCGCCGCGATTGTCGCGGCGCCGGGTTTAGGAGCATGTCGTCAAGCTCAGAAGTCTTCCCACTCCTGCGGCTTCAAGGCGGCATTGCCCCGGACGGGGAGAGAAGGTTGGCGCCCCCGCGCCGGCGCTTCCGATCGGGGGCGCTGCACCGGCGCCTGAACCGCACGCGCAGTCGACTGAGCAGTTCCCGTCTTGAACGTCGAGAGAAGATCGAACAACCGGCGGCTTTCCTGCGCCAGGGTCGCGCCGGCAGCGTTCATCTCCTCCACCATAGCGGCGTTCTGCTGGGTCGCCTGATCCATATGGTTCACGGCGGTGTTGACCTCGGTGAGACCAGAGGATTGTTCCTGCGCGGCCTGCGCGATCGCAGCCATGTGCTCGTTGATCTCTTCCACGAGCGTCGCGATCGAACCAAGTCCTTCGCCGGTGTCGTTCACGAGCTTAACGCCCTCGCTAACGGCCGTTTCGGAATTGTTGATCAGGCTCTTGATCTCCTTGGCGGCGTTCGCTGAACGCTGCGCGAGTTCACGCACTTCCTGCGCTACGACAGCGAAACCCTTGCCGGCCTCGCCGGCGCGGGCAGCTTCGACACCGGCATTCAGAGCCAGAAGATTGGTCTGGAATGCGATTTCGTCAATCACGCCGATGATCTGGCTAATTTGAGTCGAGGCGTGCTCGATGCGCTCCATGGCGGAGACAGCGTTACTGACCACGACGCCAGCCTGTTGGGCATGTTCACGAGCCGTGCCAACCAACGTCCTCGCCAAACCAGAGCGGGTTGAGGTCGCCTTGACGTTCTGGGTGATTTCCGCCAGCGCAGCGGCTGTTTCTTCGAGGGAAGCCGCCTGCTGCTCGGTGCGACGCGAAAGATTGTCGGACGCCTGGGAGATTTCGCCGGAGCCGGTTGTCACACCATGCCCCACGTCGCCGACAGCAAGCATAGCGGACCGCAACTGATTGACGGAGCGGTTGAAGTCGCGCCGCAACGGTTCGAATTGCGGGGCGAATTCCTGGCCGATTTCACACATAAGGTCACAATCGGCGAGGCGGCGAAGCGCCGTGGCAAATGAGTCCGTCGCTTGCGCGACGCGACGTTCGGCGTCCTCCTCGGCGCGGCGCTGCATATCCAGGCGCTCCGCTTCGGCGCGTTGGCGCATGCCGTCGGCATTGGCTTCCATTTCACGCTTGGCGATCGCAGAGTGCCGCATCACCTCGACCGCGCCGGCCATTTCACCCAACTCGTCCTTGCGGTCGGTGTCAGGCGCGGCGACATCGATCTTGCCTTCGGAAATGCCGAGCATGAAGGTGCTCAAACGTTTGATCGGAGCAGAAACGCCGCGATTGATCCACACCGCAAGCGCCACCATGATCACCACAGCGATGGCGATAATTGCGATGGTAAGCACGTTCGACGTTTCGAACGCGCTCTGAGCGGCCCCGGCGGAAGCGGCCGCGCCTGCATCATTCAGCTTGATCAACGCGCCGAGCGCCACGAAAGAGTCGACCAGCGGCTGCCGCGCGGGCGCGATAGCCGCTACAGCCTTTTCCTTGTCACCAGCAGACGCAGCCTCAATGATGCGTTTTTGGTAGTCGAGATAAGTGGCCCATTTCTGCTCGAAAGTGGACCAAAGCCCCCTTTCGTTATCGTTGAGCAACGCATCTCTCATAGCCGCGTAGGACTGAGGGATCGACGCGTCCATTTCGACGAACTCATCGTCAAGTCCCTTGATTTCCGCCGGATCCACGGCAATCGCTTTTCGGATTGTCGTTGTATGGTAGCGGAGCAACGTGAATTGGATGGCGTCGAGCTTGGCCACGCGAGGCATCCACACCTGTCGAGTGTCGGATGCGGCGGAATAGACCGTCGAAATCTGATTATAGCTGATTATGCCGATAGACATGACGATCGCCAAAGCGGCAGCCGCCATAATGAGCAAACGTGTCGAGATGCGTAAATGCATAGCGCCCTTCCCGGAACAGGCAAAACAGTTACTGACCTCCGAAAGGTAATGACTATCCGTCAATTTTTACTAAATAAACAACTGTTAAAGGCGACCAGATCTGATCAAGGCTGCGTCGTCGTCTCGCATGCGATTTCGGCGTCGAGCCACGCTTTGAAGGCCAGTAGACGGTCGCTCTCGCCGCGCTCCCGCCGGGTGACGAGCCAGTAGGACTGGTGGCCGGGAACCTCCACATCCATGATCGTCGTCAAAAGCCGTTGTTCCAGCTGTGGCGTGATCATGTGGCGATCGGCCACCGTCACGCCCATGCCGTTGACGGCCGCCTCTATGGCGAGATCGAGGAGATCGAATTCGAGGCCGCCGCGCGTGTCGACCTCCGCAAGCCCTGCCGCGTCCAGCCAGTGCCGCCAGGTGAGATAGCGCTGGTTGGACGAGGCCAACACATGCAGGAACGTGAAGCGGGAGAGATCGGCGCCGGTGATCGCGCTCGCCCCGTGCAGCAGTGACGGCGCGCAGACCGCCACATGACGTTCATTCATCAAATGGCTCACCTGCATCAGCGGCCATTCGCCATCGCCAAAGCGGATCGCGCAATCGAGCAGGCTGCGCTCGCCGAGATTGTCCTGAAGGTCGGTGCTGATGCTGATATCGACGTCGGGCATTGCGGCCCTGAGCGATGGCAATCGCGGCATAAGCCAGCGCCGCGCGAATGTCGGCGGCGCATTCAGCCGCAGCCTCGCGCCGCTGCTCTTTTCCATGATCGACCGAACGGTCAGCTCGACATTGTGCAGGGCGTCCTGAAGCGTGGCGTAGAGTTCCGCGCCCGATTCCGTCAGTTCGAGATCGTGGTGGCGGCGGATGAACAGCGCCTCGCCCAACTGTTCCTCGAGATTGCGCACCTGACGGCTGACCGCGCTCTGAGTCAGGTTCAGTCGTTCTGCGGCCCGGGTGAAGCTTCGCGTCTGGCCGACGACTTCGAAGATCTTCATGGCGGTCAGGGCAGGCAGTCGGCGCATTCCGGTCTCCAGCATGGGGTCGCGCGACGCTATCGTCCCGCGCCCCTCAAGTGAAGCCCTCAGCTTCTCCGCTTGAGAATATGATCGAGCGAAATCGGCTCGGCGACGCGCACCATGTTGCGCCCGGCCCGCTTGGCCTCGTAAAGCGCGAGATCGGCCTCGGCGATCATGTCCTCAAGCCCATTGACGCCGCCATGACTGACGGCGAGGCCGAAGCTTGCTGTCACGCGACCGCGTTGCAGTGGTTCTATAATAGTGCGCTCGAGGCTTCGACGCAGTCTCTCCGCCACGCCCTTGGCGTCCTTCAGCGAAGTTCGGGGCAGCAACACCAGAAACTCCTCGCCTCCCATGCGGGCGGCGACGTCATAAGGGCGGAGATTGTCGCGCAGCACTTGTCCCACGGCCACCAGAACATGATCGCCGATCTCCTGGCCGAAATCCTCGTTGACCGATTTGAAATGGTCGAGATCCATCAGCACGACGCTCAGCGTTTCGCGTCCGCGCTGGGCGCGCGCCAGTTCTTCCGCGCCGCGGTCAAGCATCGCGCGCCGGTTGACGAGGCCGGTCAACAGGTCGGAGGTTGCCTGGACCTTCAATTTCTTAAGGGTGATGTCGAGTTCGCCCACCAGGCGCGACACCGAATCCGACACCATGCCGATTTCATCGTCGCGCGCCGATTCGAGGCGCGGCAGGTAGCCTTCCAGACGAAACCGTCGCAACCCCTCGGCCAGCTCGCCCAGCGGACGCAAATGCCACCAGACCGCGATCATGCACAGGATAGAACCGAACACAGTGGCGAGCGTCGGCCAGATCAGCACATGCAGCGGCGGCAGGGTTCCCGCCTGCATCAGCATCACCGCCAATGGCATGTGAACGCCAAGAAGGCAGATGAACGAAATCTTTTGGACAACGGATGTCCTTATCCCGCGTGATACGGGCCTGTGGTTCGGAATCATTCCGAGCTCCCTCTGTTTCCAGGGCTCGATCAAATTAGTTTCAAGGCATGAACACGCCTCTAACGGAATAGATACAATTTGAACTGTGCGGGAGGCTTGCGTCACTCTCGAACAGGAAAACTTATATTTGGGATGAAATGAGTTTCGATTTTCCAATCGATTAAGCAGAAAGGCCTATCCAGGAGCAGATTGAATTTCCAGCGGCCAGCCTTTACACAAGCCGCAATTGCAGCGCTTTTGGCATCGAAAGGCAAGCTCATGGCCGCAGATCTCTTCCCCCTCGGCGAGGACAGGACAGACTATCGCAAGCTTTCGTCCGACCATGTGTCGACGGATATTTTCAAAGGTCAGGAGATCCTGACTGTCGCGGAGGAAGGCCTGCGATTGCTCGCCGAAGCCGCCTTCGCCGACATAAACCACCTGCTGCGCGCCGATCATCTCAAGCAGCTTGCGTCAATTCTTGACGATCCCGAAGCAACCTCCAATGACCGTTTCGTCGCCTATGATCTCTTGAAAAACGCCAATATAGCTGCTGGCGGCGTGCTGCCGATGTGCCAGGACACCGGCACGGCGATCATCATGGGCAAGAAGGGCCGCCGCGTCTGGACCGAAGGCGGCGATTACGAGGCCTTGGCGCATGGCGTCATGGACGCCTATCTCAAGAAGAACCTGCGCTATTCGCAGCTCGCGCCCATCTCGATGTTCGAGGAAAAGAACACCAAGAACAATCTTCCGGCCCAGATCGACATCTATGAAGAGGGCGTCGACGAATACGACTTCCTGTTCGTCGCCAAGGGCGGCGGCTCGGCCAACAAGACCTATCTGTATCAGGGCACGCCGTCGCTGCTCACACATGACCGGATGGTGGCCTTCCTCAAGGACAAGATCCTGTCGCTCGGCACGGCGGCCTGTCCCCCCTACCATCTCGCCATCGTCATCGGCGGGACATCGGCGGAGATGAACCTGAAGACGGTGAAGCTCGCCTCCACGCACTATCTCGACGAACTGCCGACAGAAGGTTCGGAAAGCGGCCACGCTTTCCGCGATCTTGAGATGGAAAAGGAAATTCACAAACTCACCCAGTCGCTTGGCGTCGGCGCGCAGTTCGGCGGCAAGTATTTCTGTCATGACGTGCGCGTCATCCGCCTGCCGCGTCACGGCGCGTCCCTGCCGATCGGGCTCGGCGTCAGCTGTTCCGCCGACCGCCAGGCCAAGGGCAAGATCACCAAGGACGGGATCTTTCTCGAAGCGCTGGAAACCGATCCGTCGAAATATCTGCCCGAGATCGAAGACAAGCATCTTGACGACGGCGTCGTCAAAATCGATCTCAATCGTCCGATGGCGGAGATCCTCGCTGAACTCAGCAAATATCCGATCAAGACGCGCCTGTCGCTGACCGGCCCGATCATCGTGGCGCGCGATCTCGCCCACGCCAAGATCCGCGCGCGGCTGGAAGCCGGCGAAGGCATGCCGGACTACTTCAAGAACCATCCGATCTATTACGCCGGTCCGGCCAAGACGCCGGAAGGCTACGCCTCGGGCTCTTTCGGCCCGACAACGGCGGGGCGCATGGATTCCTATGTGGACCAGTTCCAGTCCTTCGGCGGCTCGATGGTGATGCTCGCCAAGGGCAACCGTTCGCGCCAGGTGCGCGACGCCTGCGGCAAGCATCACGGCTTCTATCTCGGCTCGATCGGCGGCCCCGCCGCCCGCCTCGCCAAGGACTGTATCAAAAAAGTCGAGGTCGTCGAATATCCCGAGCTTGGCATGGAGGCGATCTGGAAAATCGAGGTCGAGGATTTCCCGGCCTTTATCGTCATCGACGACAAAGGCAACGACTTCTTCAAGGAACTCAATCTTGAATAGACGACGCTATAGTTGGGACATGAGATCGCCATTCCAATGAACTCCTCGCCCGGCGTTGTTTCGACGTCCGGGCGTTTTTCGTTCCAACGCGAGCGCTGGCGCTGACGTCGCGGAAAAATCAAAACATTCCGCAAGCAACCGCTTCGATGCGCGGAAGTGTTGAAGATCGTTAACACTTTCCAAATACTTCAAGAATATAAGTTCTTGGAAATAGACTGAGGAGTTCTCCATGACAGGTTCGCAGGGCAAGGTGCAGGTGCCGGATGTCGCCGCGCAGGTCACCTATGCGATGCGCCAGATGGGAGTATCGCCGATTCCTCGCAATTATGAACTGTTCTACGAAGCCTATATCGGCTCCAATCCGAAGCTGACCAAGGATCTGGCGGCGCTCGGAAACCGCGCTACGCAGGAAGAGATTGACGCGATCGGCGCGCAATATTTCGGCCGACACCAGGTCAACGCCGTCGATCACGCCCATCACAAGATCGTTCGCGAGCTCGAAGGCGTCGTGAACATGCTGCGCCAGGAGCAGTCGTCGCTGGAAAGCTACAACAAGCTGCTCGGCGAAACCTACCAGCGCATCAATTCCAAGAGCGCAGCCAGCACTGAATTGCTGACCAACGCCATTTCGCTGCTGACGGAAGCCACCGACACGACGATGACCCATGGCCAGGAAACCATGGTGGGCATGGCCACGAAATCGCGCGAGATGGAAGACATCCGCCGTGAGCTCGACGAATACAAGCGGATCGCCAACACGGATTCGCTCACGCGGCTGTTCAACCGCCGCGCCTTCGACGAAAAGCTCGCGTCGATCTTCGACAACCAGTTCGGCCGCGCGACCACTTCGCTGGTGATTGGCGACATCGATCACTTCAAGAATATCAACGACAACTTCGGTCACCCCGTCGGCGACAAGATCCTGGCGACCGTCGCCAATGTCATCCGGTCCAGCGTTCGCAAGGACGTCTTCGTTGCCCGCACCGGCGGCGAGGAATTCGCGATCATCCTCGAAAGCGCGTCTCAAGAAGAGGCGAGCGCCGTATCCGAGCGGATCCGACGCGCGCTCGAGTCGACGCCGTTCAAAAACTCCAAGACCGGCGTCAATTACGGCCCCGTCACCCTGTCTCTCGGACTGTGCCTGGCGGCGGAAGCCGAAAGCCCGCAAGAGCTTTACCAAAAGGCCGACGTCGCCCTTTATTGCGCCAAGAGCAATGGCCGCAACAAGGTGATGGTGTACGAGGACGGGATGAAAAAAGAACTGTCGAAGAGCTGGCTGCTCTACAAGAAGTAGTCGGCGCGCGAAGCGCGCCGCTGCGGCTCAGCCGTCATTGCTGGCGTCAAGTTGTTCGGGGCGAAGTCCATGCTCCGCCCGCGACTTGGCCATCTCGGCCAGCGCTTTCAGGCATGCCTCGAATCCGGTAAGATCCGTGTAAAGCGCATCGGGCGCGGCCTTGTGGACGGCGATGTGGCCGCCGCGCCTGATGACGCCGCCATGCATCATCAGATTGTCGATCATGTCGAAATCCTCGAGCGACAGCCCATCCGGCCCGCGCTTGTGGCCGTCTTCGCCAATGTGGATCTCGCCATTGTAATAGGCTTTCGTCCGCTCGAAATGGTTCTCGACCACATTGGTGTAGGCAGTGACCATCTTGCCCTGCGCGCACATATAACCGAGCTCGAAACAGGTGCCGACATCGGCGGCGATGCCGCGGAACGGCGTGAGATTGGCGATGATGGCGTCGGCTGCGTCCATCATCTCCTCGTCGACCCGGCTGATCGCCAGACCGAATTCGTAAAGCGTCGGCTGCGGGGGAATGTCGAGATCGCCGGGGCAGATCGCCGTGAAGCCGTATTGCGCGCAGAGCGCGGTCTTCTTCGCCATCACCTCGCGGGCGTTGGGCAGGAACACTTCCGGACCGGCGGTATAGATCTTCAGCGACATGGTAAACTCCTTCACTTGCAGGCGGCTACTCCAGAAGCGCGCCCGATGGCGATCAGTTCCGGGCGATATTCGAAATGCATCGTGTCGTAGTGATACCAGCGCCCGCCCCAGATGAAACCGTGACGTTCGAAAATTTCGACGATCTCCATGGGATATTTGTTTTTGTAAACAGGCACGCGGCCCGGCTTGCCGCCCGACCAGAGCCAGTAATCGGCGAATTTGGTGTTGAGATCGATCGCAGCGCCGAAACTGTGAACCGAGAGATTGGCTTGGCCAGACACTTTGCGCCAGTTGAAGACCCCGGCGGACGGCGCGAGATAGGTGCGTAAATTCGACCGCGCCGACAATTCATCCCGCACCTTGGCGAGCGCCTTGTCGACGCCATTGACGGAAGTGACCTGCAGCGTTTCGCCGAACCAGTCGACCGGCGACAAATGCGCGCGCACGACTTTGGCGCTGTCGCCATAGAGCGCCTTCATCAGGGGTTCGGAACGGATGCGCCCGGGATCGGAATTGACGACAGGCTTGGGATCGCATGGACCGGCTTCATAGAGCTGCTTGAGACTGTCCTCGACATCGCCTTCGGCGAGCATGGCGTCATGGTCGCGGCGGACGCCGTCGTCGATCGCAATCACATCGCCGTTGCGCAAGCTTAGCGCATTGCCGCTCCAGCCGGAGATCGTCTCGGGATAGGCCGCGACCAACAGGTCGAGCTTCTCAGCAAGTGTCAGGGCATGGGCCTGCGTGGCGGCAAGCATCGCCGCCACGCAGGGAACTATGCCAATCTTATTCGACATTGATCTTCAGATAGACGCCGTCGTCGCCCTCCATGACCCTCACATTGATCATGACGTCGCCATTCAACAGCAGGCGGCGCGCTTCGCGGGTGATGGTTCCCGAGCGAACCATGCGTTCGGCGGCGGCGCGATTATCGACAGACGAAAAGTAGCTGTCGCTCTCGTCGCCGGGCTGGCGCACGCGATATTTATGGAAATTGGCCCGGTCCTGACGGATGATCTGCCAGGGTTCGCGCAAGCGCTCGCCATTGGAATTGTAAAGATCGTCCTCGCCGATATAGGCATTGTATTCGTCGAGCACATCGTCGGCCCGCGCCGAGATGGACATCGACACAAGCGTCGCAATGGCGACACTCGACAGGATCAACAATTTCTTCATGGGCCTCTCCATCACACATCATCAGACTATAGCGCAGCCATGTTCTGGCGTCGCTTGTCAGGACGGCTTTACGGCCAACTTTATTCGGGACGATCGCGCCTGACGAAAAAATCACCACATGGTCTTGGCGGCCCGGCCCGGCCAGTCGCGATCATAGGCGTCGCCGTCAAAACCCTGTTTGATGGTCTGCATCATCTGGCCGACCGTCGGCAGGCTCTTGGGGTCGAGATGCTTCTCCGCATTCCAGAGATCGGCGCGCAGTACGGCGCGGGCGCATTGGGTGTAGACGTCCTCGATCGTGATGACGATCACCGAGCGCGGATGCTTGCCGTCCATCGTAAAGCGGGTCGTCATCGCCTCGTCGATCACCACGCGGGCCTTGCCGTTGAGACGCATCGTGGTGTTGGAGCCGGGGATCAGGAACATCAGCCCGACGCGCGGATCTCGGACGATGTTGGACAGCGAATCGACCCGGTTGTTGCCGCGCCAGTCCGGCATCAGCACCGTGCGCTCATCCTCGACAAACACGACCTGGCCGGCATCGCCGCGCGGCGAGCAATCCAGCCCTTCCGGCCCAGCAGTCGCCAGCGCCACGAAGGGCGAGGCCTCAATCATGCGACGGTATTCCGGCGTCAACCTGTCGATCACCTTGATGATCGATGCTTCTCCGGGCTGCCCGTAAAGCGCGTTCAACTCCTCCACCGTCTGCACCGTCTTCATCACCGTCTCCTGTTTCTGCAGGACCAGACCATAGTCCGACTTGATGACAGATCGGCGAGATTTATGACGCTTCGGCGACAAAAGATTTGATGTGTTCAATCGCTTCAGGTGAACTGACGATGCGGCGATGGCCCCAGCCGTTCAACCATTCGAGCCGGACATGCGGCCCGGCCGTGGCATATTTGCGCGCCGCAGCCGCCGGCACTTCCTTGTCGTCTTCGGCATGCAGCACAAGAACCGGCAGTTCAGGATGAACCGCAAGCATGGTTTCGGCGGAAAAGGCCTGGATGGGTCGTCCCGCCAACCGTTCCACGGCGTCATCAAGGCCCTGGCGCACGCGAGCCGAGAAGCCAAGCGTATCGGAAAAGCCTTCGAACACGTCCTTCGCCGCCACTGGCGAGCCGATGGTGACAAGGCGACGTGGCGTACGACGGCGGATCAGATCATCCGGACCCGCCGCCACCATCGCCGAACAATAGCCGCCAAAGGAATGGCCGATCATTGCATGAAAGTCGCCATAGCGATCCCAGGCAGCGTTGATCGCCTCCATCGCCATGAGCACATTGAGCACTCGCCCGCTGGAACGGCCATGGCCGGGCAGATCAAGGCCGACAGTCTCGAACCCCGCTTCCCGCAATCCGGTAATCAGCGCCTGCAGATAGTCGATGCGCGAACCCCAGCCATGGGCGATCAGCACACGCTGGCCATTGGCCGGACCGATCGGCGCAAAGACATGCGCGGCGACGCGAGCGCGGCTGGTTTCCAGCATGTCGAGCCGGGCCTCGGCCATGCGCGGCTGGGCGGCGGCAAACAGCGCCTTCTCCTTGGCTGTGCTCGGACCGGGCTTGGCCGTGCGGCAGAACAGCCAGAACGCCAGATCGCCGCCCAGGCGGGGAGAAACCACGCCAGCGAGATTGATCAGTTGCCCCAAGGCCTTGACGCTATATGATGACATGCCGCACCTTGAATGTTCAGTCATGAACTATAAAGTACAACAATGAACAAAAAGCAAGCCCAACCCTGGGATCATCCCCGTTTTCGCACCTGGATCGCCGTGGCCCGCGCCTGCCAGCTGATGCAATTGACGCTGGCCCGCAACATCGCCCATCTCGACATCAAGCCGCCGCATCTCGACATCATGCTCAATCTCTACAGGCGCGAGGGTATTTCCCAGCAGGAACTGGCGCGCAAGCTGCTGGTCGGCCGCTCCAATATGTCAATGCTCTTGCCGCAACTGGAAAAGCGCGGCCTGATCGAGCGGCGCGGCGACAGCCAGGACAAACGCGTGCTCCGGCTCTTTCTCACCGACGAAGGAAAATCCATCACCGAACAGGCGATGGACATCCAGACCAGCCTTATCGACATCGTCATGGCCGGCGCGTCGGAAGAGCGATGCAACGACGTTGCCGATCACATGGAAAGCATTGTCGCCACCCTTCTGGCCCAAGATGCGAAGGATGGGACTGAAGACCATTAGCCGAGATGCGGCGAAGACCGCGCCACAGCCCAGGCGAAAGCCAGCCCCGCGACTGTTATAACGGCGCCAACCGCGCTCATGCCGTCAGGGGCGGCCGAGGCAAGACAAACACGTCGCCTGCGCCTCGACCATGATTTCGAACATGGCCCGGGCATGCGGATCGTCAGAGAATGTGAAAGTCCGAAAGCGTCACATCGCTGGACTTGACGTCGAGCAGTGTGATCCTGCCGCCATCGAATTCAATGAGCGTATTGTCGCCCTTGCCTGTTATGAAGATGCCTTTCTTGGATTCCACGCCGAGATAGTCCTGTTTTTGTCCGCCTCCCACGGCGTCGAAATCCGTGACGGTATCTGCGCCGTCGCCATCGAAAATTCCAAATGTGTCGGATCCCGCGCCGCCCGTCAGACGGTCATTGCCGACCTGTCCCTCGAGATAATTGTTGTGCTTGTCTCCGGTGATCTTGTCGCCATATTCCGATCCGTAGATCTCCTCGAAACTGTCGAAGACGCTTGTCCCGGCGCCATCCAACTGCTGGAAGCTGACGCTCCCCTTGGCGAGCGAAACGGTGACGCCTTTCGCAGCATAGTAGAAGTCGAGCATGTCGCTGCCGTTTCCGCCGTGAAGCGTGTCCTTCCCGGGCGCCATCACGACGATATCGTCGCCGGAGTCGCCATAAATCGTATCAGCGCCCTTATAGCCATTGATCACGTCGTTGCCGCCTCCGGCATAGATCGTATCGTCGCCTTCCTGGCTGAATATCTCTTCGTTTCGGTTCGTGCCTGTCACGCGGTCGGCAAAAGCGGAGCCCCAGAGCCCCTCGACGCTGGTGAAGCGGACCTGCGCCTTGGCGCCATCCGTCACAAAACTGGCCGCTCCGCTGCCGAGATCGACGGTGACGCCTTTGTCGGCGAAATAGAAATCAAGATAGTCTACGCCCAGGCCGCCATTGGCAGTGTCCGTTCCGGCGCTAAGCACGAATGTGTCGTCGCCGTTTCCACCAACCAAAAAATCGCTCCCGAGACCGCCGAGCAACACGTCATCACCGTCGTCGCCGTAGATCTTGTCGTTGCCCTTGAGGCCCCAGAGCGTATCGTCTCCGGCCAATCCCCTGATGACGTCACCCTTGTTCGTGCCTTCAAGCGTGTTGTCGCCGATATCGCCCTTTTTGGTCGCCATGCCGAAGCCCTCTCCCGATCTTGAAGCAGCACGACATTAACGCGATCGGAAGGGATTTGGAAACCATGTTGGCATGGTTCGGCAAGCAAAGATTTTTGTCTCAGCGATCCCGGCTCAAGCCCTTTTCGGCAAGCTCTGCCTCATAGGCGGCGAAAAGATCGCCTCCCGTCTCGCCAAGCTCGCGCAGATACCGCCAGGTAAAGATACCGCTGTCATGCATATCGTCGAACCCGATGCGAACGGCGTAATTGCCCTGAGGCGAGACCGAGAGAATCATCACATTGCGCTTGCCGGGCACGGTCACCTTCTGGCCCGGCCCGTGGCCCTGCACTTCCGCTGATGGCGAGAGAACGCGCAGCATCTCGGCCGGCAGGGCAAAGCGAGCGCCGTCGTCAAAGGCGACGCTCAGCGTCTTGCGATCGGGGGAAATGCGGAGTTCGGTCGGCCAATGTTCGGTCATGCGTCACCTCTTAGCCGTTCAATAGGACAAGCCATGTCGCAGGGGCAAGACATTTCACCTTTAAATCGGTTATGCTGGCCCTATATGAAACTTGACGCAAAGACCGAAAATCCGATGATGGGCTTCGGAGGAGCAAGCGCATGAACATCATACCCGGTCCGTTGGCGCGAGACGCGGCGCAAGCGCCGATGATCGACCCTTTCGGTCGCATGGTCAGTTATCTCCGCGTATCGGTTACCGACCGCTGCGATTTCCGCTGCACCTATTGCATGGCGGAGAAGATGGTGTTCCTGCCCAAGAAGGATCTGCTGACGCTCGAAGAGCTGGAACGCCTCTGTTCCGCCTTCATCGAAAAGGGCGTCAGAAAGCTGCGGCTCACAGGCGGCGAGCCGCTGGTGCGTCACAACATCATGCATCTGATCCGCGCGCTCGGCCGCAAGGTCGATGAGGGCAGCCTGGAAGAACTGACGCTCACCACCAACGGCTCGCAACTGTCTCGTTTCGCAAGCGAACTGGCCGATAACGGTGTGCGGCGCATCAATGTCTCCATCGACACGCTCGACCCGGACAAATTCCGCCAGATCACCCGCACCGGCGATCTCGCCAAAGTGCTCGAAGGCGTCGACGCCGCCCAAAAGGCTGGCCTGAAGATCAAGATCAACGCCGTCGCGCTCAAGGAGTTCAACGATCGCGAACTGCCGGAGATCATGCGCTGGGCGCATGGTCGCGGCATGGACATGACGGTGATCGAGACCATGCCAATGGGCGAAATCGAGGAAGACCGCACCGACCGTTACCTGCCGCTCTCCGAGCTGCGCGCCGATCTCGAAAGCCGCTTCACGTTGAAGGACATCCCCTTCCGCACCGGCGGCCCCGCGCGCTATGTGACGGTCGAGGAAACTGGCGGCCGGCTGGGCTTCATCACCCCGATGACGCATAATTTCTGCGAGAGCTGCAATCGCGTGCGTCTCACCTGCACCGGAACACTCTATATGTGCCTCGGACAGGAGGACGCCGCTGATCTCCGCGCCGTGCTCCGGGCCAGCGACGACGACGCGGTTCTCTCCGCCGCAATCGACGAGGCCATCCGCCGCAAGCCCCGCGGCCACGATTTCATCATCGACAGGACGCATAACCGCCCCGCCGTGTCGCGTCATATGAGCGTCACCGGCGGCTGACATGTCCAAAACCACCCTCGTCGCCGTCTCTGCTCTCGCCGTCCTGATGGCCGCTCAGACGGCGCGGGCCGATGAGGCGCGGGAAATCCGGGCGGCGTTCGCCTGGGCCAAGCCGGTGCTGGGATCGAGCTGCGATTTCGCCTCGGCCGAAGGCGTCGACGATTTCGGCGGCAGCCGCGTCTACGACATCCGCTATCGCTACAAGGGACAGGACCAGGACGAACAGGATCAGGTCTTCCGACTGATCCAGCTGTTCTGCATGTCCGGAGCCTACAATGTCAGTTTCGTTTTCCTGGCCGCGGGGATGGAGGCGGGCGACTACAAGCTCCTGTCGTTTGCCGAGCCGAAGGCGGATTATGACTATACCGACGAGTCCTTCACCAAACTCGCCGCCCCGCCCCGGGTGTCGGGCTTTGTCTCGCGCGGCGAATTGGTCAATGCAGACTTCGACCCGAAAACAGGCGTTCTTTCGTCCGACGCCAAATGGCGCGGCCTCGGCGATGCCTGGTCACACGGCGAATGGCGCTTCATTGAAGGCGAATTCGTTTTGGCCCGCTTTGAGATCGATCCGATTTACGATCTCAACCGCGACGACGCGCAACAGCCGGACCCGGATCCTCAACCGGAAAGCTATGTGATCTACCAGCCGCAAGAGCCATGATCCGACCTGCGCTGACAAAGCCTACTTTTTTACCTGACGTTACGTTAACCCTATACTTTAGCGAAAATTTGAACCATCGCGAGTAGGACTGTCCCAACTAACGAGGGGATTGCGATGATGGATCTCGCGGCGGATGCTGGCAGTCTGTTCATACGCCGATTGATTCTGCCGCTCTGCGCGCTGGTGGCGAGCTTGATCGTTCTGGCGTTCGTCGGCCTGCTGTGGATCGCGGACTATCAAACCCAGGTGGCCGTCAGGCACCAATCCCGCCTGGCGCGCCACGCGCTGGAAGTTCAGGCGGAGCGTCTGGGGCCGAGCGCCTCCGACTACGGCTATTGGGACGACGCCGTACTGAATATCGTCGACAAACCGGATCCTGCCTGGATGCGCGCCCAGATCGGCGCAGGCCCCGAGCAGACCCTTGGTCTCGACTTCTCCTTCGTCATCGATCCCAACGGAAAGACGATCTACTCCTATGTCAAGGGCAGTCGACAAAACAACGGCGACATCGTCCAGCTGCCGCACGCCTTCCGTCTCGCCTACCGCGCCTGGCTCAAAGACCCGTCAAAGACCTTCGCCGCCGTCGTGCCCTATCAGAGCCAAGCCGTCACCATCGCGGTCGCGCCGGTCCTTTCCGTGACGGACGCCAAGCGCCCTCCGACCGGTTACGCCATCGTCTTCGTCGACCGCTTCGACGACACCGCTCTCGATCGCCTGGAACAGAGTTTCGACCTCGCGAAATTGCGGCTCTCCAATGTCGCCGAAGAAGCGCCGCATCCCCAATCGGCAGTGGAAATTCGCGGCAATGCCGGCGATGGTCAGAAGACCTATCTGATCTGGAACCCGTCGCGACCCGGCGACGAGATGCTGCGGATCGTCATGCCGTTTTTCCTGCTGTTGGTCATCGCCCTCGCGATACTTGGCCTGTTGCTGGCGCGGTTTATCATCAATTCCAGCCGGTTGATCTCGGATCGCGAACAGCGCGCCGGATTGGACAGCCTGACCGGTCTTGCCAATCGCGCCCGGCTCAACACGGATCTTGAGGATGCCGTCGGCCGCGTCTCGCGCGGCTTCAGCGGCGTCACCGTAATGTATATCGATCTTGATGGGTTCAAGCAGGTCAATGACCGGTACGGGCATGCGGGCGGCGACGAATTGCTGCAGGAAGTGGCGCGGCGGCTCAAGGATTGCCTGCGGACAAATGATCTCGTGGCCCGCCTCGGCGGCGACGAATTCGTCGTACTAATGACAGGTTGGATCGAGCGCAGCTATATCCAGGCCATCGCGACGCGGATCCTTCTGTCGGTTGGCAAACCCATACCGCTGTCGTCGGGCGACGACGCCACTATCGGCTGCTCGATCGGCATCGCCGACTCCTGGGAGCCGGGCGTCACGGCGCAGGATCTTTTGAAAGCCGCGGACGCCGCGCTTTACGAAGCCAAGGCGGCGGGCAAAAACACGCTGCGTTTCCATCACAGCTCCGCCTCCTCGCCCAAGGGGCATTTCGACGATCGCCCGGCCATCGCGGTCTGATACATAACCATACAATAGGTCTGGCCTCCCCGCTCCTTTCCGTCTAGACGGCAAGCGACCCCGCGCCGTGAAGGCGGCGGGGACCGTCGAGACGCCTTGAGCACATCCAAAGGGCGTTTCCTGCTGGAGGGGACCCTTGCCGGACAATCGCAATCTACGCGGCGCGCTGCTGATGGCGCTGGCCATGGCGGGCTTCGCCTTGAACGACGCCATGGTCAGACTCGTCGCCGGACATATGAACACCGGCGAAATCATGCTCCTGCGCGGCGCCATGACCACGCTGATCATCGCGCTGTTCGCCTGGAGAACGAAGCCGCCGGTCTCCATCGCGATGCTGCGTGACCGCGCTCTGCTGGCGCGCACGATCTGTGAGGCGCTGGCGGCCATCGCCTATGTGCATGCCTTGAGCCTGATGCCGCTCTCCAACGCCGCCTCGATCATGCAGGCGCTTCCGCTCGTCGTCACCATGGGAGCCGCGCTGTTTCTCGGCGAAAAGGTCGGCTGGCGGCGCTGGCTGGCGATCACGGCCGGTTTTTCAGGCGTGCTGGTCATCATCCGGCCTGCCGGAGACGGTTTCAGCGCCGCTTCACTGATCGTCATCGGCAGCGTCTTGACCGCCGCCGCCCGCGACCTCGCCACCAAGCGCATCATGCCCGGCGCACCCACGCTTCTTGTTTCAGGCGCAGCCTCCGTCGCCGTCACCATCAGCGGCGCGCTGCTCGTCGAGCCGATGGGCGGCTGGCGTCCGCCTGCCGTCGCGGACCTGATGGCGCTGACATTCGGCGCGATGATGCTGTTTACCGCCTATCAGACCCTGATCATGGCGATGCGCACCGGCGACATCTCGTTTATCGCGCCCTTCCGCTATACGAGCCTGTTGTGGTCGATCCTGCTCGGCGTGGTTTTCCTCGGCGAGCAACTGGACATGTGGATCATTGCCGGTTCAGGGATTGTCGTCGTCGCCGGCGTCTATATGTTCTACCGCGAAAACCAGCTGCGGCGCCTGACAGTCGCCACTATCGAACCCGTGTCGTGAGCATGCCATGCGCAATCATCCACCCCGCCCGGGCGTCCTGCTGAGCGGCGGCCGCTCCTCCCGGATGGGACGGCCGAAGGCGCTGCTGCCATTCGGGTCTCACCGATTGATCGACCACGTCGCGGCGCGTCTGGCGCCGCAGGTCGACAGCATCGCGATCAATGCAAACGACCCCGATATAGATCTGCCCGGCGCGCCTGCCTTTCCCGATCTGACGCCGGATTTCCAAGGCCCGCTGGCCGGATTGCAGGCCGCTCTATCCTATGTGGCCAGGACCTGCCCGGACGCCGCGCATGCGGCTGTCATCACCGTCGATAGTCCATTTTTCCCTCTCGACCTCTTTGATCAACTGGCCGAAACGCTGGAAGACGACGATGTCGTGGCGCTCGCCGCCTCGAATGGGCGCATGCATCCGGTGACCGGCCTCTGGCCGGTGTCGATCCTGCCGGCGCTCAACGCCTGGATGGCCGCGCCGCCGACCCTCAAGGTCCGCGCTTTTCTTGAGGACAAGCCGGTCCGCGTCGTGAATTTCGATGCAACAGTCACTGCGGCTGGCGTCATCGACCCCTTTTTCAACATCAACACCCCCGAAGATCTCGACATGGCCCTCCGCCATCTCGGCGCCGGATCACCGGAGGGGAGCCACTGATGGATCGGCAGCCGAAGATCTTTGGCGTCACCGGCTGGAAAAATTCCGGCAAGACCGGTCTCGTCGTCCGGCTGGTGCGGGAACTGACAGCGCGCGGCTACCGCGTCTCGACCGTCAAGCATGCCCACCATGATTGCGACGTCGATCGTCCCGGCGCCGATTCCCATCAGCATCGCGAGGCCGGGGCCCATGAAGTGGCTCTGGTGTCCGGCGCCCGCGTGGCTGTGATGCAGGAATTGCGCGGCGCGCCGGAACCGAGCCTCGAGGATATACTCGCCCGCCTTGCGCCCTGCGACATTGTGCTGGTCGAAGGCTATAAGCGCGAACCGATACCCAAGATCGAAGCGAGGCGGCGGGAGGCGAAAAGCATGTCGCCGCTCGCGCCGCTTGACCCGCAGATACTGGCGATCGCCTCCGACCATGCATCCGACACCGACGGATTGCCGCATTTCGATCTCGACGACACCGACGGCGTCGCCGATTTCATTCTTCGAACGCTCGGCCTCGCCGGGATCGCCCGCCGCCGCTAGAAAACAGACGCCCTGCAATCACATCCAAAGAAAACGAGACGCCGCCATGACAGACCGACCGGCCCGCCCAGACATTTCAGGCGAATTGACCCTGCGCACGCTGGCCATGCCTGGCGACGCCAATGCGGCCGGCGATATTTTCGGCGGCTGGGTCATGGCGCAGATGGACCTTGCCTGCGGCATCCGCGCCGCCGAGCGCGCCCATGGCCGCGTGGTGACCGCCGCCGTCAAGGAAATGGCTTTCCAGCTGCCGGTGAAGATCGGCGATACGCTGTGCATCTACACCGACATCATCAAGGTCGGCCGCACCTCGATCACGCTGAATGTCGAAGCCTGGGCGCAACGCTATCTGTCGCCGCGCATGGAAAAAGTCACCGGCGCCACCTTCGTGATGGTGGCGCTCGACCAGGATGGCAAGCCGACCGCCGTGCCCGAAGAATGATCAGCCGCGGCCGGCGATAGCGAGTTTCGTGCCGGCGAAACGGTCATGAAAAGTCTTGCCGCGCCAGACGATGAACGGTCCGAAGAACCAGACGATGGTGAAGACCTGGAACAGGATCGCCGTCGCGATCAGCGAAACGCTCGGCTCCGTCCAGGCGGGAACCGCATCAGCACCCTGTGCGCCGGCAACCCAATACTCCAGAAAGACGACCAACTGCCAGGCGAAGATGCACAGCGCCGGCAGGAGCTTGAGGCTTTCCCGCTTCAAGGCGCGCCTGTAGGCGAGCGGCCCATCGTCGTCTGTCGTCACCCGCAACGACATCAGCCATTTGCCCGGTCCGCGTTTTCCCCCGGCGATGAAGAAAGCCAGAATGAGGATGGTGAGCGGAATGGCGATGGATGGGGCCGGCGCGGTTGTGAACGCCTCCCCCCGATCGTCGACGCCAACTGTCAGGGTCCGGCTGTTCATCACGCCGTATGTGAGGCCGTCCGAGCCGTTGCTGGAGCCGCTGACATGGGTGACGGACAGATAGGTCTGGTCCTCAAGGCCGAGAATGCTGATCACGCAGAGCGATGCGGCGCGCATTTCGCCCTCGCGAAGCGGAAGCGCGGCCTCTATGCTTCGGAGCGCCGGCAATTGCGGCGGGGCCGGCGCGCAAACCGCTTTGGTGGCCGCCGAACTCGCGCCGAGATCGACGCCGGCCACAATCGACAGCGGCAGCAGGACAAGGCCAGCCAGCACCGAGGCGATCAGGCAATCCAGAACGAACGCCGCGCCGCGGCGCAGGAAATGGCGCTTGGGAAAGACCGCGTCGTCCATAATATCTCCTTCATCGACGGATGCGGGAGACGTCGCACGCGCCTCACATTACGTCAACGCCGCCCATGCAACCTGACGCCAATCCGCGTATTTCCCCACCGCCGTCTTGACCGCGCCACACAGCGGGCCGATCAAAGCGGCGTTTTCATAGCTTCCGGGGATTCTCCATGTCTGGCCCATTCAATCTACCTGCGCTCCTCCCGATCGGCATGCTGTTCCTGTCGAACATCTTCATGACCTTTGCCTGGTACGGCCATCTCAAGCACAAGACGACCTCGATCGTCATCGCCATCATCGCATCCTGGGGTATCGCCTTCTTCGAATATTGTCTGGCGGTGCCGGCCAATCGCATCGGCAGCGCCCATTATTCGACGGCGCAGTTGAAGACGATGCAGGAGGTGATCACGCTCGTGGTGTTCGTCGGCTTTTCGGTGTTCTGGCTCAAGGAAAGCGTCACGTTCAACCAGATTATTGGTTTTGCGCTGATCGCGCTGGGCGCCTCCTTCATCTTCCGTTCATGACCGATTTGCTACCTCAAATCCGTCCGATTTCGAGGCCAGCATGGCTTTAACCATTCCGTCTAGGAGCTAACCGATGTCCCTGTCTCGCGCCACGATGAGCGCCATCCGTTTCGGCTACGGCCTGCGACCAGGAGAGACAGGCCCGGCGGGACCTGATGACCTGATGAAACAATTGGACGCTGCCAGCAGCGAGAAATTGCGTTTTCCGGCTGGAGGCGTCGACCAGCGCCGCGCGGATATCGAAGACCTTGATCGCCAATTCGCAAAAGTGAAAGAACTGCCTCAGGACGAACGTCAGCCCGCGCGCAGCAAGATCCTCGACAAGGCCCGCCTACTGTTCAACCTCGATCAGCACGCCCGGATCGAACAAGCCGCGCTGTCGCCAAACGGTTTCGCCGAGCGGCTGGCCATGTTCTGGGTCAATCATTTTTCCGTCTCGGCTCAAAAATCGAAGACGCGGTTCTATGTCGCTCTTTATGAAGTCGACGCGCTGCGCCCCAACATGGCGGGCCCGTTCCGCGATCTTCTGCGCGCGGCGATTTTGCATCCGGCCATGCTGATCTATCTCGATCAGGTTCGATCCATGGGACCGAATTCCGATCGCGTGAAGAAGAACGAGAAGCGGGGCCTCAACGAAAACCTGGGCCGTGAACTGCTCGAACTCCATACTTTGGGCGTCGGAGGCGGCTATTCTCAGGACGACGTGCGCAACGCGGCGCTGGTGCTGACCGGATTGAACGTCAATGGCCAGGGACAGGTTGTCTATCAACGTCAGCGCGCCGAGCCCGGGCCGATCCGGATGCTGGAAAAGACCTATGGCGGACCGCGGCGCAAGATCGAGGACGTCGAAGCGATGCTTGACGATCTCGCGGCGGCGCCGCAGACCCGCCGACATATCTGTCGCAAGCTCGTCATCCATTTCGTATCGGACAAGCCGCCGGAAGAACTCGTCGAGGCCATGGCGACCGCCTGGGCGAATACCGACGGCGACCTGCGTTCCGTCTATAAGGCCATGCTCGACCACCCCGCCGCCTGGGCCAATCCGAACGAGAAGGCGAGGCAACCTTTCGATTTCATCGTCGCCGGCTTGCGGGCTACAGTGGCGGACGGGCGGGATTTCGCGGTTCCCCAGCCGAAAGCGATGACGACGCCCGAGCCGGAAATGGATGAGCGCGAGACTGCCGCGAAATCGATGGATGAAGACGCCGACATGACAATGGCGGCCGATGATGAGCAAACCAAGACCGAACCGAAGAAAAAGGCGAAGGCGAACAAACTCCGGCTGCCGCGAAACGCGCTCACGGTCGGCGCCTTGCGCCAACTGGGCCAGCCGATATGGCAACCGACCAGCCCGGCCGGATTTCCCGAAAATTTCGATGCCTGGGTTTCCGCGAGCCAGGTCACCGGACGCATTTCCTGGGCTCAGCGGCTATCGCGCCGCCGCGCTGGTCAAACTGATCCGGTGAAATTTCTCAAAGTCGTGCTGGCCGACGCCGCGCGCGACGACACGATCACCGTCGTGTCCCAAGCGCCCAACCGCGCCGCCGGCGTGGCGCTGGTGCTCGCGTCCCCCGAATTCAACCGTCGCTGACGAAAAGGACACTGGACCATGGAAAAGATCGCCCTGAGCCGGAGAACCTTTCTCGCCGGCGCCTGTTGTGCGGCCGCCTCGCCAGCCTTCACCCCGCTGTCCTTCGCCGCCGCGCCCGGCGACAAGCGCATGGTGACCATCGTGCTGCGCGGCGCGCTGGACGGCCTGTATCTCGTTCAGCCCTATGCCGATCCGTTGCTGGCCCGCTATCGGCCCGATCTTTCGCTCGACCCATCCAAGGGATTGCTGGATCTCGATGGTCGCTTCGGCTTGCATCCGCTGGCCAAGGATCTCATGCCGCTGTGGAAAAGTGGCGAACTCGGCTTTGTGCATGCCGTCTCGACTCCCTATCGGGACACGCGCAGCCATTTCGATGGTCAGGACATCCTCGAATCCGGCGGCGACGCGCCTTCCGACGAGGAGACCGGCTGGTTGAACCGCGCGATTGGCGGCATCCGCAATGTCGATATGCGCCGCGCCATTGATGTGAGTTCCTCTTCCGAACTGATCCTGACCGGCCCCAATCCGGTCGACGTCTGGTCAACCCGCTCGGATCTCGACATGGGCACGGACGAGGCATCGTTCTTCAAGCGGCTTTATGCTTCGGATCCGGCGTTTTCCAAGGCGTTCGCGGAGGCGACCGGCGCCGATACGCAGAGCGACGCCATTTTCGCCGCCGGCGCCCGCGCCGACAACGCCGCCAGCGTCGCCAAGCTGACGGCAGGCATGTTGAAGGACAAATATCGCATCGCCAATTTCTCGATCGGCGGTTGGGACTCGCATATCAATCAGAACAATGTCTTCAAGAATCCGCTGAAAAGCCTGGTCGCGGCGATCACCACGCTCAAGCGAGAACTTGGCTCGGATGTCTGGTCCAAGACGTCGGTGCTGGCCATGACCGAATTCGGTCGCACCGTGCGCCAGAATGGCTCGAACGGCACCGATCATGGCACCGGCGGCGTGGCGATCCTCGCCGGCGGCGCGATCCGCGGCGGCAAAATCTACGGCAAATGGCCGGGCCTGACCGAAGACGCCCTGTTTGAAAACCGTGATCTCATGCCGACGACGGACGTGCGCGAAATCGCCGCGTCGCTCTTGAATGCGCAATTCGACATTTCCGCCGGCGATCTCACCACGAAAGTCTTCCCCGGGCTGGACCTCGCCAGCGCCCGTCCGGCCTATCTCAAGGGATGAAGCGAGATGGCCAGGCAGGCCGCGATCATGGCGGCGAAATCGGTCCGATCCATCCTGATCGTTGCCTGTTTTTGCCCGGCCTGGGCCTCCGCTCAGCCATTGCCGGATTGCGCGCTCAAGGGATCGGTTTCGGTGATGATCGGCGGGCGGCCGGCGCTGCGGCTGTCCGACGTCGCGCACTGCCCCGCCTCGCTTTATGATATCATCCCCTCCATCCGCATCGAGGGGCAGCCGATGGCGCATCTCAAGAGCGGCGCCGACCAGAGAACGGTCTGTGCGGCGACCGGCGACGCCAGCGTCCGCGTCGAGGGCAAGCCCACCGCGCGCCTGGGCGATTTGACCTGCCGGCAAAGATAACGGCGCCACCCCGCCCGCGCGCAACCGGCGCGTCGGCAAGAAACGTCGGTCTGTTTCCCTTTTGTACACGCCGGCACTTTATTTCCCCCGATTCCCGGTCCATATAGTCAGCATGGCCAAAACTCCGAAACATCCGTCCGGCTTCGAGGAAGCCCCGCAGGCGTCTTTCGAAGGCGCGCCCCTGTCCGGCTCCGTGACCGACTGGGTCAAGCAGCTCGAACAAGAGGCCGAACAGGCGTCGCGCGCCGAAAGTATGCGCGAAATCCGCTCCAAGGCCGGCAAGCACCGCAAGACGGTGGAAAACGCCGCCCGCCAGCATGCCGAGGTCCAGGCCGTCAAAGCCAAGGCGAACGAGATCGGCGACAAGCGCTCGGCGCGCGGCGGCTCGATCGGCGGCTCCAACGATCCGCGCACCCGCGCCGCTGCCGGCCTCAACCCGATTTCCGGCCTGGAAATCTCGCTTGAAGACGCCGAAGCGCTGCAGGCCAATGCCCGCGCCGCAGAAAAGAAGGCCGGCAAGGGCAAGAAGGCCGCCGGCGAGATCGACACCGAAGGCGCGCTGGCCACCGGCGCCGTCACCGCCACGGTCGAAGCGCTGTCCAAGCTGATCGAATCGGGCAATCCGCTGTTCAAGGACGGCAAACTGTGGACGCCGCACCGGCCTGTCCGCCCGGCCAAATCGGAAGGCGGCATTCCCTTCCGCATGCAGACCGATTATCAGCCGGCCGGCGATCAGCCGACCGCCATTCGCGACCTCACCGGCGGCCTCGGCACCGGCGAGCGCAGCCAGGTGCTGCTCGGCGTCACCGGCTCGGGCAAGACCTTCACCATGGCCAAGGTGATCGAAGAGACCCAGCGCCCCGCCGTCATCCTCGCGCCCAACAAGACGCTGGCCGCGCAGCTCTATTCCGAATTCAAGAACTTCTTTCCCGACAATGCGGTGGAATATTTCGTCTCCTACTACGATTATTACCAGCCGGAAGCCTATGTGCCGCGCACCGACACCTATATCGAGAAGGAATCGACCATCAACGAGCAGATCGACCGGATGCGCCATGCCGCCACCCGCGCGATCCTCGAACGCGACGACTGCATCATCGTCGCCTCGGTCTCCTGCATCTACGGTATCGGCTCGGTCGAAACCTACACCGCCATGACCTTCCAGATCGAGGTTGGCGACCGCATTGACCAGCGGCAATTGCTCGCCGACCTGGTCGAGCAGCAATACAAGCGCCGTGAGATGGATTTCCAGCGCGGCTCGTTCCGTGTGCGCGGCGACACGATCGAACTGTTTCCCGCCCACTTGGAGGATGCCGCCTGGCGCATCACCATGTTCGGCGACGAGGTGGAATCGATCACCGAATTCGACCCGCTCACCGGCGCCAAGACTGGCGACATGAAGAGCGTCAAGATCTACGCCAACAGCCACTATGTCACGCCGCGCCCGGCGCTGAATTCGGCCATCAAGTCGATCAAGGAAGAGTTGAAGCTTCGCCTTGCCGAACTCGAAAAAGCCGGCCGACTGCTGGAAGCGCAGCGACTGGAGCAGCGCACCCGCTACGACATCGAAATGCTCGAAGCCACCGGCTCCTGCCAGAGCATCGAAAACTATTCGCGCTATCTCACCGGCCGCCGCCCCGGCGAGCCGCCGCCGACGCTGTTCGAATACATTCCCGACAACGCCATCCTGTTCATCGACGAAAGCCATGTGACCATTCCGCAGATCGGCGGCATGTACCGGGGCGACTTCAGGCGCAAGGCGACGCTGGCGGAATTCGGCTTCCGCCTGCCCTCCTGCATGGACAATCGGCCGCTGCGCTTTGAGGAATGGGACGCGATGCGCCCGGACACGATCGCCGTCTCGGCCACGCCGAATGACTGGGAACTGGAACAGTCCGGCGGCGTCTTCGCCGAACAGGTCATCCGTCCGACCGGCCTCATCGATCCGCCAGTCGAGGTTCGTTCGGCCCGCAGCCAGGTCGATGATGTGCTCGGCGAAATCCGCGAGACCTCGCTCAAAGGCTATCGCACCCTGGTTACCGTGCTCACCAAGCGCATGGCCGAGGACCTCACCGAATATCTGCACGAGCAGGGCATCCGCGTCCGCTACATGCACAGCGATATCGACACGCTCGAGCGCATCGAGATCCTGCGCGACCTCCGTCTGGGCGCTTTCGACGTATTGATCGGCATCAACCTGCTGCGCGAAGGTTTGGACATTCCCGAATGCGGCTTCGTCGCCATTCTCGACGCCGACAAGGAAGGCTTCCTGCGCTCGGAAACCTCGCTGATCCAGACCATCGGCCGCGCCGCCCGCAATGTCGACGGCAAGGTCATCCTCTATGCCGACAAGATCACCGGCTCGATGGAGCGGGCGATGGGTGAAACCTCGCGCCGCCGCCAGAAGCAGATGGAGTGGAACACCGCCAACGGCATCACGCCGGAATCGGTCAAGGCCAAGATCTCCGACATTCTCGACAGCGTCTATGAACGCGACCATGTCCGCGCCGACATCCAGGTCAAGGGCGTCAAGGGCGGCACGGCCAATGATCTGGTCGGCGGCAATATGGCCGCCCATCTGGCCGCGCTCGAAAAGCAGATGCGCGACGCCGCCGCCGATCTCGATTTTGAGACCGCCGCCCGCCTGCGCGACGAGGTCAAGCGCCTGAAAGCGGTGGAACTCGCCAATATGGACGATCCGCTCGCCCGCGAAAGCGCCAGTGGCGGCACGGCCGCGTCGCTGCGCGCCCGCGACAATGACAAAGCCAAGCCAGACGACGTCCAGTCCTCCTATTTCGCCAAGCCGTCGCTGGACGATATGGGGCCAGGCACTGACATGGCCCAGCCGCTGTTCCGAAAAAACACGCTCGACGAAATGACCGTCGGCCGCACCGAAAAGCCGCTGGCCTCAGGACCGCTGCCGGAAAAGCCCGGCGCCAAAAACACCATCAAGGACGATGGCTTCCGCGCGGTGATCCGCGCCAAGCCGGGCGTCGGCAGTTATGAAGACGCCGGCGACGTGGCCAAGGCGAAGAGGAGCAAGGGCAAGACGGGGAAGCCGGGGCGGTAAAGCGCCAGGAACTCGATGCGTGTGCGGGACCGCCTCAAAACGCATAGCAAAACGGGTCTGGCCTCGCTCTGCGCCATCACCTAAGGATTGCACGGTGTTTTCAGGAGGAAAATCGTGCGCCTTCCCGCTCTCTTTGCGATGACGTTGTCAGTCATTTTTCTCGCTTTCGGCGCTCATGCCGCGACCTACAAGACCCCGCAGGCGCTGATAAAAGCTCTTTACGTCTACGACATCGAAACGAGCGATCCTGACGCCCCCTCGCTCTATACCCCGTTCCTTTCAAAGGGCCTCATCGCAGCCTTCAAGAAGGAGAGGGAAATTCTTGGCAATGGCCAGGTCGGCGCGCTGAATTTCGATCCTGTCATCAACGGTCAGGACGGCGCCGCCACAAATCTCAAGATTGGCAAGCCCGTCGTCAAAGGCGACCGGGCGGAACTGGACGTGACGTTCACCAACGGCCTCCCTGTGAGACTCCATTACACACTGGTGCGCGAGAATGGCGGCTGGAAAGTCGACGACATTGCCAACTTGCAGGGCGAATATCCCTGGAGCGTGCGCGAACTGCTCCAACAAGAGTGAGCAGAATGCGCTCGGCGCCAAAGTCCTGCGGAATAATGCGCCGGGCATGAAAGACGGGCGCTACAGTTGACGTCGCGCCAGACCGGCCCAATCACATTGATTGATTAGTATCTATAGATGCGCGCCGCAAAGCCTATTTGCGCCCAATTTTGACACCGCGCACCACCTTCCCATCGCCATAATCCGCGCTACACTCTCCTCGGCGAATGAAACGCCCCGAGCCGAGGAGACGATCGATGGCTGACATGTCGGCGCAAGAACAATTGATGCTGGAATTGACCAACCGGGCGCGAATGGACCCGGCGGGTGAGGCAAAGCGGATGGGCATAGCGCTCAACGAAGGCGTCGCATCGGGCGATACGATCTCCAGCGCTCCGAAGCAGATTCTCGCCGGAAATGATGATATTGCCCAGGCCGCCGACGCGCATAGCGCCTGGATGCTGGCCCATGATGTGTTCAGCCATTCCGAGACTGAGAGCACATCAGGATTCACCGGCGTCAATCCCGGCGATCGTATGGAGACAGCCGGCTACATATTCTCCGGCAGTTTCGCCTCCGGCGAGAACATCGCCGTGAAGGGGACGTCCGGCGCGCTGACCAACGCCATGCTGACCAGCTTCATCATCGAGCAGCATAAAGACCTCTTCGTCGACGAGGGCATCGAAGGCCGGGGACACCGGTTGAACATTCTCTCGGACCTGTTCAGCGAAATGGGCGTCGGCCAGAAGGCGGGCGCATTCGACTTCGGCTCCGCCACTTTCAACAGTTCCATGGTCACCCAGGATTACGCCCGGAGCGGCTCGTCGCTGTTCGTCACCGGCGTGGTCTACAAGGACACGGTGATCAAGGACGACTTCTTCAGCGTCGGCGAACAGATCGCCGGACGCGGCGTCGCCGGCGGCGGCGAGAGCGACAACACCGGCGCTGGCGGCGGATACGAGCTGGCGTTCGATAGCGGCGCTGCCCGCACGATCGCTTTTTCGCTGGGCACGGGAAAAGTGTCGGTGCAACTCGGCGCGTTCGACGAGAATGTCAAACTCGACGTGGTCAATGGCAATGAGGTCTGGACCAATGGCGATGTGGCGGGCGTCTCGGCCAATGTCCGCCAGATCCATGCGCTGGGCATCGCCGCCGTCGATCTCGTCGGCGGATCGGGAAATCAGTCGCTGTTCGGCAATCGCGCCGCCAATGCGCTGAACGGCAAGGACGGCGCCGACACACTCGACGGCGCCGACGGCAAGGACCGGTTGACCGGCGGCGGCGGGGCCGACCAATTTGTCTTCGCCAAGGGCGACAGCGGCGCAACCGCCGCGACTGCGGATGTGATCAGCGATTTTTCTGATGTGGACCGCATCATCCTCGAGGCCATCGACGCCAATCAGGGCAAGTCCGGAGATCAGGATTTCAGCTTCATCGGCGCGGCGGCATTCCACGACAAAGCCGGCGAATTGCGGATCGCGACATCAGGCGGCGACACCCTCATCCAGGGCGACGTAAACGGCGACGGAAGAGCGGACCTGATGATCCGGCTGCTCGGCAAGCACAGCCTCACCGGCGCCGATTTCGACCTCTGATCGTTCCAAGGCGGCGCAGCCCATCATTTTTGGGAGAATGCCGCCTTTTTCGCGCCGTCGACATCAAATTCCGCTATGGAATCGATTTTTCCATTCAGGGGGAACCATCATGAAACGCCTTCTCATCGCGGCGCTCGCCGCCCTCTCCTTCGCCGGTTTCGCACAGGCCGGCGACATCGCCTTCCCGTCGGATGCCCCGATCGCCGTCATCACCTTCCCCGAGCCCTGGAGCGCCGAGGAAACCGAGACCGGCGTACAGGCCACTTCGCCGGAAGACGCGATTTATCTCTCCGCCGATGTCGCCGACGGCAAGAGCGTCGACAGCGCGGTCGAAGACGCGATCAAGTTCCTGACCGACAACGGCGTCGTCATCAATGCAGATAGCGCCAAGCGCCAGGACACCGAAATCAATGGCATGCCGATCTCGCTGATCGATTGGAGCGGCAAGGACAAGGACGGCGCCGCCTCCATCGGCCTCGCCGCCGTCGTCGTCGACGAGAAGCATATCCTGGTGCTCACCTATTGGGGCACCCAGGGCGACGAAGACAAATATGATGGCGACGTCGCCTCGATCATCCAGTCGATCCGCAAAGCCGACTGAGGCACATAATTGTATTATTTGAACATGGCCGGGTTCGTCCCGGCCATTTTTGTTTGCCCGGTCGCAGCCGGCGTGGTCGCCGGTGGCGTTAACCTTTCGGGCGGCGCTGGGAAAGCGTCGCTGCAAAATCGCGCCATTTCAGCGGCTTGGAGCAGTCATTGATGGCGCAAAGCCGCCACAGATATTAATGACTACAACATATAGGATCAAAACTTTACCGTGCGTTAACCATATTCGTTCAGAAACTTGATGATAGTTCAGCGTTTTGGAGCCGTCTTTCCTGGGCTGGAAAGACATTTTGAAACCACCCATTTTCAACGTCAGGCCATGCCGAGCATCATCACGAACAACAGCGCCACAAAGGCGCTTCAGGTTATCCGCAATATCGGCGGCGATCTCGCCGATACGCAGAACAAGGTGTCTTCAGGCTATCGCGTCCAGGTCGCCGCCGACAACGCCGCCTATTGGTCCATCGCCACCACCATGCGCTCCGACACCGATGCGATGTCATCCGTCATGGACGCGCTCGCGCTTGGCGCTGCGACCGCCGACACCGCCTATACCGGCGTCAGCCAGGTCACCGATCTCATGGCCGAGATCAAGGCCCGCTTCGTCGCGGCGCGCGAACCCGGCGTCGACAAGGACAAACTCGGCGTCGAAGTGGAGCAATTGAAAGCCCAGATCCTCAGCATCGGCGAATCCTCCACGTTCAACGCCGAAAACTGGGTGCAGTTTTCCACCAATGACAGCCCCTGGCTGACCGGCGAAAAGGAAATCATCGGCGGCTTCGTGCGCAGCAATGACAATGCGGTCAGGGTGCAGAGCCTGTTTTTCGGCTCCAACTCCGCTACAGACGGCCCCTACGCCATTCTCGATCTCTCCGACGCCACCGGCGGCGAATTCGGCGTCCTCACCTCGGAACAATACGCCGTCGATCTCGGCTATTCGACCGGATATGTGCTGTTTGACGTCGCAAGGTCCAATTCCTATTCCTCCCCAACGCTGACGCCGCAGGAAATGACGCTGTCCAGCGCCACGACCGACGTCGAACTCGACGAAATGCTGCAGGTGATCGATTCCATGCTGCTCGACGTCACCGACGTCGCCGGCACGCTCGGCGCGCTCGACACCCGCGTGTCGATGCAGAACGAATTCGCCAACAAGCTGTCCAACACGCTGAAAAGAGGCGTCGGAAAGCTCGTGGACGCCGATCTCAACCAGGAATCGACCCGCCTCAAGGCCCTGCAAGGCCAGGAATCGCTCGGTTACGAGGCGCTGTCCATCGCCAATGCCGAGCCGCAATCGATGCTGAGACTGTTGCAGTAAACACGCCTGGACTTGCTGTCGGGGCGGATCGGGCCGGCCTACTCGGCCGCCTCTTCCCGTACCGCCTCCACCAGCGCTTCGAGCTCGTAGCTATAGCCTTCGAGCATGGCGTAGGCGCGTTCGATGGTGACGATCTGTTCTTCCGACTTGCGGATCGCTTCGGTGATCGACTGGCTGCGCGCCCGGAGCATCGAGCCGAGAACATCGGTCTCGGGACGGCGGCCAAGCCGGTCGATATGCTGGCGCACCCGGTTGCGATGGCGCTCGAGTTCGAGAATATGCATGCGGTTCTTGACGATATCGTCCGACAGCTTGCGCCGCATCGCCGCGACGGGATCGAAACTGCCGGGCTCGCGCTCGTCGAGAATCACGTCGTTGACCAGTTTCTCCAGCATCATCACGCCCTGCAGATCGCGCGGATCGGCCAGTTCGGGATCATAGCCGGTATCGTCGAACACGCGGCGGCGCACGGGGTCCTTCAGCACATCGTAGGCGGTCTGCAGCCGGGCGAAATCCTCCGCGTCGCCGCCCGCGTCGGGATGCGCCGTTTTGGCGGCCTTGCGCCAGGCGTCGCGAATCACCTGTTCGCCCGCGTCGCGGTCCACGCCCAACACGCTATAGGGATCGATCACGCTGCGTCTTCCTCTTCCGTCTCGACGACCCAAGGCCTATCCCCTCGCCCTCGCCGCTTCAAGCACGAAGCGGCCCGCTTCTCTTTTTCCACCGGCAGGCGACGAAATTGTGGACGGAGCACAGGCAAATAACGAAACGTGCGTCACCCGGCTGCGGCCAGTTCCGAGCCGACTCCCACCGCGGCGAAGGCGCGGGCGATCACCTCTGGGCCGGCCCCGGGCTTGACCGCGTCGGAAGACAAGATCTGACGGAAGCGGCGCGCCCCATCAATGCCGGAAAACAGGCCGATCATGTGGCGGGTGATATTGCCGAGCTTGCCGCCCTGGGCGAGATGCGCCTCCGCATAGGCCATCATCGCGTCGCGAATGGCGATCCAGTCAATGGACGTCGCCGGTTCGCCATAGACGCGGGCGTCGACGTCAGCCATCAGCGCCATGTCGTGATAGGCGGCGCGCCCGAGCATGACGCCATCGACATGGGCGAGATGCGCCTCGGCCTGATCCAGCGTCTGCACGCCGCCATTGATGCCGATGAAAACATCCGGATAGTTTTGCTTGAGCCGGTACACCCTGTCATAGTCCAGCGGCGGAATATCGCGGTTTTCGCGTGGACTGAGCCCCTGCAGCCAGGCTTTGCGGGCATGCACCCACAGCGCGTCCGCGCCGGCGGCCAGCGCGGCTTTTGCAAGCATGTCGAGCGCCTGCTCGGGATCCTGATCGTCAACCCCGATCCGGCATTTCACCGTGACCGGAATATCCACAACCGCTTTCATAGCCGCAACGCCTGCGGCCACCACGTCGGGCGTGCGCATCAGGCAGGCGCCGAAGGTTCCGGACTGCACACGGTCGGAGGGGCAGCCGACATTGAGATTGATCTCGTCATAGCCCCAGTCGGCGCCGATGCGCGCCGCCTCCGAGAGCTTGGCGGCATCGGACCCGCCGAGCTGGAGCGCAACCGGATGCTCCGATGGAGCAAATCCCAGAAGCCTGTCGCGCTTGCCATGGATCGCGGCATCCGCCACGACCATTTCTGTATAGAGCAGCGCTCGCTTGGAGAGCAGCCGCAGCAGGTAGCGGCAATGCCGATCCGTCCAGTCGAGCATCGGCGCCACGGCGAAAACGGGAGCTTTGAAATAATTAGCATTTTGTTTTTTTACAGGCACTTACGGCACTTTCTTCATTGTCTCGTTTGCGCCCGTTCTGCGTTATTTCCGCCGATGTTGGCACTAAATTTGGTACAATGCACCAATTATCGTTTTTCACGCACCAACTGAAGCACGGTTATGGGCACGATCACAGCTCGCAAGCGCAAGGACGGCGGTATCGGCTACATGGCGCGAGTGCGGGATGGGGTGAAGCCTATCACGAGACCGACACCTTTAACAGACCGTTGGTTTCCACGCGGAACTTAGCCGGTTTTTCTACCGAGAAGTGAGGCGTTTCTGAGTATGATTTTCTGATCAGGGTTTGGTCAATGTGTTGGCTTTTTCTCCTCTTGTTTGTGCTGTGGCAGCCGAACTGGTTTTTGGAGCGGAAGCTGTGGTTTCCTGTTTCCAGGATTTGGCGACGGTGGGTCAGATGGTCGCGCAGAGCCGTCGTCATTTCGGCGTCGCCAAAGACGGTGTCCTATTCGCCGAAGCTGAGATTGGTCGCGATGGCGACGCTGGTACGCTCATAGAGCTTGCTCAGCAGGTGGAAGGGTAATGCGACGCCGGAGGCGCTGAACGGAAAGTGTCCGAGTACTTGGCCCAACGCGGCCCCGCATTTTCGAAAACCGACAAAATTGACGCAAAATTCTGATTTTGCTAAATTTTCAGAAGCTCCTCAACGATCCAGAATACGGAACGAGAGAGGAATGTCCAAGTCATTCCGCCCGCCTGTCACGGACGATGTTCGGCCCGTTCGACTAGCCGAATGGGGAGGCGTTGCCCCCTGCCTGCCGCAGCAGGGCAACGCCTCCGGGCTGGCCGCCTCAGGCTTCTTCTGCTTCCAGCGGGATGACGTCAAAAGACGGCTTTTCGGGCACGTTGCGTTCTTCCATGACCTGGCGCTTTTCGCGGTTGATCACCAGCTTGACGGCATCGGCACGAGAGTAGTGACCGGCCGGATCGGCGGCCGCCTTGGCGATGGCGATCATTGCCGGATCGAGATCGGCATAGAGAATGCCTTCCTGATCTTCCGGGATCGGCTCGCAGAGGGCGCGGCCGTCAGGTCCGAAGATCTGCGCAAAACCGCCACCCGGCTTGGATGTCTGCGGGTTGAGGAACATCGCCTTCTGTGGCGTGTCTGCCATGATGTCGAACATCTCCTGGCTGACGATGGCGCAGGGCGCGAGCACATAGGCGCTGCCCTCGACGGCATACTGGCGGCTCGCACCCAGATTGACTTCCGGCCCGAGAGCATAGGCCATTTCACGGTAGACGCAGAAGCTCGGCCAGCCGGCGACATGAACTTCTTCATGCTGCGCATACATCGCCATCTTCACCAGCGGCTGCATGTGCTCCCAGCAGTTGAGAGCGCCCAGGCGACCAAAGGCCGATTCGACAACCTTGATATCGGAACCGTCGCCGTCTCCGTAAATCGTCCGCTCGACATGCGTCGGCTTCAGCTTGCGGCGGTTGAGCAGGATCTCGCCCTCCTCCCCGATGATGACCTGCGACATGTAGCGGCTGCCGCCATCGCGCTCTGAATAGCCCATGACGAGGGTCACCTCGTGTTTTGCCGCGATCTTCTGCAGACGCTTCATTTCCGGCGAATGTAGTTCCATGCTGTTTTCATGGTAGGTCGGAATGAACTTCATGCCCTCCGCTGGAGCGCCCAGCCAGATGAACCAGGGATAACCGGGCAGCCAGGTCTCCGGAAACGCCACCAGCTTGGCGCCGTTTGATGCGGCTTCGGCGACGATCTTTTCCGCCTTGGTGATGGACGCGTCGAGGTTGAGGAATACGGGGGCCGCCTGAACTGCAGCTGCTTTGATTGGCTTCATGGTGAAGTTCCTTCTTGCTTGGGGGGGGTGGGAAGTTACTGGAACAGGCCCGAAATGCCCGTGCCGGGATGGCAGTTGATGTATTCGAAATGCTGCTCGCCGCTTGGCAGTACGACCACCTCGTGCCAGAGCCGCAGGCTGATCTTGTTGTCGCGCGCCTTCAGCAGCTTGAAGAAGCTGCCGAAGATCGAGAGGTGGGTTGGATGGCTCTTGGCCCAGTCCTCAAGGTGCTTCATGCTGACAAAGAGACAGTTGCCGAAGGTGCGGGCAAGCGGCGTGCCGTCGGAGGTGATTTCAACGGCATAGCGGGAGGCGGCACAGCCGATCTCCAGACCTTGCTCCGCGAGAAAGGTCATGCCGGCGGCCAGGTTAGGCTCGACGACCTCGCTATAGACTGCGCGCTCTTCGGCGCTCGCATCCGTAAGGTCCTGGCCCGATCGGATGATGCAGAGGTTCAGCGGGGCGTTCACGACGATACGTGTCCCCGGCCCGGTCGAACGGCGCGCCAAAGTGTCTGTGATCGGGGTGTCGAGCCAGTCGTCCTTGGACAGGGCAATCCGATCGCGCATTCCACCCCAGTAATTGTGTTCGCGAACCGGACCCTTCAGGTCGACACCATGGGCATGGCCATCAGGCGCCATCGACGAATGTAGGCTCTCCATACGTTGCGCCGGAAGCGTCAGGCGCTCCTGCCAATAGCCGCAGGCATCGGAGAGCCGGGCGTCGCTCTTCCACCAGGCGTCAAAACCGGACGCTTGGGCCCAGGCATCGAAATGGGTTGGGCCGTTGAAGTAGGCGATGGCAAAGGCATCCGTGGGAGCAGCGCCCATGCTTGATATCGCGAAGTCGACATGGAAGGGGCCGCCTTCCGTCGTGAGGAAGGCCTGGATGCGGGAGAGTCCCTCCTGCGCTAAAGACCGGTCACTATTCTGCGCACTGAGATAGGCGATGGTAGTCTTGTCCGCTCTTGGCATGGCAGACCATGCGGGCACGGGAGGTTCCCAGTTTTCTGGCATGGCCGAGACGGGTTTTTCAGGTTTCATGGCAGTTCTCCGAATGGATCAGGTCTTCAGACGATGGGACGGGGACGGTGTTGAACGGGCAGGAGATCGAACCGGAGCCAGCTGCGAGCGATGCCCCAGAGCCCCTGGGGGCGATAGATCGTGATGCCGATGGCCAGCAGGCCAGAGAGGATGAAGTAGCCACTGCCCAATCCCGAAAGGTATTCGCGCAACACGAAGTAGACGATCGCGCCGATGATCGGGCCTTCGATGGAGCCCAGCCCACCCATGATGACGATGAAGATCACCATGGCGGTCCAGTTCATGGAAAAGGCGCTGGCGGGCGAAATCTGCACGCTTGAAATGTAATAGGCGGCGCCGGCGCAGCCTGTTGTGAAGGCGGCGATCGCCAGCGTGGCATAACGGACCCGTGCAACATTCACGCCCATAGCCTGGGCAGCATGCTCGCTGTCACGCACGGCCCGCAGCGCCAACCCGAAGCGGGAGCGCATCAGCACCAAACAGACAATCACCGACACCATCAGGACTGCTGCTGCTGCATAAAAATTGAACGTCATCCGCCACGTACGATCGACCAGCCGCATGACGCTGAGGTTCATTCCCCCGCCGCCGCCCAGCGACGGCGACAGCAGCACGGCCAGGCGCGCAATTTCCGCCAGAACCCAGGAGCCGATGGCAAGCTGCGGTCCATTCAACCTGAACAGAAGCGGTGCGACGATGAGAGCCACCAGGGCTGCGGCGACACCCCCGACTGCGATGAGCGCATAAGGCGGGACGCCAAGCGCGTTGGCCAGCAGATAGAGCACATAGCCACCAGTTCCGATGAACAGCGGCACGCCGATGAAGACGATGCCCGCAAAACCAGCCAGCAAGTTCCACATGATCGCGATGGCGAGCACCGCGCAGAACTCGGTGGCGAGCGACAAACCCGCTCTATCAGCAAGCGCCGGCAGGGCGAGAAGGACGACGGCAAGCGCCAGAGTAAAGGTCATGGTTCTGGGCAGGGATGATATCGAGACGCCGCGCATTATTTTGCCCTCTTTGCAATCAGGCCCTGCGGGCGGATCAGAAGGATAATCAGGAAGACGATATGACCGGTAATCGGTCCATAGACGGGCGAGATGCTCTGGCCGAGCGATTGCGCCAGACCGAGAACGATCCCGCCGACAAACGTGCCCCAAATCGAGCCGAGTCCGCCGAGAACGACTGCTTCGAAGGCAAACAGCATGCGCTCCGGTCCCGCAGCGGGGGAAAAGGTCGCGCGCATGCCGAGAAAGATGGCCGCAACGGCAGACATTGCGAGCGACAACCCCAGCGCCAGCGCAAAGATGTGATGGATCTCGATACCCATCAGCCTTGCAGTGCGTCCGTCATCCGACGTGGCGCGCAATGCACGGCCGAAATTGGTGCCCTTGAAAGACAAAGAGACGATCGCAAAGACGGCAACGGCGAGTAGAAGGAATACCATCGGCATCACGCCGACAGAGACGCCGCCGATGTCGATCGAGAGCGGGCCGATGGCGCCTGGGTCAAGGCTGCGAGTATCGGCGCTGAACATCTCCTGAAGTGCGTTCTGCAGGATGACAGATAGTCCGAAGGTGACGAGCAGGGGCGACAACTCGCTTTGACCCATGGTGCGGTTGAGGACAAACCTCTGAAGCACATAGCCAACAGCGAACATCAGCAACGCCACGAACGGGAGCACGAGGATTGGATGCAGTCCGGTCAAGTCCACCATGAAGAAGGCCAGGTAGGCAGACAGTACGATCAGATCGCCATGAGCGAGGTTGATCTGCCGCATGAGGCCGAAGGTGACGGCGAGGCCGATGCCGAAAAGCGCGTAGAGTGAGCCGGTGAAGACACCGTTAATCATCAGTTCAAGCATGGTGCTTCTCTCCGAAATAGGCCGCCGAGATTGCGGCGAGATCAGCACCCCGCGAGACACCCGAGAGCGCGATCTCACCGTGGCGCATGCAGGCAAATTGGTCGCTTTCTGTCAGCGCGCGGGCAATGTCCTGCTCGACGATGACCATGGAGACGCCTTCCTCGCGCACCTTGCGCAACCCGGCATAGACCGTGTCGACCGCCGAAGGAGAGAGCCCGAGCGAGAGTTCGTCGCAGAGCAGCAGAATGGGATTGGCCATCAGGGCGCGCCCGATGGCAACGAGTTGCTGCTGCCCTCCAGACAGGGCCGGCGACGGTCGGTTCCTTAAGGGTTCAAGCGTCGGAAACAGTTCATAAATGCGGTCGAGCTGCCAGGGACCGGGTCGCCCGGCATAGGCCCCGGTCATGAGGTTCTCTTCCACGGATAGGCTGGGGAAAAGCTTGCGCCCCTCCGGCACCATGGCGATCCCCTGCCGGACGAGCTGGCGCGCAGAGAGACCGGAGAGTGACCGGCGCTGCAGTTGCACGTCGCCTTGGGCGGCAGGGAGAAGACCGGTGAGGATGCTGAACAGCGTTGTCTTGCCGGCCCCATTGGCCCCGACCAGGGCCAGGGTCTCGCCTTCGCCCAGGTCAAGGTCGACCCCGAAGAGGACCTTCAGAGAGCCATAGTTCGCCTGCAGGTTACGGACAGAGAGGACCATCGATCTCCGGCTCCATTCCAAGGTAGAGTTGACGGACGGTGGGCGTGGCCATGGTCTGCCCAGGCTCGCCTTGGGCCAGGATCCTGCCTTCGCCCAGCACGATCAGACTGCGGGCCGTCGAGGTCAGAACGTGAACGAGATGTTCGATCCAGATCACCGTGACACCGCTCTTGTTGATCTCGGCAACGGTCGCTGCAATCTCGTGCGCCTCATCGTCCGTCAGACCCCCGGCGATTTCGTCGAGCAGCAGAAGTTTCGGACGCGTCGCCAGAGCGCGGGCCAGTTCCAACCGCTTGCGGTCGAGGAGCGGCAGGTTTCCCGCCAGCATGTCGGCCTTGTTGGCAAAGCCGGTCTGCTTCAGCACCTGCAACACATACTGCTCCGCCGCCCGTGCGCCCAGACCTGCTGCGAAGCGCGCACCGACCAGCAGGTTTTCATAGACGGACATACGCTGAAAGGACTGCGGCACCTGGAAAGTCCTGCCAACCCCCTTGCAGGCCCGTTGTGCTGCACTCAGGCGCGTGACGTCTTCGCCGTCAACGAGGACGGATCCGGCATCAGGACGAAGCTGGCCGGAGACGACGCCGAACAGCGTCGTCTTGCCCGAGCCGTTCGGGCCGATGACGCCCAGAAGCTCTCCTTTCGGCACCGCGAACTCGACACCGGAGAGGACACGCGGCCCTCCCCCGTAGGATTTCTCGATGCCGACAACAGCGAGAACAGGCGGCTGCACGGCGCCAACCGTTTGTTCCTGCACTAGGTTCATTTGCCCAGCACCACGCTGAACGGACGATCCACCGGGACTGTCGGCATGTTTTTGTTGTAGGTGACGGCGAGCTCGAAATCGCCGTTGTCGGCCACATCCCACTGGCCGCCGGCAATAGCCATCTTGGCAACGTTCCTGATCGGGCTAGAGGCCCAGTCCAGCTTTCCGACAATCGTGTCGAGCGACATCGCCGAGATCGCCGCCTGTACAGACGCCGGATCGGTCGGATCTTCGGCCGTCCTCAATGCAGCAACGCCCGTTTCAAACAGCGCGTGGATGACGCCGATCGGCTGAGTCCAGCGCTTGCCCGTATCCTGCTGATAGGCGGAAGCAAGCTCCGCTGCGGACTGACCGGTAATCGAAGACTGAAAGGGATACTTCGGCGTCCACCAGATCTCAGTCGACATGTTGTTCGCGGACGGTCCAAGCGCCTGAATGCCGGCCGGAAAGAGCAGCGCCTTTGCGACGGTTGCAACTTTCGGCTTGAACCCGAGCTGCTGGGCCTGGCGCCAGAACACGACCCAGTCCGGTGGATCGAAGAGACCGGTAATGATCTCGCACCCCGCATCGCGATAGGCCGCGATCTGGCGCGAGAAATCGTTCGCGCCCGGCTCGAACAGCCCGACATCGACTGCCTCGTAGCCCGACGCTTTCAGCGCCGCCGGAAAGCCCAGTGCAGCATCGGCAAAAGCCTGACCGGGAATGTCATTGGTAAAGCAGGTCGCGACCTTCCGGTTAGTCTCTATTCCGGACCACATGCCGATATAGGTCGACATGATGTCTTCCATGCCCCAAAAGAAGTGGTTGGAGAACTCGAAGCCAACATCCGGCGCCCCGCCGAGCGGGAACATCCAGGCTTGCCACGGCGTGTTCGTGGTGATCGAGGGAATGCCGGCCAGTTCGCACTGCGCCGAGACATTGCCCACGGTGACGGCGCCCTGCGCAAGGACCAGATTTACCGCGTCGGCATTGATCAGCTTCTGAACGCCGCTGGTGGCCCGATCCGGGTTCGATTGATCGTCGACATCGACGAACTCGATCTCATAGGTCTTGCCCTTGTTGACGATGCCACCCCTCAAGGCCTCTCTCAACTGCTTGAGCAGGAAGCCATCCGCCTCGGCGAAGGGGGCGAAATTGCCGGTGCGCGGGCTGAGATAGCCGATCTTCAGCCTTGAGGTAGAGGCGATGGCCGGGGTCGGAAACAGGTTGGGCACGGTCGCCGCCGCAGCACCGACAATGGCGCCGCCGATCAGCTGCCTGCGATTGAGGAGAAGGCCGGATCTGTCTGTCACTTTCATGGTGAGCTCCCAGTTGCATGAAGGCTCTCACCGGTCGCTCCGGTGTCGCAGCCTTCTAAATGTTGTTAGTTCCCTTGCCGCTTTTGCGGTCTGAATTGCGCTCAGGTTACCCGCGCCCAAATTTTGCGCACTGTTGACAGCGCCAACAAAACGGGCTTCTAGTGCCAGAACGGCATCCGGAAGCGCCTGCTCCACGCCCGGGCCTCAAGCATTCTCACTCGTCGTCAGCGATAATCCGGAGGGTCAGATGACGCAGCTCGATCCGAAATCGTTCGAGCACTGGCAGGAAAGGTTGTGGTCAACCTATGTGCGGCTGGAAAGCCAGACGGACGATGCGTCATTCTTTGGGCATGTGCGGGAAGCGCTTCCGAACTCGAACGCCCTGTCCTTCGTCCATTCGACGCGCCAGATAACCGAACGAACGAATGCCAATATCCGGAGCGACCCACAGGAAGTGGTAATCTTTGCCATCCAGGCATCGGGTTATGGCTTTGTCGAGCAGGCCGGTCGACAGGCACGGTTGGAAAAGGGCGACTTCACGATCTACGAGACCACCCGGCCCTATCGACTTTTGTTCGACACGCCGTTTGACCAGCTGATTTTTCGCATGCCGCGCCATTTGCTGGAAAGGCGCCTTCCCAATCTGTCGTATCAGACCGCGCGCCGCTTCCACGGCCAGAAAGGGGCTGTCGCCCTCGCTGCCGGTTTTGTGTTCCAACTGGCCAAGAATGCGGAATCGCTTGGTACAGGCGGTCTGGAGACCTTCACCAGCTCCGCCGCCGACCTGATCGCCAATGCCATACAGTTCGAGACGTCAGGCGTGGATGACGCCGACCTGCTACGCTTCGAACGCCTGCAGGCCCGGATCCTGCGCTATATCCGAAGCTCCATTCCCGACTATAAGGAACTGGCTGAAATGGAGGGCATGTCGCTCAGGACCCTGCACCGGCTGTTTCAGATCCATGGCATGACACCGGGCAAGTGGATCCTTGATCAGAGACTGGACGGCGTAGCCGACGATCTGCGGGCAGTCGCGCTGAAGTCGCGTTCGATCACGGAGATTGCCTTTTCCTGGGGTTTCAACGATCTCTCAAGCTTCAACCGGGCATTCAAGACCAAATTCGGCCTGAGCCCACGGGCACTGCGTTCACAGGCTTTTTGAGCCCCCGCATGGCCGGTCACAGTATCATCAGCGTGCGGTTTGCGCGCGACCCGCCAACACTCGAAGAGAGCGTTGTCACTCGAAGTTTTGCGCCTGATATGCGCCCCACGCTGATCAGCGGAAGGTCCCAAAAGCCTCAACTGGCTTTCCACGATTCGTTATCAGATTAAAAAACCTGATACTTGGGACATACCTCTTCGCACATCATATTGTTATATATAAAGAAAATTATAACGATCCGTCCAGCCGAGCATCGGCGCGACTGGACGGATCGTTTCTATCTTGGCGAATGCCGCGATGTATGTGCGCAACTCTTAGTGAACCGCAGCCGGCCCGCCGCTTTTCAACAGCGGAATATTCGGCAGCGTATGGCCAAGCACCTGATCCGCGCCTTCATAGATCATGCGGATGGCGACATAGAAGATCACCAGCAGACCGACCCAGGCGATCCAGCGGAAGCGGTGCAGCAGCTTGGCGATGGCGGCGGAGGCGGCGCCCATCAGCACCACGGACAGACCGAGACCGAAAATCAGCGCGGTCATGTGGTCGCGGGCGGCGCCGGCGACGGCGAGCACATTGTCGAGCGACATCGACACGTCGGCGACGATGATCTGGAACACCGCGTCGCGCAACGACTTGCGCGGCTTGCCGCCCACCACGCCATCGGCGTTCTGGTCGCTGTCCGTCAACGCCTCTTCGGCGTTGACCACCTCTTCTTCCTTGACCGTGAGTTCGCGATACATCTTCCAGCTCACCCACAACAGCAGAATGCCGCCAATCAGGATGAGGCCGATGATCTGCAGGAGCCAGGTCGTCGCCAGGGCGAAGACGATGCGGAGCACCGTGGCGGCGAGAATGCCGATCAGGATCGCTTTCTTGCGCAGATCGGGCGCGAGCCCGGCCGCTGCCATGCCGATGACAATGGCGTTGTCCGCAGCAAGAACGAGGTCGATCATCACGACCTGGGCGAAGGCGGCGAATGCCGCATAGTCGATGCCAAACATCTGAACTCCGGTTTCGGGATCACGTCAATGGGATGGCTTGCTGATTGGACGCAAACGGCTGGACTGTCAACCTCGGGCGCGTTCAAAGGCTTGCATTACCGGCTACCTAACGAAAAACTACGCGCATGAGTTCAAAAGGAATCGGAGGATGCAATGCCCATTTACGCGCTGGACGAGGAAACGCCTGTCACCCCGGCGGCGGGACGCTTCTGGATCGCCCCCGATGCGCATGTCATCGGCCGGGTGACGCTGGGCGAAGATGTGGGCGTCTGGTTCGGCGCGGTGCTGCGCGGCGACAATGAACGCATCAGCGTGGGAGCGCGCACCAATATCCAGGAAGGCGCGATGATCCATACCGATTGGGGCCATCCGGCGACGATTGGCGAAGGCTGCACCATCGGCCATCACGCCATCGTCCATGGCGCGGAGATCGGCGACAATTCGCTGATCGGCATGGGCGCGACGATCCTGAACGGCGCGAAGATCGGCCGCAATTGCCTGGTGGGCGCCAATGCGCTGGTGACGGAGGGAAAGGTTTTTCCCGACAACTCTCTCATCGTCGGCTCCCCGGCCCGCGTGGCGCGGACGCTCGATGAAAAGGCGGAGGACGGCCTGCGCCGCTCCGCCGACAGCTATGTCGAAAACTGGAAACGTTTCGCCAAGGGGCTCATGACGCTTTGACGGCTCAGGCGATCTTGCGCTTGTCCGGCTCGACGAGTTCGAAGGTCGCATCGCCAGGCGTCGGCCGGCCGAAGAAGTAGCCTTGCGCCATCTCGCAGCCGATAGACCGCAGCATCGCCGCCTGCTCGGCGGTTTCCACCCCTTCGGCGGTGGTCATCATGCCAAGGTCGCGGCAGAGATTGGTGACGGCCCTGATGATGGCGATCGATTCCGGATCGGCGTCCATCCCGCGCACGAAACTCTGGTCGATCTTGATCTTCTGGAATGGAAATTTGCGAATATAGCTGAGCGACGAATAGCCAGTGCCGAAATCGTCCATGGCGAAGGCCACGCCCAGGGCCTTGAGTTCGTTGAGCACCGCCATGGTGGCCTCGGTGTCGTTGAGAAACACGCCTTCGGTGATTTCGAGCATCAGCCGGTTCGGGGCCAGGCCTGCCCGCTCGAGCGCGCCGGCGACCACCGCTGGCAGATCGCCCGCATCGAATTGCAAGGGAGAGATGTTGACGGCCACCACCACATCCTCGGGCCAGCGCGTCGCCATCTGGCAGGCGGCGTCGAGTATCCAGGCGCCGAGTTCGCAAATCAGGCCCGTCTCCTCGGCCACCGGAATGAATTCCGCGGGCGACACGAAACCGCGCCGCGGATGCTTCCAGCGCGCCAGCGCCTCGAAACCGACGATCCTCTCGCCTTGCAACATCACCAGCGGCTGGTAATGGAGTTCGAACTGGCGGGCGCTGATAGCCTCGCGCAGATCATGCTCCATTTCGCGCCAGTCGCGCATCCGCCGGTCCATGTCGGGCTCGAAGAAGCGATGCTTGCCACGCCCTTCCTGCTTGGCGCAATACAGCGCGAGGTCGGCGTTTTTCGCCAATTCGTCCGCATCGGCTCCATCGCGGGGCGCAAGCGCGATCCCGATCGACGTGCCGATGACGATGTGGTGACCGTCGATGTCGAAGGGCGCGTTGACAACCGCAATGATTCTTTCGGCAAGCGCCCGCGCGCCTTCCGGCTGGGCCACGCCCGTCTGCAGGATGGCGAATTCATCGCCGCCGAGCCGGGCGGCAAAGCAGCCGCCGCCCAGGGCGCCGCGCAGCCTGTCGGCCACTTGGACGAGAAGCACGTCGCCGACCGGATGGCCCAGCGTGTCGTTGACGATCTTGAAGCGATCGAGATCGAGGTAAAGCAGCGCCGCGTCCCGAGCGTCGGCGGCGTCGAGCTTTTGCGCCATGACATGACTGCGAAACAATGTGCGGTTGGCGAGATTGGTCAGCGCGTCATGCAGCGCCATATGGGTGATCTTCTGCTGCGCCGCCTGCTTTTCCGTAATGTCCTCATGGGTGACGACGTGACCGCCATCCGGCAGGCGGGTCACCGTCATCGTCATGATGCGGCCGTCCTCGAGTTCCACCATGCGCTGGGAATGCTGATAGCCCTTGCGGAGATCTTCGGCTTCGCCCAGCACGTCGTCCGACAGCGTGCGCTTGATCCCGACGCCGTTGCGGCGGCAAATAGCGATGAAATCACCGACGGGCATGCCGACGAGATCGATCTCCTCGCCCCTCATATAAAATTCATGCAGGCGGCGGTTGGCGACGATGATCTTGCCGTCGTGATCGAGCATGAACAGAGCCTGCGGCATGTTTTCGACCGCGCCATAGAGACGGTCGCGCTGGATCGACAATTCATGCCGGCTCGCTTCCTGCAATTGGCTTCGCGCCTTGGCCAGCGCCTGGAATGTAGAGGCGAACTTTTTGGCGAGATCGCCAATTTCATCCGCCCGCGACAACAGCGCCGGATCGATCGGGTCCGCGTCGAAATCTTCCTTATTGGCGAGGGCGCTGACATCCGCAGTCAAGGCTTCAAGCGGCTCGGTGACCGCGCGGCGGAAATACATGCCGGTGATCAGCAAAAGCGTCGCGCTCAGGAAAACGCTGAGCGCGATTTCCCAGGAGGCTGCAATCGACTGCTGTTCGGTTCTGAGCTGTGCGTTGCGGTTGATCCGCTGCGCGACATCCATGATGTTCAGCAGAGCGACCGAATATTGTCCCTGCTCGCGCTGGAGCCGCGACACCAGCGCCTGCTTGGCGATCTCGCTCTGCACCACACTGGTTTGCGCATTGAAGATCGAGGCCGGCGCAGTGTGGGACACCAGTTTCGCCTTGGCCACCAATGCATTCAGCCGGTCGAATTCCTCAATCCTGCCTTCGCGCTCAAAATGGCCGCGCGCATCGGTGAGCACCCGTTGTATCGCCTCAAGCCGACCCCAGAAACTCTTGCGCAACCGGTTGAGATCGTAGAGCCGCGGCGCGTTGGCGAATTTGGTGTTGATGCCGCCCAGTTCGATCGCCAAAATCTTGAGCTTGTAGAAATTTCGCAGATCGCCGGAAACCGTGCGGCTGGCGGGATCTTGCGGCGCGGACGATCCGATCGCCGGATTGCGGATCGCGCCTTCATAGCTGAGTTCGGGGCCCCAGGAATCGGCGGCCTTTTTTTCGATTTCCATGATTTCGGTCGAAACCTCGACCTCAAGGAGATTGACGATGCCGCGCAACGCGTTTTCGCCGATCGCCACCTGCGCCTTGCCCGCCGTCACGCGATGGCAGACATCGAGCAGGGCGCTGCGTGTCTTGAAGATTTTCGAACCCGAAAACTCGTAGCGCCGCAATTCCTGCGCCGCATCGGCCTGCTCGGCCATGGTGGTGAGAAATTTCAGCTTGCGGGTCTGGTTTTCGGAGGATTGCTTGAGATAGCGCTCGGCGCCTTCAAGGCCCACGCAGTTCTTCATCACCGGATCAAAAACGCTTTGCAGCTTCTGATAGCTCTCAGACAGCGAAATGACGCCGATCAACAAGGGAGACGCAGCGGCCGACGAGAACTTCACCGCATCCTCGACCTTGTTGATGTTGTAGATGGCGTTGACGCCGCCGGCGAGCGAGGCGATCACGCTCAGCCCGACGCCGAACATCACCTTCTTGCGAAAGCGTATGTTCGTCTCCAGGGAAAAACTGAGAAACCTCTTGGCGAAAGAGCGTTTCATCAACGGCGCATCCTCATCTCTCACGTAGCGGCATCCTATGCGCCACTACTTGAAAATGAATTAAGCGCGAGGCAAACTTTCACGCGACCTTAAGAAAGCGCTGACTTTCATTCACGCACAGGCATGCACGAGATTTCGTCGCCATTTTTCTGGATTCTTGGTGTTTTCCTCGAATTTTGACCGCGTATTGCCATCCCGATCCCGGGCTTTGGAATGCACAAAGCTCCCGCGCGAGACTTAAGCATGTGTAAACTGCGTCATTTTCAGACAGTCAGACAGGCGTGCGTTTCAACCTCAAGGCGTTGCCGATGACCGAAACGGACGACAGGCTCATCGCCGCCGCCGCCGCCATGGGAGACAGAAGCGAACCGGTGAAGGGGTAAAGCAAACCCGCCGCCAGGGGTACGCCGACCGCATTATAGGCGAAGGCGAAAAAAAGATTCTGGCGGATATTGGCGAGCGTCGCCCGCGCCAGCCTGCGCGCCCGCCCAAAGGCGGCAAGATCGCCCTTGACCAGAGTGACGCCGGCGCTTTTTAGCGCGACATCGGAGCCCGCGCCCATGGCGAGACCGACATGGGCGGCGGCGAGCGCAGGCGCGTCGTTGACGCCATCGCCGGCCATGGCGACGATGAGCCCCTCGGCGCGCAGGGCGTCGACCAAAGCCTTCTTGTCTTCCGGCGACTGCCCGGCGCGAACATCCTTGATTCCCAGCGCGGCGGCGACATATCGCGCTGCAGGCAGGCTGTCTCCGGTCGCCATGACAACACGCATGCCCTCCGCTTCAAGACGGCGGATCATCTCGGCGGCTTCGGGTTTGATCGGATCTCGCACTGAAACAAGCCCCGCGAGCCGACGCTCGACAACCAGAAACACCACCGTGTCGCCCTTGCCGGCGAGATCGTCGGCAATTTTGGCGAGAGGATCATCCTTGCCGAGATATTCGCCGGCCAACGCCGCATTGCCGAGCCCCAGCGCCTGGCCCTCGACCTGGCCCGTCACGCCCTTGCCGGCCAAGGACGAGAAATCCGTCGCGGCCAGACGGGCGAGCCCCCGCGCTTCAGCGCCTTTCACGATTGCCGAGGCGATCGGATGTTCCGATCCGGCCTCGAGCGCGGCCGCGAGCTGCAGGATGCGATCCGCGTCGAAACCCGTATTGGCGACGACATCGCCGAGCGCGGGCCGCCCTTGCGTCAGCGTGCCGGTTTTGTCGATCACCAGGCAGTTGGCGGCGGCAAGCGCTTCGAGACTGGCTGCGTCACGCACCAGCACGCCCGCCGCAGCGCCTCGCCCCGCCGCGATCATCACCGACATCGGCGCAGCAAGGCCGAGCGCGCAGGGGCAGGCGATGATCAGTACGGAGACAGCGGCGATCAGAGCGTAGATCAGGCTGGGTGACGGGCCGTAGATCAGCCAGGCGCAAAAAGCGACCGCCGCCACCGCGACAACTGTCGGCGCGAACCAGGCAGAAACGCGATCGGCCAGCTTCTGGATCGGCGCGCGCGAACGTTGCGCCTCCGCCACCAACGCGACGATGCGAGACAGCAGCGTGTCCGCGCCGACATTCGAGGCCGTCATCACGAATGTGCCGGATCGATTGACCGTGCCGCCGGTGACCGTCGAACCCGGCTCTTTGTCGACCGGAATGGGTTCGCCGGTGAGCATGCTCTCATCGACCGACGATCGCCCTTCGATCACGACGCCATCGACCGGCGCCGCCTCCCCCGGGCGCACCCTGAGCTTGTCGCCCGGCAGGATGTTTTCGAGCGGCGCGTCGAATTCGGAACCATCCGGCTGGATGCGGCGCGCGGTCTTCGGCGCCAGGCCGATCAGCGCCCGAATGGCGTCGCCGGTTTTCGCCCTCGCCTTCAACTCCAGGATCTGGCCGAGAAACACAAGCGTCACGATCACCGCCGCCGCCTCGAAATAGACAGGCGGCAGCCCGCCATGGCCAGCGACGTCATGCGGGAAGATCTGCGGCGCGACGACGGCGACGAGGCTATAGGCGAAGGCGGCGCTGACGCCCAACATGATCAGCGTCCACATATTGTAGTGGCCTGTTCTGAGCGAGGCCCAGCCGCGCTCGAAGAACGGCTTGGCCGCCCAGAGAACCACGGGCGCGGCAAGCGCCAGCTCCACGATGGCCGCCAGTCTTTCACCGACCCAGTCGCGAACCGGCAGGCCGAGCATTGGTCCCATCGCCACGACGAGCAACGGCAAGGTCAATGTCGCAGACACCTGGAAACGGCGAGTGAAATCGATGAGCTCGGGATTGGGGCCGTCTTCCGCAGACGGCGTCATCGGTTCCAGCGCCATGCCGCAGATCGGGCAGGCGCCCGGCTCGGCGCGAATGATTTCCGGATCCATCGGGCAGGTGTATTGCACGGCCGCCTTGGCCTGCTTCGGCTTGTTCTTCGAATGGCCCGACAGATAAAACCAGGGATCGGCGGCAAAGCGGACGCGGCATTTCGGATTGCAGAAATGATAGTCGACGCCCTCATGCGAGAGTGTTGGCTTGCCGATCCCGAGCTTCACCGTCATGCCGCAAACGGGGTCGATCGCCGTCGGCGGATCGCTGGTTTCACCCGACGGCGCAGCCGCGTCGAACAACCGGTCGAACATGCCGCCCTCGAATTTCTGCATCTCGTCGTCTCCCGCTCATGCCTGCGCCACTCTCTCCTAGCCGGTCGGGATGGCCGGAGTCTTGACGCATATCAAGCGCAATTCTTGCAGGCGCCGCGGATTTCGATCGTGGTCTTCTCAGCCTTGAACTGGGTGGCCGCCTGCCATTGCTTGAGCTGATGCTCGATGGTGTGATCGTGAAACTCGGTCACCTGTCCACAGGTTTCACAAATCGCAAAGGCGATGACGCCGTGATGGTGGTCATGATGATCATGCGGATGCGCGCAGGCGACGAATGCGTTGAGACTTTCCAGCCGATGCACCAGCCTCTGCTCGACGAGCTTCTCAAGCGCCCGATAGACTTGCAGCGGCGCGCGAAAACCGTCGCCGCGCAGCCGGTCGAGAATGTCATAGGCGCTGAGCGGGCCTGCCGCGCCATTCAGCGCGCCGAGCACCAGCGCCTGGTTCTTGGTGAGCGTTTGCTCTGTTTTCATCATGTCCTCCCTTCCTCGGCCAGCCGATCGCGACCCACCGGCAGCAGGCTGACGACAAACAGCGCGAGCGCGGTCACCACGATGGACGGGCCCGACGGCGTGTCGAATTGCAGCGATCCATACAGCCCGCCCCACACCGCGACAACGCCGATGACCGCCGAGAGCGCCGCCATGATCTCCGGCGAGGTCGAAAAGCGCCGCGCGGCTGCAGCGGGGATGATCAGAAGCGAGGTAATCAGCAGGATGCCGACGATCTTCATGGCGATGGCGATGACCACGGCGAGCAGCAGCATGAAGATCAGCCTCGCCCGTTTCGGCTGCAAGCCTTCTGCCTCGGCCAGATCCTCCGAGACGGTCGAGGCCACCAAGGGCCGCCACAGATAGACCAGCGTCATCAGAACGAGAATGCCGCCGCCCCAGATCAGGTCGATATCGCCCTCGCCGATGGCGAGAATGTCGCCGAACAGAAAGCTGACGAGATCGACGCGCACCCAGGACATGAAGGCGAGGATCACCAATCCGACCGACAGCGAGGCATGCGACAGGATGCCGAGCAGCGAGTCCGCCGACAGAGACTGCACTTTCTGCAACAGCAGCAGCAAGAGCGACACCGCCGCCGCCACCACGAACACTGCGATCATGATATTGAGATTGAACAACAACGACAGCGCCACGCCAAGCAAAGCCGAATGCGCCATCGTGTCGCCGAAATAGGCCATGCGCCGCCAGACGATGAAGCAGCCGAGCGGCCCCGTGGTCAAGGCGAGCCCGGTGCCGCCGATCAGCGCGCGGATGAAGAAGTCGTCAAGCATCGCGGCCTCCTGCAGTCATGGTCTTGGGCAGAACCAGCCGGTTGCGTTCATGGCCGCAGCCGCAATCGGGACCATGAACATGGTCCTCATCCTCGTCGTGATCGTGATGATGCCCATCCTCTGGATGGCAATGATCCGTGACGGAGCCGTCGGCATGCTGCACCCGGCCATCGGGCAGATGGGTGTGATCATGATGATGAGCGTAGATCGCCAGCGCGCCTGCGCCGCGCTGGCCGAACAGGCGCTGATATTCCGGGCTTTGGGTCACCGCTTGCGGCGTGCCGGTGCAGCAGACATGGCCATTCAGGCAGATCACCGTATCGGTCGCCGCCATCACCACATGCAGGTCGTGCGAGATCAGCAGCACGCCGCAGCCGATGCGGTCGCGGATCTCGCCGATCAATTCGTAAAGGGCAATCTCGCCCGAAAAATCCACACCCTGCACGGGCTCGTCCAGCACCAGCAGATCGGGCCGGCGGGCGATGGCGCGGGCCAACAACGCGCGCTGGAACTCGCCGCCCGACAGATGCTGCACCTCCGCCTTGGCGAGGTGACTGACGCCGGTTTCTGCGAGCGCATTGGCGATATCGCGCCGGGGCAACGGACCGGTCAGCGTCATCAGCCGCTCGACGGTCAGCGGCATGGTGCGGTCGATGCTCATCTTCTGCGGCACGTAGCCGACCCGGAGTCCATCTCGCTTCGACACCTTGCCCTCGTCGGGCTTGATCAGCCCCAGCGCCATGCGCGCCGAGGTCGATTTTCCCGAGCCATTGGGGCCGATCAGCGTGACGATCTCGCTTTTGCGCACGGAGAAGCTCACACCGCGCACCAGCCAGCGGCCATTGCGCGAGATCCCGGCGCCATCAAGGCCAACCAGCTGATCATGTTGAGGTATTCTGTCGAGCATAGAATTTTCCAGAGTCGGGACTTGGCAGGGGTTATGTCATACGTTATAGCGTAACGCAATTTATGTAATAACATTACAGCGACATTCCAGTCGTAACGGGTTAAAAAGGACCGCCGATGCGTTCAATGCTTGCCACCGCCCTCGCCTCCGCCTCGATTATAGCCCTGTCCGCCTTCGCGGCCCAGGCAGCGCCGAAGGTGGTGGTGTCGATCAAGCCCATCCACTCGCTGGCCGCCTCGCTGATGAAAGGCGTAGGCGAACCCGAACTGTTGGTCGACGGCGTCGCCTCTCCCCACACCTATCAGATGCGCCCCTCCGACGCCTCACGCCTTCAGAACGCCGATGTGATCTTCTGGGTCGGCCACGACATGGAGAAATTCATGGAGAAGCCGCTGGAAACGCTCGGCGGCAAAGCGCGGATCCTCGAACTCGACGAGGTCGAGGGGCTGTTGAAACTTCATACCCGAGAAGGCGGCGCTTTCGAAGGTCACGACCATGGCGAAGAGGACCACGACCACGCCGAAGCGGGCCATGAGGAGGGTGAGCACCACCATGACGCCGAGGAAAAGGCGGCAGAAGGTCACGATCACGGCGCCGAAACTCATGAGGGCCATGAAGGCCATGATCATGAGGAAGAAACGGACCTGCATCTCTGGCTCAATACAGGCAACGCCAAGCTGATGGCCGCCGCGATGACCAAAACCCTGGTCGAGGCCGATCCGGAGCATGCCCAGACCTATGAGAAGAACCTCGCCGATCTCAACGCCAGCTTCGACGCCTTGGCGGTTAAGATCAAGGCCGAGCTTGAGCCGGTGAAGGACAAGCCTTTCATCGTCTTCCACGACGCCTACCAGTATTATGAGAAAGAGTTCGGCGTGAAAGTCGCAGGTTCGATCACGGTTTCGCCGGAAACGATGCCGGGTGCGGCAAGGCTCAAGGAAATCCACGCCAAAGTGGCCGAACTCGGCTCCACCTGTGTTTTCGCCGAACCGCAATTCGAACCGAAACTGGTGAAGGTCGTGCTCGAAGGCACAAACGCCAAGAGCGGCGTGCTCGATCCTGAAGGCGGCTCCTACCAGAAGGGCGAAGCCCTCTACGGCGATCTCATGCTCGGCATCGCCCGTTCAATCAAGGATTGCCTCGCCGCGAAGTGACGAGGTCGAACAATCGAGGCGGGCGCTCGCACCCGCCTTTTTCGGACATCAACATGTAATGGTATAACATTATGAAAGCTCCAATCGTGGATACCCGTCTTCCCGTCACCGTGCTCTCAGGCTTTCTCGGCGCCGGCAAGACGACCTTGATGAACCATGTTCTCAACAACCGCCAGGGCCTGAAAGTCGCGGTCATCGTCAATGACATGAGCGAGGTGAACATCGACGCCGAACTCATTCGCGAAGGCGGCGCGGATCTGTCGCGCACCGACGAACAACTGGTCGAGATGACCAATGGCTGCATCTGTTGCACGCTGCGCGACGATCTCCTGAACGAAGTCAGCCGTCTCGCCCGCGAAAAACGCTTCGATTACCTGCTGATCGAAAGCTCCGGCATTTCCGAACCGCTGCCGGTGGCCGCCACCTTCGAATTTCGCGACGAAGCGGGCTTCAGCCTGTCGGATCTCGCCCGGCTCGACACGATGGCGACGGTGGTCGACGCGGCCTCGCTTTTGAAAGACTACGCCTCCGACGACTTCCTCGCCGATCGCGGCGAAACGGCGGGCGAAGGCGATGCGCGCCTGCTGGTGGATCTCTTGGTCGAGCAGATCGAATTCGCCGATGTGGTGATCATCAACAAAGTTTCGGACGCCAGCCCCGCCGATCTCGACGCAGCCCGCAAGATCGTCACAGCGCTCAATCCCGACGCTCACATCATCGAGACCGATTTCGCCCGCGTCGAGTCTTCGGAAATTCTCGGCTCCGGCCGCTTCGACTTCGAAAAGGCTCACACGCACCCGCTCTGGTACAAGGAGCTTTACGGCTATGCGGAGCACACGCCGGAGACCGAGGAATATGGCGTCCGCTCCTTCGTCTATCGGGCGCTCAGGCCCTTCGATCCCGCCAAGTTCAAGGCTTTCGTCAACCGCTCCTGGCCGGGCGTCGTGCGCGCCAAGGGCTTTTTCTGGCTGGCCACGCGTCCGCATTATGTCGGCGAACTCAGCCATGCCGGCGCGATCGTTCGCACCCAGAAAATCGGCCTGTGGTGGGCGGCCGTGCCGCAAGAGCGCTGGCCGACGGATGAAGGCAGCCGCTCGGCGATCTATGACCGTTTCGACCCGGTCTGGGGCGACCGCCGACAGGAGATGGTGTTCATCGGCGCCGATCCGATGAGCGAGGCCGCCATCCGCGCCGAACTCGACGCCTGCCTGGTGCCGGAAACCGATTTCCGCCCCGAGCGCTGGCGCGATCTCAACGATCCCTTCCCCGATTGGAGCGCGAAAGCGGCATGAACGAGGAGCGACCACGCCGACGCTATCACTGCTTTGAAGTCGATGGCGACGGCAAGATCATAAAACCGACCTTGCGGCCTGATCCCCCGGGCCGGCGGGCGGGTCCGGTTATCTGGCCGGGCGAAGCGGAAGCGCTGATCTTCAGGGATCGCGGAGCTGTGGAGCCGCAGACGCCAAAGCGGATGGCCTGAGAGACCTCCGCGCCAGCCACGATGCTGCATAATCGGGCGATTCGAACGGAGCGCCCGACATGCAAGACCGCCTCACCACCGCCCGCGCCGCTCTGGACGCGGGCGATCTCGACGCGGCGTTCAGTATCATCAACGCCGCATTGGCGGAGGGCGACGCGCGCGCCGAACTTATTGGCCTGTTCGGAGACGCCCTGCAGACGGTCGGGATGACGAAGGACGCCATCGGCGCCTATGACATGGCGGCCAGCGCCGCTGGCGCGAACGCATTTGTCTATTGGAAGAAAGCCGCCCTCGCCCATGACGCTCTCGGAGACAGCGACCAGGCGCTGGCTGCGGCGATCAAGGCGCAGAAGGCGCAGGATGGCGATCCCGACATCATTTTCCTGCTGGCGCGCGAATTCCACGCGCGCGGCGAGCGCGATCTGCTCGGCCTCGTCAAGAACCGACTGACGGCGAGCAATGATCCGAACCATCTCAATCTCGCCGCAGAACTCATTGCGGGCGAAATGCGCAATCCTTTCAATCTGCCGCTGTTCAAGAAACTGGCCGCGCTCAGGCCCGACGACGACGTCGCCCAGGCCAAGCTGATGGCGGTGGCGCGCGAATTCTGCGACTACGATACGATCGAGGCGCAGGAGCGCTGGATGGAGGAGCGGCGCGCCATGCTCGGGGACGCCGCCGCCCATGACGGCGAGACGCCCTACGCCAATCTCCTTCACTGCGGCGACCAAAGAGTGAACCGGCTGGCCGCCAACCGCCAGAATGTCGGCCCCGGCTACTCCCCAGATCGCGCCGCCGCCCGACGCGCCGCCGCGCATGTCTGGGGAGAGGGTCTTCGCATTGGCTACTTCTCCAATGATTTCAGCAGCACGCACGCCACAATGCGGCTAATGCGCGAGGTGCTCGAACGCCATGACGCAAGCCGCTTTGATGTCACCCTCTATTGCTACACGCCGGATGACCTGATCCGCCGCGACGATGGCGGTCGCTCCAAATGGGGCCGCATTGTCAGCGTCACCAGCCTGAGCGACACCGAAATCGCCGAACGGATGCGCGCCGACGGCGTCGATATTCTCGTCGACCTCAAGGGCCATACCGGCGGCTCGCGCAGCCAGGTGCTCAATTTCCCGATCGCGCCCGTTCATATCGCCTGGCTCGGCTATCCCGGTTCGACGCAGATGATCGATCTGGATTACGTGATCGGCGATCATTTCGTGCTGCCGGATGCGGCAAAACCATATTTCCACGAAAAATTCATTCGGCTGCCGGACAGCTATCAGCCCAACGACGCCAGCACGCGTCCGCAGCCGACCCCGACGCCGCCTTCGCGCGCCGCGCTCGGCCTGCCCGAAGATCGCTTCCTGTTTGCGAGTTTCAACGCCAATCGCAAGATCACGCTGGAAACGCTGGAACTGTGGTCCGAGATCCTGCGCAAGACGCCGGAGAGCCGTCTCTGGATACTGCTGGAAACGCCGTTGATCCGCGAGAATTTCGCAACGCGAATGGAGAAGCAAGGCGTGGCGCGCCACCGCCTGATCTTTGCCGAAAACGCAGATTATGCCCGGCATCTGCACCGCGCCGCAGCCGCAGACCTGCATCTCGACACCTTTCCCTATAACGGCCACACGACCACGTCGGACATGCTCTGGGCGGGCGTGCCGACGCTGACGAAAAGAGGCTCGAACTTCGCGTCGCGCGTCTCCGAAAGCCTGCTGAACGCGGCGGGCATGCCGGATCTCGTGGCGCCGGACGCCCAAACCTTTGTCGCAATGGCTGCAAGCTTCGCCACGGCCCCGGATAGCCTGAAACTCGTCCGCAAGCGGCTGGTCGAAACACGCCGAAAGGCGCCACTGTTCGACGCTGAACGTTTCCGACATCACCTCGAAAAAGCCTATATGCTTGCGGCTGACCGAGCCCGCCGCGGCCTCGAACCAACTGACCTCGATCTATTTTAGCGCGTATGGAAACTCATAGGCTATTCGGGTTGACGAGACGCCCGCGCGCCCCGTAACGTCGCCTTAGTTGCGCGATCGGATTCGGTCGCGGACATTGTTCTCGCGTTACAACTGACTTGTCGGCGTCACGTATAGGCTCGCGCCATTTCGCGCGACTTTCGCGTGACTTAGGGGCAATTAAGAGGGAAAGGAACGTCCATGAAATTCAAGACTCCCACGATCATCGCCATCTCCATGGCTATCGGCATCGCAACCGGCGCAGGCGTCACCGCAATCGCCGCCCAGCCCAATATGAGAAGCGCGCTTGACCATCTTGTCGCCGCCGACGCCTTTTTGGCGCAAGCGAATGACAACAAGGGCGGCCACCGCGTGAAGGCTCGCAGCTTGATCAGCATGGCGATCCAGGAAGTGCGCGCCGGCATCCGCTACGCCAACTGATTTTCTCGATACGTCGAGGACAAGCCCGGCTGCATGCGCGGCCGGGCTTTTTTAGTCCCCTCACATCTGGCGTTGATAGGTGAACCTGTCGAAATCCGCCGCCTTTGCGCTGCCGGTGATGTCATAGGCGAACATGCCGACAAAGGCGCCGGTAAACGATCCATGCTCGCCGGCTCCGCCTTCATCCGACACCACGCCCGCGTCGAGGACCGGGCCGATCGCGCGCCAAACCGCCTCGCCGTCACCTTTCCAGAAAAACTGGAGCGCATTGTCTCGGACATCGGCGGCCAGATGCACACGGCCAACAGGCAGCGCCTCGCCCGAACCAACCGGAAATGTCAGCCGTCCGCCGGGATAATTTCCTGGGCAAGACTGAATCGTCAGGCAACGCCCCAGCGTCTCATGCCAGGTCACCGCCAGCGCATGGAACTTGTAGCGATTGTAATAATGCGTCAGCCCCGCGACCTGCTGATAGGTTTCGGGTTTGAAATCAACCACGGTTTCCGCACGGAAACGGTGATGCTCCTGCCGTCTCGCCACCAGTGAGAATTCGAACCAGGAGCCGAGGCTTTCGCGGCCATAAAGCCTGAGATGGCTGGCCCGCGCGGTGAGCGAAAACAGCCTGTCGGGCTCGGGCGTCCGCAACCATTGGAACTCCCGGGGCAGTTCAACGCTGTCGAACTCCGCCTCGACGCGCTCCGGCGTCGATTTCTGCACGGCGCCCAAGGGCGCCTCGACCTCAAGCGCCGGAACCAGGCCGCCATGGGCAAGCCGTAGCCAGCCATCCTCACCCCAGACGCATTTCTGGATCGCCGTCTCGCGGCCCAGCGTGCAGCGCCGCAGCGGCGGCAGCGGCCGTCCAGTCAGATGAACCACATAGGGCTCGCCCTCTGGCGTCTCGACATATTGGCCATGGCCGGCGCGCTGAAGGGGCGCATCAGGCGCATCCTTAGAGGTCAGCAGATATTGGTCCGGATGCAGCGCGTAAGGACCAAGCACCTGCTCGGAGCGAGCGAATGCGATGGCGTGCTCATAGCCGGTGCCGCCCTCCGCAGCGGTTATGTAATAGTAGCCGTTCTTCTTGAACAGATGCGCGCCTTCGACCAGGCCGAGTTCCGTGCCGCCGAAGATGTTGTAAACAGGCCCGATCAGCTTTCCCGCCGCCGCGTCATATTCCTGGCAAAGAATGCCGTCGAAATGGCTATTGCCGCCGATGGTGTTGTGCGCCTCGGGGCGGTGGTTCCACAACATCTGCAGAAACCATTTGCGCCCGTCATCATCATGGAACAGCGACGGATCGAAACCGGAGGAATTGACATAGACGGGATCGGACCACGGACCTTCGATCGACGGCGCGGTGACGATATAGTTATGCGCATCCTTGAACGAACCGTCGAAGCGCTTCACATCGGTGTAGACGAGCCAGAACAACCCGTCGGCATAGGAAAGACACGGCGCCCAGACGCCGCAGCTGTCGGGATTGCCGCGCATGTCGAGCTGGCTTTTGCGGCTCAGCGGCCGGCAGACCAACTCCCAATTGGCGAGATCGCGCGAATGATGGATCTGCACGCCCGGATACCATTCGAAGGTGGAGGTGGCGATATAATAATCCTCGCCCACCCGGACGATGGAAGGATCGGGATTGAAGCCCGGCAGGATGGGGTTGTGAATCATGATGGTCTCCTCCTCGAAAATTCTAGGTAATATCATCCGCCGGAGGGACGCCCCTCATCCCCCTGCCGGGACCTTCTCCCCGCGCGAGCGGGGAGAAGGAGGATGTGGCAAGGACGGCGCTCCATCGCCCTTCTCCCCGCCTGCGGGGAGAAGGTGGCGGCAGCCGGATGAGGGGCTGACACCGACCAGACGAGCCTGAACTTACTTCTTCTTCCGCGCCGGGCCGTTGCGCTCGGCCGAAGCCGCCCAGATATTGATATCGGCCTCCTTGGCGTAGATATCGATCTCGGCCAGTTCTTCCGCCGTAAAATCGAGATTGTCGATCGCTTTCACGCAATCCTCCACCTGGCTCGCTCTGGACGCGCCGATCAGCGCCGATGTGACGCGGCCGCCGCGCAGCACCCAGGCAAGCGCCATCTGCGCCAGCGTCTGGCCGCGCTTTTCGGCGATGCGATTGAGCGCGCGGATATTCTCGACATTCTTCTCGTTGAGGAAATCGGGATTGAGCGACTTGTCGAGGCTGGCGCGGGCGCCCTCCGGAATACCGTTCAGATATTTCGACGTCAGCATGCCCTGGGCCAGCGGCGAGAACACGATCGAGCCCATGCCCAATTCTTCCCAGGCGTCGACCAGGCCATCTTCCTCGATCCAGCGATTGATCATCGAATAGCTGGGCTGGTGAATGATGCAGGGCGTGCCGAGATCCTGAAGGATCTTGTGCGCCTCGCGGGTGCGCTTGGTGTTGTAGGAGGAAATGCCGACATAGAGCGCCCGGCCCGAGCGGACGATATGATCGAGCGCGCCGCAGGTTTCCTCGAGCGGCGTCTCCGGGTCAAACCGGTGCGAGTAGAAGATGTCGACATAGTCGAGACCCATCCGCTTCAGGCTCTGGTCGCAGGAAGCAATGACATATTTGCGGCTGCCCCATTCGCCATAGGGCCCGGGCCACATCAGGTAACCGGCCTTGGACGAGATGATCAACTCGTCGCGATAGCCGTTGAAGTCGGTGCGCAGGATCTCGCCGAAGGCTTCCTCGGCGCTGCCCGGAGGCGGGCCGTAATTGTTGGCGAGATCGAAATGGGTGATGCCGAGATCGAAAGCGGTGCGGCAGATTTCCAGTTTGGTCTGATGCTTGGCGTCATGGCCGAAATTGTGCCACAGGCCGAGGGAGATCGCCGGCAGCTTCAGGCCGGACTTGCCGACACGGTTGTATTTCATAGTCTCATAGCGGTTTTCAGCGGGGCGCCATGCCATGGGGAATCCTCCAATATTCTTGTGCGGCCGGACTATGCCCCTCATGGCTTTGGGGAGGCAAGCCGTGATTGGAAACTTTGCCTCACGTACCTCAGTAAATGCGCCTGCGCGCCAAATGTCTCCCCGGCGAACCGGGGAGACGAGAAGGCAAGCGCCTCAGCGCAGCAGCGACCGGGCCTCTTCGATGCCGAAAGCGGCCGGCTGGGTGCAGGTGGTGCGGATATCGATCGCCTTGCCCTCTTCGGCGCTTTTCAGGATCGACGTCAGTACGTCAATCGTATGAAGCGAACGGTCGAGCGAGCAGCGGTAATCGCTGCCGGTCTCGATGCTCGCCATCATGTCCGACAGGCCGACGCCGCGGTAATTGGCCTGCGTTCCCCAGGCAAACTCGTAATTCTTGGCGGTCATCGGGTGGTCCCAGACATCGACTTCCTTCGGCTCGCGGTCGGTTCCCGCCACTTCCACCGTGCCGCCGAAGAAGTTGGGATCCGGAACGAAGATCGCGCCGTCAGTGCCGTAAAGCTCCATGTTCTGGTGGCGATGCGCCCAGACGTCCCAGCTCGCCATCAGCGCCACTTGCGCGCCGGAGACGAATTCGAGCACCGCATGCACATTGGTCGGCACGATGACGGGCACATTCTCGCCATTGCGCGGACCATTGGTGATGGTGCGCTCCTGCTTCGCCTTGTTGGCGAGCGCCACGACGCGCTTCACCGGACCGATCAGGTTGACGAGATTGTTGACGTAATAGGGTCCCATATCGAGGATGGGGCCGCCGCCTGGCTGGAAGAAGAAATCCGGGTTCGGATGCCACATTTCCATGCCCGGCCCCAGCACATGGCAGGTGCCCGACATGACCTTGCCGATCTGGCCGCTGTCGATGAGGTTGCGGGCGAACTGGTGCGAGCCGCCGAGATAGGTGTCCGGCGCCGAGCCGACGCGCAGACCCTTTTCAGTGGCGATGCGGCGGAGATCCTCGCCCTGTTCGATCGACAGCACGAAAGGCTTTTCCGAATAGACATGCTTGCCCGCTTCAAGCGCCTTCTTCGAGACGGGATAGTGCGCCTCGGGAATAGTGAGGTTGACGACCACATCCACATCGGGATTGGCAAGCAGCGCATCGACCTCTTGAGCCAGAATGCCGAATTGGTCGGCCTTGGCGACAGCTGCAGCCATATGCAGGTCGGCGCAGGCGACGACCTTGAGATTGTTGAACAGCGGGATCAGGCGGAAATAGGCTTCGGAAATATTGCCGCAGCCGATGACGCCAACGCCATATTCTTTTGTCATGGAATTCTGTCCTCAGAACGATTGGATCGATTGGATGGAGCGCGTCGCGCAACGGGTGATGTCGGACGGATTGTCGTGCTCGACGACGAAATGCCGTGCATTGGTCGCCTTCAGAGCATTCCAGATCGCAGGCCAGTCCATGACGCCGTGACCAACGTCGGCCCAGCCGCCTTCCTCGATATTTTCGCCGGCCGGCGCGATATCCTTGATATGGGCCGAGGTGATGCGGTCCTTATAGGCATCGATGAACTTTGCCGGATCGGCGCCGCCGCGCACCACCCAGGCGACATCCATCTCCCAGGACAGCGACGGACCGCCTTCGAAGATCCGGTCATGCGGCAGCGAGCCGTCGGCGAGCGCGACGAATTCGAAATCGTGATTGTGCCAGCCGAAATCGAAGCCGGCGTCGCGGAAGGGTTTGCCGGCCTTTTCAAGCCGCGCGCCGAAGGCCGTCCAGCCTTCTGCGTCCTTCGGACGGTCGTCGGGCATCACATAGGGGCAATAGACGGCGTCCATGCCGAGCGTGCGGGCGATATCGAGCATGCGGCCCGTTTCGTTCTCCAACTGGTCGAGACCGAAATGGCCGGTCGCCATGGTCAGGCCATTGGCGTCGAGATCGGCCTTGAGCGCCTTGACGGCGTCAGTGTCCATCGGCCCGTAAATGCCGCCGAAACCCTCGACTTCGTTATAGCCGAGTTTGCCGAGCAGCTTGAAGATTTCCGAAAGCGGCGGGAAATTGCGCGCACTGTAGAGCTGAAACGAGACTTTGGTCATGATGTCCTCCATTGATCGCCCGAAGGTGGAAATTGGGTGGAGATGATGGGATGCAGTCGTGCAATGCCCCTCATCCCCCTGCCGGGACCTTCTCCCCGCGCCTGCGGGGAGAAGGGGATTGTGGCGCGACCTCCGCTCCATCGTCCTTCTCCCCGCTATGCGGGGAGAAGGTGGCGCCAGCCGGATGAGGGGCGAAGCACGCCGTCTAAATCAAATGTTCACTCCACCGCCTGACACGACTGGAGATCCCGCAGCACGAAGCGCGGCGTCGCCGACGGATCTTCAGCAGTGAAGGTAATCACGCGACATTCTGCAGCGAGCAAGTCGAAGGCGTTGTCGGAAAAGCGACCGGCCACATCCGCCTCCAGCATCACGAACAGAGCGAGACCGGCGGAGTTCAGCGAAATCCGCCAACGCCCCTCGCCCACGGCCTGCGCTTCATAGACGAGGCCGGCGGGTGCGAGATCGAGCGTCTTGTAGCTTGTCGCCACATGGTGACCGCGACCTTCATTGCCGGCCGACGTGCGGAAATCCCAAAACAGCAGGTGATCCCCAGGGATTTCACTGGCGGAAATCGTCTCCAGCGTCATCGCCTTGTCGGGACGGCATGTCGCCTTGGCGGACCGCAGCGGATGCCGCGCGCCGGCGAGATCGACCGTATAGAAGTCCGCAGAAACCTCGATATTGTCGGCGAGATCGTTGACCATCCGCATCTCCACCCTATCACCCTCCGGTGACGGAATGGCGACCAGGGTCACGGGCTCGAAGAAGCGCCGCGCCTGATAATGCATGGCCTTCCAGTTGCCGCCGTAATCGAGGCTGGCCCAGGAGGCCACCGGCCAGGTGTCGTTGAGCTGCCAGATGATCGTGCCCATGCAATGCGGCTTGAGCGAGCGCCAGTAATCGATTGCCGTCTTGATCGCCAGTCCCTGCTGGATCTGGCTGAGATAGACGAAATTGGCGAAATCCTGGGGGAAGCGGAAATAGCGGAACATCGTGCCCGCGATCCGCTCATTGCCGCCCGGGTTCTTCTGATGCACTTCCATCACCGGCGAGGCGATGTTGATGTCCTTCTTCTCCGCGAACTGGCTGATCAGCAGATTCGACGTGTAGGACTGGAAGCCGAATTCCGAGCAGAAGCGCGGCTTGACGGTGCGATAGTGATCGAACGACTTGTTCTCGTGCCAGACCGACCAGAAATGCATATCGCCGGAGCCATCGGCATGCCAGGCGTCGCCGAAATTGAGATAGCCGCAGGACGGACTCGACGGCCACCAGAGCGCATCGGCGTCAGCCTTGCGCAGCGCCGTTTCGATGGTGCGGTTCAGCCGATCATAAGAGACGAGGTAGCGATCGCGATCCTTCTTCGAGCAGTCGAACCAGGTGAGAGCGCCGACCAGTTCATTGTCGCCGCACCAGAGCGCGATCGAGGCGTGATGGCCGAGCCGCTTGACCTGATACTCGACCTCATGCGCGACATTGTCCAGGAAATCCGGCGTCGAGGGATAAAGGTTGCAGGCGAACATGAAGTCCTGCCAGACCATCAGCCCCAGCCGGTCGCAGATGTCGTAGAACCAGTCATGCTCGTAGAAGCCGCCGCCCCAGATGCGGATCATGTTCATGTTCGCATCGACGGCCGATTGCAGCAGGGCTTCGGTCTTTTCACGGCTCGTGCGGGAAAACAGCGCGTCGGCGGGAATCCAGTTGGCGCCCTTGCAGAAAATCTCCGCGCCGTTGACACGGAAGACGAAGCGGTTTCCAGCCTCGTCTTTGTCCGTGACGAGTTCGATCGTGCGCAAGCCTATCGTCTTGACGATCGTCTCCTCGTCCAGGCTCACTTTCAGCGTGTAGAGATTCTGCGGCCCCGCACCGGCGGGATGCCAAAGCCTCGGCTTCTCGACGACGAAGACGTGATGCAGCACCGTCTCGCCCTGGGGCAGGTCGCAGTCGCGATTCAACGACCATCCATCCAGGTCGAACCGCACGACCGCCTGTCCGGCATCACGCGCATGGAGCGTCACGGCCACGTCGAGTTCGACGCTGCCATCCTTTTTGTGCGCCTGCTTGACGGTGACATGTTCGATCCGCGCCGTCTCGATGCGGCGAAGGGCGATGGTTCCGTAAAGACCTGAAGGGGCCAGCGCGATGTTCCAGTCCCAGCCAAAATGGCATTGCGGCTTGCGCAGCATGTTGCCGTAGGGGATAGGGCAGTTCATCTTGAGCCAAGGCACTTCGAACGGCTGGGCGTCATAGACCTTCTTGCCCTCGGCGACCGGCGAATGCAGCGTCACCGAAATTTCATTCGTTCCCGGCTTCAGCGCGCCCGTCACGTCGGGGCGATAGCGGCGGAAGCAATTGTCGGTGCGGGCGACGATGACGCCATTGATCCGGATCGTGGCGACAGTGTCGACATAGTCGAGGTCGAGATACCAGTCGCCATCAACAGGAGCCATCGGCATGTCGAAGCTGCGCGTCAGAGTCCAGTCCTTGTGGGCGACCCATTGCACCAGCGCTTCATTCTTGCCGAAATAGGGATCTGGAATAACGCCCTCGGCCTGAAGCGCCGAATGCACGTCGCCGGGCAGCGAAATCGTCAGCCCGTCGCGCTGGCCGTCGGCCGAAAGCGACCAGGAGCCGGAAAGGTCGAGTGTCTGGGTCATGCGTATATTCCTCTGAAGGGACCGAATAGGAGGGCGCGGCGTAAAGCCCCTCATCCCCCTGCCGGGACCTCGTCCCCGTCACGACGGGGACAAGAAAGATTGAGCGCCGTCCTTGCCCCCTATCGCCCTTCTTCCCGCCTGCGGGGAGACGGTGGCGGCTGCCGGATGGGGAGCAACTGGCGCTGGAGTCAAAGTCTCAACTCGCTCTCCGCGTCGAACACCGAAGCGAGTTCCATGTTGAAGGAGAGTTTCACCGGCGAGCCGGCGGCGTAGCGCCGCGCCCCGCCGACGCGGACCGACATTGTCTGCCCGGCGAATTTCAACCACAGCAGATTGTCTGCGCCCATCGGCTCTTCGATATCGACGACCGCGTCGAAATTCTGCACAGCGCCGGCTTCATCGACATGGATATGCTCGGGCCGAACGCCCAGAACCACCTTACGGCCCGGCGTCAACGCGTTCTCGCTCAGATAACCCGCGAGCGGGATCCGCGTTCCCTCGACATTGATGACCGGCGCGCCCTCGCCCGCCTCGATCACGCCCCTGAGGAAGTTCATCGCGGGCGAACCGATGAAGCCCGCGACGAACAGGTTTTTAGGCCGGTTGTAGATCGTCATGGGATCATCGAGCTGCATGATGATCCCATCTTTCATGATCGCGATCCTGTCGGCGAGCGTCAGCGCTTCGATCTGGTCATGCGTCACATAGATCATCGTGTTCTTCAGCGCCTGATGCAGCCGCTTGATCTCGACGCGAAGCTCCGAACGCAGCTTGGCGTCCAAGTTCGACAGCGGTTCGTCGAACAGGAACACATCCACGTCGCGCACCAAAGCGCGGCCGATGGCGACGCGCTGGCGCTGGCCGCCCGACAATTCCGCCGGCTTGCGATTGAGCAGCGGCTGGATCTGCAGGATCTCGGCGGCGCGCGCCACGCGCTTGTCGATCTCCGCCTGCGGCAGGCCGGCGATCTTGAGTCCGAAGGACAGGTTCTTGGTGACCGACATCTGCGGATAGAGCGCATAGGACTGGAACACCATGCCGATGCCGCGATCCTTCGGCTCAAGCCAGGTGACGTTCTTGTCCTTGATGAAGATCTGGCCGTCGGTCGGCTCCAGAAGCCCGGCGATGCAGTTGAGCAGCGTGGATTTGCCGCTGCCGGAGGCCCCGAGCAACACCAGGAACTCGCCATCGCCGATATCGAGATTGAGCTTGTCGAGAACCGTGACGGCGCCGAAGGAGAGCGTGAGTTCTTTGACGGAAACGGAGGTCATGCGGTTACCCCTTCACTGCGCCGGCGGCGATGCCGCGCACGAAATACTTGCCGGAAATGAAGTAGATGGACAGCGGCACGAGGCCGGTCAGAATGGTCGCCGCCATATTGACGTTGTACTCCTTCACCCCTTGCGTGGCGTTGACGATATTGTTGAGCTGCACGGTCATCGGCCAGTTGCGCATCCCGGCGAAGACCACACCGAACAGGAAGTCGTTCCAGATGCCGGTGATCTGCAGGATGACCGCGACCGTGATGATCGGCACCGCCATCGGCAGCATGATCTGGAAGAAGATCTGCCAGAAGCCCGCACCGTCGACGCGCGCCGCCGAAAACAGTTCACGCGGCAGCGAGGCGAAATAGTTGCGGATCAACAAGGTCAGGATCGGCATGCCGAAGATCGTATGCACGATGATGACGCCATGCAGCGTTCCATAGGAGCCGAGCGTGCGCAGAATGATCGTCAGAGGATAGAGCATCACCTGATAGGGGATGAACGAACCGAAGATCAGCATGGTGAAGAACACTTCCGAACCTCTGAAACGCCAGAAGGACAGGACATAGCCGTTCACCGAGGCGATCGCGATCGACACGATCGTCGAGGGCACGAGAATGATCATCGAATTCCAGAAGCCGACCTTCAGGCCTTCGCATTGCAGGCCGGTGCAGGCGGAATTCCAGGCCTTGTCCCAGGCATCGAAGGTGATTTCCACCGGCGGCGAGAAGATGTTGCCAAGACGGATTTCCGGCATGCCCTTCAGCGAGGTCACGACCATCACGTAAAGCGGCATCAGGTAATAGACCGCCACCACGATCAGCACGCCATAGAGCATGATCCGCGACGGATTGAGGATTTTTTGGGGTTTCGGGCCGCGCGGGCCTTCGATCATCGCCATGGGTCTATCTCCGCCTCGCGCCGCCATATTCATAATACATCCAGGGGATCAGGATGATCAGCACCGCCACCAGCATCACCGTGGAGCCGGCGAGGCCCTGGCCGAGATTGTTGCCGCCGAACATGTAGTCGAACACATATTTAGCCGGCACGTCGGAGAAATTGCCCGGGCCGCCCTTGGTCAACGCGACAATCAGGTCATAGGTTCGCACCACGCCCGCCGCCGAAATCACCAGATTGGTGATCAGCACCGGCCGCATGATCGGCAGCACGATAAAAATATAGGTCTTCCACTTGGGAATGCCGTCGACGCGGGCGGCTTTCCAGATCTCCTCATCGACGGTGCGCAGGCCAGCGAGCATCAGCACCATGGTCAGGCCCGTGCCCTGCCAGAGACCGGCAAGCAACACGCCATACATCACCGTGTTGCGGTTTCCGAGCAGGTTGAACTTGAAATCGGTGAAGCCCCAGCCCTGCACGACCTTCTGAAAGCCGAACATTGGGTCCAGCATCCATTGCCAGGCGATGCCGGTGACGATGAAGGACAGGGCGAACGGATAGAGGTAAATGGTCCTGAACGAATTCTCGAAGCGGATCTTCTGGTCGAGCAAAACGGCCATCAGGAAGCCGAGCACGAAGGAGACCGTCAGCGACGCCGCGCCATAGAACAGGATGTTGCGATAGGCGTAACCCCAGCGCGACGCCTTGAACAGGCGAATATACTGGTCGAAGCCGACAAAGGTCAGTTCCGGCAGCGTGCGCGAGGCGGTGAAGGAATAAAGGATGGTCCAGATGGAGCATCCGGTGAATACCACCAGCGCGGTGAAGATCATCGGCGAGGATGACACGAGCGCCATCCAGTTCCGAGATATCCATGACGGCTTTTGCAGCTCTGCCATGTCGCCTCCCCATATTTATCAAAACTTTGGGCGGCCGCGCTGCCTCGCGCGACATCAGACCTAGGCAACGGCGCATGGCCGTCGCGTGAAGCCGAAAACCCCGGCGCGGCCGCGCCGCGCCGGGGTCGATCGTCAAACGATCAATTGGCTTCCTTGATGATCTCGACGAAGCGCGCCTGCGCTTCTTCCGGAGTCATTTCGGGCGTGTTGAAGAACTCGACCCACATGTCTTCCATCTGCTTCTGCGTGTCGGATGAGAAGGACTGTTCGCCCGACGGCAGGATATTGTCGGGATTTTCGAGGATCTTGATGCCCTTCTGCATGCACGCGTTGGCGGCGTTCATGTCGATGTCGCCACGGATCGGCAGCGAACCCTTTTTGAGGTTGAAAGAGACCTGCGTCTCCTTGCTCACCAGGATGGAGGCGAGCTTCAACTGAGCGTCGATCTGCTCCTGATTGTCGCCCTTCGGCTTGGGGAAGTAGAAGGCATCGCCGCCGGTGTCGAGCACCGCCTGCATGCCGAGACCCGGCAAGCAATCGTAATCCTTGCCAGCAACCTGACCGGCCACGGAGAATTCACCCTGGGCCCAGTCGCCCATGATCTGCGCGCCGGCCTTGCCGGTGATCACCATGTTGGTGGCGTCATTCCAGGCCCGACCCACGAAACCGTCATCCACGAGACCGCGGGCGTCGGCGATGGCCTGAAACACCTTGGTCATTTCCGGAGACGCGGCCGCGTCGGCATCCTTGTTGATCTGGATCTTCTTGTAGAGATCGACGCCGCCGATGGCGATCTGGAACACGCCAGCCATGCCGTTGATCTGCCAGGGCTCACCACCCACCGCGAGCGGGGTGACGCCCTTTTCCTTGAGCTTCGGCGCTTCAGCGACGAATTCAGCCCAGTTGGTCGGCGCCTTCAGGCCGTTGTCTTCGAAGACATGGCGATTGACCCACATCCACTGGAAGGAGTGGATATTGACTGGAACGCAGAAGATCTTGCCGTCATAGGTGCAGCTGTCGAGCAGCTTGCCCGGGCGGATGAAGTTCTTCCAACCTTCTTTTTCGGCGATCGGCGTCAGGTCGGTCATCAGGCCGGCCTTGACGAGATCTTCGGCGTCGCGACCGGTGTTGAGCTGGGTGGCGCCCATCGGATCGCCGCCGGAGATGCGCGACAGGATGATCTGGCGGGCATTGTCGCCGCCGGCGATCGCGCCGTCCTTCCACTTGATGCCATTGGCCTCGGCGGCCTTGGCGAATTCGGCCACAGCAGCGGCTTCGCCGCCCGAGGTCCACCAATGGGTCACTTCAAGTTCCGCCGCATGGGCGACGCCGAAGGACAGCGAAACGGAAGCCGCTAGGGCCCCTGCAAAAAGGCGAATGTTCATGAGTCTCCTCCCTCACTGAAACGTTGCCGGAAAAACTTATTCGAAAGTCATCCGACCTGCAACCACCAAGACGTTATTTTTTTCGAGCCTCGACATAAACCCTGTTCAAACGGTTTAAACCCGTTAAACCTACCAACTTCTTTGTATTAAAATACAAGAATTCCTTAACGTCAAGCACGGCTCCAAGCCATTGATATTTATACAGTAACTTATATTTCCCACAACCTCCAAGCCCCTTCGCTGATATTGCGCCCGCGAATGACCTTAACTCTCCTCTCGCAAGTGCAACAATACAAGGTTGTGCATCGCCGCAACGAATATCTCTCGACAAATGAACTGTAACGTTACAGATTTTTCCAGTTTCGGGAGGATGGCGTGGCGCTCGCCGCCAAACTGGCGTAGGACGCGATCGGGGCATAAAGGAATAAACGATGAAGGGTGCTCAGCAAACGAGCAATGGTCCGGCGCCGGGGGAGCGCCCGACCTTGAAGACGATCGCATTCATGACGGGACTTGGGGTGACCACAGTGTCGAGGGCGCTGAAGGACGCGCCAGACATCAGTCAGGAGACCAAGGAGCGGGTGCGGCTGGTCGCAAGCCAGATCGGCTATTACCCTAACCGCGCCGGCGTGCGCCTGCGAACCGGCAAGACCAATGTCATCAGCCTGATCCTCAACCTGTCGGAAGAGTTGATGGGCCTGACCACCCATATCGTCTATGGAATTTCCGAAATCCTCGCCAACACCAGCTATCATCTGATCGTGACGCCCTATTCCGCCGATCGCGACCCGATGACGCCGGTGCGCTATATTCTCGACACAGGCTCCGCCGACGGCGTGATCCTGTCCTCCACCGAGCCCGACGATCCGCGCATCCGACTTTTGACCGAGCGCAAGCTGCCCTTCGTCACCCATGGCCGCACTGATATGGGGATTGCGCATCCGTTTCATGATTTCGACAATGACGCCTATGCCTATGAAGCAGTGCGGCGGCTGGTCGCCAAGGGGCGCAGACGCATCGCCATTCTCGAGCCGATGCCGCGCTACACCTATCACAGACATATGCGCTCGGGGTTCGAGCGCGGCCTGCGCGATTTCGGCGCCGAAGCCGCGCCATTCTCAGATGTCTATCTCGACAATTCGATGAACCAGATCCACAAAGCGGCGCTGGAGCTGTTTTCCCGCAAAGGCCGCATCGATGGCTTCATCGCCGGCTCCAGCGCCGGCGCCGTGGCCATCGCCTCCGCCGCCGAAGCGCTGGGACTGAAAATCGGCGAGGATCTCGACATGGTCTCCAAGCAGCCGGCGGACCTGTTGCGCTACATGAACCCAGATATCATGACGGTGAACGAAGATATCAGGCTCGCCGGCCGCGAACTCGCCAAGGCGGTGCTCGGCCGCATCGAGGGCGTGCCGCCGGAAAGACTTCAGACCATCAGCCAGCCGGACGGCAGCCTCGCCTATCCCGGCTGAACCTGACGATGGCCGCGAATGGCGCTCGGCGGAAAGCCGAAGCGATGGCGGAAACGGATGGCGAAACGGCTTTGCGATTCGAAACCGGCCCGCGCCGCGATCTCGGAAACCGAAAGCCGTGAACATTGCAACAGTTGCATCGCATGCGTCATGCGCACATCCGTCAGCACCGCGCGCAGGCTCGTCCCCTCCTCCGACAGCCGCCGCCTCAGCGTCGCCTCGCTGACGGCCAGCGTCGCGCAAATCTCCGGGCTCGACCAGACATCCTGCGGACGGGCGCCGACAAGCCGTCGGATGCGCGCCGTATAGCTTTCCAGCGCCACCGGCGGGAAGCGCCAGCCCGCGGCCGCGAGCCACGCCAACAGTTCGCCCAGCTTGTGGCGGGCGACGAGTTCGGGAACGCCGTCTTCGTCTGACAACGCTTCCACCGCCTGCTCATAGGCCCTCAACAGCCCCGGCGGCATGCATCCGAGCCTTTGCGCGGACGCGATCGGCAAGGCTGCGTCGGGCGGCGCGAAATCCGCGAGAACCATGGGATCGATCACCAGCCAGCGCGCTTCGTAATCGCCGTCCTCGGCGGCGATGTTCTCGAAATCGATCGCCTGGCCTGCCGCGATCGCCACCGCCTCGCCCTCGTCGATCCGGAGCGTCGCCCCGGATGACTGGATCAGCTTGCGGCCGCGCCGGACCATGATGATCAGCGGCAGGTCGTTGGTGATCGAGGTGTAGCCTAATCGCCCTGCCTGGGTGATATGGCCGGTGGCGCCGACGCCCGATCGGGCGGCCAGAAGATGACGCAAAGCCTGCTCCTTCTCCCCCGCGCGCGGCGGCGCGGTCTATCCAGATGTATCAACGCGCGCCAGTGGCGACAATGCTCGCTTCGTCCAGCTTCACCATATTGGACACAAAACCGACCAGCGCCGGTGTGGCGTTTTCAGGCACGGGCAGCTTGGCGACCTTTAGCGCCTTCACCGTCAGCACATAGCGGTGCTTCTGACCTTCCGGCGGGCATGCGCCGAGGAAATGCGCCTCGCCGGCATCGTTGCGAACCATATAGGAGCCTTTTGGCAATTTGGCCCCGTCATCACCCGCGCCTGATGACAGCGAACTCACATCAGCGGGGATATCGACCGCCACCCAATGCCAGAAGCCCGAGCCGGTCGGCGCATCCGGGTCATACAGTGTCACCACATAGCTCAACGTTCCCTCGGGCGCTCCCGACCAGCGGATTTCCGGCGACAGATTGCCGCCGGAGCAGCCGAAGACATTGGCAAATTGCGCAGGCGCCAGAACGCCCTTGGCCATATCGGGACTTTCGACGGTCAGCGACCCCGCCGAGGCGACGGTGGCGACACTCAAAAAGGACAGTAAATACAGGGCTTTCATAGGCATTCCTCTCATTCGTTGACAAGAGGAGCGTAAAAAGACGAAGGGCGGACCGATAGGCCCGCCCTCGTCAGTTTTGGCGCCGAAACGCTCAAGCGTTCTGGAAGTCGGCGAGACCCGAGCCCCAGGGGCCGTGATGCTTGTCGACACCGTCGAGCCGGTCGAAGCCATGCGCGCCGAAGAAGTCGCGCTGCGCCTGGATCAGGTTCGCCGTGCCGCGGCCGCGGCGATAGCTGTCGAAATAGCCGAGCGCCGACGCCAGCGCCGGAACCGGCAGACCCGACATCACGGCGGCGGAAACCACGCGGCGCAACGCGCCGTCGGTGTCCTTGACCATGGTCGCGAAAGCAGGGGTCACGATCAGGTTGGCGGCATCCGGCATGGCGGTGAAGGCCGAGGTGATCTCGTCAAGGAACTGCGAGCGGATGATGCAGCCGGCGCGCCAGATCTTGGCGATCACCGGCATCGGCAGCGACCAGCCGAATTCCTTCGAGGCTTCGGCCATCACGGCAAAACCCTGCGCATAGGCGCCGATCTTGCCGGCGAGCAGCGCCATTTCGAGATCGGCCAGAAAAGCGGCCTTGTCGGCAGGCTCGATCGCGCCCGCGCCCGGCAGCCCCAGGATCTTCTCGGCGGCTTCGCGCTGGTTCTTGAACGACGACAGGCTGCGGGCGGCGACGGCCGCTTCGATGGCGGTGGCTGGCACGCCCATGTTCTGCGCTTCGATGGCCGACCACTTGCCGGTGCCCTTCTGGCCGGCGGCGTCGACGATCAGATCGACCATCGGCTTGCCGGTGATCGGATCATTGGCCTTGAGCACCGCTTCGGAAATCTCGATCAGATAGGAGTTCAACCGGCCCTTGTTCCACGTGCCGAAAATCTCGGAGCATTCGGCGGCCGACATGCCGAGACCGTCGCGCAGCACGCCGTAGATTTCGGCAATCATCTGCATGTCGGCATATTCGATGCCGTTATGGATGGTTTTCACGAAATGGCCCGCGCCGTTCTCGCCCAGCCAGGCGACGCAAGGATCATCCTTGAAGGTGGCGGCGATGGAGGTCAGCACCGGCTCGACGCGCTTCCAGGAGTCTTCCGTGCCGCCGACCATGATCGACGGTCCGTGACGGGCGCCTTCTTCGCCGCCCGACACGCCCATGCCGATAAAGGTCAGGCCGGAATCTTCCAAGCCTTCGAAACGGCGGATCGTGTCGCGGAAATTGGCGTTGCCGGCGTCGATGATGATGTCGCCGGGCGACAGATAATTGCGCAGCGTGGCGATCAGTTCATCCACCGGCTCGCCGGCTTTCACCATGATGATGACGGGACGCGGCGGGCGAATCGCTTCCACGAATTCCTCAAGCGACTTGCAGGGAACCAGCTTGCCCTGGAGGTCGCCGGCTTCGGCGTAGAAGGTCTCGGTCTTGTCAGGAGACCGGTTGAAAACCGCGATGCGGTTGCCTTTCTCGGCAATATTGAGCGCCAGATTGGAGCCCATCACCGCCAGACCAATGAGTCCGATTTCCGCCTTTTCCATAGGGTCTTCCTTCCAAAACGGTTCTGTTTTGGCGGGACTATACGCGGCTTGTTCAAGCTGGCAAGGCTGGACGGTTGTTTATTCGCCGGGTTTGCCGTCCCCGTCATCCAGCACTCGCCAGGCCGCCCCATCGAGATCGTCATATTGCCCGGACTTCAGCGACCAGAGGAAGGCGAACAACCCCAAAGCGCCGAGCCCGAGGGCAACTGGAATCAGATAAATCAGCATATTCATGGCGAAAGCACCGCCTTTCCGATCGCCGGCCGCGCATCGGCAACCGGCGCCGGCGCACGACTCCGGCCATTCAGCCTGAGCGAATTGGCCACCACGATGATCGACGACGTCGACATGGCGATCGACGCGACGAGCGGAGTGGCGAGCCCCGCAATCGCCACCGGCACCGCAATGAGATTGTAGCCCACCGCCAGCGCGAAATTCTGGCGGATCAGCCGCCCGGCTCGCCTGGACACATCGATCGCCAGCCAGACGGCGTCGAGATTGTCGCGCATGAACACGAAATCGGCAGCCTGCCGACCGATATCGGCTGCGGTGGAAGGGGCGATCGACACATGCGCCGAACTGAGCGCCGGCGCGTCGTTGATGCCGTCGCCGACCATCAGCACCTTGCCGCCCTGCACTGACGCCTCTTCGACGGCGCGGACCTTGCCCTCCGGCGTCAGCCCCGAGCGCCAGGCGGAAATGTCAAGACGCCTGGCGAGCGCCGCCACCACCGGCTCCCGATCGCCGGACACGATCGCGGTGGGCATATTGTGCCGCGCCATGAGCCGAATGGTCTCCGCAGCGCCCGGGCGTTGCGCGTCCTCGAAATGGAAGGCGGCGATTTCACGCCCGTCGAGCGACAGCACGCTTTCGGTATAGGGTAGATCTGCATCGAGTGCGCCGTCCGCGTCCAACGCGAAGGCGCGCGCGCCCAGCCGCCACAGGCCCTCGGCTGTCCTGGCTTCCAGCCCGCCGCCGGGGATCTCGCTGATCGTCTCGACCGTCAGCGCGATCGGCGCCGCCGCCAGAATGGCCTTGGACACCGGATGGCGCGAATGGGCGGCCAGACCGGCGGCCATGGCGAAGGCTTTGGGCGATATATCCTGTGCATTGACCAGGCGCGGCTTACCGAGGGTCAGCGTGCCGGTTTTGTCGAACAGCGCATGCGTGGCCTCGGCCAGCCGCTCCATGGCCGAGCCGTCCTTGACCATCACGCCCTCGCGAAACAGCCGCCCGGCGGCGATGACCTGCACCACAGGCACCGCGAGACCGAGCGCGCAGGGGCAGGTGATGATCAGCACCGAAATCGCCACCAGCAGCGCCTGATGCCAGTCGCCGCCGATCACGCCCCAACCCAGGAAGGACAGGAAGGCGGTGAGATGCACGACGGGCGAATAAAGCTGCGCCGCCCGGTCCGCCAGACGGCGATAGCGCGCCTTGCCGCCTTCGGCGGCTTCCATAAGGCTGATGATCTCCGCAAGGAAGGACTCCTTGGCTTCTGCGGCGGCCTCCACCGTCAGCGCCCCGGTCAGGTTCATCGTGCCGGCCAGCAGCCTGTCCCCTGCCCGCGCCGGCTGCGGCGCGCTTTCGCCGTTGACGATCGACCAGTCGATGTCGCTTTCGCCGGTGAGCACCACGGCGTCCACCGCCAGCCGTTCACCCGCCGCCACCGACAGGCGATCTCCACGCCGGATGTCGGCGACAAGGCGATATTCAGGTTTGCCGTCGACGCCGATCGCCATCGCGCCTTTCGGCGACAGCCGCGCCAGCCCGATCACCGCCGACCGCGCCCGGTCGCGCATCAGATGATCGAGCGTGCGGCCGATCAGCAGGAAGAACAGCAGCGAGGCGGTGGCGTCGAACCAGGCATGGTCGCCGTGATGGATGGTTTCCCACAGCGACATGAAATAGGACAACGTGATGGCGAGCGCGATCGGCACATCCATATTGGTGCGGCCGCCCTTCAGCGCGTTCCACGCCGAGCGGTAGTAGAACCGACCGGAATAGATGAGCGCCGGCGCGCAAATCATCGCCGAAATCCAGTGAAACAGATCGCGCGTCGAGGCCTCGGCGCCGGACCAGACCGACACCGACAATAGCATGATGTTGGTGGCGGCGAATCCGGCCACTGCAAGCGCCCGCAAATGTTCGCGGCGTTCGGCGTCGGCGCCCGCCTCAAGATCCTGGAACAGATGCGGCCGATAGCCGACGCCAAGTATGGCGGATACGAAACGATCAGGATCTGCGCGACGACCGTCGGTTTCTTCCCTCCACACCACCGACACCCGCTTGGTTGAAAGGTTCACCCGCGCCCGCTCCACTTCCGGCAGCTTGCGCAACGCGCTTTCAATGGCGGTGATGCAGGCGCCGCAATGAACGTCGGGCACGCTGAGATCGGTCTGGCGCCGGCCTTCGCCGAGCGCGCGCGACGACAGCCAGATCTCCTCGGCCGGAGGCAGCCCGGCCTCGGCGTCGATCGCGCCCTCTGTGCCCGGTGCGCAGCAGCTCATGTCACTTCTCCGGCTGATAGATGCGGACGGCCTGATGATAGACGGTCTCGCCGGCATCGACGGCGGCGAGATCGACGATCCATTGCCCAGGCGCGAGCCTGTGTTCGATCGCGTAGACGCCCGGCGCCATGCGCGGCAGCGTCAGGCTGAAATCCTGCTTGTCGCCCACCGGCCGGTGAAACAGCGCGGTGATCTCGGCCAGACGGCCAATTTCATCGGCGGGTCCCTCAAGCCGGTATTCGAGGCGACCGCCCTCGACCTTGAACGCGCCGGAAAAGCCGCGCTCGGCCCAGTGGCGCGCTTCCGCCGCCTTCATGTTGAAATCCTGGCTCGCGACATAGGTATTCTTGGCCAGGATGCCGCTCCAACTCGCGCTCGCCATATAGGCCATGAAGACATTCACCGAAATGATGACGCCAAAGAAGGCGATCATGATCGCCAGCATGTGGCGGCCGGTGAAAGGTTTGGGTTCAGCCAGATTGCTCATTTGCGTTTCTCCGGAACGACGAAACTCGCCGTGTAATCATCCGCCTCGCCCGAGGTCCGATATTCGACATGGAATGTGAAATCGCGTGTCTCTTCGGGCAAGACGTCTTTGGGCATGCTCACATAGATCTTCATGGATTTGACCGTATCCGGCTCCAGCTCCACGCCGATGAATCGGCCCTGCGACCAGGATTCGCCGGCGATGCTCATTGTCGCGCCCGGCATGTCGCGCAGCGACAGCATCACCAAGCGCGGTTCCGGCACCATGTTGAGGATCTTGACGGTGTAGCCGTTGCGGATCGAGCCGTCCGATTCCATGACATATTGCGGATTGCGGTCATGCAATACATCCATCTCCAGCCGTTCCCGCACCATCAACGCGGTGACCAGACCGACCCCGATCAGCGACCAGAGCACTGTGTAAAGAAGGATGCGCGGCCGGAAAATGATGCGCCAGTCGAAGTGGCGGATCTTGTCGTGATAGCGGCCATCGGGATCGCGCACGCGGGTCGGATCGATCGATGCGGCGCCGTCATTGGTGGCGATCGCCATATTGGTCGAATAGTCGAACAGGGTCGAATAGCCGATCAGCCCCTTGTCGCGACCAAGCTTGTCCATCACCCCGTCACAGGCGTCGATACAGAGCGCGCAGGTGATGCATTCGAGCTGCAGCCCGTCGCGAATGTCGATGCCCATGGGACAGACCGCCACGCAGGCGTTGCAATCGACGCAATCTCCCACCGCCTGGCCGGCGGCGGCCGTTTTCTTGGAGTGGCGCGAACGCGGCTCGCCGCGCCAGTCGTTATAGGTCACGACCAGCGAATTCTCATCCAGCATCGCCGCCTGAATGCGCGGCCAGGGGCACATATAGGTGCAGACCTGCTCGCGCATCAGTCCGCCAAACACATAGGTTGTCGCCGTCAGGATGGCGATGGTGAAATAGGCGACCGACGGCGCTTGGAAAAAGACCAGGTCATGCAGAAGCATGGGCGCATCTGCGAAATAGAACACCCAGGCGCCGCCAGTCAGCACGCCGATCAGGATCCAGATTGCGTGTTTCGACACGCGCTTCCAGATCTTGTCGAGACTCCAGGGAGCCGAATCTAGCTTGATACGGGCGTTTCGATCACCTTCGACGGCGCGCTCGACCACCAGAAAGAGGTCGACCCACACCGTCTGCGGACAGGTATAGCCGCACCAGGCCCGGCCAACGGCCGTGGTGACGAGGAACAATCCGAGACCCGCCATCATCAACAGGCCGGCGACGAAATAGAATTCCTGCGGCCAGATTTCGATGAAGAAGAAATAGAAGCGCTTGTTGGCCAGATCGATCAGGATCGCCTGATCGGGCGCATACGGTCCGCGATCCCAACGAATCCAGGGCGCCAGATAATAGATGCCGAGCGTGATCGCCATCACCAGCCATTTGAACCGTCTGAACGCGCCCTCGGCGCGTTTCGGATGGATCGCCTTGCGTGCGGCGTAAAGCGGCTGGCGAACCTTGGCGGCGTTGACCGGTTGCGCCTCAAGGCGTTCGATCGACGCCTCGTCGGCGGGCTGCACTTCCGGGCGGACATTCATGGCGAAAACCCCTTCTCCTGAGGTTTCCCGTTTTAGTCCCTGCTCGCAAAGCCTCCTTGATATAAGTCAAGGCCGGGCAATGTGCCGCATCGTAGGTGGCCACAGGATGCGGATCAGCGCGACGGCGTCCCCATCATGCCAGGGATTGTGCATCAGCGCTCATGTGACCGGATCGATCTCATCTTCGAGCGAGGAGAACACTCCGGCTTGCGCTTCGGATGACCAGAAAATCGGTCAGCAAAGGATGCCGGAACCGACGATCGATGCTCGGGCCGTCGATCCGCAGTTGCACTTACACGGATGCCCGCTTCCGGGCCAACACATAGCCGCGTGTCAACGAATATCGGCATAACTTCGTCGAGAAGAGCGGCAGCGACAGGCGCGGGATGTCCACGTCTTCTTCCGGCCGGGCAAGAGTCTTCTCAAGCAGCCAGATAGAATCTATTGCCAAAATCAATCGGGGATGCGATGGGAGCGAAAATGCGATGTCGTCGATAAATCCGTCATGACGTTGAAAGCAGTTGCCGTTGCCTATTCTCATGAAGATGGAATTTCGCAAGGCAATAGATGAGGTGCAAAATGAAACACCTGTGCGTGTTGGGAATGTTCAGGTCCGGCACTAATTTCATCCGTGCAGCCATGGAATTAAACTATGATTGCAGAATCAAATATGATGTTTTCGGATGGAAGCACGGGTTTTACCCCATCCTGAACAAGGGATCGGGCATAGTTTATCCAGACGACGAAGTTATATTTATAACAAAAAACCCATTTTCATCCCTTCATTCACTGTATAAATACAGCATGACGGGGCAACCCAATATGATTTCCGAAAACAAACAATCCCTGAAAGAATTCATTCGTAGCCCGTTAAATATCAGGGACGGCGGCAATCCAAATTCTGTGGAATACTATTTTTCCTCTCCGGTGGATTTTTGGAATTCCATGAACTGGAACCTGGAATCCGTGGTGAGCCGACGCGGCCGTGCGATTCACATACAATACGAAAAATTGCTGGACGGCCCGGAACGCGAAACCGCGAAGATTGCGGCGGCATTTGGCTTGGCCCGCAAAGACGGCGACTTTTCTGTTCCGGAAACCCGGATGAAGAATCTGGGAAATAACCAACACAATCCGGCTAACTTTACTCAACAAGTAAAATTTGACGCCGACGCGGTAAAAGAGCTTTCTTATATGAGCCATTACGATCAGGAAGACAGGAAATTCGTGCTCGACCGCGTGAGCGCAAAGCTGATCGAGAAACTGGGTTACAGCAGTTCGCTCGCAGAAATCCTTTAATCCCAGAGATACGCCATGAATCGCAATGACTTGACAATGTTCTTCATTACGCAGCCGGGAGTATTGTCATTCAAATCCCGATTGTTGGCGGCGTCGCTTCGCAGATTTGCGCCGGAAGGCGTGAAACTGGTCGCCTGCGTGCCCGCGCATCTGAACAAGCTTGATGCACTGACCGTCGGCACGTTCGACCGTCTTGGCGTTCAGATCAAGGAATTCAATGCTGACCTTTGGTCCAAATACAACTATCCGATCGGAAACAAGCTGGACGCCTCGGTCCTCGACTTTTCAACACGCTACGCCATGTTTCTGGACAGCGACATGTTGGCGATGCGGAAGCTGGAAATCTGGCGGCTCCCGGATTGCGCGATGTCTGCGCGCTCAATCATGGGACGCCGGGAATTCACCCTGGAAAATGCGCCGGTTCTGAAAGATTTTCTTCTTAAGAACTGCAAACTGGATGAAAGCGCGTTTGCAAACGCCAGTGATGATGGCTTTACGTCGGAGGTTGGATTTCCGGTTTACAATTCCGGCCTCGTCATTTTCGATGTCACATCCGGCTTTCAGCATCGCTGGCGAGAACTGACATGCGCTGTTCTTGAGAACGAACAGCTTCCAAAGGGGTTTAAATATCCCCTTGCCGACCAAACCGCCTTGGCGGCGACGGCTTTGGAAATCGGCTCATCCTTCACTCTCCTGAAGAACGTTTGGAACATGAACATCAATGTGCGGAAAAAAGTCCCGTTCATTTATCACTATTTTGGATTCATGCGCCTGTTCCAAGACAAGAACGCCTTCAATCTGGTGAAGGAACTTCAGAAAGAATCCAGCAAACTTGGCCTTCCCATACTCGGAGAAATCGGAGAAAAGGATCTGGTTTTCACGGGCCAGTAAATCCTCCGCTTTCTATCGAGCAGCGGTTGACGTGAACCCGCAGTCGCGGGCCTGGTTGGTGAAGCGTCTGAAGCAAATGCGGATGGGGGCATTGCACGAGCACACAGTGCTAGGCAATCCATCGGACACCGTCGAAGAACCGAATCGGAATGAAGAAGTTCGACGATGGAAGCAGAGCGGGGCATCTCAGGAGCAATGGCTGCGCCGTTGATGTCGCTTCTCGGACCCCGCAGACCTCAGATTCGCGCATCGAGAGCTAACTGGAACGACAAATTCAAGTGACGAGGTAAAAATGGCCCTGCCGCAATTTCTCTGTATCGGCGCTCAGAAAGCCGCGACGTCCTGGCTGTATGTCAATTTGCAGCGGCACCAGCAGATCTGGATGCCGCCGGTCAAGGAACTCCACTACTTCAACCACTTGTTCGTGCCAGAGAACCGTTCCTGGACAAATTACCACATCAGGACCAACACATCCGCCGCCGTTCGCCATCATGTCAAGAATGGCGACTACGTCGATTTCGGCTATCTACGCTATCTCTGCGGACTGATGACCGAACCGTTTACGGAAGCCTGGTACCGCAACGCCTATGATCGCCCGAACGCCAAGGGCAAGGTGCTGGGCGATATAACGCCGGAATATTCGACCATCCCGGAACAGGGCATCGACTATGTCCGGAGCCTGCTCGGCGGACCGCGGCTGATCTACATCATCCGTGATCCCGTTTCCCGCGCGATGTCACAGCTGCGCATGGCGCTGGAGCGCCAGCCGCGTGAAAACATGCAGGAAGCAGCTTGGCGGGAGATGGTTGAAGATTGGGACGTCAACAATCGTGGCGACTATGCGACGTTTATTCCGCGTTGGCGCGCCCGGTTCGCCGATCGGGATTTCCTGTTTCTGCCCTTCGGCAAAGTCAACCAAGATCCGCATGGCGTCATGCGCGAGGTGGAAACCTTCCTGGGCGTCGACCCCGCCAAGAGCTATGAGGGCGCCGAAGAAAAAATCCACAAGACCAAATCAGCGCCGATCCCGACCTTCGTTCAGGACATGCTGAGGGATCGCTTCAAGGGTCAGTACGCATTCCTGGAAAAGGAATTCGGCAGGGACTTCGTGTCGCAGCTTTAAGCTGCGACCGTTTTTCTCAAAACCAATTGCCTCTATTGATGAGTCCTAGCCGGATCAGTTGCTCCGGACTTTCATAGGCGACGCTCAATCCATCGCAAAAGAACACCGGATCTTGCGTATCGACATATTTCCGGTACTCAGCGCTAGCATTGTAATGCTCCTTGCGGTGCATTTCTTCTTTGGCCTTGTCCTGCAGGGACGCCAAGAATTTGAAATGAAACAGCGCGCCGGTGATGGCGGGACGACCGTCATTGCCGACCTTGTGCAGACGCCGGGGACGGATATCGTGCATGGAACTGGTATAGCGATAGGTCCAGCGCCACCAAACGACCGGAACCTTGTTGAGCGCCGGCGAATTTTGCGGCGAATTTCGGTTATAGACCCGCATTCGCGGCCCACCCCGGGTATAGGTATCGGTGTCGATGCGGGCCTCCTGAACATAGCCGTCGCGATCGAAATAGGGGCAGACCTTGAATGGATCCTCTCCGGTGGCGTAACCTGCCTGGCTGAGCGGCCCTGCCCCATAAGCATCGAGCATCACGCAGTGCAACGCGTCGCGCTTTTCGTTTTTCATGAACTCCCCGAGATCGCGCAGATCCCTCGTCTCCATGTTGGGATAAACGAGGAATTCATCGGGATCGACGGTGACGCAAAGCCGCCCGCAGCCATATTTCCGCAGCAGGTAGTTGCACCACTCCATGCCGAAATTTGAGGCTCGGTAGCTTTCCTTAGTGTGCCAGACGGACACGTCCTTCTGGTTTCGCGCCCAATCGAGCAAGCCGTCATTCGAGTCATTGTCGACGATGAGAAAATGCCGCACGCCGAGCTTGCGGTAATAATCAGTGAAAAACGGCAGGCGAAACAGTTCGTTCCGCAGGCAGGTCACCAGAATGATGTCGTTCTTGCTGAGGGCGGCGGTGTTGTCGACAGTCAGACGAAGCTGACGTCCGAACTTGAACAGGGCCCAATGCCGGCCAAACTGATTCTGGATGATTGTGCGTAAGCGGCTCATGAAAAATACCCGTTACAAGAAGCAGGAAGCAATGCTGTCAAAGTGGGAAAGCCCGTCTCAGGATTTCCCACTTTCCTTCACTGCCCAGAAAAGCGCTCACCAGATGCCGTTCTGCCGGCGGCACCGAAGACAGGATGTCCTGCTTGCCGACGGATTGGAGCGAAGCGTCCATCCGGGCGATATACTCGCCGATGACGTCGCCAACATGGTTGTAGACACCCGCGCTGATCTGGCGGAACTGATCGTCATTGGCGATTTGCTTTTCACGAGACCGCAGCAACTGCTTGGCGATTTCTGTCCGCGTCTCCGGCTTCGAATGACTGTCTATGGTTTTCCACAGCGCCCGCAGTCCCGATCCGTTCATGTCTTCTCCGGTCGGCTTGCTCACCACGAAATTCGCGCAAAGCAGCCAGTAGAGCAGCCAGGCTTCATCGGCGGCGCTGGACGGGACGATCGGCAAGAGCATGCCGGCGCCGCTTTGCAGCAAGGCGCGTTCCGCGATCGGATTTTCTCCCGGGCACAACTCGAACACGAGCGGCGAGGCGCAGCGGCTCAAGATCCGCGAGAAATAATTCCCGCCATCGAGATTTCGGATCTCGACGTCATCTGGCTTCAAACCCTGAAAATCCTTCACGCCCGGGCCGAAATCCACTTTTTCCGGATGCATGATGCGCCCAAGCACCGTCAGGTCGGTTTCGGCCCGCAACAGCGAGGCAATCTTGGCGGTGAACACCGGCGGTCCATACAATACCGCGTAAGGTTGCTGGCAATAAGCTAGCGTGGCAGCCAGTCCCTTGCGTCCCAATTGGTGAAACAGGCTCGGGCCGTTGACCTCGGATTTCGGCAGTTCGTCGAGTAGCCGTTCGGTTCTCAATGGGAATTCGCCACGCGCTGGCACATGGGGGATGGGCTTGGGCGCCGGCTGCAAAGCGACATTGCGAAAATACTCGCGTAAAACCGTTGCCCGTCCGCCGATCTTGCGGGCAAAGAAGAACGGCAGATCTTCCAGAATTTTCTGATGATCATTCAAGAAGACGAATGGCTTTCCCCAGTCGTTGAATTCAAAGAATGTCAGGGTCCGGTCAGAAATTTTGTCGTGTGGCGTGTACCGGTAAGCCATGGTTTGAAAAAAGGACTCATCCGGTATCCAGGTATTCTTGAAGAAGCGATATACTGATCGGTGTTTTTTGACGTAGTTGAGGATCTTTGCGCACAGATCCCAGCTCAGGCACCACCATTGCGATCCCCAGCGCGGCTCAAGACCGCGGGGAAAACGACGCTTCGGAAACAGCGCCCGCTGGATCAGGTAACTCCAGTGAAACAGTTTGTAGCGCCGTTGGAAATTGAAAACATGCCGGTACTGGTAGCGCTCGTGCCGCAGCCCGCCCTTGATCCAGTTTTCATCCCGGCTTTCAATGAACTCCATGTTCGGATGGCGATCCAAAAATTCCGACAATTCGGCGAGCGGACGGATCGGCATGCAGGCGCCGCTGATCAACATGACGCGATCGCAATCGATTTTCGCGGACTGGATGTAGCGCAGCGCCCGCATCGGCGCTTCCACCAGACTGAAGTCGCCCCATCCACATTTCACCCTGTCCTTCAGGATATGAATCTGTTCATTGCCTGCAAAACGGGATGACAGTTTTACGAATTCGGCTTTGGAGGCGTTGAGGTCATAGTGGATCACGACATGAGCGTCATCGCTCCAGGACGCCAGGAGACCGGCGAGATCGCCCACCTGCTCCGCGTTTTCGTGCGCCAGTATAACAAACGCCAGCTTAGCCATTATGTCCCACTCACATACGCCGTCAGAAGCAATCTTGTCCGAGCGTGGATATAACGAATGAACGCTCGAGCGCAAACATCTATGTAAAATTTTATTCTAAGTGCGCTAACGCCGCCAGGATCGCGCCGCTTAAAGCCTCAAGGCTTTGATGCGGCCCCAAGCCAATCAACGGGTCGGGAAGCGCGGACCATGCCCCCTCCTGCCCCGATTGAGCCGTTTGCCGCTACGGCGAATCACACGATAAACGAAACGCCTTCCATTTCCCTGGAGATGAAGGCGAGGTCGTCGGCGTATTTTTTCTGAAAGAACTCAGTCTCTTGATCCGACAGGGGCTTAAAGGCGGGATATTGTTCGCCCCTTGGAAATGCCGCCGAGAGGTGCTGCAGCATTTTGCGATGTTCCTTGCCTTCCAAGACGGGGGCGAGCGCCTCATAGGCGTCCATCGCAATGTTAGAAAACGATTCCCGGACGCTTTCGTCCTGGCTGTTCAACAGCGCCGCGTCGAAGCCGATCATGTGGGACAAGATCTCTTGTTCACAACGCCTGAACTTGGCGAAGTCCCAAAGATGGATTTCTGATTTTGGCGCGCTGGCGCGCACGTCCCGTATCACCTGAACCCAGCTGAAGCCGGACTGCCGAAACGTATCCATATAGGTTTCAAACTTGATAAAATTCTGATGTCGCAAATATTCGCAATACATCGACACAACGAAGCCGGAATATTCGCGCAAACAGATATAAATGACTGGCGCTTCGACATTCAACTTCTCGATCACGAGAGCGACACGGGAGGCGACATCGGGATAAAAATTCCCCTTCTTCACCAACTCACCGGCCATGCCCAGGATATTTTCTTCGGAAATGAGGACATTGCCTGATGCCGCCATTTCCGCCATCTGAGCGATGAAGGCGACGTTTTCTTTCTTGTTTCCATACACCAACGGCGTGAACGATTTCCGCAATTGCTCAAGCTTGTAGAAATGCACGTCGTGCCGTTTCAGGATCCCACGGCTCTGCGCGAATTTTTTCTGGATATATGTCGTCGCGGTTTTGTGCGCGCCGAGATGCAGCACCGTCCTGGGCATCAGCCAACTCCCTGTATTGACCATGAGTCCTGTAGCTCCCGCACATGTACGTTTCAAGCGGCGCGATGCGCCCGCGCCCGGGAATAGTGGAGCGTCCCCATAAAAAAACCGCGCCTTTTCAGGGGCGCGGCAGGTGAGCATGACCGGAAGATCCGGCTGATCATGCTGGAGAGATCGTTTCGCCCGGAAAATACCGGACGAGAGAATTATTCGCCGCCGCCCAGCGCGTGGACATAGACCGCGAGCTGCTTGATCGTGGCGTCCGACAGACGACCGCCCCAGGCGGGCATCATGCCGTGCTTCGGCGCGGAGATCTGGCGGATGACGGCATCCTCGCCCTCGCCCTTCAGCCAGATGGCGTCAGCGAGATTCGGCGCGCCGAACTCGCGATTGCCCTGGGCATTTTCACCATGGCAGGACGCACAATTGTCGGCGAAGAGCTGCTTGCCGGGCTCGACCATGGCTGCGTCCGCCGGCGTGCCGGTGAGGCTGACCACATAGGCGGCGACCTGCTTGATCTCGTCAGGCTGCAGCATATCCGCGAAAGCCGGCATTTCCGATATCCGCGTGTCGGGATCTTCCGAGCGAATGCCATGGGCGATGGTCGCATAGATATCGTCGACCTTGCCGCCCCACAGCCAGTCATTGTCATTCAGGTTGGGAAAGCCCGGTCCACCCTGCGCGCCCGACCCGTGACAGGGCGCGCAATTGACCTTGAAGGCAGCCGCGCCGCCATTCATGGCGAATTCGTTGAGCGCGGCGTCCTTGGCGATGTCGGCGACCGGCATCGCGGCGATCTTGTCGAGATACACTTTCTGCCCCTCGGCGGCCACGTTCACCTCCTGGGCAAGTTCGGCGCGGCTCGAATAGCCGAGCACGCCGCGGGTGGCGTCGCTGAGCAACGGCCAGGCCGGAAAGGCGATGGTGTAGCCGATGGCCCAGACGATGGTGGCGTAGAAGGTGTAGACCCACCAGCGCGGCATCGGATTGTTGAGTTCCTTGATGCCGTCCCATTCATGGCCGGTGGTTTCGACGCCGGAGAGTTCGTCGATATGTTTTTCTGCCATTGTTCAATCCTCCTTGAGAGGGATCTGCGCGGCCGCGTCGGCGTGCTTCTTGGCGCCGGGCCGAAGGGTGAAAGCGATCGCCACGATGAAGAAGGCCAGCATGGCCAGCATTCCCCAACTGTCGGCGAAGGCGCGCATGGCTTCGTAGGTTTCCATTGCGCCCTCCTCAGCGATAGCCCGAGGCGTCGTTATAGGTGGAGAAGTCGACCAGCGAGCCGAGCATCTGGAGATAGGCGACAAGCGCGTCCATCTCGGTCAGCTTGGCGGGATCGCCGTCGAAATCGCCGACCTTCGCCTTGGGATAGCGGGCCAGGAGTTCAGCCGTATCCGCATTCGGATCGGCCTGCGCCTTCAGATCATCCACAGCCTTGTCCAGCATCTCCGTGGTGTAAGGCACGCCGACAATGGCGTTGGCCTTGAGGTTGGCGGTGACGTTAAGGTCCTTCACGTCGAGCGCCGTCGTCTTGAGATAGGAGTAGCTCGGCATGATCGATTCCGGCACCACGTCGCGCGGTTCGGTCAGATGCTGGACATGCCATTCGTTCGAATAACGTCCGCCGACGCGGGCGAGATCGGGGCCTGTGCGCTTGGAGCCCCATTGGAACGGGTGGTCGTACATCGATTCCGCCGCCAGGCTGTAATGGCCGTAGCGTTCGACCTCGTCGCGGAACGGACGGATCATCTGGCTGTGGCAGACATAGCAGCCTTCGCGGATATAGATGTTGCGTCCGGCCAGTTCGAGCGGGGTGTAGGGGCGCATCCCCTCCACCTTTTCGATCGTGTTCTCGAGATAGAACAGCGGCGCGATTTCCACGATGCCGCCGATGGTGACGACGAGCAGCGAGCCGACCAGGAGAAGCGTGGCGTTTTTCTCGAGGATTGCGTGTTTATCAAGCAAAGCCATGAGTGTGCTCCCTTACTCGGCCGGAACGGCCGCAGGCATGGCGCCCGGAAGCGGCGCTTCCTTGCGTTCGTAGCCCATGATTGTCATGAAGATATTGAAGCCCATCAGCAACGAGCCGGTCAGGTAGAGAACACCTGCAAGCACGCGCAGCAGATAGTAGGGGAACATGGCGGCGACCGATTCCGCGAAGGAATAGACCAGGAAGCCCTGCTCGTTATATTCGCGCCACATCAGGCCCTGCTGGATGCCGGCGACCCAAAGAGCGGCCGCATAGATCACGATGCCGATCGTGGCCAGCCAGAAGTGCCAGTTGACGAGACGCAGGCTGTACAGGCGCTGACGGTTCCACAGTTTGGGCGTCAGATAGTAGATGGCGCCGAAGGTGATCATGCCGACCCAGCCGAGCGCGCCGGAATGCACGTGTCCGATGGTCCATTCGGTATAGTGGCTGAGCGAGTTGACCGCCTTGATCGACATCATCGGGCCTTCGAAGGTCGACATGCCGTAGAAGGCGATGGCCATGACCATCATGCGGATGATCGGGTCGGTGCGGATCTTGTCCCAGGCGCCCGAAAGCGTCATCAGACCGTTGATCATGCCGCCCCAGGAGGGCATCCACAACATGATCGAGAACACCATGCCCAGCGTCTGCGCCCAGTCCGGCAGCGCCGTGTAGTGCAGATGATGCGGGCCGGCCCAGATATACATGAAGATCAGCGCCCAGAAGTGGATGATCGACAGCCGGTAGGAATAGACAGGACGGTTGGCCTGCTTGGGCACGAAATAATACATCATGCCGAGGAAGCCTGCGGTCAGGAAGAAGCCGACCGCGTTATGGCCATACCACCATTGCGTCAGCGCATCCTGCACGCCGGCAAACACCGGATAGGACTTCACGCCGAGGAACGACACCGGCATGGCGAGATTGTTCACCACATGCAGCATCGCGATCGTCACGATGAAGGCCAGGTAGAACCAGTTCGCCACATAGATATGCGGTTCCTTGCGGATCAGCAGCGTCCCGAGGAACACCAAGAGATAACAGACCCAGACAATGGTCAGCCACAGATCGACATACCATTCGGGTTCGGCGTATTCCTTGCCTTGGGTAATGCCGAGCAGATAGCCGGTGGCGGCCATCACAATGAACAGCTGATAGCCCCAGAACACGAACCAGGCCAGATTGCCGCCGAACAGGCGAACGCGGTTGGTGCGCTGGACCACGTAGAAAGAGGTCGCCAGCAGCGCATTGCCGCCGAAGGCGAAGATGACGGCCGAGGTGTGCAGCGGGCGCGTGCGGCCGAAATTCAGCCAGGGCTCGATGTTGAGGTCCGGAAAGGCGAGCTGCAGCGCCACGACGACGCCGACCAGAAAGCCGACAATACCCCAGAAGGTGGTGGCGATGACGCCGTAGCGCACCACGCCGTCCATATATTCAGTCTTCGCCTGGGCGGCGGAGACCGGAGCCGCCGTCGCAAATTTCGCGTGGCGTAGCAGAAGGATCGTTCCCAGCGCGAGCGATATGAACGCCACGAACATATGCTGCTGGAACAGGTGGTCCTGGGCGAACCCGGCGGCAAGCAGCGCCAGGAAGGCGCCCAGCGCCACGAGTATTGTTTCAAGTGTATAATTCATTGTTGGCATCCCCCAACGTCCCTGGATTTCTTCGTCCGATGCCGGACCAAGACGCAAAGGAGCCCAAAGACGAAGATTCCTCTGCGGTCCCTCGACACATCTCAGGAAGGGGCAAAAGCAGCCTTGATCTGAATCAAGGCCAGATCGGCTTTTTCCAGCAATTGTGGATATACGCGACAATGCCCGAGGGGTGACCAACATGTCCGAACTGATCCGCGAGAAAGCCGCCAACGGCGCGATACCGAACCCAGCCATCGCACATCTGTCGCTCGACTGGTGGCGTTCCGCCCATCAGGAGCAACTCTGCCTTTGCGCGGAGCTTGAGCAGATCGCCGATTCCCTGCCCGCCAATGTCAATCGGCAAAAATGCATCTACGCCGCCAAGGCGCTGGGGCCGATGATCAAGGGCCTGCATCATTATGAGGAAAATGTTCTGTTTCCCGCGCTGGAGACTCGCGGTCTTGCGGGCGACCTCGCCAAGACGCTCGCCCGGCTCAAATTCGAACATTTCGAAGACGAATGCTTCGCCGAGGAATTGTCGGAGCGGCTGCTTTTGCTGGGTTCGGGCGATGGCGAAGTCAATATGGAGGCCACCGGTTACATGTTGCGCGGATTTTTCGAGGCCATTCGCCGCCACATCGCCTTCGAACGCGAGCATCTGCTCGACAAACTCGGCGATGCCCGGTTCGAAAAGGCGGGATGAACGAAAAGGCGCGCTGTAAGAAAAAGTCCCCGGCTCCTGGAGGGCGCGCCGGGGACTTTTCTTTTGGACCGCCCAGGGAAGAGGCGGTCATGACGCAGTCAAGGTTTCGGGCGCGGACCATATGGCTTGCAGGGTTAAGCCAGGTTTTGCGCCGAATGTCGAAGCGAGGATTGCCTACCGCCCGCGTCACTCAGATTGGTTAGCATACTCATTATATTTCCGGCAACCGGGATAATTTGATCACAACCGAGTTAACGAAGCAAATTCAGCAGCTTATGTAATATTTTGTCACCTGGATTCTCCAGATCACAGCACAAACCCGGACAACGAACGCTCTTTTCAGGCGCTTTACCCAAAAACAGACCAGCCGGTGCGACGCGCCAGATAATCCAGGGCGCGGGTTCCCGTCGCGGAATTGCCGTTGCCATTGAGGCCAGGCGACCAGACCGCGATCGCGGCTTTTCCCGGCGCGATACACAGGATGCCGCCGCCGACACCGCTTTTTCCGGGCAGGCCGACATGAAAAGCGAAATCGCCCGAGGCGTCGTAATGACCGCAGGTCATCATCAGCGCATTGATGCGGCGCGCCCGCTCCGCCGATACCGCATTGGGTCCGCGGGATGAAATGCGACCGTTATTGGCGAGAAAAAGGCCGGCGCGCGCAAGTTGGACGCAATTCATGGCCAGTGCGCATTGATGATAATAAACGCCGAGCGTCTTCTCCACTGGATTGTGAATATTGCCAAAGGAACTCATATAGTTGGCGAGAGCGGCGTTGCGAAAGCCGGTCATTTGCTCGGACCGCGCCACCTCTGCGTCGATATAGATCGATTCGTCATTGGCGAGGCCGCGCATGAAGCTGAGGATTTCCCCCAGCGTTTCTCTCGGCTGATGGCCTGACAGAAGCGTATCGGCGACGACGATGGCGCCGGCGTTGATGAAGGGATTGCGCGGAATGCCGTGCTCGTTTTCGAGCTGAACGATCGAGTTGAACGGCGTGCCGGAGGGCTCGCGTCCCACCCGCTTCCACAGCCCTTCCCCCACTCGGCCCAGAGCAAGCGTCAGAGTGAACACTTTCGAAATGCTCTGGATTGAAAAGACATCCTCCGCATCGCCGATCGTATGGACGTTCCCGTCGATAGTCACGACAGCCATCCCGAATTTTCGAGGATCGACTTTGGCGAGAGCGGGAATGTAATTTGCGACCTTACCTTCGCCGATATAGGGGAGGATATCCCCGTAAACGGCGGACAAAATGTCGTCGATCTGCAACGTCTTTTCTCCGAATGACAGCGTCGGATCTCGCTTCTAAAGCAATTTCAGCCAGAATGGGAACGTGTTTTACGTTCAAAAGCGCCGATCGTTGAAAAGTTGGCGCAGTGCGGGAAGGCGCCCTGCGGTCAATGCTCGGTCGTCATTATGGTCCGGATCAAAAGCATGACGCCCATCGACTTGTCTCCGTCCAGTTCAAATGGCTTTATGTCGAGCAAATACCGATCGAGACGAAGCCCTACAGTCACCTCTCCCATGTTGAAGGCTCGCTCCACATACGGGGTCAGGTCTTGGAAGTGGCTATCGTTGCAGAAAAAACTCTGCAGCGGCAGACCGACGCAGTCTTCGGGATCACAGCCGTAACGCGCGCAGAAACGTTTGTTGGCAAATATCAGTTTGCCGTCGCGGCCGACAAGCAGGACGCTATCGGGCAACTGATCGAGAAGCGCCTGATTGATTGCGCCGCTGGCGCGCAAGACGCTGCTTCCCCTGGATAGAGCTGCGTTCTGGCTGGCGCGATCGCGAAACATCCGGTCCAACACCTGCATCATCGCGCTGGCCTTGTCCGCCACGCTGGAACGGTCGCCGGCATCATCCCGCAACAATTCGCAAATCGCCCGCAATTGCTGATAATCTTCCTCAGGGCATTGACCGACATCCCAGAGAACCTGGCGGATCATCGGCTTTATCTCGCTGTCGAGTTGCTCCACGAGATCGTCTTCGCCCAGAGCGACCGCATGCGACAACTGCCTGCACTTGTGACGAAGCGTATCCATTAAAGATTGCAACTTCGCTCTCCCCATCCAATCCTTCCAGCGAACGCGATACAATCGCAAGCTTCCAAGTCTATCTATATTTCGGACTGGCTATCTGTAAAGTTTCATATTCTAAAAATCGGACCTGGCCCGACCTGTGAGTTGTTTTTCAATACACTTTTTCTGGGTGCATATGATTTTTTCAAGCATCGGCCCAACGGACACGGGCCTATTTCCCAGCCGGCCGGATCTCCGTGCGCCGCCATCATACAGCGGCGGAATGCCGGCCTCGTCCCTGCGCGAGATAGGCGTCAAAGCAGGCCGCAATCGAGCGAACGAACGGCTTTGCCTCGTCAGCCACGATAAGCCGGTCTCCGACGAGCGCCACATGTCCCTCGTCGTCGCCGGCAACCAGCGACTGCGCCTCCGCCAGGATTGTTCCAGCGGCCGCGCCGAAACGCTGAGACAGGTCTGCGAATGACAATTGGTAGTCGCACATCAGGCGTTCGATGACATGGGCGCGCAACAGGTCGTCCTCGGTAAACGCAACGCCGCGCAGCGTCGTCAGGCCGCCGGCGAGCGCCTGCTTTTGATAGACGCCCGTCGCCGGATTGTTCTGGACATATCCCTGCGGCAGCTTGCCGATCGACGATGCGCCGAGACCGATCAACGCCGTCGCGTTTTCATCGGTATAGCCCTGAAAGTTCCGCGTGAGCCTTCCCTCCCGCGCGGCGATGGCCAGCCGATCCTCCGGACGGGCGAAATGGTCGATGCCGATGGCGACATAGCCCGCGTCGCGCAACATGGAGCCCGCGCGGTTCATCAGGCGGTAGCGCATGTCCGGCCCCGGCAGGGACGCTTCGTCGATCATGGTCTGGTGCTTCTTCATCCACGGCACATGCGCATAGCCGAACAGCGCGACGCGGTCCGGATTGAGATGGATTATGTCATCGATCGTTTCGGCGAGCGTTTCCATCGTCTGGTGCGGCAAGCCGTAGACGATATCGCAGTTGAGTGACCGCACACCCCGTTTCCGGACCTCTTCGACCACGCTGCGGGTTTGGGCGAAGGTCTGGATGCGGTTGATCGCCTGTTGGACCTTGTCGGTGAAATCCTGAACGCCGAGGCTCGCCCTGTTCATGCCGATAGCCGCCAGCGCGTCGTAACGCGGGCCGTCTAGATCGTTCGGATCCATTTCCACGCTGATTTCAGCATCCTCCGCGAAGGAAAAAGCGGAGGAAAGGCGGGCCTTCAGTTCGATCAGATCCTCGGGTTCGAGCATGGTCGGCGAGCCGCCGCCAAGATGCAACGCCGTCACGCGCGCTTTGTCCGAAACGAGCGCCCCTACGGTCTCGATCTCGCGATAGAGCGCATCGAGATAGGCGCGCACGGGCTCGTATTTATGCGTCTGCTTGGTATGGCAGGCGCAGAACCAACAGAGTCTGTCACAATAGGGAATGTGGATGTAGAGCGACACCGTGTCGCGCGCTCCGAGCGCGCCGAGCCAGGTCGCATAGGTGGAGGGGCCGACCTCTTCATGAAAATGCGGCGCGGTGGGATAGGATGTGTAGCGTGGCACATTGCCGGAATATTTGCGCAGGAGATGCTGGGCCATGGGATCCTCCATTGCCCCGAACCCTAATGCTGACAGCCGCTCGCAACTTTGATCTCAATCAATTCACGAGTCCGATAATTTACATATCGTCAAGTTCACAATCAAAACGGACCACGGAACATTGGTCGCATTTCGCAAGCCAATTTAGGCGTTTATAAGCACTGCAGAAAAACGGGTCGAGGGCGATGGACAATCCGCGTAGGGACATTCACAACTCCGAAATTCCGGTGGTTTGCCGGGCCTGCGAAGCACGACATGGCGGTGTTTGCGGCGCGATGAACCCGCAACAACTGACCGAACTCAGCAAATACACCACGCGCAAGAAGCTGTCTTCCGGGGCCGAACTGCAAGGCCAGGGCGAAAAGATCGCCTCCTACGCCAATATTCTCAAAGGCGTGGTGAAACTGACCAAAATGCTCTCGGATGGTCGCCAGCAGATCGTCGGCCTGCAATTTGCGCCCGATTTCCTCGGCCGCCCCTTCTCCACCGAAAGCACATTGACGGCGGAAGCCGCGACCGAGAGCGAAATCTGCTCCATGCCGAAGGCGGTGCTCGACCGCCTCGTGGCGGGCTCGCCCGAACTCGAACATCGCCTCCACAATCAGGCGCTCGCCGAACTCGACGGCGCGCGCGACTGGATGCTGACATTGGGCCGCAAGACGGCGCAGGAAAAGGTGGCGAGCTTTCTCTACATGATCGCCACGCATTTCGATCCAGAAAGCGTCGACGAATCGAGCTTCGACCTGCCGCTATCGCGCGCCGACATCGCCGATTTCCTCGGCCTGACCATTGAAACCGTCAGCCGCCAGATGACCAAGCTGCGCGCCGACGGCGTGATCCAGGTGGAAAACAACCGCCATGTCAGCGTGCCCGACATGGATCGCCTGGCCGAAGTCGCCGGCATGGATTTCTGAACCGGGCGGATCACGCAATGAGCACTGCGCTTCCTTGAAGGACGCCGCCTTCAAGGTCGTCATGCGCTCGACTGACATCCTCAAGACGATAGCGGGCCGGGTCGGTCCCGAGCGCGCCGGACCCGATCATCTGCAGGCAATCTTCAGCGGCAGTCGTGTAGTCCCGTTCGTGCGCCGCATAGGCCATCACCGATGGGCGCGCCAAAGAGATTGAACGGCGAGGGCCGAGTTCATAAACCGATACCGGCGGGATTGAACCTGCAGCTTCACCAACGCTTGCCACAACGCCAAATCGCTTGACGGTCTTAAGCGTCTTCGCAAGCGTCGCGCCGCCAATGCCGTCAATGGCGAAGTCCACACCGTTGCCGCAGGTCAACGCCGCAACCTCGCTTTCCAGATCCGCATCGCGTCCAATGATGACATGAAGCGCGCCATGTCGCCGCGCTATCTCGGCCTTGTCTTCCGAGCCGACCACGCCGATCACCGTCGCGCCCAAATGGCGTGCCCAGCGCGTGGCCATTCCGCCCAACCCGCCGGCTGCGGCATGCACGAGAACCGTGCTTTCGGCCGAAACCGGATAGACGCGCCGAAACAGCATATGCACGGTCAGCGCCCTGAGAAGCGCCCCCGCAGCCGCCTCAAAGCTAACCGAATCGGGAAGCCGAACCGCCCTCCAGGCAGGCAGCAGCCGCGTAGCGGCATAGGCTCCGATTTCGCCCGCATAAGCAATGCGGTCGCCGACCGACAGCGTGTCCACCCCCTCTCCCAGCGCCTCCACCATGCCGGCCGCCTCGACGCCGATGACCGCATTGGCGGCCAGCGGATATTGTCCGCGCCGATGATAGATGTCGATGAAATTGAGCCCAATGGCGGCCTGGCGAATGCGGATCTGCCCCGGGCCCGGATCCCCAACCGGGCAGTCGACAATTGTCAGCATATTCGTTCCGCCAGGGGCCGTCAGCCGCACCATTCTATCCATGCCCAAACTCCTTTTCGCTGGATGTGCATTTCGAGGATGCGGCTATTTTCATTGTGAGAAAATTCCCTATATTTCTACAGCGCATGGGAATTTTCGCACATGAATTGGGAAGACCTTCGACATTTCGCAGCCTTCGCCCAGGCTGGAAGCCTCGCTGCGGCGGCAAGGCTTCTGGGTATGGAACACGCCACCATAGCCCGCCGAATCGCCCAGCTTGAGGCGCGACTGGGGCTGAAGCTGATTGATCGGCGCGAGCGGCGCATCGTCTTGACGGAAGAAGGCCACAGGCTGAGCGATATCGCCGGGCGCATGCAGCGCGAAGCGGACGCCGCATTGCGCGTTGCTGCGCACGCCTCCGCCACACTGACCGGCTCGGTGACGCTGAGCGCGCCGCCCGCTTATGCCGCGGCGATCCTCGCCCGGCCCTTGACCGAACTCGCAGAGAAAAATCCTGGCCTGCGCATCCAGATCATCGGTGAGGTGCGCTACGCGTCACTCGACAAGCGCGAGGCCGATCTGGCGTTGCGTCTTGGACGGCCAGAAGAAACGGAAATGATCGCGGTGAAACTCGGGGAATTGCCCTTCCGGCTATACGCCAGCAGCGCCTATCTGGCGCGCACGCCGCCTGAAGATCGCCGCTACATCGCCAATGCCGGGGCAATGGCCCATTCGCCGCAACAGGGGCTGCTTGAAAAACTCAACAAGGGCGCGAACTTCCCGATGGGCGCAAGCAATGTCGAACTGCAAAAGGCGCTGGCCGAAGCCGGCGCCGGGATCGCCGTCTTGCCGGATTTCATGGTGGACGCGAATGGCGCGTTGATGGCGGTCGAACCCGGCGCCGTGCTGCTCACCCGCGACATCTGGCTGGTCGTGCATCCGGACATGCGCAGCGCCCGTCCCGTGCGGGCCGTGATCGACTGCCTCAAGGACGCCCACCGCCGCTTCGTCGCCCGCGACGGCGAAGACTTCAGAACCAGAACATCAACAGAAGCGCCAGCAGCGCAACCGCCACATTGAACACAGTGCAGGACGACGCGTAGACGCCAAGCGCCTCGTCGATGTCGGCTGCGTCGATGTCGCGGCGACCGGCGGCGTTTTGCAGGGGTTCGGACACGGTTTCGCCGGCATAAACGCGCGGCCCCGCCAGCGCCACGTCGATCGCCCCCGCCATGGCCGATTCGGGCCAGCCTGAATTCGGCGAGCGATGCAGTCCGGAATCAGACACCGCCGTCGTCATCGCCCGCCGGGCGGCCTTCGGTCCTTTCTGGAAAAAGGCGGCAAGCGCAATCACCAGCGCCGACAGCCGGGCCGCCGGCCAGTTGGCGAGGTCGTCGAGCCTGGCCGAGGCCCAGCCGAATTGCAGATAACGGGGCGTCTTGTGGCCGATCATCGAATCGGCGGTGTTGAGCATCTTGTAGGCGAAAATGCCGGGCAGGCCGAATACCGCGTAGTAAAGCGCCGGCGCGATGACGCCGTCCGAAAAATTCTCCGCCAGTGTTTCGATCGCGGCGCGCGAAACTCCCGAGCGGTCGAGCCTGTTGGGGTCGCGCCCGACGATCATCGCCACCGCCTTGCGGCCGCCCTCCAGCCCCTCGGCCCGCAATCCGGCCGAGACGGCGGCGACATGGTCCGACAGGCTCTTCTGGGCGAGCAGGACCGCCACGATCAGCACTTCGAGGATGACGCCAAACGGCCCGAGCGCCATCAACAGGCGGTGAAAGAACCAGCCGACCAGAATGCTGCCGAACAAAAGCGCGACGATCGCCAAGACACCGTAGGAGCGGCGGTCGCGCTCACTGAGCCCCTTGCCGTTGAACTGCTTGTCGAAAAAGGAAATCGCCTTGCCGAAGACGACCACCGGATGCGGGATTTTCGCCCAGAGCCAGTGCGGATCGCCGACGAGCCGGTCGAGCGTCAGCGCGACCGCCAGCATGATCAATGTGAGCATCTATCCCTCGAAGGAGGCGAGCGCTTGGGCCAGCCTCCGGTCCCCTTCCTCATCCGGCGCAAGTCCGACCCTGAGCCAGTCGGCGGCATAGTCAAACTTGCGGACCAATATATGGGAGCGTGCGAGATGTTCAAAGAGCGCTGCGGCATTTTCATGCGCGACCGTCTGGAACAGATCCGTGGAGCCGACGCGCTTGAGGCCCGCATCGTCAAGCACCGCCGCAAGCGCCGCCGACCGCGCGGCTATGCCCTGCGCGACACGGCTGGCGTCGCCCGACATCAGTTCGGCGGCGAGATGCAGCGCAGGGCCAGAGACGGCCCAGGGTCCGAGCTCAGTCTCGATGAAATCGAGCGTCGACAGCTGGGCGAAGACGAAACCGAGCCGCACGCCCGCCAGGCCGAAGAATTTTCCAAACGACCTGCTGACGGTGACATTGGCGGTCGTGGCCGCGAAGCCGGCCAGCGTCGCCTCGGGATGGGAATCGCCGAAGGCTTCGTCGACATGCAGCCGCGCGCCGGACGCCTCCAGCCTCCGCGCCAGCCCCCTGAGGTCATCACAGTCATGCAGGCGGCCGGTCGGATTGTTGGGATTGACGACGATGACCAGGCCGTGGTCGGGCCGCAGATCAGCCAAGTCAGCGATCTCGTCGACCCGAAAGCCGGCGCGGCGGAAGCAGAGGCCATATTCGCCATAGGTCGGCGACAGGATCGCGATGGGACGATCGGCCGGCGCGAGACGCGGCAGGATCTGGATCAGCGCCTGCGTGCCGGGAACCGGCAGCGGCAGAGCTCCGCTGGTCGAATCGATGGGAATACCGCGCAGATACCAGCCGCGCGCGGCAGTTCGCGCCCGCTCGATCAGATCGGCGTCCGGAAGCCGGTTCCAGATATGCGTCGGGATGTCGGCAAGCGCGGGAGGATTGGGATTGATACCAGTCGACAGATCGAGCCAATCGCCGGGCTCGCCGCCATAAATCCGCGCGGCCGCTGCGATCGCTCCGCCATGCAGGATGCGCGTCATGGCTCAGCTGCTCCCGAGATCGATGAGATGCATGTAGGAGCCGGAAACATTGCCGCGCGTGAGCCCGACCGCGCCGAGATCGGTTCCTTCGGCGTCGCTCACCGCAAACAGCCTGTCGGCCTCGCCCTCATGCGCCGCCTTGGAATAATGGAATTCATGGGCGTTGAACCGAACGCCGGCATAGGGACCCGAAAGCGCCCTCGCCCGGCGATAGCCGAGATGTCGCTTGCGCTCCGCAAAAGTCGTCACCAATGGCAAGAGGCCGAGCATCTCGTGCTGGCGCCCCTCGGCGTCGATCAGGCCCTCGCCCAGCGCCATATAGCCTCCACATTCGCCATAGATCACCGCGCCCGCCGCCGCACGCGTCGCCATGCCCGCCTTGAAGCGGGCGGCGGCGGCCAAGCGGCCGGCATGCAATTCCGGATAGCCGCCGGGCAGATAGACGGCGTCGGCATCCTCATCAGGGGCTTCGTCCGCAAGCGGCGAGAAGAAACGGATTTCTGCGCCCTCGGCCCGCCACCCATCGAGAAGATGCGGATAGGAGAAGGCGAACGCCTCGTCGCGCGCCACTGCGATCCTCTGACCGAGCGGCGGAATACGGCAGACGATCGCCTCGGCCGCAGCCGTCGGACGCTGAGCGAGCCTGAGCAGCGCGTCGAGATCCACGCGCTCCGCGACCCTTTCCGCAGCGTAATCCATGAAAGCGTCGATCGCGCCGATCTCGCCCGCCTGCACCAGTCCGAGATGCCGTTCCGGCAGGCTGAGCTGCTTGTCGGACGGCATCACGCCGAGAATGGGAATATCGAGCCCTTCAAGCCCGTTGCGCAACAATCGCTCATGCCGGGGGCTGCCGACCCGGTTGAGGATGAGGCCGGCAATCCTGACGTCTGGATCATGCGTCGCGTAGCCGCGCACCAGCGCGCCGACCGATTGCGACATGCGTCCGCAATCGACCACGAACACCACGTTCAGGCCCAGCATTTTCGCCAGATGGGCGGGAGAGCCGACACCATCAGCGGCGCTGTCGAACAGGCCCATCATCGCTTCGATGATCAGTGGTCCCGACGACGCCTGCCGAAGCAGCAATTCGGGCCGCATGGCCCAGGGGTCGAAATTCACGCAAGGGCCGCCGGATGCGATAGCGTGGAAAGCGGGGTCGATGTAATCGGGGCCGGCCTTGCCGGCATTCACCGTGACGCCGCGACGCTTCAGCGCCCTGAGCAGGCCGAAGGTGATCGTGGTTTTGCCCGATCCCGACGACGGCGCCGCGATCAGAAGACCGCTCATGCCGGATCCTTGAGGCCGACAGGCCCAAGCGGATCGCCGACCAAAGTCCGTCCGGTCAGCGCGCCGAGCCAATCCAGCCCACCGCGCAGGCGCACGACTTCGCCAAGCACGATGATGGCCGGCGGTTCGATGCCGTTGGCCTTGATGACGCCGTCGGCATTAACCAGCGTCGTCTCATGCACTGTTTGCTGGCTTGTGGCGGCGTTGCAGACGATCGCCACGGGCTCCAACGGCTTGCGACCGGCGGCGATCAACTTGCGGGCGATTTCGGCCATATGTTTCATCGCCATATACATGACAATTACGGGCGAGCCGCGCCCGACCGCCTCCCAGTCGATCCTGTCAGGCACGATGCCCGAAGAATCATGGCCTGTGAGGAAGGTGACGGTGTGATTGACCTCGCGATGGGTCACCGGAATGCCGGCATAAGCGAGCCCGCCGATCCCTGCTGTCACGCCCGGCACGATGCGGAAATCGACGCCGTGATCCACCAGCGTCAGCGCCTCTTCGCCGCCGCGCCCGAACACGAAGGGATCGCCACCCTTCAGGCGCAGCACGCGCTTGCCCTGCTTGGCGAGATCGACGAGACGAAGAGAAATGTCGCGCTGCTTGGCCGATGGCTTGCCGCCGCGTTTGCCGGCATATTCGAGTTCGGCTCCGGCATGGGCGAATTTGAGGCAGGATTCGTCGACGAGCGCGTCATAGACGATCACATCGGCCTCGCGCAGCGCCTTGACGGCGAGCAGCGTCAACAGGCCGGGATCGCCGGGACCGGCGCCCGTGAGCCAAACGGTTCCGGGCAGGAATGCCGGCAAATGCGAAAAGAGTTCGTCCATCCCTGCTTCCTAAAGCGCCTCGGCGCCATTTGCAATCGAGCCACCGTCATTGAACCGTCACATGGGCCGCGCCCGCATATCTCTCCACACTAACGCGTTCACGTCCGCGCCGCCTAGCCCCTTTGCGACAGTCCGTTCGTCGTTCACGCAACAGGAGGAGGTGCGGCGTTTTCAGGTGGAGTGGAAGAAGGGTGATTCCAAACGAAAGGAAATTCGGGTAAACTGCTGATTTTTTTGGTCTTTAGCGCACACCGCGCTGCACTCTTCATCCGACTGCCGCCACCTTCGCCACGCATGACAGGGAGAAGTGCGAATGTGGCAAGGTCGGCGCCCCATCCTCCTTGGTCTTGGCGGCCCGAACCTAAGATTTTGGCCGACGCGACGAACAAACGTGGAAACCATAACTATAGGCGGCGTCCGCGTCCGCTTGTGGCAGAATGGCAAAATTAACCCTAATGTGACGGAAGGGAACGCCACATTCGACTGTCACTGTTAGCCACACCAAAATGCGCCACAGGTTGGAATCCTGTCGCAAAAATCTCCTGCAATTCACTCAATTTTGCGAGCGAGTTTTGCAACAAAAATTCTCGACTGATTTCAACGAACGGCTGATACGCTGACAAATCAGGATTTTTGCGACAGACCGAGGGATAAGCGGACGGTCAGCTGGATTGAAGTTCTTGAATCCAAGTATGCCCCGGATGCAGCACCTCCAGCCATCGACAGAGGGCGAATTTCTCGTTGAATTCGAGGCGAGGTAAGGCGTTGCGGAAGTCCCGATGATCTTTCTCGCGGGCGTGCCTAGCTTTGAAGAGCAGGACGATATGCGGCGCCAGATATCGGATGCCGCCGGCTGTTGCGCGTATGGCTTTGGCTCTCGGAAGAGTGAAGGATGGATCGCGCTTGTAGACCCACATGTCCGACGAACCCCGATCGACCATCATGTCGACGCGCCAGCGCCCGGCGCCAACATCCGCGCCCCAGTGCTGCCAAACATCCGTGGGCAGCGGTTCCACTAGAGGGATATGGTCAAGTTTGCCATCCTTCGCGGTGAAGAATTCCAGATCCGACAGGACGCCGCGATAGCGTTGGGCCTGGCAGGCAAGTACCGAGAACTCCAAGTCTTCATGCGCACGGGTCGGCTCACCGTGCCAAAGATCCAGGGCCCAGCCGCCTACGACATACCAGTCGGTGTCTGATACGCCGAGACGGGCAAACAATTCATCCGGGGACCATGGTTCCCAAGCGTCATCTGGTGGTGGCTGCAATGAAGCGGTGCTCCTGAACGGACGAAAACGCCTGATACTTCAACTGATCCCCCATGTTCAATAGCGGCTTTGGGCTCAAACTGGCTGTCGCAAAACTCCCAATTAAAATTTCAATTTTGCGCCTGATATTTGCAACGCAAGACACAGGCGCCCACGACCATCAAAATCCCAGGTTCGAGCCGACTGGGCCACCTTCGCCCCGCATGCGCGGGGGAAAGGTGGCGGCAGCCGGATGAGGGGCCGGGGACGCCACAATGAAAATATCCCCGCAGCCCAAAAAGCGCAGGCGCGCTTGGGGAGCCGGATTTCAAGTCCGGACCAGCGTCTCGCACACAAGCGTCATCGCGCCTTCGGCATCGATGCCGACGCAGCCGAGCTGGCTTTTCTGGCCGTCCCAGGCGCTCGGGCCAAAACCCATGCCGTCGGGCTTCTGCATGGTCTTGCCTTCGCCCAGGCCTTCGGTGAAGACGCGGATCACGCCGGAGCGGGTGGTGAACAATTCGGGGGCGACGACATAGAGGCAGGCGCAGGTGTCGTGCACCACCATCGAATCCTTGAAATGGCCGTCGTAGAAATCGATGTAGAACTGGCTCAGACGGTCGAGCAGCTTGACGGCGTCGTCGCCCTGACGGGCGAGGTCGCCGAGCTGGCTGCGGCTCATCACCAGCTTCAACGTCACGTCGAGCGGCACCAGCACGACATCCCAGGGCGCGATCATCACTGCGTCGGCCGCAGCCGCGTCGCCGTGGATATTGGCTTCAGCGGCGGGCGTGACATTGCCGGGAACATCGAGCGCGCCGCCCATAATCACCACCTGCTTGACGAGGCCTGTGATCTCAGGCGCTTTTTTCAGCGCATTGGCGAGATTGGTCATGCGGCCCACGGCCACCAGCGTCACCTCGCCCGGATTCGCCTTCACCGTCTCGATGATGAAATCTTCGGCCGCGCGCGGGTCGAGAGGAACGTCGGAGACGTCGGGCACGCCGATATTGCCGAGCCCGTCATCGCCATGGATATGCTTGGGGTAAGGATGAACCTCTTCGCCTGGCAGATATTTGACGCCCGCGCCTTTGGCGACGGGGGCGGCGATCTTCCATTCACGCTTGAGATAGAGCGCGTTGCGCGTCGTCGTCTCGATTGCGGCGTTGCCGAAGGTGGTGGTCACACCGATCAGGTCGATGTCGGGATGTTTCTCCAGCAACAACAGCGCCATCGCGTCGTCGACGCCCGGATCCGTGTCGAATATCACCTTATGCATGCCTGACCTCTTTCTGTCGTCGTTTCCCGGCGAGCATTGGCAAAGGGCGAGCAAAAACGCCAGCAATTTTTACCGATCAGTCAAAAGACCGCGCCAGCGCCAGGGTCACGCGGCGCATCAGCCGTTTTTCAATCAGCAGTTCCGCCCCCTCTCCCGCCAGCGCAAGCGCTGCGGCTTCGGCGACGCCATGGCACCCCATCAGACGAAAGATGGTTTCGGACGGTTTTTTGAGACGCGGCGTCTCGCGCTCCAGCCGCTCGGCGGAGAACAACATGACGGGACGCCCAAACAGGGTCTCGACGCGACCCACAGCAGGGTGGTCGGCCCGGCGGTCGATCGTGCTGACACCAGCGAGATCGGCCGGCGTCAGACCGAGTTCCGAGAACAGCTCGGCGATGGCGTCGACGGCGTCACCTGCCGCAGCGGCTTCCGACAAGCCGAAACCGAGCCAGAGCCGAGCCGCCATGTCAGACTGCCGAACTGAGGGCCGGCTGCACCCGTCGCGGCGCAATGGCGTCGCGATCCGTCTGATAACGCGCCTTCAACGTCGCCGCCATGTCTTCCGGCATCACCAGTTTCGGCGACCGCGAAAAACGTTCGAGCGGCAACAGCGCGTAACGCCGGCCGATCTGATGAATGCGCGCCCGCCAGCGTGGATTGGGCGAAATCCGCGTCGCCAGCGCGCTCCAGCGCCGATAGCGCTCCACCATGCCGGAGCCGATGGAGATATTCTTGTTGGGCAATTCGCGACCCTTGTCGCCGAGCGCGGCCATCACATCCGGAAACATTGTCCGGAGAAACCCGATGGGATCGGCGATCATGTCGGCATGGTCGAAAATGCCGACCCGGCCAGGCTCGAAATGCCGGCGCAGCGCCGAAACGGGCGCTTCCCAACTCATGCCCTTGAAATCATAGCCGCGTAGAAACTCCGAAAAGCGCATGGCGCTGCCCATGCGCACCTGCTGCACATACCAGGACGGCAGGAAACCCGCATAGTCGCGGATCACGAAGCGGACATCAACATCGTAATCCTGCAGCGCCAGATGCAGGCGCTCGGCCCGCTCTTCGGCGCTTTCATAGAATTTCCGTCTCGGCCCCATGAAGGGTTTGCCAAGCAAGTTCTCGTTGGAGATGATCAGCGTATGACAGCCGGTTTCGGCGCGAATCTGCTCGATCACTTCGCCGATTCGAAAACGATAGGCCTGATTGTCGTTTTCCGGCTTCGACATTTCGCCGAGCAGGATGCGGATATCGTCCTTGACCCGCTTTTTGCGCGACACCGCGGGACAGTAAAATCCCTTTTCCAACAGGAGCGGTCGGTTGGCGTAAAGCAGGTGCTGGAAACTCGTGGATCCCGTCTTGGGCGCCCCGCAATGCAGGATGATCCTGGCCTTCATTCACATCGTCTTTCCTATTCCAGTGTGGCGCTTTTGACACCGGTCAGGCGCCGGGGTCAAGAGAAAGCCGGTTTCCTCCTCCGACACGGTGAACGCGCTTGAAACGGCTCGTCGCGGGTGGCATGGGACGGACAGCCACAGGATGTACATCTTTGCCCGAAATCACGCTTGCTCTCCTCGCCTTTCTGTTCGCCGCCGCCTTCCTCGCCGGCTTCATCGACGCCATCGCCGGCGGCGGCGGCATGATCACCGTGCCGGCCATGCTGATCGCCGGCTTTGCGCCGATCGAAACGCTCGGCACCAACAAGCTGCAGTCGCTGTTCGGCTCAGGTTCGGCGACACTGGCCTATGCGCGCGGCGGCCATGTCGAGCTGAAGACGCAATTGCCGATGGCGCTGATGTCGGCGCTCGGGGCGGCGCTCGGCGCTGTGCTCACCACCTTCATTCCGGGCGATGTGCTGAAAGCGCTGATGCCGCTTCTGTTGATCGCCATCGCGCTCTATTTCGGCTTCAAGCCGAGGATCAGCGACGACGACCAGCATCGCCGCATCACCCCCTTCCTGTTCGGGCTGACCATCGTGCCGCTGATCGGCTTTTACGACGGCGTGTTCGGCCCCGGCACCGGCTCCTTTTTCATGCTGGCCTTCGTGACGCTGGCCGGTTTCGGCCTGCTCAAGGCCACGGCGCATACCAAAATGCTGAACTTCGCCTCCAATATCGGCGCCTTCCTCGTCTTCGCGATCTCCGGCGTGATCTCCTGGAAAACCGGCCTGGTGATGGGCGCAGGTCAGTTTCTCGGCGCCCAGCTCGGCTCGAAGCTCGCGATGAGAAGCGGCGCAAAGATCATCAAGCCGCTGCTTGTGGTCACCTGCATCGCGCTGGCGGTCAAGCTTCTGTCCGACCCCGCCAATCCTGTCAGGATCTGGCTGGGAGTTTGATTGCCGGAACAGCGTATAATGCCTATATTGGCTGAGAATTCAGGGAGCGCGCCATGCCCTTCACCATTCATCTCGACACAGAACTGAAAACCTTCGTTGACGAGGAGGTGAAATCTGGCCGTCATGAAAGCCCCGACGAAGTGATCAGCAACGCGCTCCGCGAGATGAAGCTGAGGCAGGAAGCGTTTACAGCGCTTCGCGCTCATGTTTCCCAAGGCGCGCTCGAGGCGGATCTGGGACATTTCGAAGACGACTTCGACCTCGAACAGCTCATCGCCGATCTTGATCACCATGGCGGTCAGGCCGCCGAATGACGCGGTTCAGGCTGACCAGAACAGCGGCAGCCGATCTCAGGAGCATCGGCCATTACACCGAAGCGAAGTGGGGCAGGAAGCAGCGCAACGCCTATCTGCGGGCAATGAATGCGCGCTTTCTTTGGCTGGCCGAAAATCCTCATTTGGGTCGCCGGAGAGACGACGTGCGTGAAGGCTGTTTTTCGTTTGCGCAGGGACAGCACCTGATATTCTACAGACTTGGCGCCGAGTGCATCGAGATCCTTCCCATTCCCCAAGCCCGCATGGACCATCCTTTGCGTGTTCCGTAGCGACCGTCGCCTCAATGCTCCCCGTGGCAGCGCCGATGATCGCTCAGCACCTCGATGATCCGGCACTCTCCCGCCGTCCCGCCCCGATGATCTGACAGCATCCGCTCCAGCTCCGCCTCCAGCCGTTTCAGTTTTTCGATCCGCCGCCTCACGTCGTCGAGACGGTCGCGGGCGATGGCGTCGGCGCGTGAGCAGGGCTTTTCCGGATGTTCCGACAAGTCGAGCAAGCCGCGGATCGCCTCGATCGAAAAGCCCATGTCACGGGCATGGGCGATGAAGCCGAGACGATCGCGCGCCGTCTCGCCATAGCGGCGCTGGCCACCCTCGCTGCGCGGCGGCGCCGTCATCAGGCCGATCTCCTCGTAATAGCGGATGGTGGGAACCTTGACGCCCGTCAATTTCGCCAGATCGCCGATCGAAAATTCTTTGAGCATGCGCTTGACCCTCTAGTCACTAGAGGGATTATGGGTAGCGTCCGCAGCAAATACAAGAGGAAGACCGATATGGGCGCCGGACACGACCACAACCATTCCTTCGAAGGGCTCGACCCCATCTATCAGCGCCGACTGAAAATCGTCATCGCTATCAATGCTCTGGGTTTCGCCGTTGAAATGGTCGCGGGGCAACTCGGCGGCTCGCAGGCGCTGAAAGTCGATTCGCTCGATTTTCTTGCCGATGCACTCACTTATGCGCTGTCTTTCGCCGTGATCGGCATGAGCTTGAAGATCCGCGCCCGCGCCGCACTGGTCAAAGGCGTATCGCTGGTGTTGATCGGCCTCTGGGTGGCCGGCTCGACTGTGTATCGCATCTTCTATCTCAACCAACCCAGCGCTGAGACGATGGGGCTGATCGGCATGCTGGCCTTCGCCGCCAATCTCGCCACCGTGCAGCTGTTGATCCGCTACAAGGATGGCGACGCCAATGTCCGCTCGGTCTGGCTATGCTCGCGCAATGACGCGATCGGCAATGTCATCGTTGTCATCGCCGGCCTCGGCGTCTGGGGCACCGGCACGCCCTGGCCCGATCTGATCGTCGCCGCCATCATGGCCGGCCTGTTCCTCTGGTCATCCGTCCAGATTCTCACCCAGGCCCGCGAGGAACTGAGGGAGGCGGAACAGGGCGGACACGATCACGATCATCACGATCATGCGCATGGCCACGACCACGCGCATTGAGCATAACCAATGGCGGGGCGTCAGAATTCAACGCCCTGCTGGCCCTTGATGCCCGAGCGGAACGGATGCTTGATCAGCTCCATTTCGGTGACGAGATCGGCGATCTCGATCAACTCGTCCTTGGCGTTGCGGCCGGTCAGCACGACATGGCACATCGGCGGCTTCTCCTGCGTGAGGAACTCGACGACCTCGGCGATGTCGATATAGTCGTAGCGAAGCGCGATATTGATTTCGTCGAGCAGCACCATGGATTTCTCGCCCGAGGAAATCAGCTCCTTGGCCTTGGCCCAGGCCTTCTGGGCATGCGCCACGTCGCGGGCGCGGTCCTGGGTTTCCCAGGTAAAGCCCTCGCCCATGGTGTGGAATTCGCAGATATCGGAAAAATGCGCCTCGATCAGGTCGCGTTCGCCAGTGGCCCAGGCCCCCTTGATGAACTGGATCACCGCGCAGGGCATCTGATGGGCGATGTGGCGGAAGATCATGCCGAAACCGGCTGTCGACTTGCCCTTGCCCTTGCCGGTGTTGACGATGATCAACCCCTTCTCGCCGCTCTTGCCGGCCATGATCTTGTCACGCGCCGCCTTCTTCTTGGCCATCTTCTCGGCATGGCGGGCGTCGTCTTGGGGAGCGATAGTTTCGGAGGGGAGCTCGGTCACTCTGTCAAATTCCTTGTCAATTGGTCCGCGTGCAAACGGGTCAGGTTTGGTTGGCGTGTGCGCACGCTGTAGGCTGCCAGCAATTCCGGCTTCTAACGTTGCGCCGCCACAAACGATTTTTGCATATCGTCAGCCGACTATGCAGTCCTATCATCAGGATCGATCAATGTGCGAACGTCACCCTGCGCCGCGTTTGCTTCGGCGATAGACGCGCGCAGCCGCCCGGCATTGGCGGGGCTGGATAGAAGATGACATGTCTCCATCATGCTTTCGAACTCATCTTCCGAAAGGATGACGACAGCCTTCTTCCTGTTGCGCGTGACGAACAGGGGCGCGCGATCAAGCTCGACCGCATCAAGATGAGCCGAAAGATTCTGGCGAAAGTCACTCATGCTGATATGGGGCATGACACGGTCCTCCTGCACATGTTCACCTCCTGCTATAGGTCTGCATTTACCATTATCCCAGCGAGTTCCTCCAACTCAAACCGAGCCGAGTTGGATTTCGGGGACCAAAGTTTGCGATCCATCGCCTCGATCAGCTTCTGGGCCATTTCGCGCAGCGCCGCCTCGTTCTTCTCACTGAGAAAATCGCGCACCGTCTCGTCCATCAGATAGGCCTGATAGGCCGCCTCGAAGTGGTGGCTTTTCACTGCGCCCGTGGTCGCGGCATAGGCGAACATGAAGTCTACGGTGGCCGCCATTTCGCTGGCGCCCTTGTAGCCGTGGCGCATCGCGCCGGCGATCCATTTCGGATTGACGACGCGGCCGCGCACCACGCGCGAAATCTCTTCTTCCAGCGACCGGATCACCGGCTTTTCCGGCCTGGAATGGTCGTTGTGGTAGATGGCGGGTTTCTGGCCCGACAGATGCTCCGCCGCCGCCGCCATGCCGCCCTGGAACTGGTAGTAATCGTCGGAATCGAGCAGGTCGTGCTCGCGATTGTCCTGGTTCTGCACCACGGCCTCAATCTGCGACAAGCGCGTCTCGAACAGGCCGCGCTCGGCCTCGCCGTCCTCTTCGGCGCCATAGGCGTAGCCGCCCCATTCGACGAAACTCTCGGCGAGGTCGGCCTTGTCCTCCCAACCGCCTTCGTCCATCAGCGCCTGCAGGCCTGCGCCATAGGCGCCCGGTTTGGAGCCGAACACGCGGTAGCCAGCCTGTCGCGCCGCCTTCTTGTCGTCCGCTTCGCCCTTTGCCGAAATCGCCTGCGCTTCCGCTTTCATACGCGCCGCGATCGGATTGTCGGCCTCGTCCTCGTCGAGCCCGCCGATGGCGCGGACCGCCTTGTCGAACAGCGCGATCTGCTCGGGAAACGCGTCGCGGAAAAAGCCGGAGATGCGAAGCGTCACATCCACGCGCGGGCGCCCAAGCATGGATACCGGAATGATCTCATAGCCGATGACCCGCGCCGAGCCCATATCCCAGACCGGCTTGGCCCCGATCAGCGCCAGCGCCTGGGCGATATCATCGCCGCCGGTGCGCATGTTGGAGGTGCCCCAGGCGGTGATGCCCAGGCTTTTAGGCCAGTCGCCGTGATCCTGCGCATAACGCGTGACAAGTAGATCCGCCGATTTGCGTCCGAGTTCCCAGGCGGTCGGCGTCGGCACCGCGCGGGTGTCGACCGAGTAGAAGTTCTTCCCCGTCGGCAGCACATCCGGCCGCCCGCGCGTCGGCGCGCCGGACGGTCCGGGGGAGACGAAGCGACCAGCGAGACCCCGCATCAGCGCCTCGATCTCCGCATGACCACAGGCTTCGATCGACGGTTTCAGCCGCGTCTCGACCTGATCGAGGACAGCGCGGGTGCGGAGCCAGGTTTCGGGGCAAGGGATTTCGCCGGAGACGAATTTCGCGGCCAGCAATTCGATGCGCTCCACCGTGTCGCCATTGGTGCGCCAGGGGGCATAGAGGAGATCCGCGAGGATTGCCGGACGAGGACCGGTCCAAGGGGCGGCCATGTCGCAGTCCAGCGGGTCGAAGGTCGAGCCAGGATTGCCCCCCCCTGTCCTGCCGGACATCTCCCCCTCAAGGGGGGAGATTGGCTGGGGGCGGACACTCGCTTCAACGGCAGACACCTCGTGATTATCGCCGACGCCAGTGGGTCGGGAAGAGCCCGCTCCATCTGATCTGCCCCCTTGAGGGGGAGATGTCCGGCAGGACAGAGGGGGGTGAGCCACCCTCTCAGTGAGAGGCGCTTCCTCCGCCATATCCAAAGCCATCGCCCGCTGCAGGCTGGCGTTGCCGTCTTCGCCATCGCCACGCGGAACCCGCGCCAGCGCCACGGTCAGGTCCGTCAGCAACCGTCCCTCCGGCGCGACGCCGAACACATGCAGCCCGTCGCGGATCTGCAATTCCTTGAGATCGCACAGCCAGGCGTCGAGCTTCTGCAGCGCCGCGTCCTCGTCGAGCCCGGCGATGCCGACATCCTCGCCGAGGCCGGTGTCGGTGGCGAGATCGAGGATCTGCTTCTTGAGCAGCACGATGCGGCGCGGATCAGACCCCTGGGCGAGAAAATACTCGTCCACCAGCGCTTCGAGATCCTTCAGATAACCGTAACTCTCCGCCCGCGTCAGCGGCGGCGTCAGATGGTCGAGAATGACGGCCGAAGACCGCCGCTTGGCCTGCGTGCCCTCGCCGGGATCGTTGACGATGAAGGGATAGAGATGCGGCAGGGGCCCGAACACCGCTTCGGGATAGCAGGTCTCCGACAGCGCCAGAGACTTGCCCGGCAACCACTCCATATTGCCATGCTTGCCCATATGGATGGCGACATCAGCGCCGAACGACTCGCGGATGAAGGCGTAGAAGGCGAAATAACCATGCGGCGGCACGAGGTCGGGAGAGTGATAGGTCTCCTTCGGATCGATATTGTAGCCGCGCGCCGGCTGGATGCCGGTGAGCACCTGCCCGAAACGGCAAAGCGGCAGGGCGAAGGCGCCATCGAGGAAAAACGGATCATCCTCCGGCCCGCCCCAACGCGCCGTCACCTCATCCTGAATCTGAGCCGGAAGACGGGCGAAGAAGTCGTTGTAAAGATTAAGCGACAGCGTCTCGCGGATCTCGCGGCCATCGGTTGCGGCATTGGTCGGCCCCGCCATCAGATAGTTGATCAGGCCGTCGCCGCTATCAGGCAGATCGCCGATCACATAGCCCGCCGCCTTCATCGCCTTCAGCGATTCCAGCGACCCAGCCGGCGTATCCAGACCCACGCCATTGCCGAGGCGGCCATCGCGATTGGGGTAATTGGCGAGGATCAACGCCACTTTCTTCTGACTGTTTTGCAGATGCCGCAGCCGCGCCCAGCGCGCCGCCTGTTCCGCCACGAAGGCGATGCGCGACGGCTCGGGTTCGGGACCGACAATATTGACCTGCGCGCGCGGATCAAACCGCGCCGCTTTCTTGAACGACACCGCCCGGGTCAGCACGCGACCGTCCACTTCCGGCAGCGCCACATTCATGGCGAGGTCGCGCGTCGCCAACCCCATCGTGGAGCTTTCCCAGGCCTCGCGCGTCAGCGCCGAGAAGATCACCTGCAGCACCTGCGCGCCGGTCTCATCCAGCACCGTGCCGGTCTTTTCCGCGCCGGGAGAGACGACCGCGAAACTCGTGGCGTTCAGCACGACATCGGGCGCGTAGGTTTGAAACAGCGCCCGTATAGTTTTAGCCGACACCGGCTCCTTGAGGCTGGAAACGAAGATCGGCAGCACCCGCAAGCCGCGCGCCTGCAAGGCCTCGATCAGCGCTTCTACCGGGGCGGTCTGGCCGGATTGCACCAGCGCCTTGTAGAAAGTGATGACGGCCAAAGGGGTTTTGGCGGGGCGCTGGACTTGCGGCGCACTCTCCTCCGGATGGCGTAGCGCCTGCGGGATACCCCCCTCTGTCCTGCCGGACATCTCCCCCTCAAGGGGGGAGATTGGCTGGGAGGGCGCTCCCTGCCCCAATCTCGACGTCTCAATGCTGGGCGAGGCGTCGCCTCCTTCGATCTCCCCCCTTGAGGGGGAGATGCCCGGCAGGGCAGAGGGGGGCAACCCACCCACCGACGCCTCTTCCCACACATCCGCACTGACCACGCCCCTGCCCGGCCACCAGATCCCGGCCTTGTCGAGCTTGACCGGCGCCGCAGGCTTTTCCCCGCGCCCGATCAACGCCTCGCAATAGCGCGAAAACCCCGCCACATTCTCAGCCCCCGCCTCGACCAGATAGGTCCACAGCGTTTTGACGTCCTCGGCGGCAATCGTCGACCACGCGTCGACGCCGGCATCCGGGCGATCGTCGCCTGGCAGCGTGGCAAACTGGAAGCCATGCCGCTGCGCCGCCCCCATCAGCGCCTCGATCAGATAGGTGAAATAGCCGTAGCCGCCGAGCGCGCGCAGCACCACGAGTTTCGAATGCCGCGCCGTTTTCTCGACCCAGAGATCGATCGACATCGGATGTTTGAGGCTGGCGAGATTGACGATGCGCCAGTCGACCGCGCTCTCAGCGGTCGCCCGCGCCACCGATGCAATCTCGGTATCGGCCGCCGACAGGAACACGATCTCCCCCGGCGTCTGGCCGAGATCGACGGCGTCTTCGCTATCGGAGAGCGAGCCTTTCTGGGCGAGGAGGAGATGCATCAGAACCCTATTCTACCAATAAGCTGCAGGCGTTCGCAGACGCATCTCGCTATGATCTGATGCTGGGGGCGTAGAAATTGCATAGGCGCGATATCCCGCATGTCTCTTGTTCAGGAGGGAAGCAGGATTCCCTGGCCGAAAACATCGGTGAGCGCGGCGATCAGATCCGCCTCCCGCCTGCTGAGTTGGGACTGGTCCAGATGGCGCCAGTTCCGTTCGTAAATCGAAAATGCCTCCTGCGCCGGAATGGCTCTGTCAGGTTCGCCATTCCAGATCAGCCGCGAAAGAGCGGGATAGTCTGCCGGTCGGACCATGCTGGCGGCGTCGATCATCATGGATCTATCCTACCATCAAGAGCCCCGTCGGCAAAGACATCCCGCTCTACCACTCAACCCAGCGCTTTGATCTCCGCCATGATTGCAGCATCGTCCATCTCGTCATGCAGGCCGATGACCACGAGACGGGTTGCACGGGCCTCGCCCGGCGCCCAGGGGCGGTCGAAATAGGTCTCGATCCGCGAGCCGACCGCCTGGATCACCAGCCGCATCGGCTTGCCGGCGACATCGGCAAATCCCTTGAGGCGCAGAATGTCGTGCTTGTTGATCACCGGCTTCAGCGCTTCGACAAAAGCGCCAGCATCCTTGAGCGCGCCAAGCTCCACAATGAAGCTTTCGAACTCGTCGTGATCGTGATCGTGCGGCGCGCCCTCATGCTCGAGTTCGTGATGCGACTTGCGGTTCTCAATATCGCTTTCGGTGCCGACGCCCAGGCCCAGCAGCACGGAAGCCGGGATCTCGCCATTCCTGGCTTCGATCATCTTGGGCTTGCGGCTAGTGGCGGCATTGACGGCGTCGCGCACCGACTGGATGCCGGCGGCGTCGAGCAGATCGGTCTTGTTGAGCACGATGAGATCGGCGGCCGTCAGTTGATCCTCGAACAGTTCCTCGATCGGGCTTTCATGGTCGAGGCCTTCATCTTCCTTGCGCTGCGCGTCCAGCGCATCGTGATCGTCAGCGAAACGGCCGGCGGCCACGGCGGCGCTGTCGACCACGGTGATGACGCCGTCCACCGTGACAGCCGTCTTGATGCCGGGCCAGTTGAAGGCGGCGACCAGCGGCTGCGGCAGCGCCAGGCCAGAGGTCTCGATGACAATATGATCGGGCTTCACGTCGCGGGCGAGCAGCTTTTCCATGGTCGGGATGAAATCATCGGCGACGGTGCAGCAGATGCAGCCATTGTTGAGTTCGATGATGTCGTCTTCGGTGCAGGCCTCGGCGCCGCAGCCCTTCAGCACGTCGCCATCGACGCCGAGATCGCCGAATTCATTGATGATCAGCGCGATCTTCTTGCCGCCGGCGTTGGACAGCAGATTGCGGATCATCGTCGTCTTGCCCGCGCCGAGAAAGCCCGTGATCACGGTGGCCGGAATCTTTTGCATCTCTTAACCCTTCATTTTCAGCGGCAGTCCCGCCGCGACGAAATAGACGTCCCGCGCGATCTGCGCGATCATTTGGTGGAGGCGGCCGGCGTGGTCGCGGAAGTCCCGCGCCATCTTGTTGTCAGGCACGATGCCAAGACCGACCTCGTTGCTGACGAGCACGATCCGCGCTCTTGGCGCTGACACGGCTTTCGCCAGCGCCTCGAATTCGACAGCGCCCGCCCGTTCTTCCATCATCAGATTGGTGACCCACAGCGTCAGGCAATCGACGAGCACGATATTGCCGGGGGCGTCTATGGCCGCGAGCGCCTCAACCAGGTCGGTCGGGGCCTCATGCGTGGTCCAGGCCGGTCCGCGATCGGCGCGATGGGCGGCGATGCGCGCTTCCATCTCACCGTCCCAGGCCCGGCCCGTGGCGATGTAATGCAGCGTCAAACCGCTGTCGCGGCAGATCTGCTCGGCGAAACGGGATTTTCCCGATCGCGCCCCGCCGAGCACCAATGTCGCAAAGCCGCTCAAGCCGCCCGTTCCACATAGCGCTGATTGAGCGCGCCGATGCCGAGCCCGATCATCACCCAGAAGAACAGGCCTGTGGCCAGCGCCGCCGAGGCGTATTCGGCCGCCAGCAGGGCCGGAACCGAGGTCGAGATATCCTCAGGCTGCGGCGCGCCGATCGCATGCGGAGCGAGCATCAGCACGACGCCAAAGGCCTTGGCCCAGATTTCCGGACGCAGCAGGAACAAGGCGAGCGCGCCTGCAGTCGCCGCTGCGCAACCGATCCACCAGATCTGCCGGGCAAACAGGTCGCCGGCCGGGAAGCCGGGCAGTTCCGGCGGCAGGCCGAGCGCCGGGGCCATCTGGAAGACCAGCCAGCCGAGGACGCCCCAGATCGCGCCGTTGGCGAGCGTCACGCTCCGGCCGCTGACCAGCGACGCCGCCATCAGGATGAGCGCAAAGCCCGTGCCGGTGACGAGATTGGCCATCAGCGTGCCGGTGAGACGGTCGACGCCAAACAGCATGCCGGCATCGTCTTCGCCTTCGGCCGCATGTTCATGCGCCTGGGCTGGCGTGAAGAGGCCGAGATCGAGCGCGGACGAATGTTCATGCGCCGCGTCCGGCGCCGTCTCATATTTCTCGGCTTCGAGAATGAGCGGCACGACGCGCGCCTGCTGCGCCACCGTCGCCAGAACGCCAGCAAGCAACCCGGCCACCAGAGCGACCAGAAGATATCGAGTTATCATGACAGTCCCTTTCGAAAGACCAGCAAGACCGAATGCTCAAACGACGTTTGCGCCTGGGGCCGATTGGCCCCGGCGCATGCCGTCAAGCTGGGATCGGCGTCTTAGTGGCAGGGAAAGCCATTGGCGTGGCGAACGTCGTGCGCCGTGTCATGCAGCACGTTCGAATGCGCAAAACCGGCGCCGAACACCAGGAAAGCGCCCAGAGCGGCGGCAAAGATCCCGGCGACGAGACGGTCGGACAGAGAAAGGGGAGAAGAAATCGTGTTCGTGCGGGCCATAACAACCTCCGTGCTGCTGGCAAGAAAATATGCGCATCTCTGCGCGGCTGTGTCTGGCAGGTCTCCTGGCTCACGGCTTTCGCATGGGCGAACCCATGCAACGACATCCCCTCGCCTTCCCGGAACGTGTGGCTGATGCGCAGAACGGACGATTCGTAGAAATAGAGGCGTCCAGGACCGTGTTGTCGCGTCAGTCATTCCAGTGGCTTTGAACGCCATCCTCTGTCTTTTCCGCGCCGGCCCCATGCCGGCTGCCCAGAAAACACGTCGAAAGACGTCCCGGAAATGCCTCTGCCGCTCTACAGTCGCGGGGTCGGCCGGGATAAAGATGCCCGCTTGGGTCCATCCTTCCCATTCCCTTTTGATCCCTTGGACTTTGCGCCCTCCGGGAACCAAACAAGGCGATCATAATGTAGGGCGTCGAACCGCGTCAATCCAAATGCGACATAAACGCCGCCGCCCTCAACAAAAGACGGGGATCGCCATGGTCATGGGCGCATCAACCCGTTGAGCCAGGCCGGATCGAGCGCCGCTTCGAGTTCGATCGCGACATCGTCGAGCGCACGCTCCACTTCGGCGCGATAGTCGAAACCGCCGCCCGCGACGCCGAAGCTCGCCAACAGCGCCCGCCGGAAGCCATCGGCGTCGAAAATACGGTGAAGATAGGTGCCGACGATACGCCCATCGGCGGACATGGCGCCGTCGGGTTTGCCGTCGATCTCGACATAGGGACGCAGGCAATCGGCGCCCGACGTCTCGCCGAGATGAATCTCATAACCCTGAAGCGCCGCGTCATAGGCAACCGAGCGGGCTGTGCTGTTGGCCAGACGCTTTTCCGGCGCCATCACGGTCTCGACATCGAGAAGACCGAGACCGTCCACCTCGCGGTCCTCCCCCTCAAGGCCGAGCGGATCGCAAATCTTGCGGCCCAGCATCTGGTAGCCGCCGCAGATCCCCATCACGCGCCCGCCGCGGCGAACATGCAGCGCGATGTCTTTATCCCAACCATGGACTCTCAGCGCCTTGAGGTCGCCAATCGTCGACTTGGACCCCGCCAGCACGACAAGGCCAGTATCCGCCGGGATCGGATCACCCGGCTTCACATAGATCAGGTCCACTTCGGGCTCAGCCGCCAGCGCGTCGAAATCATCGAAATTGGCGATCCGCGGCGTCACCGGCACGGCGACCTTGAGAGCCCCGCTCTTTCCTTTCACCAGTCGCTCCAGCGTCACCGAATCCTCGGCCGGCAGGCGCGCGGCGGCTTTCAGCCAGGGCACGACGCCGAAGCAGGGCCAGTCTGTAAAGCGCTCGATCGCTTTGACGCCATCGTCAAACAGGCTGACATCGCCGCGAAACTTGTTGATCAGATAACCAGTCACCATGGCCCGATCTTCGGGATCGAGGATCAGATGGGTGCCTGCGACAGAGGCGATCACCCCGCCCCGGTCGATATCACCCACCAGAGCCACGGGCACGTTGGCGGCGCGGGCAAACCCCATATTGGCGATGTCGCCCGGACGTAGATTGATTTCCGCCGGCGAGCCCGCGCCCTCGACGATCACCAGATCGGCGTCCTCGGATATACGCGCAAAACTGTCCAGCACATGCGAAAGAAGTTCCGGCTTCAGCCTCTGATAGTCCCGCGCCTTGGCCTGCCCATACACCTTGCCCTGCACGATGATCTGGCTGCCGGTTTCCGATTGCGGCTTGAGGAGCACCGGATTCATATGCACGCTGGAGGCAACGCCTGAGGCCAGCGCCTGCAGCCATTGCGCCCGGCCGATCTCGCCGCCATCGTCGCTGACGGCGGCGTTGTTGGACATGTTCTGCGGCTTGAACGGCTTGACCCTTAGTCCACGCCGGGCGGCGATGCGGCAAAGACCCGCCACCAACACGGTCTTGCCCACATCCGAGCCGGTTCCCTGCAGCATGATCGCCCTGGCCATGTCGTCGCTCCCTGAATTGCAACACATGGAATGCCACCGCCTGATGGCGCAGGCAAGGTCAGCCAGCGACGCCATCAGGTCCGAGCGCGCGAAGCGAGCATCCCAGCCTGTGGGACGCCCGCGCATCATCAATAAGAAAGAAGTTGCGGCGCGAGGTGCTCCGGAACGCACTACCTGATCCGGAGAAGCGGTGCCTCGGCCCGCCGCGAATAGAGATTTATAGCCACAATCTTACTGGATGGTTTATGAGCGGCCCCAGTTTCAAAAAAAGCTTCAATGAACTCCCGGCAAATTTTTTTTGAAGATCCGCCAACTTTTTTTTGCGGGTCGGTAGACGACGCATTTTCGACACATTAGGTCTCACCCCGAATAACATTTGCTCTGTGCGACGTATCTGGACACCGCAGAACACTCATTGGTGGCGCTTTATTTCCACAATCGCAAAAAGAGATACGACATGCGGCGGCAATACGTCGCATTTGGAATAGGAATTTTTTAGCCCGGGGCTCCTCCACCATTGGGGGTGTTGATTTATTCATTTGAAGCCGTACAGTTCATTTTCGCGAACGCAAACAATCTGGAATGGCGCAAAACGCCGTTTAGAGATAAATAAAAAATGCTCGCGCCTGGGAACGAGAGACTTGTGGAATATCGCCGCGCGTAAGCATACGCCACGCGGGCGATCATTCAACGCAGACCGGAGGGGCGACCGCTCCGGACAACTGGGAGACGTGCTCTGTATGTATGACAGCGGCAAGCAGCATCTCGGCGGAAGCGCAGATTCTGCTTTCGAATCCTTCCCGACAATCTATGCCTTTCGCCTGACGGATCGGCGCGCCGCCTTCAAAGCCGCGTCGCTCGGTTTCACCACAATCGCTGGGGCCCTTTGGGGAACAACCGGCCTACAGCCATTCGCAGCATAACAAGGGAGACCACATATGAATGATTTCGAAAGCAAACTGAAAGCGGCTGAAACGCTCGCCCGCAAGGGCAGCCTGTCGCGCCGCGATTTCATGCAGCTGGCTTTGGCGACCGGCATCGCCATCCCCGCCGCATCAAGCATGTTCTCCAAGGCCCAGGCGGCTGAACCCAAGAAGGGCGGCACGCTGCGCCTCGGCATGGAAGGCGGCTCCGCCTCCGATTCGCTCGATCCGCGCACCTATGCGGACTCGGTGATGATCGCCGCTTCGCTTTGCCTGATGAACGGCCTCGTCGAATTCGACAGCGAAGGCAATCCGACCGGCGAACTGTTCGAAAGCTGGGACGTTGAGCCGGGCGCGCAACAGTGGACCTTCAACGTCCGCCAGGGCATCAAGTTCTCCAACGGCAAGACGCTCGACGCCGACGATATCATCTACTCCATCGGCCTGCATCGCGGCGAAACCAAGTCGCCGGCCAAGGGCATTCTCGAGCAGATCGCCGATATCAGCGCCGCATCGCCAAGCCAGGTCAGCATCACCCTGTCGGCCGGCAACGCCGACTTCCCGGCAATCCTCGGCGATTACCACATCCTGGTGGTTCCCAAGGACTTCGCTGACTGGTCCAACCCGATCGGCACCGGCGCCTTCACGCTCGAAAGCTTCGAGCCGGGCGTGCGCATCGCCTTCAAGAACCGCGGCGATTACTGGAAGCCGAATCGCGGCAATTTCGACTCCGTCGAAATCATCTACATCCAGGATCCGGCCGCCCGCACCGCAGCGCTGCAGTCCGGCCAGGTGGACGCGATCAACCGTATCGACGCCCGCACCGTCGACAATCTGATGAAGGATCCGAACGTCGCCGTCGTCCGCACCAAGGGCACCGGCAACCGCTTCTGCTTCGTCTCCCGCGTGACCGACGCCCCCTTCGACAACAAGGACCTGCGTCTGGCGCTGAAATACGGCATCGACCGCCAGGCGATCATCGACCAGGTCTATTCGGGCTACGCCATCCCGGGCAACGACCATACGCTCGACCCGCTCAACCCCTATTACAACGCCTCCATGCCGCAGCGCGCCTATGATCCCGACAAGGCCGCCTTCCACTTCAAGAAGGCCGGTCTCGCCGCAGGAACCAAAATCGAGCTGCAGACGTCGGAAGGCGCCTGGGGCACTGCGGTCGACTGCGCCACGATCTACCAGGAATCCATCAAGAAGGCCGGCATCGACCTCACCATCAACCGCGTGTCCCCCGATGGCTACTGGGACAATGTCTGGCTCAAAGTGCCTTTCTGCGCCGTCTATTGGGGCCGTCGCCCGACCGCCGACCAGACCTTCACCCAGGTCTATGGCTCGGCTTCGGACTGGAACGACTCCAACTGGAAGCGTCCGGAATTCGACGCGCTGGTCGCCGAAGCCCGCATCGAGCTCGACGACGCCAAGCGCAAGGAAATCTATGGCAAGTGCCAGGAAATGATTTCCGACGATGGCGGCATGATCTGCTTTGCGATCACCGACTACCTCGACGGCTACGCGCCGAAGGTCCAGGGCGTGAAGCCGCATGCGCGCTACGACATGGACGACAACCGCGTCGCCGAAAAGGCCTGGTTCGCCTGATAGGGATTTCGGGCGCGGAAAGGTTTTTCCGCGCCCGTATTCTATCCATTGTCCAGCCGCGCGGGGATGTGGGGACGGACATGGGATCTGCCCATAAGACTATAAAGGGGGCGACGAAATGCTTCGCTTGTTAACCACGCGACTCGCTCTTGCGGTCGTGACTTTGTTCGCTGTCAGCGTGCTGATTTTCGCCGCGACGGAAATCCTGCCGGGCGACGTCGCCTCGGCGGTGCTCGGACAGGGCGCCACACCCGAAACGCTCGCGGTGTTCCGGGCCGAGCTCGGCCTCGACCGCCCCGCTTACGTCCGTTACTTCGAATGGTTCACCAACGCCTTGCAGGGCGATTTTGGCAAAGCCATGACCAACAAGCGCGATATTCTGCAATCGATTGCGCCACGCTTCGAAAACACGCTTTTCCTCGCCGGCTTCGCCGCCTGCATCGCCGTGCCGCTGTCGGTAGGGCTCGGCATTCTCGCCGCGATCAACGAAGGAAAATGGCCGGATCGGCTCGCCAACATCGTCTCGCTCGCCACGATCTCGGTTCCCGAATTCTTTATCGCCTATGTTCTGATCCTGGTGTTTGCGGTGGAGCTTCGCTGGCTGCCCTCGCTGGTCATGGTCTATCCGGGCATGTCACTCGGCACCAAGCTGTGGACGACGATGCTGCCGGCTATCACGCTGACCCTGCTGGTCGCCGCGCATATGTTGCGCATGACGCGGTCGGCGGTTCTGTCAATCATGTCGCAGCCCTATATCGAAATGGCCTTCCTCAAGGGCCTGCCGCGCAGCCGCGTCATCGTCCGGCATGCCCTGCCAAACGCTGCGGCGCCGATCATCGCGGTCATCGCGCTCAATCTCGCTTATCTCATCGTCGGCGTGGTCGTTATCGAGAAAGTCTTCAACTATCCGGGCATCGGCCAGTTCATGGTCGATGGCGTGACAAAGCGCGACCTGCCGGTGGTGCAGGCCTGCGGCCTGGTCTTCGCCGGCGCGTTCATCGTGCTCAACACGACAGCGGACATCATCAGCATTCTGGTCAATCCGCGCCTGCGCAAGCCTTCTCTGGGGAAGTGACATGACGATATTCGGTTACAAACCAAACGGCGCCGCATGGGTCGGCATCGCCATCGTGCTGATCTTCGTGATTCTCGCGATCTTCGCGCCCTGGATCGCGCCCTATTCGGAATCAGAATCGGTCGGCTCGCGCTGGGAAACCATGTCTGTCGCCCATTGGCTGGGCACCGACCAGAATGGCCGCGACATGCTGTCTCGCATCATCTTTGGCGCGCGCATGACCATCGGCGTGGCGTTGGCCACCACGATCCTGTCCTTCACCATGGGCACGATCGCCGGTCTGCTCGCCGCCACCGGCGGCGCGGTGATCGACCAGATCCTGTCGCGCTTCGTCGACATCATGCTGTCGATCCCGCTGCTCGTCTTCGCGCTGATCGTGTTGTCGATGTTCGGTTCGTCGATCCCGACGCTGGTCATCACCATCGCCATTCTCGATTCCACCCGCGTCTTCCGCCTCGCCCGCGCCGTGTCGATGAACATCGCCGTGCTGGAATTCGTCGAGGCTGCCCGCCTGCGCGGCGAAGGCCTGTGGTGGATCATGCGCAAGGAAATCCTGCCGAACGCGCTGCCGCCGATGATTTCCGAATTCGGCCTGCGCTTCTGCTTCAACTTCCTGTTCGTGGCCGGCCTCTCCTTCCTCGGCCTCGGCATTCAGCCGCCGCATGCCGACTGGGGCGGCATGGTGTGGGAAAACCGCGGCGCGATCGTCTCGGGCCTGCCGGCGCCGCTCTGGCCCGCGCTGATGATCGCCATCATGACCATCGGCGTGAACCTCGTCGTCGACTGGATCCTGTCCATCAATGCCCGTCCCTCGGGCGCCTCGGCGGAGATGTGAGCCATGGCCTATCCCATCCTCAAGATCACCGACCTGCGCATCGAATCCGTCTCGGGCAATGTGCTGGTTGATAATGTTTCGCTGCAATTGCAGCGCGGCGAAGTGCTCGGCCTGATCGGCGAATCGGGCGCCGGCAAATCCACCATCGGCCTCGGCTCCATGGTCTATGCCCGCGCCGGCTGCCGCATCACCGGCGGCAAGATCGAGATCGACGGCGTCTCCGTTCGCGATCTCTCGCCGGAAGGCCGCCGCGACATGCGCGGCCAGCGCATCGCCTATATCGCCCAATCGGCGGCGGCGTCGTTCAACCCGGCCCATACGATCATGGACCAGGTCTGCGAAATGCCGATCCAGCACGGCCTGATGAAGCCGGATGAAGCCAAGAAGAACGCCGTGGACCTGTTCCGCTCGCTCGGCCTGCCCGATCCGGAAAATTTCGGCTCGCGCTATCCGCATCAGGTGTCCGGCGGCCAGCTGCAGCGCGCCATGGCGGCGATGGCGATCTCCTGCCGTCCTGACATTCTGGTCTTCGACGAACCGACCACTGCGCTCGACGTGACAACCCAGATCGAAGTGTTGGCGCTGATCAAGAAACTGATCAAGGAGCTCAACACCGCCGCCCTCTACATCACCCACGATCTCGCGGTGGTGGCTCAGGTCGCCGATCGGATCATGGTGCTGCGCGGCGGCAAGATGGTCGAACTCGGCGGCACAGAGCAGATCCTGATGCGGCCGGAAAAGGAATACACCGCCGCCCTTGTCTCCGAACGCAAGGCCGCCGACCAGCTCGACGAAGACACGATCGAGGAAGTTCGCGGCGAGATCGTGCTGAAGGTCGACAATGTCGTCGGCTGCTATGGCGACTTCACCGTTCTCAAGAACGTCTCCATCGACGTCGCCAAGGCGGAAACCGTGGCCGTGGTCGGCGAATCCGGCTCCGGCAAGAGTTCGCTCGCCCGCCTGATCACCGGTCTTCTGTCGCGCAGTTCCGGCTCGGTGAATTTCGGCGGCAAGGAGATGTCGCCGTCCTATAAGAGCCGCTCGAAAGAGGAGCTTCGCCGGATACAGCTGATCTATCAGTTGCCGGACGTCGCGCTCAATCCGCGCCAGACCATCGGCGATATCATCGGCCGTCCCTACGCCTTCTATTTCAACAAATCGAAGGCCGAGGTCGATGCGCGCGTCGCGGAACTCCTGCGCCAGGTCGGTCTGCCGGAGGATTACGCCGGCCGACTTTCCACCGCGCTTTCGGGCGGCCAGAAGCAGCGCATCTGTATCGCCCGCGCGCTTGCCGCCAATCCCGATCTGATCATCTGCGACGAGCCCACATCCGCGCTCGACCAGCTGGTGGCCGAGGAAATCCTAAAGCTGTTGAAGCGTCTACAGGACGAATTGGGGATCGCCTATCTGTTCATCACCCACGACCTCGGCATTGTCCGGCGTATCGCTCACCGCACCACGGTGATGCTGCGCGGCGAAGTGGTGGCCGATGGGCCGACAGCGCAGATCTTCTCGCCGCCCTTCCACCCCTATACGGAAAAGCTGATTTCCTCCGTTCCGGAAATGCGCACCGACTGGCTCGACGACGTGCTGGAGAAGCGCAAAGTCATCTGAGTTATAAAAAACGGGGACTCGAAACTCGGCCGCGCCCACAGGGCGCGGTTTTTTTTCCTCTCCGCCGTGCTCGGGCTTGTCCCGAGCATCTGCCGCCGCCAGATTTTTCCCCAACGATATCGAGTGAAGACTCGAAGGCGTAGCAGACCCTCAGGACAAGCCCGAGGGAGACGACAGACAGGTAAGTGAGCTTCATCCACAATCCACACGTCGTTCCATCCTTCATTTTTATATCTCCATTATTTGTCTCTCATTGACACCGGGCCGTGCGGCTGAAAAATGCGCCGGCAAAGAGGAGAGACGACATGCAATCACGTCAGTTCAGCCGCACGCCATGGTCGGTGTCGGAAATCGGCTTCGGCGCCTGGGCCATCGGCGGCTCCTGGGGCGACGTCACGGAAAACGACGCCAAGACCGCGCTCAACGCCGCGCTCGACGCCGGCATGACCTTTATCGACACCGCTGACGTCTATGGCGACGGCCGCTCGGAAAAGATCATTCGCGACGTGCTGAAGGAGCGCGGCGGCGAGCGCCCCATGGTCGCCACCAAGGCCGGCCGGCGACTGAACCCGCATGTGGCCGACGGTTACAACAAGGCCAATATAGAAGCCTTCATCGATCGCTCGCTGACCAATCTCGGCGTCGAGACGCTGGATCTCGTCCAGCTGCATTGCCCGCCGACAGAAGTCTATTACCGCCAGGAGATGTTTGAGGCGCTCGACGACCTCACCGCCAAGGGCAAGATCCGCTATTACGGCGTCTCGGTGGAAAAGGTCGAGGAAGCGCTGAAAGCGATCGAGTTCCCCAATGTCGTCTCGGTGCAGATCATCTACAATATCTTCCGCCAGCGCCCGGCCAGCCTGTTCTTCCGTGAAGCCAAGGCGAAAAACATCGCCACCATCATCCGCGTCCCCCTCTCCTCCGGCATGCTGACCGGCAAGATGAGCGCCGCAAGCCAGTTCGCCAGCGACGACCACCGCGCCTTCAACCGCAATGGCGAAGCCTTCGACATGGGCGAAACCTTCTCGGGCGTCCCCTATGATGTCGGCCTCGCCGCCGTCGAGCGCCTGCGCCCGCTGGTTCCTGGCGGCGCGACCATGGCGCAATTTGCGCTGCGCTGGATCCTGATGAACGACGCCGTCACCGTCGTCATTCCAGGAGCCAAGAACAAGGCGCAGGCCGAGGACAATGCGCAGGCGTCCGCCCTGCCCGGGCTCACGGATGATGTCATGGCCGAGGTGAAGGCGATCTATGATGAGATGATCGCGCCGCACGTTCACCAGAAATGGTGACGTAATCGCGCCCGCGTGATTCGCGCCGCCTGGCGCCGCAAACACTGCGGCGTCAGGCGGTAGACACTTTTTCTGATGATTATTTTAACTATTTCAACCCCAGAAATCTCGGCATTTTTGCGCGATGTTTTTTCGAGAACATGTTCGCCTTCCCATCGCGACTTCGACGAAGCACGACATATCCGACCTTCGAGATAATTAGAAAGTCTTTGTAAACAAAGCTTTTTTGCGCCAGGGCGCGAAATATAGTTTCTTATTTTGGCCCTAATTGCTTTCTCACTTGCGACGGCAGCGGTGCGTTCGGAAATGACAGCGCTTCAACAGCACTCATTTTTCCGGCGCACTTTTCGACGTGAAGAAGGAAGGAGTTCAGATGTCCACAACCATTCCAGGCGATACGTCCACCACCGTGACAATCACCCAAGGCCAAGAGCTGAACGGCGAACTGACATTTTCCGGCGACAGCGATTGGTATCGCGCAGAGCTGACAGCGGGCCTTGACTACGGCTTCAAGGTGTCTGGTGACGGATCAGGGTCGTCGCTTCCCGATGCTGATCTCTATCTCTACGACAGCACAGGCAATCGCCTGACCGGCGAGACAAATTATTCTCAGACCAGTACGAGCATCACCTACAAGGCAGCGGCATCCGGCTCCTTTTATGTCGGCGTCACCGACAGCAGCGATCTCGGCAACTACAAGCTGACCTGGGTCGGCAACGACACCGTACTGCGCAACACCGCCACCACCGCGACGCTGTCCAAAGGCGAAACATTCGAGAGCGCTATCGACGTGGCGGGAGATTCCGACTGGGTCAAGGTCGAGCTCAAAGCTGGCCTGAATTACGGATTCAACGTCTCTGGCGACGGTTCCCAGAACAGCCTGCCGGATGGCGATCTCAATCTGCGCGACGCCGATGGAAATGTCGTCGTGTCGGGCGCCAATTACAGCAATTCAAGCTATTCGATCTACGATGCGGCGGAACGAACCGGCGCCTATTACCTGGAAGTCGTCGACAGTTCCGACACTGGAAACTACAAGCTGTCCTGGCTTGGCAACGACACAATCCTACGCAACAGCCAGACGACAGTTTCTCTGGGATCCACCAAGACCCACACCAGCGCCATCGAGGTGAGCGGCGATTCCGATTGGTTCAAGGTCAAGCTCGAAGCCGGCATCAGCTACGCATTTCGCGTCGATGGAACAGGCGCAAACAAATTGCCGGACGGCGATGTCAATATTCGAGATGCCGACGGAAACATCGTGTCCTCTGGAACCAACTATTCCTATTCAAGCTTCGCCAACGCCTATACGGCAGAGGATGATGGCGTGTACTTCGTTGAAGTCGCAGACAGCGGCGGCGATACCGGAAAGTACAAGATCACCAATGTCGGGCGCGATACGATCGTCAACAACAGCGATACAGGTAGCATGATCGTCGAAGGCGGCGTCTTGCAAAGCAAGATCGACGTGAACGAGGACAGCGACTGGCATCAATTGACCGTTCGTAAAGGCCGAACTTATGAGTTCGACCTTACCGGAACGGGCGGCAAAAACGGCGCCGATGACGTCTATCTGGCGCTGCATGACAAGAACGGCGACCGGCTTGCATATGACGGCGGCGATTCCGCCACCATCACCTGGAAAGCGGATACATCCGGCAAGGTCTATCTGGAAGCCGCAGGCTATTCCTTCAACACCATCGGCGACTATAAACTATCTGCGATTTCGAACTCGCCGACGCTGAAAGGCACGGCCAAGGACGACAACCTGACGGGCGGCGACAACAAGACGACGATTTCGGGTCTCGGAGGCGATGATCGGCTGAATGGCGGCGGCGGAAACGACAGGATTATCGGCGGCTCCGGCGTCGACACGCTGATCGGCGGCGGCGGTAAGGATGTATTCGTGTTCGCAGCTTCGGATACCGGGTCTACAGTCAAATCCGCCGATACGATCCTCGATTTCAGCCTCAGGCAGAAGGACGTAATTGATCTCAGCGGCATCGACGCCAATAGCCACAAGTCAGGCAATCAGGCCTTCACATTCATTGGTGACGACAGCTTCTCCAAACATGCCGGCGAATTGCACGTCGACAGGGCGAAAAGCGACACCTGGATCAAAGGCGATATGAATGGCGACGGCAAGGTTGATCTTCTCATCCACCTCGACGACAGCTTCAAGCTGACCCAACAGCACTTCGATCTCTGAAAAATTTGGGGCGGAGGCAAAACGCATCCGCCCCGATCAAGCAGGGCAATCGCTTCAAAGTTATCTCCAAGTCTGAGAGACGGTTTTGAAGAGATAATCATCGTTCCAAGATGCGGTTTTCTTCCTGATCTTGAGACTTGCCTTGTCGGGAATCTGCTTGAAGAGGTTGAGGGGCGCATGTTTGATGGTCGCCATGTTGGCGGGACCGTTTTGCGTTCTCAACCGCATGAGATCGTCGTCGAAGACGACGTCGAGCACCTATTGGAGACGGTTTTCGACGCCCCAATGGGCGCGCCGCGTGCGCAAATTGGGCGGCGAACAGATGGGCTGACGACAGACAATAGCGTCTCGACATGCTGGTATGGTGAGCAGCCTTTGACGGACTCCGGAGGCGTCCAACGCCTCCGGATCAAGAGAGATCAATTGGCCGGTGCAGTGGGTTTCTGCGCGCCAGACTTGTCGGTCCAGGCTGGCGGCGCGCCCACCATGCCCGCCACCATGCCGGGAACGCCCGGCGCGCGACCGAAGGCTTCGCAAGCTGCGTATTTCGGCTTGCCGCCGAAATAGGACTTGATGCGCTGGCCGGACGGGGCCTCGAGATCCAGCATCGCCGGCGGTTTGCCCTTTTTGATAATGGTCGAGAAATCCGAGCCGAACGACGCCGCCAGGCTGTAGGCGTCGCCGATCTCGGACACTCTCGGCGCGGAAGTGATCGAATTGGCGCCGCGCGACCAGATGATCGCGGCGCGCTGAACGCCGGCCGCATCGAGCGCTTCGCCTTCCACCGCTATGGCGCCAAGTCCCACCGGCAGGCGCGGCACGCTGACCGGCAGCACGAAATTCGACCCCAGGCTGAGAGCCGCTGAGACCCCCGCCGCGGTCTTGCCGGTCGGGACCAGTTTGGTGACCGTGGTCTTGACGGTGAGATCAGCCGGTTGGCCATAGGGAACGATGGTGTATTTGTCGCTGAGCGCCACACATATCGCGCGGCTCAGCGTATTGACCACCAACTCCCTGTCCTCGTCTTTCTTGACCCTGCTGGCCGCCAGCGCGGTGAAACTCGCCGGGGCGATCGCGACCGTTCTCGCAGACAGGACCACGGAACTGTCGACGAATGTCCGCTCCTTGGTCAGCCGGCCGCTTTGCGGGCCGAGATTGCTCGACGACGACAGCGATGCGCCATCCGAGAGGTCGACGCTGCCGCAGGACGACAGGAGCGCCAGGCAGAGCGACGCCATGACGAGCGACAGGCTTTGCCGAAACATACTGAGGCCATGCCTCGATTCCGGGCGATTCATTCGCATAGACAAACCCTTACTGAAGCGTCCCGCCGATCCGGCAGCCGCCATGGTTTCCGAAGCCTCCTCCACCGCGCGACGATAAGCGCCGGCCCCGCCGGACGCCCATCGCCGTCTCTCGGTCGGCTTGGCGCGGTTATGCGCCGCCCCCACCCGGCGTACAAGGAAACTATTCCTGCAAGTCGAGGCGCCTTTGTGCGGATGCGCGTCTCGTTCGGCGACAAAGACCAAATAGGAAACACGGGCACCCGTCGTTTATCCTTGCCATCACATAAAGATATCTTTATATCTTTGTCTACCAACCATCGCAAGGACTCACCCATGACCGCCAATCCGCTTTCAGATCTGCTCGCCCAGAAGGGCGTTCTCCTCGCCGATGGCGCGACGGGCACCTCGCTGTTCGCCATGGGGCTGGAAGCCGGCGAAGCGCCGGAGATGTGGAACGAGGCCAAGCCCGACAACATCACCAAGCTGCATCAGGATTTCGTCGACGCCGGCGCCGACATCATTCTCACCAACTCCTTTGGCGGCACCCGCCAGCGGCTCAAGCTGCATCACGCCCAGGATCGCGTCCATGCGCTCAACAAGAAGGCCGCCGAAATCGCCCGCGCCGTCGCCGACAAGGCGCCGCGCAAGGTGATCGTGGCGGGTTCGGTCGGTCCGACCGGAGAATTGCTGATCCCGCTCGGCGCGATGTCCTATGAGGAGGCGGTCGACGCCTTCGCAGAGCAGATGCGCGGCCTGAAGGAAGGCGGAGCCGACGTCGCCTGGATCGAAACCATGTCCTCGGCCGAAGAAATCCGCGCCGCCTGCGAAGCGGCGGTCAAGACCGGCATGCCCTATGTCTATACCGGCTCCTTCGACACCGCCGGCAAGACCATGATGGGGCTCGCGCCCAAGGACATCCATGGCGTTGCCGCCGATATCGGCGAAGGCCCCGTCGCCGTCGGCGCAAATTGCGGTGTCGGCGCTTCCGACATCCTCGCCACATTGCTGGCCATGACCGAGGCCAAGCCGGACGCCACCGTTGTCGTCAAGGGCAATTGCGGCATTCCGGAATTCCGCGGCGAGAAGATCTTCTATTCCGGCACGCCGCCGCTGATGGCCGATTATGCGCGGCTGGCCATGGACGCCGGCGCGAAAATCATCGGCGGCTGCTGCGGCACCTCCTGCGAGCATCTCGCCGCAATCCGCGAAGCAGTGGACAGCCACACGCCCGGCCCCCGTCCGACGCTGGACATCATTGTCGAGCGTATCGGCCCGCTGCGCAACAAGACCGCAGAGGATGCCGCGCCCCCGCGCGAACGGCGTGGCCGCAGTCGCGGCTGACGCGGAAATCGGTAAAATTTCCCAGGGGCCCGGCGACGGGCCCTTTTCACATGGGGTCGACGGGGTCAGGGTCGGACAAGCATAGGTGGCGATATCCTTTAGCAACAGGAGAAACACGGCGCCGATGATTCCATTTCAGCCGCGATCGAAAACGGACGCTCCATGACATCGGCGCTTGAGGACGCGCTCCGACGTTATCAGGCGGGAGACTATCAGGGCGTCATCGCCGATTTCGGCGTGCTGGCCCAGGAAGCCTCTTGCCCGCAGGCCCTGCTCGTCATCCTGGCGCAATGTCATTTACGGACCGGTTCGCCGTTACGGGCCGCACGGCATTTCCGGCGCGCCGCCGAAACCGAGGGCCGCGATCACGCTGCGTTCATGCTGATCGCCGGCCATCTCTTCCTCGAACATCTCGCGATCAACGAAGCCTATCAGGCCGGCCTCAACGCCCGCGATCTCGCCCCGATGGACCCGCGGACCCATCGGTTTTATTACCGGGCCTTGCGCCATACCTGCCTGTTCCGCGACATTGCCGAGGAAAATGACGCGTTGCTGGCGCGATTGCGCGGCGGCGATCCCTTCTGGCGGGCGGCGGAAGATCCCTATAGCCATATCGACTGGTCCGAAGACGAAGCGTTGGCGGCGGAATTGCGGCTGTTCCCCACCGGCCTGACAGAACAGCCGAGACCATCCGTTCTGGCGGGACGGTCAAAACTGCGGATCGGCTATCTGCTCCCCACAGTTGCGCCCGAAGCGTCGCCGATGCGCCTGATAGCGCCGGTGATCGCCTGTCACGATCCCGCACGGGTGGATGTCCGGCTGATCACCCTCGATCCAGTGGCGCCGACCGAGACGCCGTTGCCGGTGCTGGCCATCGGTGGAATCAATGACGACAGCGCCGCAGCCGCCATTCACGCCATGGAACTCGACATGATCGTCGATCTTGTCGGCCACGGACAGACAGGCCGCCAGAATTTACTGGCCGAAAGTCTGGCGCCTCTGCGCGTCGGCTTTCTCGGCGTCACAGGTCCGAGCGCCGGCTTGAACTATGACTATATCATCGCCGACACCATCGTCGCGCCCCCGAATGCCGACGGACGGCGCGGAGAGAAGTTCTGCCGTCTCCAAGGCGTCTTCACACCGTTTCCACCAAAACCCGGCGACATCGAACGCCGCAGCCGCGCGGCGCTGGATTTGCCCGATGACGCCGTGGTCGTCGCATTCTTCCACGAGAAGCGCAGGCTTTCGCCCGCCTGCTTCGCGAGCCTGGCCGCGATCCTGAAAGCGGATGAACGCATCGTGCTATGGCTGCAATTCGCCAACCGGTTCAGCCGCGACAATCTCCTGGCCTCAATGGTGGAAGCTGGCGTTGCGGGCGAGCGGATCCGGTTTTCGACGCCGGCCGCCACACGCGCGGAGCGCATGGCGCGGCTATCGGCGGCGGATCTCGTGCTTGACAGCTTTCCCCACAACGGAACGGCAATGATCGCCGAGGCCTTGCAACTCGGCCTGCCAGTCGTCGCTCGGCAAACGCCCGCCTTCTGGGGGCGGATGACAGAAAGCTTGCTCACGGAACTCCGGCTGGAGGAATTGATCGCCGCGGACGACACAGCCTTTGTGGAGCTTGCTTTGGCGCTCGCACGCGATCCCGACAGACGAGCGGCGCTGTCCAGAAAAATCCGCGGGAAAATCGAACAATCGTCCCTATTCGACCCCGCCGTTTTCGCTCGAAAGCTCGAATCGGCGTATGAGCGAATGATGATGCTCGCGCGGGCCGGATTGGCCCCGGAGGATCTCGATCCGCCGCCGCCGGCGGCAAAGACGAACTGAACGGATGAGAACGCCATGACCGCCGCCCCCTTTCCAGACCGCGACGCCGTCGCCGAAAAAGCGCAAAACTTCCAGGACGCCGACCAGAGCTTTCTCAAGCTGCTCATGGAAAATCCGGTGCAGGACGACAATCTCATCGAAGGCCTGACGCTCTGGCTGAACCGCGCGGCGGGAGCCCGTTTCCTGAACTCGCTCAAGCTCGAAAAAACCGGAGAATGGTTGGGTCACAACGCCCCGGCGCGGCTGCAGGTGCGACTGACGGAACTCGCCAAATCGTCCCAGCACCCTGCCTTTGCAGCCTATCGCGAGGGGCTGAAGAAATCCGGAGGCCTTGAGCGCGCCTTTCCCAAGGCCTCCGTTTGAGGTCTGACGGCTGGCGTCAGGATATCGGCTTTTCCTCAGCGAGACCCCAGCGATTTCGCGATCGACAGCAGTCGGATGAACTCCGCTCTGTAACCGAAGGGATCAGCGCCGCGCGCACCCTGGGCGAGTGATCGGATCTCGTCCCAGCCATAGTCCGACAGTTCTGGATCGCCGCGAAGTTTGCGGGCGAAAGCCGCCACCGCGACGGAAAAGCGGATGTCGGTAGAGACCTCGTCGATTTTCTTCAGCGCTGATCCCGCCATCACCGGAAACGAACTCAACCGGCTCTGCTTTTCTCCCAGTCGCTTGTAGCGCAGCTTCACATACGCCAGTTCATCCGAAGCAGGCTTGGCGGCGTCTGGCGCGCCGTAGCGCAGGTCGTCGATCCGCGTTGCCGGGCTGCCCTTTGGCGTGATCTCGTAGATCGCCGTCACCTCGTGACCAGAGCCGATTTCGCCGGCGTCGACCTTGTCGTCATTGAAATCCTGACGGTTGAGCGCCCGGGTCTCATAACCGATCAACCTGTATTCGGAGACGCGGGCGGGATTGAATTCCACTTGGATCTTCACATCTTCGGCGATCGGAAACAGCGCCGACATCGCATCCTGCGACAGCGCTTTTTCCGCCTCGGCGAGCGTGTCGATATAGGCGGCAACGCCATTGCCGTTCTGCGCCAGCGTCTGCATCAACCCGTCATTGTAATTGCCGGAACCGAAGCCGAGCACCGATAGATAGACGCCGCTCTTGCGCTTAGTCGTGATCAGCGATTTCAGCGCGTCGTCGCTTGCGGCGCCGACATTGAAATCACCGTCAGTGGCGAGCAGCACGCGATTGACGCCATCTTTGACGAAACTCTTTTCCGCCAGCGCATAGGCAGTTTCAATGCCCTCGGCGCCTGCCGTCGAGCCGCTGGCGCCAAGCGCATCGATGGCGGCAAGGATCTTGGACTTGTCGCGCGCCGAGGTCGGCTCCAGCGCCACGCCCGAGGCGCCGGCATAGGTGACGACCGACACCGTATCCTCGGGCGTCAACGTGTCGACTAGCATCCGGAACGCGGTCTTGAGCAGCGGCAATTTGTCGGCCTCGTCCATTGACCCGGACACGTCGATCAGGAAGACCAGATTGGCAGGCTTGCGCTGAGCCGCGGTGAACTGATAGCCGCGAAGCCCGATATGCAGAAGCTCGGTCCCGGTATTCCAGGGATTGGGCATGACGGTGGCGGTGGCGCGGAACGGCTCCTCCGGCGAGGCGGGCGCAGGCCAGTCATAAGGGAAATAATTGATCATCTCCTCCGGCCTGACCGCGTCGGGCGGCGGCAGCGCGCCATCGAGCAGCATACGCCGCGCATAGGCGTAAGATGCGGTGTCGACATCGATGGAGAAGGTGGAGACCGGTTCCTCCGCCACACGCTTGATCGGCGAGGCGTCTTTGCCGGAAAAACGGTCGCCGAGCGAATCCGGCTCTAGCGGTGGAGCGTCACTTTCGGCGTCTGGATCGATCAAGATGCGCAAACGACTGACTTGGGCGTTTTCAGGCCTCGGCGATCTCTGCACATGACCAGTGGGCGAAAGGCTTTGAGCAGCGATGTCTGAGATGGCGACGCCTGGCGCGGCGGCAGGAGCCTCATGCGCCGAGTCTATATCCAACGCCTGTGGTTTTGCAGGCGACACCGTCTGAGGCGGCTGCGCCAACAGGCCCTGAACCTCGGATGCGCTGAACTCGCTTTCCCGTCTTGACGGCGCGCCAGTCACCTTCTTCGCGTTTGGTTCAGCGGCCGGCACGACTGCCGGCGGTTCAGCCTGCCGGGCGAGATAAAGGCCGGCGGGAACCAGCGTCAGCATGGCGATCGCCGAACCGGCGAAGAGTGGTCTGGGCATGTCGAACATCCTCATCATGGTTTTGACGAGGCTTGGACGACGGTCATCTCTGAAAGCTTGGGGCGCCGTCGCGGATTTTTGCTGCGTGTCGAACGCGGCCATGGCGGCGTCGAGGGCCGCTGCGCGCGCAGCTTCGGACGCTTCCGGGGGAGCCAGATGGGAAAGACGATCGAGATCTCGTGTCATGGTCAGTCTCCTTACGCCGCGTTCAGGCCAAGCAACGCCCGCAATCGCTTGCGGGCGGCATGCAGATGCCAGGCGATGGTGCTTTCCCCGCATCCAAGGATCTTGCCGGTGGTCGCATGATCCAGCCCCTCGGAATAAACGAGCAGCACGGCGTCCCGCTGTCGCGGCGACAGGTTGAGCGTCGCCTGCCACAAGGCTTCCAACCGCTCGTCGTCCGACGCCTCTTCCTGATTTACCCAATCCGCCTGCTGGTCGCGTCTGACATCGCGGGCGCGCTTGCGCGCCTGATCGCGGACCGTGTTGAGAACCAGCGCATAGAGCCAGGTGCGAAACGCTGCATCGCCGCGAAACTGAGAGAGCACGCTTGCCAGCCGTATACAGACATCCTGGGCTGCGTCTTCCGCATCGGCTTTGTTGCCGGTCCATTTCCAGGCTGTCGCGTGAATGAAGGCGTAATGCCGGTCAATCAGCGTCCTGAACGCCTCCCGGTCCCCGGCGCCGGCGCGGCGCGCCAATTCCTTGTCCAAGCGCCCCTCCCTTTCTGTCTGAGCTCTCGAACACTGAGACGTTTCATCTTCAAAAAAGCTTGGGGCTCGGATCAAGAAAATTTAGCAGCGGTTTTCTACCACCTGCGCTAGCAAGGTTGCGACGTTTGTTCTAACTTTGTTCGAACTCTCCGCAAAGGCTCCCATGACACCGCGCCGCAACTATCAACTCGGGCTTATCCTGGTCACGCTTTCCGCCGTGGCCTGGAGCACCGCAGGCTTCTTCACCCGTCTCATCCCGCATGACAGTTTCACGCTGCTGGCCTGGCGCGGCATTTTTGGCGCGCTCAGCCTGCTTATTGTGGTCATGCTGATGCATGGCCGCGGCTGGACGCGTGAATTCACCCGCATTGGCAAGCCAGAACTCGCCTATATCGGCATCACCATCTGCGGCATGATCATGTTCATCACCTCCTTCGCCCACACATCGGTGGCGCATGGCGCGGTGATTTATGCGACCATTCCGTTCATCGCCGCGCTTCTCGGCTGGTTCTTTCTCAAGGAGATCCCCGACCGCGGCGCGATCGCCGCCAGCGGCGCGGCTCTGGTCGGCGTGGCTGTCATGGTCGGCTTCGGCGCCGATGGCGGACTGTTCGGCGATGCGCTGGCTCTGGGCATGACGCTGTGCATGGGCTTCTCGATCATCATCGTGCGCAAGAACCCGACAATGGCGGCCGCACCGGCGGCGGCCATCGGCGCGCTTCTGAGCGGGCTGATCTGCTGGCCGCTCGGCGATCCCCTGTCGGTCACCACGGTCGAACTCTGGCAGCTCGCAGCCTTCGGCGCGGTCAATTCCGCCATGGGGCTCGCCTGTTTCGCCTGGGGCTCCAAGCGCCTGCCGGCGATCGAGACGGGTCTGATCGGCGCGCTCGACACGCCGCTCGCCCCCCTCTGGGTGTGGATTGCGTTCGGCGAGACGGTCGGCCCGCAAACGCTGATCGGCGGCGGCGTCGTCATGGCGGCCGTAATCACCCATGTGATGTGGAGCCAGCGCCGCCGGCCCGTAGGCAGCCCGGCATGACCGATCTGCCGCTCGAACAGATCCACCGCGACCGCCAGATCGGCGTGCTGTTTATCATGCTGGCGGCCATCACCTGGAGCACCGCCGGCTTCTTCACCCGGCTGATCGGCCTCGACTACGCCGCCATGATCGCCGGTCGCGGCATTTTCGGCGGTTTGGGCTTGTTTGCGATCATCGTGATGACGGAAGGGCGCAACTGGCCGCGCCTGTTCCGCAGCATGGACCGCGTCTCGATCGTCTATATCGGGTTTGTGGTCGCCGGCATGACCGCCTTCGTCGCCTCGCTGGGGCTGACGTCAGTGGCGCACAACGCCGTCATCTTCGCCACGCTGCCGCTGATGGCCGGTTTTCTCGGCTGGATGATCCTCCGCGAAACGCCGACGCTAGCCTCGATCGTCGCGGCCGGCCTGGCGCTGATCGGCGTGGCGATCATGGTGGGTTTCGGCGCTGACGGCGGGATTTCGGGCGACGCGCTATCCGTCATCTCGACGCTGTGCATGACGCTCTGCATCATCGTCATCCGCCGGCATCCTGAGCAGTCAATCTTTGCCTGTTCCTGCGTGGGATCGCTGACCAGCGGCCTGATCTGCCTGCCCTTCGCCGATCTCTCGGTCGCGGCACCCCATCAACTCCTCCTCCTTGTCCTGTTCGGTCTCGTCAATTCCGCCGCAGGCCTGACGCTGTTTGCGCTCGGATCCCGCAAACTGCCAGCCATACAAACGGCGCTGATCTCGACGCTCGACACGCCGCTCGCGCCTTTGTGGGTCTGGATCGCATTTCAGGAAAACGTCACGCCGCAGACGCTTGTTGGCGGCGCGATCGTGCTGGCGGCGGTGATCGGCAATATTGTGTGGAGCAGGCGCGCGGTGGGGTGATCAACGCGCAGTTATGATGGTTTCACCGGCAAGCAGACTTCGTTCAATCTCTGTGAATATCTCGGCAAACCGGGCAAGCAAGGCGGCCTTGCGCGAATTTTGAATTCTGATCCACACCACTTGAGGTCCCATTTTCGCTCGTGCGCGGCGATCAGCGAAATCCTGATCTTTAGAGACGATCACGGCAGATTCGCGCAGCGCCAAGTCCCAAATAACGCTGTCGCTGGCATCTTGAAGATGAAGGTCGGAAATGTGGATCGCATCATGTCCTCTCGAAGCGATCCAGCGCGCAACAGCCGTAGGTAATTGCGCGTCGACTAGAAAACGCATCAGGCGACGCGTGGAACGGGTTGTTCAGCTTGTCGGGCTGCATATTCCAATGCTGCAGTTATGTCTTCGGGTTCAAGCAGCGGATAGTCTTCAAGAATTTCTTCTCTGCTGGCTCCGCAAGCAAGGAGGTCCAAAACGTCGACAACGCGGATGCGCAACCCCCGGATGCTGGGTCGGCCACCGTTCTGATCCGTACTGATCGTGATCCTGTGAAGTTCGCTCATTGACCCTGTCTCGCAATCCAATGACGATCCTAGCACAGTTTACATACGTGTCACCTCACAGCGACAACGCCTGCATATGAAACCGCAACTGCTCGACCGGATACCGAGACCCCGCCCCCACCGGACAGGCGGCGCGGGAGAGGCATCCGGCGGCCATACAGCCCGACTGCCCCTCATCTGAGGCGAGATATCCCCGACAGGCTGCATAGCCAAAGCCTGTAGACGTGATCGCCCCTGCCGGACAGGCTGGCATGCAGGACTTGTCGGGACAGTGATCACAGGGATGATGATCGAACGGAACCGTGGCATCGCCGATCCTTTCGGAAAAGCCGATCGCGCCGCGATAGCCATGCCACAGCCCATGGACCGGGTGGATGAGGATGCCGAGCGGCGAGGCCTTCAGCCCCTCTGCCCGCATCGCCCATTGTTGAAACGGCTTCCACGGCGTCTCCGAGGGAAACCAGGCCTCGCCGGAGACGGATGCGGCCAGCGGACGGATGACCGCCTCCGACCAGACGTCGAGCGGATGGTCGAGCCCCACCCCTTTCTCGTCCCGCCAGCGCGAAAAGGCAGGCCACAGCGATCCGCCGACATTGCCGATCAGCACAACTGTTCGCGCGCTATGGCCCGACGCCATCTCCGGTCCTTCGCCGTCGACATGCAGAACGCCGCGCAAAAAAAGTCCGTGCGGCGCAAGCGCCGCACGGATGTTTTCGAGTGTGTCCGAGGAGTCTGTCATCGCATCCAGTCGGGCTTGTAGTGCGGACGCCAGACGTCCCGCTGGATCATATCCTCAACCTGCATCCGCCCGCCGCTCTCCCTGGCTACGGGACCCCTTCACGTGAAGGCGTCGGGCATGGAGTCCTTGCGCTCCTTGATATAGGCGAGCAGGGCTTCGTCGATGGCCGGGTCGAGCGCGGGCGCTTCATACTGTTCCAGCCAGGAACGGCACAGGGCGTTGGCGCGCTGTTCGATGCGCTTTTCGCCTTCGACTTCCCACTGTTCATAGGAATTGTTGTCGGCCAGCGCCGAACGATAGAAGGCGGTCTGGAAATTGGCCTGTGTATGGGCGCAGCCGAGATAATGGCTGCCGGGGCCGACTTCGCGGATCGCATCCAGCGCCTGGGCCTCGACGGAAAGATCCACGCCCTGGGCCATTTTCTGCATCATGCCCAGCTGGTCCTGATCGATCATGAACTTCTCATAGGACGACACAAGGCCGCCTTCGAGCCAGCCAGCCGCATGCAGCACGAAATTGGTGCCGGCCAGAAGCGTCATGTTGATCGTGTTGGCGCTCTCATGCGCGGCCTGCGCATCGGGAACCTTGGAGCCGCACAGCGAACCGCCGGTGCGGAAGGGAATACCCAGGCGACGCGCGAGCTGGGCTGCGCCATAGGAGACCAGCGACGGCTCCGGCGTGCCGAAGGTCGGCGCGCCCGATTGCATCGAGATCGAGGCGGCGAAGGTGCCGAACAGCACCGGCGCGCCCTTGCGGATCAGCTGGGTGAACGCAGCGCCGGCCAGCACTTCGGCGAGAATCTGCGTCAGCGTGCCGACCACCGTCACCGGGCTCATCGCGCCCGACAGGATGAACGGCGAAATCACCGTCGCCTGATTGTGGCGGGCATAGACCTTGAGCGCGCCCACCATGGTCTCGTCAAACACCATCGGCGAATTGGCGTTGATGAGGTTCAGCGTCACGCAGTTGTTCTCGACGAAGTCGTCGCCGAACACCAGCTTCGCCATGGCGATCGTGTCTTCGGCGCGTTCCGGCGCGGTCACCGAGCCCATGAACGGCTTGTCGGAATATTTGATATGGCTGTAGATCATGTCGAGGTGACGCTTGTTCACCGGCACGTCGACAGGTTCGCACACCGTGCCGCCCGACGAATGCATCGACGGCGCCATATAAGCGAGCTTCACGAAATTGCGGAAATCCTCGATCGTCGCATAGCGACGCACGCCTTCGAGATCGCGCACGAAGGGAGGGCCGTAGACGGGCGCAAACACGGTGGCCTTGCCGCCGATCTGGCAATTGCGCTCGGGATTGCGGGCGTGCCAGGTGAATTCCCTCGGCGCCGTCTTCAACAGTTCGCGGCACAGGCCTTTGGGGAAATGCACGCGTTCGCCGCGAACATCGGCGCCGGCTTCCTTCCACAGCGCCAGCGCTTCCGGATCCTCGCGGAATTCGATGCCGATCTCTTCGAGAATCGTGTCGGCGTTCTTTTCGATCAGCGCCAGACCTTCCTCGTCGAGCACCTGATATTCCGGGATCTTGCGGGTGATGTAAGGCAGAGACGGGTTGGGACCTCCGCCCGCGCGCGACGCTCTGCGCGCCGCGGCGCCGCGTCCGCGACGTCCGCCGCCTTCTCCCTGAGCGGCTACTGGTTCGACTGTCTCATCCATGGTCTCGTCCTCTGCGATCGCCGCGTTCGCGGCCCATTGTTTGGTTTGATCCTAAAGCATGCCGCAAAAGGGACATTCCTAAAAGCGCCACCCATGTCGCTGGAAGCGAAGCGCGGCGGAGATGGAACAGCGTCCGGGAGCCGACGCCCCATTCAGCCGGAGAGCAGGCGCGGACCAGGACGATCGGCGCGCCGTTCTCCCAGCCAGGCCATCAGCGAAAGATCCGACATCGGCCGCGCGAAATGATAGCCTTGGCCAAACGGCGCGCCTAGTCCGAGCAGGACGGCGCGATCGGCTTCGGTCTCCACGCCTTCGGCCACCACTTCCATGCCGAGATCCCCCGCCATGCGGGTGATATGACGAACGATGTCATAAGTGCGGTTGCACACGACAATGCGGCGGATCAGCGACTTGTCGATTTTGATCTGGGCGAATTCGAGTTCCGCAAGACGGCTGAGATTGGAATAGCCAGCTCCGAAATCGTCCACCGACAGGCGCACTCCAGCCGCCCGCAGCGCTTCGAGATTCTCGACCACGGTTTCGCTGAGCGACATGGCCGCATCCTCGGTGAGTTCGAGAATGATGCTTTCGGTTGGGCATTTGCGCTTGGCGAGAACGCCGGTGATCGATCCGGCGAGATCTGGCATCGACAGCAGCGCCGGCGACAGGTTGACCGCCATGCGCGGCGCATCGCCCGAAAGCGCCAATTGCGCGCGCAGCACGCAGGCGCGATCGAGCATGACCAGCGTCATCGGTAGGATGAGATTGGCGCCTTCCGCCGCCTGGACGATATCAGGCGCGGCGATCGCCCCGAAGCGTGGATGCGTCCAGCGCACCAACGTTTCGACGCTATGCGTCTCCCCCGTCTTCAAAGACACGATCGGCTGGAACGCGGCCTCAAGGTCGCCATCGGCGATCGCCGTGACCAGATCCCGGGCGAGGCAGCGCTTGCGGGCGCTGTCGGCGATCATTTCGGCGGTGGTGAAGCGTGCGCAATTTCGTCCCTCCGCCTTTGCGGAATAGAGAGCGAGGTCGGCATGTTTCATCAGCGTTTCGGCAAAAAGCGCGTTGTCGCGGGCGTCGCTGGAATGGGCCAAGCCGATCGAGGCCGTCACCTGCAGGCTCTTGCCTTCCACCGAAATCTGGCGGGCGATGTCCTTCAGCGCGGCGTCAGCGTAATCCATGGCGCGATGTCGAGATCCCTTGAGCAGAACGGCGAACTCGTCCCCGCCGAGCCGCGCCACAACGCCTCCCAACGGAGCCGCATTGGCCGCAAGCGCCGCCGCCACATGACGCAGCAGCGCATCGCCGGCCGGATGGCCCATCGTGTCGTTGACCTCCTTGAAACTGTCGAGATCGACGAGAAGCAGCGAAAATTCGCTGAAAGGCGGTCGCGACGCCAATTCCGTCTCAAAACCGCGTCGATTTCCGATGCCGGTCAGGCCATCGGTGACAAGCAACGCCTCCTTCTCGGCCATCGCCCGCTTCAGGCGGACATTCACCCGCTGCGAGATGAACAATTCGAAGATCACGAAGAGCACCAGAAAGCCGACCAAGCCGGCAAATTGCGACTGCATCGACTTCAGCGAATCGAGGCTATGCAACTCGCGCTCGATCATCTTCTGCATCTGGAAACGCCGCGCCAGATAGGCGTCGCTGCTCATATCGTTGACGCGGGTTTGAAACTCGCGGATCAGCGCGAGCAGCGGACGAAGGCTTACTCTGTCGCCGGGGGTGAGCTTGGCGATCGCCGCCTCGAATTCGGGAAGCCGCGCCTTCATTTCCACCGCGACTTTCGCGTCCATTATATTCGCGTCGCGCAAGGCTTTTTGATAATTTGGCGTCGCCACCACGTTTGTGCGCGACCAGAAAATGTCGAGCGCGACATCGACGTCCCGGCGCCGGATGTCCCGGTCGCCATAGGAATATCGATGCGCCTTCACCAGGAGATCCGACAGCTCCATTTCAAGCCGCGTCGCCTCCTCATAGCGGGCTGAATTGAACAGATGCATGCCGAGGCCGTCGGCGATGCCGGAAATATTGCCGATTGTGACGACCAGCATTGCGCTCATTGCCAGTAGCATGACGGGAAAGCGCAACAATGCGAGATTTTTGAGCGCGCGACGATCCATCATCGAACGGAAATCTCCTTGAGTTGCCAAACGCTGCGTGCCTCATAGATCGGATTGAACCGCAGATTTGGATGCGCTTCGGACGGATAGACGATCCAGAGCGGCCCCTTGTCTCGCAGCGTCAACGCCTTGCCGTCGACCTCGCGCGCCGCCAAAAGCGCGTAGTCGTCGAGATCAGAGATTGGAATTTCCGCATGATAGCGGTCATAGGCGGTCGCCAGCAAGGTTTCGCCGGAGAACCCGGCCAATGCGAGTACATCCTGTAGCAGGGGTCCGCGGACGCGATGCGGCGCGTCATCCATACCTGGAAGAATCGCGACATATTCGACCTGAGGCAGCGCTTCGATTTTGGCGAGAGGAATCTCGACGCTGCTTGCGCCATGACGGATCACCAGGATCGGCTCTTCCGCCCCGCATGCCGCCGCCCAAAGGAAAAAAACTAGAAACCCGCAAATCCGTCCAACGCGCATCACCATTCTCCATCAGCAGAGCCTTAAGGGAGACGCGTTAAAAACGGCTTATGCGAAAATAATTAAATTCGGCCTGCAGTAAGACCCCGTCGCTTTCGTGCGGGAGAGCGTCGCTTTCGAAAACGCTTTGCAAACGTCCAAGGCTAACTATAGTGAAACAGAGGGTTTCGCCGAATCCGGCGCCCGCAGATTGATGACGAGGAGCGCCATGGCAGACGATGAAATCATTCTCTCCGAGCTTTCGGACGAAGAGCTTGTGCAACAGATGCACGACGATCTCTACGACGGACTGAAGGAAGAGATCGAGGAAGCCACCAACATCCTTCTCGAGCGCGGCTGGGCGCCGTATGACATCCTGACCGAAGCGCTGGTCGAGGGCATGCGCATCGTCGGCGTCGACTTCCGTGACGGCATTCTCTTCGTGCCGGAAGTGCTTCTGTCCGCCAACGCCATGAAGGCCGGCATGTTCATCCTGCGTCCGCTGCTCGCCGCCACCGGCGCGCCGAAGCTCGGCAAGATGGTTATCGGCACCGTCAAGGGCGACATCCACGACATCGGCAAGAACCTCGTCGGCATGATGATGGAAGGCGCTGGCTTCGACGTGATCGACCTCGGCATCAACAATCCTGTCGAAAACTATCTCGAAGCCCTGGAGCGGGAAAAGCCGGATATTCTTGGCATGTCCGCGCTGCTGACCACCACCATGCCTTACATGAAGGTCGTCATCGACACGATGAAGGAAAAGGGCATTCGCGACGATTACGTCGTTCTCGTGGGCGGCGCGCCGCTCAACGAGGAATTCGGCAAGGCAGTCGGCGCCGACGCCTATTGCCGCGACGCCGCGATCGCTGTCGAAACCGCCAAGGACTTCATCAAGCGCAGGCATAATCTTCTCGCTGCGGGCGTCTGATTTCGGCCTTTCATATGTGATAAAGAATGGCCGCAGCGGCATCCCGCGCGGCCATTTTTCATGAGGGATACGCCCCCGTTTTAGTTGGCGACATCCTTGGCCGCGTCTTCGGTGGCGTCGACAGTGTTGGACGCGTCCTTGCCCATGCCGCGAATAGTGTTGCCGCAGGACGACAGCGCCAGAGCCGCGATGAGAATGAGTGCGATGCGGGAATGAACTTTGGTCATGAATGCTCTCCGTGACGGGGTTTTGGTCTGGGAAGCCGGCTGATATCCCGGATCACCGGACGATAAACGCGCGAAACGCCGAAATGTTCGCGCTCGGAACGGAACCGAAAGAACGGAAGGAAGACGCGATGAACGACCATCCGGCCCAGGCGGAAAAACTGCGCGTCATCGCTTGCGGCGCAATTGCCCGGGAAGTGCTGGCGATCCGCAGTCAGCACGGCCTCGATCACATCGATCTCCAGTGTCTTCCCGCCATCTGGCACGTCTTTCCAGACAAGATCGCGCCCGCGATGCGCGAGAAGATCGCCGAGGCCCGCGCCGAGGGTTTCCAGAAGATTTTCATCGGCTATGCCGAATGCGGCACGCAAGGCGAACTCGACAAGATCTGCGCCGAGGAAGGCGTCGAGCGCATCGAAGGCCCTCATTGCTATGCCTTCTTCACCGGAAATGACAAATTCCTTGCCGAATGCGAGACGGAATTCACCGCCTTCTATCTGACCGACCTGATCACTCGGCAGTTCGAAGCCTTCGTGATCGAGCCGCTCAAACTCGACAAGCATCCGGAACTGCGCGACATGGTGTTCGGCAATTACACCAAGATCGTCTATCTCGCCCAGACTGAGGACGAGGAGTTGCAGAAGAAGGCCAAATGGGCCGCCGATTACCTCAAGCTCGATTACGAATATCGCTTCACCGGCTATGGCGACCTGACCGACGCCCTTAAACGCGCGTGACCGTAACGAAAAAAAAGCGACATTGTTGTTTGATAGCCTGCGCCCGACCGTTACATGGGAGCGGATCAGCAATCGGAGACAGTGTGACCGAATGGATATGAGCGCGGCTAAGCCCCATCAGCCCCATCATAGGCAGAGCCTGTCGCAGCTGTTGCGCGAACTCTCCGACAATGCCGGCGAGAAGATCACGCTCGGCGAAATCGCCGACGGCATGGAGCACCGCTCCTTCGGCGCGTTTTTGGTGGTTTTCTGTCTGCCGAATCTCATTCCGCTGCCGCCGGGCGCCACCTTCATTCTCGGCCTACCGCTGGTGTTCGTGTCCTTCCAGATGGCGTTTTCAAGGCTCGACACCATCTGGCTGCCGCGACGGCTGCACGAATACGCCTTCGACAACCGCGCTTTCGCCAAGGTTCTCGACAAGTTCCTTCCCTGGATCGGCTGGACGGAACGATTCATCAAGCCGCGATTCTGGGTTGGAGAAATGCGTCTCTATGAACGTTTCCTCGGCCTGTTCGCCCTACTGCTCGCATTGATCATCTTCCTGCCGATCCCGCTCGGCAATATGGGGCCGGCCTATGCGCTGGCGTTGATCGGCCTTGGCCTGACCGAACGCGACGGACTGACCATGATAGCCGGGGTTGCGCTCGGGCTGATCTTCACCGCCGTCATCGGCTATGTCGGCTACGAGATCCTGTCCGCCATCCCCGAGGTCATCAGACAAATCCCCGCTTATTGGGCGAGCTTCAAGGCCTTTTTCACCTTCTAAAACGCATCCGCGCCTGCGCTTTGTCAAAAGGCCGACAGGCGTGTCGCATTAAGACCAAAGCGACGTCGTGACTAGCCGGGCCACATCCCCCTTCCCGCTTCATTGTAACGTCATCGGAGGAGAGCGGATCGGCGGCGAAAGCCGACCCGCGACGAGACATCCTGACAGGAGAATTCGGGAATGGCGGACCGCATCATCGTTTACTGGCGCGATATCCCCGCGCAGGTGATCATCAAAAAGGGGCGGCAGAACGCCAAGCGCGAATTGTCGCTGCGCTTCACCGAGGCGATTGACATGTGCGCCATGCGCACCGGCGCCGCCGAGACGGACGATTACCTCGCCGAATGGCGCAAGGCCGCCCCCGTTCCGGTCTCCGACGAACTCGAAGCCGAGGCCGATAAGGCCGCCGCCGAGCTCGAAGCCGCTTATGACCGCGATCGGCTCGTGGCGCTGGTGAAAGCCGGCGGTCGCGAACAGAACTAATCCAGGCCCCGCACGCAAGGACCCCATTCATGTCCAGAATTCCCGCTTCCATTGAAGTCGCCCCGAAGCAGGCGATCGAATCCGCTGACCTGCCTGGCCTGTTTCCCGCCGGAAGCCGCGTCTACATCACCGATATCGGCACCGACACGACCGACACGCTGGTCGCCGCCGCCCGTCGCGTCACCGGTCTCGGCTACACCGCCGTGCCGCACTTCGCCTCGCGTCGTCTGTCCACCAAAAGCGCGCTCGAAGAGCGCATCAAGCGCACTGTCGGCGAAGCCGGCGTCAGGGATGTGCTGATCATCGGCGGCGGGCTGGACAAGCAGGCAGGTGAATTCGGCTCCACCATGCAGGTTCTCGAAACCGGCTTCTTCGACAAGAACGGCGTGATGGACATCGCAGTCGCCGGCCATCCCGAAGGTTCGCCGGACTTTTCGGAAGCCGTGGCGATCGAAGCGCTCAAGCTCAAGCAGGCTTTTGCCGAACGCACCGGCGCGCGCGTGCGCATCGTCACCCAGTTCGGCTTCGACGCCAAGAAATTCATCGCCTGGGCCGACGGCCTGAAGGCTGCGGGCGTCGACCTGCCTGTTCATCTCGGCGTCGCTGGCCCCGCCAAGATCACAACGCTGATCAAATACGCGGCCATGTGCGGCGTCGGCAATTCGATCTCCTTCCTCAAGAAGAACGCCATGTCGCTGACGGCGCTCGCCACCAGCCATTCGCCTGAAGACGTGGTCGGCCCGATCGAAAAGCACTTCCTCGCCAACCCCGACTCTGCCATCAAGCAGATCCACGTTTTCCCCTTCGGCGGCTTGAAGAAATCCGCTGAATGGCTTGTCGAGCGTGGCTCTTGGGATATGAACTCTTCCGCAGCCGCTTCGGCGCGCGCCGCATCTTAATTTCGAGGATCAGACGGACATGACCCGCACCATCGTTGCTTCCGCCACCAAGGAAATCATCATCGGTTTCGACCAGCCCTTCTGCGTCATCGGCGAGCGCATCAACCCGACCGGCCGCAAGAAGCTGGCCGCCGAAATGCAGGCCGGCAATTTCGACACCGTCATCAAGGACGCGCTCGAACAGGTCGCTGCCGGCGCCACCATGCTGGACGTCAATGCCGGCGTCACGTCGGTCAACCCGAACGAGACCGAGCCGGCCCTTCTGGTGCGCACGATGGAAATCGTCCAGGGCCTCGTCGATGTGCCATTGTCGATCGACAGCTCCGTCACTGCCGCCATCGAGGCAGCCCTCAAAGTCGCCAAGGGCCGTCCGCTGGTCAATTCCGTGACCGGCGAGGAAGAAAAGCTCGAAGCCATCCTGCCGCTCTGCGCCAAATATAACGTCCCCGTCGTCGCCATCTCCAACGACGAGACCGGCATTTCGCAGGACCCGGACGTCCGCTTCGCCGTCGCCAAGAAGATCGTCGAGCGCGCCGCCGATTACGGCATCAAGCCCTATGACATCGTCGTCGATCCGCTGGTCATGCCGATCGGCGCCGTCGGCTCGGCCGGTCTGCAGGTTTTTGCGCTGGTGCGCCGCCTGCGTGAAGAACTCAAGGTCAACACCACCTGCGGCCTGTCCAACATCTCCTTCGGCCTGCCGCATCGCCATGGCATCAATGCCGGCTTCATCCCGATGGTCATCGGCGCCGGCATGACCAGCGCGATCATGAACCCCTGCCGCCCGGCCGAAATGGAAGCCGTGCGCGCCGCCAACGTGCTCAACGGCACCGACGAAAACTGCTACAACTGGATCAAGACCTATCGCGACTACAAGCCCGCCGAAGGCGGCGCTGCCCCTGCTCCGTCGCCGGCATCGGCCTCGACCGGCGGCGGCCGTCGCGGCGGCCGCGCCGCTCGCGTCGGCGGCGCTGCGCCAACGGAATAAGCGAAAGCCTTTGATTTTTGGAAAGCCCGGTTGCGAAAGCGCCGGGCTTTTTTGATTTCGGAATGATCCTGCCCCCATACGACAACGTCGCACCCCAATTTCTCGGCAAGACCAACGTCTGCGCATCATATTTGCCATTTGGCAGAAATGAGCTATATATACGCCAGAAAGCGAGGATGCCATGCAACTCCAACGCATTTCAGCGACCCCTATTCAAAACGGATTGACCGAAATCTCCGACGAGGAAGCAGCCGCCCTCGCCCGGACGACGGTAAACCTCTTCAACGCCTGGAAGCTGACGGACGCGCAGTCCTGCATACTGCTCGGCGGACTGTCCCCGCGCACCTGGGCGCGATGGAAAGAAGGCAATGCGGGTCGCATCCCCCGGGACCTGAAGATGCGCATGGCGCATCTGATGGGCATCCACAAGGGACTGCGCCATCTCTTCAAGGATCCCGCGAGAGGCTATGACTGGATCAAGACCCCCAATGCGGCCTTTGGCGGCAAGTCGGCGCTGGACATCATGCTGGGCGGCGAACTGTCCGATCTAGCCGTGATGCGTGAATGGCTCGACGCCGAGCGAAGCGCATGGTGAGCGGCCTCGCTGTCCCCACGCGCATAGAATGGCCGAAAACCTACCGAATCATCCGATCGATCTATCCGCCGATCAATCTTTTTGAGGATATCGCCGATCCGCATGACTGGGAGCTCCTTGTCGCGGTGGAGGCAAAAACCAACCCGCGGATCCGGCACGAGGTCGGCGACCTCGGGAAGGTGCCGGCGCATCGTCGCGTAACGGGGATCGGCGCCAGCTATGTGATGGCCCCATTCGTCCATTGCTCGACAGCGCGCCCCGGACGCTTCACAGACGGGAGCTATGGCATTTACTATGCCGGCGAAAGCGAAGACGTCGCTCTGGCCGAAACGATCCATCATCATCAGCGCTTCATGCGTGCAACCTCTCAATCCCCGGGATGGACTTCGGACTTTCGGGTCCTGGTGGGTAGCATCGATCAAGTCCTTTATGACGTGAATGCCGTGCCTGACGTCCTGCATCCCGATGTTTACACCGCGTCGCATGTCGAGGGACGTGGGCTTCGGGCGCAGGGAAGCAACGGCCTCCTGTGGAACAGCGTCCGCATGACGGGTCAACGTTGTATTGGTGTCTTCTGGCCAGATGTCATCCCTATTCCCGTCCAGGGACGACACTACTGCTATCACTGGGACGGTGCGCGGGTGGATTTCGTCCGTCAGTATGACACCGGGACGATCCTGGCCGTTACCTGACTGGCGTGTGTCTCGCATATGGGGCATGCAGACCATGAGGTTTCGACAGCCGATCCGTCAGGAGCCTCACGTCGAAGCGCCCACTGAGCTCTCTTGAACATAAATTGAAGGAAAGCTCGGGGCGCCGAACACAGCGCCCCGTTCTCAGTTAGCGAGACTTTTTGTAAAGCTTCTCGGCGATCTCGAACATTTCCTCAGGCGCATAGTCGGGCGTAAAGGCCGAGGGAACGCCGACAAACTGATGGATCTTGCCGCCTTCCGGCATCCCGTCGACGACCTCAAGTTCGCCCGGCGGATCGCCCGGCAGCGCAACCTCGTCATTGCTCCAGATGCCGGCGATCTCCTTGTAGTCATTGGGGCTCCACGTATAGAGCCGGCGATGGGAGCCTTCATCCAGATATTTCTGGCATTCCGGGATCTTGTCGAGCGGGATGTTGGGCGTGGGCAGGAATTTCTTGACGTCAACGCCGGTTATCTTTTGCAGGGCAAGCGCATAGGCATGCGCATGGACGGATCCGCGCACAAGCAGATAGCCGCAGACTTCGCGGCCGGTCGGATCGGTGACCGTTTCATAAACCCGGAGCTTGTGAAGGCGCGCGCCGCATTCGAGATGGAAGTTATGCAGAAGATCAACGACGATATTGCCGGTCGTGGTGATGAAATCGTTGTTCCACGACGCTCCGTTGCTGTTGACCGGGGTCGCGCCGCCGCCATTTGAGAGGAAGGCGGCAGCCAGCCGAATGTCCTTCATGTCCTCGAAGGGCGCGCCGGAAATGTCCCCGCCATCGCCCGTGTCGCCGTCCGGAATTTCCGGCCCGTTGTTGAGCATGGCGACGCCGTTGCTGACGAGTTCCACATGGCCGAGTTCTTCGGCCGTGATGCTCGCCACGAGACTGTAGAACGGGCGCAGCTTTGATTTGGATCGAAAATTGAAGCTCTGGAACATGTAGTTTCCAAGCGTCGACATCTCGCCATATTTCCCGCCAAGCAGTTCCTGAAGCGCAGCGGCGGCATTCGGATCCGCGCGCTTCGGCGCAGGCAGCTCCGCCTGGAGCTGATCTATTCTCATGAACATGGACGTCCCTTTCGGTTGGTGGCCCCGTCCAACTGCGCGCTCTCCCGATCGTTCCTCGCCATTTCAGAGTTTGCCTGCCGCGCCTGCGACCAATTTTCCGCCCGGTGATCTTTTCATGTCGGGAATAGACAACTATCACAGCGTCATCGCGGGCATCCTGCTTGCGTGCCAGATCCATCCCCGTCCCTTGAAGACGCCGGAAAGACAATCATGACAGACGCATTCGAAAAAGATCCCCTCGTCCTCTTCATGCCCTCGGGCAAGCGCGGCCGGTTCCCGGTCGGAACGCCGGTTTTGGAGGCGGCGCGACAATTGGGGGTCTATGTCGAAAGCGTCTGCGGCGGACGCGCCACCTGCGGGCGCTGCCAGGTCGAGGTTCAGGAAGGCCATTTCGCCAAGCATGGCATTTCCTCATCCAACGATCACATCTCGCCCGTCGGTCCCAAGGAAGAACGCTACGACCGTGTGCGCGGCCTGCCCGAAGGCCGCCGCCTGTCCTGCTCGGCCACCGTGCAGGGCGATCTCGTCATCGACGTGCCGCAGGACACGGTGGTCAACGCCCAGGTGGTGCGCAAGGCAGCCTCTGATCGCGTCATCGAGCGTAACGCCGCAGTCCAGCTCTGTTATGTCGAGGTCGACGAGCCCGACATGCACAAGCCGCTCGGCGATCTCGACCGCATGAAGGTGATGCTTGAGAAGGATTGGGGCTGGAAGAATCTGCTGATCGCCAATCATCTCATTCCCGATGTCCAAAAGATCTTGCGCAAGGGCGAATGGGGCGTGACCGCCGCCATCCACCGCGACATGGATTCCTCGCGCCCCTTCATCGTCAGCCTGTGGCCGGGCTTGAAGAACGAGGCTTACGGCATCGCCTGCGATATCGGCTCGACCACCATCGCCATGCATCTGGTGTCGCTGCTGTCGGGCCGCATCGTCGCCTCCTCAGGCGCCTCCAATCCGCAGATCCGGTTTGGCGAGGATCTGATGAGCCGCGTCTCCTATGTGATGATGAATCCCGACGGACGCGAAGCCATGACCAAGGCCGTCCGCGAAGCCATCAACGATCTGATCGGCAAAGTCTGCGCCGAGGGCGAGGTCGATCGCCACGACATTCTCGATTGCGTCTTCGTCGCCAATCCGATCATGCATCACCTGTTTCTCGGCATCGACCCGACCGAGCTCGGCCAGGCGCCGTTTGCGCTGGCCGTTTCCGGCGCGCTGCAATATTGGGCCCACGAGATCGATCTCGATATCAACCGGGGCGCCCGCGTCTATATGCTGCCCTGCATCGCCGGCCATGTCGGCGCCGACGCCGCCGGCGCGACCCTGTCGGAAGGCCCCTACCGCCAGGACAAGATGATGCTGCTGGTCGATGTCGGCACCAATGCCGAAATCATCCTCGGCAATCGCGAGCGGGTCGTCGCAGCCTCCTCCCCCACCGGCCCGGCCTTCGAGGGCGCGGAAATCTCCGGCGGCCAGCGCGCCGCCCCCGGCGCGATTGAGCGCGTCCGCATCGATCCCGTGACGCTCGAGCCGAAATACCGCGTCATCGGCATCGAGAAATGGTCCGATGAAGAGGGCTTTGAGGAAGAGGCCGCCAAGATCGGCGTCACCGGCATTTGCGGCTCGGCCATCATCGAGGTCGTGGCTGAAATGTATCTCGCCGGCGTCATCTCGGAAGATGGCGTGGTCGATGGCGCAATGGCCGAGAAAAGCCCGCGCATCATCGCCAACAACCGCACCTTCTCCTATCTGCTGCGCGACGGCGAGCCCCGCATCACCGTGACGCAGAATGACATCCGCGCCATCCAGCTCGCCAAGGCCGCCCTTTACGCTGGCATCAAGCTGTTGATGGAGAAGCAGGGCGTCGACAAAGTCGACACCATCCGCTTTGCCGGCGCCTTCGGCTCGTTCATCGATCCGAAATACGCCATGGTGCTGGGCCTGATCCCCGATTGCGATCTTGCCGAAGTCAAGGCTGTCGGCAACGCCGCTGGCACCGGCGCGCTGATGGCGCTGCTCAACCGCGACCATCGCCGCGAAATCGAGCAGACGGTCACCCGCATCGACAAGATCGAGACCGCGCTCGAGCCGCACTTCCAGCAGCTGTTCATCGACGCCATGGCCATGCCCAACAAGGTCGATCCCTTCCCGGAACTCTCCAAGGTGGTGACCTTGCCCGAGAAGAAGGCCGTCAATCAGGATGGCGGCGAGGATGGCGGCCGCCGCAGACGCCGCAGCCGGGGCTGACGACGCGGTGCGGCCAGATGCAGGCTAGGCCGGCGCCACACGGCGGCTCCACCGTGCTGGCGGCGGCCTGGCGCAGGCCATGCTTTCGATGATCAAGCGAAGAGGGGTTCCCCTTTAGACACGACTGTCGGGAACCGCATAATGCATTGTCAGCGATACTCGGCGCCACCGCTTATGGCTGCGGGCAGAACAAGGTCGAGCTGCGGCCGTGCAATCAAAAGGCGACGTGGCGCCCTAAGAGCGGCGCGGCAAATCATTTGACCTGAATGTGAATATGATCGTCGTGGCGAGCAGCGCGGCAGCCCTGAAAGCGGATCGCGCCGCCCTCCACTCCAAGCGCTTTCTTGAGGTGCGGCTCGACAAAGACCTTCTCCAAACCGAACCGTTCGACGCCCTCGGTGGTTAGCCATTCGAGACTGAAGGCCGTGCGCTTTTCCTCAATATGGTAGGCGGGAAAGAACGGTTGGAGCCAATCGAAATTCCATCGCGTGGTCAGGATGTCGCGCCGTCCGTCACAAGGCTGCTCGTCGTCCGAAGACGGCTGCTCGAACGCGAAGTAGCCGATAGGCGATCGTGTCGCCCGGTTGACGAAGTTGCCGCTGGAATCCTTGTAAAAGAAGGCAATATCGAGTTTGCGTCCATCCGCATGGGAAAGATGCGGCAGCAACGGAAACCCGTCCCAAAAGGGGAAGTTGCCGTCCAGCACGACTGTGGTTGTGCCGGGAAACCGTTGGTCTACTTGATCAGCGAGCGCCGAAACCAGAGTGAGCATGGAAGGCGTCACATAGTTGCGGTTCAGCATGCAATACATCGCCGACCGCACCGCGACATTGCCTGCGCCGTCCCCAAGGCACGAAATAGGAACCCGCCCGAAACTCGGCGCGATGATATTGGCTGAAACCGTGGCGACTGCATAAAAGGCAATAAAGACGGAAAATTTGGCGAACCAGCTCCGCATCCTCATCCGCGATGCAGCGATTGACGACATCAGATACGCCAATCCTCCAATCTGCGTCAAAGCAGTCAGCAAGATGAAAATGAAAAACTGGCAAAAGCGGCGGAGCCAATTCATCGACCCGAATAACCCTGACCGTTTTAAAAATCGCATTTACGAGCCCAACCGCGCAATAGCGGTATACGCTTTCCTGAATATTCCAGAAGTCGACATGCGAGCGCGGCGCCTTTTAATGGCAAAGCGGGACGGCCAGCGTGGTCTCGCGGCAGCCGCCTGACGTCAATCAGCAGCCCGACCCCGTTCTAAAGATAACGGCGGTCGCATCCCGGGCGCCTTGTGACAGACGGATGCGGTCTCGTCCAGCATGAATTGCGCGCGTTCTTGCAATCACCGTTGAGATCTCCAACGCCAGCGCAGCGCAAAGCCGCCGGGCAACGCTCCGAACGCGGCTATCGCTGAACGACGAACTCCCCGACCGACGCCGGGGAGCCCTGATATCCAGATTGCGCCCGAGCTTTAGAGCAGCAGGATGTCGTTGAAGTCGAAGCCCTGCAGCTTCTTGCCGATGAAGGCGATCGCATCGGCGGCGTCGCCGCCCTTGCCGTCGTCGTCATAAGACAGGATGCCGGTCTTGGAATTGTAGATGATGGCGGCCTCGTCGGCGATTTTGGCTGCGGAGCCCGCAACGAAATCGGACGCGACCAGATGGCCGGAGGTGCGGGCGAGCCCGGTGAACACCGAGCGATCGAGCGCGACGGCGTCATTGCCGTCGAAATCCAGCACCCGGTCGGAATTGTCGACCCCATAGGCGGCGAAGTGGAACACATCGCTGCCGCCTTCGCCATAGAGCTTGTCATTGCCGAGGCCCGCATGGATGTCGTTCGAGCCGCTGCTGCCGCGCAGCGCATTGTCGAGATCATTGTCGAAGATGTCGACAGCGACCTTGCCCTGCAGATCGACATTCTCGACATTGGCGTAATCGTCGAGATTGATGGTGAGTTTGGTGATGATCGTGTCGACGCCGGCGCCGCTGTCTTCGAGGATGACGTCGCCATCGGCATTGGTCAACTGATAGGTGTCGTTGCCGGCGCCGCCTTGCAACGTGTCGTCGCCGAGACCGCCATTCAGCGTATCCTTGCCTTCTCCGCCGAGAAGCGCGTCATTGTCAGCGCCGCCGAAAATGGTGTCCGCGCCCGCGCCGCCCTGAAGCGTGTCAGCGCTGGCCGAGCCGGTCAGCGTGTCGGCCAGTGTCCCGCCCACGACGATCTCGAAGCCCGAAATCGCATCGATCGCGGTTGCCGCGCCCGTGGCGAGATTGACTGTCACTGCGCCCGTGTAGCCGCTATAGTCGAGAGTGTCAGCGCCGTCGCCGCCGGTGACGCTTCCTTCGACCAGAGCATGATCACCGGTCATAGCAAACAGATTGTCGCCTGCGCCGAAGATCACCGCCATGCCATTGCCGCCGGTGATCGTGCCGGAATTGCTGATCGTGTCGTCGAGATCGCTGATGATCTGGATGCCGGTATCCTCGACGCCGGTGATCGAACCTTCGTTGACGATTTCGGTGAGGTAGAAGGCGTTGCCCTTGGAACTGTCGTCGATCAGGATGCCGAGGCCGAGACCGCTGATCGTCGCGCCTTCATAATTGGTGATGGAGCCGCCGCCGGCCGCAATGCCTTCGGACGTGTTCTCATAGCCATCCGAACCATTGCCATTCGCGCCCAGGCCCTGAATCACCCCATAATTGAGGATCGTCGCCTGAAAGTCGATGTCGACGCCATCGCCGTCGCCGTCATCGATTCCATCGGCGACTTCCCCTTCGGGGCCGTTGATGTCGACGCCTGCGGTGAAATTGCCGCTGATCACCCCATGATTGGTGACGGTGGCCGAACCGTCCGAACCCACGCCCGAACCGTTGCTGCCGGTGATTTCGGCGCCTTCGGCATTGTCGACGGTGATCACGGTGTCTTCATCGGCATTGACGCCGTGGCGGTCGCCAAGGATGACGCCGGCCAGATTGTTGACCGAGCCGGACGAGCCTTCCTCGAACTGGACGCCATCGGCGTTTTCGATCAGATCGTCGCCGCTGCCGCCATAGATCGTGCCGGAATTGTCGATGTCGCCGACGCCGCCGATGCGGACGCCGTCATTGACTGCGCCGAGAATATTGCCGCTGTTGACGATGGCGGCGATGAAATCCGTAGTCCCGCCCGCGAAATCGATCGCCTGGCCGCTGGCGGATTCGATATCGCCGGTGTTGGTGATGGTCACCTGCCCCGCTGTCACCGCGCCGGACTGGATCTGGATCGCGTCGTCATCGCTTTCAATCTGGCCATTGTTTTCGATCGTGGCGACGAGCGTCGCGCCGACCGATGACTCGAAGCGGATGGCGCGGCCTTCGTCCGCAGTGTTCTCGATCAGCCCGTTATTGACGATCGACGCGCCGTCGGTCGCGCCGTTGAAGCGCACGGTCTGCGAACTTTCGGAGACGCTGAACACGCCGCCGGCATCGACAGTCAAAATGTCTTCTCCTGACATGCTGAGGCGAGCGGCAAGGGTCGTGGAGGCGGCAACAGTGGTGGTGGTCATCGTATACCTATATGTTAAGCAAGGGTTAACTAGGGAAACGATGGTGATGTAGGCAGACTGGATGACAGCTTGATGACTATCAGCGTCGCGGAACTGTCCAAACATGAACGCCGCGCGGACTCATGGAGCCGATTGCGACGCGGCCCTGCTCAGGCCGCGGCGGCCGTTGCTCTTTCCACGCCGCGATTTGCGAGCGTCATCCGGATATAGTCGGCGACGGCCTTGACCGGCGCCGATGGCTCCTCGCCCACCGCCAGCCCGATATCGTAATGGCCCATATTCGGAAGCCCCTCCGCCTCGCCGAGCACGGTCATGTCGCTCTGCACCATGAAGCGCGCAAGCGGCGCGATGGCGAGATCGGCCTGAATGGCGGCGAGTTGCCCCATGTGATGGCCGCAGAAATAGGCGACGCGGAAGTGCCGACCGGAACGGGTCAATTCCTCGATGGCGCGCTTGCGCCAGATGCAGCCCTCATCCCACACCGACAAAGGCAGCGGCTCGCGCAGATGCGCCTGGCCGTTCTTCTTGCCAACCCAGACCAGTTGCTCGGTCATCACCCGCTCGGCGGGATTGGGCGAAATGCTCGGGTCGAGAAAATTGAACAGCGTCAGATCCAGCTTGCCTTCCGCCACCGCCCGTTTCAGCGGTACAGAATTGTCGATCATGACGTCGACGGCGAGCGACGGAAACATTTCCGCGAAATGACGCAGGACCGCCGGCAGCATCAATGTGCCGATGTCGTCCGGCGAACCAAGCCGAACCACGCCCGCCATATCAGGCGTGACAAAACGCGACACGACTTCGTTGTTCATCGCCAGCATCCGCCTGGCGTAGCCGAGCAGGATCTCGCCGTTATGGGTGAGCGACACCGAACGCGCGTCACGACGAAACAGGCTGACGGCGAGTTGTTCTTCCAGCTTCTTGATTTGCATGGACACGGCCGATGGCGTCCGAAACACCCGTTCGGCGGCGGTGGTGAAATTGCCGGTGTCGGCGATCGCCACGAAGGTCTTGAGAATATCGAGTTCGAGCGTGGGAAGGCTGGAGGCGATCGGCGAGACCATCGGTTTAATCCTTCAGAAAACCTGACAAATGAAGTCGCTTCATCGCGTTTCATTGAACCTGAAATCCGGGTTTTCGTCAATCCCTTGTTGGATCCCCCATCTTGACGGCGGCGAAATTGGCTGAGCAATTCCCCATAGCGGCGATTTTTCCGCGACGGCGCCCGCCGGCATTGACGAAACCCGCCTTTGCCGCGCAAATACTGACACATGATCAGATTTTGAACCATGCGCCGCAGAGGATCGACGCAATTGAGAACCGGGAGGAGACGACATGACGATCCAGCAAGATAGGCCGCAGGCCGACGACGCCACGCAGGTGCTTGCCCTCACCACCCTGCTGGCCCGGCAGCAGGCGGCTTATCGGGCGGAGATGACGCCGTCGCTCGGCGCACGCCGCGATCGGCTCGACCGGCTCGAAGCCATGCTCATTGCCCATCAGGACGAATTTGCCCGCGCCATCGACGCCGATTTCGGCCGCCGCGACGCCGTCGTCACCGGCCTTACCGAAACCATGACCGTGCGCGCCGCCATCCGCCATGCCCGGCGTCACCTGAAATCCTGGATGAAGCCGAAACGGGTCGGCGTCTCCTGGGCGTTCCAGCCTGGCCAGGCCAGGATCCAGCCACAGCCGCTCGGCGTCGTCGGCATCATCGCCCCGTGGAACTATCCGCTCCAACTCCTGTTGAACCCGCTGGTCGGCGCGCTGGCGGCCGGCAACCGCGCCATGCTGAAACCGTCTGAATACACGCCCGTCTTCGGCGAGGCGCTCCGCCGGGCGGTCGCAGGCGTTTTCCGGGAGGACGAGGTCGCCGTCGTCACCGGCGGAGCGGAGGTGGCCACAGCCTTCACCGCCCTGCCCTTCGATCACCTGATCTTCACAGGCTCGACCAGCGTCGGCCGTAAAGTCGCCGAAGCCGCTGGCCGCAACCTGACGCCGGTCACGCTCGAACTCGGCGGCAAGTCTCCCGCCATCATCGACAATTCGGCCGACATGAAACTGACGGCAAGCCGGCTGGCCTGGGGCAAACTGCTGAATTCCGGCCAGACCTGTGTCGCCCCTGATTATGTGCTGACCCCGCGCAACCGCCTTTCGGAAACGGTCGAGGCGCTGAAGGCGGCGATGCTGACCCAATATCCAAGCTTTGCCGGCAATCCCGATTACACCAGCATCATCGCGCCGCGCCATTACGAACGTCTGAAGCGCCTTGCGGCAGAAGCCGGGCAAGCCGGCGCCGAGGTGATCTGGTTGGGCGAACCCGACGACGCCAACCGCGTTCTGCCCCCCGCCCTGATTTTGGGCGCGACGCCCGACATGGCGGTCATGCGGGAAGAAATCTTTGGCCCGCTTCTTCCCGTACTGCCCTATGATGGCGTCGACGAGGCAATCGCGCGGGTCAATGACGGCGACCGCCCGCTGGCCCTCTACTGGTTCGGCGCAGACGCCGGCGCCCGCGAAAAGATCCTGGAAAACACCATCTCCGGCGGCGTCACCATCAATGACGTGATCCTGCATCTCGCCCAGGACGGCCTGCCCTTCGGCGGCGTCGGCGCGTCGGGTTACGGCCATTATCATGGCGAACACGGCTTCCGGGCGCTCAGCAAGGAAAAGCCGGTGTTCATCCAGTCGCGCTTTTCGGCGGGCGGGCTGCTTTATCCGCCCTATGGCGCCCTGGCCCGGCGAATGCTCGAAATTCTCAAACGATTTTCGTAAGCGCCACCCGAACTCCAGCGCGACGCTTCAATAATCCTGATGCCAAGGTTCACACATATTCGTTTGTCTTATGGGTGAGCCGGCGCGATACTCCAACCGTCAGCAAAGCGGAAAGGAGCTTTATCATGGCATTGTTCAGTCTCGACGCCGGTCACACCGGCTCTCGCAGCCTATTGGGGTCTTATCTCAGCCCCGTCACCACTCTTCTCGGCGGCCTTGCGAGCCGTTGGCGCGCTTATCGCGATTTGCAGGCGCTCGACCATGTTCCCTTCGACGTCATGAAGGATGTGGGTTTTCCGGGCGCGGAGCGAATGAATGAAAAGTGACGCCGCATGCCAGCATCGATATTGGGGATCCGGAAGCAAAACCGGATCCCTTTTTCTTTTGGAGAAACCAATTTTCCTGTCGTGAATTTTCTGACCGTCGGCGCGAATATTTGCGTCGAAACATGGAACAAAAGATCCCTGCCGCAAAAAAGATAAAAACTGTCGCCCAAAGGCTATTGCAAAGTGACGCATTCAGACCACTTTGTTTCTCAGCGACAGACGAGGATTGACCCTGCCATGCGGCCCGAAAGCTACTCCGTTACCAAGAAGACCCAGCAGGTGAAGCGGACGATCGTCTTCTTCCTCGTGCCCAATTTCACCATGCTGCCCTTCTCCGCCGCCGTGGAGACGCTGCGCATCGCCAACCGCATGCTGGGCTATGAGGCCTATCAGTGGCGGCTCTGTTCGGTGGATGGACAGAAGGTTTACTCCTCCTCCGGCATCGGGCTGGAAGCCAAGACGTCGCTGATGGACGAGCGCAAGAACCTGACCGGCGAGGCCCGGCCCAATATGGTGCTGATCTGTTCGGGCATCTATGTCGAGGATTTCCGCAACAAGTCGGTCAACGCCTATCTGCGCGAAGTGTTCAATCGCGGCATCGCGGTCGGCAGCCTGTGCACCGGCGCGCATGTGCTGGCCCAGGCGGGTCTGCTCAACAACAAGCGCTGCGCCATTCACTGGGAAAACCTGCCGGGCTTCGCAGAGGCCTTCCCGCAGGCGGACGTTCATGCCGACCTGTTCGAAATCGACGGCAATGTCTATACCTGCGCGGGCGGCACCGCCTCGCTGGACATGATGCTCTATTTCATCCGTGAGGATTTCGGCGACAATCTCGTCAACCGTGTCTGCGAACAGCATCTGACCGATCGCGTCCGCTCGGCCACCGACCGCCAGCGCCTACCCTTGCGCGCCCGCCTCGGCGTGCAGAATTCCAAGGTGCTTTCAATCATCGAGATCATGGAAAACAATCTCGCCGAACCGCTGTCGCTGGTCGACATCGCCGACAAAGCCGGCCTGTCGCGCCGTCAGATCGAGCGTTTGTTCCGCCAGGAAATGGGCCGTTCGCCGGCGCGCTATTATCTGGAAATCCGGCTTGATCGCGCTCGGCACCTGCTGGTGCAGTCGTCGATGCCGGTCGTCGAAGTCGCCGTCGCCTGCGGCTTCGTCTCGGCGTCGCATTTTTCGAAATGCTATCGCGAACTCTATGGCCGCTCGCCGCAGCAGGAACGCGCCGACCGCAAGCAACTCGCGACCATGCCCAGCGTCAACGGCGCTGTCATGTGACGTCTGGCGGCGGTCGATGGCAATCGGCCGCCCGGCTCAGGCCACCGCCATGCGCGCGACCTGACAGTCGGAAAACACCCGGTCGCGGCCGGAATTCTTGGCCAGATAGAGATATTGGTCGGCGGCGTTGAGATAGTTGTCGAAGCTTTCCTCGTCGGTGATCGCCGCAAGGCCTATCGACACAGTGACGGAGATTTCCTCGTCGCCGACGACGATGCGGATGTCGCCGATATCCTGCCTCAGCTTTTCGCAGCAGTCGAGCGCCTGCTGCATTTCCACCCCGACCAGCAGCACGCCGAATTCCTCGCCGCCGAGCCGCGCCGCCATATGCGGCGTGTTGGACACATGGTGCAAAAGACGCTTCGCCACGGCCTTCAGCACCACATCGCCCACCTCATGGCCATAGGTGTCGTTCAGGCGCTTGAAATGGTCGATGTCCATCAGTCCCATGGCCAGCGCCTGGCCCTGGCGCAGCCCCGTCTCGACAAGTTTTGGACCGCGATCGTAAAAATAGCGCCGGTTGTAGAGGTCGGTCAGATAGTCGCGCGACGCCATTCGCCGCAGCGAATGAATATGCGCCTGCAGCGCCAGCATGTGATCGATGCGGCCGAGCAGTTCCGAAGCAGTGACGGGCAGATGGACGAAATCATCGCCGCCGGAGCGGAAAAACTCCGCCACGTCGCCATCGCGCGGTTGGGTCGAATAGCCGATGATCCGAAGTCGATCCTGGTGATAGCGCTGTTGCACGCGATCGATGAAAACCGCGCAGTCGGCCATGCCGGCATCCGCATCGATCAGCGCAAGTTGCACGCCCTCTGAATGATCGAGAATGCGCATGGCTTCGCTTTCGCGCGCCGCGACGATGAAGGGATGCGCGCCCCCACTCAAACTTTCCAGCAGCGGCGAGCGCGCGCCGCGCGCGTCATAGACCAGAATGGATGCGGACGCGTAGGACAAAAAACGCTCGACGGCGCGCATCAGGAGATCGATCGACCCCGCCGAGCATTTGGCGACATAATCCACCACGTCCCTGGACAACAGTTCCTCGCGTTTGCGATCACTGGAAATCCCGCTGAACACGATCGAGGGAATGCCGCGGCTCATGACGAAATCCAGCGCCTCGCCATTGGCGGCGTCGGCCTGGCAAAGATCGAGAATGGCGAGGTCGAACCCGTCGCCTTCTTCTTCGACCAATCGCATGACGCCGGCAAAGGTCTGGCTGTGATAAACATCGCTGTTGAGACGACGCTCAAGGCGCTCGCGGATCGCGATGGAATAAAAACGGGTGTCCTCCACCAACAAAATACGGCCGGACCGCTTTGTTGCCGCGCTTCCTGCGCTTCGTGCCGGATCCCACAACAATGACTGGGCCCATCCCCTAAAAAACGACCAATATCAGCCGCAATTGCAAATGCCGGGCTGCTTGCGGATCTGCATCCACAAATTGCGCCGATCACTTCATCATATGGTTGAAATATGAGCGGTCATCTCTTAACGCTACGTTAAGCGCCTCGGGCGACCCGCTGGAAATACGAGCTTTTCCGCGAATGCCACCAAAAATGATCAGAGAAAACACAATTTATAGGGGAGGCGCAACACCGGGGCCGCCGCGAGTTTATTTAATCATCAATAATACAGGCGATCAACGACCGGATCGGGTCTCCGTTCCGGTCCTCGATGCCGATATCGTGGATCAGGCGCGCTTCTTGCGCTCCAGCATGAAGCGCATCTGTGCGAGCGTATCGAGGTTCTGGTTGACGCGGCAGTAGAACTCTTCGTCAATGAAGGGGCGCAGCATGAAGTCGTTGCCGCCGGCCTTCAGGAAGCGGGCGGACAGCAGCCGGTCGGTGGACGAGGACACGCCGATGATGCGGATCTCGTTGGAACCGATATGTGAGCGAATCCGCCGCGTCAGTTCGAAACCGTCGATATCGGGCATGTTGTAGTCGGTGATGACGAGATTGATGTCGCGATTGGCTTTGAGGATTTCCAGCGCCTTCTGGCCGCAGTCGGCGACGCTGACCTTGAAATTGTAGCGCTTGAGACGGGTTGTGAGAAGCGCGCGCGCCGTCTGGCTGTCGTCGACGATCAGCACATGATGATGGTGATTGGTCAGAAACCGGCAGGCGGCCTCGACCAGCATGTCAACGGCGAAGACGCTGTCTTTGAGGATATAGTCGACGATCTGGTTGGCGAGCAGCTTGTCGCGCGTGGCGTCCTGCAATGTGCCGGTGAAGACAATGGTGGGAATGCCGACATCGACGAGATAGTTCAGCGCCTCGCCCTTTTCCGCCCCAGGCAGGTTCATGTTGGAGATCGCCAGCAGGATTTCCTCATCCGACGTCTCGTTGGCCTTCTGCATCTCCTCGAAATCGCGGCAGATTTCGACGTCGATCTCGAGCAACTCCTTCATCCGCTGCTTGATCATCGACGTAAACACCGCCGAGTCCTCGGCAACGATCACGCGGCTGCCCTTCAACGACACGCCGGAATAGTGCATTCCGGAAACACCCAGGAAATCCATAAAAGCCCCTTGTTTGGATAGCGCCCCTCTAAAACTGTCTAACAGCAAGCTTTTGACATTCGGTTAAGCAACGGCTGATGCACGGCGCGCGGGAGCTCGATTTGGCGCATAGGGATGGTTGTCGTGGATTTAACGTTACTGGCGGGTTATCGCCGGAGGGAGAGCGGCAAAAGCGGGGCGCAAGCTTATGTAGAGTAGCGAGATATAATAGCCGGCGCGCGACGCCTACCCCTCTTCCCCGTCAGCCCCCTTGATCGGCAGCGCCGAGAGCTTCAACCCCATCGCCTTCATCAGCTTGAGAATGGTCGAAAATTCCGAATTGCCATTGTCGCCCAGCGCCTTGGTGAGGCTTTCGCGACCGAGACCGGCCTCCTCGGCCACCGCCGCCATGCCGAGCGATCGAGCGACCGTGTTGAGCGCCCGGCGGATTTCGGCGGCATCGCCTTCTTCCAGCGCCAAGGCCAGATAGTCGGCGCGCGCCTCGGCGCTGCCGAGATAATCGGCGGCGTCGAAACGGGGAAGATCTTTAATGGAGGTCATCGGGCCAGTCCTTCGATTCATGCGCCAGGCGCTTGGCGAGCATGAGATACATTCCGCCAAATGTAATTTGTTGCTACAACTCAGCAACCAAAAATAGCAGAAAACTCCATCAAACTCATAAGTCATGACCTCCACCAAAGGTGGAGGTTTGAAACGCTGCGCTTGAACCGCTAGAAGCGGTTTTGCTATGTCTTAGTAGCTACGGTTAAAGAGG
>NZ_JARXVM010000009.1 GCF_029892285.1 Rhizobium sp. SG_E_25_P2
GTCCTTGCCGATCAGGTAGTCGGCCAGCTCATGCACGGCGGCCTCCACCGTCAGCGCGCGGCCCTCGACCACGGGTTCGCCCCAGCCGGTGACGCACTCATCGGTCTCGATCTTCAGGAAGCACCAGCGCGGCGGCACGATATAGGTGGTCAGCTTGGTGATTTTCATCGTTGCAGTCTCTGTTGATGTGGCCCGGCCACGATTTTCATTTGTTTGGGATCAGCTCTTGCGGCGCTTGACGGCGGCAGTTAGGTCGCGCTCCGCGATGTCCAGCATCCGCCTGGAACAGTCGGCGGCGGCGGCGCGATCCCTCAGCCTCAACGCCTCCACGAGTTCGAAATGGATGTCGATCGCCTCGTCATGCCGCTCGACCGCTTCGTTGGAGGCATGCAGCGAAAAGCGGAGCGCGGCTTCGATGATCCCGGCCATCTGCAGGAAGACGCGGTTGCCGCTGGCCTTGAGCAGGCAGACATGGAAGCGGGCGTCGGCTTCGGTGAAGGCTTCGAGATCGCCTTCGCTGTCGCGCATGTCGCGCCAGGCGCGTTCGAGTTCGGCAATGTCCTGCATGCTGGCGCGGGCGGCGGCCATGTCGGCGGCGGCCGGCTCAATGGCGCGGCGCGCCTCGAGAATGCAGGAGAGCAGGTCCGATTCGAAGATTTCCGGCCCGATCCAGTCGAGCACGCGCGGATCAAGGATGTTCCACTCGGTCTTGGGGCAGACGACGGTGCCGACCTTCGAGCGGCTGCGCACCAGCCTGAGCGATTCGAGCGCTTTGATCGCCTCGCGGATCACAGTGCGGCTGACGCCGTAACGCTCGCAGAGATCGTTTTCGCGCGGCAGGAATGTTCCCTCGGGGTAAATTTCGGAACAAATGTCCCGCGCAATCGCCCCGACGACGCTTTCTCTCACCCTGGGTCGGCGCGGGCCAGCCTCTGACACTGGCGGCATTTCCTCGATCATTTCCACATTCGTCTCCCCCAGATCACGAGAAATGCGCGGCGTGCGCCATCTCGTCAACCCGTCTCCATCAGGGTCGCATTATAAACGTCTGCATTCATCATACAACATGAATTGACGGATATGATGATTCATTCTACAAAAGGATGACTGCGGGAGAGGCAGTGACATCACAAGGGAGGACTTCATGCGTATTCTGACCACGATACTGCTCGCCGGCGCCATGGCCGTAACCGGCGCCGTCTCGGCATTTGCCGAGGACGTGAAGATCGGCTTCATCGTCAAGCAGCCGGAAGAGCCCTGGTTCCAGGACGAATGGAAATTCGCTGACCAGGCCGGCAAGGAAAAAGGCTTCACCGTCGTCAAGATCGGCGCTGAAGACGGCGAAAAGGTCCAGTCGGCGATCGACAATCTCGGCGCCCAGGGCGCTCAGGGCTTCATCATCTGCACGCCTGACGTCAAGCTTGGCCCGGGCATCGTCGCCAAGGCTGCTGCCAACAATCTCAAGGTCATGACGGTTGACGACCGTCTGGTCGACGCCTCCGGCGCGCCGCTCGAAGACGTGCCGCATATGGGCATTTCCGCCACCAAGATCGGCGAAGCCGTCGGTCAGGCGATCGTCGACGAAATGAAGAAGCGTGGCTGGGACCTGAAGGATGTCGGCGCAATCCGCGTGTCCTACGACCAACTGCCGACTGCGGTGGATCGCGTCGAGGGCGCGCTTTCGGTGCTGAAGGCCAATGGTTTCCCGGAAGCCAATATCTTCAACGCGCCGCAGGCCAAGACTGACACCGAAGCCGCGCTGAACGCCGCAACCGTGGTGCTCAACAAGAACGCCAATATCAAGAAGTGGATCGCGGTCGGCCTCAATGACGAGGCGGTGCTGGGCGCGGTGCGCGCTGCGGAATCGGTCGGCGTGACCGCCGACAACTTCATCGGCATCGGCATTGGCGGCGCGGATTCCGCCATCAACGAGTTCAAGAAGCCTGAGGCCACCGGCTTCTTTGGCACCGTGATCATCTCGCCGAAGCGCCATGGTTACGAGACGGCGATGAACATGTATGAGTGGATCGCCAATGGCAAAGAGCCGGAAAAGCTGACGCTGACCGCCGGCCAGCTCGCGCTGCGCGACAATTACCAGGTCGTCCGCAAGGACCTCGGCATCGAGTAATCAGCCTCGGGTCAAACCCGAAACGCGATCTTACGGCCCCGGCGACCTTCGCCGGGGTTTTCTGGGGGACGAGGCGCATGGCCGATTATCTGGAATTTTCCGGACTGACTAAAACCTATCCGGGCGTGCGGGCCCTGTCGGACGTATCGTTCGGCGTTCGCCGGGGCGTGGTGCATGGGCTTATGGGTGAGAACGGCGCCGGTAAATCGACGCTGATCCGCCTTCTCTCGGGTGATCAGTCCGCTGACGCGGGCGTGATCAACATTGACGGCCGCGAGCAGGTCTACCGCTCTGTCAGCGACGCCTTTGCGGCCGGCGTGGTGGTCATCCATCAGGAGCTCCAGCTCGCGCCTGACATGACGGTGGCGGAAAATCTCTGGCTCGGCCGCTTTCCCGGCCGCTTCGGCGTCATCGACCGCAAGACGATGCGCGAGACGGTGAAGGCGCGGCTCGGCGAGATGGGCGTCGACATCGATCCCGACCGCAAGGTGGGTTCGCTGTCGATCGGCGAACGCCAGATGGTGGAAATCGCCAAGGCCGTCATGGTGAAAGCGCGCGTAATCGCGTTGGATGAGCCGACCTCGTCGCTCTCCTCGCGTGAAAGCGAAATCCTGTTTGCGCTGATCGACCGCCTCCGGGCGGCTGGCGCGGTCATTCTCTATGTCTCCCACCGGCTCGACGAGATCTTCCGGCTCTGCGACGGCATGACCGTGCTGCGCGACGGCAAGCTCGCCGCCCATCATCCCACCCTCGACGGCGTGAGCCGCGACCAGATCATCAGCGAGATGGTCGGCCGCGAGATCAGCAATATCTGGGGCTGGCGAGGCCGTCCGCTTGGTAATGACAGGCTGAAGGTCGAGGCCCTCTCGGGCGCGCGCCTGCGCCATCCCATCAGTTTTTCGGTGCGGCGAGGTGAGATTCTCGGCTTTTTCGGCCTTATCGGGGCTGGTCGGTCTGAAATGGCGCGTCTGGTCTATGGCGCGGATCAACGCTCGTCCGGCCGCGTCAGTCTTGACGGCGTGACGATCACGCCCGACAGTCCCGGCGCCTCCATCCGGGCGGGTATGGTGTTCTGCCCGGAAGACCGCAAACATGACGGCATCATTCACGGGCGGTCGGTGGAGGAGAATATTTCCATCTCGTCCCGCCGGCATTTCTCGCCGCTCGGAGTCATCAAGCCGAAGCAGGAGGCGGACCTCGCCGACCGCTTCATCCAGACGCTGCGCATCCGCACGCCCTCGCGCCGACAGGACATCGTCAATCTCTCGGGCGGCAACCAGCAGAAGGTCATTCTCGGCCGCTGGCTGTCCGAACAGGGCGTCAAGGCGCTGATCATCGACGAGCCGACGCGCGGCATCGATGTCGGCGCCAAGGCGGAGATCTACGACATCCTCTATGGCCTCGCGTCGGACGGCATGGCGATCATCGCCATTTCCAGCGAATTGCCGGAGATCATGGGCATTGCCGATCGCATCATCGTGATGTGCGGCGGCGAAAAGTCCGCTGAATTCACCCGCGACCAGTTCGACGAAAAAACCATTCTCGCCGCTGCGCTGCCCGATGAGGCAGTCGTAAAGGCCGCTCATTCTTGATGGAAAGACCAATGTCCGCTTTGAAGAAAATCCTGCTCGGCGAACAGGGCCTGCTCGTGATCTTCGCGCTCGCCTTCGTCATCGTCTCGCTCACGGTGCCGAACTTCCTGACCGAGCGCAATGTGCTGGGCCTGCTGCAATCCGTCGTCACCATCGGCATCGTCGCCTGCACCATGATGTTCTGCCTGGCGTCGCGTGATTTCGACCTGTCGGTTGGCTCGATCGTGGCCTTTTCGGGCATGGTGGCGGTCATGGCCTCGAACGCCTCCGGCTCGATCCTGATCGGCGTCGCCGCCGCCATCCTCTGCGGTTTCGCCGTGGGAGCGGTCAATGGCGTGGTCATCGCCCGCTTCCGTATCAATGCGCTGATCACCACGCTCGCCACCATGCAGATCGTGCGCGGTCTCGCTCTGATCGCCTCGGATGGCCGCGCCGTCGGCATCAATGACCCCGCCTTCTACCAGCTGGCGCTGTCGCGCTTCCTCACTATCCCCACGCCGATCTGGGTCATGGCGCTGTTCTTCATCGTCTTCGGCTTCCTGCTCAACCGCACCGTCTTCGGCAAGAACACGCTGGCGATCGGCGGCAATCCCGAGGCGTCGCGACTGGCGGGCGTCAATGTCGTGCGCATGCGCATCTGGATCTTTGCGCTGCAGGGCCTGGTTTGCAGCGTGGCGGGCGTGCTGCTCGCCTCGCGCATCACCTCGGGCCAGCCGAATGCTGCGACCGGGTTGGAGCTGTCGGTCATCTCCGCCTGCGTGCTCGGCGGCGTCTCGCTGGCCGGCGGACGGGCGACGATGACGGGCGTCTTCATCGGCGTGATGATTATGGGCATTGCCGAAAACGTCATGAACCTGCTGAATATCCAGGCCTTCTACCAGTATCTCGTACGTGGCCTGATCCTGCTCATCGCGGTGCTGCTCGACAATCTTCGCATGTCGGCGGCAGGCCGGCAGAAGTGACGACGGCGCTGCTCAGGCTCGCTTCCGACAGGATCGAGACCTCGGTCTCGTTGCAGGGAGGCGGGCTAGGCGCAGTGCGGTTTGACGGTTTGGAGATCATGCCGCCGGTCGGCGGGGTGAAGGCGGATCTGAGCTGCTTTCCGCTTGTTCCCTTCGGCAATCGCGTCGAATTCAACCAGTTCGAGCGCCTTGGCAAGACCTACCGTTTCACCCCGAACAGCAGCGATCCGCTTTATCTTCACGGTGATGGCTGGATGGGGACCTGGGCTGTTCGAGAGATGGAAGGCGACCGGATCACGCTGTCACTGCGGCAACTTCCCAGCGATGGGACGCCCTACGTCTATTCCGCCGAACAGACCCTATCTGTCACCGGCGCCCGCCTGTCGCTGTCCCTGTCCGTGCGAAACCAAGGCGAGGAGGCTTTGCCGTTCGGTCTCGGACAACATCCGTTTTTTCTCCGCACGCCGGACCTGCGCATCAAGGCGCAGGTTTCGGGCTATTGGACGGAGCGGGCGGGACATTTGCCGGATGCGCGAACCGCGCCGCCTGCCGATCTCGATCCCCGAGTGGGCGCATATCTTCCCGACCGCTTCCTCAACAACGCCTTCGATGGCTGGGATGGCGTGGCCCGGATCCACTGGCCTGAGCGTGGCGTCTCCGCCATGATGACGGCTAGAGATCATAGCGTCGCCATGCTCTATGCTCCCAGCCCGGAGGCGGGCTTCTTCTGTTGGGAGACGATGACGCATTTGCCGAACGGGCATCATCAGCCTGAATTCGGCGGCCTGCGGCTGTTGGAGCCGGGAGAGGCGATGCAATCGAACGTGACGATAGATTTCAGGAGAGACGATCTTGGCTGACAGGTTGACCGGCAAGCGGATCATGATCACCGGCGCCGCCCAGGGTATTGGCCTCGCCATCGCCGAGGCGGCTATGCGGGAAGGCGCGGCGCTGCTGCTGATCGACCGTGACGGCGATCTGCTGGCTGCTTCGGTGGAGACGCTGCGGGCGCGAGGCGCGCGGGTGACGAGCGATGTCGCCGACATTACCGACACGGCTGCGATCGCCCATGCCGTGGAGCAGGCGAAAGAGGAGATCGGGCCGATCAACGCGCTGGTCAACAATGCCGGGGTCAATGTCTTTTCTGAGCCGCTGGCCTCCACAGACGAAGACTGGTCGCGCTGCTTCGACGTCAATCTCAAGGGCGCCTGGAACTGTTGCCGGGCGGTGCTGCCGGATATGCTTGTGGCAGGAGGGGGCGCTATCCTCAACATCGCCTCCACGCACGCCTTCACCATCATCCCGCACACATTTCCCTATCCGCTCGCAAAGCATGCGCTGATAGGGCTCACCAAGTCGCTCGCCATCGAATATGCGCCACGCCAGGTGCGGGTGAATGCGCTGGCGCCGGGCTATGTGGCGACCCAGAAGGTGATCGATTACTGGAACAGTTTTCCGGATCCCGAAGCCGCCAAGGCCGAGACGATGAAACTGCATCCCGGCGGACGCATCGCGGAGACCGAGGAAATCGCCATGGCCGCGGTGTTCATGATATCGGACGAATGCCGTTTCATGACCGGCGCCTGCCTGACCGTTGATGGCGGACTGAGCATCCTGCACCATCCGGCATAATCACTTGGCGCTGAGATCGCGTTCACTGGCCCGAGGGCTTCAGCTCAAAATTGCAAAGGAGCCGGGCGTCGAGGCGTCCGGCTCCTGTTTTTCTACTCAGTTTGAGGCGCTTGAAACGTAGGCCGCCTCACGCAGCGGGCAAGAGCGACTGGGGCTTGCCATGCGAGGAATGCGCCGATCCAGACATCTCCGCGTCGACCGCCTCGACATTCTGCGCCAGCTTCTGGTCCGTGTGCTGTGTCAGCGCCTTGTTGCCTGTGATGCGACGCGCCAGCACGTAGAATACCGGCGTCATGAAGATGCCGAAGAAGGTGACGCCGATCATGCCCGAAAACACCGCAACGCCCATGGCGGCGCGCATCTCGGCGCCGGCGCCGGTGGAGATCACCAGCGGGACCACTCCCATGATGAAGGCCATCGACGTCATCAGGATCGGGCGCAGGCGAAGACGGCTGGATTCAATGGCCGCTTGCACAGGGGTGCGGCCTTCGAATTCCAGTTCGCGGGCGAATTCGACGATCAGGATGGCGTTCTTTGCCGATAGCCCCACCAGCACGATCAGACCGATCTGGGTGAAGATATTGTTGTCTCCGCCCGTGAGCCAAACGCCTGCCAAGGCGGCCAACACGCCCATCGGTACGATCATAATGATCGCCAGCGGCAGCGTCAGGCTTTCATATTGCGCCGCCAGAACGAGATAGACCAGAAGCAGCGCGAGCGGAAACACTAGCACCCCAGAACTTCCGGCGAGGATCTGCTGATAGGTCAGATCCGTCCATTCGAAGCTGACGCCCTTGGGCAGGACCTCGGCGGCGATTTTTTCGACGGCCGCTTGGGCCTGCCCGGAGGAATAGCCGGGCGCCGCGCCGCCATTGATGTCTGCGGCGAGAAAGCCGTTATAGCGGTTGGTCCGCTCCGGGCCGGTGGTGGCGTCGACCCTGAGCAGCGCCGAGAGCGGGATCATTTCGCCCGACGCCGAGCGCACCTTGAGCTGGCCGATATCCTCAGCCGTGGCGCGGAATTTGGCGTCCGCCTGGGCGCGGACGCTGTAGGTGCGACCGAATGCGTTGAAGTCGTTGACATAGAGCGAGCCGAGATAAATCTGCAGCGTCTCAAACACATCCGTCACCGACACGCCCAATTGCTGGGCCTTGGTGCGGTCGATATCGGCAAACAACTGCGGCACATTGATCTGATAGCTTGAGAACAGGCCAGCCAGCTCAGGCGTCTGATAGGCCTTGCCGAGGAAGGCCTTGGTGGCCTCGTCGAGCGCCTGATAGCCGAGACCGGCGCGATCTTCGAGCTGCAGCTTGAAGCCGCCCGTCGTGCCAAGCCCCTGCACCGGCGGCGGCGGGAACATGGCGATGAAGGCGTCCTGGATCGCGCCGAACTTTTGGTTCAGTTTCATGGCGATCGCGCCGCCCGAAAGATCCGGCGTCCGGCGTTCGTCGAAATCCTTGAGCGTCACGAAGACAATGCCGGCATTGGAGGAATTGGTGAAGCCGTTGATCGACAGACCGGGAAAGGCGATGGCGTGTTCGACGCCCGGCTCGGCCAGCGCGATGTCGCTCATGCGCTTGATCACGTCTTCAGTGCGGTTGAGCGTTGCGGCGTCGGGCAATTGCGCAAAGCCGATCAGATACTGCTTGTCCTGCGCCGGCACGAAGCCGCCCGGTACGGAATTGAACAGACCGTAAGTCGCGCCGACCAACGCCAGATAGACGAGCATGACCAGGCTCTTGCGGGAAAGAAGGCCGCCCACGCTTCGCCCATAGCCGCTGGAACTTGCGCCGAAGGCGCGGTTGAAGCCCCGGAAGAACCAGCCGAATAGAAAGTCCATGCCGCGCGTCAGCCAGTCCTTCGGCGCATCGTGACCCTTCAGCAAGAGCGCTGCGAGCGCGGGCGACAAGGTCAGCGAATTAATGGCCGATATCACCGTCGAGATGGCGATGGTGAGCGCGAACTGGCGGTAGAACTGGCCCGACAGGCCGGTGATGAAGGCGAGCGGCACAAACACCGCGACCAGAACCAGGGCAATGGCGATGATCGGGCCCGACACTTCCTTCATGGCGCGATAGGTCGCCTGGCGCGGGGACAGACCATTCTCAATGTTGCGTTCGACATTTTCAACCACGACGATCGCGTCATCGACAACGATGCCGATGGCAAGCACCAGGCCGAACAGGCTGAGCGCATTGATGGAGAAGCCGAAGGCGTACATGACCCCGAATGTGCCGATGATCGACACCGGCACCGCGATCAGCGGAATGATCGAGGCGCGCCAAGTCTGCAGGAACAGGATGACGACGAGCACCACAAGCGCAATGGCTTCGAGAAGCGTATCGACGACTTTCTCGATCGAACTGCGCACGAATTTGGTCGTGTCATAGACGATTTCGTATTTCACGCCTTCCGGCATCGCCACCTGCAACTCGTTCATGGTCTTGACGACCTCGTCGGAGATGGTGATGGCGTTGGAGCCGGGAGCCTGGAAGACGGGAATAGCGACGGCGGCCTTGCCGTCCAGCAGAGAACGCAGGGAATAGTCGGCTGCGCCCAGCTCTACTCTTGCGACATCGCGCAGGCGGGTGATCTGACCTGCTTCGCCGCTCTTGACGATGATGTCGCCGAATTCCTCCGGCGTCTGCAGGCGGCCCTGCGCATTGACGTTCAGCTGCACGTCAATGCCCGGAAGATTGGGTGAAGCGCCGATGACGCCTGCGGCGGCCTGCACATTCTGTTGACGGATGGCGCTGGTAATGTCGCTGGCCGCGAGACCGTGCTCGGCGGCTTTCTGCGGGTCGATCCAGACGCGCATGGAATAATCGCCCGAACCAAAGATCTGCACCTGGCCCACGCCCTGGATGCGGGCGAGGCGGTCCTTGATGTTCAGCACGCCATAATTGCGCAGATAGGTGATGTCATAGCGATTGTCGGGCGAAATGAGATTGACGACCATCATAAGGTCGGGAGAACTCTTTGCCGTCGTGACGCCAATATTCTTGACTTCTTCCGGCAGGCGCGGCTCGGCCTGCGACACCCGGTTCTGCACCAGTTGCTGAGCCTTGTCCGGGTCGGTTCCGAGCTTGAAGGTGACGGTCAGCGTCATGACGCCGTCCGAAGTCGCCTGGCTGGACATATACAGCATGCCGTCGACGCCGTTGATCTGTTCTTCCAGCGGCGTCGCCACCGTTTCCGCGATGACCTTGGGATTGGCCCCCGGATAGGTGGCGCGAACGACGATGGACGGCGGAACCACGTCGGGATATTCGGAGATCGGCAGCGCCCTCATGCCCAAAAGGCCGGCGACCACGATCAGGACCGACAGCACACCGGCAAATACCGGGCGGTCGACGAAAAATCGGGAGATGTTCATGGAGGAACCCTCTTCAACGAAAATATAGGGCGCAGCAGTCCGCCTCGGTCGCGCGACGCGCCGAACAGGGAGTCTACGACGATGGAAGCGCCTCCCGACCCTGGGTCAGGCGGGAGGCTGATGCGGCTATTGCTGCGGCGTGGAGACAGTCTCATTGGTCGCGAGCGCTGCGGTCTTTTCGACCTCAGGAGCGACCACGACACCAGGTCTTATGCGCTGCAGACCGTTGACGACGATCCGGTCTCCGATGCGCAAGCCATTTTCGACGATACGCATGCCTTCGGACGCCGAGCCGAGCGTGACCTGGCGGTAGCCCACCGTGTTGTCGGCTTCGACGACGAAGACGAATTTTTTGTCCTGATCCGTGCCGATGGCGCGTTCACTGACCAGGATCTTCTTTTCGGCCTTCGGCTGGCCCATGCGCACTTTCACGAACTGGCCCGGGATCAAGCGGCCGCCCGGATTGTCGAACACAGCGCGCACTGCGATCGTGCCGCTCGAACTGTCGACCTGATTGTCGATCAATTGCAGGCGTCCCTTGATCGGGGTGCCCTTGTCGGCGATCGTGCCAATTTCTACCGGGATCTGGTCGAGGGCTGGCGATGCTGCGGCCGGAGCGGGAAGCTCGGCCAACGCCCGGGTCACCGTTTCCTCGCTGACATTGAAGCTCGCATAAATCGGATCGATGGAGACCAGCGTCGTCAGCGCCGAAGATGTGGCGCCGGCTTCCACAAGGTTGCCGACGGTGATTTCCACCTTGCCGACACGGCCCGATACGGGGGCGCGAACTTTGGTGTAGCCGAGATTGAGCGAGACTGTCCGTAGCGCTGCCTCGGCTGTGCGGAGGCCTGCCTCGGTCTCGGTGAGCGCATTTTGTCGCTCGTCGAGATCGCTTTGCGAAATAGCCTTATTTTCGGTGAGCTTGCGGCCGCGATCCAGTTGTAGCTGGGCGAGGCTTACGCGCGCCTGGGCGGAGGCGACTTGCCCCTCGGCCTGGGCGACAGCGGCTTCATAGGGCGCCGGATCGAGGGTGAAAAGCAGGTCGCCGGCTTTCACGAGCGCGCCTTCACGGAAGGCGACGGACTGAATGACCCCGGAGACGCGTGGACGGATTTGCACGCGTTCGACGGCTTCCAGCCGCCCGGAAAACTCTTCCCACGCCGTGATGCTCTTGCCTTCGACGACCGCGACGGTCACCGGAACGGCCGGCGGCGCCGCAGGCGTCGAGGAAGCGGCGGCGGCGGTCCCGCTGGGCAGCTCGAAGAAAAATGTCGCGGCCGCCAAAGACGCAGCCAGTCCCAGGCCGGCGCCCGCGAGGGCCCAGCGCTTGCTGTTCGTTGTCATGGATTTCTCCTTGCGATCCCGGGAGGAGGCCCCGGGCTCAGTAGAGTTTCATCGTCAATCAGCCGGCGCCAAGTTCGTGAACGAAGTCCGCGAAATGCTGGCGAAGGCTCTCCGCCCACGATGGCGCGTGGCCGGATAGTCCGCCGTAGAGTTCAGGCCAACCTGCTCCGGCGGGATGCAGATGTTGGCGAACGTGATTGCCCGCTTGCTTCAGGCGCTCCGCATAACCCATAGCCTCCTCGCGCAACGGGTCATCATCCGATGTCGCCAGAAGCGTCGGCGCGACGCCGGTCATGCGCGAGCAGAGACAGGGGGCTGCGTATGGATGGCAGACTCCTGCGCTCAGATAGTGGCTCCAGCCCTCCGCCCACCGATCCCGCATACCCACCGAGTCGGCCTCACGCATCGATGCGGAGCCCATGAAGGGGTCCAGCATGGGCGACAGCAGAACCTGTCCATCCAGTTCCCGCGCCAGATGATCCCGCGCCTTGAACGCCACGGCCGCGGCGATATTACCTCCGGCCTCCTCGCCGCCGATCAGCAACAGAGACTTCCGGTCGCCCAATCCCGCCCGTTTCTTGGCGAGATAGGAAAATATCGAAAAGCCAACCTCCAGCGGCTTGGGAAACACCCCGCCAAGAGGGGCGAGATAATCCGGCACGACAACGATCGCGCCGACGCTAGCCAGACATTCCGCCGCCGCATTGTTCTGGATCTGCGATCCGAGAAAGGAGCCGGCTCCGAAATACAGAAGAACCGGCGGCCCCTTGCTGAACTCTGCGCCCTGATAGATCCGCGCCGACACGGGGCCGATGGCCACCTTGTCGAGCACCATGTCTTTCACGTCCACTGGCATCGTCTTCGCTTTCATGCTGCTGCATTATCACGCCCCGGACCCAATGTGCTCGTCTTTTGTGGCTTTAATGTAGATTGGTTTGAATGGTTGAACAAGTTCCGGAATTCTGCCATCACTGTTCGAAAATTCGAATAATATCGCGTTGCACAAACGACCGAGACCGGAAAGACAGACGCCATGGATCAGCTCTCGGCGATGCGCGCATTCATCCGTGTGGTGGAAACCGGGAATTTCACCCGCGCTTCCGACGCGCTCCGCATGCCCAAGGCGACCGTCACCAATCTCATCCAGGGACTGGAAGCGCATTTGCGCACCCAATTGCTCAATCGCACAACACGGCGCGTCGTCGTCACCACTGATGGAGCGCTCTATTACGAACGCGCCGTCCGAATCATCTCGGAAGTCGATGAATTGGATAGAAGCCTTTCCAACTCCACGACCAGCCCGAGCGGGAGGCTGAGGGTCGAGATGGCGGGCGCTTTTGCCGACTGGATCGTCATTCCGGCGCTTTGCGACTTCGCCAAAGCCTATCCCGATATCCGCCTCGATCTTGGCGTGGGTGACAGAACTGTCGACTATCTTGCGGAAAACGTTGATTGCGCGCTCAGGGCCGGCGCCCCGAGTGATCAATCGCTAATTGCCCGTCGCGTGTCGGAGATTTCCATCTTGACCTGCGCGGCGCCTGCTTACCTCGACAAGTACGGTGTTCCACAGTCACCCGCCGAGCTTGAAACGCTTCATTATTGCGTCAATTATTTCCGCGCCCAGACCAACCGTACGCTTCCGTTCGAATTTACACGCAATGGTGAGACGATCGAGGTGACGGGACGGTATCTTCTTTCGCTGAATGACGCGCGCAGCTATGTCGCCGCAGCGCTCGCCGGTCTCGGCGTGGCGCAACTGCCGCATTTTATGATCCGGGAAGAACTCAGCGATGGACGGCTGATCCCTGTTCTCACGGATTGGTCATGCGAGCTTCTGCCGCTCTATATCGTTTATCCGTCCAACCGGCATTTGAGCAACAAGGTCCGCGTCTTCGTCGACTGGCTCGTCAAACTACTCGGCAACCAAGCGATGAAGAACGACAACTTTTCCTGATTGAGAATTTTTCCGGACGTCCCTATGTCGCTAACCCCAGACGCCCTGATGCAACGATGCCGCCTCTTCAATCAACATCGGGCCAATCACCTCGACGCGCCGTTGGCCGGCCTCAAACACCACATGGCAGGGCAGATCAAGCGTGGGATTTTCCGGGTGATTGCCGGTGATCTCCTTGAGTTGGTTTTCGCTCAAGCCATAGACGACGCGGCCGATGCCGGCCCAATAGGCAGCGCCGGCGCACATGGCGCAGGGTTCGGCTGACGTGTACATGGTGCAATCGCGCAGAAATTCGACCGGATAGGTCTGTGAAGCCCGCGTCATCAGCACGCGCTCGGCATGCCCCGTCATGTCGCGGGTCGGCTGGTAGGCGTTCTCCTGCTCCATCAGCACGGCGCCATCCGGCCCGACGAGGATCGCGCCGAACGGATGATTGCCGCATTCCTGCGCCCGCCGCGCCACCTGAAAGCTCAGCCGGAGAAAATGCTCGTGATCGAGTCCCGGCAATGCCGTCATGATGCTGTCCCCTGTGATTGCGCCGAAAGGTTGCGCGATGAGAAAACGAATGACAAGCGTCGTTTTTCGATTCTATCGTTCGAAAAAACGCAACACTGGCGATCTTCCCATGCAACTGATCTCGTCTTCCGCCGTCCTTCTCGATGCCGTCGCCCGCGCCGGCTCCTTCCGTCGCGCCGCCGAAAACCTTAATATGTCAGCTTCCGCCATCAACCGGCAGATCCTCAATCTGGAGGAGGATGTCGGTCTGCCCTTGCTAGAACGGTTGCCGCGCGGGGTAAGACCAACCGCCGCCGGCGAGCGGCTGCTGGCCGATATCAGGCGCTGGCGCCGGGAGCAGGACATCGCGGCGGGCCAGTTGCGCGATCTCAAGGGGCAACGTCGCGGCTCGATCTCGATCGGGGCGATGGAATGCTTCGCCGCCGCCTTCCTGCCAGATGCGATCAAGGCGCTACAGGCGGAGATGCCCTTGGTTGAGACGGAGGTGGTCATCGGCGGCGGCGACGATCTCCTGCGCCGTCTCACTGCCAAGGAGATTGACATGGCGCTGATTTTCAACCCGCCGACCCGACTTCAGGCCGATATCGTCTATAGCCTGCGGGCGCGGCCGGGGCTGGTTATGGCGGCCAATCATCCGTTGGCCACCAGCCGCGCGACGCGGTTGGCCGATTGCCTGCGCCACGGCTTCATCCTGCCAGACCGCTCCATCGGTATTCGCAAATTTATCGAAGCCGCGTTCCAGGAAGCGCATGTCGATCTTTCCGCGGCAGTGACCACCAATTCCATCACGCTGATGAAGTCGATGCTGCGGATCGGCCAGAGCGTGGCGATCCTGTCCATCTTCGACGTCCATTCGGAAGTGGCGCGGGGTGAACTTGCATTCCTGCCGATCGAGGATCGGAAGTTGGAGGAGGAGACGCTGGTGATCGCCACACCGTCCAATCGACGTCCGCCGCCGGCGGCGCAGGCGATGATCGACATCGTCCGAACCTCGCTCGATTCGATTCAGCTTGCGCGTCAACCTTTGGCGATGCCGCGTTAGTGTTGCAAAAATTCGAACGCTTCATGCGGAAAACAGTTCTTGTGCGGTTGCGAAAGGGGTGGAAGTCTGACGCCTGTCAATAAGGCGGAACGGCATGAACTCCATCGACTTTCTCTCGCTGCCTAAGGCTGAGATCCACATTCATCTCGAGGGTTGCTTCGGGACGGAGACGATCGTGGAACTGGCGCGGGAGAACGGCGTGGCTCTGCCGCGCTCCGAGGAGCGCCTGCTCGATTTCAATGGCCTTGCCGATTTTCTGGAATTTCTCGATTTCATTTGCGGCTTGTCTAGAAGCCGCGACCAGCTCGCCAAATCCGCCTATGCCTTCGCCGAACGCATGGCCGCCTCAGGCGTCGGCTATGCCGATCTGATCGTCAATCCCACGCATTGGTCGGGCTGGAAAGGCAATCTCGCCGGATTGATTGATGGCCTGGACGCCGGCTTATCCGCCGCCGAACAGGACGGCCTGCCGAATGTCGGGCTTTGTATTTCCCTCCTCCGCCAGCAAACGGCCTCTGAAGCCGTCGATATCGTGGAAGAGCTGCTGCGGATCAAGCATCCGCGCGTCGTGGCGCTCTCGGTGGATGGCAATGAAGCGGCGGCGGGGCGCACCGGACCGAAATTCGCCGAGGCCTTCCAGCTTGCCGGTCGTGGCGGGTTGAAGCGTACGGCCCATGCCGGGGAATCGAGCGGGGCCGAAGGCGTGCGGGATGCGATTTTTCTGCTCGGCGCCGATCGCATCGACCATGGCGTTCGCGCGATCGAGGATGACGAACTCGTCGGCATTCTCGCCGACCGCCAGATCGCGCTCGGTGTCTGCCCGACCTCGAACCTGACGCTCGGACTGTATAAGGACATGGGCGAGCATCCGATCGACCGCTTGCGGCGCGCTGGCGTGCCCGTCTCGATCAACACCGACGATCCCGCACTGTTGCGGCTCGATCTTCCGACCGAATATGCCCGCACCGCAGAGCCCTTTGGCTGGGACCGGGAAACGGTGCGAGGCGTCGCCGCGACCTCGATCAAGGCCTCCTTCGCGCCCGAAGAGTTGAAGACGAAACTGCTGGGGGATCTCGCCGCATGGTGACCGGTCTGGCGTTCGCCCTGACAATCGCGCTCGCGTCTTCGGCCCATGCCGAAGAGGTCGACGTCGCCGCCTGGGTGAACAACCTGCCGACACAATTCCTGGTTCAGGGCTCGAAAGTCGAGCCGACCTATGTGGCGGCGGTGGAAATCCGCCGGGATGGCGACGTCGTGTCGATCCTGGGCGGCGCGCCAGCTTGGATGGAGCGGTCGCGGGAGACGATCGCGGTCGATAGCCAAGGCGACATGCGGCATCTCGTATGCCCGCCGGGCATGTCCTGCGACGGCGCTGCTCGGCCCGCCGGCTTTCTGTCCACCGCAGCCTTGCTGTCGGCCGCGCGACGCGGGACGCTGTCCGGCGTCGCCCGCGCCGAAGCCTATGGCGCCCGTCGCGTTCTCTGCCTGCCTGCCGAAACGCTCGGCGTCGACAAGCCCATTCTTGATCCCTGCTTCGATCTCGCAAGCGGCGCTGCCATCGCCCAGAAGAACCGCTTTAGCGGCAAGTTCGATGGTCCGAGCCTCGATCCCGTGACACTCCGCGTCCTCCCAGACACCAACAAGGAAAACGCCCCATGAACATGCTTCGCCGCCTCGGCCTCGCGGCCGTCCTTCTCGCCTCCACTGTCACCGGCGCCTATGCCGCTCCTCTCAAGGTCGCTCTGCTTGTGCCGGGCCATGCCAATGACGGTTCGTTCAACCAGGTGGCCCGCGAAGCGGCGGAAAAGCTCGCCACGGATGGCGAAATCACCTTCGAGTTGCGCGAGGAAATGGCCGATCCCTCCAAATCCGAGCCGGTGATCCGTCAATATGCGGCCATGGGCTACGACCTGATCATCGGCCATGGCATCGAATTGTCGGAGCCGATCCTGAAGATCGCTCCTGATTTCCCGAAAGTGCATTTTGCGGCCTCAGGCGGTCCGGATCTCGCGGGGCGACTTCTCGGCAATGTCGATGGCTGGACCTATGATTTCGGTCAGCAAGGCTATCTCGGCGGCTTCATCGCCGGCAAGCTTGGCGGCGTCTCCACTTTCGGCATGGTCGGCGGGCCGGAACTCGGCTTCGTGAAAGCCTCCCACAACGGCTTCAAGGCCGGCCTCAAGGAAGGCAAGCCCGACGCCAAAGTGATCGAAGCCTATACTGGCTCCTTCGACGACGCGCAGAAGGCGGCCGAAGTCACGCGCGGCATGGTCGCCCAGGGCGCAAAACTCGTCTGGACCTCGGGCGACGGCATCGGCAATGGCGTGGCGGCAGCCGCCTCCCAGGAAGGGGCTCTCACCATCGGCGTCACCGGCGAGGCGGGCGGCTTTGCCGCAAAGGTCAATATCGTCTCGGTCGTGCTCGATATGCATCCGACCTACAAGGCCTATGTCGACGACATCAAGGCCGGCAGCTTCGGCAAGAAGTTCTTCGTCTCCGGCATCGGCAACAAGGGCCTGATCATGACCAAGGTCAATGCGCTCGGCGAAAGCCTGCCCGCCGATCTCGACAGCCAAGTCGAGGCGCTGATCGCCGATCTCGCCTCCGGCAAGAAGACCTTGCCGAACTTCTTCGAGTAAAAGGTATCTCAAGCGTGACGCAGGCCCTCATTTCCCTTTCGGGCGTCAATAAGAGCTTCGGATCGCTCCGGGCGCTTGAGGATGCGTCGATCGCCCTCAGGCAGGGGGAAGTGACGGCCATTGTCGGCGAGAACGGTGCGGGAAAATCCACCCTCGCCAAGATCATCGCTGGGATACTGCCGATGGATACAGGCGCTTTCAATCTCGATGGCGGGGCCGTGACCAACTGGTCTCGCCGGCGCGCCATCGAGGCCGGTATCGGCTTTGTGCCGCAGTCGCTGTCGTTTCTCAAAAGCCTGTCCATCACTGAAAACCATCTGCTGGCGAAAACCGGCCTGCGGCTTGACCGCAAGGCGGCGAGTGCGGAGCTGGCGGAAGCAGCCAGCCTGATGGACATGTCTCTGGATCTCGACGCGCCGGTCGGACGCCTTAGTCTCGCCGAGCGGCAAATGGGCGAGATCATCGCCGCACTTGCCGATGGCGCGCGGGTGCTGCTGCTCGATGAGCCGACGTCAGCGCTTGGCCCCATCGAGATTGATCGGCTTGTCGCTGCAATTCGTAAGCTTGCCGCCTCCGGAACCTCGATCGGCCTGGTCACCCACCGGATCACCGAAGTCATGCGCGGCGCGGACCGGATCACGGTTCTCCGGGCGGGCAGGGTGGTGCTCGATGGCCAAGTTGGCGGCCTCGCCGGCGAGGATATCGCTCGCCTGATGGTCGGCGACCGGGACCGATCCGCAAAGGAAAAAACGACCAGTCAGAGCACATGGGCGAGGCTGAAGGTGACCGATCTCTCCGTCAAGGAGGGGGAAACGGTCGTGTTGGAAGGGTTATCCTTTTCGATCAGGCAGGGCGAGATCCTCGCCATCGCCGGCGTGGCGGGAGCGAGCCAGCCGGCTCTTGCGGAGGCGCTGGCCGGTCTGCGCGCTATACGGGGTTCGGTCGAAGTCGATGGCGTCGAGGTCAGCGGCGACGCCGTGCGCACCGCAAATGCCGATCTCGCCTTCATCCCGGAAAATCGCGCCGATGGCGTCGCCGCCGATCTGACGATTGCTGAAAACGCCAGCCTGTTCGCTATGGCCGGCAAGACCTTTCGTCGCTTTGGAACGCGGCGGCGCGCCGCTGAGCGGGCGCGGGGTCTAGAAATCATCGAAGCCTTCGACGTGCGTCCGCCCAATCCCGAAGCCCAGGCGGGCGGCCTGTCGGGAGGCAACCAGCAGAAGCTGCTCGTCGGCCGCGAACTGGCGGAAAAGCCCGGCGTCATCGTCGTGCATGGACCGACGCAAGGGCTCGATCTCGCCGCCAGCGCGGGCATTCGCGGCGCGCTTGTTAGATCTGCGGGAGAGGGTGCGGCTGTGGTTGTGTTGTCTGCTGATCTCGATGAACTGCTTGAGATAGGACACCGCCTCGTCGTCTTGACGCATGGGCGGTTGGTTGCTGAATTCGATCTTTCCGGCCCGGTGGATATGACCGCCATCGGCCGGGCCATGGCGGGATTGCCCGCTCAGGAGACGCCTGCATGACCGACAAGATCGCCTTTCCCGCCACCGGCGCCGCCTGGGCGCCCAGCGTTGAAGAATTGATGCGCATGCGCTTCGTCGCCGCCGGGCGCGAGAAGCCGGACCGCATCATTCGCGGCGGCAAGGTGCTGGCCCTGCATATCGGCGAGATCCTGGAGCGCGACGTGGTGATCTCGGGGCGCCATATCGCGGCGGTGACGCCGGTCGGTTATTTCGATTGTGATGACATCATCGACGCGACCGGCTATTTCGTCGCCCCGACCTTCATCGATGTGCATCTGCATATCGAATACACCAAGCTAGTTCCTGGCGAACTCGCCCGTCTCTCGGTGCCGCGCGGCACGACGACGGTGCTCGCCGACGCCAACTGCATCGCCAATGTGCTGGGCGAGGACGGGCTCGATTTCATGGGGACGACCACCACGCCGCTCCGTATCCTGCGCCAGGTGTCGCACAAGGTGCCGCAGGCGCCGGAACTGGAGCTCGGCGGCGCGCATCTGACCACCGAGCAGATCGCCTATCGCGTCCAGCGGCCGGACGCCGCCACACTCGGCGAATCCAACCCCTTCAATCTCGACGAATCCTCGGCGCGCAAGCAGGTCGCGGCGATCGCTGCCGGCAAGCGCATCACCGGTCACACCGCGCTTCTGGAAAACGAGCCGCTCTGGGCCTATCTCGCCGGCGGCATCTCCGACGATCACAACGCCCACAAGACCAAGGACGTGGTCGAGAGGCTGCGGCTCGGCGCGATGCTGACCGTGATGGCCGGCAGCATGAACGACAATACACCTGAGGTCTTCGCCGACATTCCCGCGCTCAAGGATGGCCTGCATCACATTTCCTTCTGCGCCGACGACAAGCTGGTGGAGGATCTGGATCGGCAGGGCCATATCGATCATCATGTGCGCAAGGCGATCGAATGCGGCGTCGAGCCGCTGAAGGCCTGGCGGATGGCGACGCTGAACGCCGCCTCCTATTACCGCATCGACCATCTCATCGGCTCCATCACCCCCAACAAGATCGCCGATCTGCAGCTCGTGCCTGATCTCGCCGAGGCGCGGCCAACATTGGTGATGGTGGACGGCAATGTGGTGGCGCGGGACGGCAAACCGCTGTTCGAGAACACCGATCCGGTGCCCCCTTTCACTCGCGACACCATCCATCTGCATCCGGATATCAACGCCGGTTTCTTCACGACAGAAGCTGCAGGCCCCAAAGCCTGGGTGCAGGCGATGGAAATGTATGACGGCTATTTCAAGCGCGCCTTCCACGCCGAACTCGACGTGGTCGACGGCAGGCTGGTCTGCGACACCGAGCGCGATGTCCTGAAAGTCGCCATCGTCGACCGCCACCACGCCACCGACAATGTCGGCGTCGGTTTCGTCAAGGGTTTCGGCCTGAAACGCGGCGCCATCGCTGCCACGACCAATTGCGAGAACCAGAACCTGGTGATGGTGGGCGTCAGCGATGAAGAGCTCGCCTTCGCCGCCCATGCCATCAAGGCGATCGGCGGCGGATATGTCGTCGTCGCCGATGGCAAGATCCTGAGCGCTGTGCCCCTACCGGTGGCCGGCTGCATGAGCGATCAGCCCTGGGAGACCGTGCGCGACCTCTCGCTGCTCTGCGATGAGGCGGCGAAGACGATCGGCTGCACCATGCACGCGCCGTTCCTGATCATGTCCTTCATCGGTCTCGTCGGCGTGCCGGATCTCGGCCTCACCGAACGCGGATTGGTGGAAACGAAGACGCAGAGCTTCACCGACCTCGTGCTAGGTCTTCAGGGCGGCCTTGTCTGCTGCCGCTGCCCGAGCCACGCCCATGACGTTCACAAGATGATGGATCCCGGCCGGTTCGAGGCTGTGGCGATCCCCGGAGAATGACCATGACCGCCAAACTTCCGCCGCTACTCGGCGCAGCTTTTCCTCCCGCCGGGTTGTCATCCGAAGAGACCGAGGCGCTGTCGACGCTGAGCAACATAGCCGAAACAGAGATTGCTCCGCTCGCAGCTGAAAATGATCGTATCGGTCGCTATCCGACCCAATCCATGGCAGTGCTGAAGCGCAGCGGCTTTCTCAAGAGCGTGCTGCCGAAAGAACTCGGAGGACTGGGATTCTCCCATCGGGCCTCAATGGAGGCGCAGTTGCGGCTGGCGTTGGCAGATTCCTCGGTCGCCCAGCTCTACAAGGTGCATGACGAGATCATCAGGGAAATCCTGACCTATTGCCCGCCGGCGCTGAAGCCGAGACTGGCCCGCGCCATCATCGACGACAGCGCGATCATCGGTCTGGCCGTGGCGGAGTCGGGCCGCAAGGTGGATGATCCCATGACCACGACCGCCATGCCGCGCCCCGACGGCGGCTTTACCGTCACCGGCAAGAAGATCTACACCACCGCTGCCGCCGAAGCCGATTACATCGCCACCTGGGCCTATAATCCTGAGGCGCCAGGCATTGCGGAAAACCCGCTCGCGGGCATGCAGCTCAACCTGATCCCGCCCACGACTCCGGGCGTCGCCATCCATCGCGACTGGGACCCGATCGGCCAGCGGGCCACCGATTCCGGCACGATCACCTTCGACAATGTGAAGACGGATCCCGACTGGAACGCCACGATCCCCGGCCAGTTTTCACCGCCGCATGCCTCGCTGCGTTATCAGGTCGGCTTCTGCGCCATCATGATCGGCTCGGCAGTCGCGGCGCTGCGCGAGGCGGCCGGCTTCGTGGCCACAAAAAGCCGCCCCTGGCCTTCCGCCGGTGTCGATAACGCCGCCGATGATCTTCTAACCCGCAGTAAGACGGGCGATCTCGTCGCCGATCTCGTGGCCGCCTATACGCTGATGCAGAATGCAGCGGATCTTCTGGACGCCTATGAGCGCGGCGAGATCGACCGCACGGAGCTCGCCATTCCCGTCTATGCCGCCAAGGTGACGGCGCATAAGGCGTCGCTCGCCGCAGCCTCGGAAATCTATACGCTGATGGGCACGCGGTCGGTGGCGCGCAGCAATGGCTTCGACCGGCATTGGCGCAACATCCGGGTGTTGTCGCTGCATGATCCCGTCGCCTGGAAGCAGGCCGAGATCGGTCGGCATGTGCTCACCGGCTGGCAACCCGAGCCGGGGCTTTATCAGTGAAGGCGGCCATGGGCGCATTCGGCTCGGCGCAGGTCTTGCGGATTTTCGGAGTGGTCGGCGCGCTGATTGCTTTGACCGCCGCTCTGGTGTTTGCGGCAGGCGCAGATCCCGTCGCCGCGCTCAAGGCCCTGATTTATGGCGCTTTCGGCGAAACCTATCTCTTTGCCGAAACTTTGGTGACGGCTATTCCTTTGGCGCTGGTCGGCCTGAGCGTCGCGCCCGCTCTGCGCGCCGGGATCTTCACCATCGGCAGCCAGGGGCAGTTGGTCATGGGCGCGGCGCTGTCGACGGCGCTTCTACAGGCCTCCGCCGGCGGATCGCCGCTGGCGCTTCTGGTCATCGGCTGCTTTGGCGGCATGCTGGGTGGCGTTCTCTTCGCCCTGATCCCGGCGCTCTTGCGGCTCCGTTTCGGCGTCAACGAGATCCTGTCGACGTTGCTTCTGAATTACATCGCCGGCTTCGGGCTGCTCTGGCTGTTGAAGGGGCCGCTTGCCGCCACAGCCCAGACGGCGACGCCGCGTAGCGATCCGCTGCCAGATGCCTCGCTCATTCCGACGCTCATTGAAGGAACGCGGCTGCATTGGGGGCTCATTCTGGTCCCGATCCTCGCTACAGCGCTCTGGTGGTGGGGCCGGTCGCGCTCCGGTCTGGTCTACAGCCTGTTTTCCACTCATCCCAAGCTTGCCGCTCGGCTCGGCCTCTCTTCATCACGGGCGACGCTGTCGGTGTTCATCATCGCCGGCGCCGGGGCTGGCCTGGCAGGCTGGGCGCAGGTCGCAGGCGTCACGCATACGCTCTATCCGAGCGTGGACGGCGGCCTGGGATTTTCCGGCATTCTCGTGGCCATTCTCGGCGGGCTCAATCCACTCGGTATTCTCGCGGCTGCCTTCGGCTTCGCCGCCTTGTCGACAGGCGCGCAGGGTATGCAGATGGGAACCTCGGTTCCGGCCACCATCGCCGTCGTGGTCGAGGGGCTGACGCTGTTGATCGTCGCGCTCGCTTTCCGGCGTAAAACGGGAGGGGCGTGAGATGGATTGGTCCGATCCGGTCTTCTGGGAAATCGTGCTTGGCGGTATGCTCAGGCTGGCGACGCCGTTGTTTATTGCGGCGCTCGGCGAAATGATCACCGAAAAGGCCGGCGCCATCAATCTCGGCATCGACGGCGTCATGACCGCCGGCGCTTTCGCCGCTCTGGTCTTCGCCTATTTCGCAGGCTGGGGCGCGGGCCTTGCCGGAGCCTGCCTCGTCGGCGCCTTGTATGGCCTGTTGCTCGCCGTTTCGGTGATCCGCTTCAATGCGGACCAGATCGTCATCGGCATCGCGATCTCGCTGATCGGGGCGGGGCTCACATCCTATGTGTTCCAGCTCTGGCAACCCTCGGGGCAAACGGCGATCTTCGTGCCGCTGGTGCCGATGATCACCATTCCCGGACTTGCGGATATTCCCTTTATCGGCTCGATCCTGTTTCGGCAGAACGCGCTGACTTACGCGATGATCCTGGTGCTGATCGTCGCCATCTATCTCCTCAACCGAACCCGCCTAGGCCTGATCCTGACGGCGGTCGGAGAAGACCGCGCGGCGGCGGAAATGCGCGGCGTCAATGTCGATCGCGTCCGCTACATCGCCATCACGCTTGGCGGCGCGTTCATGGGGCTGGCGGGTGCGGCGATCACGCTTGCCGTTCTCGGCTCTTATAATGACGGGCTCACCAATGGCCGCGGCTATATCGCGCTGGCGATCGTGATCGTCGGCCGCTGGACGCCGCTTGGGGCGCTGATCGGCGCGCTTATCTTCGCCTTTTTCGACAGTCTCGGGCTCAGGGCGCAAAGCGGGCTTGCGGGACTGCCGACCGAAGCTTTTTCGGCGCTGCCTTATGTCATGACGATCATTGTGCTGATGCTGGCGAACCGCTCGGTGCTCAAGCGGGCCTGAGCCCTTTACCAAAGGCAGACAATCCGGCTGTCTCAGGCCGCCAGTCCAATCGTATGCTCCTTGGCCCAGGACAGCATCACCTCATCGCCTTCCGCGATCTCCATCCGCGCCGAACTCGGAAGGCCGACGCGGATCTCCTGCTCGCCACGCTGGATAAACAAGGTCGTCCAGTGACCGGAGAAGAGACGACGCGTGAGCCGTCCCGTCAGTCGGTTCATTTCCCCTGATGTCGGATTGGTCGGGGCGCTGATGGCGATCCGTTCGGGGCGGACCAGACAATGCGCGGCGGCGCCGTTCGGTCCGGTCTTGGCGTCGGCAGCGGCCAGGATTTTGACGCCATCCTGAAGCTCGACCGCGCCTTCGGACCATCGTCCCTCGAAAATGTTGGCCTCTCCCAGGAAGGTGGCGGCAAACAGCGTGTTGGGCCGGTGATAGATGTCGGCGGGCGCGCCTTCCTCGATGACCCGGCCGCCGCTCAGAATGCCGATGCGGTCGCTCATCGTCAGCGCCTCTTCCTGGTCATGGGTCACGAAGATGGTGGTGATGCCGATTTCGCGCTGGATACGTTTCAGCTCCACCTGCATGTCCAGCCGCAGTGATTTGTCGAGCGCGCCGAGCGGCTCGTCAAGCAGCAGCACGCGCGGCTTTATGACGATGGCGCGGGCGAGCGCCACGCGCTGACGCTGGCCGCCCGAGAGCTGATTGGGCTTGCGATGACCGAGCGCCGACAGTTGCACCAGGTCCAGTGCTTCGCCGACGCGCTTCTTGATCTCCTGCCGCGACACGCCGCGGATTTCCAGCCCGAAAGCGACATTGTCGAATACGGTCATGTTGGGAAACAGCGCATAGCTTTGAAACACCATGCCGATATTGCGCTTTTCCAGAGGCACGCGCTCGACGCTTTCGCCGTTCATGGCGATGCGGCCCTGATCGGGATAATCGAAGCCGCCGATCATGCGCAAGAGCGTGGTCTTGCCGCTACCGGAAGGGCCGAGCAGCGCATAGAAACCGCCATCCTCGAAACGGATCGAGACATCGTCGAGCGCCTTGTAAATGCCGAAGCTGCGCGACAGATTGCTGACTTCCACGCTGGCCATCAGTCATTTCCTCCGAATTTGTAGAACCGGGCGGTGAACAGCATCACGCCCATGGACATGACGATGATCAGCGTCGACACGGCGTTGATTTCGGGCGTGAAGCCCTTGCGGATGGCGGCGTAGATTTCGACGGGCAGGGTCGTCTCGCCCGGCGTCGCCAGGAAATAGGAAACGACGAACTGGTCGAAAGACACAGCGAAAGCGAAGAGGCCGCCCGCGATGACCCCAGGCGCGATCCAGGGGAGGGTGACGCGGCGCGTCACCTGCCATTGATTTGCGCCGAGCGAGCGGGCGGCTTCCTCAAGCTCCCGGGGAAACGTCTTGAGACGCGCATTCACCACGATGATCACATAAGGCAGCGCAAGCGCGACATGGCCGAGAATGATAGCATGCAACCCGCGGCCGATGCCGACGCCGAAGAAGAAGATCAGCATGGCGGTGCCGGTGATCAGCCAGGGAATGGCGATCGGCGGCAGCAACAGCGCCTGCAGGATTTTCTTGCCGGCGAACTCGTAGCGGAACAGCGCCAGAGACGCCGCCGTGCCGAGTGCGGTCGAGATCACTGTGGTCAGGGCCGCGATTTTCAAACTGTTGAGCGCAGCCGAGATCAACTGATCGTCCTGCCACAGCGCCTCATACCATGTCGTCGACCACTCGATCGGCAGCATGTAGAAGGGCGAGGCGTTGAAGGACATCAACGCCATGATCACGATTGGCAGATAGAGAAAGGCGAGCAGCACACCGACATAAAGCCGGCCAAGCGCATTGAGAAACCGTGTGGTTGCGGTCATGACGCCCTCCGCATCACCGGCGACGCCAGCGCCAGGATGATCAGCACGAGCCCGAGCAGAATGAAGGACAGCGCCGCGCCCAGCGGCCAGTTGAACACCGCCACGAACTGGTCCTCGATCACCGTTCCATAGAAAGTGCCGGTGCGGCCGCCGAGAATGCGCGGCTCCATGAAGGAGCCGATCACCGGCACGAACACCAGCACGGCGCCCGCCACCACGCCCGGCATGGACAATGGCAGGATGAGCCGACGGAGAATTGTGAAGCGCGAAGCGCCGAGCGACCGCGCAGCCTCGATCAGGCTGTCATCGATCGCTTGCAGGCTGAGATAGCAGGTCAGCACGATATAGGGCACATAGGAATGCACCAGCCCGATGATGACGGCGGGATAGGAATACATGAGATCGATATTGATCTCGAAGGGCAGGATGGCGTTGAGCCAGGTGTCGAGAATGCCGCCGCTTCTGAGCACCATTGCCCAGGAGAAGATGCGGACCAACCCGTTGCTCCAGAAGGGCAGGATGACGAGCAGGAAGATCATCTCGCGGCTGCGCCCCTTAAGCACTTTCGCCAACACGAAAGCAGTGGGGAAGCCGAGGACAAGGCACCAGAAGGTCACTTCCAGCGCCAGCCTCAGCGAGGCGAGCAGCAGCGTCGCGTAAATGCCGGTCGAGAAGAAGGCGGCGTAGTTGGCGAGCGTCAGCGTCCATGGCTTGCCGGACAGCGGCAGGTCGGTGACGAAGCTGAAGAAGATCATCGCCGACAGCGGCAGAAAAATTGCCACTGTCAGCCAGAGATAGGCGGGAGCGAGCAGCGGCGCCGCCTTCGCGCCATCGGAGATGCGTCCATTGCCGCCCCCGAGGGCTGACGACGCCACAGCTGTTCCCGTCTGTCCCACTGTCATTTCACGTTGACCTTCAGTTCCTGCCAGAGCTGGAGGTACTTTTCACGGTCGGCGTCAGACACCGGCGCCTGGAACTGGATGCGGGCCGCAACAGCCGGATCACCCATGACGGTGCGGTTGAAGGCGTCTGCCGGAAGGCCTGCGACCGCCTTGGTGTTGGCGGACACCGGCGCGCCGACCTTGTTGTCCCACTCCACATAGAAGGCGGGATCGATCATGTAGTTGATGAAGGCTTCGGCGCCTTCGACATTTTTCGAACCCTTCGGGATCGAGAAGGCGTCGAGCCAGCCGACTGCGCCTTCTTCCGGCACGACGAAGGTTACCGGCAGCTTGAAGTTCTTCTTGGCGCGACCGGCCGAGCCGCTCCAATAGGTGCCGACATTGATCTGGTTGGCGGCGACCATCTGGTTCCAGTCGTTTTCGGCGCTCCAGAAGGTGCGGATCTGGGGCATCAGCGAGGCGAGCTTGGCCTTGGCGGCGTCGAGATCCTTGATGTCGTTGATGTTCTGGCCGCTGGCGATCGCGCCGAACTGGATGGCTTCGAGCGCGTCGTCACGCAGCACGACGCGACCCTTATGCGCCGGATCCCACATCACCTGGATGGAGGTCGGCGTCTTGTCGAAGGCCTTGTCGTTGACGGCGATCGAGGTCAGTCCCCAGACCCAGGGAACGCCATAAACCTTGGCGTCATGATTGAGCATCGGCGACCTGGCCTTTTCTGCGCCGAGATCGGCGTAATTGCCGATCTTGGAGATGTCGATGGGCTCGATCAATCCTTCCTTGAAGGCTTGGTCGTTGAAGGCTGCGTTGATCATCACCACGTCGTAGAGACCCGGATTGGTGCGCAGCTTGGTGAGCATTTCCTGCTCGGAATTGAAGAAGTCGTTGATGACCTTGTGGCCGGTGGCCTTTTCAAAAGCCTCGATGGCCCAGGGCTCGTCGGCGCCGTAGCCTTTCCAGTTCAGCACGTGGACATCGCCGGCAAACGCGGTCTGCGATAGCACGGCAAGCATGGCGGTCGCCGCCAGTTTGGCGAATAGTTTCATGGCATTCTCCTCTCAGTCGCAACGCGCGTCGTTCCCGGTTTTTTCATTGATCACGCTTCCCCGCGCGGTTCAGGAAAAGATCAACGTCCTTGTGGTCAGGCGCAGTCGCGCCGCCGTGTTTGAGTGTGGAAAGGGCGGCGGCGGCATTGGCGTATTCCACCGCCCTTTCCGGAACGTCGCCGCGGGAGAGTGCGGCGACGAATGCGCCGAGGTGGCAATCGCCTGCGCCGGTCGTGTCGACGGCGGCCACCTCGAATGCAGGTATTGTCTTGGGCTTGGCGCCACGCATGGCGAGGATCGCGCCGGATGCGCCGAGGCGCAGCACCACGCCCACGGCGCGGGGACAGAGCCGTTCCAAAAGAGCGCCCGCGAGATCGCCTGGCTCAAGATCGTCGCCGATCATCACCGATGCTTCGTCGCGATTGCAGCTCAACCAATCGGCCCGCGACAGCGCCACATCCAGCCGCTCGCGGGGAATATCCGCGACGATGCCGGTGGGATCGAAGACGAAATTCAGCGCTGGATCGACCTCGGACAGGAACCGTGTCTGCTCCCCGCCGGATTGCGGGTAGAGAAGCGTGTATCCCGAAGTGAACAGCCAATCTGTCGGCTGAAGTTCAAGCGCAAGCAGGTCGTCGGCAGACAAGCGGCTCTCGGCGCCGGGATAGGAAACGAATGTGCGCTCGGCGTCATCCGTCACCATCACGATGCAGACGCCGGTGTCTTCGCCTTGATAGAGCGGCGTCAGCACGTCGATGTCTTCGTCGCGGAATGCTTTGTGCAGTATGGCGCCAGCGGGCCCATCGCCGATCCGGCCGGCGAAAGCGGTGGCAAGACCGCTCCGCTTTGCCGCCGCCATCATGTTGAAACCGCCGCCCGGCATGGAGAAGTAAGACGAGGCGATCAGGTCTTCGCCCGGCCGAGGCAGCCGATCCAGCCGATAGATGAAATCGATGACGGCGCTGCCGAAATGAACAAGCCGAGGCTCAGCCATCGCCGCCTCCGGCCATCCGCATGGTCACCAGCGCCTCGACCAGATGATCGACGTCGCCGAGATCGATGCCGCGCAGTTTCGCGATCTTGTCCTGCGGCAGGGGCTGCATGCCAGAGCATGCGCCGGCCATGGAGCAGGCGATCGCGCCAATCGTGTCGGTATCTCCGCCGAGATTGGCGGCGATAACCGCCGCCTTCCAGCAATCGCCATCGGCGAGCGCGAGCGCCGCGAAAGCGGCAGGCACGGATTCCTGCGAGGCGACGCTCGAGCCAAGCAGCGCAAAGAGCCTGGCGACATCGCTTTGCGTGGCGGCTTTGCCCGCGAGATCCAGCGCCAGTTCGATGCGGGCGGCGAGCTGGCCGCCGGCGATCCAGACGCCCTGATCCGCGCCAGCTCTTGCGGCGTCCGCCGCATGTGCAACGGCGTCGCGCCAGCCCATGCCCTGGAGACCTGAACTGATCACCATGGCGACGGCGGAAGCGGCAGAAATGGCGATCGAGGTGTTGTGCGTGGCCCGGCAGGTTTCAGCTACCCGGGCGATGAGGTCGGAGGAGGGCGGCGTCATGATCCCGACCGGAGCGATGCGCATCGCCGCCCCATTGGTGTCGCCGTAACGGCCGGCCTGTTCAGGCGTCATGCCATTGCGGATCGCCTCGATGGCGCGCTTGGTCGAAGGCCCCAGGAGATCATAACCGCCGCGCCGGCGGATGTCGTCTTCCCAGGCGACCAGCGCCTCGATCCAGGCGTGGTGATCGAAACCGGCGGGTGAGGCCAGCAGCACTTTGGCGAGCAGCAGCGTCTGCTCCGTGTCGTCGGTGATCGCGCCGGCCTCAAGCCCCTTCGAGACAGGATGATCGGCATCAGGCGCGACGAAATCCTCGACATGCCCGTATCGGGCCGCGATCTGATCCGCCGACAGCAGTTGGGTCGGCATGCCCATCGCATCGCCAAGCGCGCCGCCGATCAGCGCTGCGCGGGCGCGATCCATCATCTCTGTCTTCGAAAGCGGCATGCGTTAGAACTCCAGATGCAAGGCGAAATAGGCGGGGTGCAGCAGGCTGACGACATATTCGATCGGCCTGCCGTCTTCGTCGCGGCTGAGCCGGCGCGTCCTCAGAAAGGCGGAGCCAGGCGCGTTTTTGAGCAGTTCGGAGTCTTCCTCCGACAGCATTTCGATGTCGGCCCATTCCTCGCCCTTGGCGGGAACCAGTCCCGCCTCATGCATGGTTTCCCGGAGTGAGCCGGCGGTCAGGCCACGGATCGGCAGCGATTCCAGCTCGGGAAGAAGCGGCAGACGGCTGCGCTCCAGCGAAATGGGGGTGTCGCCCACCACCAGGCAGCGAAGACGGTCGATGGCGATGAAGAGGTCGCGCTCGGCGCCGATCTCGGCCGCCAGCGCCTTGTCCTCAAGCACCTCGATGCGCAGCACGCGGGTGGTGGTTTCCGCGCCGACATCGGCGAGCGCGCGCGACCAGCCAGCGGCGTCGTTGATCGTCTTGCCTTCGAAGGTCACGAAAGAGCCGATACCCACTTTTGTGGTGATCAGTCCGCGGTTGTTCAGCTCTTCCAGGCCTTTTCGCAAGGTGTTGCGGCTCACCGAAAAACGTTGCACCAGTTGGTTTTCGCTTTGCAAACGCTCGCCGAAGCCCAGTTTTCCGGACAGAATCTCCTGTTCCAGCACATTGGCGATCTGCGTCGGCTTGGGCGCGCCCGGTGATAAAGCTCTCTTCATACGAATCTGCTATCTACCTGTTCTATGAACCTGTTCACACCTGTATAAAATAAAGTCGCGAGATGTTTGTCAATCGCGATTCCACGCGACACGCAAAAAGCACTGCCGAGGCACGATGTCTGGATTGGGGAGGGGAGAGTCTACAGGCAGCCGCCGGCCGGATTGCCGTTTCGGCAATCCGGTTTCATCGAGCGGTGAGCGGGTTTAAAGCGCGGCAATCCGGGATGGCGAGAAATCTTCCAGCAGGCCGGCATAGGGTTTGTTGACCGGCGTCGCGTAGGCGCCGCGCTTGGCTGTCTTGAGGCCCAGGGCGACCAGAGCTTCCGCCTGCTTCACGGCAGCGGCGACGCCATCGATAATGGGGACGCCGAATTCATGTCTGAGTTGCTCCACGAGATCCGCCATGCCCGCGCAGCCGAGCACGATAGCCTCGGCCTTGTCGTCGCGGAGCGCGGTGGCGATTTCATTGCGCAACCGGTCGCGGGCGTTGGACTGGGGGTCTTCAAGTGAAAGGACGGGGATATCGGCAGCTCGGACTTTGCAGCGTCCGGCCATGCCGTAGCGATGAACCAGCCCCTCCAGCGGCAGCCGCGATCGCTCCATGGTGGTGACGATGGTGAAACGCTGGGCTATGAAGGCGGTTGAGGCAAGCGCCGCCTCGCAGATGCCGATGATGGGGATGCTGGCAAGCGCCCGGGCGGCGTCGAGGCCGGTATCGTCGAAACAGGCGATAATGGCGGCGTCGGCCCCGGCTTTTTCGCCTTTGGCAAGCTCCAACAGCAATCCGGGCACCGCGAAAGCTTCGTCATAATAGCCTTCGATCGACACAGGCCCCATGGACGAGGTGATCGCAACAATCTCGGTGCTATCATTCTTCACCCGGCTTGCTGCGTCCGCCGCCGTGGCCGTCATCGTCTTCGTCGTATTGGGATTGATCAGAAGTATCCGGGTCACGCGCGCATCCGTCTGCGATTGATCAGCATGATCGCCCCGATCGTCACGGATATGACCAGGAAGGAGAAAAAGGTGGTGACCGCTCCGAGCGCATAGAGCACGGGGGTCGTGACATTGGTGGTCATGCCATAGATTTCGAGCGGCAGCGTGTTGTAGGTGCCCGATGTCATCAGCGTACGGGCGAATTCGTCATAGGAGAGCGAGAAGCCGAACAGGCCGACGCCAACAAGGCTTGGCGCAATCATCGGCAATACCACGTGATAGAAGGTCTGCCAGGAATTGGCGCCCAGATCGCGGGCGGCTTCTTCATAGGCCGGCGAGAAGCGGTTGAACACCGCAAACATGATCAGCACGCCGAAGGGCAGCGTCCAGGTGAGATGCGCGCCGAAGCCCGAGGAATACCAGGCCGGCTGCAGGCCGAGCTGTGAGAACAGCACGCCGATGCCGAGCGAGATGATGATCGAGGGGACGACGAGGCTCGCCACCGAGAGATAGAACAGCGGCGTGGCGCCAATGAACTTGCGGCGGAAGGCGAGGCCGGCCAGCAGCGACACCAGCACCGTCACGACCATCACCATCAGGCCGAGGAAGAGCGAGCGCCGGAACGAGCCGCCGAAATCGCCCACCGCCTGCTTCTCGAACAAATTGACGAACCAGTGCACCGACACGCCATTGAGCGGGAATGTCAGGCCGCCATTCGGTCCCTGAAAAGCGAGGATGAGGATGGCGGACATCGGCCCATAGAGAAACAGCACGAAGAGCGCGAAAAAGATCGCGAGCATGTAGAATTCGCGGGAGCGTTTTTCTCGATGCATGGCTCAGAGCTCCTTGCGGATATCGACGACGCGGAGAATGGCGGCCACCATCAGCAGCACCAGGATCAGCAGCACGACGGCGTTGGCGGCGGCGGCCGGATATTGCAGCAGCGACATCTGGTTCTTCATCATCAGCGCCACCGAGGCGCTCTGTCCGCCCGACATAACCTGCACCGTCGAGAAATCCGCCATCACCAGCGTGACCACGAAAATCGTGCCGATCGCCATGCCGGGTTTCGCCAAGGGTATGATGACATTGGTGAGGATCTGCCAGCTTGAGGCGCCGGCGTCGCGGGCGGCTTCCACCAGCGATTTGTCGATCCGGGTCAGCGTGTTGAAGATGGGCGTGACCATGAACAGCGTATAGAGATGCACCATGGCCAGCACCACGGCGAAATCGGAATAAAGCAGCCATTCGATCGGTTGCGGCACGATGCCCGCCCCGACCAGAGCCTGGTTGATCAGTCCGTTGCGGCCCAGCACCGGAATCCAGGAGATCATGCGGATGATGTTCGATGTCAGGAACGGCACCGTGCAGACGAGAAACAACACCGTCTGCATGGCGCTCGACCGGATATGGAAGGCGAGGAAATAGGCGACCCAGAAGCCGATGACGAGGGTGATGACCCAGACGATCGCGGCAAATTTCAGCGTGTTGAGATAGGTCTTCCACGTCACCCAGGAGCCGAGCGTTTCGGTGTAGTTGAACGTGACGAAATCGGGATACATCTGGGCGAAGTCGTAATCCCAGAAGCTGACCACCGCGATCAGCAGGATCGGCGCGAGCAGGAACGCGGCTAGGATCAAGGTCAGGGGAGCCGCTTGCAGATAGGGCGGCAGCCATGCGGGCAGCCGGAAGGCGCGCTCTGAAGGCTTGTCGCTCACGCCAATCAATCTGACTGTGGTCATGGCTGTCTCCCCGAATAAATTGCATCTTCAGGGAGTCTTGGAGGAAGCGTTTGCCCCTCATCCCCCTGCCGGGACCTTCTCCCCGCGCGCGGGGAGAAGGAGGATGTGGCGATGACGGCGCACCGATCGCCCTTCTCCCCGCAAGCGGGGAGAAAGTGGCGGCAGCCGGATGAGGGGCGGTGCTCCGCCCCTCGCGTTGATTACGCCGCGATGAACTCGTTCCAGCGGCGAACCATGTAGCGGTCCTCGTCCATGACGGAGTTCCAGCAGGCGACCTTGCCCATGCGCTCTTCGAAGGAGCCGCCATCGCGTACTGCGCCGGCCTTCTCCATGACCTTGCCTTCCGGCGACATGATCTCGCCCTTGGCCGGCTTGCCTTCGATCCAGTAGCCCCACTCGTCTTCGGACATGAAGCCCTTGGCGGTGTCCATGCAGGCCGAATAGTAGCCCTGACGGTTGAGATAGCCGCCGACCCAGCCGGAGGTGTACCAGTTGATATATTCATAGGCGGCGTCGAGCTGCGCGCCTTCGAGATGCGCGGCGAGGCCGAGGCCGCCGCCCCACGAGCGGTAGCCTTCCTTGAGCGGCTGGTATTTGCAGGCGATGCCCTTGGAGCGGACGGCGGCGACGGCCGGCGACCACATGGACTGGATGACGACTTCGCCCGAGGCCATCAGGTTGACCGACTCGTCGAAGCTCTTCCAGAAGGCGCGGAACTGGCCGGCCTGCTTGGCCTTGATCAGGAAATCGATGGTGGTGTCGATCTCCGCCTTGGTCATGTTGCCCTTGTCGGCATATTTGATCACGCCCATGGCTTCGCAGATCATGGCGGCGTCCATGATGCCGATCGAGGGAATGTTGAGGATCGAGGTCTTGCCCTTGAAGGCGGGATCCATGATGTCGGCCCATGTGGTGATCTCGCGACCGACGAGGTCAGGGCGGATGCCCAGCGTGTCGGCGTTGTAGATGGTGGGCATCATGGTGAAGAATTCGGTTTCGCCCTTGGCGAAAGTCTTGGCGTCCTTGGCTTCGACATAACCGACAGTGTGCGGCGCGGTGCCCTGGGCGATCACGCTGTCGGGCAGAAGCTTGCCGGTTTTGAACAGTGGCACGACCTTGTCGTAATATTTCAGCTTCTTGGTTTCCATCGGCTGGATCACGCCGGTCGGATAGACCTTCTTGAGGATCCAGTATTCGATATCGGCGATGTCGTAGGAGTTCGGCTGGGTGACCGCGCGCTGGGCGGCGGCGTCGGAATCGGTCGCCGTCATCTCAAGCGTGATGCCAAGGTCCTTCTTGCACTGCTCGGCGATGGCGTTGATGTTGGAGACGCCGGTGCCGAACTGGCGGAGCGTGATCGGGTTCTGCGCCCAGATCATCGGAAAACCGGTGATGACGCCCGCGCCAGCGGCAGCGCCAACGGCGGCGGCGCCGGTCTTGAGCAAGGAGCGTCTGGTGACGCCGGTCTTGGCAGGAATGGTCGATTCAGTGGTCATGCGCAGTCTCCTCTGAGGTTTGTTGTCGTTACTTTTCCACTTTGCCGAGGACGATGACGTCCCCAGGATTCCACATCAGCGGCAGGGCGTCCCCGACGGAGATCGTCCGGCTGAAGAAGTCGGCATCGCTCAGGATGGCGGTGAAGTCGTCCACGCCGGCGCCGGCCAGCGACAGCTTCACGGTCGAGCCGCGATATTCGATGTTGGTCACCACGCCGTTGAAACCGAAGCCGGGCAGCGATGTCTCGCCGATCATCACGCGGTCGGTGCGGATGGCGATATCGATTGCTTCGCCCGCCACCGGGTTTCCGCCCGAGGCCGCGAATTGGCCGCCACCTGCCACGTCGAGCGTCAGCCCACTGTCGGAAACCGAGGCGACACGGCCCGTGACGACATTGTGGTCGCCCATGAAGCGGGCCACGAAGGCGGTGGCCGGCTGCTCGAACACCACGCGCGGCGCGGCCGCCTGCTCGATACGGCCGTCATTCATCACCACGACGATGTCGGCGAGCGCCATGGCCTCTTCCTGGCTATGCGTCACATGTACGAAAGTGATGCCCAGCGAGGTCTGCAGTTTCTTCAGTTCCGCCCGCATACGGATCTTGAGGAAGGGGTCGAGCGCGGACAGTGGCTCATCAAGCAGCAGCACTTCCGGATCTGTAATGAGCGCGCGCGCCAGCGCCACGCGCTGTTGCTGGCCGCCGGACAGTTGCGCCGGTCGTCGGTTGGCATAGGCTTCGAGTTGCATCAGCTTCAGCATTTCGAGCGCCTTCGACCGCCGGACATCCTTGTCGAGGCCCTTCATCTTCAGGCTGAAGGCGACGTTGTCGACGAGATCGAGATGTGGGAACAGCGCATAGGACTGGAACATCATCGCTGTGCCGCGCTTGGCCGGCGGCAGTTCGGTGATTAATGTGTTGCCGAGCAGAATATCGCCGCTTGAAATGGTCTCATGGCCGGCAATCATGCGCAGCGTGGATGTCTTGCCGCAGCCGGAAGGGCCGAGAAGGCAGCAATAGGAACCAGCGGGGATCTTGAGGCTGATCGCATGCACGGCGGTCGTTTGGTCGTAAATCTTGGAGACGGCGGCGATGTCGATGTCTGCGGCTTTGCTCATGCGGCGCTCCTTTTCGCGTCGCAACATATGATGCATGCCGCGTGCCAGTTCGAAAACGCCTAGGAGTCAGGCTCTATTCTCCGGATTGCGGCGGTCTTCGCCGTTGTTTTCATCATTGCGACAAATGTGCTGCGCATTATTTGTGCGATTGTTCTCAATGTTTGTATATTATTGTATGCAATATCTTCTGCGTCTGGATGCGATTGCCGGTTCCACAAAGCCTCATTCCGCGATACAACGAATCTGCACGGAAGAAGCGCTATGAATCTCATCGACAAGAACCTTTTGCTCGACCAGAACCAGGAGGATCGCGCCCAGTCGATCCGCGACAGCCTGCGCGATGCGATCATCGATCGCCGTCTGGGACCAGGCTCCAAGCTTGCGGAAGCCGAGGTCGGCGGGTTGTTCGATGTCAGCCGGACGGTGGTGCGCTCGGCGCTGCAGATGCTGGCTTATGAGGGATTGGTGCGAATAGAGCGCAATCGTGGCGCTTTCGTCTCCAACCCGACGCCAGAGGAAGCCCGCCAGGTGTTCGACACCCGCCGTCTCATCGAGCCGGGCATCGTGCGCGCGGCAACAGTTCGGATCTCGAAAGCGGATATCGATGATCTCCGCGATCATCTGACGCTCGAAGACCGGTTCATGAATGAACGCGGGCCAGCGGCGCGGCGCGCCGAAATCAAGGCGTCAGGCGATTTTCATCTCAAGATTGCCCGGCATTCCGGCAACGCCATTCTCGAAAAATTCATGGATGAACTGGTGGCCCGTTCGTCGCTGGTGATCGCGCTTTACGGCCGCACCGGCGTGTCCCGCTGCGGCCATAGCGAACATCGCGATCTCCTGGACGCCATGGAGCGTGGCGATGCGGACCGCGCCTGCGATCTGATGCTGCATCACATCGATCATATCGAGGCGGATCTCGATCTACGCGAGGTGGCGGCGATGACGCTGAAGGACGCCTTGGCGACCTGAGAGCGTCTTCGGCGCGGCTGCAATCAGCGGCGTGCGATATACATCGGACCGCCTGTATGGGCCGGAAATCCATAGCCGTTGACGAGCACCAGATCGATATCGCTCGCTCTGAGCGCCACGCCGGAGTCCAGAAGACGCTGGCCCTCTTCCGCCATAGCTCTCAACAGTCGATCCAGGATGTCCTGTTGTGAAAAGGGCTGCGGAACGATGTTTTTGGATGCGCGCAGCTCGGCGATGAGCGTGGTCACATCGGCATCCACCATGCGTTTGCCGTCGACATATTTATACCAGCCCAGGCCGTTCTTCTGGCCGAAACGGCCGGCCTCGCAGAGTCTGTCTGCGATTTCGACATAGCGTTCGCCGGGATCGCGCGTCGCCGCCTGTCGCTTGCGCCGCGCCCAGGCTATTTCAAGCCCGGCGAGATCGGAAATGGCGAAAGGTCCCATAGCCATGCCGAAGGCTTCGATCGCGCTGTCGATCTCATGCGGCTCTGCGCCGTCTTCCACCAGATATTCGGCCTCGCGGCGATAGGCGGAGAAGATGCGGTTGCCGATAAAGCCCTCGGTGACGCCCGAATAGATCGGCAGCTTGCGCATCGCCTTGGCGACGGCGAAGCCGGTGGCGACGATCTCGGGGGCTGATTTTGCGCAGTGCACCACTTCAATCAGCCGCATGATATGCGCTGGCGAAAAGAAGTGCATTCCGAGCACGCGCTCCGGGCGGGCAGTTGCGGCGGCGATGACATCGGGATCGAGATAAGAGGTGTTGGTGGCCAGAATGGCGTCGTCGCGCACCACTCCGTCGAGCCTCTTGAAGAGATCGATCTTGACGTCGAGATCGTCGAAGACAGCTTCGATCACCAGATCAGCGTCGGCGAGAGCGGCGAGGTTGCTGGCGACGGTGAGACGAGCGAGCCGCCCAGCATGCGCTGCCGCATCGATGCGCCCGCTAGAAAGCGCCTTGTCAAGAATGCCCGTGATGCGAAGCCTGCCCTTGTTGGCGGCGTCCTCGGTCTGTTCGACAACGGTGACGCGAAAGCCGGCATCGAGGGCGGCAACCGCAATGCCTGATCCCATCAGTCCCGCGCCGACCACGCCGATCGTCTCAATTTTGCGTGGCGCCACGCCATCAAGCCCGGGAATTTTACCGGCTTCGCGTTCGGCGAAAAACACATGCCGGAGCGCCTGTGATTGCGGCGATTGTTTGAGCTTCAGGAAGGCGGCGCGTTCCTGGGCAAGACCATCCGCGAGCGGCGTCCGGCCTGCGGTTTCGATCAGCGTCACCGCTTCGCCCGGGGCGATCTGGCCTTTGGCTTTCGACAAGACTTTGCGCTTTGCAAATGCGATGTCTTCCTCGGAAGAGGGGGGAATAGTGATCTCCCCGGTCTTACGAAAACGATCGCCAGCGGCCTCCGACGCAACTTCGATAGCATGGGCGACGGGGTTTGCGGCGATGTCATCAATGACGCCCAGCGACAGCGCTTCTTCCGCTTTGACGCTTCGGCCCGAACCGATCAGGTCGATGGCGACGGCTGCACCCGTCAGCCGCGGCAGGCGCTGTGTGCCGCCCGCGCCGGGGATGAGGCCCAACTTGACTTCGGGAAAGGCGACAGAGGCGCTCAGTGCGGCGATGCGATACTGGCAGGCCAGCGCAATCTCCAGCCCGCCGCCGAGCGCTGCGCCATTCAATGCAGCAATGACCGGCTTCGATGAACTTTCGAGCAACTGGCAGACATCGGGCAGAATGGGCGCGACCGGCGGTTTGTCGAATTCGGTAATGTCGGCGCCGCCCACGAAGATCCGTCCGGCGCCTGTCAAAACGACAGCTTTGATAGCAGCGTCATTCCCGGCGTCGGCGATCCCCGCCGCCAAACCCTGCCGCATCGCAAGCGAGGCGGCGTTGACGGGAGGGTTATCGAGGGTGATCAACAGCACGCCGTCCTGCGCCACGCCGCTGACACAGTTCGAATAGGTCCTCACCGGGTTTGTTGCCGCGCTTACCATGATCACGCGTCCGGAATGACGGCGGTGGCCTGAATTTCGATCTTGGCGCGATCCTCGACAAGCGCCACGACCTGCATGGCGGCCATGGCGGGGTAGTGCCGACCGATCGTGTCGCGATAGGCCTGACCGATGCCTTTGAGATTGCTGAGATATTCCTGCTTGTCGGTGAAGTACCAGGTCATCGAAGTGATATGTTTGGGCTCGGCGCCGGCTTCGGCCAGCACGGCCACGACATTCTCCAGCGTCTGGCGCACCTGACCGACGAAATCATCGGTTTCGAACTGGTTCTGGCCGTTCCAGCCGATCTGGCCGCCGACGAAGATCATGCGTCCGCGCGCCTCGACGCCGTTGGCGTAGCCGATGGGCTTGGCCCAGCCTTCAGGTTGCAGGATCGTGTGCATGGTCGGTCTCCAGATGATGGGTCAGCGCGGCGCGGAGGTTGTCCGGCCACGGGCAGGAAGAATGGGTGTCGAGGGATGTAGCGACCAGCCGATGGCTGGCGGTGAACAGAACGTCGCCGCGCGCCGACACAGTGTGGTCGAGATCGAGCGAGGTGCGGCCGATGCCGCTAACCTTGATGGCAAATTGCAGCAGGTCGCCGTGAAAGCCCGGTCGCTTGAAGGTCAGATTAAGGCTCACCGTTGGCGTGCCCATCCTCAGATCTTCGATCATCGGCCGACGAGGCGCGCCGATCGACGCGAAGAACTCCTCGATCGCGCCGTCGAGCAGACGGAGGTAAGACGGATAATAGGCGATGCCGCTCGGATCGCAGTCGCCGAAACGTAGCGGCGTTGTGCAATGGAACATCGCTCAGCCCGCCTTTATCAGTTCGCGCGCCACGATCAGTTTCTGCACTTCGGTCGCGCCCTCATAGATCCTGAGCGCGCGGATTTCCCGGTAGAGGCTCTCGACGATCTCGCCTGTCCGGACGCCGCGCCCCCCGAACAATTGCACGGCGCGGTCGATCACACTTTGCGCGGTCTCGGTCGCAGTCATCTTGGCCATGGCCGCCTCCTTGGTGGTCGGCAGCTTCTGCACATCACGGCGCCAGGCGGCGCGATAGGTGAGGAGGGAAGCGGCATCGATGCCGGTCGCCATGTCACCTAGCGAAGCCTGGGTCAGTTGCAGATCGCCGAGGGTCGCGCCGAACATTTTTCTCGTCCTGGCATGCGCGAGCGCTTCATCCAGCGCCCGCCGGGCAAAGCCGATGGCAGCGGCGGCAACTGAGGCGCGGAAAATGTCGAGCGTGCGCATGGCGATCTTGAAGCCTTCGCCCGGAGCGCCGAGCCTTCGCGACGCCGGTATGCGGCAACCGTCGAAGCGGATGGTGGCGAGCGGATGCGGCGCGATCACATCGATACGCTCCGTGATTGAGAAGCCGGGATCATCGGCAAAGACCACAAAAGCCGAGATGCCGCGCGTGCCCGGGGCTTCGCCGGTGCGGGCGAAGACGGTGTAGACATTGGCGATGCCGCCATTGGAAATCCAGGTCTTTTCACCATCGAGCACATAGCTGTCGCCATCCTCGCGAGCTGCGCAGGCCATGGCGGCGACATCGGAACCAGCTTCCTTTTCCGACAGCGCGAAGGCGGAGATCCATTCGCCGGAGGTCACCTTGGGAAGAACGGCGGCTTTCAGCTCGTCCGATCCCGAGAGACCGATCGCGCCGGTGCCCAGGCCCTGCATGGCGAAGGCGAAATCGGCGAGCCCGTCATGCCAGGCCAGCGTTTCGCGCGCGAGGCAGACGGCGCGGGAGTCGATCGCGGTTTTGCCCGCGTCGCCAGTGGCGAGGCCAAGAAGTCCCGCGTCCCCCAGCCGCCTGACGAGGTCGCGGCAGGCGCGGTCGGTGTCGTGGTGATCGACAGACGCGAGCGCGCCGCTCGCGGCGAACGCATCTAGTCGTTCAGCGACGGCGCGATGTTCCGGACCGAAAAACGGCCAGTCGAGATGGTCGCGGGTGGGGCCTGTAAGCGTCGACATCAGTTGCCCTCGAAGACAGGCTTGCGTTTGGCGGCGAAGGCTTCGAAGGCGCGGCGGAAATCGCCTGTGGCCATGCAGATCGCCTGCGCCTGGGCTTCAGATTCGATCATTTCATCGATGCCCATCGCCCATTCCTGGTTTAGCATGGTCTTGGTGACGCCATGGGCGAACCAGGGGCCATCGGCGATCGAACGCGCGAGATCCGCCGCTGCTTTATCCAGATCTTCGGCGGCATGCAGGCGATTGAAGAAGCCCCAGCGTTCGCCTTCCTCGGCGCTCATGAAGCGGCCGGTATAGAGCAGTTCGGCGGCGCGTCCCTGGCCGATGATGCGCGGAAGGATGCCGCAGGCGCCCATATCGGCGCCGGCGAGACCAACTCGTGTGAACAGAAATGCGGTCTTGGCCTCCGGCGTCGCAAGCCGGAGGTCCGACGCCATGGCGAGGATCGCGCCTGCGCCGGCGCAGATGCCGTCGATGGCCGCCACGATCTGCTGTGGGCACTTCTTCATCGCTTTGACGAGATCGCCGGTCATGCGGGTGAAGGCCAGGAGATCCGGCATTTTCATGCGCGTCAGCGGTTCGATGATCTCGAACATATCGCCGCCGGAAGAGAAATTGCCGCCTGCGCCCTTGAGCACGATCGTCCTGACATCCGAGGCGTAAGCGAGATCGCGGAAGAGATCGCGCAGCTCCGCATAGCTTTCGAAAGTCAGCGGGTTCTTCTTGTCCGGCCGGTTCAGCGTCAGCGTCGCCACCCGTCCGTCGCCTTCGACCGACCACAGGAAATGCTTGGGGGCATAATCCCGGAAGGGGCGGAGATGGCCGCTCATGCTTGCCTGTTCGTTGCTCATCCTGTCATGACCTCCCCGCCGGCGATGGCGATCGCCTGGCCTGTGATTGCATCTGAGCCCGGCGACGCCAGCCAGAGAACCGCGTCCGCAACTTCTTCCGGCTTCACCAGCCGCCCTTGCGGATTCGACTTCGTGAATTCGGCCAGCGCCTGTTCTTCCGTCCGTCCGGTTTTCGCGACGATTTCGGCGATCGAGCGGGCGATGATCGGCGTATCGGTAAATCCGGGGCAGACGGCGTTGACCGTCACGCCCTTCTTGGCGAGCTCCAGCGCCAGTGACCGGGTCAGGCCGACCACGCCATGTTTCGCAGCGCAATAGGCGGAGACATAGGCATAGCCGGTCAGGCCGGCGGTCGATGCGACATTGACGATGCGCGCGCCCTTGCCGAACGCCTTGAGATCGGCAAGCGCCGCCTGCGTGACGTTGAAGACGCCGGTGAGATCGACCGTGAGAACATGTGTCCACATGTCGAGCGTCGTCTTCTCGAACGGCGCGCTCGGCGCTTCCCCGGCATTGTTGATGAGGATGCTCACCGGCCCAAAGGCGGCGCGGGCCGTCTCCAGCCCCGCCGCAATCGCCGCCGTATCGGTCACATCGAAGCCGGACAGGACGAGGCAACCGCCCTCAGGCAGTTCGCGCGCCAACGCTTCCAGCGGCTCCCGGCGACGGCCTGCCAGCGTTACCCTCGCGCCGGCCTGCACGAGACTGCGCGCGATGGCGGCGCCGATGCCGCTGCCGGCGCCGGTGACGAGAGCGTGACGTCCTTGAAGCGGAGACGGCATCGCTTACTTTGCTCCGCCGCCGGCCTGCTGGGCGCGGACGAGATTGGTCTCATATTGCGCCTTGCTGGAGTAATACTGCTTGGGCCAGGCCACTGATTGCAGCCCGATCTTAGCGGCCTCGTGCAAGGCCCAGGCCGGATCGGCGAGATGCGGACGGGCGACAGCGCAGAGATCGGCGCGACCGGCCGCGATGATCGAATTGGCGTGATCGGCTTCCGAAATGGCGCCCACGGCGATGGTGGGGATGCCAACTTCGTTGCGGATCTTGTCGGAGAAGGGCGTCTGGAACAGGCGGCCGTAAACGGGCTTTTCTTCCTTCCAGACCTGACCCGACGAGCAGTCGATCATGTCGGCGCCGGCTTCCTTGAACATTGCGGCGAAGATCGCGGCGTCCTCGGGCGTGTTGCCGCCGTCGAACCAGTCATGGCAGGACAGGCGCACCGAAATCGGCTTGTCCTGCGGCCAGACTGCGCGGATGGCGCGGAACACGTCCAGCGGATAACGGGCGCGGGCCGCGTGATCGCCGCCATATTCGTCGGTGCGGCGGTTGGTGAGCGGCGACAGGAAGCTCGACAAGAGATAGCCATGCGCGCAATGGAGTTCGAGCCAGTCGGCGCCGGTGGTCGCGGCCAGTTGTGCGGCGCGAACATGGTCCTGCAGCACCCGGTCGAGATCGGCGCGATCCATCGCCTTCGGCGTCTGGCTATGCTTGAGATAGGGAAGGGCGGAGGCCGACAGCAGCGGCCATGAACCCTCTTCGAGCGGCTGGTCGATGCCGTCCCAGGCGAGCTTGGTCGCTCCCTTGCGGCCGGCATGGCCGATCTGGATGCCTACTTTGGCAGGCGAGTTGAAATGCACGAACTCCACCAGCCGCTTCCAGCCGTCCGCCTGCTCCTCGTTCCAGAGACCGAGGCAGCCGGGCGTGATCCTGCCATCCGGCGAGACGCAGGTCATTTCGCCGAAGACGAGGCCGGCGCCGCCCATGGCGCGCGAGCCGAGATGAACGAGATGGAAATCGTTGATCAGGCCGTCCTTGGCCGAATACATCGCCATCGGCGACATCACCACGCGGTTCGGCAGCGTCACGTTCCGGACCGTGAAGGGCGTGAACATCGGCGGCAGGCAGCGGTCGTTCGCTGTTGCGTCGAGGCCGGCCTTGCGGGCGAACCAGCGCTCATAGCCTTCCAGCCAGTTTTTATCGCGAAGGCGCAGATTTTCATGGCTGATGCGCTGCGAACGGGTCAGCATCGAATACATGAACTGTTCCGGCTCCAGCGTGTCGGCATAGCGCCGCCCCACGACCTCGAACCATTCCATGGCGTTGCGCGCCGCATTCTGGATGCGGGCGACATCGACGCGGCGGATCTCCTCATAGGCGGACAGCACATCCGGGATCTTCGCCTTGCCGTGACCGGCCTTGTTGAACTGATTGGTCAGCTCGATCGCGTCGTCGATAGCGAGCTTGGTGCCCGAACCGATGGCGAAATGAGCCGTATGGGCGGCGTCGCCCATCAGCACGACATGCGAATTGCCGTTGAAATGGCTCCACTTGCCGCAGATCAGGCGATTGAAGTTCAGCCAGGCCGAACCGCGCAGATGCCGGGCATTGGTCATCAGTTCGGCGCCTTCCAGCACCTCGGAGAACAGGTCTTGGCAGAAATCGATCGAGCCCTGCTGGTCGAGCGCGCCCAGCCCATGTTTCTCATAGGCTTCTTCGGTCGTCTCGACGATGAAGGTCGAGGTCTGGTCGTCGAACTTGTAAATATGCGCCTGGAACCAGCCATGGTCCGTCTTGCGGAAATCGAAGGTGAAGGCGTCGTAGAGTTTGTTGGTGCCGAGCCAGATATAGCGGTTCGGCCGCGTGACGAGATCCGGCTGGAAAACGTCGGGATAATGATTGCGGACTCTGGAATTGAAGCCGTCGGAGGCGATGATCAGGTCGGCGTCTGGGAAGTCGAGATCGCTGTCGACGTCGGTTTCGAACTTCAGTTCGACGCCGAGCGCTTCGCAGCGGCGCTGCAGGATGTTCAGCAGCTTCTTGCGGCCGATGCCGACAAAGCCGTGGCCGGTGGTGCGTTGGCGCGTGCCCTTGAACAGAACTTCGATGTCGTCCCAGTGATTGAAGGCGTCCTGGATTTCGGCGGCGCTTTCCGGATCCCAGACCTTCATGGCCTGCATGGTGGCGTCGGAAAACACCACGCCCCAGCCGAATGTGTCGTAGGGGCGGTTGCGCTCGACCACGGTTATGGAATGCGACGGGTCGAATTTCTTCATCAGCAGGCTGAAATAGAGCCCGGCGGGGCCGCCGCCAATACATACGATCCGCATATCGGTTCCCTCTTCTCCATCGAGAGCAAGTTGCTCTGATATTTTAAGATTAAAGTAAATTGACGGACTGCGTCTGTCAATGCGGCGACATCGCCCTTGCGCAGATATTTTAACATTAAAATATCGTGGCGTAAAACGGTCGAAAGCCGCTCGGGAACTTACGCGGGCGGCTGAGGCTCGGATTATGGACCCAGGTCAGGCAGCGAGTTTTTGCAGATAGGCGTCTGCCTCTTCCGGAACCGCGAACCAGGGGAAGAAATCGCGCGGATCGTTGAAGCCGTTGGCGATGCGCTTGGCCAGGGCCGGGAACGCCTGCGCCGAGCCCATGATGTTGAGAACATGCGGCGGAGGCGGCTGCAGCAGCGCATTGGTCCAGCCGACGACGAACTGCGCATAGGCCCAATAGTTGTCGAAAGCGCCTTGCATGAAGGCGGCGTCGAAGGGCCGGTCTTCCTGCGCGAGAATGGCGTCGAGATAGGCTTTCGCCGCCTTCGACGCGTTGTTCGAGCCCTGGCCGGTGATGGGATCGTTGAGGCAGACCGCATCGGCCATCCCCAGCACCAGCGCGCCTGATGGCAGGCGACCAATCGGCTTGCGCACTGTGGGTGCAAAAGCGCCGGACAATACGCCATTGGCGTCAGTGAGGCTGATGTCCCGGCAGCGCTCAGCCTCCCAGGGCAGAAATGTCTCGAGCACCCATTCCGATCGCGCCAGATGCGCTTCCGGCGATGTCACATCTTTCCAGCAATCCATGGGGCCGCCGGGAATGCCCTCGAACACCATGATCTCGCAAGGGCCGCTTGCCGTCAGCGCCGGGAACACGAAATACTCGCCGACGGTCGGTATAAGGTTGAAGTTGACGGCGGAATGATCCGGCCGGGGTTGCATGCCATGCACATAGGTCAGCGCCAGCGCCCGCTGCGGCTTGTCGAACGGCGATTTTTCCGGGTCGCGTTCAAACAGGCGGGCAATATCGCCCTTGCCGGCGGCGACGATGACGAGATCCGAGTTTTTGGCATAGGCTTCGAGATCGTCGATGCCAGCGTCATGAATGCTGAGATTGCCGCCGCGTCGCGAAAACTCCTCCATCCAGCGCGGAATTTTCACCCGCTGGTCGACGCTTTGCGCAGGCTTGTCGAGTTTGCCGTTCCAATCCAGAGCCTTGCCGGAGCCGTCAGGGGCGGGAACGCAGAAGTTGATGGAGTCGACGGTCGGGCACTCCCCGTCCCAAAAATTCAGCCCGATGTCGCGCTCGTTCTGCAAGGCGGCGTCGAACATGCATTGGCTCGACAGGATTTTGCCGTTACGGATTTCGTCGGCGCTGCGGTTCTGAATGATATCGACTTCATAGCCGTGGCCCAGCAGGGCGCAGCCGAGCTGCAAGCCGGATTGGCCGCCGCCGACGATGGTGATCTTGCGTGATGCGCTCATAGTCTAGTTCCCTCTTTTTTGATTGATGATCAGGCGCGTTCATTCCATGAGTTTGGGGATCGCCGGCACATTCTGCTCAGGACCCATGGCGGTGTAGCCGCCGTCGACGCGAATATCGGTGCCGGTGATGAAGCTGGCATTGTCGGAGAGCAGGAAGGCCACGGCTTCGCCCACTTCGGCGCCGTCGCCTGTGCGACCGAGAAGATGGAAGGGCGCGGCGACCGCATCGGTCTTGGCGCGGTCATTGCCGGTCAGTTGCACCATGATGTTGCTCCAGGTCCAGCCGGGAGAGACAGCGTTGACGCGGATGCCGTCGGGCGCCAGATCCATGGCCTGATTGCGCGTCAATTGCAGGATGGCGGCTTTCGACACCGGATAGACCCAGCGGCCGGTCTGTGCGACACGGGCGGAAATCGAGCCGAAATTGACGATCGCGCCCTTGTTGGCCTTGAGATGCGGATGCGCCGCCTGCATCAGCATCACCGAGCCGACGATGTTGATATCGAGCGCCTTCAGCCAATCAGCGCGGTTCGTCTCTGCGCCATTGTCGAGATAGGTGCAGGCGACGTTGACGAGAAAGTCGAGGCGTCCGGTCTGTTCCACCGTCCCGGTGACGAGGGCCGCGATATCGGCATCGCTGGTGACGTCCGTTCGAATGAAATATGCCTGCGCGCCAAGCTCCGCGACGGCCGCCTTGCCGCCGTCTTCATCGATATCGGCGATCACGACTTTGGCGCCGTAGCCGATCAAGGTCGCCGCCACGGCGCGGCCGATCAAGGTCGCCCCGCCCGACAAAATTGCTGTTCGTCCTGCCAATCCACGCATGATGTTCCCCTTTTCTTGATGCGGATGCTGGAAATTAATGGTCAGAAAGGCGTCACGCAGCCGCCAGTGTCGTGGTGAACTGGCCAGCGACGTAGACGAGCGGCGCGGCGCTCGTGTCTTCGATGAGCGTGCGACGGACACGGCCGATCAGGATGACATGGGTTGCGAATTCCACCGCCTGCTCAAGCTCGCAATCGAATGCGGCGATGGCGCCTTCCAGCGCCGGCGCGCCGGTCTCAACCGCCCGCCAGGCGCCGACCGAGAAACGGTCGCCGGCGGAAAGTTCGGTGCGCCCGGCGAATGTTTCGGCCACGCTCTGCTGCGCGCGCGAAAGAATGTTGACGCAGAAAGCGCCGCTCAGCGGGGCGACCTGCCCGACCCAGGTTTCCCGGTTGATGCAGGCGACAACTGAGGGCGGGTCAGCCGTCAGCGAGCAGACGGCTGTGGCGGTGACGCCGCGCCATTCTCCATCGGGGGTGCAGGCGGTCACCACCGTCACTGCGCCCGCCACCTGCCGCATCGCTCTTCGAAATTCGTCCTTATCCATGACTTCAAGCCTCCTCCCGGCCGGCGCCATGCGCCTCTCCCGGCGTCGATGAATTTTAAATTTAAACTATTGTGATGATGGCTCCCGTCAGGTCTTGACGACAATCCGGATTGCGCAGACCATTGTCCGGATCCGGCAAGCGACTTGAATTTTATCGCCCTGCCGGCTGATCGCGCCGGAGAAAGCCCATGTCGCCTTCAGACACGCCGCTGTCCCGATATGTCGCCGTCGACACGCGCTCGGCCGATGAGGCGCGAGACGCCGTGGGCCGTATCTTTTGCCCGCATTTCCTGAGCCCGCTCAGCCGCAGCGGTGAGGGTTTCCACGCTCGCCATCATTCGGCTGTTCAAACAGGCTACTCCGTCAACTTCGTCTCCTATGGCGCCGAGGTGGAGATTGATCCCGGCGAACTGGAGCGCTTCTACCTCGTCCAGCTTCCGCTCAGCGGGCAGGCGCGTGTGCGCTGCGGCACTTTGGCGGTCGAGGCGGAGGCTGGACGTCGCGCTTCAATCCTCTCGCCAACTCTTTCGACGCGGATGACCTGGAGCGGCGGCTGTGAAAAGCTGATCGTGCTGATCGATCGCGAGGCTTTGGAAGCGCAATTCGAGTGCCTGACACATGAGGCCCGCCGTTCCGTGCAATTCGACACCGGGATCAATCTCGAATGTCCTTCCGGACAGGCGCTCGGTCGGCATGCGGAGATGATGCTTGCGGCGGCGGAGGCTGGGGCGGGGATGCCTGATGCTTACAGGGTGTTGATGCGCGACGGCCTCACCACGTTGCTCCTCTTGAGCCAGCCGAGCAGCGTATCCTGTGTGTTTGCCCGCCCGGCGCTGCAGGCTGATCCGATAGCGGTGCGGCGCGCCCAGGATTTCATGGCCGCCAATGCAGGACGTGCGATCGCGATGACTGATATCGCGCAGGCAGCGGGGGCGCCCTTGCGGTCTCTCCAGGACGCCTATCGAAAGGCGCGGGGCGTGACGCTTTCGGAAGGACTGCTGTCCCTGCGGCTCGATCTGTTTCGCGCCGCGCTGCTTTCGCGCGACAAAACCTGTTCGGTGGCGGAGGCCGCTTTCGCGGCTGGTTTCGGCCATCTCGGACGCGCCGCTGCCGCCTATCGCCAGCGTTTCGGGGAAGCGCCGTCCGACACGGTCAGACGGCGCCTTTGATTTTTCTTATTCGGCGGGCTTCTTCGGATCCCAGAGCTTGGTTTCTGCGGTCTTCTCATAAGCCATGCCATTGGGGTAGCTGATCGCCTCGAATTGCAGGCCCCAGGGCGCCTGGAAATAGAGGATGGTCTGGCCGGCGGCCGGGCCTTCCGAGATCGGGATCGGGCCGAGTCGCGTCGCAACCCCCTTGGAGTCGAGATAGGCCTTTGCGGCGGCGACGTCATCGACATAGAAGGCGATGTGGAAGGCGCCGATATCGCTGTTCTTCTGCTTGATTTCCTTTTGGTCGGGCGCGGCGTATTCGAACAGTTCGATATTCGAGCCGAAACCGCAGCGCATCAGGGTGATCTGCTTGATGACGGTCTTGGGATCAACGCCCAGCGCGTCCTCCATGAACTTGCCCTTGTCATCGCCGATCGGTCCGAAGGACATGGCCTTCTTACAGCCGATGACGTCAGAGAAGAAGCCCACGGCCTGTTCGAGATTGGGGACTGTCACGCCGGTATGGTCATGGCCGCGCATGCCCGGGATCATGTCGGCCTGAGCCGCCGTCGCTCCGAGCAAGGACAGTAAAGCTGCGCTGATAATGCTGATCTTCATGTTCATTCCCCTCTGATCGCGGGCATGGCGTCGCCCTTCGCCGGAACCCGCGTTTCCGGCGTGGCGTGAGCTGGAAAGGATGTATGCGACGGCCGCAAAGCGCGGCCGGGAGGTCAGGCGTCTTCGACCAGGCTTTCGCGCTGGAGCCAGTCGGGATCGATTTCCGGAAGCGGAATGGCGTCGAGAAGGGCGCGGGTATAGGCCGTGCGCGGTGCAGAGAAGACCTGCTCACAGGGTCCTTCCTCGACCACTTTTCCGAAACGCATCACATAGACCCGGTCGCAGATCGCGCGGATCACCGACAGGTCATGGCTGATGAAGGCCATGGCGAGCCCGAGATCGCGGGACAGATCCTTGAGCAGATTCAGAACCTGCGCTTGGGTGGAGACGTCGAGGCCGGAGACGATTTCATCCGCAAGCACGAAATCGGGCCGTAACAGCGCGGCGCGGGCGATGCCGATGCGCTGGCGCTGGCCGCCGGACAGTTCATGCGGGCTGCGCTCCAACACGATCCTGGGCAATGTGACCCGATCAAGAATCTCCAGAACGAGTTTTTCCGCCTGTTTGCCATCGCTCGCCAGTCCATGCAGCAACAACGGTTCAACAAGAATGCGCCGGATAGAATGGCGCGGGTTGAGGGAGGCCATCGGATCCTGGAAGATCATCTGCATGCGTCGGCGCAACGGCCGCATCTGCTGGTCGGGCAGATGGGTGATGTCGGCGCCGTCGAAACGGATCTCGCCCGCGGAGACATCGACCAGCCGCAGCAAAGCCCGGCCCAACGTGGTCTTGCCGGAGCCGGATTCGCCCACAATGCCGATGGTCTCGCCGCGTCCCACGGCGATGTCGACGCCGTGCAGCACGCGATGACCCGGGTTGCGCAACAGGCCGCGACCGGCGCCATAAGTGACTTCAATGCCTCGGGCGACAAGCAGGTTTTCGGTCATCGGCTTAATCCGATCTCGGCGCGGAGTTGTTCGAACACGCTTTGTGGTACCGGCTCCAGCCCCGCATTGGGCCGGTCGTAGCGGGGCCCAGCGGCAATCAGCGCCTGGGTGTAGATGTGGCGGGGCGCCGAGAGCACATCGGCGGTCGATCCTTGCTCGATGACTTTTCCGGCGTAAAGAAGCGTGACGCTGTCGCAGATCTGGGCGACCACGCCCAGGTCATGGGTGACGAAGATCACGCCGGTGCCATGAGCCTGCTGCATGGATCGGATCAGCCGCAGGATCTGCTTCTGCACGGTCACATCCAGCGCCGTGGTCGGCTCATCCGCGATCACCAGCTTGGGTTCGAGCGCAAAGGCGTCGGCGATCAGCACGCGCTGGCGCATGCCGCCGGAGAGTTCATGCGGATAGCTGCGAAGCACCCGCTCGGGGTCGCGGATATGCACTTCCTCCAGAAGTGTCGCCGCGCGGTCATGCGCCTCCCGGCTCGACAGCCCGCGCCGCATCCTGAGCCCATCGGTCAATTGGGCTTCGATGCGCCGGCCCGGATTGAGCGCCGTTTGCGGATCCTGCGGGATCAGCGAGATTTCGCTGCCCATGATCTTGCGGAGTTCGTGCGCCGGCAGCGTCAGGAGATCGCGGCCTTCGAAGCGGATCGCGCCGCCGGTGATGCGCACCGTGCGGGGCAGAATGCCGAGCAACGCCTTGGCGATGGTGGATTTGCCGGCGCCGCTTTCGCCCACGAGTCCACGGACTTCGCCGCGCGCGAGAGTGAGCGAGGCGTCGCGGAGAATGGGCGCGCCGTTTTCGCGCTCGGAGATGGCCGAAAGACCGGTAATGGAGAGAAGCGGATCGGTCATCGGCGCATCATCGGGTCAAGGGCGCGGCGCAGGCCGTCGCCGAGTTGATTGAAGGCAAGCACGGTGAGAAACAGCATGACGAGCGGGGCGAGCAGCACCCACCAGCCCTGATAGATGATGGTGCGTCCCTGCGCGATCATCGCGCCCCAGGTCGGCGTATCTGAAGACACCGACAGGCCGACGAAGGACAGGATCGCCTCGACGATCACCGCAATGCCCATTTCCAGGCTGATCAGCGCGATGATGACAGGCGCGACATTCGGCAGGATCTCCTTGAGAAGGATATGCAGCTTCGAGAAGCCAATCGTGCGGGCCGCCGTGACATAATCCAGTTGCGCCTGCGCCAGCGTCTCGGCGCGGACGACGCGACAGAAGCGCGTCCAGTCGATGATGACGATGGCTGCGATCACCGAATGCACGCCAGATCCCAGCACGGCGACCAGCAGGATCGACAGGAGCACCGGCGGAAACGCCATCCAGATATCGACAAGCCGGGAAATCACCAGATCGACCCAACCGCGATACCATCCGGCGAGAAGTCCGAGCAGCGAGCCGAGAAGGGCGGCAAGACCGGCGGCGACAAAGGCGACAAGCAAAGCGATGCGCGCGCCATGGATGACGCGGGACAACACATCGCGGCCGAGATCGTCGGTGCCGAGCCAATAGCCGGGCTCAGCGCCGTCCATGCCGGCAGGCGGCAGGGTCCCGAGCATCAGATCCTGTTCCAGCGGATCCGTCGGCGCGATCCACGGGGCAAACAGCGCCAGCACGATCAGAAGTAGAATGAAGCCGCCGCCGAAGATGACCTTCGGCTCCATCAAGAGAGCGCGGAGCGACTTAGCCATGAGCGAGCCTCGGATTGAAGGCCGCCACCAAGAGGTCGACGCCGAGATTGATGAGAATGAACAGCGCGCCGAAGGTCAGGACCAGGCCCTGGATCAGCGGCAGGTCGCGATTGATCACCGCATCAATGGCCATATTGCCGATGCCGGGATAGGCGAAGATGCGCTCGACGATGACGGTGCCGCCGATGAGAAAAGTAAATTGCACGCCTGTCAGGGCGATCGTCGGGCCGACGGCATTGCGCAGCGCCTCCTGCAGGATCAGCCGCAGCGTGGATTTTCCCTTGAGGCGGGCGAGCAGGATATAGTCCTGCACCATGGCTTCCAGCAGCGCTTCCTTCAGCACACGGGCTATGATCGCAGCCAAGGGCAGGCCGAGAGCCAGAACCGGCATGATCATATGGGCGGAGATGTCGATCAAAGCCGAAAAGTTAAGCGTCAGCAGGCTTTCGAGCAGATAGAAATGCGTGGCGAAATTGGTCTCCACGCTCGGATCCATGCGGCCCGACAGCGGGAAAACCGGATAGAAGACGCCGAAGATCAGGATCAGCGCCAGCGCCCAGATGAAGTCCGGCACGGCCAGCACTGTGCCGTTGACGGTGTCCACGACTGGCTCCAGAAGCGTGCGGCGGACCAGCGCGCCTGCTATCGCCACGGCGCCGCCGACGACGACCGCGAAGACGAGGGCGGCGGCGGCCAACTCAAGCGTGGCCGGCAGGCGTTCGCCGAGCAATTCCAACACATTGCGGCGGAGCGAGATCGACGTTCCGAAATCGCCTGACAGCGTCGCCTTCAACCAGATGATAAACTGGCTGAAGATGGAGCCGTCGAGGCCGTAATTGACGCGCAGTTGCGCGATCTGTTCCGGGGTTGCGCCGGGAGAAATCATCATGGCGATGGGGTCGCCGGGAACGACACGAAGAAGAACGAACACCACCACGGCGACGCCCAGAAGAGTGACGGCGGCGAGGAGGACGCGGTTGAAAACCGACAGGACAAGCAGCGGCATGAAAATTTGAGCCTCAGGCGCGACGGCGCAGCGCGCGGCCGGCATGCGGCGCGCGCGAGAGCCAAAGAGCGGGTAAAAGGTCCGGGCGGATTAACCGCCCGGACCTCTTCAATCAGGCCTTTGACACCAGAACCGGCTGGAGCGCGCCCGAGACATTCGGCGTGACCTTCAGCGTGGACTTGTAGACGATGGGCTGGGCATATTGCAGCAGTGGGATCACATAGCCCTGTTCGGCGATATATTTATCGACCGCCTTCCAGCCTGCAATACGCTTGGCTTCGTCTTTTTCGCCCCAGAGTGGCACGATCATGCTGTCGAGATCGTCGGTGTTCCAGACCGAATGCGGCGAGGGGCCGAACATCGCAAAGCCCGTCGAGGTGGTCGGGTCGCCGATCGCATTGCCCCAATTGTAGAAGGCGGCGGGGGCGAGCTGGTCAGCGGCGCGTAGCTCGTAATGCTTGGCGATTTCGTAGACTTCGATTTCCGCTTCGATGCCGACCTTGCGCCACATGCCGACGATGGCCTGCACCATCTCATAATCCTTGGGCTTCAGCCCGCGGGTGCTCTGGATCTTGAACTTGACCGGCTTGTCGGTCGAATAGCCTGAATCCGCCAGCAGTTTCTTGGCGAGTTCGACGTCATACGGCACTTTGATCGACGGATCATAGGCCGAATATTCCGGCGCTTCCAACGTGTCGATCGGCACGCCATAGCCGCGCAACAACCGCTTGACGATCGCCGCCTTGTCGATGGCGTGATGGGCGGCGAGACGAACGTTCTTGTCGTTCATCACCTCGATATTGTTGAGGAAGATCATGCCGATGTCGGAGACCGGCGTGGCGACGCCGGCCAGCCCTTCCTTGGCCTTGAGACGATCGAACTCCTCATAGGGGATTTCCAGCGTGATGTCGGAAGAGCCGGATTCGATTTCGGCGACGCGGCTGGTGCTATCGGGCGTGAACTTGAAGATCACCGTCTCGAAAGCCGGCTTGCCGCCCCAATAGGTCGGGTTGGCCTTGAGACGCAGGAAGGCGTTGCCTTCATAGGCGTCAACCATATAGGGGCCAGTGCCGACAGGCTTCTTCTCGAAACCTTCCGCGCCCACCTTTTCATAATAGGCCTTCGGCAGCACATAGCCGGTCAGGAAGGCCATCCACATGAAGAAGGTCGGCTCGAAGCGCAGCACATCTGCGGTGATCTTGTTGCCGTCGATCTTGTAGTTGCCGGCGGTGGACCAGATGAACTGGATCGGGTTGCCGGTCTTTTCATTGGCGGCGCGTTCGAGGGACCAGACGATGTCCTCGGCGGTGAACGGCGAGCCGTCATGCCAGGTGACGCCTTCGCGGACGTCCATCCAGAGTTTGGTCTTGTCGTCGTTCCAGCCCCAGGCGGTCAGCAGACCCGGCTGGAATTTCAGGTCCGGCGCCTGTCCGACATATTGGTCGAACACAGAGCGATAGATCGCCTGGATCGTCGGATTGACGGCGGAAGGGCCGACCGTCGGATCGAAGGACGGCAGGTTGACGTTGAAGGCGATGGTCAGCGTGCCGGCTTCGGCTGCCTGGACGGGCAATTTGCCGGCCAGAACGCTGGACAGGAATGCGGCTGCGCCCAGACCCAAAGTCTGGCGACGTGTCAGTTCAGTCATGATTGGCTCCGTTGTTCCCCAGTGTTCCGCCGGATCCAACCACCCGACGGCAGGCATTATTTGCTCGGAATGTTTTAATCTTAAAATTAATTTCCGACGCTTGGCAAGCGGATTTTTTGAGGTCGACTTTTTTCGCTGCGCTTGGGAAGAAAAAGTCATTTATATTCATTTGCATATGAGCAACGAAGCAGCGTCGGGGTGCTCTGACGCCGCGATATTGGCTCTTGGCATCGATGATTTTTCCCGCTTGACAATCACCTGCAATCAGAAACATGATTTTGCATATATCTAATCGATGACCTCGAAACGAGGCTAGGGGAACTGACAATGGCTGAACGATCGTTTGCCCGCGAGGTCGAAGACCTCAAGCTGGGCGAAGGCGACATCTTTCGCGGCGAGGGCATCCTCGCTATCACCAAGGCGCTGTTACAGTCCGGCGTCTCCTATGTCGGCGGCTATCAGGGCTCGCCGATCTCGCATCTGATGGATGTGCTCGCGGACGCCAAGGACGTGATGGATGATCTCGGCGTCCATTTCGAAACCTCGGCGTCGGAAGCGGCGGCGGCGGCGATGCTGTCGGCTTCGGTGATGTATCCGGTGCGCGGCGCCGTCACATGGAAATCCACCGCCGGCACCAATGTCGCCTCCGACGCGCTGTCCAACCTGTCCTCGGGCGGCGTGACCGGCGGGGCGATGATCATCATCGGCGAAGACTATGGCGAAGGCTCCTCGATCATGCAGGAGCGCAGTCATGCTTTTGCAATGAAGTCGCAGCTCTGGCTGCTGACGCCGCGCCCCAATCTGCCCTCTATCGTCGCAATGGTCGAACAGGGTTTTGAACTGTCCGAGGCGTCCAATACGCCCGTGATGCTCCAGGTCGGCATTCGCAGCTGTCACGTGCATGGCCAGTTTGTCGCCAAGGACAACAAGCGCCCGGATTATACGCTGCGCCAGGCGCTGGAGCAACCGATGCGTGATGTCAGCCGCATCGTGCTGCCGCCGGCATCCTTCGTGCATGAGAAGGAAAAGCTGGAGCGGCGCTGGCCGGCGGCGGTGAATTTCATCCGCGAGCGGAAGCTCAACGAATATTTCGGTCCTGATCACGGCGAGATTGGCATCATCCTGCAGGGCGGGCTCTATAACGGCGTGCTCAGGGCGCTGCAGCAGCTCGGGCTTGCCGATGTCTATGGCGAATCCTCGGTGCCGCTTTACGTGATGAACGTCTCTTATCCGATGGTTGACGAAGAGATCGTCGATTTCTGCGTCGGCAAGAAGGCCGTGCTGATGGTGGAGGAGGGCGCGCCCGAATATATCGAGCAGTCGCTCAACACGCTGTTGCGCCGCCGCGATATCCAGACCCGTATCGCCGGAAAAGATGTGCTGCCGATGGGCGGGGAATATACCGCGCCAGTGCTGGTCAAGGGTCTCAAGACCTTCATCGAAATGTACCAGCGCAATCTGCTCGGCAATCAGCCGCCGATCCCCGATCCCGGCCCGGTGTTGGCCGATCCGCGCGTCAAGGCGTTGGCGGAAGTGGTGCCGCCGCGCCCTCCAGGCTTCTGCATCGGCTGTCCCGAGCGACCGATTTTCGCAGCGATGAAACTGGTGGAGCAAGATCTCGGCCAGCATCACGTCTCCGGTGATATCGGCTGTCACCTCTTCTCCATTCTGCCGCCGTTCAATATCGGCGCGACCACGATGGGCTACGGGCTGTCGCCGGCTGCCGCCTCCGCCTTCAACGTCAAGGCGGACAAGCGCGTGATCTCGGTGATGGGCGATGGCGGCTTCTGGCACAATGGCCTGGCGACTTCGGTCGGCAATGCGGTGTTCAACAAGCAGGATGGCGTCATTCTCGTCGTCGACAATTTCTATTCGGCGGCCACCGGCGGCCAGGATGTTCTGTCGTCGCGCGCTGACAATCCGCGCCGCAAGACCAAGAATTCCATCGTCGACGCCGTCAAGGGCGTCGGCGCGACCTGGGTGCGCCAGATCGATCACACCTATGACGTCACGAAGATGCGCGACACGCTGAAGGAGGCGCTGACCACCAAGGAAGAGGGGCCGAAGATCATCGTCGCCTCGTCGGAATGCATGCTCAACAAGCAGCGCCGCATCAAGCCTCTGTTCGCCAAGGCGGTGAAAGAGGGCAAGCGCATGGTCAAGGAGCGCTTTGGCGTCGACGAAGATGTGTGCACCGGCGATCACGCCTGCATTCGTCTGTCCGGCTGTCCGTCGCTGTCGGTCAAGCATACCGACGATCCACTGAAGGACGATCCGGTGGCGGCGATCGACAACAATTGCGTCGGTTGCGGAAATTGCGGCGAAGTGTCGGAGGCGGCTGTTCTCTGTCCGTCCTTCTATCGCGCCGACATCATCCACAACCCGACCGGCTGGGATCGTTTTGCCGCGTCTGTCCGCGCCAAGGTGATCGGCTTGCTGCAGGCCCGCCGCGCCGCCGGCCGCGTTCGCTTCGCTGATTGAGGAGAGCATCATGAACGAGCATGTTTCTATCGATGCATCCCGCGCCGGCCGTCTGGCGACAGACAAGCCGCTTGCCATCGCCGTCGTCGCCATGGGCGGACAGGGCGGCGGCGTCCTGGCCGACTGGATTGTCGGAATGGCCGAAGCGCAGGGCTGGATGGCGCAGAGCACCTCGGTGCCGGGCGTCGCCCAGCGCACCGGCGCGACCATCTATTACATCGAAATGCTGCCGGAGCGGGATGGGCTTGCGCCGATCTTCTCGCTGATGCCGACGCCTGGGGATGTCGATGTCGTCATCGCAGCCGAGTTGATGGAGGCCGGGCGCTCCGTGCTGCGCGGGTTGGTGACGCCGGAAAAGACCACCCTGATCGCTTCCACCCATCGCTCTTTTGCGGTGGCTGAAAAACAGACGCCTGGCGATGGCATCGGCAATCCCGAAATCGTGGTCGAGGCGACCGACTTTGCCGCGCGCCGCACCATCGCCTTCGACATGGAGACGCTTGCGACCCGCAATGGCAGCGTCATTTCCGCCTCGATGTTCGGCGCGCTCGCCGGCTCGGGCGCTCTGCCATTCGCACGCGAAGCCTTCGAAGCAGTAATCCGCGCTGGCGGCAAGGGCATCGAGCCCTCGCTGAAAGCCTTCGCCGCTGCCTTCGACCGGGCGCGGGACAAGCCGCGTGATCCCGTATCCGCTAAACCGGTCAAGCGGCTCGATCCGCTGCCGGCCTCTGCTGGTCATGCGGAACTCGATCGTCTCGTGGCGCGCATCTGCGCGGATTTCCCGGAGACGCTGCACGCCATGCTCTATGCGGGCGTCAAGAAGCTCACGGATTTCCAGGATCCCGCCTATGCGGCTGAATATCTCGACCGGGTCGCGGCGCTCTTCGGGCTCGACCGGGCGCAGGGCGGTGCCGCCAAGGACTTTGCCTTTTCCCAGCAAGCGGCGAAATATGTCGCGGTCGCCATGGCCTATGACGATGTCATCCGCGTGGCGGATCTCAAGGTGCGTCAATCCCGGTTCGAACGCGTGCGGAAGGAAGTCGGGGCCAAGGATGATCAGATCGTCTATATGACGGAATATATGCATCCGCGCATGGAGGAAGTCTGCGGCACGCTGCCGAAGGGCCTGGGGCTGTGGGTCGAAAATCGGCCGGGCCTGTTCAATTTCCTCGATCGTCGGATCAACAAGGGACGCCGGGTGAAGACGGCGACGCTCTTCTGGTTCCTGGGACTCTATCTGGTCTCGGCGCTGCGCTCCCGCCGTCGCGGCACGCTACGGCATTCCCGCGAACTGGAGCATATGAACGCCTGGCTGAAAGCGGCGACGGATCTGCTGCCGGTAAATTATGATCTCGCGACGGAGGTTCTCGCCACGCGTCGCTTGGTGAAGGGATATTCCGACACCCATTCGCGCGGCCTGTCGAAATTTGATCGCGTTCTCTCCGCTCTTCCCATGCTGCGCAACCGCGAAGATGGCGCCGACTGGCTGCGGCGTCTCAAGCAGGCGGCGCTACTCGATGAAGGCGGCGTCGCGCTGGATGGCGCGCTCAAGACGGTGGCGAGTCTCTGAGGAGACTGCTGCGCCCCGGACCGGGTTCCCGATTCAAGCCGCCTGAAAACTATCGTTTCCCCGTCGTCGGCTCCGCCGGCGCTGCCGGTCTTCCTTGCAAAAGGAGGGCCGGCTTTTTGTTTTCTGGGCTTTAAAATTAGGTGACTTCGGGAATCCTGAAATATCAATTCGATGATCATAATATGGAATAGAAACAGGTCTCAGTGAGGAATCTAGGCCATTCCGCGAAAGGCATAGACAGGTTTGGCGTCATCTGATATATCAGATTCATCACTTTGATCGCGGCGACGCCGCCAAAACGCAGGAGACCATAATGACGGCGAATGTATTCAGCGGCTGCATGCCCGCGCTGATGACCCCTTGCAATCCGGACCGGACGCCGAATTTTGATCTGCTCGTCCGCAAGGGCAAGGAGCTGATTGCCGCGGGAATGTCGGCTGTCGTCTATTGCGGCTCGATGGGCGACTGGCCGCTGCTGACGGATGAACAGCGCCAGGAAGGCGTGAGCCGTCTGGTGGAAGCCGGCGTGCCGGTGATCGTCGGCACGGGCGCGATCAACACCAAGTCCGCCGTCAGCCATGCTGCGCATGCCGCCAAGGTCGGAGCCAAGGGCCTGATGGTCATCCCGCGCGTTTTGTCGCGCGGCGCCTCTGTCTCAGCGCAGCGCGATCATTTCTCGGCTATTCTTTCGGCGGCAAAGGATCTGCCGGCGGTCATCTATAATAGCCCCTATTATGGCTTCGCCACCCGCGCAGACCTGTTCTTCGACCTGCGTTCGAAATTCTCCAATCTGGTGGGTTTTAAGGAATTCGGCGGCAAGAAGGACATGACCTATGCGGCCGAAAACATCACCTCGGGCGATGACGCGCTGACGCTGATGGTCGGCGTTGACACCGGCGTCTATCACGGCTTCGTTAATTGCGGCGCCGGCGGCGCCATTACCGGCATCGGCAATGCGCTGCCCAAGGAAGTGCTGCATCTGGTGTCGCTCTGCGAAAAGGCCGCCAAGGGCGATGCCGCCGCCCGCCGCGAAGCGCTCGAACTCGAAGAAGCGTTGACGGTGCTTTCGACCTACGATGAGGGCCCGGATCTCGTCCTGCACTACAAGCATCTGATGGTGCTGAACGGCGATAGTGAATACACGCTGCATTTCAACGAGACCGACGCTCTCAGCGCCTCGCAGCAGCGTCATCTCGAAAACCAGTACGCCCTGTTCAAGGCCTGGTACGCGGCCCGCTACGCCTGATTTATAAAGCTATGCTGAAAACGCCCCGCGCCGGTTCTGCGCGGGGCGTTCGCGTATCATAAAGACAGTGCTGATCAGATGTCGTTTTGCCGGATGTTGCGCAGGATCCGGTGCAACACGCCGATAAAGGCCTTGTATTCCTCTTCCTCGATGCCCTCGAACATCTTGAGGAAATCGTCATACATGGTCGGCCACAGTTTTTCGAAGGCGGCGCGACCTTCCTCCGTGATCGTCACGTCGCGGATGCGCATGTCGTCGGGGCGCGGCTGGCGGCGGATGAAGCCTTGTTCTTCCAGTGAATCCAGCGTCCTGCTCATGGTCGACTGTTCGGTGACGGCGAAAACGGACAATTCGTTGATGGTGACCGAGGGCGTGATCGACAATATGGCCAGCGCCCGCATTTTCGCAGTGGTGATATCGAGCGCCTTGAGATCGTCGGCCAGATTGGCGTTCCAGCGCGCGATCACCCTGTTCATGAGATAGGGCGCGAAATTGTTGAGCCCGATTTCTCCCATGGTCGGGCGCTTGTTCTCAGGCCCTTCGACCGGCCTGAACACCGCGCCAGAAAATCGATCCGTCATGCAATCTTCCTGTTCATGTCAGCGATGAGGCCAGAAGGAAGCCGGAGCCGCCGCCAAGGCCTGGCCCGGGATGCGTTGACGCGCCGATGTGGTAAAGCCCGGGAACATGGGTGCGGTGGTTAACCGAGGACTTGAACGGGCGCCAGAGGAAAAACTGATCGACGCCGCAAAAGCCGCCATAGGGATCGCCGCCGACGAGGTTCATGTTCATGACTTCGAGATCGCTCGGCGCATAGGCGCGGCGGGCCAGCACATTCTCGGACCAGCCGTCGATATGGCTTTCGAGAATGCGTTCGACGCGATCGGCGAAGCGTTCGCGCAACTCTTCAGTCCAGCGGCCATCGGCGGGGATCGGCAGTTCAGCGGCGGCGTCGCCCTTGATGTAGCGCGGCGTCTCAGGGAGCTGCAGCCACAGGATCGACATGCCTTCGGGCGCGCGGCTCGGATCGAGCGCAGCGGGTTGGCCGACGCAGATGGTCGGCACGGCGGGCAGGAGACCGCGCTCGCATTCATTGGCGGCGCGCGACACGCCGTCGAGACCCGGGGTCAGATGCAGCAGCGCCACCTGGCCGAGTTCGCCGCCGGCCTTCCAGCGCGGCGGGGATTTCAGCGCATAATGGATCTGCATATTGCCCTTGCCGTAGCGATAGGACTTCAGCCCTTCGCCCACTTCTGCGGGACGCGGCTTCGCTGACGTCTTCAACAGCCGGTCGTAAAGCTGGGTCGGCGTCACCGAGGCGATCACGCCGCTCTTGGCCTGAAGCATCTCGCCGCTGGCGAGACGAACGCCGTTCGCGCGGCCGCTTGCGTCTTCGGTCACGACATCGACATCGGCATGTGTGTGGATCTCGCCGCCTTGGTCCGTGATCAACCTTTCGAACGCCTTCAGCAGATTGTCGGCGCCGCCCTTGACGATCGGGCAGCCGGCCAGTTCGATGGCGAAGCCGATCACCTTCAGCATTTCGCCGGAATAGGCGCTTTCGGGGTTCAGGCCGCAATGCAGAACCCAAGGCGCGAACAGCGCCTGCAGTTCCTCGGAGCGGTAGGTGGTTTCAAGATGCGATCTGCCGCTGACCAAGGCTTCGCCGAACCAGGCCGCCAGACCGCGCGGTCCGCGCCGCCAGGCTTCCTTCAGTACGGTTTTCAACACGCTGCCCGACCAGAGCGAGCCGCCCAGCAGCGAAAACAGGAAGGGCGCGTCGGCGCCAAGCCTGTCCATCTCGCGCGAAAAGGCCTGTCCGTCGCCAGTGGCGAAGGCGTCGAAGGCTGAGACGTTGCGCTTGCGGTTCATCGACAGGATGGCATGGCGGCCATCCGGCATCAGAACGCCGGTGGGCAGCGGCGCATGGGCGAATTCGAGCCCGCGCGCTTCGAGATCCTTGCCGAGCGCGCCATAGGCGGGCGAGGTCAGGAACAGCACCATGGTCGTCGCCATGACATCATGGCGGAAGCCGGGTTCCGTGATTTCTTCGGTGCGCAGGCAACCGCCGATGCGGTCATTGCGCTCCAATACGAGCACCTTCTTGCCCTTCTTGCCGAGAAGCGCAGCTGCGATCAGCGCATTGATGCCGCTGCCGACGACGATATAGTCATGGATGCTCATGGCGCCCGTCCTGCTATGTGCCGAAGAAAAAGCCGGCGGGATTTCCGCCGGCTTGATGCCTTATTTGCTGACCAGGGCCAGGGCGCGGATCGGAGACCCCGTGCCCTTGACGAATTTCAGCGGCGCGGCGATCAGGATCGCGCCCTTCGGCGGCAACTGGTCGAGGTGGCAAAGGCTGGCGAGACCGTAACGGCCGGCCTTGTGCATGAGGTTATGGGCGGGGAAGGGCGGGTTCATACCGCCTGCGGAGCCGGCGTCGGTGCCGATGGTTTCCTGCCCCCAGCCCATGATGTTTTTGGAGACGAGATATTCGATCGCTTCGGCTGTCGGTCCCGGCGAATGCGGGCCGTTCTCGTCGGCGTTCAGGAAGGTTTCGGTGGAGCCGTTGCGCTTGTACCAGTCGGTGCGCATCACCACCCAGCTATTGGCTTCGATCTCGCCATGCTCGGCTTCCCAGGCCTTGATGCTGTCGATCGTCAGCAGATAATCAGGGTTCTCAGCGGATTCCTTCGAGCGGTCGATGACATTGACCGGGCCGACGAAAGCCTGCGGCGGAATGGTGTCGGTGGTGTTGCCCGGCAGATCCTTGCCGGTGATCCAATGCGAGGGGGCGTCGAAATGGGTGCCGGTATGCTCGCCGAGCTCCAGCCAGTTCCAGGCCCAGAAGGGACCGTTCTCGTCATACTGCGAAATTTCATGCACTTTGACGCTCGGCGTGTTCTTGCCGAACTGCGGCGGCAGATAGAGCACCGGCGTGTTGGGACCGAGCGGCGCGGTCAGGTCGACGACCTGAACGGAACCGGAAAGAAGCGCTTTCGCGACATCGGCGAGAATGGTGGCTGACATGATCTGTTCCCTCTTTGCCAGGGTCTCGCTGCGGCCTGTTTCAAGCGCCGCAGCTGCCCGATAACCTCGACGCTAAGTCAGCAAATATGAAATTGCAAGTATCGGCCACGCTCTTCGTCAAGCCTGCATTCATGCGAACTCGGTCGTTCATCTCTCTGAAAACGCTCGTAAAACGGAAGATTGCATGGTTTGAACTAAAACCTTTAGGCTTCAAATATTTTTTGCTTGCCGCGTCGTCTTCAAGATGTATGCATATGAGGCTATCGACAAAAACGGGGAACGAGACAATGAACTACGACGCCGTCGTCATCGGCGCTGGCCATAATGGTCTGGCGGCCGCCGTGGAACTGGCTTCGCGCGGCTGGAAAGTCGCTGTCGTCGAGGCGAAGGATGAGGCCGGCGGCGCGGTGAAAACGCGCGAAGTCACGCTTCCTGGCTTCCGGCACGATCTCTGCGCCATGAACCTGTCGATGTTCGCGGGCTCCGCTTTCTTCAACAAGAATAAGGACGCGCTTTTCGCCCATGGTCTCGGCTTTGCTCCTGCTAGCGATTGTTTCGCCAGCGTGTTTCGCGACGGAACCTGGTTGGGCGTCAGTACCGATCTCGACGCGACGGCTGGGCGGATCGCCGGCTTTTCGGAACGCGACGCCGCCGCCTGGCGTGCGATGTTTGCGGAATTCGGGGCGGACGCGCCGCATATTTTTGGCCTGCTCGGGTCGCCGATGCCGTCCTTCGCCGCAGCGAAAGTGGCCTGGAAGGCCTGGCGCGCGCGGGGAACCGCCTGGCTCTACGAGACGGTCAAGCTGCTCCTGTCGTCGCCGCGCGATTTCCTTGACGCCCGCTTTGAAAATCCCAAGGTCAAGGCGATGATGGCGGCTTGGGGGCTGCATCTCGACTTTTCGCCGGATGTCGCGGGTGGGGCGCTCTTTCCTTATCTTGAAAGCATGGCCAACCAGGCCTTCGGCATGGTGATCGGCCAGGGCGGCGCCGATACGATCATCAAGGCGATGTCAGGTCTTCTGAAGGCCAAGGGCGGTGAGATTATTTTGGGGGCGCCGGTGGCGTCGGTGGAGACCGCTGCGGGTGCAGCGACCGGCGTACGGCTGGCTGACGGGCGCGTTCTCAACGCTAAAAGGGCAGTGATCGCCAATGCGCATCCGCAATTGGTGTTCGGCAAGCTTCTGAAACCGGAACCATCCCGCGCCGAGTTCGATGGCAAGATCGCCAAGTTTCGCGCCGGTCCGGGAACAATGATGATCCATTTGGCGCTCGACGGCCTGCCGGATTGGGCTGCGGGGGAGGCGCTGAAGCGCTTCGCCTATGTTCATCTGGCTCCAGATCTCGAAATGATGTCGCGGGTCTATGCGGAAGCTGTCGATGGTCTCTTGCCGGTTGAACCCGCGCTGGTGGTCGGTCAGCCGACCGCGATCGATCCCACCCGCGCTCCTGATGGCAAGCATGTGCTCTGGGTTCAGGTCCGCGTGTTGCCGGCTGACATCCGTGGCGACGCGGCGGGGGAAATCAACGGGACAGACTGGGACGCCATCAAGGAGATCTATGCGGACCGCGTGATCTCTCTTCTGGAGCGTTACGCTCCGGGCATCAAGGCCAAGATTCTTGGTCGATCCGTCTTCTCGCCTGTCGATCTCGAACGGGAAAATCCCAATCTCATTGGCGGGGACAATTTGTCTGGTTCCCACCATCTTGATCAGAACTTCCTTTTTCGACCGGTTGCTGGCTATTCGCGCTACAAGACGCCGGTCAAGAACCTTTATATCTGCGGCGCTTCCACCTGGCCGGGCGCCGGCACAGGCGCGGGTTCGGGCTTCATGCTGGCCTCAATGCTGGCGGGGACGTGAGTTTCGCCGCCGAAGATTGAATATCGCGCGATTTCGAGGCATGAAGCGGGATCGATAGAGGCGAGAGGCATAGGGACAGGCTAGTGACGGCGGACCAGGATAGCGGGATTGAAGCCGCGGAGAGTGCAAAGCAGGAATTGCGGGTCTGGCTGCGGATGCTGTCGACGACCAAACTCGTGACTCAGGAAATCCGTCGCCGCCTGCGCGCTGAATTCGGCGCGACCCTGCCGCAGTTCGATCTTCTGGCGCAGCTCTATCGCGAGCCTGAAGGCCTGCGGCTCGGAGAGATCTCCAAGCGCACCATGGTGACCAACGGCAATATCACTGGTCTCGTCGAGCGATTGGAAACCGATGGGCTTCTGGTGCGGGAAACGCCGGGCGACGACCGTCGCGTGACCGTGGCGCGGTTGACCGAACAGGGGCGGAAAACCTTCGCGGAAATGGCGCGGGTGCATGAAACCTGGCTCGGCGAGATGATGGCGGATGTCGACAAAGACGTTTTCGCCACACTCAACCACAGCATTGATCAATTGCAGGCCTCCGTTCGGAACCATCTGTCGGGCACGGACTGAGCTCTTTACGATGTGAAGGCAGCGCCCATCACGCCTCTTTGGTCGCCAACTGCTCTTCCCGTCGTCGGTGACGTGAAAAGAAGCGATCGAGTTCCGATTGCCTGGGCGTCACGCCGCCGAAGATGGTCACATATTCCGGTATCCGCAGAAATCTGGTTTCCAGATCTTCACGCGTCTGCATGGATATGTAGCCAATCTGCACGAGATAGAGCGTGCGCGCATGCACGTCAGCCGAGACGGCGTCGAAACCGTGTTGCTGAAACATCCGGCAGAGCGCATCCAATCGTGTCTGATCGGCCGATTGCACTTCTCTCAGGATGTCCTCCGATTGCAGCGACCAGCTCCGCATGGCGAATTCGAATTGTGAATCAAACAACGTGGTGTCGAGCCAGCAATCGAACACGTTCAACACGGCCTCGGCGATCGTTTCTGAATAGGCGTCCGTCTGCTTCACCAGATTGCCGGTGTTCTTGTCGCGCCAGCGCGAGACGAGCGCCGCCAGCAGTTCCTCGCGATCTTTGAAGAACCAGTAGAAGCTGGTGCGGGAAAGATTGAGGCGTTTGGCGAGCGGCAGGATCTTCACTGCATCGACCCCGCCTTCGAGCAACGCCTCATATGCGGCTTCCAGCCATCCGTCTATCGATCCGCGCCACCCGCTTTCGGGAGATGTTTGTTCCATGGATGATTCCCAGCAATCCATCTTCATTACGACGGCTTGACTGAAATTTCGACATTGCTGCTCAGAAATCGATAACGGCGTGAGACCTGAAGAAATGGGCGTATCCGGAATTGGACGCGGCGGCGGGCGCCGCCGCATCCTACGAAAAATCAGACATAGGCTGCGGCTAGGCCGCCATCGATGGGCAGATTGATCCCAGCGACCCAACGGGCGTCGTCCGAGCATAGAAACAGGACGGGGCCCGCGATCTCATCGGCCAGCGCCGGGCGCTTCATCTTGCCGGCGTCTTCCTGCACGCGGTCCTGTCCGAGCATGGCGACGAAGTCGCCGAGGATCGGCGTGAAGACGGGACCCGGGGCTACTGAATTCATCCGGATATCGCGCTCCAGGAAAAGCTGATGGCCGCGCGCCATCGTCCAGACAATGAGGGCTTCCTTGAAATACTGATAGCAGGTTTCCTGCAGGACGGGATTGGCCTCCAACCAAGCATGTCCCGCCGCAAAACTGTCTGTCGATGCAAGAGTCTTGTGAATATCCACCCGCTTTGGCCATTCCGCGCCGAGGATCGAGGCGAAATTGACGATTGCGGCGCCTTTCGGCATGCGGTCGAGCAACGCTTCGGTCAGGTGTCTGAGGCCGAGATAGTTCACGCGCGCCACAAGGTCCTTGTCCGCCGTGCCCGGCACGCCTGCGGCATTCACCAATGCGTCGATTTTGGCCGGGAACTGCGAAAGCGCCGCGTCGATCGCCTCGGGCGAGCCGAGGTCGAGCTTGATGAAGCCGTCGAGCGTCAGCATGGCGTCGTTGCGGTCAACGCCGATGACGGTGGCGCCGCTGAAACGCGCCAGACGGGCGACTTCGCCGCCAATGCCTGAGGAGACGCCGGTGATGACAATGGTTTTTCCTGCGAGGTTCATGATGGATTTTCCTATGGTCATGGGGTGCTGCGCCTGCCCGCTTCTGCGGACAGGGCTGAAGAAGGGTGAAGGATCATCGCCTCAGAAGGGGTAGGGCGTCGCTTGCTGCTTGACCGACACCCATTGCCACTGGGTGAATTCCTCGATGTCGGCAGGGCCGCCCACTCGTGTGCCGTTGCCCGATTTTCCACGGCCGCCGAAGGGCGCGTAAGGCCCGCCATTCACCGTCTGGTCGTTGATGTGCAACTGGCCAACATTGAGCTGGTCGCCGAGCGCCATGGCGCGGCCAAGATTGGTCGAGATGACGCCTGCGGCAAGGCCGTAGTCAGACCGGTTGGCGAGTTCTACCGCCTCGTCATCGGTCTTGAAGGAGGCGATGCAGGCGACCGGACCGAAGATTTCCTCTTCGAAAGCCTGCATTCCCGGCTTTACGCCTGACAGAACGGTCGCGGCGTAGAAGCGACCGTCATGGGTTCCTCCGGCGAGAAGGCGGGCGCCTTTGGCGACGGCGTCGTCGACGATCGCTTGGATCGCCTTGACCTGTCCATCCGAAATGATCGGGCCGAGCGCGACCCGGTTGGTCGAAGGATCGCCTACGGGCAAATGCTGCGCCTTGACGACGAGACGTTCCGTGAGAGCTGTTTCGATCTTCTCATCAGCCAGGATCAGGCCGGTGGCCATGCAGATCTGGCCCTGATGCAGGAAGGCGCCCCAGGCGGCGTTCGAGGCGGCGATGTCCAGATCGGCGTCGTCGAGAATGATGAGAGCATTCTTGCCGCCGAGTTCGAGCTGGACGCGCTTGAGGTTGCGGCCGCAGACTTCGCCGACTTTGGCGCCGCCGCGCGCCGATCCGGTGAACGACACCATGGCGATGTTGGGGTCGCTGCAGATTGCTTCGCCGGCTTCAGCGCCGCCTGGCAGGATATGCAACACGCCGTCCGGCAGGCCTGCTTCCTCGAAGATGCGGGCGATGATGACCCCGCCCGAGATCGGCGTGCGCGGATCGGGCTTGTGAACGACCGTATTGCCCAGCGCGATGGCGGCGGCAATGGAGCGGACGGACAAAACGAGCGGAAAATTGAACGGCGAGATGACGCCGACCACGCCATGCGGCACGCGCCGCGCATAATTCGTGCGATCGTCCATACCCGGCAGGAACATGCCGGTCGGCTGCATGGCCAGTGACGCGGCGTGACGGATGAACAGGGCCCCGTGTTCGATCTCGATCATCGCCTTGGCGTGAATCGAGCCGGTTTCCTGCATGATCCAGGTTGCGAGTTCCGCGCCGTTCTGTTCGAGGAGATCGGCGGCGCGGTTCATTATCTTGGCGCGTTCGGCCGGCAGCGTCTTGGCCCAAGCCTTCTGCGCCGCACGCGCCAGTTCGGCGGCTTGCGCCACATCTGCCGCGCCACAGTGACCCACGGAGGCAATGAGATTGCCGTTGGCCGGATCGTTGACTGCCAGCGCGCCATCCGTGCTTTCGCGCCAGCCCGAAATATAGGCGCGTCCGGTCCAGCGGGCAGTGTCGATGAAGTTGGTGGTGTGAATGTTCATTGTCCTGGGCCTCCTGCCCCAAAGGTTGAGAAGGTTGCAGGCATGGCTTCGCCGTCGTGGAAATGGCTATTATTTGCCTCTCGCCGGTCGAGCTTTATCCGTGCAGTCCTCCATGTCGCCTCCTCAAGCGACTTGTTTTGTATGTCGCAAGCATCGTGCCAATTTCGGCGGCGTTTGGAGAAGTTCCCGAATTCCTCGGCCACGGCTTTGGAAAAATAGCGTTTTCTCAATTGTCGAGGTTTCTGAATAATCTCGGTCGCTCCATTGCGCGATTCATCAAATGATGAATAACTGAAGAAAAATTGTCTATTTGAGGAAAATGTCATGCCGATCAGAGATCTTCCGCATCTGGTGACTTTGGCTGACGTCGCGCGGGCAGCGGGCGGCGGTCTGTCGAAGGGCGCGTTTCGCGAACTCGATACCGGCGCATCTCCGACATTGGCGGAACTGAGCGAGGCATTGCGGTTTGCGCTTGGCGACGGTCGAATCTGGCTGAATGACCAGCGCATGGTGCTGATGCAAAGCCAGGTGCTTGGACGGCTCCGGCAGGAAATCATCGACGCCTTTGGCATCGAAGTCGCCAAGGGCATCTTCATGCGGGTTGGCTATATGCAGGGCGTGCGCGATGCGGAGCTGATTCAGAAGCGGTTCCCGAACAAGGATCTCACCCATGCGCTGGCGGCGGGGCCGCGCGTCCATACGCTTGAGGGCTTCGTCAAGGTCGTGACGAAACAGTTCGAATTCGACAGCCAAAAGGGGCGCTATTTCGGGGAATTCTACTGGCATGATTCCTCTGAGGCCGCCGAGCATCTGGCTCATCATGGTCTGGCGAGCGAGCCGGTCTGCTGGATGCAGACGGGTTATCCCAGCGGCTATACCAGCACGCTGTTCGGCCGGCCGGTCATTTTCCGCGAGATCGAATGCAGCGCCATGGGGGCCGAACGCTGCTATGTGGTGGGTCAGAACGCCGAGGAGTGGGGCGACGCCGCGCCCGAGCGCGCCTATCTGGGTCTTGAATGGCCCCGACGAGCCAGTGGCCGACGCAGCGCGTCGCGCGCCGCCAGCCGTTCTGATGCTCCGCGTGAGGCCGCAACCGCAGGCGGAGACGCCGTGGTTGGCGTGTCGGCTAGCTTTTTGCGCGCCAGATTGATGGTCGAGAAAGTCGCCGACACCGAGGCCACCGTGCTTCTGGTGGGTGAATCCGGGGTCGGCAAGGAGCTTTTTTCGCAGCAACTGCATCGGCTGAGCCGACGGGCGGATGGAGCTTTCGTGGCCCTCAATTGTGCGGCAATCCCCGATACCCTTGTCGAATCCGAATTGTTCGGCGTGGAGAAGGGCGCATTCACCGGCGCGTCCGCCTCGCGTCCCGGATATTTCGAGCGCGCCAATGGCGGCACGTTGTTTCTCGATGAGATCGCCTCACTGGCTTATGCCGCGCAGGGAAAGTTGCTGCGGGCGCTCCAGGAGCGGACGATCGAGCGGGTGGGCGGCTCCAAGACTGTTCCCGTGGATGTCCGGGTCATCGCGGCGTCCAATGTCGACCTTGCCGAAGAGGTGCGGGCCGGGCGGTTTCGTCAGGACCTCTATTACCGGCTCTGCGTGTTTCCAATCTCGATCCCGCCGCTTCGTGAGAGGCGAGATGATATCCCTCTTCTGGTCGATCATTTTCTCAGGCGGTTTTGTGATCTGCATCGGCGCGATGTCGTCGGCCTGACCCGCCGGGCCATGGACTCGCTGCTGGGTTACAGTTTTCCGGGCAATATCCGGGAATTGCAGAACTTGATCGAACGCGGCGTCATTTTCGCCGATCAGGGCGGCTGGATCGATATGCCGCATTTGTTCACTGCAGGCGAAAGCGTCCAGTCCTTCCAGCCGTCACTGACGCCCGATGGCCGCCTGTCGATTGCGCCTGAGGCTTCGGGCGAGCAAGTCTCCCTGTCGACCGGCTCTCTGCGCACGGCGGGGGATCTCGCAGGCGCCGAGGCGGCACTCTATCGCCGTGCTCTCGAGCAGGCTGCCGGCAACATCTCCGGCGCGGCGCGTTTGCTGGGGCTGTCGCGCGCCAAGCTTGAATACCGCCTCAGGAAACATGGCTTGATATAGGCTGTATACATAAAATGATGAACTCGTCGTAGAGTCGCGAAAATAGGACAATATTCGCATTGTTCTTGACAGTTTGTATACATTGCGGTTTGCTGTGGGCGATAGAGGAGGATCTGTCATGTCCAAACCCACATTCCCGCTGAATGCATGGTATGCTGCGGCCTATGATGTCGAGTTGAAGCGCGCCTTGCTGCCGCGCACGATCTGCAACAAGCCGGTGGTGCTATATCGCAAGGAGGATGGCTCGCCGGTGGCGCTTGCGGATGCCTGTTGGCACCGCCTCGTGCCTTTGTCGCTTGGCCGGCTGGAAGGCGACAATGTCATCTGCGGATATCATGGCCTGGAATTCGACGACACTGGCCGTTGTGTCTACATGCCGTCCCAGGACACCATCAATCCGTCCGCATGCGTGAAATCCTATCCGATCGCCGAGAAGCACCGCTTCATCTGGATCTGGCCCGGCGATCCGGCTTTGGCGGATCCGGCGCTCATTCCCGATATGCATTGGAACAAAGATCCGGCTTGGGCCGCTGACGGCAAACTGATCGAGGTGAAATGCGACTACCGGCTTGTGGTCGACAATCTGATGGATCTCACGCATGAGACCTTCGTGCATGGCTCGTCGATCGGCAATCGCGCCGTGGCCGAAGCGCCGTTCGAGGCCAGCCATTCTGATCGCTTCGCCTATATCACCCGCTGGATGGAAGATATTGATCCGCCGCCCTTCTGGCGCAAACAGTATGGACGGCCCGGTAAGGTCGATCGCTGGCAGATCATCCGTTTCGAGGCGCCCTGCACCGTCACCATCGATGTCGGCGTCGCCGAAACGGGAACGGGAGCCAAGCAGGGCGACCGGTCCAAGGGCGTGAACGGTTATGTGCTCAACACCATCACGCCCTCCACCGACAAGACCTGTCTGTATTTCTGGGCTTTCGCCCGCAATTACGATCTCGGCAATCAGGCGCGAACGCATGAATTGCGCGAAGGTGTCGCGGGCGTTTTTCGCGAAGACGAAGCGGTGCTCGAAGCGCAACAGGCGGCTATCGACGCCAATCCCGATCATCAGTTCTACAATCTCAACATCGACGCGGGTTCGATGTGGGCGAGAAAGTTGATCGATCGGATGATCGACCGGGAAAGCCCTGCCTTCTCGCCGCGCGTCGTTGCGGCGGAGTAAGCCATGTCTGACTATCGGGAACAGGCTCCGAAGCAACAGACGGCGAAGGCGCTCATCGGGCTGCGCGATCTGGTGTTGACCGGTCAGGTGGAACCCGGCGAGCGACTGTCGGAGGTCGCGCTGGCCGAGCGGCTGAATGTCTCACGCACGCCACTGCGCGCGGCGCTTCAGCGCATGGAGCAGGAGGGGTTGATCACGCTCATCCCCTCCGGCGGTTATGCGGTACGGTCTTTCAGCCGCCAGGATGTCATCGATGCGATCGAGTTGCGCGGCGTACTTGAAGGAACAGCCGCGCGCCTGGCGGCCGAGCGCGGGGCTGCCCCGCAGGCGATCGTCAGGATCAGCGCCATCGTGGATCAGCTTGATATCGTGATGCAGAGCGAGCCGCAGTCGATGGATTTCGAGCGGTATGAAGCGCTGAATGGCGAGTTTCATCGCCTGCTGTGGCGGCTGGCCGGCAGTGATGTGCTCCAGCGGGAAATCGAGCGGATGACCAGTCTGCCATTCGCCAGCCCCAACGCGTTCGTGAACACCGACGTCGATGCGCCGGCCTTCAATCGAACGCTTGTGGTCGCCCAAGCGCAACACCGAGCGATCGTTTCGGCCATCCGTTTGCGCGAGGGTGGGCGCGCCGAGGCCCTGGCCCGCGAGCATGCCCGTCTGGCGCGGCAAAATCTCGATTTCGTGTTGGAGGAGCAGCCGGAATTGCGCCGAAAAGTGGCGGCGCTCGCTTTGATGGCGGGCTGAAACGAAGGCTGCCAATCAGATTAAGGGAGGAAATCCATGCGTTCCAAACTGGAATGGCGCCCCGCGCGCGTCATCGCTATTGAAAACCCGGCGGAGGATGTGCGGGCCGTGACGTTTGCGGTCGACGGGCTGCGCTCGGTCTTCGATCCGGGCTCGCACACCAATGTCAAGGTCGTGATCCGAGGACAAATCGCGATCCGGACCTACACCGTTCTGCCAAGCGCGCCGGGCCACCTCAAAATCGCCGTGAAGCTTCATCCGAACAGCCGTGGCGGCTCGGCCTATATCTGGTCGCTTGCCGACGGAGATGCGGTCGAGGTGACCGAGCCGGAGAACAGGTTCGAACTGTCCTGGCGCGCGTCCCGCTACCTGTTGATCGCCGGCGGCATCGGCATCACGCCAATTTACGGCATGGCGAAGGCGCTTTGCGCGCGCAATCAGTCAGTTCGGTTGATCTATGGCGCAAAGAGCCGTTCGCAAATGGCGTTTGTGGATGAACTTCAAGGCTTGCTTGGGGATCGGCTTGAAACTTTCATCCAGGACGATGGGCGCAATTTCGATCTCGCCGCCGAATTTGCGGCGCTCCCCGCCGATGGCGAAGCCTATATCTGCGGCCCGCACGGCTTGTTGGAGGCGGCGCGCAATCTCTGGCGGGCAAGCGGACGCTCGATGAGCAGGCTGCGCTTCGAAGTATTCGGCGATAGCGGACGGTTCGCCGAGCAAGCTTTTTCTGTGAACGTTGCCGCTTACGACAGGACGATCGAGGTGCGCGCCGACCAAACCATGCTCGATGCGTTGACGGAGGCGGGCATTTCCATGATTTATGACTGTCGGCGAGGAGAATGCGGCCTTTGCGCAGTCGATGTCCTCGACTGTTCCTCCGCCGTCGATCACCGCGATGTTTTCTTTTCCCAGGAGGAGCGGCATGAGGGCGCGAAAATGTGCGCCTGTGTGTCCCGTGCGGCGGGTGGCTCCATCACCATTGGCACCGGCTACAGGCCCGGAGCCATATAGCTCTGGATAAATGCGGTTGATCCTGGGCCGGGTAGGTCGGCTTTCCGCTGTCGGAAAGGTTAGTTTCGCCCTGAATGTACACCTATGTCACTATAATTGACTCGGGTGTACATTTCTGTCTAGATTGCGGCGATAGCGAAAATGGAGCCGCGCCATGTCCAACGATCCCCTGCTTCAACCCTACCAGCTCAAGCATCTCACGCTGAGAAACCGGATTATTGTGACCTCGCACGAGCCAGCTTATCCCGAGGACGGCATGCCGAAGGAGCGTTACCGCGCCTATACGGTGGAGCGCGCCCGCGGCGGCGTGGCGCTGACGATGACGGCGGGATCGGCGGCCGTGTCGAAGGACAGCCCGCCGGTTTTCAACAATCTCCTCGCCTATAAGGACGAGATCGTGCCCTGGGTGCGGGAGATGACGGACGCGGTTCACGAGGCGGGCTCCGCAATCATGATTCAGCTCACTCATCTCGGTCGTCGAACGCGCTGGGACAAGGGAGACTGGCTGCCGGTCGTGGCGCCGTCGCATCTGCGTGAGCCGGCACACCGCGCTTATCCGAAGAAGATCGAGGATTGGGATATCGAGCGGATCATCAAGGATTTCGCCGATGCGGCCGAGCGCATGCAGGCAGGCGGCATGGATGGCGTCGAGCTGGAAGCCTATGGCCATCTGATCGACCAGTTCGCATCCCCGATCACCAACGAATTGGATAGCCCCTATGGCGGGTCGCTCGAAAATCGGATGAAGTTCTGTCTGGACGTGTTTGCCGCCATTCGAAAACGGGTCGGCGAAAAATTCATTCTCGGTGTCCGCTACACCGCCGACGAACAGCTGAAGGGTGGGACGGGCAAGGCCGAAGGCCTGGAAATTTCCCGACGCTTGCGCGATAGCGGCCTGATTGATTATCTCAACGTGGTGCGCGGCCATATCGACACCGATCCCGGCTTGACCGATCTCATTCCGATCCAAGGCATGGCCAATTCGCCGCATCTGGATTTTGCAGGCGAAATTCGCGCCGCCACGAATTTCCCGACCTTCCACGCCGCCAAGATCCCGGATGTAGCGACCGCCCGCCACGCCATCGCCGCCGGCAAGGTCGATATGGTCGGCATGACCCGCGCCCATATGACCGACCCGCATATCGTCCGGAAGATCATGGAAAAGCGGGAGGAGGATATCCGCCCCTGCGTCGGCGCCAATTACTGTCTCGACCGCATCTATCAGGGCGGAGCAGCCTATTGCATCCACAATGCCGCGACCGGACGGGAACTCACCATGCCGCACGCCATCCCCAAGGCGGAGGCGAAGCGCAAGCTGGTGATCGTCGGCGCGGGCCCCGCCGGTCTCGAAGCCGCCCGCGTGGCTGGCGAACGCGGCCATGAGGTCGTGGTGCTGGAAGCCGCCAACGAGGCGGGCGGACAGATCCGCCTGACAGCGCAGAGCCCGCGGCGCCGGGAGATGATGAGCATTATCGCCTGGCGTCTGGCGCAATGCGAGAAACTCGGCGTCACCATCCGCTACAATATCTGGGCGGATGCGGAGACAATTCTGTCTGAAAATCCCGATGTCGTCATCGTCGCCACCGGCGGCTTGCCGCACACTGACGTGCTCGCGGAGGGCAACGATCTCGTCGTGTCCTCCTGGGATATCATCTCCGGCGATGTCAAGCCCGGCACGAATGTGCTCGTCTTCGACGACGCCGGCGATCACGCAGCGTTGCAGGCGGCGGAAATCCTTGCCAATTCCGGCGCCAAGGTCGAGATCATGACGCCTGACCGGTCTTTCTCGCCGGAGGTGATGGCCATGAATCTCGTGCCCTATATGCGCTCGTTGCAGAACAAGGACGTGACGTTCACGGTGACTTATCGTGTGGAATCGGTCGAGCGCGAGGGCAATGGCCTCGCCGCCCATGTCGGCAGCGATTATGGCGGCGTCTCCAAGACGCGTCTTGTCGATCAGGTCGTGGTCAACAATGGTACGATTCCGCTCGACGATCTCTATTTTGAGCTCAAGCCCCTGTCGGTGAATGGCGGCGAGGTGGCCTATGACGATCTGATCGAAGGACTGCCGCAGACTGTCGCCCGCAATCCCGATGGTCGCTTTCAACTGTTTAGGATTGGCGACGCGGTATCGGCGCGCAACACCCATGCCGCCATCTATGACGCCCTGCGACTGGTGAAAAATATTTGATGGGCGAGGGGGTGTCGCATGCGGGCTCGAGGCTGACGGTGGATCGGTGTCTGACCCATCCATGACAGACTTTCGACCGCGCAATGGCGACACTCCTGCTTCACCGAAGAGTTCGGTTGCGGCCTATGGTCTGATCGGGCTTGAGATCGCCATGCTCCTTTCCTGGAGCGCAGGTTTTGTTGGAACGCGTTTCGCCAGCGATCATGCGCCGATCTTTCTCATCCTCATGTGGCGTAGTCTGGTCTCCGGCCTGGTGCTCCTGCCGATAGCTCTGCTGTTCGGCCCGAAGATCCGCTTTCGCGACGCGTTGGAGCAGGCTGGCATCGGCGGCTTTGCGATGGCCGGCTATCTCGCGGGTTTCGGCCTGGCGATCGGGCTCGGCGTTCCGACGGCCCTCGTTGCGCTGATCACCGACATGCTGCCGCTGGCGGTGGCCGTCCTTTCCTGGCCGCTTCTCGGACAGGCGTTGAATGGCAAGCAATGGTTCGGCACATTCCTGGGCATGGCCGGGGTTGTGCTCGCCTCCGTGGAAACCCTGTCGCTCGGCTCGGTCCAGCCATGGGCTTATTTTTTGCCGGTGATCGGAACACTGGCTCTTGCCGCCTCGACTCTGCTCCAGCGCCGGTTCCGATCGCGGGACATGCCAGTGTATCAAAGTCTCTGCATCCAGTGCCTGGCCGCGGCGGCCGTCTTTTCGATTTTCGCCTATCGCGATGGCGGAGTTGCGCCGGTAATGGCGATGGAATTCATCGGCGGCGTATTGTGGTTGGTGGTGGTGGCGACGTTTGGCGCCTGGACGCTCTATTATGTCGCCTTGAAGAAGTCCTCGCCGGCGCGGGTCACCGCGGTCCTCTACGCCAGCCCGCCGGTGACGATGATCTGGGCCTGGGCGATGTTCGGCGAACCGATGTCCTGGATGATGGTGGCGGGTCTGGTCGTCTCGCTGGTTGGCATCGTCATCGTCGCCCGAAACTGAGCGTCATAAAGAGATGGGCGCAAAATGAGTGCGGCCCCTGCTGAGGGGCCGCGTTGTTTTCAGGGCGTCAGGCCGGGTGAGCCTCTATGGAGGGTGCGCCTTCAGCCTTTTCTTCCTTTGCCGCATCATTGCCATCGGGCCGTTTGATGCGGAACCAGACGATGTAAAGCGCCGGCAGGAACAGCAGCGTCAACACGGTGCCGACGATGATGCCGCCCATCATAGCGTAGGCCATGGGTCCCCAGAAAATTTCCCTCGAAATCGGGATCAGCGCGAGGCTGGCGGCGGCGGCGGTCAGCATGATCGGCCGCATGCGATGCTCGGTCGCCTCAATCACCGCGTTCCATGGCGCTAGGCCTTCTTTGATCAGGGTCTCGATTTGAACGACCAGGATCACCGAGTTGCGGATAAGGATGCCGATCAGGGCAAGCACGCCGAGGATCGCCACGAAACCGAGCGGCGCGCCGCTGGGCAACAGCGCTGCGACGACGCCGATCAGGCCGAGCGGAGCCACGATGACGACCATGAACAGGCGCTGGAAGCTCTGCAACTGGAACATCAGGATCGTCGCCATGGTCAGCAGCATCAGCGGGGTCACCGCAGCGATCGGCGCCTGGCTCTTGGCGCTGCTTTCCACCGAACCGCCCACTTCGACCTTGTAGCCGACAGGTAATTTCGCGGCATAGGCCTTGATCTGTGGCTCAAGCTTTTGGTCGATGGTCGCGGGTTGCGTGGAGTCGTTGATCGCCGCCTTCACCGTAATCGTCGGCATGCGGTCGCGGCGCCAGATAATCGGCTGCTCCATTTCATATCGGAAATTGGCGATGGAGGCGAGCGGAATAGACTGACCGTCCCCACCCGAAAGCTGCAGGTTTCGCAGTGTCTCGATCGACTGTCGTTCGTCCTTGACCGCGCGCCCGACCACGTCGATCAGGTAGATGCTGTCACGGATCTGGGTAATGGTCGATCCGCCGGTCATGTTGTTGAGCGCAGTCGCGATATCAGAGGACGTCACGCCAAGCTGGCGAGCCTTGTCCTGCAGGATCTCGACCTTCACCGTGCGAGCCGGCTCCATCCAGTCGTAAACCACACGGCCGAGACGAGAGTCGCCGCCAAGGATCGCGCCGATGTCGCGGGCATAAATGCGAACCTTTTCCGGGTCCGCGCCAGAAACGCGATACTGGATCGGGCGCCCCACGGGCGGGCCGAGGTCAAGCAGTTTCACGAACACGTCGGAGCCCGGATATTCCTGTTCCGCAGCTTTGCTCAGGCTGATTTTCAGGCGATCGCGCGCTTCGATATCCTTCGCGACGATGACCATTTCCCCGAAATTCGAGGTGTTGGGTTGAACGTCGAAAGACAGGATGAAGCGTTTTGCGCCCTGGCCGACATAGGACGTCCAGTGATCGATATCCGGGTTCCCTGCAAGATGTTTCTCTTCGAAACTGACCATTTCCGCCTTGGTCTGCGCAAGCGTGCTGTTTTGCCGCGCGGTCCAGTCGATCACCAGTTCGGGGCGGTCGGAGGAGGGGAAGAACTGCTGCTGCACGAAACCCATTCCATAGACCGACACGCCGAAAGCGATCGCTGTCAACGCAATGGTGACCTTGGGCCAACTGACGCACAGATTGAGAAGGCTAGCGAAGGCGCGGGCGACCCGTCCCTTCTCCTCATGGTGCTTTTTCATCGTCTTGGGCAGCATTAGCACGCCGAGCAGAGGCGTAAACAACACGGCCACGATCCAGGATACGACTAGGGATACGGCGATGACCACGAACAGCGTGAAGGTGAATTCGCCCGCCGCGCTATTGTTGAGGCCGACCGGGATGAAGCTTGCAACTGTGACAAGTGTTCCGGTCAGCATTGGAAACGCCGTGGATGTGTAGACGGCCGTGGCTGCTTTTTGCAGCGTTTCTCCAGACTCAAGCTTGTACACCATCATTTCGATGGCGATCATCGCATCGTCGACCAGCAGGCCGAGCGCGATGATGAGGGCCCCGAGGGAAATGCGCTGTAGCGAAATGCCGGCATATTCCATGAACACGAAGGTAATGGCGAGAACGAGCGGGATAGAGACGGCCACGACGAGGCCGGCGCGCATGCCAAGGCTCAGAAAGCTGACGACCAGGACGATCACGATGGCCTCGAACAGCGCCTTGGTGAAACCGCCGACCGCTTCGTCCACGACTTCCGCCTGAGCGGCGACGTGATGGACGCCGATGCCCAACGGCAGATCCTCAATGACCCGTTCCATGGTCTTGTTCAGAGCTTCGCCGAAATCCAGCAGATTAGCGCCGGCCTTCATGCCGATGGCGAGGCCGATCGCCGGTTTGCCATTGACGCGGAACAGCGGATCTTCAGGATCGGAATAACTGCGGGTGATCTTGGCGACGTCGCTCAACCGGAAAAACCGGTCATTGACGCGCAGATTGATGTTGCGCAGGCTATCTTCAGAGGCGAAGCCGCCCGAGACGCGCAGATTGATTTGCTCGCTCGTCGTGCGCAAGGTGCCAGAGGCGACCACCGCGTTCTGGTTCTGCAGCGTGGTCAGTATCTGGTTCTGGGTTACTCCGAGAGCGGCCATCTGGCGAGTGGAGAATTCCAGATACACAACTTCGTCCTGGGCGCCGATCAGCTCTACTTTGCCGACATTCGGAACCGACAGGATTTCGGTTCGGGCGGCTTCGAGATAGTCGCGCAACTGCCTCTGTGTGAGGCCATCGGAGGTGAAGGCGTAGATATTGCCGAAAACATCTCCGAAACTATCGACGAAGGTCGGGCCTTGCACGCCGGACGGCAGTTGTGGCGCGACGTCGGCGATCATGTTGCGAACTTTGACCCAGGTCGGCTTCACATCCGATGCCTTGGTCGTATCGAGCAGGTTTACATAGATCGTTGCCTGACCTGGCGCATTGACGCTCTTGGTGTAGTCCAGGTTGTCCAGTTCCTGGAGCTTCTTCTCGATCCGGTCGGTGACTTGGCCCGTCATTTCCTCGATCGATGCGCCGGGCCAGCTGGCCTGGATCAGCATGGTCTTGATGCTGAAATCAGGATCTTCCTCGCGGCCGAGATTGATATAGGACAAAACGCCGGCCACCGCAGCCAGGATCATGAAATACCAGACCAGGGATTTGTGCGCGAGCGCCCATTCGGACAAATTGAATTTTGAGGTCATCAGGGCGTCTCACCGTCAATGCGAACTGTTTGATCGTTGGAAAGCGAGTTCACGCCGGCTGTGACGACGCGTTCTCCGGGTTTGACGCCAGACAGGATGTGAGCGCCGCCACCGACTGCGGTCTCGATCGTGACCGGCCGTGTCGAGACCTTCTTGGTCTCCTGATCGACAATCCAGACGAAATGGCTTGCGCCTTCGCCGCCGATGGCGCTTTGCGGCAGCCAAACCTCGTCGCGGACTGGCTGTTCCGGCGTGGCCGTGACAGTGCTTCCAAGTCGAAAGGTTTCGGGGGGGGCGTCGAGTGCGATCTTGGTGCGCAACGAGCGCGTCGCCGCATCGGCCTGAGGCGCGGCTTCGCGAACTTTGCCCTTCACTTTTATCGTTGGATTGGCCTGTAGCGTGACGACAAAGGGTGTTCCGATCGCCGTCAGCGCGTCATAGCTGTCTAGAATGTCGACAACGGCGTCGCGGGCGCCGAGGCCAGCAATGGTGACGATCGTCTGGCCAGCGGACACGACCTGGCCGACTTCGCCCGAAACGGCAGAGACGACCCCATCGGTCTCCGAGGTCAGTTTGGCATAGCTCAACTGCTCCAGAGCCTTGGTTAGGCTTGCTTGCAACTGCTGCACCGAGGCCTCGGCGGCCTCGCGGGACTGCACCGATTCCTCGACGCTCTCCTTCGTGGCTGCGTTGGTGGCCAGGAGCTTCTTCTGCCGCTCTTCCGTCACTTTGGCGAGGTCCAGCTTGGCTTTCGCCGAGGCGACGTCCGCCTTGGCCTTGTCGACCGCGAGGCGAAGACTGGAATTGTCCAGCGTCGCCAGCACTTCGCCCTTGTGTACCAGATCGCCGACATTCACATTGCGGGCGGTGATGCGTCCCAGGACCCGAAAGCCGAGATCGGCGCTATAGGCTGCCTCCACCGTACCCGTAAATCCGACGGCTTCCGTGCGCTTTGCTTCAGCGATCGTGGTGAGAACCGGCCGGATCGGCGTTTCGGCGGCTTCCGGAGCCTCATTACAGGCCGCCAGCGCCACCGCCATCAGGACAAGTGGTGGAAAAAAGGTAAGCTTCATTGGACGGCCTCGCCGGTAATTGCGACTTTCTCTTCGTTTCTCAGAAACTGGCCGCCATCGACGACAAAGATGTCGCCGGGCTTCAACCCTTTTGCGAGCACCACTTGTGTCGCGTCGTAACGTTCTACGGAAACGGTCTTGAGTGTTGTCTGCATGGATGTGGGATCGACGACCCAGACCGCCGGCTGGCCGTCGAGAGAATAGAGCGATTGCCACGGGATTTTCACGCGCTCATAGGTCGCGAAACGAACATGAGCCACAATTGTCGATCCAAGCGTCATTTCAGGCGGCGGATTTTCAATGCTCAGCTTGACCCGCACCGTTCCGAGCGTCCGATCGAGCGCCGGGCTCACTTCTCGGATGTTCGCTTTTGCTCTGATCGAAGGACGAGACAGGAGTGAGATCTCGATGGTTGGCGCAACGTCGCGCGCGCTCAACACATTTTCCTGGACGTTGAAAACGGCGTCCAACGCGCCATCTTGCGCAAGTGTGAAGGCGGTCGAAGAGGGCTGAACGACCTGACCGGTTTCTATGTTGCGAGCAGTGATCGCGCCATCAGCGTCTGCGCGGAGAACGGTTTGCCCGAGCGCCTCTTCCGCCGTCGCCAGAGAGGCCTTCGCCGCAGCGAGATCGTTTTCCGCAGACTGGAATTCCTGCACTGCGCTGTCGAGTTGCTGGCGCGACAGAGCGCCCGTGGCGGTGAGCGCCTCGCGGCGCTTCAAGACCGATTGGGCGATGCGTAGGCTTGCTTCCTGGGAATCGACGGAGGCGCGGGCGGATGCGACATCGGCGCGTTGCTCGGTGTCGTCCAGCGTCGCGAGAATCTGCCCTGTCTTGACGTGATCGCCGACGCCGACATAGCGGGCATTCACCTGGCCGCTCACCTTGAAGGAAAGTTCGCTTTCGATACGCGGCTTTATTTCGCCCGTTCCCGAGCCCTCCTCGGCATCTTGCGTCATCGCGGCTTTTTGCACCGCGACTTGCGAGATCGTTGGACCCTCTGCCTTTTTTTGCGAATCGCAGGCAGCTAACCCGATCAGGCAAAGTCCGAGGAGTAAGGGAAGCGCACGCGCCCGATTTCCGAAATTTATGCAGTTATCTGGCTCAGCAGCGCTATCCAGCATGTTCTTTCCCTATGAAACGATCGAATTTTATTCATCGGCTGTTGAATATATGCGGGGGAATGGCTATTTTTGTCAAGTCTCCAGGAGGGGCTAATTTTGATCGATGGTAATAAGGGACAGGAGCGAGGGCGGGGTCGGCCTCGACGCGGTGAAGGCCATGACCGCGCCGCGCTGTTGGCGGTCGCGCTCGCCTGTTTTGCGGAAAACGGCTTCAAAAACACTTCGCTCAGGATGATCGCCGCGACGGCCGGGGTGGATGTCGCGTTGATCTCCTACCATTACGGCTCGAAGCTCGGGCTTTGGACCGATGTCGTCACCAGTGTCGCAGACGATTCACTGGAGCGGCTCACGTCATTCCTGCGCGATTGCGCAGGCTTGGACGACCGCGAGCGACTCTCCCGGATTGCGGCGCGGATCGTCGAGATGATCAGCGAGCGGCCGCAATTCGCCCAGTTGATGGTCGGCGAGATGATCGCAGCCGACGATACGACGAGAAGCGACATTCTCGAAACTCGGCTGGTCGCCCCCATGCTGGGTGTGCTTTTGCCCGCGCTCCGGTCAATTCATCGCGACGGCGAAGAGCCCGTTTTGGACGAGGTGCTGATGGTGGTCGCCTCTTTCGCGATGGCTGGGCTCGTGGTGTCGACACGGCCGTTCCTGACACGGCTCACGCCCGTGGCGCGGGCCGACGGCGGCTGGCAGGACGCCGTCAGCGCTTTGTTGGCGAGGATACTCAAAGCCTAGGGAGCGAGCCGGCGTGAAGAGCCGCATCTGATTTTCACTGCTGTTTTCATCTGCTGCAAAGGCCTGATTTCACCGTGTTTCGCCCGATAGGCCAACGCCTTGGCCCCGAGGCGCGGTTGCGCCCGATCGGATCGATGTTGCAATTTCTCCTGGAGCCAATAGTCTGGCTCCGCGTCAGAGGGGAAACTGGCGGTTAAAAAAGAAAGGTGCTGCAATGAGCGTCCATCCCTATTTCAAGTCCATCAATCGTCTTCTGCTCGGAGGCGCGCTGGCCATGTCGCTGGCGCTGCCAGCCTTGGCCGAAACCGTGATCCGTCGCGGCAATGGCGGCGAGCCGCAATCGCTCGACCAGGCGCAGATATCGATCGACATCGAAGGCTTTATCATTCGCGACCTGTCCGAAGGTCTCACGGTGTATGACGCCAAGGGCAAAGTGTCGCCGGGCGCCGCCGAAAGCTGGACCGTATCCGATGACGGCAAGGTCTACACATTCAAGATCCGTGACGCGGCCAAGTGGTCCGACGGCTCGCCGGTGACCGCCGCCGATTTCGTCTATTCGATGACGCGCCTGCTCGATCCGGCGACTGCCGCCGGCTACGCCAACATTCTCTACCCGATCAAGAGCGCCGAAGCCTTCAATCAAAAGAAGGCCAAGGCTGAGGATCTCGGTCTCAAGGCCGTCGGCGAGAAATCGCTTGAAATCACGCTTGAGCGGCCGACGCCCTATTTCCTGCAGTTGATGACCCATTACACCGCGCTGCCGGTCAACAAAGCGAGCATCGAAAAGGACGGCAAGGATTTCACCAAGCCGGGCAAGATGGTCACCAACGGCGCCTATATGCTGACGGAATATGTCGCCAACGACCATATCACCGCCGTCAAGAACCCCAATTACTGGGATGCGGCGAATGTGAAGATCGACAAAGTCATCTACAATCCGTCCGAAGACCAAGCCGCCACCGAGCGCATGTTCGAAAACGGCGAACTTGACATGGCCTATAATTACCAGGCCGATCAGCGCGATTTTCTGACCAAGAAGCTCGGCGCGGATCAGGTGTTCGCGAGCCCGGCGCTCTCGACCTATTATTACGCTTTCGACAGCCGTCATGAGCCTTTCAGCGATGTCCGCGTGCGCAAGGCGCTGTCCATGGCGATCGACCGCGATTTCCTCGCCGAGAAGATTTTTGGCGGCGCGCAGCTGCCGGCCTACAACCTCGTTCCCGAGGGTATGGAAGGCTACACCTCGCCTAAGTTCGACATTGCCGACATGGATCAGCTCGATCGTGAGGATGCGGCCAAGGCGCTTCTCAAGGAAGCCGGCTATGGCGAAGGCGGCAAGCCGCTCAAGATCGATATCCGCTACAACACCAATGAGAACCACAAGAAAGTGGCGATCGCCGTGGCCGACATGTGGAAGGCGGTCGGCGCGACCGTGACGACGCAGAATCTCGACGTCAAGGCGCATTATGCTTACCTGCAGGAAGGCGGCCAGTTCGACGTCGCCCGCGCCGCCTGGGCGGCCGACTATGCCGACCCGGAAAACTTCCTCAATCTGCTCGTTTCCACCAACAAGGCCTTCAACTATGGCCATTGGACCAACGCCAAATTCGACGCCCTGATGAAAGCCTCCTATGAGGAGCGGGATCAGGCGAAACGCATGCAGATCATGCAGGAAGCCGAAGCCTTGGCGCTGAACGACTATCCCATCACCCCGATGATGAACTATGCCAGCCTCTGGCTCGTCAGCCGCAAGGTGAAGGGCTTTGAGGAAAACACCGTCAACGAGCATCTGACCAAATATCTCTCGATCGAGTGATCCCGACCGGGCTCGCGTACGCGGACCGTTTTCGGAACACGGGCGCGGCCCAGACGCCGCCGTCTTCACGACGGCGGCTTTTGGCCATTTCGAAATCGAGGAGGCGCCCATGTTGCGTTTCGTGTTGTTGCGGCTGATGTCCGCATTGCCGACGGTGTTTATCGTCGTGACCCTGTCTTTCTTCATGATCCGGATCGCGCCAGGCGGTCCCTTCAATCTCGAACGTCCGCTTGAGCCGCAGGTGCTCGCCAATCTCAAGGCGGTCTATCATCTCGACCAACCGCTTTGGACGCAGTATTTCTACTATCTCGGCAATGTGCTGCGCGGGGATTTCGGCCCGAGCTTCATCTACAAGGATTACTCTGTCGCCGAACTCATCCTTCAGGCGCTGCCCTATTCGATGATCCTCGGCGCCTGGGCGCTGGTGATCGCCGTGGTTGGCGGTGTGATCATGGGCGTCTACGCCGCGCTTCGCCAAAATAGCTGGCCCGATTATGCGCTGATGGCGTTTTCTGCGCTTGGCAACACCGTGCCGAATTTCGTCATCGGCCCGATCCTGACCTTGATTTTCGCCGTCGGGTTGCAGCTCGTGCCGACAGGCAGTTGGGGGGATGGCGGCTTCCGCAATCTCATTCTGCCGGTGATCGTGCTGGCTCTGCCGCAGCTCGCGGTGTTTGCCCGCCTGACCCGCGGTTCGATGATCGAGGCGCTTCGCGCAGACCATGTCCGCACCGCCCGCGCCTATGGGCTGCCCGCGTCGAGCGTGGTCGGACGCCATGCGCTGAGAGCCGGCCTCATGCCGGTGATTTCTTATCTCGGGCCGACGGCGGCCTCGGTGCTGACAGGCTCGATCATTGTCGAAACACTGTTTTCGCTGCCGGGCGTTGGCCGTTACTTCGTGCTCGGCGCTCTCAATCGGGACTATACGCTGGTGATGGGCACGGTGGTGCTGATCTCGGTGTTCATTGTCGTTCTCAATCTGCTGGTGGATGTCATCTATGCATTCATCGATCCGAGGGTGCGCTATGAGTGACGCGATCCATCCGACAACCCCCGCTCTCGAAAGTCCTGACTCCGGCGCGGGCCGCAGCCTGACGCGGTTGGCGCTTGTTCGGCTCAGCCGCAACAAAGCCGCCGTCGCCAGTATTTTCGCCCTCGCATTGGTCGCCTTGATCTGCTTCCTTGGCCCGCTGTTCAATCCGCATGGCTATGCCGACATCTATCCGAGCTATGTCGCCGTGCCGCCAAGCCTTGAGCAATATCCGCACAGGGACACGATGGAGCCGGTGATGAACGCGGCGATCGAACGCGGACGTGCGCAAATGGAGAGTTTTGACGTCGACGGTTCGACCTATACGGTGCGGGTCAAAGCCGAGAAACCGATCGATCCGCGTATCGTGCGCTATCTCGATCGTCCTGACGAATTCGATGGCGCCGAGATTACCGAGACCGGCGCCGACGGGCTGACCGCCACGGTCAAGGGACGCATAAACGGCCAGTACTTTCTGCTCGGCACCGATCGCAACGGCCGCGACATGCTGGCGCGCATCATGGTCGGCGGACAGATCTCCTTGATGGTGGGTATTCTCGCCACGCTCGTCTCGCTGGTGATCGGCGTGGTCTATGGCGCGATTTCCGGCTATCTGGGCGGCCGCGTCGACAATATCATGATGCGGCTTGTCGAGATCCTTTATTCGCTGCCCTTCATCTTCTTCGTCATCATGCTGGTGGTGTTCTTCGGCCGCCATATCGCGCTGATTTTCATCGCCATCGGCGCGATCAACTGGCTGGATATGGCGCGGATCGTGCGCGGACAAACGCTTGCCATCAAACGCCGAGAATTCGTCGGCGCTGCGGTGGCCATGGGCCTGACGGATGGCCAGATCATCCGCCGGCACATCATCCCCAACACGATCGGTCCGGTGGTAGTGTTCGTGACGCTGCTCGTGCCGCAGGTCATTCTGCTCGAAAGCTTCCTATCTTTCCTCGGACTGGGCGTGCAGGAGCCGCTGACCAGCTGGGGCGTGTTGATTGCAGAGGGCGCGAGCTCCATCGAGGCGGCGTCCTGGCTGCTTCTCTATCCGTCGCTGTTTTTCGTCGTGACGCTGGTGTCGTTGAACTTCATCGGCGACGGCTTGCGCGACGCATTCGATCCGAAGGACCGTTGACCATGGCGGACACTGTACTCGACATACGCGACCTCAATGTCCGTTTCGACGGCGAAGACGGCGAGATCCATGCGGTGAAAGGCGTGAGCCTTTCGGTCGCCAAGGGGGAGACGCTGGCGGTGGTCGGCGAATCCGGTTCCGGCAAGAGCCAGACCATGATGGCGGTGATGGGCCTGCTGGCGGCCAACGGCCGCGTCACCGGCTCGGCTCGTTATCGGGGCATGGAGCTGATCGGCCAGCCGGTCAGGACGCTCAACACCGTGCGCGGCGTGAAGATGACGATGATCTTCCAGGAGCCGATGACCTCGCTCGATCCACTCTACACGATCGGCGATCAGATTGCCGAACCGATCCGCTACCACCGCAAGGTTTCCAAAGCGGAAGCCCGGGCGCGCGCCCTGGAACTGCTCAATCTCGTGCGTATTCCCGATGCCGAGCGACGGCTCGATTCCTATCCGCATGAGATGTCGGGCGGCCAGCGCCAGCGCGTGATGATCGCCATGGCGCTTGCCAACGATCCGGAATTGCTGATCGCCGACGAGCCGACCACCGCGCTCGATGTGACCATCCAGGCCCAAATTCTCGATCTCCTCAAGGAATTGAAGGATCGCCTGGGCCTCGCCATCGTCTTCATCAGCCATGATCTCGGCGTCGTCAGGCGGTTTGCCGATCGCGTCGCGGTGATGCGGCGCGGCGAGGTGGTGGAAACGGGCGGCGCGGAGGCGATCTTCGCCGATCCGCAGCATGACTACACCAAGATGCTGCTGGCCGCAGAGCCGACCGGTCGCAAGGATCCGCCGCCGGTTGATGCGCCGATCCTGATCGATGCGCGCAACATGTCGATCCGCTTCAAATATGGCGGCGATTTCCTCGGGCGCGGGGTGAAATATCTGATCGCCGTCGACAAGGTGTCGCTGATGCTGAAGGAGGGCCAGACGATCGGCGTGGTCGGCGAATCCGGCTCCGGCAAATCGACGCTCGGCCGCATCCTGCTGCGCCTCTATGACGGCGAGGGCAGGGTGGTGTTCTGCGGCAAGGACATCTCCAAGGCCGACAAGGCGGCGATGCGTCCGCTTCGACGCGAATTGCAGCTTGTCTTCCAGGACCCCTATGGCTCGCTTTCGCCGCGCATGACGGCGGGCGAAATCATCACCGAGGGCCTGCTGATCCATGAGCCGCATCTGAGCAAGGCCGAGCGCGACAAGCGCGCGATCGAGAGCCTGATCGAGGTCGGCCTCGATCCGAAGAGCCGCAATCGCTATCCGCACGAATTCTCGGGCGGACAGCGCCAGCGTCTCGCCATCGCGCGCGCCATCATCCTCAAGCCCAAGGTCATCGTGCTCGATGAGCCTACTTCGGCGCTCGACCGGTCGGTGCAGAAGCAGATCATCGAACTGCTGCGGGATCTGCAGGCCAAACATAAGCTCGCCTATCTGTTCATCAGCCATGATCTCGCGGTCGTCCGGGCGCTGTCGGACTATATCATGGTGATGAAGAACGGCCGGGTGGTGGAGCAGGGGTTGACGGACGAGATCTTCGATCAGCCTTCCATGGATTACACCAAGGAATTGATGGCTGCCGCCATGGGCGGGTAGTTTTGGATTTCCGGGCGGCGCGTGATCGCGGCCTGGCTGTCCGTCATTGCCTCATATCGGCAAACGCTTGACAAGCGAATGCTGCCCTTCCACTGATACGGCATGGGGGCACGTGGATTTACGATACCGGCACTATTGGGCGGGGCGCTGATCAGCGCGTCCAGCCTCACTGTGCTTGCCGATCCCCTCCCCAGGCCGCCGCCCGCAGCAGGCGCCGTCATCGCTCGCAAGAGCGGCGAGGAAGTCCGGTTTATCGACGCCTCGCAATGGCGGTTCGTGGATGTCAAACAGGACCTCCTGGCCGGCGACGTGTTGCGCACCAATGCCGTGGGCCAACTTGCGATCCTGTTTTCCGACCGCACGCAGATCCGGCTTGGCCGCAATTCCTCGCTGGTGGTCAAGAAGCTCGCTGCGTCGGACGCTGAAGAGACGGTGTTCGAACTGCAATCGGGCTCGATCTGGGCGCGGGCCGAGCGCGGCGGCTCAAGCGTGAAAGTCGAGACCCCAGCGGCCACCGCCGCGATCCGCGGCACGGACTGGACGATGACGGTTGCGGGAGCTCGCACCGCGCTGCGCGTGCTCGACGGCCGCGTGTCGCTCAGCAATCCCCAGGGCTCGGTCGATGTGTCGCAGGGCCAGGCGGCTGCGGCGACGGTTGGCCAGGCGCCGGAGATGCTGGCGATCGTCGATTCCGACGACCGCGAGCAGATGCTGTTCTATCTGCCGCGTCGCGAACCTTTCGAACGAATGTCGCCCACATTCGGTCGGCCTGTGGAGGTCCGTCGCACGATCATCGCTATCTCCGAGAAAGACGCCGCCGCGCGCAGCGCCGAAGAGTGGGTCTCCCTGGTCGAGGGACAGTTGCGGCTCGACGGCGTTCTGGCGGCGGAGCAGACGCTGGCCCATCTCGACGACAGCAAATTCAGCCGCAGCCAGCGCGCCCGTCTGACGTTGGTCAAGGCGATCATCGCCGGTTTCAAGAGTGATTATAAGACCTCCGCCCGCCTGTTCGCGGAGGCGAAGCCCGGGCTCGACAAACGCCGGCAGGGGATAGCGCTTTATGGCGGCTACTACGCCCGCACGCTCGCCGATCCAAACCATGTCGAGCCGCTGCCGACTTCCGTGGATGGTCCTGAAGCGGCGTTCTTGCGCGCGTATGCTCTGGGGTTTCTGAAGGATCTCAGGGCGACGATAGCGGAATTTAAGAGCGCGGAAAACCGCTTCCCCGAGGATCCCGTATTGCCGGCCTATCGCGCTTGGATCGCGCTGCTTCTTAACGACCGTGGCCAGGCCAAGGAAGCGATTGCGCGCGCGCTGGCGCTTGATCCTGACGAACCGGTGGCGATGGAGGTTTCGTCACACTTCAAATCCGGCATTGAGGGCGATCTGAAAGGAGCCCTTGCCTCCGTGGAACGCGCGGTTCAGATCGAGCCGGGGGCTGATTCCGGCTGGAATGAAGTTGGCAATATTCAATCGGAATTGGGTGGCGCGCGGGAAGCAGAGGCCGCTTTTCGCAAAGCGATTTTTCTCGATCCGTTCGATGCCGTCAGCCATACTAATCTCGCGATATTCTATCTCGATCTCGATAGGGTCAACGATGCGAAGCCCCTGATCGACAAAGCATTGTCGCTGGATCCGGGTTTCTCGCCGGCGCTGGTTGCCCGTGGCCGATATTTTCTGCAGACCGGCAAAACGGATATCGGCGTCGAGGATCTGTTCGCTGGGTCAGTGACGGATCCCGGCTATGCTCAGGCCCAGCTGGGGCTCGCTGCGGCTCAGTATCAGAAAGGCGACCGCGTTGCCGCCGATCAGGCGCTCGACAACGCCGAGCGGCTCGACGGCAATGATCCTGTGGTGTCCGCCGTGCGGGCGCGCATGGCGCTCGACGACTATGATTCCGTCAACGCCATTCGGTATGCACGCGACTATGTTCGCCTGTCTCGTGCGCGAGGCGGCTATTACGGGGCTCTCGGGGCCAATCAGGAGTCTGGCTCGACCCTCAACGGCGCCTTCCGCTTTCAGGGTCTCAATGCCTGGGCTGAGTATTATTCGGACGCCGTTTTTGATGCCTTCTCGGGTTCGGCATTGATCGATCAGGCGTTACGCGGCAGTCCGCCCGGCTATTTCACCAATTATTCCTATGGCGTCGACATCGTCCAGAACGCCACAACCAGCCGCTCCGCTTCCGCGCTGTTTCAGGGATTGCTCTTGGAGCCGCATATGGTGTCCGGCCCCACGATGCATCCGCAATTGTTTCGGGCGCCTTTCGTCGAGACCACAATTGGCGGCGGGGTGGTGGTATCGGGTTCGGATGTGGGGCCTTTGGTCAATGCCGAGGTGCAGGCGTTTTCAAATTCCGGCGTCCCGCTCAGCATTTACGCCAATGTCGACTGGGAACGTGCGACTGATGAGCGGACCGTTGACGCGTCAGGCGACATCACGTCGACCAACGAAATCGCGAATGGTCTGGTCTACATCACGGCCAGTCCGACACCCTACGATCGGGTGATCGGCTTTTTCAATCGCTCCACGGAAAATGATGATTTTCTGCAGACATTGCGAAGCGTTCCGCCCGGCGAATCTGACATCGACGGCGACGGCGACGTCATCGCTGCCGGTCTCGGCTGGAGCCACACGCTCGCCTATCACGACGTCGTCAATGCGGCTCTGTTTTACACTAAGGCCAAGAGCGATGTACTGCAAACGGTCAATTTCTTTCCCACTCCCGGCGCTCCCGTTCCTTTTTTGGTCAGCATCGAGGATGTCGATCATCAAGCCGCGCTCGCTTCCCTCGGGCGTACGGTCGAGACAGGCGACGTCACCTGGCGGTACGGCGTGGAAGCCGGCTGGCAGTGGCAGAATAGCCAATATGCTTATGTGCGAGCAGGAAGCCCTGCCATCATAACCGGTTCGTCCGTCATCGGCGACAAGATGATTGGCCGCGCCTATCTCGACGCCTTGCACGACTTTGCGCCCGGCTGGAAGGCAGAATATGGCTTCACGGCGTCGATGTCAGGCGGGGGAGAGGATGGCGCTCGAAGGCTTGATCCCCGCGCGGGTTTTGCCTGGGAGCCGGTCAATGGCCAATGGCTTCGTCTCGGCTATCTCGGAGAAAGTTCCGAATTCACGACGCCGACTCTATCGCCAATTGGCGTTGTTGGATTGCAGGCTGCACAGGTTCCGGTGGATTCGAATGGCGGCGTCGATACGCTCGCGGCACGATGGGATGCGGAATGGACGCGAAGCGTTTTCACCGCTGTCGAATATCAGCATCAGGAGATCGACGATTTTTTCGCGCTGGTCCCAAGCCAGAATTTCGGCATTTCCGTCTCGCAAGGTTCATCTGACCGCTTGAGCGCAACCGGCAATCTGGCGTTAGGCGGCGGGCTCGGCCTGTCCGCCACCGCAGTCCGGACGTGGTCGGAAAACCAGGATCCGCTTTCGCGCAACGTAGGCGACCGCATGCCGTTTATGCCCTCCTGGGCCGGGCAGGTCGCGGCAACCTGGGTCAATGAAAACAATCTTCGTCTGACTGTGGCGGGCAATTATCTCGGCAAGCGTATCGACGGCGCGGGCGTTAAACTTGACGATGTCTGGACGCTCGACGCCGGGCTGACCTGGGAGCCATTCGGCAAGCGTTATTCGCTTGAGCTCACGGCCTACAATATTCTCGACGCCGATTTCGAGATTTCCGATGGGGTTCCCGGTTGGGGTCCCTCCTTCCGCGGCATGTTCAAGGCCCGTTTCTGATGATGGCACTCGCCAAGCTCTGGCGGCGATGGCGCGGCTTCGTTGGTCGACGCGGCCAGATCGTCATCCTTTCGACGCTGCTCTTTCTCGCCGTTGCCGGCCTGGCGCGGCTGCCTTTCTGGGCGCTCGTGGATTATCGGGCCTTTGACTATCTTTCGACCGTCGGCGCGCCGCCGCTGCCGGAAGATGCGCCGCTTGTGGTGGCGATCGACGAGCCGTCGCTTGCCGACATCAATCAACGCTGGCCCTGGCCGCGCAGCCTGCACGGCCGTCTCATCAAGGCGCTACGGACTGCTGGCGCGAAGGCGATTGGCTTCGATATCGTGTTTTCCGAGCCCTCAACCGAGGCGGAAGATCAGGCCTTGAAGCAGGCGCTCGGCTCAGACGTTGTGCTGGCCGCCGATGAATCGCTCGTCACCGCAGATCAGGCCGATCAGTTGATCCGCGCCATGCCGCTGCAGATGTTTTCCGACACAGGCGCCGCGGGGGGCATCGCCTCTGTCACTCTCGGCCGGGACGGCGTGTTGCGCGAGGCGCCGGCCTATCCCGACGGTTTCGCCGCCATGTTGGCGAAAGCCGCAGGCGAGGCCTTCGATCCGCCAGAGCCGGGCCGGTTGATCCAGGTGTTTGGAGGGCCACGCAGCTACCAGACGATCTCTTATTACCAGGCGCTTGATCCCGACAATTTTCTACCGCCCGGCCTGATCCGCGGCCGCGTCGTGGTTGTGGGTCTCAGTCTGCAGAACGCCCCGACGCTCGACAGCGGCGGCGCCGACGCGTTCGCCACGGCGCATACGGTGCATGACGGGCGGCTGACGGCGGGTGCGGAAATCCAGGCGACGATTTTCGACAATCTCCGTTATTCCCTCGCGGTCCGTGACGGCTCGGACGCCCTGCGGCTGGGGCTGCTGCTGTTCGTGGCGATCGCCTCGGCTTTGATCGTCTCGACAAATTCCGGCTGGCAGGGGTTTGGCGTCGGGCTGGCCCTGATCACCGCCGTCTTCGTTGCGACCTGGTTCATGCTGCGCTTCGGTCGGCTGTTCATCTCGCCCATGCCGTCACTGGCGGCCTTCGTCGCCATCCATGCCGGCCAGGCGATGATCGATTACGCGCAGGAACGAAAGTCGCGCCAGCGCATCACCAAGGCCTTTGCGCAATATCTCGCCCCGGAACTGGTGCATCAGCTGGCCCGCGACCCCTCTCGCTTGAGGTTGGGCGGCGAAAAACGCGAGCTCTCCATCCTGTTCTGCGACGTGCGCGGCTTCACCACCATTGCCGAGCAGCTCAAGGATGATCCCGAGCAACTGACCACGCTGATCAACCGCCTGCTCACGCCGCTTTCGGACATAGTGCTGGCGCGCAGCGGAACGATTGACAAATATATCGGCGATTGCCTGATGGCGTTCTGGAATGCGCCGCTGGAATCGCCCGACCACGCTTTTCTCTCGGTCTCGGCGGCGCTCGACATGCTGGACGCCATGGATGCGCTCAATCATACGCTTGAGGCGGACGCGCGCGCGCATGGCAGGCGCCATTTCCCGCTGCGCATCGGCGTCGGGGTCAATACGGGCGATTGCGTCGTGGGAAATATGGGCTCAATGGCGCGCTTCGACTATTCGGTGCTGGGCGACGCGGTCAATCTCGCCTCCCGCCTCGAAGGCGCGTCCAAGCTTTACGATGTGCCGCTGCTGATCGGTCCGGAGACGGCTCGCATCATCGGCGACAGGCTCGCCGTGTTTGAACTCGATCGGATCGTCGTCAAAGGCAAGACCGAGGAAGCGCCGGTGTTCACGGTTCTGCGCACCGCCTCGCCGGATGTTCTGGCTCGCCACCGGGCGCTTCTCGACGCCTATTACGGCGGCGATCTAGCCTTGGCTCAGCAATGCGCCGCGACGCTTGCCGAGGATAACCCGGCGCTCGCGGGCTATTATGCGCGGTTCGATGTGATCGCAGGAGAGGGGCGCGCGCTATAGCGTCCGGATGCGCTGAAGCACGTTCTCCACGATTTCTTCGACCGACCAAGTCCCATCCACCCGGACATGCCGTTCGGGCGCCTGCGGTTGCTCCAACGTCGCAAACTGGCTGTCGACGAGGCTTGCCGGCATGAAATGCCCCGGACGGTGCGACACGCGCTCAAACGAGGTTTCGCGGCTGATGTCGAGGAAGACGAAGATCAGCTCAGGCGCATGGTCGCGCAACGCATCGCGATACTTCTTCTTGAGCGCTGAACAGGTGGTGACGGTCGAGCGACCCTTGGCAAGGTTGCCATCCAGAGCCCGCCCGATGCTTTCGAGCCAGCCGGCGCGATCGTCGTCGGTCAGCGGTTCGCCCCTGGACATTTTTTCGACATTTTCCGCCGGATGCAGGGCGTCGCCTTCAATGAAATCGGCGTCGAGAGCTTCCGCCAGCGCCTCGGCGATCGTGGTTTTGCCGCAGCCGGACACGCCCATGACATTGATGGCGATGGGCTTGCTCGCATCGCTTTGGGTCATATGTCGTCTCTCCCTGTCGCCTCAGCTGCTTGGTCATCGCCCAGATGAAATGTGTCGCCCGGCAAGGCGTTCCCAATAGCACGCTCCGAAACACGAATGAAACGGCGCCCATCGATTTACTCCGAAGCCGAATCGGGAAATCTTTCGCGGCTGCGAAAGACAATGCGCCTCCAAGGGAACCAAAATGAAAAAGACCACGCATCAGCCCGTCGACGCCGCCGAAGTGCCGCGTTTTGCCGGACACGCCACCTTCATGCGCCTGCCGGCCGTTCCCACCGCCGAAGGGCTCGATATCGCGCTGGTCGGCATTCCCTGGGACGGTGGCACGACCAACCGGGCAGGCGCGCGCCATGGACCGCGCGAAATGCGCAATCAGTCGAGCCTGATGCGGCGCATCCATCACGTCTCCAAGATCGCGCCCTTCGACCTCGCCAATGTGGCGGATGTCGGCGACGTCTCTGTTAATCCGATTGATCTGATGGACGGGCTGAAGCGCATCGAGGACGGCATCGCCTCGATCGTGGCGGCCGGGGCCATTCCACTTGCGGCGGGCGGCGATCACCTGACAACGCTACCGTCTCTGCGCGCCGTGGCGAGAAGCCGTCCGATTGGAATGATCCATTTCGACGCCCATTCCGACACCAACGACACCTATTTCGGCGGCAACCGCTTCACCCATGGCACGCCCTTCCGCCGCGCCATCGAAGAAGGTCTGCTCGACCCCAAGCGCATCGTGCAGATTGGCATTCGCGGATCCAATTACGAGCTTCACGAACATGGCTGGGCGCTCGAACAGGGCATCCGCATCATCTATATGGAGGAATTCGTCCGCCGCGGCGTCGAGGATGTGATGGCCGAGGCGCGCGACATCGTCGGCGCCCAGCCGATTTACGTCACCTTCGATATCGATTGCATCGATCCCTCACAGGCCCCCGGCACTGGCACGCCTGAGATTGGCGGCTTCACCACCCGCGAGGCGCAGGCAATGGTGCGTCTGCTAGAGGGCCTCGACATTGTCGGCGCTGACGTTGTCGAAGTTGCGCCGCCCTTCGATATCGGCGGCATGACCGCGCTTGCCGGCGCGACCATGATGTTTGAACTGCTCTGCGTGATCGCCGCGAAGTTTCGTTGAGATCCGGAAACGTCAGCCGATGGTCATCAGGCTGGCGTTTCCGCCTGCGGCAGCGGTGTTGATCGAGGTCGAGACCTCTTCGAGCAGCCAGTTCAGGCAATAGGCGTCGGCATCGCTGGCGACAGCCTCGCTCGTCGCCGCCTGGATCAGCACCAGCGGGCCGGGGAGATCGGCGATGCGGCGGCTCACTTCGGTGATCCTGCCGGCGTCGCCTTCCACCAGCGCGCCCGAGAAGGGGCCGGCTGCAGCCCAGTTGCTCGCCCAGACGAGACGGCCGGACAGGCTCTGCGGCAGATCCTTGAGATGGTCGCCAAGCCCGGCGTCCTTGTCGACGACGGCCGTGTTTCCGGTCGCAAGTGCCGCCGCCAACTGGCGGAATAGCCCTTGTTTCGTGAGCGGCGCAAGCATGATGCGGCCGCGCGGGTGCAGTGCATAGAGGTTCCGTTCTCCGACCGGGCCGTCGAGTTCGGTCTCAAAACCAAGCGCCGAACGGCTGCCGAGCGTGCGGGCGAACTCCGCTTCGTCTTCATGCCCCTGCGCGTCGAGCCAGGAGGCGAAGTCGCGCAGCGCCGCATCGCTATGGGCCGAACTGATCTGCGGCGGCGCCGGCGCTTTCTCCACCAAACGGCCGAGATAGAGCGGGCCGCCTGCTTTGGGCCCTGTTCCCGACAGGCCGCGACCGCCGAAGGGCTGCACGCCGACCACCGCGCCGATGACATTGCGGTTGACATAGATGTTGCCGACGCGAACGCGGCTCGTCACATGCGCGATGGTTTCGTCAAGCCGCGTGTGCAGGCCGAAGGTCAGGCCGTAGCCAGTGGCGTTGATGGCGTCGAGCAGTCGGTCGAGATCCTTGCGACGGTAACGGATGACATGCAGGACCGGGCCGAACACTTCGCGCTTCAGGTCGGCGATCGATTTGATTTCGATGATCGTGGGGGCGACGAACGTCCCCTTTTCCGTATCGGCTCCGAGCGGAAGCCGCTCGACCTTGCAGCCGAGCGCGGTCATGCGCTCGACATGCGCCTCGATAATTGACTTGGCCTTGGCGTTGATGACGGGGCCAATATCGACAGCGAGCCTGTCGGTGGAGCCGATGCTGAGTTCGTTCAACGCGCCTTTCAGCATGGTCAGCGTGCGGTCGGCGATATCGTCCTGCAGGCAGAGCACGCGCAACGCCGAGCAGCGCTGGCCGGCGCTGTCGAAGGCGGAGGCTATGACATCGGCCACCACCTGTTCGGCAAGCGCTGAGGAATCGACGATCATCGCATTCTGGCCGCCGGTTTCGGCGATCAGCGGGATCGGGCGGCCCGATTTTGACAGCCGTCCGGCAAGGTTGGACTGAATGAGGCGGGCGACTTCGGTCGAGCCGGTGAACATCACACCAGCCGTCTCGGCCGCGGCGATCAGCGCGCCGCCCAGTTCGCCGCCGCCGGGTGCGAGTTGCAGGGCAGAGACGGGGACGCCCGCTTCATGCAAAATCTTGACGCTTTCGGCGGCGATCAACGGCGTGTCCGGCGCGGGCTTGGCGACGACGGGATTGCCCGCGACGAGGGCTGCCGCCACCTGGCCGGTGAAGATCGCCAGCGGGAAGTTCCAGGGGCTGATGCAGACGATCGGGCCGAGCGGCAGATGCGCAGGCCCAAGCGTGCGACGCGCCTGATCGGCGTAATAGCGCAGGAAGTCGATCGCCTCGCGCACTTCGCCGATGGCGTTGGGCGCGGATTTGCCGGCTTCGCGCATGATGACTCCCATCAGCGTTTCGATCCGCGCCTGCATGAGGTCGGCGGCACGGTCCAGGCATGCTGCGCGTTCTGCGGGCGCCGTGGCGGCGCAGTCCGCCGCTCCCAGCGCCGCGGCCGCCATCACTGCACCTGCATCCTCGGCTCCGAGTTCGGTGACATGGCCGACGACGTCGGCATGGTTGGCGGGATTGAGCACCAGCCGCGTCGTGCCCCGCGTTTCAACGCCCGCCAGCATCGGTTCCGCGAGCCAGCCGGTCGAAACGGTCGCCTTAAGGGACGCCGACAGCTGTTCCAGCGTCGTTTCATTCGAGAGGTCGAGACCAGCTGAATTGCGACGCGCGCCGAAGAGGTCTGCGGGCGCGGCGATCTTATCATGCTGGCTGCCGACCACGGGCATGGCGCGGACGATGTCGACGGGATCTGCGATCAGCTCGTCGATCGAGACATTCGGATCAGCGATGCGGTTCACGAAGGAGGAGTTGGCGCCGTTTTCCAGCAGGCGCCGGACGAGATAGGCGAGCAGCGTCTCATGCGTGCCGACAGGGGCATAGATGCGGCAGGGACGGTCGAGCTTGTCGGCGCCGACGACTTCCTCATAGAGCGGTTCGCCCATGCCATGCAGGCACTGGAACTCATATTTTCCGACATGGAAATCCGGCCCGGCCATATGGAGTATGGTCGAGAGCGTCTGCGCGTTATGGGTTGCGAATTGCGGGAAGATCACGTCAGTCGCCGCCAGAAGCTTGCGGGCGCAGGCGATATAGGAGACGTCGGTATAGATCTTGCGGGTGAAAACCGGAAAGCCATCCAGCCCGTCGAGTTGTGCGCGTTTGATCTCGGCGTCCCAGTAAGCGCCCTTGACCAGACGCACCATGATGCGGCGACGCGAACGGCGGGCGAGATCAATGATATAATCAAGCACATAGGGGCAGCGCTTGCCATAGGCCTGCACCACGAAGCCCATTCCGTTCCAGCCCGACAGCGCCTCGTCGAGGCACAATTCTTCCAGCAGATCGAGCGAGAGCTCCAAGCGATCGGCTTCCTCGGCGTCGATGTTGAGGCCGATGTCGTAGCGCTTGGCGAGTGCGGCAAGCGCCTTCACCTTGCCGAGCAACTCGCCCATCACCCGCGCCGCCTGGGCGCGGGAATAACGCGGATGCAATGCCGACAGCTTGATGGAAATGCCCGGGCCTTCATAGACGCCGCGGCCAGCGGCGGCCTTGCCGATGGCATGGATGGCGTTTTCATAATCGCGATAATAGCGGTCGGCGTCGGCGGCTGTGGTGGCCGCTTCGCCGAGCATGTCATAGGAATAGCGGAAGCCGCGCTCTTCCAGCGGCCGGGCGCGACGGAGCGCTTCGTCGATGGTTTCGCCGGTGACGAATTGCTCGCCCATCAGCCGCATGGCCATGTCTACGCCGCGACGCACCACCGGCTCGCCACAGCGGGCGATCAGCCGGGTCAACGCCGCCGACAGCGAATGGTCATTGACGGTGGAGGCCAGTTTGCCTGTCACGACCAGTCCCCAGGTCGCAGCGTTGACGAACAGCGAGCGGCCGCCGCCCATATGCGACTTCCAATCGCCTTCGGCGATCTTGTCGCGGATCAGCGCGTCGCGGGTGGCGGTGTCGGGAATACGCAGCAGCGCTTCGGCGAGACACATCAGCGCGACGCCTTCCTGGCTCGACAGCGAATATTCCTGCACCAATCCTTCGACGCCGGTTCCCTTATGCTTGGCGCGGAGCGCCGTGATCAGGCTGCGGGCGGTGGCCTGCGCCTGGGCGCTCGTCGACGAAGAAAGCGTTGCAGCATCCAGCAGCGGCGGCAGGCATTCCGTCTCAGGCCGTCTGTAAGCCGCCGTGATCGCGTGACGCAACGCCGATTGCGCCCGGACCTGCGGCGCGAAATCGCTGAACGGCGTCGGTTCGGATTGAAGTGCGGGCGAAGCGGCGGTCTGGGACATGGATCACCTCTTTGGGGGCTCAAGGGCGCAAAACCGGGCGGATGCACGGGTTTTCTCGACGAGGATCATAGCGCCTTTCATGCGGAATTGCTTGACTAAAAATATGCTGGAAAATAAACGTATCGACTAAAGTGTAGTCATTAATCAGGCAAAGAGATGAGAAAAGCCGTCACGGATGGTGATTTAGACCAATTCGATCTCAGGATCCTGGATGTGCTCGCCGAGGATGGCCGCATTTCCGTGACCGATCTCGCCTCGAGGGTCGGCCTATCGAAAACGCCCTGCCAGATCCGCATGCGTCGGTTGATCGACGATGGCTATATCGACGGCTTTAAGGCGGTGCTCAATCCGATCAAGATAGGCCTCGATCACGTCGCCTTCGCCGAGGTGAAACTGACCGACACCCGTGAAGAGGCTCTGTCCAGTTTCAACGCCGCCGTAAAGCGGATCAAGGAGGTGGAGGAATGCCACATGATCGCCGGGCGTTTCGATTATCTCCTGAAAATTCGTACGCCGAGCATTCACCGATACCGCCAGGTTCTTGGCGAAAAGATCTCCAGCCTGCCCTTCGTCGCCAGCACCTCGACCAATGTGGTGATGGAATCGGTCAAGGAAAACTGGGGTTGAGATGATGCAGAGCCCCCGGCGTTTCCTTCCTGCCCTTCACTATCTCTCGGCCTTCGAAGCGGCGGCGCGCACCGGCAGTGTTACGGCGGCGGCCCGTGAATTGTCGCTGACCCAGAGCGCGGTCAGCCGGCAGATTAGAGCGCTCGAGGAGCAATTGGGCGTCGAACTCTTTCACCGTGAGAAGCAGACGATCCGGCTCACTGCCGGCGGCGAGGCCTATGCCCGGGACATCCGAGATGCTTTGAGGCTGATCAGCACCGCCTCGCTCAATCTACGCGCCAATCCCTTTGGTGGGACATTGAACCTCGCCGTGCTGCCCACATTTGGCGCGCGCTGGCTCGCGCCGCGATTGCCAAAATTTCTGGAGGCGCATCCCGGCGTCAGCTTCAATCTGGTGACCCGGCTGAGTTATTTCGATTTTCGTCTCGACCCCGTCGATGCCGCGATCCATTTCGGAGGACCGGAATGGCAGGGCGGCGAGATGGAAATGCTGCGCGGCGAAACCGTGTCGCCGGTGTGCAGCCCGGATCTTAAGTCTCGTTATGATTTCCGCGACGCGGCATCAGTGCGGGACGCGCCGCTCCTGCATCTGACCACCCGTCCCGATGCCTGGGAGCGGTGGCTTCGGCATCACGGCGCAGCTGATGACAGCGTTCGAGGCATGTTGTTCGATCAGTTTTCCACCATCGGCGAGGCGGCGATGGCCGGGATGGGCGTGGCGCTGTTGCCGGACTTTCTCATTGAAAACGAATTGGCGTCGGGGAGGCTGGTCAAAGTCATCGACCTGCCGATGAGAAGCGACGGCGCCTATTATCTCGTCTGGCCGAGCGAGCGCGCTTCTTATCCGCCCTTGCAGGCTTTTCGAGAATGGCTGCTTTTGGAGACCGCCAATGAGAGATGACGGCGCGGTCGCCCGCGCCGCCGTTATTGCGCGATCGATCAGAACGGATAGTGCTGATGCGGATCTTCGATGGTGATCCAGCGGAGATCGGTGAATTCCGCGATCGCCGCCTTGCCGCCGAAGCGGCCGTAGCCAGAATCCTTGACGCCGCCGAACGGCATCTGGGCTTCGTCGCCAACCGTCGGGCCGTTGATATGGCAAATGCCGGACTGGATGCGTTGAGCCACCGACATCGCGCGCTGGATGTCGCGGCTGAAGATGGCGGCGGACAGACCATATTCCGTGTCGTTGGCCACGCGGATGGCTTCTTCTTCATCCTTGACGCGGACAACGGGCTTGACCGGGCCGAAGCTTTCTTCGTCATAGCTGCGCATGCCCGGCTTGACGCCGTCCAGCAGGGTCGCCTCGACCACGCTGCCGGTCACCTTACCGCCAGCCACAAGGTTTGCACCCTTGTTGATGGCGTCGGCGATGAAGTCTTCCATCTTCTTGGCGGCTTCGGGATTGACGAGCGAACCCAGCACCACATGACCGCGTGGGTCGCCAGAGGGCAGGCCAGACGCCTTGGCGGCGAGTTTGGCGACGAATTCGTCGGCCACCGCCTCATGCACGATCAACCGCTCGGTGGACATGCAGATCTGGCCCATATTCATGTAGCAGCCGAAGGCGGCGGCGTTGACAGCCGCGTCGATATCGGCGTCATCGAGCACGATCAGCGGGGCTTTGCCGCCGAGTTCCAGCAGCGCCGGCTTCAGATGACGACCGCAGAGTTCGCCGATGATCTTGCCGACCTTGGTGGAGCCGGTGAAGTTCACGCGGCGGACTTCCGGCGCGGTGATGAGCGCCTCGACCACCTGTGCGGCGTCTTTCGGCGCATTGGTGATGACGTTGATCACGCCATCCGGCAGCCCGGCCTCGACCAGCACCTGGCCGATCAGCACATGCATGCCCGGGCAGGCTTCGGACGCCTTGAGGATGACGGTGTTGCCGCAGGCGATCGCCATGGCCACCGCGCGGGTGCCGAGAATGATGGGCGCATTCCAGGGCGCGATGCCGACGCAGACGCCCGCCGCCTGACGCACGCCCATAGACAGCGTTCCCGGCTTGTTCGAAGGAATGATTTCGCCCTGGATCTGGGTGGTCATCGCTGCAGCTTCGCGCAGGATGTTGGCGGCGAGCATGGTGTTGAAGCCGCCCCATGGCGCGGTGCCGCCGGTTTCGGTGATCATCAGCTGGATGAAGTCGCCTGCCTTGCTGTCCATGATGTCGGCCGCTTTGAGGAGAAGCGTGCGGCGCTGGCCGGGGCCGGTCTGCGACCAGGCCGGAAAGGCGGCCTGTGCTGCGGCCACCGCAGCCTTCACATCCTCGACCGTGCAGGCCGGGGCGCGGGTGGCGATTTCGCCGGTAAAGGGATCCATCCGGTCGAAGGTCGCGCCGGATTCGGAGCCGACCTTCTTGCCGCCGATGATCTGTTGAATTTCAATCATGTTCAGTCCTTTCTTCACGTAAACTTAGAAGCCGAGAACGTCGGCGTTGATGGAAGCTTCAAGGCCGCCGTCATTGGCGATGTTGGCGCCGTTGATCCAGCGCGCGGCGTCGGAGGCCATGAACAGCACCACGGGCGCAATGTCGGATGCATTGCCGGCGCGCCCGACGCGGTCGATGTCGGAATTGACTTTCGCGTCTCCCAGCACCGAACGGAATTCCTTGAGAATTTGCGTTTCGACCGGGCCGGGGCTGACGGCGTTGACGCGAATGCCGCGCGACTTGAACAGCGGCTGATGCGCCGCCATCATCGTCCAGAGCAGAAGCAATTCCTTGGAGAGCGGATAGCCTTCCTCATTGTTGACGCCGTTTGCGGCAATTACTGCGGCGATGTCGGGAAAGCCTTCTACGCCGACCATCGCCTTGGCGCGGGCGAGATTGGCGCGCCATCCATAGCCGGCTATGGAGGCAACGTTGACGACAGAGCCGCCTTCACGGATTTTGGGCGCAATGGCTTCGCTGAAGGCGCGCAGTCCATAAAAATTGATCGCCAGCGTTCTTTCGGCGCCGATCACGCCCGACACGCCCGCAACATTGAGCACGGCGTCGACGCGTTGGGGCATGCGGTCTACGACGGCTGCAATACCGGCGGGATTCGATAGATCGCCGGCGATGAAATTTGCCTGCGGCGCGGCGGGCTCCCGAATATCGACGCCGATGACGTCAGCGCCTTGGGCAATCGCGAGTTCGGCGGTTCTGGCTCCGATGCCGGACGAGGCGCCGGTCACGACGATGGTCTTGCCGAGAAGCATGGTGTTCACTCCCTTTCTCTCAGTCTTTTTTGCAGATGTTGCGGTAGTTTGAGCCGGTAGCCCACCGGCATCAGCGACAGTCCGGTGCGCTGTTCAATCGCCCCCCAGATGCCCTTGGGGGCAAACAGCGAAAACAGCAGGGCGGCGAGCCCCAACCCGATCAGGTACCAGACGCCGAAGGCGCCAAACCAGGTTTCGATGATGAAGAAGATGATCGCCCCGAGGATCGCGCCTTCGAAGGTTCCGATGCCGCCGACCAGCACCATGAAGATCATGTAGGCGGTCCATTGCACCGAGAAATAAGTTTTGGGCTGGAAGCTGGTGGCGCTGGCGAGCCAGAGCGCGCCAGCGGCGCCAATGCCGAGCGCGGCGAGCACGAAAATCAATCTTTTGGCGCCGTCGACATTGACTCCAAGAGCGCGAGCTGCGTCCTCATTGTCGCGGATCGCCTGGATGGCGGCTCCGGTGCGGCTGCGAAGCAGAGCGAAGAGCGCGCCCAGAATCGCCGTCATCGCAACAAGCGCCAGCCAGTAGATGATCGCGCGGCGAGGGCCGGCGTCATAGGCGTTGAGCGAGATCAGCGAGGTGCCGGTTTCACCCTGGATGAGACTGTCGAGATTGACCAGCATATGGGTCAGCGCCGAGACGACCCACATGCCGATGGCGAATTCGCCGCCCTTGAGCCTGAGCATGACGAGCGATAGAGGATAGGAAACGCCGGCGACGATTACGGTTGCGATGCCCATGGATACGAACGGGTCGAGGCCCTGATCGGCGATGCGCACGGTGAAATAGGCGCCCAGGCCGAAAAACACCTGTTGACCCACCGACACCAATCCGCCGAAGCCGGCCAGAGCGTTCCACATTGCCGCCAGGATCACATAGATGAAGAGGGTGGTCATGCGGTCGATCAGGCCCGGTCCCATCGCCGCAGGGGCTAGAGCGAGCAGAACAAGGATTGCTGCGACCGACCAGGCCGCGCGGCGTGACGCAGGCGTCCAACGTTCGACCGACGCTGCGGTCGGCAGGGAATCTGTTGCGGAGCGGCTCATGCGGCGCGTCCTTTCGCGAGAAGTTTGGCCGGAAGCAATGCGAGTTCAGGCAGGAACAGCCTGCCGAGCAGCACGACGAGGAAGGTGACGTGACCGGCGATCAGGAAGCCGAGCGGATGGATGGAGGCGCCGAGCGACTGGGCGATTCCCAGCACGATGCCGCCGATCAGCGTGCCCCAAAGCGAGCCCGCGCCGCCGATAACGGAGGCCTCGAAGGCGAATAGCAGTTGCGGCGCGCCGGAATAGGGGTCGAAGGTGGCGCGCATGCCCAGAAACATTCCGGCGATGGCCACCGTCATCATCGCAATCGCTGCCGCCGCCGCATTGACCTTGGCGGCGTCGATGCCGACGAGCCCGGCGGTGTCAGGATCTTCAGCCGTTGCGCGGATCGCGCGGCCGAGCCGGGTGTAGCTGAGCATCAGTTGCAGCCCTGCCAGCAGAGCAACAGCGGTGAGGAAGATATAGACAGGCAATTTGCCGACATAGAGCCCGCCCGGCAGCTCCCAGCTCTCCCAGGACAGATCGCCGATGGCGTTGGCGAGCGAGCGGGTGTCTGCGCCGAATTGCTCGAACAGCGCATTGTCGATGACCATGGCGAGGCCGAAGGTCGACAGGATCGGCAGGAGTTGTCCAGCCCGCGCCGAACGGTCGAGAATGAGGCGCTGGATCAGCCAGCCGGCCACGGCCATCACGGCCATGGCGATGATGAAGCAGAGCCAGAGCGGCAGCCCGGCCTTCTCGGTCAGAACAAACAACAGATAGGCGCAGGCGACCGCTAGGCTGCCATGGGCCAGATTGATGATCCGCATGACAGAGAACATGAAGGAGAGGCCGCAGGCGATCAGCGCGTAATAGCCGCCGAGCAGAAGGCCTTGGATGAGCTGGTTGATCATGCGTGTATCTCCTTGCCCTGCGCGCGGCCGAGACCGAAATAGGCGTCGGTCACCTGGTCCCGCGTCAGCGATGCTGCGGGGCCTTCGAGAACCACGCGACCCTCCAGCATGCAGAGCAGGCGATCGGCGACGCGCATGGCGCGCGTCAGGTCCTGTTCGACCAGGATAATGGTGGTTCCCGACTTCATCAGGCCATCGAGCGATGCGTAGACCCGATCGACGATCAGTGGCGACAGGCCGAGAGACACTTCGTCGAGAATGAGGATATCGGGATTGCTCATCAGGGCGCGGCCGATGGCGGTCGCCTGCTGCTCGCCGCCTGAAAGATGCCCGGTCTTGGAATGCAGCCGCTTCTGAAGATTTGGAAAGATTTCCAGCACGCGCTCGACCGACCAGTCGCCCTTGCGACCGGCTTCCGCGCCGAGCAGGAGATTTTCCCGCACGGTCATCGAGGCGAACATTCGTCTGCCCTCCGGCACGAGCGCGATGCCGGCGCGGACCCGTTTATGGGAGGGAAGGGCGGTGACATCATCGCCGTTCAACAGGATCTTGCCGCCGGCTGCGGCATGGCCTCCCGCAAGCGTTCTGAGCAACGTCGTTTTTCCTGCGCCATTTGCGCCGACAAGCGCCAGCGTCTCGCCCTTGGAGACGGAAAAGGACACGCCGCGGACTGCTTCCAACAGGCCATGGCGGGCCGTGAGGTTCTGGATCTCAAGAATGCTCATGCGGGGCCTCCGCCGAGATAGGCCTTGACGACTTCGGGATGCGACATCACCGCTTTGGGCTCGCCATCGGCGATGATGCGGCCGGCGTCCATGCAGATCAGCCGATCGACCACCTGCAGCAGTACATGGACGATATGCTCGATCCAGACGATGCCGACGCCGCGGCCCTTCAGCCCCTGGATCGTGTGGACAAGCTCCTGCGCTTCTGAATCGGTAAGGCCGCCGCCGATCTCGTCGAGCAGAATCACTTTGGGATGGGTGGCGAGCGACCGGGCGAGCTCGAGCCGCTTGCGGTCAAGCAGGCCGAGCGTCTCAGCCTTGCGGTTTGCGACGGGCAGCATGCCGCAGACGTCAAGTGACTGGATGACCCGGTCATAGGCTTCATCGCGGTTTCTCACGTCGGAATGAGACGCCGCGACATAGACATTTTCGAAGGTCGTCATGCCGAGAAACGGTTTCGGAACCTGATGCGTGCGCACCACGCCCAACCGGCAGCGCTCCGCAGCAGATCGGCGCGTCACGTTCTGGCCGGCGAATTCCACGCTGCCAGCGCTTGGCGGAAAAGCGCCCGCAAGCGTTGCAAGCAACGTGGTCTTGCCGGCCCCATTGGGACCGACAATGCCGACTGCCTCGGTCATTCCCATCGAGAAATCGACATTTTCCAGAACGCTCAGCGAGCCGAAACGCTTGTAGATGCCTTTTCCCGAGAACCGGCCCGCGCCGGTTCCTGTCTCTTCCGCATATAGCATGTCGCCTCGCGCGCCTCAGCCGTTATAGGGCAGGAGCTTGGCTCCCACCGGCACGTTCGGATCAGTGGCGTTTTCGGTCACCACGTAATCCAGCGGGAATTTCGAGCCTTCCGGCGCCTTGACCCATTGTGTTCCGATAATCGGACCGGGCGACACATTCGGCACCGGGCCGGATGTGAAGTCGACCTTGCCGGCGATCGTCACCGTGTTCAGCGTCGACAGCGTCTTGACCACCGCATCCTTGCTCTTGGGATCGGCGGATTTCTTCAGCGTATCGAAGCCGGCATCGAGCAGCGACAGCGTCGCGCCGAGCTGTTGCGTCCACTGCTTGCCAGACTCCGCCTCGTAACCGTCCGCCAATTCCTGGCCGGAGACGCCCGTCACGCTGGACTTGTAGGGAAAAGCCTTGTGCCAATAGGCGGCGCTGCCGAGATTGACGCCCAACTGCCCCAGCGCCTCGACGCCTGAGGGGAATAGGCCTGTCTTGGCCACCTGGATGATCTTCACCTGGCGATGCAAGCCCTGCTGGGCCGCCTGGCGCCAGAAGGTGGCGAAATCCGGCGGGATCGGGAAAGTGTTGATGATTTCGACGCCTTCCTGCTTGAACAGTGCGATCTGGCTGGAGAAATCGGTGGTGCCGGTCTCGTAAGCGCCGGGATCGATAATGGTGAAGCCGTCCTTCTCGAGCAGCGGCGCGAGATTGGCGCGAATAGCGTTGCCATCGGCGTCGTTGGGATACATCACGCCGACCTTCTTGTTGGTCTCGATCAGATTCCATTGCGACACATAGGTCTTGTGGAACTCGCCGACGCCGAAGCCGAAATGATAGGTCCATTTGAACGGCGAGGGCTGTCCCGGCTTGGCGCCGCGGCCGAAATACCAGGCTTCCCAGGGCATGACGGTGGAGAGGCAGGGCACACCCGCCGCTTCGCAGGCGTCGGACACCGGGTTGATGGTCTCAGGGGTCGAGACGGCCAGCATCAGGTCAATGCCCTGATTGTTGATCAGGTCCTTGGCCAGCTGGCCGGCGCGTGACGGATCGGACTGGGTGTCCTGGTCGAGGATTTCCACCTGATACGTCTTGCCGCCGATCTCCAACCCATTGGCGAGCGACTTGCGCACGAGGTCGAGCACGTAGCCGTCGGTTTCGCCGAAGCCGGCGAGCGGACCCGTGCGCGGGCTGATGAAGCCGACCTTGATGACGTCGGCTGCGAATGCAGGGCGCGCGCCCATGGCCGTAGCAGCGACAAGCGCGCCAGCGCCCGCCATCAGTTCGCGGCGCGTTACGCCAGTAATAGTCTTGTCATGAACCGTCATTTTTCCACCTCCCATGTGGATTTCGTTTCCAAATTTCCGCGCCTAACCGTCAAATCGGATAGTGGCGCGGCCCCTCCGCGATGGTGACCCATCGCAATTCCGTAAATTCATCCAGTGCCGCCTGTCCTCCAAAGCGGCCATAACCCGACGCTTTCACGCCGCCGAACGGCATGTGAGGTTCGTCCTCGACCGTCGCTGAATTGATATGACAGATGCCGGATTCGATGCGTTGCGCCACCTGCAGCGCGCGTCCGACATCGCGTCCAAACACAGCGCCCGACAGGCCGTAGTCGCAATCATTGGCCACCGAGATTGCTTCCTCCACGTCCTCGACGCGGATGATCGAGGCGACCGGCCCGAAGCTCTCTTCATGATAAAGCCGCATCGGTCGCGTCACCTGGTCAACGACGGTCGCGTCCATGAAGGCGTCGCGCGCGTCGCCGCCGGCGCGAAGCACCGCTCCTTTGCTCACTGCATCGTCGATCATCGCACGAACGCGGCGCGTGGAATCGGCGGCGATCAGCGCTCCGAGAGGCAGGTGGCCGCGAGCCGGATCCCCAGCCCTCAGCGTTTTCGCTTTGGCGGTGAAACGTTCGACAAAGGCGTCCGCAATGCTGTCGACCACGATAATCCGCTCTGTCGACATGCAGATCTGTCCCTGATTGTAAAATGCGCCGAAGGCCGCAGCGCGAACGGCTTCATCGAGATCTGCGTCATCGAGTACGATGAAGGGCGCCTTGCCGCCGAGCTCCAGCAGGCTGCGCTTGAGATATTTCGCCGACATCATAGCGATCGTGCGGCCCACGCGCGTGGAACCGGTGAAATTGACGCGCCGGATGACCGGGTGCCCGATCAGAGCCTCCACCACGACGGAAGCGTCCGCCGGCGCATTGCTGATCACATTGACGACGCCGGGGGGAAAGCCCGCCTCGGTCATTACGTCGCCAATCAATCGATGGCTGGCCGGGCATAACTCCGAGGATTTGAGGATTACCGTATTTCCACAAGCGATCGCCATGGCGATCGAACGGACGCCGAGCAGCAAAGGGGCATTCCAGGGCGCCATCGCCAGACAGACGCCCGCCGGCTGCCGCAAGGCAAAGGAGGTCATGCCGGTCTTGTCGGTCGGAAGCACCGCACCGCTGATCATGGTGGTCATTGCGGCTGCGTCCAGCAGGATTTCAGCCCCGAAATCGACATTTTCGTCGCACCAGTGGCGGGTCGCGCCAATCTCCGCCATCATTCGCTCGGCGGCGGCCTCGCGCTTGTTTCGCAAGATCTCCGCAGCTTTTGTCAGCAATGAACGGCGTGCGGCGGGAGAGGTTGCGGACCATTGCGGAAAGGCGGCTGCGGCGGCAAGCGCAGTTGTCTGCGCGTCTTCGATCGTGGCTGCCGATGCAATCGTTGCCGGATCGCCAGACACTGGGCCGATCCGTTCGTAAACGGCGCCATTCTGCGCGGCCATCGACTGGCCGTTGATCAGCAGATTCGTTTGGAATGGCGCGAAGGAGCGACGGCGGTCTGATGTCCGCCCTGTCAAATCCCTTTCCGTCGCTATCGGCTTTGTGCCCATTGACGCCTCCTCCCAAAGGCAGCCGCAACACTAGCGGCGAGGGAGGATTAAAGAATGTGAAAAAATGGGTGATACATGTTGTAAACAGGTCATCTCGTGTCACGAAGCATCCTTCTCCCGGCTCAAGGCGCGGCAAAAGCTCACTTCGAGTGTGGAGCAATTGATCTCTCTGGCGAAACTGCGTGAGATGGAGGCTTGTGCGAGGCTTGCGTCGTGGGCAGCCGCATCCCGGCGCCAGCCCAAAAAAATCTTGACGCGACTCATCGTCTGTCGCACCGTTGTTACGGAGTTTGGCGAAGAATGCTTGTTTCGCCGTAATTGACATCGCTTCCTGTTAGTTTCGTCCTTGCGCGTATTTCAAATCGGCGAGAATCGTGGAAGGGATGCGTCAAAGGTTGACGCACCGTTAAGAGCCGGCATGACGCCGGGCTTGCGGGGACAATACCATTACTTACGGAGATTTGGATGGCTATCCCGTCCAGCATGAACGTCGACAAAGCAGCAGGCCGGTCCGCCGACGAGACAATCGCGCTCGACGCGCAGGCGTTGTCGGCGCAGTTAAAGGCGATGCGCGAACGTCTGTTTGCGCCCGCGTCTCAAAAGACCCTGAGGTCGTTCACCTCCGGCGAGGCCGCGCGGTTGGTCGGCGTCTCTGATGGTTATCTGCGGCAGTTGACGCTGGCCGGCGAAGGACCTCAGCCGCAGATTGGCTCGGCCGGGCGGCGTTACTATTCCCTCGCCGACATCGACGCGCTCCGGCGATTCCTGGCCGATCAGGCGCTCGCCAAGGGCAATGAGGCCAAGGCGCGCACCTATCTCAAATGGCGCGACCCGGCGCGGAACGAGCATTTGCAGGTGATTTCGGTCACCAATTTCAAAGGCGGTTCCGGCAAGACCACCTCGGCGGTGCATCTTGCTCAATATCTTGCCATGATGGGACATCGCGTGCTCGCGGTCGATCTCGACCCCCAGGCGTCGCTCTCGGCGCTGTTCGGCTATCAGCCTGAACTCGATTTGAGCGGCAACGACACGATTTACGGCGCCATCCGCTACGACGACGAAGTGCGGCCGTTGCGGGAAATCATCCGCAAGACTTATTTTCATGGGCTCGATCTGGTGCCCGGCAATCTCGAATTGCAGGAATTCGAGCACCAGACGCCGCGAGCGCTGTCGACGCGGAAGCCGGGCGATGAAAACAGCCTGTTCTTCGCCCGGGTCCAGCAGGCGCTGGAAACGGTGGCGGACGATTATGACGTGGTGGTTCTCGATTGCCCGCCGCAACTTGGCTATCTCACTCTGTCGTCACTCTGCGCCTCGACATCGGTTATCGTCACCGTGCATCCGCAGATGCTCGATGTCGCCTCGATGAGCCAGTTTCTGTTCATGACGGCTGATCTGCTCGCCGTGGTGCGCGAAGCCGGCGGTTCGCTGAACTTCGATTTTCTCCGCTATCTCGTGACGCGTTTCGAGCCGCATGACGGGCCGCAGACCCAGATCGTCGGCTTCCTCCGCTCGCTGTTCGGCGATCGGGTGTTGACCGCGCCGATGTTGAAGTCGACGGCGGTCTCCGACGCCGGCCTCACCAAGCAGACGCTTTACGAAGTGGGACGCGAGAATTTCAGCCGCGGAACCTATGATCGTGCGATGGAGTCCCTCGACGCCGTCAACGCCGAGATCGAAAAGCTCATTCACACGGCATGGGGACGCTGAAAATGGCGGGGCGTGATCGCAAGAATTCGCTGAAAGCGCTGTTCGGTGACGCGGCCATCCCTTCGGGCGACGTGACCAATCTCACCGTGGCCATCACTCCCGAAGGCGCGCCCCAGACGCCTGTCGCCGAACCGTCCGCGCCGCCGCCGCGCGCCGCTTCCGGCGCGATCAAGGCCATGGGTCTGTCGCTCACCAATATCACCCGGGAAGCGGAGGAAGCTCGCGTCCTGCGCCAGGCTTTGGAGGAGGGCGAACGCATCGTATCGCTCGACACCGATAAGCTGTCGGGCTCTTTCATCAGTGATCGCCTCAGCGAGGAAGAGCGCGACGACCCCGATTTTCTGCAATTGGTCGACAGCATTCGCGAAAGCGGCCAGCAGCAGCCGATCCTGGTGCGTCCGCATCCGGAAAAGCAGGGCCATTTCCAAGTTGCCTATGGTCATCGTCGCTTGCGCGCCGTGCATCGCCTCGGCCTCAAGGTCAAGGCGGTCATTCGCAATCTCTCCGACAACGAATTGGTGCTGGCGCAAGGCAAGGAAAACGCCGAGCGGCGCAATCTCTCTTTCATCGAACGCGCTTTGTTCGCCAAGGCGCTGATTTCGCGCGGGTTCGAACGCAAGATCGCCTGCGATGCGCTCGCGGTGCAGAAAAGCGAATTGTCCCGTCTCCTGCAGGTGGCCGACAGTGTGCCCGACGCGCTGATCCGGGCCATTGGTCCCGCCCCGAAGATCGGCCGCGAGCGCTGGATGGCGCTGGGTCAATTGTTCGACGACGACGGCGCCAAAAACAAAGCGGAGTCGGAAATCGCATCGGAGCGCTTTAAATCGTCGGCGAGCGATGAACGGTTCCAGATGCTGTTCGAACGCCTGTCGAGAAAGGCCCGTTCGGATAAAGCCGCCCCGGAAGCACTGATGGCGCCTGATGGCAAGGTGTTCGCGCGCGTGAACCGCCAGGGCAAGACTGTAAAAATAGAATTCGCCGCCGATGCGGATCAGGCCTTTATCGAGGTCGCGATCGAACGGATGGCGGAGGACTATGCGCGATTCACCGCAAAGGCGGGGTCGTGACGACAGGTCGCGGGGGCTGGACACAGCCCCTGTGGCGGCGTTGACATAAGAGAAAGGGAACATCGAGACAAGAAAAAAGGCCCCAAAACGTTGCCATTTCGGAAGCCCTCTTTGATGTAGCACTCCAAGAGAATCACTTCCCGAGATCAAAGTCAAGAGTCGGCCGCGTTTTTCGTGCGCCGCAAAGTTCATTCGTTGCTTCCTGCGGAGCCTTTCGCAGACGACGAACCCTTTGTTGCGACTTGAATTTCATGGCTTGACGCGCTTCGCAGGCATGCTTGCGGGCAATGATGACCTGTGTCCCGTCGAAATGCCGTTTCAGGCCCGCTTGTCTTCTTGATCAGGGGACTGGACATGATCGAACGACCTGGAACGACGCCTTTCGGCGGCGGCAAGATGTCTGCGCGCCTTTTCAAGCGCCAGATCGACGTGACGGAGCGCCAGCAAGCGCTGCAAGGCGGCGAGGGCGGCAACGAAACAGGCCGCGCCGACAAGTGGCGGCTGCTCAGGGCGCTGACCGAGGCCAAGTCGCATTACGGGCTGAACGATCGGGCGATCGCCCTTCTCGATGCGCTGGCGAGTTTCGCTGCCGAACGTGAACTCGATGGCGCCAAGCCGATCATCGTTTTCCCGTCTAATCGCGAATTGTCTTTGCGGGCGCGAGGCATGTCGCCTGCCACCATTCGACGGCATGTTGCGGCGCTCGTGGAGGCTGGGCTCATCTTCCGACGCGACAGCGCCAATGGCAAACGCTACTGCCGCCGAGGCGATCATGGCGCCGTCGAAGAGGCGTTCGGTTTCGATCTTTCGCCTTTAGCGCTCAAAGCCGACGAAATCTTCGACTTGGCGGAACAGGCCCGCGAAGTCGAGAAACTGCAGCGGTCTCTCAGAACTGAAATCACGCTGCATCAACGCGACATCGCCAAGATCGTTGAGATCGCTCTTGAGGAGGGACGCGTAGGCGACTGGCTCGATTTCTCCGCCCAACTCGCCACTATTCGCTCGAAGGCTGCGCGCAAAGCCGATACGGAATTGCTCCGGCAAACGAGGACCGAGCTCAACCTATTGAGAAGCAAGGTAGAAAACACCTATCTAAAGGCCTTGTCTGAAGAAGAAATGAGCGCCAATGACTCTCAAATTGAGCGCCATAATCAGAATTCAAATACAGATAAGATTATTGAATCTAACGGCAATGAAATAGAAAAGAGCGAAGCGCCTCAGCGCAAGGCGATGGTCAGCCTGGCGCGATTGCAGAAGATTTGCCCGCAAATATTGGACTATGCCCGCGAGGGCGTAAGAGGCTGGAGCGATCTCATCAAAACAGCGGATCTCGTCCGCTCGATGTTGGGCGTATCACCGGATGCGTGGCGTAAAGCGCGCGCAGCCATGGGCGAAGAGGCGGCCGCCGTTGTTATTGCCGTGATGCTGGAAAGGGCGGAAGAGATCAAATCGCCTGGCGGCTACCTGCGCAATCTCACGGCCAAAGCGGAAGCCGGCGCCTTCAGCATCCTGCCGATGCTTCAGGCGCTCGAAAGAAAGGTCAAATAGGGCTCGGTCCTGCTTTATCGGAATTCAGACCAGTCGGAGGCGTGCAGCATGACCCGCAGCGCCTCGATGTCCGGGTTCAGAGGCCGGTCGTCAGCGTAAAATGAAGCTTGGCGGCGGGCGGCCTTGTAAAGTTTCTCGGTGGTAGGTGCCCGCTGGCCCTCCCCCGCCACGAAATCCTGGGCCTGCGCTGCGGCCATCAGCTCGATGGCGAAGATATATTCGGCATTGTCCAGGGCAGCGAGAAGTTTGTTGACTGCCGGCGTCGGGTTGGCCAGGAAATCCTCCTGCAGCGCAGAGGTGACGCCGCCATCCACGGAGGCAGGCATAGCCAGCCGGCGGTTTTCATTGGCGAGGCCGGCGGCCGTATATTGCGCGATCATGAAGCCGGAATGGGCGCCGGCATCCTTTGCGAGAAAGGCGGGCAGACCGCTGACCAGGGGACTGACCAGTCTGTCGAGGCGGCGTTCGCTCATGATCGACAGTTGCGCGAGCGCAATGGCGAGACTGTCCATGGCCTGGGCGAGATGCGGGGCCACCGCATGCGCCTCCGACTGGACATGAGGCTGGTCGGGCGTTCCCGAGACGAAGGGATTGTCGGTAACCGAGGCCAGTTCCTGATTGACGGTCACCGCAGCGGCGGCAAAGACATCGCGCGCCGCGCCATGCACATGCGGTATGGCCCTGAGGCTGAGAGCGTCCTGGGTGCGACGACCTTTTGCTGCGGCAATTAAGCCACTGCCGGAGATATAGGTCTCGATCTTCCGGGCGACCTCCAGACTTCCGGGTGAGGGGCGCATCGATACAGCGAATTCAGAGAGCGCGTCGACCTGCGCGCCGGCGGCTTCAAGCGTCAATGTTGCAATCGCGTCCGCCCAGTCCAAAAGACGCGCCATGCGAGAAACGGCCAGACTGGAAAGACCGGTGGCGCAAGCCGAACCGTTGACGAGGCTCAGGCCTTCCTTGGCTCTGAGAGTGAGAGGCGCAAGGCCAATTTTTTCCAGCGCAGCCTTTCCATCAAGGATCTCGCCATTCAGTTCGGCCTTTCCCTCGCCGATCAGCAATAAAGCAATTGCGGCATTGTGGGTGAGATAACCGACCGAACCGCGAGACGGCGTCACCGGCGTGAGGCCGGTTTCGAGAAATTTCAGATAGTAGCGGATGATGTCGGGTCGGACGCCGGAATGGCCATGGGCGAAATTGTTGATCTGGGCGGCGATGATTGCGCGTACTTCCGGTCTCGGCAATGCCGGGCCGACGCCGGCTGAATGACTGAGCAGGATGTGACGCGACAGCGCCGCCTGTTGTTGGCGGCTGACGACGCGATCGGCAAGAGCGCCAACGCCGGTCGTGATCCCATAAGCGCGCACTCCGCTCTCGACAATCGCCTCGACGACGGCGCTCGCCTGTTCAATCCGGGCCCAGACATTTGGCGCGAGTTCGAGGTTTTCACCATAAGCGATGCGGGCGACATCCGGCCAGGTCAGCGTGTCTTTGAGAAGAACGGTCATTTCGATGCTCCGGATAGGGTCTGGGCGGGCGGCGTGAAGCGGGCGACGAGGGTATGCCGATCGCCGGGATAGGTGAATTTCACATGGGTGACGGGACCCGCGCCGCTCCATGTGCGACGCTCGACCGCGAGGCAGGCGGCGCTTTTGTCGATGTCGAGCCTGGCGGCGACGTCAGCGCTCGCGGAGATCGCGGTGATGCGATGCTCGGCGGCGCTCCAGGGGACTTCCTTCAACAGCCACGGGCCTGGCGCGTTCTGGGAGAAGTCCGGTTTGGCGGCCTCGGGCACCGTATCGAGATTGATGATCCGTTCTTCGAGACAGAAGGGGCGGTTTGCCGCGAAATGAAGGCAGACGATGTCAGCCACCCGCGCCCCTGCGGTCAGTTCGAGACGCTTGCGGTCATCAGCCGTCGCCTTGCGGGTTACGAAGCTGGCGATCTCGTAGCTATAGGCGAGATTGAGGCTCTGAACCTCCGCCTTGATATCATGAATTTCGAGGATGGCGGACTGGGCCTTGGGAAAGGCGACAAAACTGCCCGACTTCTTTCGCCGTTCGATCAGGCCGGAATTGGCAAGCTGAGTCATGACCTTGTTCACGGTCATCCGCGAACAGCCGTAGTGTTCGGCGAGATCCACTTCGAAGGGGATGCGATGACCCGGCGGCCATTGTCCCGAGACGATGCGGGTTTCGATGTCGCTCAGAATTTTCTGATGCAAGGATTCCTTGCTTGTTTCCATGGATCCGCCTCGTGTCCTGTTCCGGGCCGCGCTTACACCGGCTATTGATCGCCGGAAAGATCAGGCGGAAAGAAGTCTCGCCATCGCCGCATGAAAACGGCGGCTGATGGCGTCCCGCTGAAGATGGCGGCCGCCTTCGACGCGTTTGACGCCAGCGGTCCAGACCGCATCGACGCTGAGGCGGCCGGCGAAGATCCAGTGATCGAGGATCTGGTCGTTGGTGAGATGAGGCGTTTCCGACAAATCGAGACTGACGAAGTCGGCCGTGTCGCCGACCTTGAGCGATACGCCCGCGCCGAGCGCCTTCGATCCGCCAGCCAGCGCGCCATCGAACAGCCGCCGACCGGTCGAGCCGCCTGCCGGCGCAACGACATTGCGGGCGCGCAGCGACAGACGCTGGGAATATTCGAGTGTCCGGAGTTCTTCAGAAACGGAAATTAGAACATTCGAATCTGATCCGACGCCGAACGCGCCGCCATGCTCCAGAAAAGCCGGCGCCGGGAAAACGCCGTCGCCGAGATTGGCTTCGGTGATCGGGCAGAGGCCGGCGATCGCGCCCGACCGCGCCATGGCTTCGGTTTCCGCCCCGGTCATGTGTGTGGCGTGGATCAGGCACCAGCGATTATCGACCGGCATGTTGGTGAGCAGCCATTCCACTGGTCGCGCGCCCGACCAGGCGACGCAGTCTTCGACTTCCTTCACCTGTTCTGAAATATGGATGTGAATGGGGCCATCTTCGGCGAGCGGAATGATTGCTTTCAACTCCTCCGGTGTCGCGGCGCGGAGGCTGTGCGGCGCGATGCCGAGGCGCGCGCCGGGGAGCTCTTTGATGCGAGACCGGCAGGCCTCCATCAATCTGGCATAGCTGTCGATCGAGTTGATGAAACGCCGCTGTCCGTCGATCGGGGCTTGGCCGCCAAAGCCGGAATGGGCGTAAAACACCGGTAGTAGCGTGAGATGAATGCCGGTCTCGCTGGAGGCCGCCATGATGCGATTGGCGAGTTCGCCGATATCGGCATAGGCCGCGCCATCCTTGTCGTGATGGACATAGTGGAATTCGCCGACGCGGCCGAAGCCGGCTTCCAGCATTTCCATGTACAGCTGCGCCGCCACGGCTTCCATGTCATCGGGCGTCATCGTCAGCGCGAATTTGTACATGATGCTGCGCCAGCTCCAGAAATTGTCGGCGCCCGGTCCGCGAAGTTCGGCCAGTCCCGCCATGGCGCGCTGAAACGCATGGCTATGGAGGTTTGGCATGGCGGGGATGAGCGCGTCACAGGTCTGATCGTCGGGCATCGCCGCAACTCCGGTTTCCAACTCCGCGATCCGTCCATCCGCAAGCGTCAAACGGACGTCCTTTTCCCAGCCGGAGGTGGTGAGGGCGGTCTTTGCGTGAAGTCGGGTCATCGGCGTCTTCTCCGTTTGTCTTGTCCTAGCTGAAGGCGCTTAAAAATTTCGCTTGCCTCTCGATTATTATGTATATACATGAATTAAAAAGATTGAAGCGGAATATCGAGCATGGACCAGATTTTTTCGCGACCAAACGCGCTCTACAAAAACGCCCGCATCGCTACCATGGCGTTGTCCTGCAAGGGACTCGGGGCCATCGACAGAGGCGTGCTTCTCGTGCGGGATGGGCGGATCGCTTTTGTGGGCGAGGAAGGTGATCTTCCCTCCAGCGAAATGCTGACCGACGCGGCTGTGTATGATCTCGAAGGCCGGTGGGTCACGCCCGGCCTTATCGATTGCCACACTCATATCGTCCATGGCGGCAACCGCGCCCGTGAATTTGAAATGCGTCTTGCCGGCGCCAGCTATGAGGACATCGCCCGCGCCGGCGGCGGCATCGTCTCCACCGTCAGTCAGACCAATGCCCTGAGCGTCGAGCAACTGGTCGAAGCCTCTTTGCCGCGGCTCGACACGTTGATCGGCGAAGGCGTCACGACGATCGAAGTAAAGTCCGGTTACGGGCTGACGATCGAAGGCGAACTCAACATGCTCCGCGCGGCCCGTCGGCTCGGCGACATCAGGCCGGTGCGGGTGATCACCAGCTATCTGGCGGCACATGCAACTCCGGCAGCCTACAAAGGCCGCAACGCAGATTATATCGCCGACGTCGTGCTTCCGGGCATGGCTCAGGCCAAAGCCGAGGGGCTCGCAGACGCTGTAGACGGCTTTTGCGAAGGCATCGCCTTTTCGGTCGCCGAGATTGACATTGTGTTTCGCCATGCGCGGGAACTCGGCCTGCCGATCAAGCTGCATGCCGAGCAGCTTTCGAACCTCGGCGGCGCCAAGCTCGCGGCATCCTATGACGCGCTTTCGGTGGATCATGTCGAATATCTCGATGATGAGGGTGTTGCCGCACTTCAGGCGTCGGGCACGGTCGCGGTGCTTCTGCCCGGCGCCTTCTACGCCATACACGAGACCCGCAAGCCGCCGGTTGCCGCGCTCCGCTCTGCCGGAGCGCCCATCGCCATCGCAACGGATTGCAATCCCGGCACTTCGCCGCTGACCTCGCTGCTTCTGACCATGAACATGTCGGCGACGCTGTTCGGGTTGACGGTGGAAGAATGCCTCATCGGCGCGACCCGCAACGCCGCCCGCGCTCTGGGGATCTCGGCTGAAACCGGATCTCTTGAAACCGGAAAATCCGCCGATTTCGCCGTCTGGAATGTCGAGACCCCAGCCGAACTCGTCTACCGCATCGGCTTCAACCCATTGCATCTGCATGTTTTTAAAGGCGAAAGGATCTCGCTTTGACCATCACGCTCCATCCCGGCTCCGTGCCGCTCACTGACCTCGAAACGATTTTTTGGACTTCCGCACCGGCGAGGCTGGAACGCTCTTTCGATGCGGGGATTGACAAGGCCGCGCGTCGCATCGCCGAAATCGCCGCCGGCAATGAGCCCGTTTACGGCGTCAATACCGGCTTCGGCAAACTCGCCTCGATCAAGATTGACAGCGCCGATCTCGCCACGCTGCAGCGCAATCTCATCCTGTCGCATTGCTGCGGCGTCGGAGCGCCGCTCGCCGAAAACATTGTCCGGCTGATCATGGCCCTGAAACTGATCTCGCTTGGCCGCGGCGCTTCCGGCGTTCGTCTCGAGCTTGTCCGGCTGATCGAGGGCATGCTGGAAAAAGGTGTAACCCCGGTCATCCCGGAAAAAGGCTCGGTCGGCGCCTCCGGCGATCTCGCCCCGCTCGCCCATATGGCGGCGGCGATGATCGGCGAGGGTGAAGCGTTCTTCGAGGGCGTGCGGATGCCGGCCGCTGACGCCTTGGCGAAAGCCGGTCTTCAACCGGTGGTCCTCTCGGCGAAAGAAGGCTTGGCGCTGATCAACGGCACGCAGACCTCGACGGCTCTTGCGCTGGCCGGATTGTTCCGCGCCCATCGCGCCGCGCGGTCGGCGTTGATTACTGGCGCTCTGTCGACCGACGCCGCCATGGGCTCCTCGGCGCCGTTCCACCCCGACATTCATACGCTGCGCGGCCACAAGGGGCAGATCGACGCGGCGACCGCGCTCCGTTCGTTGCTGGCCGGATCCGAAATCCGTGAAAGCCATCTCGATGGCGACGAACGGGTGCAGGATCCCTATTGCATCCGCTGCCAGCCGCAGGTCGATGGCGCTTGCCTCGATCTGTTGCGCATGGCCGCCCGCACGCTCGAAATTGAAGCCAACGCCGTCACCGACAATCCGCTGGTGCTGTCAGACAATTCCGTCGTCTCTGGCGGGAATTTCCATGCCGAACCGGTGGCGTTTGCCGCCGACCAGATCGCGATCGCGATCTGCGAGATCGGCGCGATTGCCCAGCGGCGCATCGCGCTTCTTGTCGACCCCGCGCTATCTTACGGACTGCCGGCCTTCCTCGCCAAAAAGCCTGGCCTCAATTCCGGCCTGATGATCGCCGAAGTCACCTCGGCTGCTTTAATGAGCGAAAACAAGCAGATGTCTCATCCCGCGTCGGTGGATTCGACCCCGACTTCGGCCAATCAGGAAGACCATGTCTCCATGGCCTGCCATGGCGCGCGCCGCCTGTTGCAGATGACCGATAATCTCAATGCCATTATCGGCATCGAAGCGCTGACAGCGGTGCAAGGCGTGGAATTCCGCGCGCCGCTGCGCACCAGTCCCGAACTCGAAAAGGCCATGGCCGCCGTCCGCGCGGTTGTGCGGACGCTCGAAGTCGACCGTTACATGGCCGGTGATCTCGACGCCGCCTCCCGCCTTATTGCCGAGGGCGGGCTCACCGATAGCATCTCGCCCGGCCTCTTGCCGCGGCTCGAAAGCTGACATTTAAAAATCACGAACAGAGGGAACCGACATGACCGCCAATCCCCGCCACAATATCCGCGACGTCCGCGCCGCCACCGGCACTGAACTGACCGCCAAAAGCTGGATGACCGAAGCGCCCTTGCGCATGCTGATGAACAATCTCGATCCCGACGTCGCCGAGCGGCCGCATGATCTGGTGGTCTATGGCGGCATCGGTCGCGCCGCCCGCACTTGGGATGACTTCGACAAAATCGTCGCGACGCTCCGGGATCTGAACGAAGACGAGACGCTTCTGGTGCAGTCGGGGAAACCTGTGGGTGTGTTCCGCACGCATAAGGATGCGCCGCGCGTGCTGATCGCCAACTCCAATCTGGTGCCGCATTGGGCGACCTGGGACCATTTCAACGAACTCGATAAGCGCGGCCTGGCCATGTATGGCCAGATGACGGCGGGGTCCTGGATCTATATCGGCACCCAAGGCATCGTCCAAGGCACGTACGAAACCTTCGTGGAGGCGGGCCGCCAGCATTACGACGGCAATCTGACGGGCAAGTGGATCCTGACCGGCGGCCTCGGCGGCATGGGCGGCGCACAGCCGCTCGCCGCCGTCATGGCCGGCGCCTGCTGCCTGGCGGTCGAATGCGATGAAACTCGCGTCGATTTCCGGCTCCGCACCCGCTATCTTGACGCCAAGGCGCACACGCTGGACGAGGCGCTCGCGCTGATCGACCAGTGGACCAAGGCGGGCGAGGCGAAATCCGTCGGCCTGATCGGCAACGCGGCAGACATTTTCCCCGAGCTCGGGCGTCGTGGCGTCCGGCCCGATATCGTCACCGACCAGACCTCCGCCCATGATCCGATCAACGGCTATCTTCCATCAGGCTGGACGGTTGCCGAATGGCGCGCCAAGCAGGAAAGCGATCCCAAATCGGTCGAAAAAGCCGCCCGCGCCTCGATGAAGGTGCATGTTCAGGCCATGGTCGACTTCTGGAACATGGGCGTGCCGACGCTGGATTATGGCAACAATATCCGCCAGGTCGCCAAGGACGAGGGGCTTGAGAACGCCTTTGCTTTCCCCGGCTTCGTGCCGGCCTATATCCGTCCGCTGTTCTGCCGCGGCATCGGCCCGTTCCGCTGGGCCGCCCTGTCGGGCGATCCCGAGGACATCTACAAGACCGACGCCAAGGTCAAGGAACTGCTGCCGGACAACAAGCATCTGCACAATTGGCTGGACATGGCGCGTGAGCGCATCGCCTTCCAGGGGCTGCCGGCGCGCATCTGCTGGGTGGGCTTGGGCGATCGCCACAAGCTCGGCCTCGCCTTCAACGAAATGGTGCGCAACGGGGAACTCAAAGCGCCCGTCGTCATCGGCCGGGATCACCTCGATTCCGGTTCAGTCGCCTCGCCGAATCGCGAAACCGAAGCGATGAAGGACGGTTCGGATGCCGTCTCAGATTGGCCGCTGCTCAATGCGCTCCTGAATTGCGCCTCGGGCGCGACCTGGGTGTCGCTGCACCACGGCGGCGGCGTCGGCATGGGCTATTCCCAGCATTCGGGCATGGTGATCTGCGCCGACGGCACGGATGATGCGGCGCGCCGGCTGGAGCGTGTCCTCTGGAACGATCCGGCGACCGGCGTCATGCGTCATGCCGACGCCGGCTATGATATTGCGCTGGAATGCGCGGACGACAAGGGTCTGCGCCTGCCGGGCATCCTGGGCAACTGATGCGCATCCTACGGCGGGACGACTATCGGAAAATGCCGTGGAAGAACGGCAAGGGCGTGACCGAAGAGGTCGCGTCCTTTCCGGACGGCGCTGGTCTCGATGAATTCGGCTGGCGGCTGTCGATCGCGCATGTGGCGGAGGATGGCCCTTTTTCCGTCTTTCCCGGGATCGACCGGACCATAACGCTGCTCTCCGGCAAGGGCATGACGCTTGATCTGCCCGATGAAAGTGTCGAATTGCACGTCGCCGGCGCGCCGTTTTCTTTTTCTGGCGATCTTGAGATATCAAGCCGCAACCATGGCGGCCCAACGGTCGATTTCAACGTGATGACGCGCCGGGGGATTTTTTCTCACGCGGTTTCGCTACTCTCGCCAGGCAACGTGGAGGCGGCAAGCCTGACCTTTGTGTTGATCCTGGAGGGTGGACTGGATGTCGGAGACACGCAACTCGCGCCATTGGACGTGGTCTGTCTCGAATTGGGCGAAACCATGGAGTTTAAAGGCGAGGGCGTGCTGCTGAGGATCGATATCACGCCGGCGGATGCGTGATCCGCCGGGAGAACGACTGCTCAGTGGCCGTCCTGGTTCTTGTCGGTGCGGTCGCCTTTGCCTTTGACCGTCGAGGTCGTGGCGGCATCCGGCTGCTGACCGGCATAGGTTCCGCCGATCTGGCCGCCGCCGCTGGTGCGGTCAACCTGCTCATGCGCTTTTTGCTGCGCCTTTTCGATTTGTTCGCTGGTGGGCATCGTCGCTCCTTCCGTCTCGGTTCAGCTATAAAAACAGAACGATTGGAAACGACGGGTGTTCCTAAATGAACGGAACTCCCGTTCTTCAGGCCAGCGAAGCGATGAGGCTTTTCAGTTCCGGCTCATCCACACGCCGGGCGGCTTCCAGGATCGGCACCCATTCGGCAATGCGCAGTCCGCTCTCGGAAAACATATCCACGCATTTCTCAACGACGATGCGGTGGACGGTCACGAGACACACCACGCCCTCCTTCTGCTTGACATAGATATAGCGACCAAACGGCTTTTTCTGCACGGCGCCGGCTACGCCGGCTTCCTCAAAGGCTTCCCGCGCTGCGGCCTGGCCGCTGCTCTCTTTCTTCTCCACCGCGCCTTTCGGCAGAACCCAACGTTTGGTGTCGCGACTCGTCACCAACAGGATTTCAGTCCTGCCCCGGGCATCGGCGCGCAAGCACAGCGCGGCCGCTTGTTCGACAAGCCTGCCGGCGCGGATATCGCGTGTCCAAGCGGTGAGGGTGGAGAGGTAGCTTTGCACTCGGATCCTTGCGCTATATGTCTATCCAATTAGACATTTAGAGCTTAGCGGTTCGACGCCGGGTCTCGCAACAGAATTCTGCCATTCATGCGCGATCAGAATGGCCGCGCCCGTTATTTTGCGCCGTCCGCCTGCCTCATCAAATCTGTTTGAAAAGTGAAAGTTGGTGCGGCCGCCCGCTCCTCCGCGCTTCACGCACGGGCGGCCGCTATCGCCTCCGCACAGTCTCGCTTTCGCCGTTTTCAAGCGCCGGCGCGAATTGTGGACAGTGGCGAGATGGTTAAGAAGTAGATAATGGATAATCTATCGCGTCTTTCAGGAATCGCAAGATGCATTAATCGCTTTCGCAACCGATAGCACGCGATCCAATTGGCGCCATGATCAAACCCGGAAACGTCTGCAGAACTGGCGTGTTTTCACAAGACGCAATTTCCCGAAGTTGACGGGCGCAGAAGTTCTCAGCCGTAGATCGCATTCAATTCGGCGCGATGCCGTTTCATGGCCAGATAGGCGGAATAGTCGCGTTCGTGGAGACGGGAGGTCTCCGAATTGGGAGTGATGACCTGTCTTCCACGATCATAAGGCGCCGGTTGGTTGGCGAAATCTGGCGCCAGTTCTGCTGCACGCATAGCATGCATAGCGCAACCAAAAAGAACCGAATCTCTGTTTGCCTCGGTCACCACTGATTTACCCGTGACATTGGCGTAAAGCGTGGGAATGAGCGGATGGCTCACAAATCCACCCGCCATCAACAGCGTGTTGACCTCGTCGCTTCCGGGCATATTGGTAAGACTGTCGCGGATAGAGCAGGCCAGACCGACACAAGCGCGCCAGAACAATTTGCAGAGACCATCGAAACTCTCGTCCAACGTCAGCCCCGCCAGAGTTCCGGTCAATTCCGGGTCGGTGACGGGAGAGCGCGCGCCATGAAAATCAGGCAGCACGGTCAAGGGAGCGCCATATGCCGGGCCTGCCGCTGCAAGCCTCTCCGAGATCGCATCCAGCAACGCCAGAGGTGACGGCGGCGATGCGCCTCGACCAGCGGGATGCAGGCGGATCAGATGATCGAGCAGCGCGCCGGACGCGGATTGGCCAGCTTCCATCAGCCAGAGATCCGGCAAGGCGACATCGCGAAAACCACCCCAACATCCGGCTTTGGTCCGAGCATTCTCATCGAAGCGGATGACGCAACTCGACGTGCCGGCAATGAGCGCGGCCTTCCGGTGGAAATCCGCGCCGCCAACGGAGGCGAAGACGCCGATCGCGCCCGCATAGGCGTCGATCAGGCCGGGGGCGACGAGGCAGCGTCGTGTGAGCCCGAGAGCGTCTGCCGCGCTCCCGCTCAGTGATCCGATGGCCGCGCCCAACGGCGTCGACATCTCGGGAATTCCAGATCTTGCCGCCAGGTCGGACAGCCCGATGCGGCGATAGAAATCGTCGGGGCGTGCGCCGGGCGCTATGGGCTCATAGCCCCATTTCGAGGCGAGCGACGAATGCGAACGCGCAGGGGAGCCGGTGGCTCGCCAGGTGAGATAATCGCAGAGATCGAAGATCTGGCCTGTTTTCGCCCATGTCTCCGGCAGATGTCGTTTGAGCCAAAGAAGTTTCGGCGCCTGCATTTCCGGCGAAAGCCGACCGCCAAAACGGCTGACGACAGGGTCGTCCGCAAGCGAGCACTCCGCCGCTTCGTTGCGGGCGCGGTGATCCATCCAGAGCATGGTGTCGAAGGATCCGCTTTCCGAGGCGGAGATCGAGATCGGCGCGCCGTCTTTATCTCTCGTCACCAGTGAACAGGTGGCGTCGAAACCGATCGCGGCGATGTCATCGGGGGAAAGACCGGCGGCCTGCCGCGCCTCTCGCACGGATCTGCAGACGGCGGCCCAGATCTCCTCGCTATCCTGCTCATATTGAAGCGGCTGCGGTCGATTGAGCCCGATGGGCGTCACCGCCCGCGCCAACTGCCGTCCGCTGAGATCGAAAACGCCGGCGCGCGCGCTGCCGGTGCCGACATCCACCGCGATGACATGTTCACCCATCAATGCCGTCTTTCGATCTCCTCGCCCGTTCGGCAAGGTGCAGCAAATCACCCATCGCGTCAAATTGTTGATCGGGTTTGAGAGCCTTGATGGCGGCGTGATAGTTTTCACTGCTCGCATGCGATCCGCCGGAAAAGGCGAATACGGTCATGCCAGCCGCGCGTGCGGCCTGAACGCCAGCCGGGCTATCCTCGATCACGATGCTGCGCTCGGGCGGAAAGCCCAGCCGGGTCGCGGCATGGAGAAAGAGATCCGGCGCGGGTTTGCCGCGCGCCACCATAGTGGCGCTGAAAATGCGCGGCGAGAAACGACTGAAAAGCCCCGTCACATCGAGGCTCTTGGCTATGCGCTCGGGTTGGCTGGAGGAGGCGACGCAATAGAAGAAGCCTGCTGAGGCAAGCGCGTCGAGCGTCTCGGCCATATTTGAAATCGGCTGCAATTCCTCCTCGAAACGCACGAATAGACGCTTGCGCATGCGGTCCGGAAAATCCTCCGGCAACGCGACGCCGAATTCCTGCCGGATGAGGGCGGTCATGGACGACAGGCTGCGTCCGAGGAAACGATCCGAGATCGAATCGGCATCCAGAGTGACGCCTTCTTCGGCCAGCATGTCACGAAGAACATCCAGCGCGATTGGCTCGCTGTCGACGAGAACTCCGTCGCAATCAAAGATCACAAGCCAATCGCCGCCGTTTTCGTGTGTCGTCACCCGCCAAGCGTCCCGTCAAGATAGGCGGTCAAAGTCGCCGCCGTGCCTCTGTCCCGCAGACTTGCGAGCGCCGTGCCGAAGCGGGCGACGAATTGCGGGTTTACACCCACATCGCCGAAAATATCGCCGAGCGCAAGAAAGGCTTTCGGATCTTGGCGCGAAGCGAGCGCGGCAGCCTGCAATCTGTCGGCGCTCGCATCGTTGAACACGATGGCCTTGCCGCTGTCCGACAGGCCTTCGAAATATCTGCACCACAGCGCGGACACGAGCGCCAGACCGACGACGTCAAGGCCCTTGGTGAGGCGATCACTGGTGGATGGCAGGATGAATTTCGGCTGGCGATTGGAGCCGTCCTGGGCGAGACGGGGAATGGTGTCGCCGATCTTGGGATTGGCGAAACGGCGCTCGATCAGGTCGAAATAATCGCTGAGGCTGGTGTTCGGCACCGGCGGGACGACGGGAATGATCTCGTCATGCTCCAGCTTGGCGAGAAAGGCGCGGATCAGTTCGTTCTCCATCGCCTCGTGGACGAAATGAATGTCCATGAGCGCGGCGGGATAGGCGATCGCCGCATGGCCGCCATTGAGGATGCGCAATTTCATCAGCTCGTAGGGGGCGACATCGGGCACGAAAGTCGCTCCGACATCCTCGAAAGCGGGGCGTCCGAGCGGGAAATTATCTTCCATCACCCATTGCTTGAACTCTTCGCAGAACACTGGCCAGCCGTCCTCGATTCTATAGGCGTCGCGGGCGATGTCGATTTCCCGCTGTCCGGTCGCCGGCGTAATGCGGTCGACCATGGAATTGGGGAAGGCGACGTTCTCATGGATCCAGTGAGCGAAATCCGGATTGGACAGCTTGGCGAGGCCGGTGACGGTCGCCTCAGTCACCTCGCCATTGCCCGGAATATTGTCGCAGCACATGACCGTGAAGGGCGGAATGTTCTTGGCGCGGCGCGCCTTGAGCCCGGCGATGATCAGGCCGAACACGGTTTTGGGATGGTCTGGATCGGCGGCGTCGGCGACGATTGCCGGGTGCTTCGGGTCGAACTTGCCGGTGGCGGGGTCGATGAAATAGCCGCCTTCGGTGATGGTCATTGAAACGATGCGGATCTTGGGATCGGCAAGCGTGTCGATGATGCGGGCGAAGTCGGGGGCGGTAATAATGTCGATCATCGGGCCGGTGATGGTGGCGGCGGAACGATTGACGTCCTGCTCGACGACCGTCGTTAGATAATCCTGCGCCTGAAGCGTCGCCTTCATCTTGGCGTCGGAGGCCATGACGCCGGCCCCGATAATGGCGAAGTCGAGCGCCTTGCCCTCGTTCATCAGCTCATGGAGATAGACGGCCATATGGGCGCGATGGAAGTTGCCCACGCCGAAATGCACGATGCCAGCCGAGAGATCGTCGCGGCGATAGCGGGGAACGCCGGCCTGGGCCGATAGCGCGTCGAGATTGGCGAGCGAGAGTTTGGTCATGGGCAGTCTCCGATCCTGGGGTCTGGGAGCCTCAGCTCATCCAGTTGCCGCCATCGACATTATAGGTTTGGGCGACGATGTAATCGGCCTCGGAGGAGGCCAGAAACACCGCCATGCCGGTCAGATCCTCGGCGCGCCCCATGCGCCCGAAGGGCACGGCCTCGCCAACGAGTTTTTTCTTTTCGCCGCGTGGGCGGTTCTCATGCTTGGCGAACAGCGCGTCGACGCCGTCCCAATGTTCGCCGTCAACCACGCCCGGCGCGATGGCGTTGACGTTGATGCCGTATTTGATGAGATCGAGACCTGCGGACTGGGTGAGCGAGATGATTGCGGCCTTGGTGGCGCAATAGACCGCGACCAAAGCCTCGCCGCGACGACCGGCCTGGCTCGCCATATTGATGATCTTGCCGCCTTTGCCGCGCTTGATCATCGATTTCGCCGCCGCTTGTAGAGTGAAGAGCGAGCCTGCCACATTGATGGAGAACAACGTGTCGTAGCTCTGACGGCTGATTTCCACGATGGGCGCGAGATCGAACAGCGCTGCATTGTTGATCAGGATGTCGAGGCCGCCTGTCTTGTCTTCAACCGCTGTCATTGCCGCATCGATCGAAGCCTGATCGGTTACGTCCATGCGGATGGCGTAAGCGGCGGCGCCCAGCTCGGAGGCGGTCTGCTCAGCGCGCTCGAGATTGATGTCGGCGATGGCGACGGTTGCGCCTTCGCGGATATAGGCCTCTGCGAAAGCGCGGCCAATCCCGCGCGCGGAGCCGGTGATCAGGGCTGATTTTCCATCCAGTCTTTTCATCGGATTGCCATTCCCTTGTCATTGAAGCGGTGGATCCGGCGCTCGTCCGGTGTCAGATACACGTCATGTCCATGACGAAACGCGGTGTCGCCATCGGCGCGCACCGTCAGGTTGCCTGCCTGTTCGGTATGGATATGCAGGAAGGTGTCGGAGCCGAGATGCTCTGTGACTCCGACCTTGCCCTTCCACAGGCCTTCCGTGGTCGAGAGCCTGACATGTTCAGGCCGGACGCCGATCGTATGAGCGCCATGCGGCCCTGCCGCTTCGCCGCTGACGAAATTCATGTGCGGCGAGCCGATGAAGCCCGCCACGAACAGATTGTCGGGCCGGTTGTAGAGCTCCATCGGTGATCCGACCTGCTCGATGTTGCCGGCCTGCAGCACGACGATCTTGTCGGCCATGGTCATCGCCTCGACCTGGTCATGCGTCACATAGATCATCGTGGCCCCAAGCTGCTGGTGCAACTCGGAAATCTCCAGCCGCATGGAACCGCGCAGCGCCGCATCCAGGTTGGACAAGGGTTCGTCGAACAGGAAGGCCGAGGGTTCGCGCACGATAGCGCGACCGATCGCGACGCGTTGGCGCTGGCCGCCGGAGAGCTGACCGGGCCGACGTTCGAGATAATCGGTGAGATTGAGAATGCGCGCGGCGTCCTTGACCTTTTTGTCTATGGCGTCAGGCGTCATGCCCGCCATTTTCAGCGGGAAGGCGATGTTCTTGTACACGCTCATATGCGGATAGAGCGCATAGGACTGAAACACCATGGCGAGACCGCGCTTGGCGGGTGGCGTCTTCGTCACATCCTGGCCGTCGATCTCGATATGGCCCGATGTCGTGTCTTCAAGGCCGGCGATCAGCCGCAGAAGCGTGGACTTGCCGCAGCCGGAGGGGCCGACGAAAACGACGAATTCACCGTTTTCGATGGAGAGGTCGATGCTCGGAATGACCGTGGTCGCGCCGAACGACTTGTTGACCTTCTTGAGTTGGATCGTGCCCATCACTGTTCTCCCCTAATTTGTTATTTCACCGCGCCGAAGGTCAGGCCGCGCACCAATTGTTTCTGCGAGAACCATCCCATGATCAGGATGGGGGCGATGGCGAGCGTGGAGGCCGCCGAGAGCTTCGCCCAGAACAGGCCTTGCGGGCTCGAGAAGGAGGCGATGAAAGCGGTGAGCGGCGCGGCATTGGTGGTGGTCAGCCGGATCGACCAGAAGCTTTCGTTCCAGGCCAGGATAATGTTGAGCAGCATGGTGGAGGCGATGCCGGGGACCGCCATCGGCGTCAGCACATGCACGATCTCGCCCCAGAGGGTTGCGCCATCCATGCGGGCGGCTTCGAGGATCTCGCCCGGAATTTCCCTGAAATAGGTGTAGAGCATCCAGACGACGATCGGCAGGTTGATCAACATCAACATGATCGTCAGGCCGATGCGGCTGTCGAGCAGACCGAAATCGCGGAAGAGCAGATAGATCGGCACCAGCACGGCGACCGCCGGCATCATCTTGGTGGACAGCATCCACATCAGGATGTCCTTGGTCCTGCTGGTCGGGGCAAAGGCCATCGACCATGCGGCGGGAACCGCAATCAGCAGCGCCAGAATCGTCGAGCCGACCGACAGGATCACCGAATTCATGAACGGCTTGAAATAATCCCGCTGCGTCTGGACCTCGACATAGTTTTCGAGAGTGAAGGAGGGGACGAGGCTGAAGCCCTGGATCGCCTCGGTCTCGGTCTTGATCGAGGTGATCAGCGTGTAGAGGATCGGAAAGAAGATCACGAGCGCCACCGACCAGGCGGCGAGGGTGAAGACGGCTTTGCGGCGGGTGGAAACGGCGCGGGCCATGGGTCTCTCCTTACTTGTCCAGGTTCTTGCCGACGGCGCGCATCAGGAAGAAGGCGACGATATTGGCGAGGATGACGGCGATGATGCCGCCGGCGGAGGCCCCGCCCACGTCATAGCCCAGCAGCGCGGTGCGGTAGATCAGGAAGGCGATATTGGTGGAGGCGTAGCCGGGTCCGCCATTGGTGGTGACGAGGATTTCCGCGTAGACGCCGAGCAGGAAGATCGTCTGGATGAGAATGACCACCGTGATGGCGCGGGAAAGATGCGGCACGACCAGATAGATGAAGCGGCTCCAGACGCCGGCGCCGTCCATTTCGGCGGCTTCCTTCTGCTCGCCGTCGAGCGACTGCAGCGCGGTCAGGAGAATAAGCGTCGAAAACGGCAGCCACTGCCAGGCGACGATGATGATGATCGAGAACAACGGATATTGCGCAAACCAGTCTACCGGCTGGAAACCGAGCGAACGGTTGATATCCGCCAGCACGCCGTAGCCCGGATGCATGATCATGTTCTTCCACACCAGCGCGGCCACCGGCGGCATGACGAAGAAGGGCGAAATGACCATGATGCGCACGAGACCCTGGCCCCAGATTTCCTGATCCAGCAGCAGGGCGATGAGAACGCCGCCGATGACGGTGATCAGCAGCACGCCGCCGACCAGCACCAATGTGTTGTAGATCGACTGGAAGAAGGCCGGGTCGGTATAGAAGAAGCGATAGTTGAACAGGCCGGTGAACCCGACATTGGCCGGATTGAGCAGGTTATAGTTCTGGAAGGAGAACCACAGCGTCATCGCCAGCGGCACGATCATCCAGATCAACAGTAGCCCCACGGACGGCGCTATCATTGCGCGCGCGAGCGTCCTCGTCTGTTGCGTCGCCATCGTTTCCTCCCCTGCGTAGCCCGAATGGTGAAATTGTCGAGACAATAGATGTCGCGCTTGGGCGCGGAATTGTTCTTGGAAAAAGGCTGCCCGGAGGGGCCGGGCAGCAAGGTCAGGCCTGGGAGCCTGTGGATTACTTGATATAGCCGGCGCGGGTCATTTCGCGTTCAGACACCTGCTGCGCCTGAGCGAGCGCATCGTCGACGCTCATCTGGCCCGCGAGCGCTGCCGAGAAGAGCTGGCCGACAGTAGTGCCGAGGCCCTGGAATTCAGGGATCGCCACGAACTGGACCCCGACATAGGGAACCGGCTTGACGGTCGGCTTGGTCGGATCGGCCGCGTTGATGGAGTCGAGGGTCATCTTCGCGAACGGCGCCGCCTTCTGGTATTCGGCGTTTTCATAGAGCGAGGTGCGCGTGCCCGGAGGAACGTTGGCCCAGCCTTCCTTGTCCGCCACCATCTTCAGATAGTCCTTCCCGGTCGCCCAGGCGATGAACTTTTCAGCTGCTTCCACCTTCTGCGAGCCTGCGGGGATTGCGAGATTCCAGGCCCAGAGCCAGTTGCCGCGCTTGCCGAGACCGTTGTCCGGAGCCAGCGCATAGCCGACCTTGTCGGCGACCGTGGAATCCTTGGGGTTGGACACGAAGGAAGCGGCGACAGTGGCGTCGATCCACATGCCGCATTTGCCCTGCTGGAACAGCGCCAGGTTCTCGTTGAAGCCGTTGGAGGACGCGCCCTGCGGGCCGGCGTCGTTCATCAGCTTCACGTAGAATTCAAGCGTGTTCTTCCATTCCGGCTGGTCGAACTGCGGTTTCCAGCTTTCGTCGAACCAGCGGGCGCCGAAGGAGTTGGACATGGCGGTCAGGAAGGCCATGTTCTCGCCCCAGCCGGCTTTGCCGCGCAGGCAGACGCCGTTCACGCCGGTGGCGCGATCGGTCATCTTCCGGGCGGCGTCGGCGATGAAGTCCCAGGTGGGGGCGTCAGGCATCGTCAGCCCGGCCTTTTCCATCAGGTCCTTGCGGTACATGACCATCGAGCTCTCGCCGTAGAAAGGCGCAGCGTAAAGTTTGCCGTCCATCGTCAGGCCGCCGCGGATAGCGGGCAGGAGGTCGTCGACATCATAGTCGGCGCCGAGATTGTCGAGCGCGACCAGCCAGCCCTGCTTGGCCCAGATCGGGGCTTCATAGGTGCCGATGGTCATCACGTCATACTGGCCGCCCTTGGTGGCGACATCGGTGGTCACGCGTTCGCGCAGAACGTTTTCTTCGAGCGTCACCCAGTTCAGCTCAATGCCCGGGTTCTTCTTGGTGAAATCGTCCGTCAGCTTCTGCATGCGGATCATGTCGCCATTGTTGACGGTGGCGATCGTCAGCGTCTCGGCGTTCGCGAGGCCAAACATCGCCAGGGCCGAGCTCGCGCCCAGCAGAAAAGTTTTCAGGTTCATGGTCTTCCTCCCAGAAGAGAAACTTGAGCAAATGCCATGCTCATGGGCAGATATTCACTTCACTCTGAAAACTGTCAATAGGGAATCTTTTTTGCAGCGCCGAAACGGCGCTGCAAACTATTGAAAAAATTGAAATAAAAATAACGGCTCATAAGCCGCCCCTGACAAGAGCGGGGGCGGACACATGGCACGGGGAGGGAAGGGGAAGCGCCGATCAGTTGGCGAGCAGCATCCGCGCGGCGTCTTCGTCGGTGATCAATCCGTTGATCTTGCCGCCCAGAACGGCGGCTTTGATCGCCTTGTGCTTGCGGGCGCCGCGCCCCAGACCGATGACCGTCGAGTCCTCGCGGGAGGGGATCGGCAGGCTCGCGACGCGGTCGTTGACCGGATGGTCGAGAAGAGCGCCGTCCGGCCCGAAGATCCAGCCGCAGATCTCGCCCACCGCGCCGGCGGCAAGCAAGTTTTCCATCTCCGCCTGCTTCAGGAAGCCATCGACGAGCAGCGGCGCGTTCAGCGCCATGTCTCCGATGCCGACAAAGGTGACGTCGGAATGCTTGCCGAGATCGATGGTGGTGGCCATCAGCGGCTGGCTATGCATCAGGTCGCGTTCATCCCGCGAGGAGACGATGACCGGCAGCGGCATCGGGAAATGCGGCGCCTTCACCGCGTCGGCCATAGAGAAGATGACGTTGAAATAAGCGGCCGATCCGTCCGGGCTGATATTGCCGGTGAGTGATACAATCTTATGTTGCGGGCAGTCCATCGGCGACAGTTGGTCGATGACGGCGCGCAGCGTGCGGCCTGTGCCCATGGCGATCACGAGGGGTTCGCTGCGTTTGAGCCAGCGTTCGAGCTCGGCGGCGCCGGCTTCGGCGACGCCGAGTGGTGTGTTTCCCGCATTCGGATCGCTGGGAACCACCTCGACCTGCTTCAGCCCATAGCGATCCTTGATGGCTTCGGCCAGTTCGAGACAGGCGGCGATGGGATGATCGAGACGAACTTTGACCAGCTTCTCCGCCACCGACAATGAAATCAGGCGTTGTGCGCTCTGACGCGAAATGCTCATGATCGCGGCGATTTCGTCCTGCGTGCGACCTGCGACGTAATAGAGCCAGCCGGCGCGCGCCGCTTCGTCAAGACGTCCCTGACTGTCCGGTCGTTTGGCCATTTTACCCTCGTCTATCGTCCCGTCTGTGCTGCCAAGTTTCGCGCGGCCTGTCAAACATCTTCAGCCGCTTTCGCCTTCGACGAAGCTCATCGGCCAGAGTTGGCGCCGGGGCGCATCCGGATAGTGCTCGCGATAGGCGGGCATGGCGGCTAGCAGGCTTTCGGCAAGAGCAGCGCCGAGATCGCGCAGCGACAGATCGAAATAGGTCAGGCTCGGGGCCAGGAACTCAGCCTGCGGGCTGCGCATGCCGATGACCGCAATGTCGCGGCCGGGGTAAAGGCCGACTTCCGCGAGGCCCCGATAGAGGCCGAGCGCGATGGACTCGCTCACCAGCAGCACGCCATCAGGGCGCTTTTCCGCCTTGAGGATCTGGCTCGCCACGTCATAGCCGCCTTTTTCGCTGGCGGCGGCGTGAAATATCCGCGCGTCGGGCAGATCGAGGCCGTATTCGGCAAGCACGGCGCGGCAGCGCTCGACATAGACATAGCCGAGATTGAGATCGCCATGCGGCCAGACGAAAGCGAGATCTCGTTTGCCGCGTTCGACCATGCGCCGTACCGACCGTTCCGCCATGCTCTCAAAATCGAGATCGATCCAGGGCTGGTCGACATCCGTCAGGCTTCGGCCGAGCGTGATGAAGGGAATGTTGCGATGGGCGAGATACTCGAAACGCGCCTCGTGCCGGCGGGTGGCGGAGAGGATCACGCCATCGGCGAAACCACGCGCCACCATGCGCTTCAGATATTCGTCCGGATCTTCCTCCGACGAGCACAGCATCGCCACCATATCGAGATTATGACGGGCGAGCACGGTCTGGACGCCGTCGAACACGCTCATGAAAAACGTGTCGCCGCGGCCGGTGATCTCTGGCCCGGTCTGCATCATGAAGCCGATGACGCCCGTCTCACCCTTCCTGAGCGCCCGGCCGGATTGATTGGCCACGTAGCCCAGTTTCTCGGCGGCCTCGAGCACGCGCTTTCGCGTGTCCGGATTGACATCCGGCTTGCCGTTCAGGGCGCGAGAGACGGTGCCGATCGAAATCTTCAGATGGTCGGCGAGTTGGCGAATGCCTGTCATGCGGTCTCGATGCGCTCCGTGATCGTTTACGGAAATCCTATTGACAAATTTCCATTGCTGTAAATAGTATCGTAAACGTTTACGGAATGCGAAAGAGGAGTTTCGCTTCCGTCGGTGGAGGAAATCAGTGACATACACAGCCGTTTTGTGCGGGTGCGGAGCTATGGCCAAAGGTTGGCTTCGTGCGATCGCCGAACATGAGGATCTCAAGGATAAGATCGCCATTGCTGGACTGGTCGATCTCGATGAGGGCGTGGCCCGCAGTCTGGCTGAAGAATTCGGGTTGACTGACGTGGTGATCGGCTCGGATCTGGACGCAGTCCTGTCCGAAACGGCTGCCGATCTGCTGTTTGACGTGGTGGTGCCGCCGGCGCGCAAGGATGTGGTCAAAACAGGCCTTGCCCATGGCTGCCACGTGCTGTCGGAAAAGCCAATGGCGACCTCGATCAAGGACGCGGAAAGCCTTGTTCGAAAGGCCCGCAAGAAGGGCCTCACCCACGCCGTCGTGCAGAACCGGCGCTATATTGCGGGCGTCAGGCGGATGAAGGCCTTTGTCGAGTCCGGCGCGATCGGCGCGATCACCGGTGTCCATTGCGACTTTTTCATCGGCGCGCATTTCGGCGGTTTTCGCGACAAGATGGACAATGTCCTGCTGCTCGATATGGCGATCCATACCTTCGACGCCGCCCGCTTCGTCTCCGGCAAGACGCCGAAGGCCGTCTATTGCCATGAGACCAATCCCAATGGCTCCTGGTATGCGCATGGCGCTTCGGCTTTTGCCATCTTTGAGATGAGCGACGACGTGACCTTCACCTATCGCGGCTCCTGGTGCGCCGAAGGCGCCAACACAAGTTGGGAAAGCCAGTGGCGGATCACCGGTGAGAAGGGGACGCTGCTCTGGGACGGGCTGGATGAGTTTTCCGCCCATCGCGTGGCTGCGGACGAGGGGTTCCTGCGCGATCAGGAAGGGATCTCCGTCGCCCCCGCCCCCGATCTCTCGGAGACCGAGGGGCACGCCAGCGTTATCTCCGCCTTTATCCGGGCGATCGAGACCGGAACGCCGCCGGAAACATCAGGCGAAGACAATATCAAGAGCCTTTCCATGGTGTTCGCCGCCATCGAAAGCGCCAGGCGCGGCAAGCGCGTCGTCATTTCCAAGGAGTAGCAGGATGAGCAACCCGGCAAAATCGATCCGCGTCGGCACCATGGTCAGCGCCAGCGGCGGCAAGGCGGCCGAGCGCATCGGCCAGATCGCCGATATGGGCTTCGAAAGCTTCGAACCCTTCTTCTGGCAGACCACCAATGGCCAGGATCTCGCCGAACTCGGCAAGCGATGCAAGGACGCCATCGGCGACCGCGATATCACCATTTCCACGCTCGGCATGTTCGGCAATCCGCTCGAAACCACCGAGATCGACCAGATCACGCTTGAGGGCTGGAAGGACTGCATCGACAACGCCCATCATTTCGGCGCCACCTGTGTCGCGGGCTTCACCGGCCGCATCCGCAACACGCCGCTGACCGACAGTCTTCCCCGCTACAAGGAAATCTGGAGCGAACTCGCCAAGCGCGCCGCCGACAAGGGCGTCAAAATCGCGTTCGAGAATTGCGCCATGGATGGCAATTGGCAGACCGGCGACTGGAACATCGCCCATAATCCCGACGCCTGGGAGCTGATGTTCAACGAAACGCCGGATGACAATCTCGGACTGGAATGGGAGCCCTGCCATCAGATGGTCTATCTGATCGATCCGCTGCCGCAGATCCGCAAATGGGCCGCCAAGATTTTTCACGTGCATGGCAAGGACGCCACCATTCGCTGGGACGTGATCCGCGAGCACGGCATTTTCGGCAAGGAGAAATTCGTCTTCATGCGCACGCCGGGCTTCGGCGACACCAACTGGACGGATGTGATTTCGGAGCTTCGCCTGGCCGGCTGGTCCGGTTCGATCGACATCGAAGGCTGGCACGATCCGGTCTACCGCGACGCGCTGGAGATGACCGGCCAGGTCCACGGGCTGAATTACTTGAAGAATTGCAGGGGCGGCGACTTCGTCATCGACCCGCAATGAGAATGCCCGGGCGGCGAGGAGGAAAGCCGTCCGGATCACTCTGAACCTGAATGGAGGAGAACATGGGTATCAGGAAATTTCTCATGGCGGGCGCGCTGGCGCTCGCATCAGTGTCAGTGCTCGGCCTTTCGGCGCATGCCGAAGACGTGAAGATCACCGTCTGGTCGCTCGACCGCGACATCCAACCAGCGCCGAACCTTGTCAAGGACTTCAACGATCTCAAGAACGGCATCACGGTGGAGTACCGCCAGATCCAGTTCGACGATGTGGTGAGCGAGGCCATGCGCGCTTATTCCACCGGCCAGGCGCCCGACATCATCGCGGTCGACAATCCGGAACATGCGATGTTTTCGTCGCGCGGCGCTTTTCTCGACCTGACCGACCGGATCGCCAAATCCACGGTGATCAAGCCCGAGAATTATTATCCCGGCCCGCTGAAGTCGGTGATGTGGGACGGCAAATATTTCGGCGTTCCCAAGGCGACCAACACGATCGCGCTCTACTACAACAAGGATATGTTCAAGGCGAAGGGACTCGATCCCAACAAGCCGCCGCAGACTTGGGACGAGTTGGTGGCGGACGCCCGCAAGCTGACCGACCCGGCCAACAATGTCTACGGCCTGGCTTTCTCGGCCAAGGCGAGCGAGGAGGGGACTTTCCAGTTCCTGCCCTGGGCGCAGATGGGGGGCGGCGGTTACCAGCAGATCAACGCGCCGGGCGCAGTGAAGGCGTTGGAAACCTGGAAGACCATCATGGACGAAAAGCTGGCGTCTCCCGACAGCTTGACGCGCGGTCAGTGGGATTCCACCGGCACCTTCAATTCGGGCAATGCCGCCATGGCGATCTCCGGCCCCTGGGAGCTCGACCGCATGCTGGAGGAAGCCAAGTTTGACTGGGGCGTGGCGCTGCTGCCGGTTCCGGACGCGGGCGCTCCGCGTTCCTCGGCCATGGGCGATTTCAACTGGGCGATCTTCTCTAATACCCAGCATCCGGATGAAGCCTTCAAGGTGTTGGAATATTTCGCCTCGCAGGATGACAAGATGTTTGCGAAATTCGGCCAGCTGCCGGCTCGTTCCGACATCACCATTGCCGCGACCGGCAAGCCGCTTAAGGACGAAGCGCTCAAGGTCTTCCTGGAGCAGCTGAAATACGCCCAGCCGCGCGGGCCGCATCCGGCATGGCCGAAGATCTCCAAGGCAATCCAGGACGCCATTCAGGCTGCCCTGACCGGCCAGATGAGCCCCAAGGACGCGCTCGATCAGGCCGCCGAGAAGATCTCGGCCGTGCTCGGCTGACATTATCCGCTTTCCTCCTCGGGGGGAAAGCCACCCGTTCCTCCCGAAGGGGCCGCCTTGCTTGACCGAGGCGGGCGGCCCCGAGGACGCCTAGTTTTCGCGGGGTTCCATGAAGAGATTCCTCACCAGCCTGACCGACGGCCGCGGCTTCGACATCGGCCTTGTGGCGTTGCCGCTCGGCTTCCTGTTCGTGATGTCCGGCCTGCCGCTGATCTACAATGTGCTCATGAGCTTCCAGGAAGTCGACATGTTCTCGCTCGGCACGTTCATCCGGCCGTTTGTCGGCTTCAAGAATTATATCGCTTTGTTTTCCCAACCGGAAACCTGGCCGATCCTGCGCAACACGGCGGTTTTCGTCGTCGCCTCGATCGCCGGCCAGTTTCTGATCGGCTTCGGGCTGGCGCTGTTCTTCTGGAACGATTTTCCCGGCTCAAGCTGGCTGCGCGGTCTGTTTCTCGTCTCCTGGGTCATGCCCGGCCTCGTCGTTGGCGCAATCTGGAATTGGCTTCTCTCCGGCGATTTCGGCGTATTGAATTACTTCCTGCGCGAATTGGGCGTCATTTCCAGCAATATCTTCTGGCGCTCAGATCCGCATTATTCGCTCTGGGCGGTGATCCTGGCCAATATCTGGCTCGGCACGTCCTTCAACATGATCCTGTTGTCCGTCGGGCTGTCCGGCATCCCGAAGGATCTCTACGAGGCGGCCGAGCTCGATGGCGCCGGCGTCTTCCAGCGCTTCTTCACCATCACCCTGCCGATGATGCGCTCGACCATCGGCGCGATCATCTCGCTGGGTCTCATCTTCACCCTGCAGCAATTCGATCTCTTTGCCGGCATCACCTCGGGCGGGCCCAACAATTCCTCGAATGTGGCGCAATACTGGGCCTGGGACTTGTCCTTCAAGCAATATGATTTCGCCCGCGGCGCGACCGTGTCTGTGATCATGATCGTCTTCGTGATGATCGCGGCGGTGATCTATGTCCGCTCGACGCGGCAGGAGGTGCGGGGATGAGCGAGATATTTCGCAATCGTCTGATGCTCGTCATCGCGTTGATCCTGGCGGCCATCTACCTTTTTCCGCTTTACTGGATGTATATTACTGCGCTGAAGACGGGCTCTGCGATGTTCGCCACGCCGCCGAGCTTCTGGCCGTCCGATCCGCAATGGGGCGTCTATGGCGCTGTCTGGGAGGCGAGGGGCGTCGGGCGCTTCCTCTGGAATTCGCTGCTCATCGCGTTTGGATCGGTGGTGCTGATCACCATTCTCGGCGCCGGCTGCGCCTATGTTCTGGCGCGCTACCGCAATGTCTGGATCGATATCGGGCTTTTCCTGATCCTGATGCTGCAGGTGCTGCCGGCCTCGCTGATGATCACGCCGATTTTCGTCGGTTATTCGCAGCTTGGCATGCTCGATTATCCCCGGCTCGCGGTGATCATCGCGATTGCCGCGAAAAGCATGCCGTTCTTCGTCGTTCTGGTCCGCGCCACTTTCATGAGCGTGCCGATCGAGCTTGAGGAAGCGGCGATGGTCGACGGAAATTCCCGCATCGGCGCCTTCTTTTACATCGTGCTGCCGCTCGCCCGCAACGGCATCCTCGTTTCGGCCATCCTGATCTTCATGCAGGCTTTCGGCGAGTTCGTCTATTCCAAGTCGATCATCCAGGCGATCGAATACCAGCCGGCGAGCGTGGGCCTCTATTCCTTTATGGGGCCAAACACCAATGAGTGGAACAATATCATGGCCTTCGCGACCATGTATGTGACGCCGATCCTCGCCCTTTTCGTCCTTCTGCAGCGCCGCATCGTGTCCGGCCTCACGTCAGGAGCCCTCAAATGATTCCGCAAATCGAGTTGACAGGCGTCAACAAGCATTATGGCGCCTATCATGCGTTGAAAAATATCAATCTTACGATCGATAAGGGCAGTTTTGTCGCGCTGGTCGGCCCGTCCGGCTGCGGAAAATCCACGCTGCTGCGGTCTCTGGCGGGGTTGGAAAAGATCAGCGAAGGCAGAATGACCATCGCCGGCGAAGATATGCGCGATGCGCCGCCGCGCAAGCGCGACATCGCCATGGTCTTCCAGTCCTACGCGCTTTATCCGCATATGACGGTCGAGGAAAACCTCATGTATCCGCTGCGTATGCGTGGGACGGACAAGGCCGCCGCCAAGATCAAAGCCGCAGACGTCGCCGCGATCACAGGTCTTTCCGGTCTTCTCGAACGCTATCCTCGCCAGCTTTCTGGCGGCCAACGTCAGCGCGTCGCCATGGGGCGTGCGGTGATCCGCAATCCCAAGGCTTTCCTGTTCGACGAGCCTCTGTCCAATCTCGATGCGGCCCTGCGCGTCTCCATGCGCAAGGAAATCCGCTCGCTGCACGACCGGTTGGGCGCAACATCCGTCTATGTCACCCATGACCAGATCGAAGCGATGACCATGGCCGATCATGTCGTGGTGATGAAGGATGGCGTCATCGAGCAGCAGGGCGCGCCGCTGGAGCTCTATGACCGGCCCGCCAACCGCTTCGTCGCCGGTTTCATCGGCTCGCCGGCGATGAATTTCGTGGCCGCGACGGGCGCCGGCGGCGGGCGCGTGGTTCTCGACTTGCCGGGCGCGCCGGAGATTTCGGTCTCGCAAAGCGTGGAGACGTCACGCAAGCTGCTGGTCGGTCTTCGCCCCGAACATCTGAAAGTGGCGCATGGCGAGGAAGCCGGCTTCACGCTGCCGGTGTCGTTGATCGAATCCACGGGCTCGCTGACCTATATCGTGCTCGGCTTCGGCCAGAGTGAAATCACCGTGGTGGAGCAGGGCAGGGAGCGTGTGCAGCCGGGCGACAACCTGCGGCTGACGATCGAGCCGGGATTGGTGCATCTGTTTGATCCGGAGACCGGGCGGCGGGTGTGATGTCAGGCGTGGACGCCAGCGTCGACGCTGTCGATATAGGCTAAGACCTCCTGCGCCCGGCCCTCGCGAACAAGATCGCGAGCGGTTGCACTTCCGTGGCCCGGCAGCGGCGTGCTGTTGAACCAATCCAAGGCTTCAGACTCGTTGCCGAACCTCGTGATGATGCGGCTTATGATTTCCCGCTCCTCCACACCGAAGGACATAGCTTCTTTTGTCATGACCGCGTCGCCTTGATGCTGTTCTTTGCCAGTATGCCATCAGTGGTGGGCGGAGGGTCAGAAAATCTGCGACAGATGGATTTTCGCATGCCATAAGAGCGCCCGCGTCAACCAGTTCAGATAAGCCATGATCCGCCTCGAAAACATATCCAAGCAGCTCAGCCACCGTATCCTGTTCATCGAGGCCTCCGCCGCGCTCAACAAGGGCGAAAAAATCGGTCTTGTCGGCCCCAATGGCGCAGGCAAATCCACCCTGTTTCGGATGATCACCGGCCAGGAAGAGCCCGATGAAGGCCAGGTGTCGGTCGATAAGGGGGTGACGATCGGCTATTTCGACCAGGATGTCGGCGAAATGGCGGGCCGCAGCGCGGTGGCAGAGGTGATGGATGGCGCAGGGCCTGTCAGCACCGTGGCGGCCGAACTGCACGAACTCGAGACGCAGATGTCCGATCCCGACCAGATGGACCGGATGGACGAGATCATCGAGCGCTATGGCGAAGTGCAGGCGCGTTTTGAGGAATTGGACGGCTATGCGCTGGATGGCCGCGCCCGCGAAGTGCTGGCCGGTCTGTCCTTCAGCCAGGAAATGATGGATGGCGACGTCGCCAAGCTCTCTGGCGGATGGAAGATGCGCGTGGCGCTGGCCCGCATCCTGCTGATGCGCCCCGATGTGATGCTGCTCGACGAACCGTCGAACCATCTCGATCTCGAAAGCCTGATCTGGCTTGAATCCTTCCTCAAGAATTATGACGGCGCGCTCCTCATGACCTCGCATGACCGCGAATTCATGAACCGCATCGTCACCAAGATCATCGAGATCGATGGCGGCACGCTGACCTCCTATTCCGGCGATTACGGCTTCTATGAAGGCCAGCGGGCCCAGAACGAGAAGCAGCAGCAGGCGCAATTCGAACGCCAGCAGGCCATGCTCGCCAAGGAAATCAAGTTCATCGAACGGTTCAAGGCGCGCGCCAGCCATGCCTCGCAGGTGCAAAGCCGGGTGAAGAAACTGGAAAAGATCGACCGCGTCGAGCCGCCCAAGCGCCGCCAGTCCGTGGCCTTCGAATTTCGTCCCGCGCCGCGTTCGGGCGAAGATGTCATCGCCATCAAGGGTGTGCACAAAAAATATGGCAGCCGGACGATCTATGAAGGCCTCGATTTCAGCGTGCGCCGGCGCGAGCGCTGGTGCATCATGGGCGTCAACGGCGCCGGAAAATCCACGCTTCTGAAACTGGTGACCGGAACGACCGAGCCGGACGAGGGCACGGTGGCGATCGGCGCGAGCGTCAAGCTCGGCTATTTCGCCCAGCATGCGATGGATCTGCTCGATGGCGAAGCGACTATTCTCGAATGGCTGGAATCCTCGTTCCCGCAGGCGGGCCAGGCGCCGCTCAGGGCGCTTGCCGGCTGCTTCGGCTTCTCCGGCGACGACATCGACAAGCGCTGCCGTGTGCTGTCGGGCGGCGAAAAGGCGCGTCTGGTGATGGCCAATATGCTGTTTGACCCGCCAAACCTGCTTGTCCTCGACGAGCCGACCAACCATCTTGATCTCGACACCAAGGAAATGCTGATCCGCGCGCTTGCCGATTACGAGGGCACGATGCTGTTTGTCAGCCATGACCGGCATTTCCTCGGCGCGCTGTCGAACCGCGTGCTGGAGCTGACGCCCGACGGTGTCCATCGTTATGATGGCGGCTACACCGAATATGTCGCCCGCACCGGCCAGGAAGCGCCCGGCTTACGCGGCTGAGCGCCTGTGCTCCGCTTCGAAATAAGCTTGATGACAACAATCGATTTTTGGGGCGGCGCTTGGATCGGCGCCGCTCATTCTGGGACGCGAACATTATTCACTGCTAAATCATGGCACTATTTGCCGGTTCCCAGGCACCGTCTGACTGATTGGCGGGTATTCAAAACCTAACCATTGCAGGGACTTACTGAGATCTCCATGGTCTTGCTCAAGAAATTGTCGGCCAGCGGCGCCGACGCTCGAGGCAAGCGGGGAAGATTTCGAGATGCATATGGCCAGCGTGAAAGAGCAGAATACGCATGTTAATGCGCGCTTACATGACGATGGAGACGGTTCCCGTCCGTTGACCGCCAAGGAGCGGGAGGCGGTGCGACGCGCCGGCGTTTTGATCGAACAGAATTTGTCCGATCCGCTCAGCCTTGGGGACTTGGCGGAGATGGTCGGGCTCAGCCAGCGGCGGTTGACGCAAGGATTTCGCGAGCAGTTTGGCAGCACGATCTTCGGCTATCTGCGCGAGAGCCGGTTGAGAACCGCGCGCAGGCTGCTCGGTGAGACAGAAATGCCGCTCAAGCAGATCGCGTTTCTGATCGGCTACGGCCATGCCAACAATCTCATCGCCGCCTATCGCGAACGCTTCGGCGTCCCACCCCGTCGTCATGCCCGGCTGGCGGCCCTGACGTCAAACGAACCGGCGAGACTCAGCGCCTGAGGGCGGGAAGCAAGCCCCTGAATTTCAGCTGCCGATCTTGGCGACCCATTGCGACCACATCGCTTGCGGGGTCGCCGCCATCGCTCGCTCCATGTCGGAGGCCGAGAGATGACGCACTTCTCGCGGCGTCATGCCGAACAGGCGGCGAAAGGCGCGGGTGAAATTTTCCGGATTGGCGAAGCCGTGACTGTCTGCGATGGCGGAAATGGGCAGATGGCGCTGGTCCGCGGCCCGCAACGCTTCCCAGGCGCGCCGCAGCCGTCGCTCATGCACATACGATTGGAAGCCGCCGAACCGCTCGAACAATCGGTAAAGAGAACGACGAGATAGGCCGAAGCTGCCGGCGACCGTTTCAGCCGATAGGTCCGGATCCAGCAGATTGGCCTCGATATGTCGTCTGATGCTGGCGGTCAGCATCAGATTCACGGCTTCCGCCTTTTCCTCGGACAGTTCCGAATTGATCGCCACGGCGGTCAGATCGACCAAAGGCTTGAGCGCGGCTTCCGCGTCATCGGCCCGCATCCGGTCGAGATTGCGCGTATAGCTCACCATGGCGTCGCGCAGCAATGTGACCAGCGGCTGCTGGCCGGGGATCACCAGTTCATGGCAATTGTCCGGCATTTTCAGGAATGGCGCGAGCATGCGCCGCGGCAGCGCGAAACTGATCTGCTCATGATCGGTTGTGGTGGTCGCCAAGGCTTGCGCCATGTCGATCAGGTAGAGATCGCCCGGCTTGGCCGTCTGGCCGCTGACGCGTCCTTCGCTCTGTCCCTGAAGGTAGAATTGCAGGACATAGCCATCCATCGCGTCTTTGGCGATCTTCTTGCGCGACCGATCGAAACGCTGGCCGCCGCCGTGGATGTGTCCGATTCCGACTTCACCGACCAGCCAGGCGTCCACAGATGCGAAGAAGCCTTCTTCGATGCGCTTGTGAGGACGAGAGTCGAAAATCACGCTGATCTGATCATGCCAAAGGTCCCAGGCTGGGCCCGCCGGCAGTTTGCGTGTGTCGAAAAAGGAACGCGGTATGGTCATTCTGGATCCGGTTGGCACGGCTTTGCGTGCCGCGCATTTATGTCTAAGCTCATCAATATGTCTATCAGCGACAGCGATTATGGTTTCTTGCGCTATACGTTTTGTCCATATGGAAAATTCGCTCTGTGCGGCATCGCGTCGATGTCGGCCTGGCGGCGCTGAGCGGACCATGGAAATATCAGATATACGCCGCGCGCCCTTGTCATGAGAATAGCTAGTTCCATAATTATGATTATCGACTTTTCGTATGTAGCCGCAAAGTTGAATTGTCCTGTTTCTGCAAAGTTGGGATGTCGCGCTCCCCACGTCTGAAGGATGTCTGGAAGATTGCAGAAAAGATTGATGCGATGATAAGTCCATCATCCGCCATGGAGCCCTGATGCCACGTTTCGCCGCCAATCTCACCATGCTGTTCACCGAATTGCCATTCGAGGCGCGCTTTGCCGCGGCGGCGGAGGCCGGGTTCGAGGCGGTGGAGTTTCTGTTTCCCTATGACCACAAGCCGGAGCGCGTTGCCGACTGGGTTCAGCAGGCCGGCTTGCCCGTGGCGCTTTTCAATATGCCGCCGGGAGTCTGGAGCGCCGGCGATCGGGGGCTTGCGGTTGATCCGCGTCGGCAGGATGAATTCAACGCGTCGCTAAGTCTTGCTCTGACCTATGCCCGCGCGCTCGGGGTCAAGAGGCTGCATTGCATGGCCGGTATCGCCGAACGCCCTGATCCTGTTGCGGCCCGCGTCTATCGCGACAATCTCTTGAAAGCGGCCGACGCGGCCGGTGAAATCGGCGCCGAAATCCTGATCGAGCCGCTCAATCCACGCGATATGCCCGGCTATTATCTCAATAATTTCAATGACGCTGCCGAGCTGATCGATCGGCTCGGCCATTCCTGCCTCAGGCTGCAATTCGATATCTATCACCGCCAGATCCTGCATGGCGACGTGTTGACCGGGCTGAGGTCGCTGTTTCCCCTGGTCGGTCATGTCCAGACAGCGGCGGTTCCGCATCGTGGAGAACCAGGCAGCGGCGAACTCGACGACGCCAGAATTTTCGCTGAACTCGATGCGCTCGGTTATGAGGGCTTTGTGGGTTGCGAATACCGGCCGATAGCGGACACAATCGCCGGGCTGCACTGGCTTGACCGCTATCGCTGATCCCCATCCATCACATCCGTGAATCGATCCGTGCGGATCGATTCAGCAAAGTCGTTGGACGTTCGCCGGCGCGGCTGGAAGAATCGCGCCATGACAGGTTCTTTCTCAACCCCCTTGCGCCTTCGCCGGATCGATGCCGCCCGCAACATGGCCCGCTTCTATCTCCTCAGCCTGCAGCCGACCTTGTTCGGCGAAATCTCGCTCATCCGCCAATGGGGCCGGATTGGCGGCGAAGGCCAGAAAAAGATCGAGACCTTCGCCTCGCAAGACGACGCCGTCCGCGCTTGGGCGCGATTGGAGCGGATCAAGAGGCGGCGCGGCTACGGCTAAAATGTCAAGCGGCGCAGATCATCCTGGCGCATTTGTCGCCGATCATCATCGAGGGCGCATTGGTGTTGCCGCCGATCAGCGTCGGCATGATCGAGGCGTCGGCGACGCGCAGATTGGAAAGGCCCCTCACCTTCAATGTTTCGGGATCGACGACGGCCATGTCGTCGACGCCCATCTTCACCGTGCCCACCGGGTGATAGACCGTAAGCGCTTCGGCGCGGAGATAGGCGCGAATTTCATCGTCGGTCTGGACATCCGGACCCGGGAGAATTTCTGTTCCCTTGAGTTGGGAAAGGGCTGCCTGTGAGAAGATCGAGCGCGCCACCTTGATGCCTTCGATCAGCGTGTCGAGATCCTCCGATCGGCTGAAGAAGCGGTGGTCTATCAAGGCGTTACGACGCGTTCCATCGGCGGAGAGCGTGAGTTCGCCGATGCTTTTCGGCCTGAGAACGCAGGTATGCACGGCAAATCCATGGCCATATTCGACGAGCCGGCCACGATGGCTGCGATAGCCCGGCACGAAATGGAACTGGATGTCCGGCAGCCCAGTCGAGAGCCGGGTCTTGGCGAAGCCGCCGGCCTCGACATAGTTGGTGGTCAGCATGCCCTTGCGGCGCAGGAGATAATCTATCGGGCTTGCGAGGATCGCCGGCAGATTGCCGAGCGAAAGGCCGAGCGTCTTGAGGCTTTTGGAGCGCACGGTGATCATGCCGTCGATATGATCGCGCAAATTCTTGCCGACGCCTGGAATATTCAGCTTGACCTCGACGCCTGCGGCGGCGAGTTCAGTTGCGGGGCCCATGCCCGAGGCCAGCAGGATGCGCGGGCTGCCGATCGCCCCCGCCGACAGGATGATTTCGCCGCGCGCAACTATCTTATGCGCAATTCCATTGCGCACGACATTAACAGCCGTGGCCTTGTCGCCATCGATGTCGAGATCGATGACCTCGGTTTCGGTGAGGACATGCAAGTTCGCCCTGCCCGCGATCGGCTTCACGAAAGCGGTATGCGCGGAGAAGCGGCTGCCTTTGTCTTGGGTCACATTGTAGACGCCGACGCCAAATTGGCTTTGGCCGTTGAAATCACCGTTCTCAGGCAGTCCGGCCTGCTTGCCGGCCTCGACAAACAGGCGCGCTACGACATTGGGATCGCGCGGCCGGTCAACCAGGAGTTCGCCGTCGAAGCCGTGATAGGCCGCGTCTTGGCCGATCAGGTTGCGTTCGAAGCTTTTGAACACTGGCAGCACATCGTCATAACCCCAGCCCTTGCAGCCGAGCGATGCCCATTCGTCGTAATCCTCCCGCGCGCCGCGGATATAAATCATCGAATTGATCGTCGAGGAGCCGCCCAGCGCCTTGCCGCGATTGACGGGAATGCGCCGGCCATTCATTTCGCTTTGCGGAACGCCCGTATAGCCGTAGTCGAAGCGCGGATTGCCATAGAGCGAGAGAATGCCAGCGGGAACCTTGACGCGCAGACTGGCGTCCGAGCCGCCGCCTTCGATCAGGCAGACGGTTTTCGTCGGATCCGCGCTCAGCCGGTTGGCGAGCACGCAGCCAGCCGAGCCCGCGCCGACGATCACATAGTCGAATTCGAGTCTGTCCATGCGCATATCTCCACGCTGTCGCGCGGCCTGCGCCGGCGCGAGACTGGTCTCTGCATGTCGTTTTGAATGTCGACGACGCCTTTAGTGAGCGTCGTCCTCGTCATTGCGCAGGAGTTCCAGGATCTCCCGCTTCATGGCGATAAATTCCGGCTCCAGCACGATGTCGGCAGAGCGCGGCCTGGGAATCGTGACCTTGATTTCCTTCTTGATCAGGCCAGGCCGCCCGGACATCACCAGCACCCGGTCGGCAAGCAGGATCGCCTCGTCGATGTCATGGGTGACGAACAGTACGGTTTTCTTGGTCGCTTCCCAGACCCTGAGCAGCAATTTCTGCATCTGATGGCGTGTCTGGCTGTCGAGCGCGCCGAAGGGCTCGTCCATCAGCAGCACTTCCGGATCATTGGCGAGCGCGCGGGCGATGGCGACCCGCTGCTTCATGCCGCCGGACAATTGCGACGGATAGTGGTTGGCGAATTTCGACAGGCCCACCTCGGCGAGATAGTGATCGACCAGGTCTTTGCGGGTGGCTGGGTTGATACCCTTGCGCTTAGGCCCGTATTCGACATTCTGGGCCACGGTCAGCCAGGGAAACAGCGTGTAGCCCTGAAACACCATGCCGCGATCGGGACCCGGTTCGGTGACGGTGCGGCCGCCGACGGTGATCTCGCCGCCCGTCCGGTCTTCAAGACCAGCGATGAGATAGAGAAGGCTCGACTTTCCGCAACCGGACGGGCCGACGATGACGCAGAACTCGTTCTTTTCCACATGCAGGGAGATGTCGTTGAGGGCTAGGACCGCCTTGTTGCCGGCGCCGTAGCGCAACTGGACATGAGAGACGGAAATATCCGATGAATTGTAATCGAGTTTGGACATGCGGCGCCTCTCAATTGGCCCAGGGCGCCATATAGCGGCGAACGATGCGGAAGATTTTGTCGGTGAGGAGGCCCAGAAGACCGATCATGGCGATCGCCATGAAGATCACGTCGACCTGGAAGCCGCGGGCGGCCTTCAGTGAGATATAGCCGAGGCCGGCGCGGGCGGCGACGAGTTCGGCGACCACGAGATAGGTCCAGGCCCAGCCCATGGTGACGCGCAAAACGTCGAGAATGTTGGGCAGGGTCGCCGGCAGAACGATGTGGAACACGGTCTCGATCCGTCGCGTTCCAAGCGTATAGGCGGCGTTGATCAGGTCGCGCGGCACGGAATGGGCGGCGTCGGCGATCATCACCAATTGCTGGAAGAAGATGCCGAAGAAGATCACGGCCATTTTTTGCTCAATGCCGATGCCGATCCAAAGGATGAACAGCGGCACGAAAGACGTGACCGGGAGATAGCGGATGAAATTGACGAGCGGATCAAACAGTCCTTGCACGACGCGATAAGAGCCCATCAGGAGGCCCAGCGGAACGGCGAAAACGGAGGACACCACAAAACCCAGGAGCACGACCTTGAGGCTCGACGACGTATGCTCCCACAACTGGCCATTCTGGGCGAATTTCACCGTTGTTTCTACAACATGGCCGGGGCTCGGCAGAAACATTTCGGGCACGTAACCGGACCAGGTCACCGCGATCCAGAAGCCGATGACCAGCACCCAGATCAGCACGCCAAGGCCCGCAGTCAGCGACGGCGGAATAGCGCGAAAAGGCGACGCCATGTCTTTTAGGAGAGAACGTTGAGACAAAATCAGTACTCCAGCTCCTGCCCCGATGGAAGGCGGAGGCGCGTATACGGACCGGGCGGCTGGGCCGCCCGGCGGAGAGTCGAGCGTTACTTGATGTCGAGGAACTGTGCGTCGACCACGTCTTCGAACTTGGCGTCCATCTTGACCTTGCCGAAGCTGCCCCAGATCTCGTTGCCGAGCTTGATCAGCGTTCCGGCCTCGCTATCTGCGCCGCCCTTGAAGAAGCGGGCATTTTCGTCCTTGCCGTAGAAGTTCACGCCAGCGGCGGAATCGGCGAAATCCTTGGGATCGGACAGCCAGCCGCCGACGCCCTTGGCCATGATGGCGTAGGCCTCTTCCTTGTTGGTCTTGATATATTCATTGGCCTTGTAGAGGCCTTCGACCAGCGCTTTGACGTCTTCCGGGTGCTTTTCGATATAATCGCAGCGCAGCGACAGCACGTCGACGATCACGCCGGGGGTTTTGGACGAATCGATCAAAACCTTGCCCTTGTTGGCCTTTTTGGCCAGCGTCAGATGCGGTTCCCAGGTGACGGCGACCGGGATGCGGTCGGCCATGAAGGCGGCGGCGGCGTCGTCGGCGGTCATGTTGGTAACCTTGACGTCGGCTTCCGTCATGCCTTCGCGCTTGAGCAGGATGTTGAACCAGAACTGCGAGACCGAGCCTTCGTTCAGGCCGATTTCCATGCCCTTCAACTCCTTGATGGAATTGACGCTGGTGGGCGTCAGCATGCCGTCGCCGCCATGGCTGTCGTCAAGCGCGTAGACCGTCTTGAAGCAGAATTCCTTGGTGCGATATTGCAGCGTCTCGTCGATCGTGCCGGCGTCGCCATCCAGTTCGCCGGAGGCTTCCGCAGCCATGGCGAGCGCATGGTCCTCGACGATCTGAAGATCGACTTCAAGGCCCTTTTCCTTGAAATAGCCGAGGTCGCGGGCCAGAAACAGCGGGCCGTAGCCCACCCAGGTGGTCATGCCGAGCTTCATGGTTCCGGCTTCGGCTGTGCTGGCCGCGAGAAGCGCGACGCCAGCGGCCAGCGAAGTCTTGAACAGGCGAGAAAGAGATTTCATGTGACGTTCCCTTGTCTGTGGTTCGTTCTCGACGTCCTGGCTGACGATGGATTTTCTGGGGCAGGAGAGATCCCAAAACCGCATCGGACCGGCGTCTTTTGTCGTTGCCTATACAAGTAAGCACGGATCGGTCATTTGGAAAAATAAACTTTTCTGACGAAATTGATTAGGGTCAGCCTAATCAACAGCTTTTTTCGTGAGCGTTCGTCTGCGTCGATTAAAATACGCGCAGGCGTCGCCTAAGCTTTGGGCGTCTGCATATTTCCGGTCTCTGCCATGGTTTTTCGCCAGTTCAGCGGCGTTTCTGTCCCATGGCCGGCGCCACCATTCCCGGAATATAGGAGTCGGAAATAAATGCCCGGGCATGGGCGCTGAAGGCGGCGAGCAAACGCGATTTGCGCAATTGCTTGAGAGTGGCGACGCCGATGGTCATGGGCCTGTGATCGCCAGCCAGTCGCACCCGCGTCACCCTGCGGCCATCCAGCGCCTGGTCCGAGCGCGAGGTGACATTGGCAAGCGTATAGCCGTAGCCATTGGCGACCATGGTCCTGATCACATCCGGCTGCGAGAAGCGGAAGCCGATCGTCGGCTGCAGGCCTTCCTTGAGGAAGAGCGCCATGAAATATTCAGTGGAGATCGGCATGTCGAGCAGGATCAGCGGCAGTTCGATGAGTTCCTGCAGCGTCACGGCGGAATTCCGAGCGAGCGGATGCGTTTCCCCGAACAGCGCATGAACGGGGAGGTCGACGAGCGGCGTGAAATCTATGTCCAGCGGGATCTGCAGGTCATAGGTGATGGCGACATCGATCGTTGCCTTGTGGAGGCCCGACAGCAACGTTTCCTGGTGATCGGCGAAGGGACGGATCGACGCCTTGGGAAAGGCCGACATGAAGGAAAGCGACAATTCCGGCAGGATCATCGGCGCGAGCGTGGTGAGGCAGCCGACATTGAGTTGTCCCCTCACCTCTTCCGAAGTCGCCGTCGCCGCCGAATAAAGCGCTTCAGCCTGTTCGATCAGGCGTTTGGCCTCCGCCAGCATGACGCGGCCAGCGGGCGTTAGCGACAGGCCCTGTGCGTGGTGACGCACGAAGAGCTGGACCCCGAGTTCCTGCTCCAGTTGCGAAATGGCCGTCGAGATCGACGGAGAGGAGATATTGATGCGGTCCGACGCCTGCGCGATGCTGCCGGTTTCGCCTGCAGCGATGAAATATTCGAGCTGTCTCAACGTGAAGCGCATGCAGGGGACATCCGGTTATTGTCAGTCTCGCCTGTCCGGCGTGTCCGTCCAGTCGACATTAGCATCCGAAGGCGCTTCAGCCCAGACCGTTCTTGAGGGCGTATAGCGCGCGGGATCGCTCCAGATGCTTGATCATGGCGTTTTCGGCCGCTTCGGGATCATGGGCCTCGATCGCGGCGATGATGTCCTCGTGCTCGGCCAGCGTGAAATTCTCCTTGCCGGTCCAGATCAGCATTTCCGTGTGATAGGCCTTGAGCCAGCCGAGCATGGCCTCGCTGACCGCCTCGAAAATCGGATTGCCGGAGATGCGGGCGATGGCCGTATGGAATTCCATGTCGGCTCCGATGAAGCCTTCGGAATCGCCGAGTTGCGCCTTCTGCTTTTCGAGCTTTGTCTTGAGTTCACGAATCTGGTCGTCTGTGGCCTTTTCGGCGGCTTCCCGCACCATGCCGCGCTCGAAGAAGATGCGGGCGCTTTTCAGATGTTCGAGCGAGTCCGAGGATCCCGCCAGCATGACCTTGGCCGGCAAATCCACCTGCCTCAGCAGCGATTGCGCCGTGACCTTCAATACCCGGGCGCGTTCGCCATGCGAAATTTCCACCAGCCCTTTGCCGGCGAGCGCCTGCATCGCTTCGCGGATCGCCGGCCTGCCAACGCCGAACCGCTCCATCAGCGTTCGTTCCGACGGCATTTCGTCGCCGGCCTTGAGTTCGCCCGTCTCGATCAGCGCCCGCAATCTCAGGAACACTTCGTCGGATAGCTTCCGTCGCACGATCGGTTCGGAGAGGATGGTCATCGCGTTACCTTCTGTTTCGCCGCTGATCTTATGCACGATTGCGCGAAGCAAGAAAACCGTCGCCGGGCACTTGCATGACAGTGATACTCATTATACCAGTTGTCTTCCATCCGCAACGCGAATGCTCGGGGAGGAGCGCCGTGATCAGGGTCACCTATCGTATTGAAACGGCCGGCTCCATTGAAAAAATGGCCGCCAAGATCGCCAGCGACCAATCCACCGGCACATTCGTGGCGCTGCCCGGCGAGACGGAAGAGCTCAAGGCGCGGGTCGCAGCCCGGGTCGTCGATATCCGACCCCTGCCCCCGACCGACACGCCGTCTTTTCCTGATGAAGGCGGCGGCGCAAGTCTGTTTCATCGCGCCGATATCGATATCGACTTTCCGATGGACGCGGTGGGGACTGATCTCTCGGCGCTGATGACGATCTGCATCGGCGGCGTCTTTTCGATCAAGGGCATGACCGGCATCCGCATCGTCGATCTCAAACTGCCCGACGCGTTCCGCACGGCCCATCCCGGCCCGCAATTCGGCGTCGCGGGCAGCCGGACACTGACGGGCGTCGTGGACAGGCCCATTATCGGCACCATCGTCAAGCCTGCGCTCGGCCTTCGCCCGCATGAGACGGCGGAGATGGTCGGCGAACTGATCGAGGCCGGCGTCGATTTCATCAAGGACGACGAGAAGCTGATGAGCCCGGCCTATTCGCCGTTGTCGGAACGGGTGGCGGCGATCATGCCGAGGATACTCGACCACGAGCAGAAGACCGCCAAGAAAGTGATGTACGCCTTCGGCATCTCGCATGCCGATCCCGATGAAATGATGCGCAATCATGATCTGGTGCTCAAGGCTGGCGGCAATTGCGCCGTGGTCAACATCAATTCGATCGGGTTCAGTGGCATGAGTTTTCTGCGCAAGCGGTCAGGGCTCGTGCTGCACGCCCATCGCAATGGCTGGGATGTTCTCACCCGTCACGCCGGCATCGGCTTTGAGTTTTCCGTCTGGCAACAGTTCTGGCGCCTGCTCGGCGTCGACCAGTTCCAGATCAACGGCATCCGCGTCAAATATTGGGAGCCGGACGAGAGTTTCGTGCGCTCCTACAAGGCGGTGTCGACGCCGATGTTCGACCCCTCCGATTGTCCCTTGCCTGTGATCGGCTCGGGCCAATGGGGCGGCCAGGCGCCGGATACGCTCAAGGCGACCGGCGGTTCGACCGATCTTCTTTATCTCTGCGGCGGCGGCATCGTCAGCCATCCCGATGGGCCGGGCGCGGGCGTCAAGGCCGTCCGGCAGGCCTGGGAGGCGGCGGTGGCGGGCGTTCCGCTCGAGGATTACGCACGGGATCACCCCGAACTCGCCCGCTCGATCGAGAAATTCGCTGACGGCAAGGCCGCCTGACAAACCTTCCCGGAGCATGATATGACCCGCCCCCTGATCAGCTATTACGGCGACGATTTCACCGGCTCGACCGATGTGATGGAGGCGCTTGCGTCCAATGGCGTCGACACCGTCCTCTATCTGAAGCGTCCAAGCGCGGTGACAGCTGAGCGGTTTCGCGACGCCCGCGCCGTCGGGCTTGCTGGCACAAGCCGCAGCGAAAGCCCTGACTGGATGGATGTCCATCTTGCTGAGGCCTTTGCGTGGCTCGCCGGGCTCGACGCCGAACTCTGCCACTATAAGGTCTGCTCGACCTTCGACTCCCGCCCTGAGATTGGCAGCATCGGTCGGGCCATCGAGATCGGCGCGCGTATATTTGGAAATCGAACCACCAGTCTCCTTGTCGGCGCGCCGCAGATCCGTCGTTACACTGCATTCGGCCAGCTTTTCGCCGCCTATCAGGGCAAGAATTTCCGTATCGATCGCCATCCGGTGATGAGCCGGCATCCGGTGACGCCGATGGACGAGGCGGATCTTCTCCTGCATCTGTCGCGCCAGACGTCACTGTCGACTGCGCTGCTCGATTGCGTGTCCTTGACCGGTGCCGACGTCGCTGGCGCGCTGGAAGCCGCGCTCGCGGATGATCCCGCCATTCTGCTGGTCGATGTGCTGGATGGGGGCACGCAGGCCGCCGCCGGACAGATCCTGTGGAATGCGCTGAGAGATCGCGGTCGTTTTGTCTGCGGCTCCTCGGGCGTCGAATATGCGCTGATCGAAGCCTGGCGGCAGGCGGGGCTGATTGGGCCGAAACCGGTTTTCGAGCCTGTCGGGCCGGTTGAGCAGATTGCGGTGGTCTCGGGTTCGGTGTCGCCGACAACGGAGCGGCAGATCCGTCATGCGCTGACGCAAGGGTTTGAAGCCGTGGCGCTCGATCCGCTGCTTCTAACCGGCGATGAAGCGGAGCGTGAGATGGACCGCGCCGTGGCGGCGGGTCTCGAGATCTTGTCGCGCAGCGCGAGCCCGGTGATCTATACGGCGCTCGGACCGTCCGCTGATCGCGGCAGTGACATCGACGCGCGCAACGGCGCTCGGCACCGGATCGGACAGGGACTGGGAAAGATCCAGAAGCGTCTGGTCGGCCAGGCCAAGCTCTCCCGCGCGGTGGTCGCTGGCGGCGACACGTCCAGCCATGCGCTTGGGGAAATGGGGATCGAAGCGTTGACGCTGGCGATGCCGCTGCCGCAAACGCCGGGCTCGCCGCTCTGCAAGGCGCATGGCGGCGATCTCGATGGATTGGAGATCGCGCTGAAGGGCGGTCAGGTCGGCGGCGACGATTACTTCTCGATGATCCGCGCCGGCCGTCCCTGACGGTCGAAGAAAGGGCGGTTTTGCCGCCCTCCCCTCGGATCATCAGTCAATCAGGCCTTGGCGCGCTGGGCGTCGACGCTGAGCGGACCGGCGCCTGCAAAGACGAAATACAGGAACAGGAAGCAGTAGAGGATCGCCGCGTCGCCGCCATTGTTCATCGGGAAGAAATTCTGCGGCGCATGCGCGATGAAATAGGCGAAGGCGCACATGCCCGAAGCGAGGAAGGCGGCCGGACGGGTCAGGAAACCGACGGTCAGGAGAGCGCCGCAGACCAGTTCGATAACGCCGGCCCACCAACCGAGGCTGAACGCCGCCGGGTTCATCTGCGACACCGGAAAGCCGAGCAGCTTGGCGGTGCCATGTTCAAGGAAGATGAGACCCGAAATGATCCGGGTGATGCTGAGCATATAGGGAGAATAGGAGTTCAGTCTTGCGGTGAGCGTCATGGATTCAATGCCTTGCTTGGGCTGAGAGGAGAATGCCTCAGCGGCTTCGCATGGCTCGGAAATGTTGTCACTTCAACTCCAGATAAATTCCTCGTGAACACCCCTTGCGCTGTCAGATCAAGGCCTTGAGACAGGCATAGGCGGGCAGGGAGACGATGTCCGAAGTCGGACCTGGCTTGAAGCCCTGTTCCAGATCGTCAGCGGCGAGAAGAGCGAGGCTGCTTGCGGTGCTTGGGAGGCGGACTATCCGCCTCTGGGAGGTGATGTTCGCCGCGAGCAGAACTGTTCGGCCCTCGCCTTCTGCGGCGAGACCCACGATCTCCGACGGCGTCTCGGAGGTTAGCGTCCATGCGGTTTTCCCCGAGAGCGCGGCGAGTTCTGTGATGATGCGCCCGAGGGGGCGCAGCGTGCCGGCTGCGCAGGGTTCCCCCTCGCCGGCGATCAATCCGAATGGCCCCGCCAAGCTGGACAGCGTGAGCAGTTCGAGGCCAGCCGGCAGCGTGGTCGCGGCGTAAGCGAGCGCGAAGGCCGCGCCGAACAGGCCGTTATGGCGCGGATCTACATTGGCCATGGGAATGCGCGAGAGCGTCGGATTGTCCTTGGTCGCAGAACCATAGGGGTTCTGGCGCATGGTGATGGTCGAGGGACCGATGCGATAGGGTTTGTCGTCATAGAGCGCGCGCGCAGAGGCGACGACGTCGGCCAGCGCCTCGAAACTCTGCATCACCGAGAGATCGTCGGCCGCGTGCACGATCGGGTTGGTGCAATGGCTGACGTAATCGACAGAGTGACCCGGAATGCGTTTGCGGTTGAGTTCGGTGAAGTAGGAGAGCATACCGCCGCCCAGCCGAACGCCGGGAAAGGCCTTGCGCGCCGCCTGATAGAGGTCTTCAAGAGGCGGGCAATTGGGCCATGCCGAGCCTGGGGGAGTCGATTGCCGGTCGACAGAGGGGCTTACAAACAGCGTGTCGATCGGGAGATTGGCCTTCGCAATGAGCGCAGCGAGTTCAGCCATCTCGTCATCGAGCGGGCGTTTGCAAGCGACGGCGCATTCGAGGGTGAGTTTGAGCCCCGTCTGCCGCGCCACATATGCGTAATGCTTGAGCGCATCAAGGCCATGACCCGCGATCGGATCAAAATGAGCGATGAGATGGCGCGCTCCGATCTGCTCAAGCAAAGGGAGATGCCGCGCCTCGGCCTCAGCGCAGTCGGGCCGCAGACCAACGCCGATCTCCGGCAGTCGCACAGCCTTCGGAGACAGAGCAAGCGCGATGGGCGCATCCGACCGCGCCAAAGCCGGCGCTGCGGCGTCTGCTGACAGGATCAGTTCGACGCTCTGGCTATGGCGCGCGCCGCTTTCGAGGCGGTAGGGCCAGGGCAGCGCCAAGGGCCGGACATAGGTCTTGTAGGAACCGTCGGTCCAGTTGCGCTGGTCCTCCATCTCGAAGATATCGCCGGCGAAGCGGGTCTCTGCTGTAATGCCGGACGCGACCCTATGCGTGATGGAGGCGATCTCCTTGAAAGGCTGCCAGGGATCAATCGCCCTGGGCCAATGCGCCTGCTCAACCGATCCATCCGCATGGCCCACCGTCACCGGTTGGCCGGAGACGCCGACGATGGGATGCAGCACAGTGAAGCCGGCGCGGGCTGTCTCGAAATCGCCTTGCGCCGTAAAATTCGCCGTGAAGCGAATGCGCTCCGCCTCTCCTTCTATGACGATGTCGGCGAAGAGTCCTGCGCCATCGGGAGCGGAATAGCTTGCGCGATAGGTGATGCGGAAACGCGGCTCACTTTCATGAATGGCGAGGTCGGAAATCTTCGCTGCACATGTTCCCCAATCCTTGTCGCGCACCAGAAAGGCGATGGCGCGAAGGACTTCGTGGCCACGATAGCGGATGGTGCGGAGATTGCCGTCCTGCAGATCGACGCTCAGAGGCCCCGCCGTCAGCCTGCGCATGGGCGCTGGCGGCTCATAAGTTCCATAAAGACGGAAATCGAGGCTGCTCATGGTTTCCTCCTCATGGATTGCAACAGGGGGTCAGCCTAGGAGATCCGCGAGATCGATCGGTCTGCCGGTCTCGGCGCTGAGATAGGCGGCCTCGACCAGCGCGAAGGTTTTCAGATTGTCGTCGCCGGAGGTGTCCGGCGCCTGCCCTGCGACCAGCCGCTCGATCCAGTGCTTCTGGATCAGCGATACGCTTTCCTGGATATTGTGCCAGGGGCGGGAGGCCCAGGGCAGCAGGTTGGGCGCGACGGTGGAAATTCTGGTTCCCGATCGGCCATGCACGGTGAGGCGATAATCCTTGCCGAGCCGGAGCGTGCCCTCGGTTCCGTCGATCTCGACGAAGGTTTCCGGGAACGGCTCTTCCGGCAGCTTCGAGGCGTAGGACACATCGACGACGGAGGTGACGCCGTTTGCATGATCGAGCAGCATTGTGGCGACATCCTCGCCGGCGATAGCGGGATTGATGCGCCTGGTGCGCGCCGTCATGCGGCTGGCGTCGCCAAACAGATAGCGGGCGATGTCGAGTGAATGTATGCCGAGATCCTCGATGATGAAGCGCTTGCCCTTGGCCAGGTAAGGCTGGCCGGAAAACACGTCGAAGCCGGAGCGGAAGGAGACGCGGCCCCAGAAAGCCTCGCCGATTTCGCCAGACTCCAGCACAGCCTTGACCGCCAGGATCGGCGTCTGCCAGCGGAAATTCTCGTGGATCATCAGGGGTGCGCCGGCGTCTCGGGCGGCGCGGACCATGGCCTTGGCGTCATCCAGCGTCGGCGCGAAGGGCTTCTGGCAGATCATCGGGATCTTGTGCCGGGCGGCAAGCTCCACCAGCGCCCGATGGCTGGAAACGGTGGTGGCGATGTCGACAAAGTCGAAGCCGCCATCGGCAAACATAGTCTCCGCATCCTGATAGCGTCTGGCGACGCCGAACTGGTCGCCGACAATCTTCAGCCGTTCCGGATCGCGGTCGCAAATCGCGACGATCTCGACATTGCCGGCGTCACGCCAGCCATGCATCTGGTTGACGGCGAAGAAGCCGCAGCCGATCAACGCGCCCTTGAATGTCGGCATCATCGCCCTCCCCTGCTCAGCCGGCCTTGGCCATCTGCATCAGCGTCACGCGCTGCTGCAATTTGCGTTGCGCCTGATCGACCACGACCGCGACGATGATGACGAGACCCTTGATGACCATCTGCCAGAAGGATGAGACGCCCATCATCACCAGTCCGTCCGAGAGAATACCGATCACGAAAGCGCCGATGATCGTGCCGCCGATCGTGCCGCGTCCGCCTGACATCGAGGTGCCGCCGAGCACGGCCGCCGCGATGGCGTTGAGCTCGAAGGAATTGCCGGTGGCCGGATGGGCAGCCATCAATTCCGACGATATCACCAGCCCGACGATCGCGGCGCAAAAGCCGGAAAACATATAAACGAACATCTTCACCCGGTCGACGCGAATGCCGGACATGCGGGCCGCCCGCTCATTGCCGCCAACGGCGAAGATATGCCGGCCGAGCGGCACGAAACGGGCGAAATAGGCGGCGGCCAGCGCTACCGCGATCAGCAGCCAGACGGATGTCGGCAATCCCAGAATATAGCCTGCGCCCAAAAAGCCGAAGCCTTCATTGCCGAGTTCCGGCTTGCCGACCAGATTGGGCAGCGTCTGACCGTCGGAATAGAGAAGCGCCGCGCCGCGCGCCATATAGAGCGTGCCGAGCGTGGCGATGAAGGGCGCGACATTGAGCTTGGTGATCAACAGCCCGTTGATGACGCCGATGAACACGCCGACCACCAGCACGATCAGCGCCACTTCGAAAATGTTGAAATAGACGGTGTAGCCGATCGGAAGCTGGATGCCGTTCAAGATCAGTCCGCCCGCCACCATGCCGCAGAGGCCGACGATCGAGCCGACCGAGAGATCGATGCCGCCGGTGACGATGACGAAGGTCATGCCCATGGCGAGAAAGGCGTTGAGCGCCACATGCTTGGACATCAGGATCATATTCGCCGTCGACAGGAAATTCGGGGCGAAGATCGAGAAGAAGGCGATCACGGCAAACAGCGCGATGAAAGTGCGCAGTTTCATGAGCGTCAGGAGCAGCGATCCGGAGACTGGGCTCGCGCCCGTTGCGGCATTGGCGGCGGCGGTCATCAGTGAAGCGTCCTTCTTTGTTTATGTCCTTCGGCGGAGGCGGCGATGATCGCCTCCTCGGTGGCGGCGGCGCGATCAAGGATCGTCACCAGTCGGCCGTTGCTCATCACGGCGATCCGGTCCGACAGCGCCATGACCTCTTCGAGATCGGAGGTGGAAAACAGGATGGCGAGCCCCTCGCCCGCCAGCCGGCGCATGGTGCGGAAGACATCGGCCTTTGCGCCGACATCGATGCCGCGCGACGGCTCGTCCATCAAGAGCACCTTCGGCCCGGTCATCAGCGCCTTGCCGATCACGACCTTCTGCTGATTGCCGCCCGACATCGAAGTGACTTCGAAATCCGGGTTCGGCGCCTTGATGGCGAGATTGCGGATCGAGTCCTTGATCGCCTGCTTTTCTTTGCCGAGATCGATGTGGAACAGTCCCTTCACGAACTGGCCGAGGCTCGCGAGCGTCAGGTTCTCGGCGATCGACAGGCATTGCACGAGGCCTTCGCGCTGGCGATCCTCGGGGATCAGAGCGAGCCCCTTCTGGATGCGGCGCGTGGTGTCGGGCGCCGTGAGTTCCGCGCCATCGATGAAGATCCGGCCCGACGACAGGGGATGACGGCCCATGACGCATTCGAAAAGTTCACTGCGTCCCGCGCCCATCAAGCCGTAAATGCCTAGGATTTCGCCTTTGCGCACCGTGAGCGACACGTGATCGACGGCATAGCCGCCCTGGGCGCGCGGCAGGCAGATTTCCTCGACGCGCAGCGCCTCGCCGCCGATCTTGTGATCCGTGGCTTTGGCGAAATCCTTGGCGTCCGAGCCGATCATCGAGCGGACGATCCAGCGGGTGTCGATGTCCTTCACCAGCGCCTGGCCGGTAATCTGGCCGTCTTTGAGCATAGTAATGTAGTCGCCGATGCGCATCAGCTCTTCGAGCCGGTGCGAGATATAGACGATGGCGACGCCCTGCGCCTTCAGTTCGGCGATGACCCGGAAGAGAATGTCGACCTCGGCGGCTGACAGGGCCGAGGTCGGCTCGTCCATGATCAGGATGCGGGTGTCGAGCGAAACCGCGCGTGCGATTTCCACCAGCTGCTGCTGTCCGATCGGCAGATCTTCGGCGAGCGTCTCGGCGGAGATGCCGGCTTCCAGTCGGTTAAGGAAAGCGTTGGCCTTGTCGACCTGCGCCTTGTGGTCGATGCCGCGCAGGCCGCGGGTGATCTCGCGGGTGGCGAAGATGTTTTCCGCCACGGTGAGATTGCCGAACAGGTTGAGTTCCTGAAAGACGATGCCGATGCCATGCTTGACGGCGTCGGCGGGCGAGGAGAGCGAAATGCGTTCGCCATCCATCCAGATCTCGCCCAGCGTCGGCTGCTCCACGCCGGCGATGATGCGCATCAGCGTCGATTTACCGGCGCCATTTTCGCCGACCAGCACATTGACCGCGCCGCGCCTGAGCTTGAGATTGGCCTTCTTGACGGCGAGAATGCCGGAATAGGCTTTGGTGACGTCGCGCAGTTCGAGGATGACGTCGTCCTGGGAAGCGTCCATGTCAGCCTCCGAACGTGATCGTCGCCGGCACGAATTGCGGCAACTGGCCCGAAGACGGCTGCGGATAGGCGCCCGACGCCTTCACCGTCTTGCCGACGAGTGTGTCGCGCGGCAGCTTTTCCAGCGTCAGCTTGTTGACATGAATGTTGAAGGACTTGCCGAACTGCGCCCATTCGATCTGGTTGCGGAAGGAATTGAAATCGACGAAATCCAGCGCGTCGCGCAGCGCTGTGCCGCGAATGGCCGGGCCGATCGCCACGCGCACATCCGCCTTCTGGTCGCCGTCGACATCGACGTCGACATAGCCGGCGCGGGATTTGGTCTCGGCCTTGACGATGACGCCGTCGACCTTGGCGACATAGGTCCAGGGCGCGTTGCCCTGCTTTTCCTTATGGCCATAGGTCTTGTTAGCGGCGTCCGGATCGGAGGCGACAAGGGCCGCCACGTCCTTATAGGGCGCGGATTTCTTGTCGAAATAGGGTGCGACCTTGCTGTCCCAGATCTCGGCCACCTGCCGGTCTGGATCGAAGGCGGCGGCGGCTGCTTCCTTCTGCTGGTCCGCGGTCTTGACGAATTTGCATCCGGCCAGCGTGAGCCCAGTCAGCGCCAGAAGGGCGATGAAGGCGTGATGTCGGGACATGGCGCGCTCCGGTCGTGTACACCAATGATGGGCCGGCAAACGGCCCGGAATGAAGGGAAAAGGCGCGGGGATGCTGGACGGCGCCCCCGCGCAAAGTTGGCCGTAAGGCGGCCTTGGGAAAGATCAGTCCTTGAGCGCGAAGGTTTCGAGCTTGTCGGCGTTGTCGGCGTTGATCAACACGCAGTCCATCAGCTGCTTTTCTTCAGCCGGACCCTTGCCGGTCTTGATGAACTCGTCGGCTTGCGTCACCGCCATCTGGGCCTGCGCATAGGCCGGCTGCATGACGGTGGCCTTAATGCCGCCCGCCTTGATGGAGTCGCGCACGTCGTTGGAGCCGTCGAAGCCCACCACGATCACATCCTTGCGGCCGGCGGCCTGGAGTGCGGCGATCGCGCCCATGGCCATGGTGTCATTGCCGGCGATCACGCCCTGAATGTCCGGATTGGCCTGCAGGATGGTTTCCATCTTGGAATAGCCTTCCGTCTGGCTCCAATTGGCCGACTGCTGGGCGACCATCTTCATCTCCGGATAGTCGTCGATGACGTCGTGATAGCCCTTGGAGCGGATGCCGGCGTTGAGATCGGCTTCGCGGCCAAGAAGCTCGACATAATTGCCCTTCTCGCCCATCAGCTTGACGAATTCTTCCGCGCCGAGCTGCGCGCCCTGATAGTTGTTGGAGACGATCTGGGAGACGGCGATGCCGGTGGCGTTGATTTCGCGGTCGATCAGGAAGGAGGGGACGCCTGCGTCCTTGGCCTTCTTGACGGCGGCGATCGAGGCTTCCGAGCCGGCATTATCGAGAATGATGGCTTTTGCGCCCCGGCCGATGGCCGTGTCGATTAGCTGCGACTGCTTGTTGGCGTCGTCATCATGAACGAGCACCAGCGTGTCATAGCCGAGTTCCTTGGCCTTGGCTTCCGCGCCGACTGCTTCCGCCTTGAAGAACGGGTTGTCGTGGCTGGGGGTGATGATGGCGATGAGATCGGCGGCGAAGGCCGGCATGGCGGTGGTGGCCGCCATGATGGCGGCGAAGCCGGCAAGCGTCAGTCTGCGGGTCAGTGTCATAATGTTCTCCTCCTCTTGAACAGGTTTTGGCGCGGCGCGTCGGCCGTGTCCTGTAGTCATCAAGCGGACGCCTCCACGCCCGCTTGTCTGTGGCGCGAAGCCTCAGGTGATGCGCTGAATGCTGGCGGCGATTTCTTCAGGCTCGAAGACGCGCAGCCAGTCGTCCTTCATCAGCACCGGCTTGCCGAATTCGATCGCCTTGTTGCAGGCGTCGGAAAACACGCCGGGCGTCTCTTCGAAAATGACCGCGCCGAGCACATTCATATGGCCGAGCAGGAAGTCGCGGGCCGCTTCCTTGGGCACGCCACGGCGGACGCATTCGTCCATGGCTTCCTTCATCACGACCAGCAGCGAGGCGCAGACGGTTTCGGACAGACCGGGCTCCAGCAGCGCCATCTGTTCGACGGTGACGCGATGCGAGCGCATGACCGGCGCCCAGATCGTCTTGGCGATTTCCTCGCCGAGCGCATACTCGCTTTCCGGACCCTGCATCAGCGCAGACACGATATGCTGCTTGGCGTGCACGCCGCCGAAGTGATCCTTCTTGGCGGCCATGTCGGTCTCATCGTTGAAGATCGGCGGGTGGCAGGGATGGGTGACGAAATAAGTGAGGTCGGTGCGTTCCGGCAGATGGCCGGCGAAGGGGGCGGCGGCGTCGAGCACCACGACCATCACGCCCGGCTTGAGCTTGTCGGAAATCGAATGCGCGACCTTGCCGATGGCGGTATCCGGCACCGCCAGGATCACCACATCGGCGCCATCGAGTGCTGCGTCGGCGTCAACGGCCGTGACGCCCAGTTCATTGGCAAGCCGAGCTTTGCCGGCGTCGCTGACTTCGACGTGACGGACGTCGAAACGCGATCCCTTGAGATTTTTCGCCAGGCGGCAGCCCATTTTTCCGCCTGCTCCGAATAGCGCGATCGCCGTCATTGTGCCGTCTCCGTCTTTGCTGTGTCCATTTGGAGGGGCGGCGCTTTGGGCGCAGAGGGTCGCTATCCGCCGACGCTGCGGCGGAGGCCTCCCAGGCTGCCGTTCTCCCGACGGCGCCGCTCCTCACTCTGGCGAGGATCGGTAAAGCAACTGGTATGATGAGTCAATGAGGTAATGATTATTTTGTGCGAACACAAAAAACCCGCCGGATTGCAGCCGGCGGGCAAGGCTTGGCGGGAGAAACAGTCAGTATTTGATCCAGGCGGTCTTGAGGCCGGAGAATTTGTCAAAGGCGTGCAGCGACAGGTCACGTCCAACGCCGGATTGCTTGAAGCCTCCGAACGGCGTCATCGGAGACAGGGCGTCCACGGTGTTCACGGAGACAGTGCCGACTTTCAGGACATCGATCAGCCTGTGGGCGCGCGACAGGTTTGACGTCCAGACGGAGGCGGCCAGGCCATAGATCGTGTCATTGGCGAGCGTCACGGCTTCTTCCTCGGTGTCGAACACCGTCACGGCCAGCACAGGGCCGAAGATCTCTTCACGCGACAGGCGATTGTCAGGATCGACGTCGGCAAAGATGGTCGGCTGGATAAAGTGGCCCTTGCCAGCTACCGTCACGCGCTCTCCGCCTGCGATCAGCTTGGCAGTGGTCTTGCCGTGTTCAATATAGGCCTGAACCCGGTCGCATTGGCGGCCATCGACAATCGCGCCCATGGTCGAGGCCGGATCGAGCGGATCGCCGGGCACATAGCGCGCGGCGCGCTCCTTCATATTCTCAAGGAAGGCGTCTGCGATGCCGCGCTGGACGAGCAGGCGGGAATTGGCCGAGCAGATTTCGCCCTGATTGAAGAAGATGCCGAAGGCGGCCATGTCGGCTGCGGCGTCCAAATCCTCGCAATCGTCGAAAATCAGGTTGGGGCTCTTGCCGCCGCATTCCAGCCAGACCTGTTTCATATTGGACTGGGCGGAATAGCCGAGGAAATATTTGCCGACTTCGGTGGAGCCGGTGAAAGTAATGCAATCGACATCCTCATGCAGGCCGAGCGCCTTGCCGGCGGTCTCGCCGAAACCGGTCACGACGTTGAAGACGCCTTCCGGCACGCCCGCCTCAAGTGCGAGTTCTGCGAGGAAGAGGGCCGACAACGGCGATTGCTCGGCCGGTTTCAGCACCACCGAATTGCCCATGGCGAGCGCCGGCGCGCATTTCCATGCGGCCATATCGAGCGGGAAATTCCAGGGCGTGACAGCGCCGATGACGCCCAGCGCTTCGCGCCTGACCATCGCGACATTGCCGCGACCTGTCGGCGCGATCTCGTCATAGATCTTGTCGATGGCTTCGGCGAACCACTGGAACACACCGGCCGCGCCCGGCACATCGATGGCGGCTGCATCCGTCACCAACTTGCCCATGTCGAGGCTTTCGAGCAGCGCGAATTCGGTGAGATTGTCGCGGATGAGATCGGCAAGCTTCAACAGCACCGCCTTGCGCTCAGCCGGCGTCTTGCCCGACCAGCGACCGTCCTCGAAGGCGGCGCGTGCGGCTTTGACGGCGCGGTCGATATCCTCGGCGTCACAGGCGGCGATCTCGGCGATCACCTCCTCCGTCGCTGGATTGACGCTCGGAAAAGTCTTGCCGGAGAGCGCCGGAACGAAAGCGCCGTCGATGAAGGCCTTGTTGCGGACGCTCAGCTTTTCAGCGGCTGCTTTCCAGTCTGCGAGGGTCATGGTCATGGCATACGCTCCTTATCTTTCGTCGCCGGGAACGCCGTAGCTCGGCGAGCCCGAGGGATTGAGCGCGCGGGTGACATAGGCGTCGAGTTGCGGCTTGTAGAGCCGCCAGAGATCGGCGAGCTGGCCGATCGGATCCTCTTCGGCCCAATCGACGCGGAGGTCGGCGACAGGCCAGCTGACATGATCGACGATCAGCAGGCCGGCGGAATGAACCGGCCCCGCCTCCCCGCCCGCCTCAAGCGCCGCCTGCATGGCGGCGAGCAGCCGGTCGCCGAGATCGCCCTCTGCCGCTTCAAACGCCGCGACCATGCGCTTGGGAATGAAGGGATTGGCAAGCAGATTGCCGGCTGCGGCGCAATCGCGCCCCTGCGCCATCTCGTGAACGCCGAGCGCCTGGGCGCCGGAAAACAGCGCGGATTGCCCTTTTGCGTCCAGAATGACGATCTGGCGCCACTCCGCATGCGGATAACCGTCGAGAAGCGCCGTCATCGCAGCGTCTGCGGCTAGACCCTTTGCGAGCAGGTCGAGCCCCTTCGGCCCGAGCGCGGGGTCGGTGATGTTCTGGCTGGCGACGACGCCGGCCCCGGCGCGGGCATGGGCGCAGCGGGCGGCGACCGCAGGAGACGAGGAGGAGATGGCCATGCCAAGCTGGCCGGTGGTCTTGCAGCGCCCGAGGATCGAGAAGGTCATGGCGCGCTCAATCCGGAATGACGGCGGTGACATCCACTTCGACCAGCCATTCCGGCCGGGCGAGCGCCGAGATCACCACGCCTGTCGACACCGGAAAGACGCCCTTCAGCCATTTGCCGATGACGCGATAAACGGTTTCGCGATAGCGCGGGTCAACCAGATAGATGGTGATCTTGCAGATATGGCCAAGTTCGGAGCCGGCTTCCTCAAGCAGCATCTTGATGTTCTTCATCGCCTGCTCGGTCTGCGCCTCGACATCGCCGATGCCGACATTCTTGCTGGTGTCGAGGTCCTGGCCGATCTGGCCGCGAACGAACACCATGGTACCCCGTGCGACCACGACCTGGCAGAGATCGTTGTCGAGCTTCTGTTCGGGATAGGTGTCCTTTGTGTTGAACATCCGGATGCGCTTGTGGATGGGCATGGTCATTCCATTCTTCGGTTGGCGATCCCCGCCGGGGCGAGGCAGGCTGTTATTGGACCTTATGTTCCGGATTGAGGAAAGAACGCTTTCCTTGTTCGTTGCGTCAGGAAAACCGAAGCAATCAACGCCTTGCTTAGTCGACTATGGCATGATGTGGGCGAACGGTGATTGCGTCCGCTGGTTCGAAATATCAAAATCAGATGACAGATAAATCATCATTTCCCGAAGCAGCCCCTTCGACTAGCCTTTTCTCGTCCCGGTCACGAAGGAGCCCGCCATGACGGTAGAAACGATTGACACACTCATCATCGGCGCTGGCCAGGCCGGGCTCGCGATGAGCGAGCACCTGTGTAGCGCCGGCGTCCCTCATCTCGTGCTGGAGCGCAATCGCATTGCCGAGCGCTGGCGTTCGGAGCGCTGGGATTCATTGGTGGCCAACGGACCTGCTTGGCATGACCGTTTTCCGACCCGGAGCTTCGATGATATCGATCCCGACGGTTTTGCGGGCAAGGACAGCATTGTCAGCTATCTCGAAGCTCATGCACAACACTTCGGCGCCCCTGTTCGGTGCGGCGTCGAGGTCACGGCGCTCCGCCGCAAGCCTGACGGTTCGGGTTTCATCGCCGAGACCAGCGAGGGCGTCTTCGAAGCGCGGAACGTCGTCTCCGCCACCGGCCCGTTTCAGAAGCCTGTTATTCCCGCCCTTGTGCCTGATGATAGCGGGGTGGCACAGATCCATTCTTCATCCTATCGCAATCCCGCACAACTTGCTGATGGCGGCGTGCTGGTGATTGGGGCCGGCTCCTCGGGCGTACAGATCGCCGATGAACTGGCGCGCGCCGGCCGCAAGGTCTATCTCGCGGTAGGCCCGCACAACCGGCCGCCCCGCAGCTATCGCGGCAAGGATTTTGTCTGGTGGCTCGGCGCGCTCGGCCTCTGGGACGTCAAGGCCAACGATCCCGCGCTTGAACATGTCACCATTGCCGTGAGCGGCGCACGCGGCGGTCATACTGTGGATTTCCGCGAACTCGCCGCCCAGGGCATCACGCTGGTCGGTCGCGCCCAATCCTATGAGTCGGGCGTGCTGCATTTCGCCGATGACCTGGCGAAAAACATCGCCATGGGCGATGCTGACTATCTCTCGGTGCTCGATGCCGCCGACGCGCATATCGCTCGCGAAGGACTGGATTTCCCGGAAGAGCCCCAAGCGCGGATCATCGGCCCCGAGCCCGATTGCGTGAAGAACCCGATCCTTGATCTCGATCTTGCTGAGGCTGGCGTCACCTCGATCATCTGGGCGACGGGCTATGTGCTCGATTTTGGCTGGCTTAAATTCGACGTGATGGACGAAAAGGGCCGGCCTGCCCATAGCCGGGGCGTCTCCGCCGTCCCCGGTTTCTATTTCCTCGGCCTTGCCTGGCTCTCCCGCCGCGCCTCGCCCTTTATCTGGGGCGTCTGGCACGACGCAAAATATCTGGCCGAGCAGATCGCCGCGCGTCAGGGCTGAGCGGGGACTTCGTGAGTGCGTCTGGCCAAGGTCCGGGTAAGGCGCTAAGGGCTGATGTCAGTTCACGCGCGAGGCGTTCATGATCGCATGTCCCTGCGGCTCCGGCCAGTTCGAGATATCCTGTTGCGGCCCTTATCTGGCCGGCAAGCCGGCGCCGACCGCCGAAGGTCTGATGCGGTCGCGCTACACGGCTTTCACACGCGGTGATCTCGATTATATCGAACGAACCTGCGCCGGCGACGCGAGGCTCGCCTTTGATCGCCTCTCGCTCGGCCGGTCGATCGCAAACACGGAATGGCTGGGCCTGACGATCGAGGAAACCGTCAATGGCGGTGAAGAGGATGCGGCAGGGACCGTGCGATTTGCTGTTCGCTATCGCGAGGGCGGTCGGCTGTTTTCGCAAACAGAAACATCGGAATTCCAAAGGCTTGCGGATGGATGGCGCTATATGCGCGGCAATATCTCGCGCGCATCCGCGCCTACCTTCTCCGCGCCGGGTCGTAATGATCCCTGCCCGTGCGGATCGGGAAAAAAATTCAAGAAATGCTGCGGGGCCGGCTGAGCGCAGGCCCCTGAGCTTTACGCCGGGATCATCGTCTCGTATTCGTTGCGCAGGCTCGACCAGACGTCCCAGAAGGGTTTGGGGTCAGCCTCTTCCAGCCGCGCCTTGAGGATGTCGAGATGGGCGTGCCAGCCGGCGCCGATCTTGACCATATTGGCGCGGTCGCTGATGCGCTTGTGGATCACCGTCAGAAGCACATCCTCACCTTTCGGCTCCAGCGTGAAGCTGACTTCGCCCGGTCCCCAGGCGAAGGCCAGTTTGCGCAGCGGGTCGATTTCCGTCACCCGGCTCTGCATGCGATGCTCTTCGCCGAAACCTTCCGGCCGCGCGCCCGGCGGGTCAGTCAGTTCGTCATTCCGCCAGACCAGTTCCATGGGCCCATCGATCGTGAGATCCATCGGCCCGGACGCCAGCCATTGGCGACGCAGCTCGCTGTCGGTGAGATAGGACCAGACGCGCTCGGCGGGGCCGGGCAGCAGGCGTTCGAGTTTCAAAGTCGCCTGTTCGACGACGGCGGCGTAGGCGTTCAGTTTGGCATGCTCATTCATCGGGTCTCTCCCTCTGTTGCATTTCCATCGCCGCCGCGGTCCGTCCGCAGCAGATTTTCGAGAACATCGAGACGATCGGTCCAGAAACGCTGATAGATCGCCAGCCACTCATGCGCGCGCGCTAATGGGCCGGGGTCGAGCCGGCAGACATGGGTGCGCCCTCTCACCTCGCGGCGGAGAAGCCCCGCGCTTTCCAGCACTTTGATGTGCTTGGAGGCCGCGGCCAGCGACATGTCATGCGGCGCGGCGAGATCACCGACGCTGCGTTCGCCCGAGGCGAGTGCGGCCAGCATTCCTCGGCGCGTCGCGTCCGACAGAGCGTGGAAGATCAAATCTATCTGTTGTGTGTGATGTTCAACCATGTGGTTGAATATTTTTGATCGGCGCTTAATTGTCAACCGATTGGTTGAATAAAAATCCCGATCTGCGCCAGCCGCGTTGCGGTTGGCTTATGCTGCGCTGGAATGAAAGGTCAGGACAGCCGATCGAGGATCTTGCCGAGCATCGTCCGGCATGCCTCCATCTGGCTGAGTTCGATGAATTCGTCGGGCTTGTGGCCCTGCTCCATATCGCCGGGGCCGCAGACGATCGAAGGCGCGCCGAAGGCCTGTTCGAACAACCCGCCTTCCGTGCCGAAAGAGACCTTGAATTGCTGGCCGCCGGAGAGCGATTTCACCGTCTCGGTCGCCTTGCCGCGCGGATCGACATTGAGGCCCGGATAAGTGTTGAAGATGTCGAGGCGAATGCCGGTTTCCGGGAAACGCTTCCGTCCCTCTTCGGTGATCCGCTCGGCCTTGTCGAAAAGTCTGGCCATATAGGCCAAGGGATCGTCGCCGGCGAGGTTGCGGATTTCGAAATCGAGACGGCAGGCGTCGGGCACGATGTTGAGCGCGGTGCCGCCCTGGATCACGCCGGCATGCAGCGTGGTGTAGGGCACGGTGTAATCGTCATCGCGGGGCCCGGAGGCCTCGATATCGGCCTGGATGGCGCGCACTTCCGCCAGAAGCTCTGTCGCCATATAGATGGCGTTGAGGCCGGTGGGCGCCAGCGCCGAATGGGCGGAATGGCCGGTGCAATAGGCCTTGACGCCGGTCTTGCCCTTATGGCCGGTGGCGACCTGCATGGCGGTGGGTTCGCCGATCAACACCCATTCCGGATCGATGCCGGCAGTCGCCAATTCATCCAGCATCGGGCGAACGCCGACGCAGCCGATTTCTTCGTCATAGGAAAAGGCGAGATGCAACGGACGGGTTAGCCGGCGCTCGGTGGCGGCTGCCGCTGCTTCCATGGCGCAGGCGATGAAGCCTTTCATATCCGTGGTCCCGCGTCCATAGAAGCGGTCGCCCTTGCGGCTCATGCGGAAGGGATCGACCGTCCAGGCCTGGCCATCGACCGGCACGACGTCGGTATGGCCTGAGAGCACGATGCCCCCCGGCCCTTCCGGTCCAATCGTGGCGAAAAGCGAGGCGCGGTCGCCATTCTCGTGTGGGAACAATCGGGAGGGAATGCCGGCCGCCGCCAGCGCATCGGCGATATAGCGGATCAGATCGATATTGCCGTCTCGGCTCACGGACGGAAAAGCGATCAATCGGTCGAGAATGTCATAGGCGCTGGTCATGCGAGGCGATTCCTGTTTGCCGCAAACTACCGCTGCGACCATGGCGGACGCAAGGACGCATCGCGACGTCAGGGCGCCGCGCGCAGATTGATCGCCTTGCGCATGATTTCTTCGGTGAGCGCCGAGGTGAGCGCCTTGTCAGCCCCTCGCCGCTCGACAAGCACGAATTCGACATCCTCGAGTTCGGGAAGACGCCCAGTGGGGATTTCGCGAAGTCCAGACGGCGCGAGGCTGCGCGGCTGTACGAACACGCCCATTCCTGCCTTTGCGGCTGCGGTCAGCCCGCTCAGACTGCCGCAGGTGCAGCTGATCCGCCAAGCGACGCCTGCGGCGGTCAGGGCTTCGAGCGCGATCGATCGGGTGACGCTCGGCGATGGAAAGGCGATCAGCGGCAAAGGGACTTGCATGAGGGCATGGTCTGGATCGCGGGCCAGCCAGACCAGCGGTTCGCGATGCAGCAGTGCGCCGCGTGTTTCTCCCAATCGCCGCTTGGCGAGCACCAGATCAATTTCGCCATTTTCCTGCATCTGGAACAGTGGACCCGAGAGCGCGACCGTTAGTTCGAGATCCACGGATGGATGCGAACGGGCGAAACCTTCAAGGATGAGCGGTAACTGGCTGTTGACCAGATCTTCGGAGACGCCGAAGCGGATGCGGCCGCGAAGATCGCCAGCGCGGAAATGGCGTTCGGCCCGGTCGGCGATGGCCAGCATGTCGCGGGCATAGCCGATCATGGCCTCGCCGTCGATTGACAGCGCCACCCGATGCGTGTCGCGCGACAGCAGCTTTCGCCCGACTGTCGTTTCGAGCTTCTGGATATGTTGGCTGACGGTGGATTGGCCGAGACCCAGCCGCTCGGCGGCGAGCGTGAAGCTGCCCGTCTCTTCGACGGCGACGAAAGACCGGAGTTGCGAGAGGTCGAGCATGGTTATCGGAATCTACAATGAGTGTTATTTCTTGTATTGCGAAATGTGATGAAAGACAATTGGCGCGATCACAAGGATTTCGTCATGCGCCGCTATATTCCCAACAGCTTCACGCTGATGCTCATCGCCACCGTCATTGTTGCCTCGTTGCTGCCGGCGAGCGGCGCTTTCGCGGATTGGTTTGGGGTCGCCACCGACATCGCCATTGCGCTGTTGTTCTTCCTGCATGGCGCGCGCCTGTCGCGCGAGACGGTGATCAAGGGCATGCTGCATTGGCGGCTTCATCTGGTGATCTTGTCGGTGACCTTCATCGTCTTCCCGCTTCTCGGGCTGGGGCTCGGCTTTCTGCCGGAAAGCCTGTTGCCGCAGCCGCTCTATCTCGGCTTGCTTTATCTCTGCGTCCTGCCGTCCACGGTGCAGTCGTCGATCGCCTTCACCTCCATGGCGGGCGGCAATGTGCCGGCGGCGGTGTGCTCGGCTTCGGCCTCAAACATCATCGGCATGTTCCTGACGCCGCTTCTGGTCTATTTCCTGTTCTCGCTCGGCAATGGCGGCAGCGGATTTTCGTTGGGCGGTCTCGAAAAGATCCTGTTGCAATTGCTGGCTCCTTTCGTGGTCGGTCAGATTGTGCAGCCCTGGGTCGGCGACTGGGTGCGGTCGAAGAAGAACCTCCTTCTGCCCGTCGATCGCGGTTCGATCCTGATGGTTGTCTATCTGGCCTTCAGCCATGCGGTGATCGAGGGCGTCTGGAGCGATTTTTCGCTGCGCGATCTCGCTGTTGTCGCGGTGATCGATATGCTGCTGCTCGCTTTGGTGCTGACGCTGACCTATTGGGGATCGAAGGCGCTGGGTTTCAATCGCGAGGACGAGATCGTCATCGTCTTCTGCGGCTCCAAGAAGAGCCTGGCGAGCGGCGTGCCCATGGCCAACGCCCTGTTCGCCGGGCCGATGATCGGCTCTATCGTGCTGCCGATCATGTTGTTTCATCAGATCCAGCTGATGGCGTGCGCGGTGATCGCCGAGCGCTATGCGGCGGCGCGCCGTCGTTCGGCGCCAGAGCCCGCCGCCGCCTGAGGTTTAAAGCGTGGCGATGAAGTCGAGGACTTCCGCTTCCGAGACCACATCGGCATATTTGGCGTTCATGTCGAACAGATTGGCCTCATGCGGGGCGGGATGCCGGTCGCCGCAGGCGTCGGCGACGACAGTGGTGATGAAGCCATGCGACATGGCGTCGACACAGCTCGCCCGCACACAGCCGCTGGTGGTGAGGCCGGTGAGGACGACATTGTCCACGCCCATCGAGGTCAAGAGCGGCGCAAGCGACGTGCCGAAGAAGGCGCTGGGATATTGCTTGGAGATCACGAATTCATCGGCTTCAGGCACAAGTCCGGCGGGCCATGCGCCGAGCGGATTGCCGGCCGTGAACGAGGCGAGCGGCTTTGCCTTCTGGAAAAAGCGGCCGCCATCCAGACCCGTGGGATGCAGCACGACGCCCGTGATGATGACGGGGACGCCTTTCACACGCGCGGCGGCGCGGATGCGCAGCGCGCTTTGAAGCGCCGCGTCCACCCCTGCGTAAAGTGGGCTGGACGGTTCGAAATAGGCCTGAACGAAATCGACCAGAACCAGCGCCGGCTTCTTGCCGAAGCCGATGCGGTTGTCATAGGCGCGAGCGTAATTTTCCTTGAGATCGGCATCCATGTCGGCGTTCCTTAGGTTTCCGCATAGGTCTTTTCGAAGCTCCAGACGTCTTCGAAGCCCAAAAGCGTATTGAAGTCCTTGAAGGGATAGAGATCCACCGCATCGGTGGTGACGCCATTGTCGAGAAGATCCCGATAGGCGGCGCGAACGGCTTGTCCATGCGCGAGAAAGCCAAGCGCCGGGTAGATCGCTACGCCATAACCGAGCGATTTGAGCGTTTCGACCGGCATCAGCGGGGTGCGCCCGCCATTGACCATATTGGCGAGCAGAGGTCTGTCGATGGCGGCGGCGATCTCGCGGACTTCCTCTTCGCTCTCTGGCGATTCCACGAAAATGATGTCGGCGCCGGCCTTCGCATAGGCCTGGCCGCGGCGGATCGCCTCCGCAAGACCGAGGCCGGTGCGCGCGTCCGTCCGGGCGATGATCAGAAAATCATCGCTTGTACGACTGTCGACGGCGACCTGGATCTTTCGCACCATGTCTTCCATCGGCACGACGCGGCGATTGGGCGTATGGCCGCATTTCTTCGGAAATTCCTGATCTTCCAGCTGGATGGCGCTGACGCCGGCCTGTTCGTAGCCCCGCACAGTATGGCGCACATTCAGGAGGCCGCCATAGCCGGTGTCTGCGTCGGCGATCACCGGCGTCTTCGTGCGCGCGACGATCTGGGCGATGCGCTCGATCATATCGCGATAAGTTGCAATTCCGGCGTCGGGAATGCCGAGATAGGAGGCGACGGTCCCGTAACCGGTGACGTAGAGGGCTGGAAATCCCATCGTATCGGCGATGAGCGCTGAGATCAGTTCATAGACGCCTGGGGCGAGAATGAACCGTTTTTCCGTGAGCGCCAGTTTCAGTGCGGGATCTGCCATGCGAACTCCAGGGGCTTATGGGCATTAAGGACCGGCGCGATGCGGGCCGCGACGGCAAGGAGCGAAGGGTCTGAAAAACGCGGACCCAACAGGGTGACGCCGATCGGCAGAGCGAAACCGGAAAGCGGCGCATGCAATGCGGGAACGCCGAGCAGCGTCCAGATGGCGTTGAACACGGGATCGCCCGGCCGTCGTCCAACCGGCGCGAAACCTGGAGCGCTGGGCGCGATCACCACGTCGAAATCGGATGCCAGCAGATCGAAATCGACCCGCGCTTCTGCTGCGGCGTCATAGGCGGCGCGGAGATCGGCGAGCGAGCGCCGGTCGCGGTTTTCCACCCGGTGATGAAAATCATCATGCAGATCGGCGCCGAAACGGCGGGCAAGATTGCGGAAGGCGGCGGCGCCCTCGCGATGCAGGATCGTGCGATGGTGATGATCGAGTTCGGCGAAGGACGGCGGAAGTTCGAGATGGCGTATGTCCCATCCCGCCTCGCGCAACCGGTCCCCGGCAGCTGCGAGCGCGGCTTGGGCGTCGCCATCGAGCTTTTCGGCATGCGGGCCTCGGGCGATCGCGATTGATAGGTCTTGGGAGCCCTTGGATGGGCGGATTGCCTCGGTCAGACCGAAAACGCCGGCGAGGAGCGAAAGATCTTCGACGGAGCGGGCGTGCCAACCGATAGTGTCGAGGCTGTTGGCGTAAGTCTTCACCCCTTCCCGGCTGACCAGTCCGAAAGACGGCTTGAACGCGTAGACGCCGCAGAAGGAGGCCGGCCGGATGGTCGAGCCGCCAGTCTGCGTGGCGAGCGCCAGCGGAACATGTCCATCCGCCACGCCGGCGGCGGACCCGGCGGATGAGCCGCCCGACGTTCTCGTCAAATCGACGGGATTTCCCGTCGCGGCGTCACGTCCGGCTGCGGCGAATTCCGTCGTGTCGGTCTTTCCGAGAATGATCGCGCCTTCTGCGCGCAGGAGATCGACCGGAGCGGCATCAGCCGCAGGCTGGAAATTCGAAAAGAGCGGCGAGTTATGTGTGGTCGGCAGATCCCTGGTGTCGAACACGTCCTTCACGCCGACCGGGAGGCCATGAAGCCGACCGCGCTTGCTCAGGGGAACGGCGTCTGCGTCTTCCGCCATCTCAAGGGCGCGGGGATGGATCGCCAGCCAAGCCTTGACCGCGCCATCCCGCGCAGCGATCCGTTTGAGACAGGCTGCGATGAGGTCACGGGAGGTTAAATCCCCTGCCCGCAGACGCGACGCAGCCTCCGTTGCGGTCAATCCGTGAAGCGGAACAGCGTTTGACGTCACAGTCCGGCCCCCGGAGGCATGGCGTTATGGTGATCGGTCGCATTCTGAAAGGCGATGGCCGCCTCCAGACACAGAACATCTTCGCCTGGCCGGCTGATAATCTGTATGCCGGTCGGCAATCCTGCGGCGCCGAAACCCGATGGCGCCATGAGCGCCGGAAAGCCTGTGACGTCGAAGATCATGGTGTTGCGCGAAATGATATGCTGAAAGGCGACCGCCTCGCCGTTGATGTCGACCGTCATCGTATCGAGCCTGCCTGCTTCCCCGCCGATCCCGGGGGTGATCATCACATCGACCTCCGCCATCGCGGCGCCCAACGCGGCCTGGGCGTCGATCCTTGCCTGCAGCGCGGAGATGTAGTCGACGGCCGAATAACCAAGGCCGTTGCGGAGCCTGACGAGAAGTCCAGGATCGAAAAGCTCGGCGCGGTCGAGACGATCATGCTGGAGCGCCGCCAATTCGCTCTGCAGGATGATCCAGCCGGCTTCGTGCCAGGGGGCGATGTCGATCGGCGGCATGTCAATCAGCCGATGTCCGAGCGCGTCGAACACTTTCAGCGCTATGCCCCAATTCTCCAGCACCGAGCGATCGACGCGCTCGGTGAACCAGGTCTGCGGCACGCCGATCCTCAACGGCCGGCCGGGCGGCTGCGCCGAGAGCGTCGCGCATCCGGCAATGACCGAGGGATCTGGCTCCGCCGTCATGAAGGGCAGGACGCGGGCAATATCGGCCGCGCTTCGAGCCATTGGCCCGACATGATCGAGTGTCCAGGACAGAGGCGCGACGCCCCGGCGCGAGACAAGCTCCCTGCTCGGCTTGAGACCGGTGGTTCCACACCAGCAGGACGGAACGCGGATCGAGCCGCCGGTGTCGGTGCCGAGCGCGAAAGGCATCAGGCGCGCGGCGAGCGCCGCCCCGGACCCAGTCGAGGATCCGCCCGTCCAGCGCGTTTCGTCCCAAGGATTATGCACCGCGCCAAAGCGTGGATTATGCGGCGAGCCGGCGGCAAATTCAGTGGTGGCGGTGATGGCCATGGGAATGGCGCCCGCCGCTCGCAATCGGCTCACGACATGCGCGTCCGCTGCAGCAATGCGGTCACCGGTGAATAATGAGCCACAGGTCACGCCTGCGCCGGCGACGTCGATAATGTCCTTGACGCCGAAAGGGACGCCTTCCAGCGGTCGCGGTCGTCCCGCCGCCCAGCGACGGCTGCTGTCATCTGCCGCGGCTTGCGCATCCGGTGTGAGCCGCAGCACCGACTGGGTTCCTGCTGGCAACGCCTCGATCGCCGCGACGAGTTCGGCGACATAATCCAGGGGCGTGTAGGACGCGGAGGCGAAGGCGGACAGGAGATCTGCGATCCCCATGTCGCGCATCGGTCGCGTCAAGGGCGCCGCTATTGTCGGCAGGCCCATGACATGAAGCGGATGCGGCGGTCGACGAAAGGGAAGGTCCGCCCGCGTCGGATCCCGCCCATCAAGGGGGCCCTGCGCCTGTCCCGTGTCCGACACCCGCATCCGCGACACCGGCCTATTCCGCGGCGATTTTAAGGGCGCTGCGGCTTTCCATCAGCGGCTGAATACGCTGCCCGAACTGGTCGAGACCGATCAGGAAGTCGTCGAAAGTCAGCATGATGCCCTTGGTGCCGGCAACGGTCGCGGCTTCGTCGAGCATGCGCGCGACGCTCGCATAGGAGCCCACCAACGTGCCCATGTTGAAATTGACGGCGCCTTCCGGGAGGTTGATCGATTTTGCGGTCGAGGAGGCGTCGGCATTGGCGTCTTTCGAGCCCTGATCCGCCATCCAGGCGAGCGCGCCGACATCAGCGCCGGCGCGGTAGCTTTCCCATTTCGCCTTGGCCAGCTCATCCGTCTCGTCGGCGATCACCATGAACAACACATAGGAGCCGACGTCGCGGCCGGTCTTGGCGGCGGCGGCGATCAGCCGCTCATTGTTGGGCGCATAGGCGGTGGGCGTGTTGATGCCCGAGCCCAGCACGAAATTGTAGTCGGCATATTGAGCGGCGAACTCCATGCCGCGCGGGCTCTGGCCTGCCGCGACGATTTCGATCTTGTGCTCGGGCATCGGCCGCATCTTGCAATCCTTCATGGTGAAGTGCTTGCCGTCGAAGGTGCATTCGCCCGTAGACCAGAGCTCATTCATGATATGCACATATTCGGTCGAATAATCGTAGCGGTAGCCGAAATAGTCGTCCCCGGGCCAGATGCCCATCTGGTCGTATTCCGCCATTTGCCAGCCGGAGACGATGTTGACGCCGAAGCGACCGGGCGCGACGGAATCGATCGTGGTCGCCATCCGCGCCACGATCGCCGGCGGCAGCGTCAGCACGGCGGTGGAAGCGAACAGCTTGATGCGCTCGGTCACGGCGGCGAGCGACGCCATCAGCGTGAAGGATTCGAGATTGTAGTCCCAGAATTCGGTTTCGCCGCCGAAGCCGCGAAGCTTGATCATGGAAAGCGCGAAATCCAGGCCATAGCTCTCGGCCTTCTGGACGATCTGTTTGTTGAGCTCGAAGCTCGGCTTGTATTGCGGCGCGGCGGTGGAGATGAGCCAGCCATTGTTGCCGATGGGAATGAAGACGCCAATATCCATTTTAGGTTCCCCTTTTCGTCAGTATTGTCGGAAGCGCGAGACTGTATGTACGAACTAATGCAAAATTTTTTGGAGCTGTCCAGCCTAAAAATGACGCTTCTTTGTGCGCGCCTAAATCATGTGCAGTCGCCTGAAATCCATGCGGACCCCGGCGCCGATGATCGCATCAGGTTGAATGAACAATAGGCGACGGTCGCGCGTGAGGCGCGTCTGGAAAGCGAAGCGTGTGGGGAAGGGTCAGTTTTCGGCGCGGAGCGTCGTGGTATAGGTGAAGCGTTCCGCAGGGAGGACCTGGAAGGCGTATTCCAGCAAGCGGCGACCAGAACCGTAATAGCGGCGGGTGACGACCAAGGCCAGATCCCCCGTCTTGACGCCAAGGCGGGTGGCGATGTCCTCGGTCAGCGCCATCGGCTTGATGTCCTGCTCGATTTCCTGGATCTTTTCGCCGGTATATTGCTCGATATAGTGGAATATGGCGCTGCGCGCGACGTCTATGTCCTTCACCGCCGCCGATAGCCGGGCGTCGACATAGACCTCATTCCACGAAAACGGACGGCTGCGATTGGTGGGATAACGGATTCCGCCCATATGGAAGAACTTGCGCCCAGGCCTGCAACCCAGATCCACGGCCAGTCGACCCTGTGCCGAGATCTCTTCCTTGAAGGTGATTACGAATTCGGTTTCAGCGGCGATCTCGAACAATTCAGCGCGCGAATGGGCGATAAACCGGGTTCGCTCGGGGTTGAAGCCGGCCTCGACGCGTGTGCCAACGCCTTTTCGAGCGGACAGACGACCCTTGTTGCGCAGGGTGCCGATGGCTTGCCGAACGGTCTGGCGACTGACGCCGAGCGCCTCCGCCAACTCGTTTTCCGTGGGCAGCAACGAACCGACGGGATAATCGCCATTGTTGACCTTGTTCTCGATATGGCGCGCGACCTGAAGATAAAGCGGCGCCGTGTCGAGTTCGGGCTTCCAGCCTTTTCCCGTTGGCGGGTTCTGTTCTTCTGGTTTGGTGAGCGTTGGTATCGAGTTCATAGAACGATCATGCCTCGTGCGCGGCCTTTGAACCTTCTTTTTCTTGGGAATGCAAACAAATTCATGTGAGTTCGTGAAACTGGCGTGAGCGCCTTGATGTCGGGCGCTTCATCGTTTAGTACGTACATAAGCAAATATCCTACAGGGCGAATTTCCAGAATGTCCGATATCGCAGCGGAGAGCGAGGTCCCCGAACGGCGGGCTTCGTCTCTTCTTCAAACCCTCTCCACCGCCACGCTGATCCAGATCGTCGCCACCGCGAGCGTATTGGCGTTGACCGCGATCGCGCCAGCGGTTGCCGCCGATCTCGACGTCGGCGCCTATTGGATCGGCTACCAGATCAGCCTGATCTATGCTTCAGGCATGTTTTCCTCGGCCATTGCCGGGACTCTGGTGCAGCGCTATGGGCCGGTGAGAGTGGAGCAAGCCGCGCTCGCCTGTTTCGCACTCGGATTTGCGGGCGTCGCCGCAGCATGGATTCCAGCGATCATAGTCGCGTCTCTGTTCATCGGTCTGGGCTATGGGCTCAACAATCCGGCCGCATCGGAAATGTTGAGCCGGGTGACTCCCCCCAGCAAGCGCAATCTCATCTTCTCCATCAAGCAATCCGGTGTTCCGCTTGGCGGAATCGTCGCCAGTTTCGCTTTTCCATTCCTGTCCAGATACATGGATTGGAGGTTGGCGCTGCTCGCAGGCGTCCTTGCCTCCATCGCGACGATGGGCTTGCTGTGGCTGACGCATGCAGCGGAAGCGCCGCGTCGCGCGGAGGCGGGCTCGCTCGGCAAGGCGCTGGTCGAGGAACAGGCGCTGATCTGGAAAAACAAGCGCTTGCGCGCGCTCAGCATTCTCGGTTTCGCCTATTCGGCGATGCAATTGTCGGTGTCGGCCTTTGCTGTCGTGACGCTGACCCACGACGCCGGCTGGTCCCTGCTCGCTGCAGGCGCTGTGGCGGCTGGCATGCAATTCGCCGGCGCCACGGGGCGAATTTTCTGGGGAGTGGCCGCGGATCGGCTGGGCGGCGGCTTCGTGACTCTTTCGCTGCTCGGATTGCTGGGCGGAATGGGTTACGCCGCGCTGTTCTGGCTCGCGGCCATGCCGCACGCCCTGCAGGCCGCGCTATTCATCGCCATGGGCGGCGTCACGATCGGTTGGAACGGGGTTTTGCTGGCTGAGGTGGCGCATAACGCGCCCGAAGGCCGCGTTGGGGCGATCACGGGCGGAGTCCTGGTCTACACTTTCATCGGCGTCATTGTCGGCCCGTCCAGTTTTGCGGCGCTCTACGCCCTCACCGGGCACTACGGCGCAAGCTTTCTTGCATTTTCCGGTTTTGGCTTCCTTGGCATGGTGGCGGCCTGGCGCTGCCGTGTCTCTGTTTAAGCGTTTTTAAAAGTACGTACAAAAGATCGAGTTCGGCGTCCTGAATAAGGGCGCCGTTTTGTCGTTGTGCGGGGTCTTTACGCTTGCGAGTGATCAAGAAATAATCCCGCCGATGTCGAGAAAGTCAGCAGACGCCGCAAAATTGTGCGCTGCAAAAATATCGGCAAAACACGGTTGACGATCGCTCGACTATGTACGTACATTAAAGACGAAAGGCGATGAAAAAGCCTGACCAGAAAACGCCGGAACACCGGAACCACAGAGGGAAATGTCGACCATGCGCCTGCTTTTCACCACCTCGTTGATCTCCATAGCTTTCTTGGGTGCGGCGCCGCTCGCCGCGTCGGCCGATCCGATGGCGGACGCCAAGGCGATCATCGCGGAATATCAGAAAATGCCGGTGTTCACGCCGCCCGGCGAGGCGTTCGACGCCAAAGCCTGCATGGCCGGCAAGAAGGTTCTGTCGATCCCGATTTCGATGACCATTCCCTTCAATGTCGAATTGCAGAAGGCGATGGCGTCGGCGGCTGAGGAGGTCGGCTTCACCTATACGACCTGGGACAACCAGCTCAAGAGCGACCAGTGGATCCAGGGCGTGTCGCAGGCGATCAGCCAGAAATATGACGTGCTCGATATCGCCGGCGGTCTCAATCCAGAATGGCTCGGCCCGCAACTGGCCGAGGCGCGCGGCGCGGGCCTCAAGATCACCACCACGCATTTTTACGATGTGACCCAGACGTCCGCGCCGAGCGTCGATTATTCCGGCAAGGTGGATTTCACCGGCGCCGGAAAACTGCTCGCTGCCTGGGCCTATGTGAAGACCGAGGGCAAGCCGAACGTGCTGATCATCGGCTCGTCGGACGTGCTTCCCTCCATCCCCTTCGTCAAGTCTATCCAGGACGAACTGAAGGCGTTGTGCCCCGAATGCAAACAGCAACATCTCGACGTGCCGGTGTCCGAATGGGCTACCAAGATCCAGTCTGGCGTGCAATCGGCGCTGTTGGCCGATCCGGGCATCAACTACATCCTGCCGATCTATGACTCGATGTCGCAATTCGTCGTACCCGCCCTGCGCATCACCGGCTCCGAAGGCGCGGTCAAACTGGCGAGTTTCAACGGCACGCCCTTCGTGCTCGACATGGTGCGTGAAGGACAGGTGCAGATGGATGTCGGCGAGAGCCTTGGCTGGGCCGGTTATGCTGCGATCGACAACATCATGCGCATGATGTGCGGTCAGCCGGAAGTGGCCAAGCTCAACGTGCCGCTGTTGGTGTTTGACGAGAGCAACATTCAGACCGCCGGCGTGCCCGCCAATTTCAACGATGGTTATGGCGACGCCCATCTCGATGGTTTCCGCAAGCTCTGGAAGCTGAAGTAAGGCGGCATTTAACTAGCGGGAGCTTGTGATGACCGAGAACGCCGTCCTTCGCATGAACAATATCCGCATGAAATTCGGCGAGCACTACGCGCTCAAGGGCGTCAGCCTGTCGATCCGGCGGGGCGAGGTGTTCGGGCTATTGGGTCAGAACGGCTCCGGCAAATCCACCCTCATCAAGGTGCTGGCCGGCTTTCATCAACCAGAGCCGGGCAGCGAGGTCGTGCTGTGGGGACAGACCATGGCTCTGCCGCTCGATCCGACGGAAATCAAGCGGCGCGGCGTCGCCTTCGTGCATCAGCATCTCGGTCTCGTTCCGTCATTGACGGTGATCGAGAACATGAGAGTGACGTCTCTTGGCCGGCGTACGCCGTGGTTCGTCAATTGGCGGCGCGAGGCGGCGAGCGTCGCTGGTCTGTTCGCCGAATTCGGCCTCGACATCGATCCCTTGCGGACGGTGGCTGAGCTTTCTCCTGTCGAGCGCGCCTTCGTCGCCATCGTTCGCGCCTTCGAAGATCTCAGGGCCTCTGATGCGGGTTATGGCGGCGAGGGCATTCTGGTGCTTGATGAGCCCACTCCGTTTCTGCCGGCTGAGGATGTCAAGCGGCTCTTCGGGCTGATCCGGTCGATTGTCAAGACCGGCGCCTCTGTGGTGATCGTCACCCATGACATTGATGAGGTGCGCGATATCACCGACCGCGTCGCCGTGCTGCGCGACGGGCAGCTGGTCGATATTCTCGACACCAAGGCTTCGGCCCGTCAGGCGATCCTTGATACGATCGTCGGCGCACGTATCGATGCATTCCAGAAAAATCGAATGGCCGACCAGGGCGTCCCGGTCGCGGTATCCGTGCGCGGCGCGCCGGATGGCCTCGGGTCGAGTTTCGACTTCGACATCAGGCAGGGCGAAACGCTGGGGGTCACGGGTCTGATCGGATCCGGTTTCGCCGCGCTTCCCTATCTTCTCTACGGCGCCCGGCGCGGCGCGGGTCGCATGACCATCGGCGACCGCACGATCGACCTGGCGTCCCTGACGCCGCTTGCAGCTCAGGCGCTCGGGGTGGCTTTTCTGCCGGGCGACCGCCTCGGCGCGGCGGGCGTCGGTTCGCTGTCTGTCGCCGACAATATCACTTTGCCGATTCTGGCCGAACTTGGCGGCTTTTTCAGCCTTGATCGCCGCGCGATGGCGCGCGAGGCCGCGCTGATGTCGGAGGCTTATGACGTCCGGCCCGCCAATCCCTCTCTGAACCTGGCCGCGCTGTCGGGCGGAAATCAGCAGAAAGTCTTGCTCGCCAAATGGCTGCGCATCAAGCCGAAACTGCTGATGCTTGACGAGCCGACCCAAGGGGTGGATTTCGGCGCGCGCCAGCAGATCTTCAAGGCGCTCGATCGCGCCGCGCGTGATGGAACAGCCATTCTCTGCGCCTCGACCGACAATGAACAACTCGAACAGATTTGCGACCGGATCATCGTCTTTTCGCGCGGACGACCGGTCGCGGAACTCAAAGGCGATGAGATCAGCCGCGAGGCGATCACCGAAGCCTGCTTTTACTCGGATCAACAGGAGGCTGCTGAATGACGACGCTCGACATGCCCGCCACTCCGGACGCGACCGCCAAACACAGTTCGACGATCCGATGGAAGAAGGAGGTGGAACGCTTCGCGCTGGTGGCCGCATGGCTGGCGCTGGTGATTCTGTTCGGAGCGTTGATGCCGGAATCCTTTCTGAGTTGGCGGAATTTTTCCACCATGTTCGGTTCCCAGGCGGTTCTGGTCGTGCTGACGCTTGCGATCATCATTCCACTGACATCGGGAGATTTTGATCTTTCCGGCGCCTCTTCCCTGACCATGAGCGCCATGCTGATCGCCGTGCTCAACGTCAAGCTTGGCTGGCCGATCGTCCCGGTTCTGGCCGTGGCCTTGTTGTCCGGCATGGTCGTCGGGGCGGTCAATGCCGTGTTCGTGCTGTATTTCCGCATTCACTCGCTCATCGTCACGCTCGGCGTCGGAACCTTCGTCAATGGCGCGGTCCTCTGGATCAGCGATTCCCAGACCATATCGGGCGTGTCGATGGGGTTGATCGAATGGGTGATCATCAACAGGCTGTTCGGCGTGCCCTTGGCCTTTTATTACGCCTTGCTGCTTGCGGGCGTGATCTGGTACGCGCTGGAATTCACCATACCCGGCCGTAAATTGCTGTTCGTGGGCCGCGGCCGTGAAGTGTCTCGCCTCAATGGCATCGCAGTCGATCGGGTGCGGGCTACTTCCTTTATCCTGTCCGGGCTGATTTCGGCTTTTGCGGGAATGCTCTATGCGGGCATGACGGGCTCAGCCGATCCTCTTTCCGGGCTCAATTTGCTGCTGCCGGCCTTTGCTGCGGCGTTTCTCGGCGCGACGACCCTGTCGCCCGGCCGGTTCAACGCCTTTGGCGCCGTCATCGCCGTCTATTTCCTGGTGACCGGCATCACAGGCCTCACCATGCTGGGCGCCAAGGCCTATGTGCAGAACCTGTTCTATGGCGGCGCGCTGGTGATCGCGGTGTCGCTGAGCCAGTTGGTGCGCAATCGCCAGCCGCAGGATTTCAGCTGATGGATCAGGATCTCGTCGTCTCCTTTCTGGCCGAGACATTCTGGGGCCGCATGCCCAACGATGCGGAACGCGTGGCGATGCGGGGGCAGATGGAGCGGGACGCCCGCGCCATCGCGCCCAGATTTTCTGTCGAGTGCAGCGCGCTGTTCGGGGTCGAGCCATCGGCATTCGAGGCATTGATGCGAAGTGAGGCGCAGCCATGAGCCTGGATGCGCCCGCAACGCTCGCGGAAGCGGCCCGATTGATCCGAAGCCGACAAACGTCCTCCGAGGATTTGACCAGGGCTGCGCTTGCGCGCGCGCGATCGAGCCAGGAACGCCTCAACGCCTTCATCGAAATCGAAGAAGACGCGGCCATCCTCGCCGCCAAGATGGCGGATCGCGCTCTTGCGGAGGAGCTTCCGGTCGGACCGTTGCACGGGGTTCCCCTCGCCCACAAGGACATGTTCGATCGCCAAGGATTCGTCTCCGGTTGTGGATCGCTCATTCGCGGCAGCTATCGCGCGACGCAGACATCGACGGTCATGCGGCGTCTCGCCGAGGCGGGAGCGGTCTCCATCGGCCGGTTGAACATGAGCGAATTCGCCATGGGGCCAACCGGGCACAATGCGCATCACGGCCGTGCGACCAATCCGATCGATGGCGCGCGAGTGACAGGCGGCTCGTCTTCTGGTTCGGGCGCAGCGGTCGGCGGCGGCGTTGTGCTCGCAGCGCTCGGCTCCGACACCGGCGGGTCGATACGGCTTCCCGCCGCTTGCTGCGGCGTGGTTGGGATCAAACCGACCCAAGGGCGCATCAGCCGACATGGGGTCATGCCGCTGTCTTTTTCGCAGGACTGCGTCGGTCCCCTCGCCCGCTCCGTCGAAGACGCCTGGACGATGCTCAAGGTGGTCGCTGGGCCCGATGGACGTGATCCGACCTGTATTGAGGCCAAGCCGCTCGAGGATTTCACCCTTTCGCCCTCCGAAATCCGGATCGGCGTGCTCGGAGGCCTTTTCGGAGAAGACCTGACTTCTCCTGTCGCGAAGGGCATGGAGATGGCGATCTCGACGCTCGCCGCCGCGGGCGCCTCCGTTTCCGCCGCGTCGGCCGCCGATCTCAAAGACGTTGCGGAACTCGCCAATGTCGTGGCCATGGCGGAAGCTGGCGCGCAGCATTTCGACTGGATGCGCGATCGTCCCGACGAATACGGTCCGCAGGTGCGGATGCGGCTCAGCCAGTCGCTGGCCATTCCCGCGCCGATCTATCTTCGCGCACTGCAGATCCGCAGCGTGATGCTGGCCTCATTCCTTGAGACGGCCTTTGAACGAGCGGATGTGCTGATCGCTCCGGTCATGCCATTTGCTCCGCCCTTGTCGGCGGACGTCGATGTCGGCGACAGCCCTGAAATGAATCGCGTGGTCGCCGCTATGACCCGATTTACGCGACCCTTTTCCTATCTCGGCCTTCCGGTGGTCGCCGTGCCAGTCGCGGAAACCGCGGAGGGATTGCCGATCTCGGTGCAATGCGTCGCCCGGCCCTGGCGTGAGGATCTCGCTGCTGCGGTCGCCGCCAGTCTTGAACACCATCTTCGAACCGACTTCATTTCTCGTCTGTCCCGGTCCGCCGCCTGATGCGGGGCCTCAAGGAAAGGATGCCGCCATGAACACTTTAGCCTCGCTAACCCAGCCGATCGAACCCGTCGTGGACGTCCCCCCGCAGATCTTTCGCGACGCGATGAGCAGGTTGGGCGCCGCCGTCAACATCATCACCACGGATGGGCCGGCGGGCAAAGCGGGTTTTGCCGCGACCGCCGTCTGCAGCGTCACCGACACGCCGCCCACTCTGCTGGTCTGCCTCAACCGGTCTGCCTCGGTGTTTGATGCGGTGACCGGCAATGGGCGGCTTTGCGTCAATGTGCTGAACGGCGATCAAGACCGTCTGTCAACGCTTTTCGGCGGCAAGACGCCGGTGGAGGAGCGCTTCGCCGCCGCTGACTGGAGCCAGGGGATTACCGGCGCTCCGATGCTCGATGGGGCGATGGCGTCGTTTGATTGCGAGATCACGGAAATGAAGGACATCGGCACGCATCGCGTGTTGTTCTGCACGGTCAAGGCGATCCGGCTGGGAGAGGCTGAGAACGCGCTGGTATATTTCCAGCGTGGGTATCACCGTTTGTCCTCCGCCACGGCGGCGTAAGGCCAGCGCCGCGCCGACCTGCATGGATCGATCAAGTCAGGCGTCTCTATCCACCCGCTCGCCGCGTCGCATCACGATTATGCCGCCGATGATGGTCAAGGCCGCCATAGCGAACCATGTCAGTGCGTATTGCAGATGGTGATTGGTGAAGGCGACCACGGTCAGTCCGCCGACGGGATAGGCGTTGGCTGATCCCAAGGCTTCGACGTCAATGAAGTAGGGAGCGACTGAAGCCAAGCCCCTGGCTTTGGCGATTTCCGGGATGTCGCGAGAAAACCAGCGACCTGCTGCCGGATCGTTTTCGCGCAGGAAGCCGCCTTTGGGCTCGCTCAGCCGCAGCAGGCCGGTGATCGCGACACGGCTTGCGGGAGCGGCATAGGCCGATGGGTCCTTCATATCCTGCGGAATGAAGCCGCGGTTGACGAGGAAACTGCGGCCGTCCTCTGTCTTGAAGGGGGTCAGCACCCAGAAGCCGGGGCCGCGTGTCGTCACGGCCTGGGTCAACGTATCGCCGCCGGTGATATAGGTTCCCCTCAGAACAATCCGGCGATATTCATCGTCCGCCGTGGCTGAGGACGGCGGAGCGGCGGGCTCTGCATGGATGCGGGCGTCAACCCGGGCGATGAGATCCTGTTTCCATTGCAGCCGCTCGATCTGCCAGACGCCGAGGCCGACAAAGGTCAGGAAGGCCAGAGCCAGCAGGCCGAGAAGCAGGATGCGCTTGGTCATGTTGATTCTCCAAACTAAAAGCCGCGGCGTCATGGGTGAGCCGCGGCTTTGAAGAGGCTTGTACGCCTGATGTCGCGGTCCGGTTACGGCACGTTGCGCATCATGTCCGGCGACATCGGCATCATGTTGGTGTTGAGGTGATGCATGACCCAGAGCGAGCCGGTCAGCGCGATCACCACCAGAAGCAGGGTGAAAACAAGCGCCATAAAGGTCCAGCCGCCTTCCGACTTCAGGTTCATGTGCAGGAAGTAGATCATGTGGACAACGATCTGCACGACGGCGAAGCCCATGATCACGAGGCCGGCGGCGAGCTTGTTGTCGCCGAAGACATCGGCCATGACCACGTAGAAGGGGATCGCCGTCAGGATGACCGACAGGACGAAGCCCGTCATGTAACTCTTGAACGTGCCATGCGAGGCCTCGTGCCCATGGCTATGGGCGTGATGGGCTTCCATGGCGTCCTCAGGTCCGTGAGAATGCGCGCTCATCCGATAACTCCGATCAGGTAAACGAGGGAGAAGACGCCGATCCAGACGACGTCGAGGAAGTGCCAGAACATCGACAGGCACATCAGGCGACGCTTGTTCTCATGGATCAGGCCATGCATCGACACTTGCACCATCAGCGTGATCAGCCAGATGATGCCGAATGTCACGTGAAGGCCGTGGGTGCCGACCAGAGTGAAGAAGGCCGACAGGAAGGCGCTGCGCTGCGGGCCGGCGCCTTCGTGGATCAGATGGTTGAACTCATAGAGCTCAAGACCGAGGAAGGCCGCGCCGAACAGGCCGGTTATGCCGAGCCAGAGCAGCGTGCCGCTCTTGTCGCCCTTTTCCATCCGGAGCATGGCGAAGCCATAGGTGATGGAGGAGAACAGCAGCATGGCGGTGTTGATCGCCACCAGCGGCAGGTCGAAGAGATCCGCCGGCGAAGGGCCGGCCGCGTAATTGCGGCCGAGCACGGCATAGGTCGCGAAGAGGATCGCGAAGATGAGGCAGTCGCTCATCAGGTAGAGCCAGAAGCCCAGATTGGTGCTGTTCTCCGGATGATGCTCTTCCGTCAGGTAGAACTGCGGCTTATCGGTGGAGGCTTGAGTGTGCGCGCTCATGATTACCCCTTGGCGGCCAGCAGCGCGGTGCGCTTGGCTTCGGTGTCGATCACTTCATCGGCGGGGATGTAGTAATCGCGCTTGTAGTTGAAGGTGTGGCCGATCGACACCGCGAGGATGGCGACGAAAGACACGGCCGCGAGCCACCAGATGTACCAGATCAGGGCGAAGGCGAGGACGACGCTCAAACCGCCGAGAATGACGCCCGTGCCGGTGTTCTTCGGCATATGGATCGGCTTGAAGCCTTCCAGCGGACGGCTGTAGCCGCGGCTCTTCATGTCATACCAGGCGTCGCTGTCATGCACGACCGGCGTGAAGGCGAAGTTGTAGTCCGGCGGCGGCGACGAGGTCGACCATTCCAGCGTGCGGCCATTCCAGGGATCGCCCGTCACGTCGCGCAGTTCTTCGCGCTTGAAGAAGGAGACGACGATCTGGATCACGAAACAGCCGATGCCGGCGGCGATCAGCACCGCGCCAAAGGCGGCGATGACAAACCAGATCTGCAGTGACGGATCCTCGAACTGGCTGAGGCGGCGGGTGACGCCCATCAGGCCGAGCACATAGAGCGGCATGAAGGCGAAGTAGAAGCCGATGAGCCAGAACCAGAAAGACAGTTTGCCCCAGAACGGATCGAGCTTGAAGCCGAAAGCCTTGGGGAACCAGAAGTTCACGCCGGCGAGCAGGCCGAATACGACGCCGCCGATGATCACGTTATGGAAGTGGGCGATCAGGAACAGCGAGTTGTGCAGCACGAAATCGGCCGGAGGAACGGCGAGCAGAACGCCGGTCATGCCGCCAATGACGAAGGTCACCATGAAGCCGAGCGTCCAATACATCGGCACTTCGAAGCGAATCCGGCCGCGATACATGGTGAACAGCCAGTTGAATATCTTCGCGCCCGTCGGGATCGAAATGATCATCGTGGTGATGCCGAAGAACGAGTTCACGCTCGCGCCGGCGCCCATGGTGAAGAAGTGATGCAGCCAGACGAGATAGCTGAGGATGGTGATGACGACGGTGGCGTAGACCATCGAGGCGTAGCCGAACAGGCGCTTGCCCGAGAAGGTCGAGACGACTTCCGAGAAGATGCCGAAGGCCGGCAGGATCAGGATGTAGACTTCCGGGTGACCCCAGATCCAGATGAGGTTGACATACATCATCGGGTTGCCGCCGAGGTCGTTGGTGAAGAAATTCGTGCCAACGTAACGGTCGAGCGACAGGAGCGCGAGGGTGGCCGTCAGGATCGGGAAGGTCGCGACGATCAGGATGTTGGTGCAGAGCGAGGTCCAGGTGAAGACAGGCATCTTCATCATGGTCATGCCAGGCGCGCGCATCTTGACGATGGTGGCGATCAGGTTGATGCCGGACAGCGTCGTGCCCACGCCCGCCACCTGCAGGCCCCAGATATAATAGTCAACACCCACGCCGGGGCTGTAATCGGCTCCCGACAGTGGCGGATAGGCTAGCCAGCCGGTGCGCGCAAACTCTCCCACGAACAGCGAGATCATGATGATTGCGGCGCCTGCGGCCGTCATCCAGAAGGAGAAGTTGTTGAGGAAGGGGAAGGAGACGTCGCGCGCGCCGATCTGCAAGGGCACGACGAGGTTCATCAGACCCGTCACAAAGGGCATGGCCATGAAGAAGATCATGATCACGCCATGGGCGGTGAAGACCTGGTCATAGTGATGCGGCGGCAGGAAGCCTTCATTGCCGTTGAAGGCGATGGCCTGCTGGCCGCGCATCATCAGAGCGTCGGCAAAGCCGCGCAGCAGCATGACGAGCGCCAGGATAACATACATGATGCCGATCTTCTTGTGATCGACAGAGGTCAGCCAGTTGCGCCACAGCACGCCCCAGAGCTTGAAGTAGGTCAGGAGAGCGAGCATGCCCAGACCGCCGACGGCGACGCCGGCGAAGGTCATGACAAGGATCGGCTCGTGATACGGGATCGCGTCCAGCGTCAGCCGGCCGAAAATGAGTTTCAGGAATTCAGGATCGGAAAACATGGATGTCTCGTCCGTTCATCGAATGGGGCGCTGAGACGCCAGTTCAAGGATTGATCTGCGCGGGCGCAGGATCGTTGCTTTGCGGCTGGGCCCCGTCATGCGCGCCCTGGCTGGGCGCTGCTTCGGCGGGCGCCTGCTCGGGCGCGCCGGTTTCCGTTCCCTCCGGAGCCTCATGCGACTTGGCCGGTTTGCCGGTGGCGGGGAAGGTCGGGCTCAGTCCGTTCAGCGCCTCGGCGTCCTTGTGGGGTCCCTGGGTGAAATGGAACTTTTCGTAATAGTCCGTATAGCGGTTGTCGTAACGCAGCTGATCGCGCGAGACTTCCGGCTCCTTGCCGCCGCCGCCCATGCGGTCGATATGCATGACTTCGTCGACGCAGACCGAGCCGGGCGCGGTGCAGAGATTGACGATTCGGTGGAAGAGATCAGGTTGATAGCCGCTATAGTAGGTCGCGGGAACTTTTTCGCTGGGCTTTTCGAGCTTGAAGTAGGAATCCATGTTCAACATGGTTCCGCGTGACTTGACGGTGGCGACCCATTGGTCGAAGCCGTCATGGCCGAGCGCGTGGAACTTGAAGCGCATATGCGAAAAGCCCGAGCCGGAGTAATTGGCGGAGAAGCCTTCGAACACGCCTTCCTTGTTGATGACGGCGTGCAGCTTGGTCTGCATGCCCGGCATCGCATAGATCTGGCCTGCGAGCGCGGGGATGTAGAACGAGTTCATCACCGATGTGCCGGTGATGGTAAAGCTGATTGGCCGATCGATCGGCGCTGCCAGCTCGTTCACAGTGGCGACGCCCTGCTCCGGATAGAAGAACAGCCATTTCCAGTCGAGCGCGACAACCTGCACCTCGAGCGGCTTGATGTCTGCCGGCACGGGGCGGTTGGCGTCGATCCGGTCCAGCGGACGATAGGGGTCGAGCTTGTGGGTCGAAATCCAGGTGATGGCGCCGAGCGCGATGATGATCATCAGCGGCGCGGCCCAGATCACGACTTCGAGCCGCATAGAATGGTGCCATTCCGGGGCGTAGACGGCCTTGTCGTTGCTCCGGCGATAATGCCAGGCGAAATAGAGCGTCAGAATGATCACCGGAATGATGATCAGAAGCATCAACCCGGTCGACACCAGGATCAGATCCCGCTGCTGCATGGCAATGTCGCCCGAGGGAGACATGACGACCATGTCGCATCCTGCCAAAGCGAGAAGCATTGCCAGACCAAGGAGATGACAGGAAAACTTCAGCAGTTTTTGCACGTCACTCGAACCTCTTTGATTTATATCAAGCCGCGCCTAAACCACACCAGGCGTTAACAAAATGCGGTGTCTTGTCGCATTGCGGAAGAAATATCGCGCTGCCGCAAACTGCAAAATTCTAACATTGCGCGAGCTGGCCTTAATCGAAGGGCGAAAGCTGTATTTTTGAAACCCTGATGACAATCGTCAAGAAGCACGGGAAAACCATCGTTATTCCCGTGGGATAGCCAACCCGTAGACTGTGCATCTTTTTGCCCTCTAATGCAATTCTAAGTGAACTTTTTGGACTTTCGGGCCTTGATATCGCGGTGAACTTGATCATGATCATCTCGGGACGCTTTGTCACAGGAGCGTAGGAGGAGAGAAGAATGAACACAGCATCGCAATATGACGGCCCCTCGTCATCGGCGCTCGAACGCGACGCCCGACTCATCCATGACGACAAGCCGGTGTCGCCCGGCAGCATTGCGCTCGGCGTCGTGCTTGGGCGTATGTCCGAGTTTTTTGATTTCTTTGTCTATGGCCTGGCTTCTGTGCTGGTCTTCCCGCAGGTGTTCTTTCCGTTCGCGCCCGACCGGCTGACCGGAACGCTCTACTCCTTTGCGATCTTTTCGCTGGCCTTCATTGCCCGTCCAGTGGGGTCTGTGATCTTCCAGGCGATCGATCGCCGCTATGGGCGCGGCACCAAGCTGACCATCGCGCTATTCATTCTCGGCGGCTCTACCGCCGCAATCGCCTTTCTTCCCGGCTATGAATCGATCGGCGTTGCATCAATCTATCTTCTGGCGCTGTTTCGTCTGGGCCAGGGTTTCGCGCTCGGCGGCGCTTGGGATGGCCTTGCCTCGCTGCTCGCGCTCAATGCGCCTGAGAACAAGCGCGGCTGGTACGCCATGATCCCGCAGCTCGGCGCGCCGATCGGCTTTGCGCTGGCGAGCGCGTTGTTCGGCTATTTCGTCGCCAATCTCGGCGACGCGGACTTCCTCAGCTGGGGATGGCGCTATCCGTTCTTCGTGGCCTTCGCCATCAATGTCGTGGCGTTGTTTGTCCGCCTGCGCATCGTGATGACGCCGGAATTCGGTGACCTGCTCGAAGAAAACGAGTTGAGCGCCGCGCCTATCAAGGATGTGCTTCGCCTGCATGGCCGCGACATCCTGATCGGCGCCTTCGTGCCGCTCGCGAGCTTCGCCATGTTCCATCTGGTGACGATCTTTCCGCTCAGCTGGATGAACCTCTATGGCGATCAGGCGATTTCCGACTTCCTCTGGGTCCAGGTCATTGGCGCCTTTGTCGGCGTGCTGATGGTGGTGGCTTCGGGCTTGCTGGCCGACCAGATCGGCCGCCGCAGCCAGTTGGGCATTGCCGCCGTGATCATCGCAGCCTTCTCGTTCCTCGGACCGAAGCTGCTGGGCAGCGGTTCGGCTGGCCATGACGCCTTCGTCATCATCGGTTTCGGCGTGCTCGGCCTGTCCTTCGGCCAGTCGACGGGATCTGTCTCGTCGCGCTTCACGCGCGGCTATCGCTACACGGGCGCTGCCTTCACCTCGGATCTCGCCTGGCTGGTGGGCGCCGGCTTTGCGCCGCTCGTCGCGCTCAGCCTCGCCGCCAATTATGGATTGGAATTCGTCGGCTATTATCTGCTGTCGGGCGCGCTCTGTACGCTGATCGCGCTTTACTTCAACAAGCTGATCGAGCCCGCCGACCGGCAGCGCAAGGCGCGCTGAGCGCCAAGACCGAAGTCTCAAGCCGGCCGCCTTTGGGCGGCCGGTTCTGTTTACGCCGTCAGCGCGAGCAGGGCATAAAAGGCGAGCACGATGGCGCTGATGTTGCACCGGAGCGCAAAATACCAATCGGGTTGCGCCTGAGCCCGGTGGATCCTCCAATCGAGACCGAGCATGGTCAGGAAGGCTGCAGCCTGCAACGCCAGCCCGAAGCCGAGAAGGCCTGGCGTAATCAGCGCCGCCCAGGCAGTGAGCGTGGCGATATTGCTCATAACGAGCAGCGTTCGGGTGTCGGCGCCTCCGGCTTGCGCCTGCGACCACACGGTTCCCCCCATGAAGCCTGCGATGACAGCGCCATAGGCGAGAAAGGCGTTGATCGCCCAGTCTTTTTCGATTCCGAGACCGGCCATAAAAGCCAGGCCGGCAAACGGAATGCCGCCGCTATAGGTGAGCGCCTGTGTGAGCCGTTTTTCGCCATACATGGTCAGGTCTCCTTCAGCTTTTCGGCAATCGCCCAGGATAGTTGCTGCGCGCTCTGGAAGGCGCATTCCACCCTTCCGCCCAGGCACCAGTCGCCAGCGGCGGCAAGCCCCAGTTCAGCATCCATCAGAAACGGCGCGCCCAGCGGCGTTTCGACATTGGCGTAGCGCCAGCGATGCAGATCGCGATGCGGGGCGTCGGAAAAATCATGGCCAGTCAGGTCCGCGACGCCCGCGATGAGTTCTCGCGCGATCCAGTCGCGGTCTTCCTCGATATGGGCGTCGGCCCAATCATTGCGGCTGTGAATGACGAGGCAGGGCGGTCCTTCGCGGCCGGGCTTTGCGCTGTTGAGCGCGATCCATCCGACCACCGGATGATGAGCGCGGATCGCTGAGGCGCTGAAATCGGGAGCGTGCTCAAGGCCGATCATCAGGGTGAAGCAACCACTCATGCGGACCTTTGAAAGCGCATCGTCATGCCCGAATTGGCTCGGCATGAGCCGCGCCGTTTGTGGTGCGGGCGCTGTTGAGATTACCCAGTCGAACCGGCCGGGCGTTCCATTCTTGTTGTCAATCAGCCGCCAGCCGCCATCGTCCCGTTCGAGACGCGCGATATCCATGTCGAGCCGGATATCAAGATCCTGGCTCAGGGCGCGTGCAAAACCATTCATACCTGGCGCGCCGACGAAACGCGCCTCTGTCGTCTGGGGCGCTCCGGGTCTGCGGTCATCAATGTCGTCCCGCCAGATCGCCACTCCTCCCGTGACAGCAAGCGTTGCGACTAGATCCTGAAAAGCCGGATCGCGCGCCGTGAAATACTGCGCTCCATGATCGAAGCGGAAATCGCCCCGGCGCCGTTCCGCCATGCGACCGCCGAGCCCCCTGCTCTTTTCAAAGACCGTGACATCGGCAAGCCCCTGAAGTTGGCGGGCAAGGGTGAGGCCGGCAAGGCCGGCGCCGATCACGGCGATTTTCCTGTTCATGGACGTTCTTCTCCGCCGCGCGGCTGCGCATTGTTGCTTTTACGCTGCGGCGGCGTCGTGGGATCAGGGCTTCAGGCCCTTTCCATCAAGCCATTCGCGGATGAGGTGCTTGAGCCGCGCGCCGTCGAAACTCGGAAAATGTCCGCCATGCACCAGCCGCACCGGCAGATCATGGAGCCGTTTCATCGAGGCGACATAGTGGTCGGGATTGGCGTGATAGGTGTCCTCGATCAACGGGCCGTCATAGACAATGTCGCCCGAGAGCAGCATTTCCGTGGCTTTCTCATAAAGCGCGATCCCGCCCGGGGAATGGCCGGGCGTATGAATCACCTCGAAATGGCGATCGCCGAGATCGATGACGTCGCCGTCTTCGAGAATGCGCGTCGCTGGCGCGGCTTTGACCCCGTAGCATTTCGAGCAATAGGGCTCGGGGGGCAAAGCGTCGAATATCTCGTCGGTCACATAGGGATCGGCAAGCGTGTTTTCCCGCGTCGGATGCGCGAGCAGATCAGCCTCTGCGGCGTGAACAGCCTTGCATTCGAATTCGTGATGGCAGCCGATGTGATCGAAATGGGTATGGCTGGCCACTGCGATCAGGTCGCGTTCACTCACCAGCGGCACCCATTCCCTCAGCGACACCACGCCCATGCCGCTATCGACCAGCATGTCGCGATCTCGTCCGCGCACATGCCAGATGTTGCAGCGGTAGAATTCCTGGATGAACGGTTCGGAAATCGCCGTGACGCCGTCGGCGAGCCTGCGGGTGGCGTACCAGTCTTCGGGCTTCACTCTTTTCATATGGACCTCATGCGGCGGGAAGAACGGCGATGGTGTCGGCATGCGCCGAAAGCGTCAGTCGATCGCCGCGTTTTGGCTCCGCCGATTGCGGCAGATGCGCGGTGATCACCGTATCGGCGGAACGCATAGAGCGCAAATGGCAGCGCTGATGCGTTCCAAAGAAGGCCGCATCTTCGACCAACGCCTCGCCGAACTCAACGAGCGGGCCCTGCCCTTCTCCACGGAAATGTTCGGGCCGGATGACAAGCGATACCGATTGCCCCGCTTCGGGCGCGCCTGATGTGAAAGCGTCGCGCGGCAGAACATGGTGTCCCAGTGCAGTTTCGACGACCATCTCCACGCCATCGAGACCCGAAATGCGTCCATTGAGAATATTGGCCTCGCCCATGAAACCGGCGGCGAAAAGCGACCGGGGCTTGCGATAGATGCGCGAGGGCGCGCCGAAATCCTCGATCCGGCCCTTGTTCATCACCACGATCCGGTCCGCTATCGCCATGGCTTCTTCCTGGTCATGGGTCACATGCACGAAAGTCGTGCCGACGCGTTTCTGGATCGCCTTCAATTCGTCCTGCATCTGCCGGCGAAGCTTGAGGTCGAGCGCGCCGAGCGGCTCGTCGAGCAGCATCACATCGGGATCGACGGCGAGCGCGCGGGCGAGCGCCACGCGCTGGCGCTGGCCGCCGGACAGTTCGTGCGGCTTCTTGCCGGCGGAGGATTTCAAGCCGACGAGATCGAGGAATTCAAGCGCCTTGGCATCGCGGCTCATCCGGTCTTGTCCCCGCATGCGCAGTCCGAAACCGACATTGGCGACGAGCGACATATGCGGAAAAAGCGCGTAGTCCTGGAAGACGGTGGTGGTTGGCCGCTTGGCGGGCGACACATGCGTCATGTTGCAGCCGCCGATATGGATTTCGCCTTCGCTCGGTTCGAGAAAACCGCCGAGAATGGAGAGAAGCGTGGTCTTGCCGCAGCCGGAGGGGCCGAGCAGAACAATGAATTCGCCCGCCTCGATTTCCAGCGACACATGGTCCAGCGCAGTGAACTGGCCGAAGACGCGGGTGGCGTTGCGGATCGACAGATCGGCGGTCATGGGCGGGTCCTTGCTTTTCTGAACACCGTGAATTCGGCGAGGAACAACAGCGCGATCGACACGAGGAAGACGAGGCTGCCGATGGCGTTGGTCTTGGGATTGAGGCCGGAGCGCAGCATGCTCCAGATTTCGACGGGAAGCGTGACGTCGAAACGCGAGAGCAGGAAGGCGATGATGAATTCATCCCAGCTGAAGGTGACCGACAGGAAGAAGCTCGCGAGAATAGACGGCGCGAGCATCGGCGCCGTCACCAGCGCCACCACCTGCCATTCCCTGGCGCCGAGATCGCGGGCGGCGCGTTCGATATTGACCTGATGGCCACCCATCGAGGCGTAGATGATCGCAAAACAGAGCGGCATGTTGATGACGACATGGCCGACGCCGATGGTGAACAGCGACAGCGGCACGCCCAAGCGGTTGAACAGCGCCAAGAGCCCGAGACCAATGATCAGCGTCGACACCGACATCGGCGCGGCAAGCAGGCCGCGCATCAGCGCTGATCCGGGCAGCGTATGCCGGGCGAGGCCGTAAGCGGCGAGAAAGCCGAGAAAACAGGAGATGAGCGAGGAGACGACCGCGACGATCAGCGAATTGAACAGTGCATCCATCAGGCCGCGATCGCTCAGCGCCTCTCCATACCAGCGCAGCGTCAGACCGTGCAGCGGCGGCACCGGCAGGGAGCCATCCTGGAAGGAGAAGATCACCAGCACCGCCACGGGCAGGAAGATGAAGATGTAGACGGAGGCCATATAAAGCGCGGAGATCAGAAGCGTGAGGCGGCGCATCAGTTTCTCTCCATCTTCAGCCAGCGGGCGGCGGCGAGATAGGCGACGACCACGACAGCCATCAGCACGATCGAGAGCGCGGCCGCGAGCGGGAAATCCGCCCGGCGTCCGAGCTGCATCATGATGATCTGCGGCAGCGTCAACTCATTGTTGCCGCCAAGGATCTGCGGCGTGATGTAATCGCCGATGCAGAGCACGAAAGTCAGGAAGGCGCCGACCATGACGCCCGGCAGCGTCAGCGGCAGGATCACATGCCAGAAGGTCTGGAACGCGTTGGCGCCGAGATCGGCTGCGGCGCGGCGGTAGTTCGGCGAAAGCTGGATGAGATTTGCGTAGATCGTCAGCGTCAGCAGCATCACGAAGAAATGCACGAAGCCGATCACCGTGCCGGCCCTGTTGGCCGAGAGTTGCAGCGGTTCGGACACCAGGCCGAGCGTCATCAGCGTCTCATTGACCACGCCGACCTTGGAGAGAACCAGAAGCCAGGAATAGGAGCGGACCACATAGGAGGTCCAGAAGGGCAGCACCGCGAGAATGAGCGCGAGGCGGCGAAAGCGCGCCGGCACGATTTCGGCGATGATGAAGGCGAGCGGATAGGCAATGAGGATCGAGATGATCGTCACTGTCGCCGTAATTTCCAGCGACACGAACAGCGCCTTGTACATCGGCTCCTTGGTGAGGAAGGCCATGTAATTGACGCCTGTCCAGGGCGGGCCGATCTCCCGGCCCTGTCGGGTCCAGAGACTGATCACCGCCATGAACAGGAAGGGGATCACGAAGAACAGCGCGGTGAAGCCGAGCGCGGGCAGGGTGAAGGCCCAGCCTCGTCGGCGTTCGGCGCGCTCGAATGCGGTGGATGACATGGGATGTCACTCTTTGGGAGGCGTTCGCACAGGGATCGATCGTCCGCGCCGGAACCGGCGCGAACGATGAAGGAAAACGCCGAAACGTCAGTTCTGCAGCATTTCCGTCCAGATATCCTGCATCTTGCCGTCGAGATCGGCGTCGACGACCGGATAGAGCTGGCTGTTCTTGAGATAGCCGGCCTGCTTGTCCCAGCGCAGCGCGGATTTCTGCTGGTCGTTGAGAATCGCGCCGGCCTTCTGGTTGGCCGGCATCGCCCAATAGCAGGACGAGGTGGCGAGCCGCGCCTGACCCTCTGGGCTCAGGATATACTGCACGAATTTCAGCGCCAGATCCTGCTTGGTCGAATCCTTGAAGACGCCGATTGACTGCGACCAGCGCACTGCGCCCTGCTTGGGAACGGTCCAGTCGAGATTGGGCTTTTCCGCCGTCAGGCCAGCCGTCACCCATTCGCCGCCGCCGAGGATGATGTCGACTTCGCCCGACACCAGCGCGGTCTGCGAGGAGACGACGTCGGAGACCTGGCGGGCGTTTTTCTTGAGCGCGATCAGCCGATCCTTGATCGCTGGCAGATCGGCTTCGGTGAGGCCGGCGGTCTTCTTGCCCATTTCGATGGCGGTGATGCCGATCAGGGGCAGGTAGTAATCATAGACCGCGATGCGGCCCTTGTATTTCTCCGACCAGAGTTTGGAGAGATCCTCCATGTCGGCCGGGTCGACCTTGGTCTTGTCGTAGGAAATGGTGTTGTAGCCGAATTTTTCGGTGACGGCGTAGATCTTGCCGTCCTTGCCATTGTTCTCGTCCATGCGGACTTCGGGGAAGATGTCGCCGAGCGGCAGCTTGTCCTGCGGCAATTCGGCGAGCAGGCCCTGCCCCGCCACGCGCGGAACATCGACGCCGTCGACCACGAACACGTCCCAATCGCCGGGCTGTGATTGTTCGACGATAGAAAGGCCCGCGCCGGTGCCTTCATATTCCTTGAGATTGACCTTGACGTCATTGGCCTTTTCGAACGGCTCGATCAGCGCCGGATCGGTATGGTCGCACCAGACCAGCGCATTGAGTTCTTCCTGCGCCCGGGCCGACGTGGACAGGCCGAGAGCGACGACTGTGGTAGACAACAAAAGGCGGCGGGCGCGGGCGCCCGTGAATGTTCTTCTCATGATTTTCCCTCTGGTTGAGCGAATGATTTCGATCAGTTTGGCGCTCGTTCCGGCGCCTTGAGAAAAAAATTGAACGAATTCATTTTTTAAGTCAACATAGAAAATGAACCGGTTCAGAAAACGGCGCGGGGAGGAAGGATGACCAGTCTGAGGGCGAGGAAGAAAGCCGACAAAGAGCGGCGGATCCTCGAAGCGGCGACGCAGCTGTTTCGTGAACAGGGGTTTGACCACGCCCGTATGGAGCATATCGCCGAGCTGGCCGACGTCTCTGTCGGCACGCTCTATAATTATTACGAAAACAAAGGCGATATCCTCATGGCCACCGTCAATATGGAGGTGACGGAGGTGCTGGACGCCGGAGAGGCCATCGTCGCCGATCCTCCTCTCGATGTGGAAGAGGCGGTGCATCGCCTGGTCGACCAGTATTACGACCATTCGCTCTACTATCTCTCCAAGGAAATGTGGCGCGCGGCGATGGCGATCTCCATCCAGCAGCCCGATACGCCGCTGTCCAAAGCCTATACCGAACTCGATCAGCGCCTTTCTGCACAGATGGTGCGGTTGATCGAGACGCTGCAGGCGCGCCGTCTCGTCCGCCCATCCGTTTCGGCCCGGGCGGTTGGCGAAGTCCTGTTCAACAACCTCAATATGATGTTCATTGAATTCGTGAAGGACGAGCCGCAACCCCTCGCTGTGCTGAAAACCAGGGTCGCCGAGCAACATGGACCGATTGCACGGCTGATCGCCCTTGAAAAGACCGCCCTTTCCACGTTTGTGCGTTAACCATTACACTCCGAGACAGGGCGCTGGGGCAAAACCTGCGGTGAACGCCTCCAGGATTCTTTTTCATCTGACGCATATTTGCTGTTCCAAGAAATAATTAAACGAATTCATGTATTTAAAGTGATTTTCGTTTCTTGGGTGATCCTCCGCCACCGGGATTTCCAAGGGGTCCCAGATTTCCTGGCGTCCCGTGCCGGGACGTTTGGGGCCGGCCTCCGAAATGGAATTTTAACCTTCATTTCTTATCAATGATGGTGTTCAAATTCCTTCAATGAGTGATCGAAGTTCATGCGTCTGCCGAGAACCAATCTTACCCCTGCCCAAATCGCTGATCTTGAGCAGGGAGCCGCGCCGGACGGCCTGCAATCTTCCACCTCCGGCGCCGGCAGTCTTGAGAAACTTCGCGAAATGGCCAGCAAGATGCGGCAGAGCGAGGGGGCGACCGACTGGGAGAATCATTTCTTCCTGGCCCCCAATGTCCGCTTCACCCGCACGCCCGAGCGCGTGTTCCTGACCGCCGATGCCGGTTCGCTCGACGCCGAAGCCGCCAAGGCGATCGAATCTTCCGCCGGCGGCGTAGTTGCGCCCGCCGCACCGCGCGTGCTGCCTGAACCGGTTCAGACTGAGATTCAGCCGGCGCCTCCTGTCGTGGCCAAGACGCCTGCGCCTGCCGCGCAGCCGTCGCGCCCGCCCCTGCTCGCGCCGCAGATCCGCGCCGCCCGCGCTGCTGCGGCTGAGCGGCAAGCCCAGGCTGCGGCGCAAGCGATTGATGCTCCTGTCGTTCCCACACCCGCTCCCGCTCCAAAACCGGCGCCGGTCCTGCGCGCTCCCGTGGCGCCCACCATCAAACTGACCTCCGCCGAACAGAGCGGAGACGCTGAATTCCAGACCGCCATGCTGCTGACCGGGCGTATGGATGCGCCGACTTATGGCGCCGAGCCCAAGATCGAGATCCGCCCGACCGCGACGCCGCTCAAGATTACGCCTGTCGAGCCCGCTCAGTCGGCGCCGTCCCCAGTCTTCGCATCCGGCCCGCTGACGGCGATGTCGCATCTTTCCGATTTCGCATTCTGGGAAGCGTTGGAGCAGGAAGAGGACACGCTCGCGCCGCCGCCGGTGATTTATGCCGAACTCCGGCCGATCGCCAAACCTGTTCACGCGCCAGTTCAGCGCCAGCCGCTCAGGATCGAGCCAGCCGCCCAGCAGGCTACCGCGCCGGAAGTGCGGGTTGCACCGATGCAGCCGGCTCTGTCGATGCGGCCGGCAAATGGCGCGCCGGCGAGCGTCGCTTTGTCTGCGCTGCAGGCCGCCGTCGATCCGCTCGCCGCTTCCGGCCTTGCTCTGAAGCCGGTCGAGGCTCCGGCCGCTGAGGCTGTTCCCAAGATGGCCTTCCCCTGGGCGCGCGGTGCGCGTTCGGCTGCGTCTGCTGTTGCGCCTAGCCCTGTCCAAGCGCCGATCGTAGCTGCGCAGGCAATTTCTCCGGCTCCTGTCGCCATCGTCCCCGCTCCCGTGATCGTCGAGGATATGATCGAGCCGCCAGCCCCGCAGCGCCCGGCTATGCCGCAAAAGGCGCTGAGTCCGGTGCGTCCTTCCGGCGGCATTCCGGTCGCCATGCCCTTCTCGATCGAGGCGATCGGCTTCAGCCGCGCCGCCGATGGGTCCTACGAGTTCCCGCCGCGCGAATTGCTGCAGGATCCGCCGGAACAGCAGGGTTTCGTGATGTCGCAGGAGCAGCTCGAGCGCAATGCCGGGCTTCTGGAAAGCGTGCTGGAAGATTTCGGCATTCGCGGCGAGATCATCCATGTCCGCCCCGGCCCTGTGGTCACGCTCTATGAATTCGAACCCGCTCCTGGGGTCAAATCCTCGCGCGTCATCGGTTTGGCTGATGATATCGCCCGCTCGATGTCGGCGCTCTCGGCCCGCGTCGCCGTGGTGCCCGGCCGCAATGTCATCGGCATCGAACTGCCGAACGCTACGCGTGAAACGGTCTATTTCTCCGAGCTGATCGATAGCCAGGATTTCTCCAAGACCGGCTTTAAGCTGCCGCTTTGCCTCGGCAAGACCATAGGCGGCGAGCCAGTCATCGCCGAACTCGCCAAGATGCCGCATCTTTTGGTCGCCGGCACCACCGGTTCTGGCAAATCGGTCGCCATCAACACGATGATCCTGTCGCTCATCTATCGGCTCAAGCCGGAAGAATGCCGCCTGATCATGGTCGATCCCAAGATGCTGGAATTGTCGGTTTATGACGGCATCCCGCATCTCCTCACCCCTGTCGTGACCGATCCCAAGAAGGCCGTTCTGGCGCTGAAATGGGCGGTGCGCGAGATGGAGGAGCGTTACAGGAAGATGTCGCGCCTCGGCGTGCGCAATATCGACGGCTACAACGCCCGCGCCGCCCAGGCTCGCGCCACCGGCGAGACCGTGTCGCACACGGTGCAAACAGGCTTCGAGAAAGGCACTGGCGAGGCGATCCACGAGACGCGCGACATGGACCTGTCGCCCATGCCCTATATCGTGGTGATCGTCGATGAAATGGCCGACCTGATGATGGTCGCCGGCAAGGAGATTGAAGGCGCGATCCAGCGCCTCGCCCAGATGGCTCGCGCCGCCGGCATCCATCTGATCATGGCGACGCAGCGACCCTCGGTCGACGTGATCACCGGCACGATCAAGGCCAACTTTCCGACCCGCATCTCCTTCCAGGTGACGTCGAAGATCGACAGCCGCACCATTCTCGGCGAACAGGGCGCTGAACAGTTGCTCGGTCAGGGCGACATGCTGCATATGGCCGGCGGCGGCCGCATCGTTCGCGTGCACGGTCCCTTCGTCTCCGACGAGGAAGTCGAGAAGGTCGTGTCGCACCTGAAATGCCAGGGCAAGCCCGATTATCTCGACACCGTCACGACGGACGAAGAGGATGACGGCGAGGCCGAGCAGGACCAGGCCGTGTTCGACAAGACCGATATGGGCGGCGATGACGGCGATCTCTACGACAAGGCCGTCAAGGTGGTGTTGCGCGACAAGAAATGCTCGACCTCCTATATCCAGCGCCGTCTCGGCATCGGCTATAACCGCGCCGCCTCGCTGGTGGAGCGGATGGAGAAGGAAGGTCTGGTGGGCGCCGCCAACCATGTCGGCAAGCGCGAGATCATCAGCCAGCGCGACCAGGCGCCGGTCGCCGAGGAAGAATAATCAACCCGCTGCGGCGCGTCGCTCCCGGGCGGCGCGCTCCGGTCGCGGCGGCGGGAGCATGGATTCCTCTTCCGCATCCTGCGGCTCGCCCCAGAAGGCGTCGAGCCGCGGACCATCCTTGATGCGCTTGTCGCGGAACAGATAATTCTTCCATTCGAAGAACCACACGCGCCGGCCCATCCTGGTGTACCAGCGCATGGCATGGCGGACATCTTTATCCGGGTGAAACAGGATGCGCGCGAGCGCCTTGGGCCGCGCCTGCATCATCACTTCGATCGTCTTCATCCACAGTGTCAGCCGCCAGGAGGGAAGGCCGGCTTCCAGCACCTGATGCTTGTAGTCCCAGCGGCGCTGATCGAGCTGGATCACCTTGCGGTCGGCGGCGATGCGGAAATAGGGCGTCCAGCGATGCGGCGTCACATAGAGCGCCTGGATCTGGTCCGGATCGTAAGCCAAGAGCACCCGGAACAGCCGCCAGAGATCGGCGTTGCGTTCCTGCTTGAAGCCTGCAACCCAGGTGGCCATGGAAATGATCCCATGCGCCCGGAGCAGTTCGATCGCCCTTCGGTCCTTCGCCGTGGAGCCACCCTTCTTGATGAGATCAAGCGTCGATTCGTCGATGTTCTCCATGCCGAGCAGCCAGCGGATGACCCCGGCCTTCTTGTAGAGATGCAGGATATCGGCGTCGCGGACGATATCGTCGGCGCGGGTGGATCCGACCAGCAGCACCTTCACATTCTCCGCGATCAGCGCCTCAAGAAAGGACTGCCAGGCCTTGCGCGACGAGGTCGGGTTTTCGTCGGCGAAGTTGAACACTTCGACGCCCTCCTCGCGATGCAGGCGGGCGATCTCCTTGGCGAAGAGGACGGGGTCGCGATGCCGCCAGCGGGTCCAAAAGCCACGCTGGCCGCAATAATTGCACAAATGCGGGCAACCGCGGGAAAACTGCACCACCACGGCGCGTTTGCCGCCCCAATAGCTGTAATCGGCATGGTCGATCAATTCCCAGCCGATTCGGTGGGCGTCGAGATCGGCGATGGCCGCCGAGGGACGCGTGGAGACGATACGATCGCCTGCGCGAAAGGCGATGCCGGGAATCGCAGAGAGATCGGCGCCCTCGGCCAACGCTGCGATCAGCTTCGGCGCCGTCTCCTCGCCCTCGCCGCGCACGATGGCCGAGACATAGGGCTCTTCGGTGAGGATTTCCCGCCAGTGATAGGTCGGGAAGACGCCGCCATAGACGATGGTGATCTCGGGTCTCAGCGCCACGATCCGCTGCGCGGCGAGCCGGATGACTGGATGTCCGGAGGTGGAGCCGGAATGACCGAACAGGACCGCGTCCGGCTCATGCCGGAGCGTTTCGGCGACGAGAGCGTCGACCGTCAGGTTTTTGAGATCGCCATCCACCAGTCTGACATCATGGCCGGCATCGATCAGCGGTCCGCCGATGGAGAGCAGGCCGAGCGGCGGCAGATGATCATCCGGAATTCGGCTGCCGATCGATGGATGCGGAGCGTTGACGAGTGCGATGTGCATGGCTGTTGTCCCTTCGTTGTTTTTCCTGAGAAGAGACGGGGAAGGTGGCGGTGTTGAGCCGGAATTGTCCGCGAATCGCGGCGGCTTTGCGGAAAATTCAGGGCTGAAGCGGAGAGTTATGTAAGGCTTGGCGATCTGGCGCGCGGTTTGCGTCTCTGCGTCGAGATGGACAGGAACAAGCATCGACAGGTGAACCGGATGGACGACGCGCGTTTCCCGCGGATTGTAGATTGGAACCTGTTCTTCGTGTTTCACGAGATCATCAGGACCGGCGGCGTTTCGGCGGCGGCGAGATCGTTGAACCGCCAGCAGCCCAGCGTCAGCGCCTCGCTGAAGCGTTTGGAAGAGCAGTTCGGAACGGCTTTGTGCGAACGCAGCGCCCAAGGCGTTCAGCCGACGGAGGCCGGACGGGCGCTGTATCAACTCTGTGAAACCATGCTCTCCCAGGTGCGGCGAATGCCGCATGATGTTGCGCTGGCGGCGGGACGCGATCGCCCTCCTGTACGGTTGCTGATGATCTCGGATCTGGTGTCGCCCGAACTCGACCAGGCCACCGCCGCCTTTCATCGTAACCGTCCCGGCGCTGCGGTCCGGCTCGAAGTGGCGCCTTGGCGGGCTGTCGTGGCGGCGCTCGAAAAGGGCGAGGCGGATATCGGCGTCACCTGCGACGGCGCGGCTTCTCCAAGCCTTGCCTATACGCCGCTGACGCGCGAAATCCAGCAACTCTATTGCGGGTCGGGCCATCCACTGTTCGGAACGCCGCCCCGAGAACCATACGACTATGCAGGCGAGGGTTTTGTGCTGACCGGCGACGACGAGCCGGAGGAATTGCTGGCCTATCGGCGCGCGCATGGATTGGGATCGCCGGTGTTGGCGATCGCCGAGACACTATATGAGACCCGACGTTTGCTGGAGCTCGGCATCGGGGTCGGTTTTTTGCCTACTGCTGTGGCCGAGCGATCGGAGGTCGAAGGCAAGCTCTGGCCGCTTTTGCCGCGTGATTGCCTGTTGTCCTACGACGTTCATGTGGCGGTGCGCCGCGGCAAGGTCAGCGCCGATGCGCAAGCCCTGCTCGGTCTGATCCAGAGTGCGCTGACCCCTGCCGTGGCATAGGCTGCGTCTATGCCCCCATCAGTGAATTCCGCCTAGGCGGAAGGTCACGCTCTGGCCATCATGACGATGGTCAAATTCGGAGCGGACAATGGCGGCGATCGATGAATGGGCGGGCGTGTGGCGGCGGCGCTGGATCGCCTGGCCGGATGGCAGCCGGGACGATCGCACCGCTGTCACATGGGTGCAGGGGCCGTCTTTCTTCGTCGATCTCCGGCAGCCGGCGGGACGGCCGGATTTCGACGGTGTGGATAGCCTGGACGCCTGCACGTCGGAGCATCTGGCCTGGCTTGCCTGTCAGGAAGGCTTTGCCGGTCAGTTCGATTTCGACGGGACGCATCACCACTGGCGTCGCATCTTCGATTTTCAATCCGCCTCCCCTCCTCCCGATGTCGGCGCGCTGCATGGCCATGGCGATCACGCCATCGAGATCGGCCGCGACGCCCCCTATGTCGAATATTGGGCGCGGGACGGAAAAGATCCGGCGCCTGCCGCCGCGGTCAGATTCGAAGATGAGCGAGGACGCGCCGGCTTTCTCGTGCGAACAGGCGATGTGTTCGCTGTGGCGATCGATCGGTCTTCGGCTCTTCCTTCGGATAACACGCTCGCAGAACTTTTGACGACGGCGAGCGCTGAAAGCATCCGGCCGCTGCTCGATTGCGACATCTCGATCGGCGAGATCCGGGGCGAGGCCTGGATCATCACCGCATCCAGCCTGCCTTTCCGCGAAGGGCAAGACCTTGCGCCGCAGCGTGTCCGGGACAGGCTCGCATTCGGAGCGGCAGCCTCGGAGTCTCGTTGGCGGATCGTCGCCGAAGAAGCTTCGCCCGCAGATTTCGCCCTCTTTTCATCGGCAAACGCCGGAACTTCCGTCTAGAAAGGAAACACGCATGCGCAGTCCGACAGAATTCGACGCCGTTCCCGTTGTCGACGTATCCGGTCTCTTTAGCGACGATCCCGCGCGTCAGGCCAAGGTGGCCGAAGAGCTCGGCGCGGCGGCTCGCGATGTGGGCTTTCTCTATGTCACCGGCCACAATGTTCCCCAGCATCTCTATGACGGGGTTCTCGCCGCCGCCAAAGGCTTTTTCGCGCAGCCGATGGAGACCAAGATGGCCTCCTATATCGGCAAGTCGCGCAATCATCGTGGCTATGTGCCGGAAGGCGAGGAGGGATTCGGCTCCGGCCCGAAAGACAAGAAGGAAGCCTTCGATCTCTCCATCGACCTGCCCGATGATCCGGACTATCTCGCCGGGAACCCCATGCTCGGACCCAATCAATGGCCCGATTTCCCCGGTTTTTCAGAGGCGGTGAAGGACTATTACGATGCGACATTCGCCTTTGGGCGGGTGCTGATGCGCGGCTTCGCCATGGCGCTTGGCGAACCGGCTGATGTGTTCGACGGGTTTCTCGTCAAGCCGCCGAGCCAGCTGCGTCTCATCCACTATCCGTTCAATGAGGAGGCCGAAGATCGCATGGGCTTCGGCGCCCATACCGATTTCGAATGCTTCACCTTGCTGCGATCGACCGCGCCGGGCCTGGAGGTGATGAACGGAGCCGGCCAATGGATCGATTCGCCTCCTCTGGACGGAGCCTATACCGTCAATATCGGCGACATGCTGGAACTGATGACCAATGGCGAATTCGTCGCCACCTCGCATCGCGTCCGCAAGGTCAAAGAAGAGCGCTATTCGTTTCCGCTGTTTTTCAACCTGGATTATCACGCCGAGGTGAAGCCCCTGCCCCGTTTCGTGCGTGCGGGCGAGACGCCGCGTCCGGCTTTGCTGGCGGGCGAACATCTCTATGCCCAGACCATCAAGGCCTTCGCCTATCTCAAGGAGCGGCTTGCGCGCGGGGAGATCCAGATGCCGGGTTATGCCGATGAAGCCGCCGCCACCTTCGGGCGTGAGGCGAAGACGGCGCAGGGCTGAGCAAGGCAAACGCCTGCCATTTGCGCCTTCAATGCCTAAGACATAGGCAAGTGGGCGCGGGACAAGACCAAGCGCGGCGATAAAGACAGACTTTTGGCGGGCCTTTTGAACTGGCCCGCTGCTTGCATCGTTAGACATGAGTTGGCCGCTAGGGTTCCGGCGCAGAATGCGCGACTGGTCCGAGAGCAGCCACCGGCGGGGGAGACATCCCGCCGGGTGCACGGCGGGACAAAAGCCCGGGAGACCTCGTTAGCCAAGGGATTGGCGGCGTTGGTCTATGCCGATCCCTTTCAAGACAAGAAGGGGAATGCACGTGAAGACAATCAGCAAAATACTCGCAACCGCCGCAGCGACTGCTCTCATCACCTGGGGCGGTTTGAGCGGCGCGATGGCCGAGCCGAAGAAGGACTTCAAGGTCGCCTGGTCGATCTATGTCGGCTGGATGCCCTGGGGCTACGCCAAGGATCATGGAATCGTCCAGAAATGGGCGGACAAATACGGCATCAAGATCGAAGTCACCCAGTTCAACGACTATGTCGAATCAATGAATCAATACACCGCCGGCGCTTTTGATGCGGTGACGCTGACCAATATGGACGGCCTGTCGATCCCCGCCGCCGGCGGCGTCGACACGACCGCCGTGATCGTCGGCGACTTTTCCAACGGCAATGACGCGATCATTCTGAAGGGGAAGGACAAGCTCGAGGACATCAAGGGCCAGAATGTCAATCTGGTGGAATTCTCGGTGTCGCATTATCTTCTGGCGCGCGGTCTCGAAAGCATCGGCTCCTCCGAACGCGATGTGAAGGTCGTCAACACGTCGGACGCCGACATGGTTGCGGCCTATAAGACGGCGGATGTGACCGCTGTCGTGACCTGGAACCCACTGGTCGCTTCAATTCTCGAAGATCCGACCGCCAAATCGGTGTTCGACAGCTCCAAAATCCCCGGCGAGATCATGGATCTCATGGTCGCCAATTCCGATGTGCTGAAGGACAATCCCGATTTCGGCAAGGCGTTGGTCGGCATCTGGTATGACACGATGACGGTCATGACTGCCGATAGCGCCGAAGGCAAAGCCGCGCGCGAGGAAATGGGTAAGGCGTCGGGCACGGATCTCAAGGGCTTCGAGGCGCAGATGGCGGCGACCAAACTGTTCGACAAGCCCGCAGACGCCGTGGCGTTCACCGCTTCGCCCGATCTGCCGAAGACGATGAATCTGGTGCGGAACTTCCTGTTCGAAAAGGGTCTGCTCGGCAGCGGCGCGCCGTCCGCCGACGTCATCGGCATTGAAATGCCCGACGGCTCCGTGCTCGGCGACAAGGGCAACATCAAGTTCCGCTTCACCAACACCTTCATGGATGCGGCGGAAAAGGGAACTCTCTGATCACCCGTCATCGGCGGGCCGTCGAGCCCGCCGTATTTCCCTGTTCGATCGGAGCCCATGATGCGGTGGATCAACACTCATCCCAGCAAAGGCGCGCGACTGGCCCTGATGCTTGCGCCTTTCGTGCTGGTCCTCATCGCCTATGCGATCGGTTCGGCGGCCCGTCTCGCCGAAAACCCCAATGACAAGCTGCTGCCAGGACTTACAGGTTTCGCCACCGCGATCGATCGTTTCGCGTTTACGGCGGATGTCCGCACCGGGGATTATCTGCTTTGGGTCGACACAATGGCAAGCCTGATCCGACTGGTTTCGGGCCTCGGGATCGCCACGCTGATCGCTCTTATCCTGGGCATGTTGATCGGCATGCTGCCCTATATGCGTTCGGCACTGTCGCCTTTCGTGGCCACGGTGTCGATGGCTCCGCCCTTGGCTTTGCTGCCGATTTTGTTCATCATCGCGGGCCTTGGCGAGACGTCGAAGATCGCGCTGATCGTCATCGGCGTTGCGCCGATCATGATCCGCGACCTCGCTTTGACAGCTGTCAACCTGCCGCGCGAGCAGATCATCAAGGCTGAAACGCTGGGCGGCTCGTCCTGGCAGATCGGGCTGCGTGTGGTGCTGCCGCAGATCTTGCCGCGCCTGATCACCACGCTTCGGCTGCAACTCGGCCCGGCCTGGCTGTTTCTGATCGCTGCCGAAGCGATTTCCGCCGATTCCGGTCTCGGCTACCGGATCTTCCTCGTTCGTCGCTACCTCGCGATGGACGTGATCTTTCCCTATGTCGTCTGGATCACGCTGCTCGCAGTCGCCGCCGACTGGCTGCTGGATCGGCTGCGCATCCGCCTCTTTCCCTGGTCAGAACTGGAGAAGCAGGCATGAGCGCGCTGAAAATCGACAATGTCTGGAAGGAATATGGCGACCAGATCGTGCTCGAAAGCGTGTCGATCGATATCGAAGACCGCGCTTTCGTGGCTCTCGTCGGTCCCTCCGGCTGCGGCAAGACTACCTTTCTGCGCATGCTGCTCGGTCAGGAGCGGCCGACGCGCGGTCAAATCCTGATCGATGGCGCGCCCCTGCCGCCTGAACCCGGACCCGATCGCGGCGTGGTGTTTCAGCGTTATTCGGTGTTTCCGCATCTGACCGTGCTCGGCAATGTGCTGCTTGGCCGGGAATTGACCCGCTCCCCTCGTCTTGCCCGTCTGTTTGGCGCCGAACGCAAGGCGGCGCTTGAAGATGCGCGGGAAATGCTGGCGCAAGTTGGACTGTCTCGCTCGGAGGACAAATATCCGGCGCAGCTGTCTGGCGGCATGCAGCAGCGATTGGCGCTGGCGCAGGCGCTGCTGATGAAGCCGAAAGTGCTTCTCCTCGACGAACCATTCGGGGCGCTCGATCCCGGCATTCGCGCCGATATCCATGTACTGATGAAGCGTCTCTGGCACGAGAACCCGATGACGGTGGTCATGGTCACGCATGACATGCGCGAAGCCTTCACGCTCGCCAGTCGCGTCGTCGCGTTTGAGCGTTCGCGCGACCGTCCGGAGGAAAAACTGCGCTACGGCGCGACGATCACCCGCGACATTCCCATCTGGCCGCCGCGCCGCGCCGGCCAGGCCTCTCTCATCCGACCAGACCGGGACGGCCCGGCGCCCAAAGGTCTCTAGCCGGGACGACCCGGATACATTTGAAGGAGAAGAACGGTGCATATCCGACGTTCGCCCGAAGAAATCGCCGCCAATCGCGCCCGCTATGAAGAGCATCAGCGCAAGGGGCTTGAATTTGCTCCCAAGGCCCTGCCCGGAAAGAGCGCCAAACCGGCCCCTGAGCTTGCCGCCGATCAGGTTCTGCACCGGGAAACCGTTCCCGGTGGCTGGTATTGGGCGACCCGGGTCCGCAAAAACGAGATCCTGCGCGTGAGCCTCGATCACGGCTTTTCGACCGTGACGCTTGTCGCCTGGAAGGCCGACGAGCCGAGCGAGAGGCTGAACCTGCCGGATACCGTGAAGGTTCAATGGACCACGGGGCTCGGCAAAGGCCGCGTCATTCTCTCGGATATGGGCACGGTGATGTTTTCGATCACCGAGGATTCCTGCGCAGCGCATGATTGCCTGATGGGCGGATCGACCGCGTCGTCCAATGCGCGGAAATATGCCGGCGCAAACGGCGCCGATATCCGCAACACGCGTGACAATCTCGTCAAGCTGACCACGAAGCTCGGTCTCGACCGCCGCGACATTCCCGCAGCACTCGCGCTGTTTGCGCCGGTTCGAGTCGATGACGATGGTCGCTTCGTCTGGAAGCCGGAACTGGTGGAAGACGGCGATTATATCGATCTTCGCGCCGAAATGGACATGCTGGTCGGCTTTTCCAATTGCCCGCATCCGCTCGATCCGAGCCCTGTCTATGCGCCCAATCCGGTGACGATCACGCGCATAGCGGCATCCGAACCGGCTGCGGACGATCTCTGCCGCACCGCCACCGCAGAAGCCGTGCGCGGCTTCGAAAACAACGCATTGGCTGTGATCTGAGGAGGTCCTGATATGAGCAAGTTTATCGTCACCTCCCCTGACCGCATGCCCGAAACCGCCGTGCAGGATCATTACATCCCCGCTGAAGCGCCGTTTTCCACCATTGTTCGCAAGGGTCAGGTTCTGCGTATTGAAGACAGCTTCGGCCAGCAAGCGATCGACACGCTGTTTTACAATGCGGAAGACTATTCCGAGCGCTATTCGAACCAGGATACGATGCGGGAACAGGGTGCGGCCTATGTGACCACCGGCACCAAGATCATCTCAAACGAAGGTAAGGTGATGCTGACCATGACGGCAGACAGCTGCGGGCGTCACGACACCTCGGCCGGTGCCTGCTCCTGCGAGAGCAACACGGTGCGTTTCGGTCACGGCGCCAAATATCTGCATGCTTGCCGCGACAATTTCGTGCTCGAAGTGGCGAAATACGGCATGGGCAAGCGCGATGTGCCGCCCAACATCAATTTCTTCATGAATGTGCCGATTTCCCCAAGCGGCGAGATGACCATCGTCGACGGCATTTCCTCGCCCGGCGATTATGTCGAGATGCAGGCCGAGATGGATGTGCTGCTGGTGATCTCCAATTGCCCGCAGATCAACAATCCCTGCAACGGGTTTGATCCCACGCCGATCCGCGTGCTGGTCTGGGATGGCGAGGCCGGCTGATGTTCAAGAAAGTCCTGATCGCCAATCGCGGCGAAATCGCCGTCCGCATCATCCGGACGCTGAAGCGCCTGGGCATCGCCTCCGTCGCCGTCTATTCCGACGCGGACCGCTTCTCGAAAGCGGTGCTGATGGCGGATGAAGCCGTGCGGTTGGGCCCTGCTCCCGCCTCCGAGAGCTATCTGAATGTCGATGCAGTCGTTGCGGCCTGCAAGCAGACCGGCGCGGAGGCCGTGCATCCGGGCTACGGCTTCTTGTCCGAGAATATCGGCTTTGCCGAACGTTTGAAGGCGGAAAGCATCGCCTTTATCGGTCCGACGCCGGACAATATCGCCGCCTTTGGACTGAAGCATACAGCCCGCGAACTGGCGCGGGACAGCGGCGTGCCGCTGCTGCCGGGCACCGGGCTCATCGAAACCGGCGAGGATGCGCTGACAGCTGCTCTCAAGATCGGCTATCCGGTGATGCTGAAATCCACCGCCGGCGGCGGCGGCATCGGCATGCAGCTCTGCCATGACGCGGAAAGCCTGAAAGCCTCTTTCGACAGCGTGCAACGCACCGCGAAAGCGAGTTTCGGCGACGCCCGCGTCTATCTCGAACGTTTTGTCTCCAAAGCCCGGCATGTCGAGGTGCAGATCTTCGGCGATGGCGCGGGACGCGTCATCGCGCTCGGCGAACGAGATTGCTCGCTGCAGCGCCGGAATCAGAAGGTGATCGAGGAGACGCCCGCGCCTGGGCTGAGCGCTGCCGTGCGTGAGCGCCTGCATGCCGCGGCGGTCGCGCTCGGCAAATCGGCCAAATACACCTCGGCGGGAACTGTCGAGTTCATTTACGATCCCGCCCGCGAAGAGTTCTATTTTCTCGAAGTGAATACTCGGCTGCAGGTCGAACATCCTGTCACCGAAGCCGTGTTCGGCATCGATCTGGTCGAATGGATGATCCGCCAGGCCGCCGGAGAAGATGTGCTGACGGGTAAAGAGACGCTTACGCCGAAAGGCGCCGCGATCGAGGCGCGGGTCTATGCGGAAATGCCGCATGCGGGCTTTCGTCCGAGCGCCGGATTACTGACGGAGGTGGTGTTTCCCGAAGGCGTCAGGGTCGATGGATGGGTGGAAACCGGCACCGAGGTGACGCCTTTCTACGATCCCATGCTCGCCAAGGTGATCGTATCCGCGGAAACGCGGGAGTTGGCGATCCGCGCCCTCGAAGAAGCGCTTTCGCAGTCGGCCATCTCCGGCATCGAGACCAATCTTGAGTATCTCAAGGCGATCACTGCCTCGGATCTGTTTAAGTCTGGCGACGTCGCGACCACCGCGCTTAAGGATTTTGAGTTCACGCCCGATGTCATCGAAGTGGTGGCGCCGGGCGCACAATCCAGCCTGCAGGAGCTTCCCGGTCGTCTCGGTCTCTGGCATGTCGGCGTTCCCCCGAGCGGGCCGATGGATGAACGCTCTTTCCGCCACGCGAACCGCCTCGTCGGCAATGGTGATGAGACGGCGGCGCTGGAACTGACGGTGTCGGGTCCTGTGCTGAAATTCTGCGCCGATGTCGTCTTCGCCCTTGCCGGCGCGGACATGCCGATGACTCTCGACGGAGAGCCTGTTGCACACAACAGCGCGATCATGGCGCGCGCGGGCCAGACGCTGGCTGTCGGCGCGATCAAGGGAGCGGGACAACGCGCCTATCTGGCGGTCGCCGGCGGTTTTGATGCGCCTGTCGTTCTCGGATCCCGTGCGACCTTCGGGTTGGGTCAATTCGGCGGCAACGCCACCGGCACGCTTCGCGCCGGCCATGTGCTGCGGCTGGCGCGGGCTACCCAATCCGGCGCCAGGCCCGCGGCCGAGCCTGCGGATCTCGCCCGCAACTGGAGCGTAGGCGTGCTCTATGGACCGCATGGCGCGCCGGATTTCTTTCTCGATGAGGACATCGAGACGTTGTTTTCGACGGATTACGAGGTGCATTTCAATTCCGCCCGCACCGGCGTCCGCCTGATCGGCCCTGCGCCGAAATGGGCGCGCGCCGATGGCGGCGAAGCGGGGCTGCATCCCTCCAACCTGCACGACAACGCTTATGCGATCGGCGCGATCGACTTCACCGGCGACATGCCGATCATTCTCGGTCCCGATGGTCCAAGCCTCGGCGGCTTCGTCTGCTCGGCGGTGATCGCGCGCGACGAGCAATGGAAGATGGGCCAGTTCAAACCCGGCGATACGATCCGCTTTCATCCGGTGGCGCGGGAGGGGGACGAGGGATCAGCATCTGCGATCCCCCCCTCTGTCCTGCCGGATATCTCCCCCTCAAGGGGGGAGATTGCAGAAAAGCGCGACCATCGCCCGGCAACTGGCCTTGAGAATACTGCGGTTGAGAGTGGGGGAAGCCGGCGCCGCCATCCAATCTCCCCCCTTGAGGGGGATATGGTCGGCAGACCAGAGGGGGGCGCCGCTTGGCGCGCCCTCGCCGGCTCCCCAATCCTCGCCACACACGATACTGGCCCCGTTCCAGTCGTCTATCGCCGCCAAGGCGACGACAATCTGCTGGTCGAATACGGCCCCATGCAGCTTGATATCGCCTTGCGATTACGTGTCCATCTGTTGATGGAGGCGGTAAAGGCGGCGAAACTGCCCGGACTGATCGATCTGACGCCGGGAATTCGGTCGCTGCAGATCCACTACGACAGTCTGACTCTGTCGCGGTCGCGTCTCTTGGGACTATTGGCGGAGATCGAACAAAGCCTGCCGCCAGTGACCGAGGTCAAGGTTCCGAGCCGCACGGTGTATCTGCCTTTGTCCTGGAACGATCCGGATGCCGAACTGGCCATGCGGAAATATCAGGAACTCGTGCGGCCGAACGCGCCCTGGTGCCCATCGAACATCGAGTTCATCAGGCGAATCAATGGCTTGGCGGACGAGCAGGCGGTGAAGGACACGATTTTCGACGCCTCTTATCTGGTGCTCGGTCTCGGCGATGTCTATCTCGGCGCCCCGGTCGCAACACCCGTCGATCCCAGGCACCGGCTGGTTACCACCAAATACAATCCGGCTCGCACCTGGACGCCGGAGAATGCCGTGGGCATCGGCGGCGCCTATATGTGCATCTATGGCATGGAGGGACCGGGCGGCTATCAACTGTTCGGTCGGACGATTCAGGTCTGGAACACCTGGCGACAGACGCCTGTCTTCCACAAAGACAAGCCCTGGCTGCTCGATTTCTTCGATCAAATCCGCTTCTTCCCGGTAAGTCATGACGAACTGACGGAAGCGCGCGCCGCCTTCCCGCATGGCGGCTATCCGATCCGGATCGAAGAGGGCGAATTCTCCTACGCCGCCTACGAGAAAATGCTCACGGAGAATTCCGCCAGCATCGGCGCCTTCAAGGCCCGGCAGCAATCCGCCTTCGAAGCCGAACGTCAGCGTTGGAAGGACGAGGGACTGGACAGCTTCGTCTCCGACGAAGGGGCCGCAGGCGGACTGGCTGGCGATATTCCCGAGGGATGTTTCGGCGTTGAAAGCGCCGTGCCCGGCAATGTCTGGAAAGTGCTGGTCGACGAGGGACAGCGCGTGGCGCCAGGCGATACCCTCGCCATCATCGAATCGATGAAAATGGAAATCAACATCACTGCTCATGCCGCCGGCGTCGTGCGCGAATTGCGGGCCGGGCCTGGGCGAAACGTCAAGGCCGGCGATGTGCTGGTGGTTCTGGAGGACAAATGATGCTCCCACAAATTCTCGACATCGCATCGCTCAAAGCTGTTTATGCAAACGGCCTGCCGCTTCTCGACCTGGTCGAAGAGGTGATTTCGCGCATGCAAGCGTCCGAAGATCCCGCTGTTTTCATCACCCCAGTTTCGCCGGAGGACCTGCGCGCCGCGGCAAAAGCGCTTCTGGCGCGGGCGCCGGAGCCGAACAGCCTGCCGCTCTGGGGCATTCCGTTTGCGGTGAAGGACAATATCGACGTTTCAGGTTTTCCGACCACGGCCGCCTGCCCCGCTTTTGCTTACCAGCCTGAAGAGGACGCCACCGTCGTGGCGCGTCTTAAGGCAGCTGGCGCTCTGGTGATCGGCAAAACCAATCTCGACCAGTTCGCCACGGGCCTCAACGGCACGCGCTCGCCCTATGGCGCGCCACGATCGGTGTTCGACAGCGCTTACGTTTCCGGCGGCTCGTCCTCGGGCTCGGCCGTTGCCGTCGCCTCGGGATTGGCGAGCTTTTCGCTCGGCACCGACACGGCGGGTTCGGGCCGCGTTCCCGCCGCCTTCAACAATCTGGTGGGGGTCAAGCCAACGCCCGGCCTCGTGCCGAATGTCGGCGTGGTGCCGGCCTGCCGCAGCGTCGATGTCGTCACCGTCTTTGCTGCGACCGTCGGCGACGCGACGTCCGTTCGCAAGGTCATGGACGGATATGACGCGCAGGATCCGTTCTCGCGAAAGGCTGAACCGACCGCCCTGCCCTCTTCCGGGCTTCGGATCGGCGTTCTCGACGGCGCTGAACGCGAATTCTTCGGCAATTCCGAGGTTGAAGCCTTGTACGACACCGCTATCGAGAGGGCGAAAAGCCTCGGCGCGACGATCGTGCCCTTCGACTACGCGCCGTTCCGGCAGGCGGCGGAACTGCTTTACAACGGTCCCTGGGTGGCTGAGCGGCTGGCGGCGGTCAAGGATTTCCTCGGCTCAAACGCCGATGATGTCGATCCGACCGTTCGCAAGATCATCGAAGGCGCGAAAGCCTATAGCGCGGTCGACGCTTTCGAAGGCCTCTACAAGCTCGGCGCCCTCGGCCAGAAAACCAAGGCGGAATGGGAGAAGCTCGACATTCTCATGCTGCCAACCTCGCCGACCACCTACACAGTGGAAGACTTGCAGGCCGATCCGATCGTCAAGAACAGCCATTTCGGCCGCTACACCAATTTCGCCAATCTGTTCGGCTATGCCGCGATCGCCGTTCCGGCCGGCTTCGACACGAAGGGTCACCTGCCGGCGGGCGTCACTTTGTTCGGTCCCGGCTTCTCCGACGACGCGCTCGCGCCCTTCGCCGACGCCATGCATCGCGCGCTCGGAGCCGGCATGGGCAAGGACCGTCAGGCAGCGCTGCCCGAGGCGAGCAAGGTCCCGTCCTCGCCCTCGACCTGGGCCCAGATCGTCGTGGTCGGCGCGCATCTCACGGGCATGCCGCTCAATCATGAATTGACCGGTCCTGGGGGGCGGCTGATCAAGGCCTGCAAGACCGCAGGCGATTATCGCCTCTATGTCCTGCCCAACACCACGCCACCGAAGCCCGGTCTCATCCGTGAGCCCGGCTTTTCCGGCGCCGGGCTCGATGTCGAGGTCTGGTCGATCCCCTATGACGCCTTTGGTCGCTTCGTGGCGAATATCCCCTCCCCGCTCGGCATCGGTAAGGTCACGTTGGATGACGGCAGCCAGGTTTCGGGTTTTCTCTGCGAACCCTTCGCTGTTCAAGGGGCGCGGGAAGTCACCGATCTCGGCGGCTGGAGAGCCTATGTCGCCTCGCTGAAGAAATAGCGTTCTCAGCATGGGGCCCGGTCATATGAACGAGCCCCCGCTTGCATGCCGGGCAGGCCTTGTTTAGGAAACACAGGAAGAGAGTTTGGCGGCGCGACGCGCCAAACCATAGGCTGTGAGGCTGCCTTCGCGGGCGGTTAGACGAGACGAGGCTGTCCGTGACCAATGTGATCAAGTTCCAACCGCGGAAAAAACCGGATGCGCCGAAGGGCCCTCGCCCGGAATGGCAGAAAAAGGCGTTGATCGGCGCGGGTGTGGCGGCATTTTTCGTGGTCGTCTGGGCTTATTACGCCTTCATCGCTCCAGCTCAGCCGCCTGCGCCCTGACGCGCGGCCTGTGACATCGCCTGCTTGAGCCGCTCGAACACCAGATCATCGCTCATCTGCGCGACGTTGAAGCGCATGAAACCCGTTGCCGTTTGCGCATGACTGAAGGCGTTGCCGGGGGCGAGAACAAGATTGTGTGTGAGCCCGGCGCGCGCCACATCCGCCGCGTCCAGCTCGTCCGGCAGTCGACACCATAAAAACATGCCCGCGTCCGGTTCGATCCATGGTTCGATCCCGAGCTTGCGCAGACTCTTCGTGGTTGACAGCCGCGCCTGCGATAGGCGCGCGCGCAACGTCTCGAGGTGTTTTCGGTAGCCGCCGTCGCTGAGGACGGCATAAGTGAGATCGGCCGACAGGCGCCCTCCCCCGAAGGAGGTGGCGATCTTGATATCGATCAGCGCGTCGATCCAATCCCGCTTGGCGGCGATATAGCCGCACCGCGCCGAGGCCGAGAGCGTTTTCGAGAAACTGCCGATCTGGATGACCCGCTCCAGCCCGTCGAACGCCGCGAGCCTCGGAGCTGGCCGTTCCTCGAAATCCGCGAAAATATCGTCCTCAATGATGACGAGGTCATGCAGTTCCGCCTGTTTCAACACCCGGTGCGCCGTCACCGAAGAGAGGACTGCGCCGGTGGGATTATGGAGCGCGGAATTGGTGAGATAGATTCGCGGGCGGTTCTCAGTAGTGATCTTGGCGAATAGCTCGAGATCCGGCCCATGCGGCGTGTAGGGCACGCTGACGATGCGGGCGCGATGCGCTCTCAACAGAGCCTGAAAATTGAAGTAGCAGGGATCGTCCACCATCACCGTATCGCCGGGAGACAGCAGCAGGCGACAAAGCAGATCGATCGCCTGGATGCCGGATTCCGTCAGCATGATCTGGTCGGGGCCAGCCTCCACCCCCTTCTCCGCCATCCGGCGCGACAACAGCGTCCTGAGCGCCGGCAATCCGAGCGGCGAGCTGTAAGCCATGAAGCCGGCAGCCGGCGCACGCGACGCCTGCCGCAAGGCCTTGCGCATCCCCTCTTCCGGCAACCAGGTGGATGGAAGCCAGCCGCAGCCGGGCTTCGGTTCGTCGTCGCCGCTTTCGAGAGATTGCCGCGACACCCAGAATGGGTCTATGGCGCGGTCCAGTCGCGGCTCAGCCGCGGCCAGTTCAAACGGCGCCACGTGACGAGCGACGAAGAAGCCCGCGCCGGGGCGCGAGGTGATCGCGCCCTCCGCCAAAAGCCGGTCATAGGCCTCGACGATCGTGGATGTCGAAAAGCCGAGCATGCCCGCGAGTTTGCGGATCGACGGCAGCTTTGCGCCGGCTGCGAGGCTGCGATTGGCGATGCGCTGGCGAATAAGGTCGGCGGCCATTGCCGCGCGCGGTATCGCTTTGGGGGAAGCCTCATCCATCTGTACTGATCCTTGCGCCATCACAGTTTGGCAGAACTGTATCAGACTGTTTCTGGCTTCGCCATCGAGGTCCAGCCATAAGTCGCGAAAACAGGAGAGGCTTATGACGCGTGAAACATCGGGACTTGTGAACGGTCTGATCGGGGTGATCATCTTCAGCGGGTCGCTGCCCGCCACCCGCTTGGCGGTCGCGGATTTCGACCCGCTGTTTCTCACGGCGGCGCGAGCGGCGATTGCGGGCGTGCTCGCTCTGGGTTTGCTGCTCATCTTTCGTGAGAAGCGTCCAGCACGGGGCGATCTGATGTCGCTGGCCGTCATCTCCGGTGGGGTGATCGTCGGCTTTCCGCTGTTGACGGCGCTTGCGCTGCGCAGCATCACCTCGGCCCACTCGATCGTCTATATCGGGCTATTGCCTCTGGCGACGGCGGTCTTCGGCGTGTTGCGCGGCGGCGATCGGCCCCGCCCCGCTTTCTGGATATTCTCGCTGCTCGGCAGTTCTTGCGTCGCCGGCTTCGCGTTGATTCAGAGCGATGCGCGGCTTGCCAGCGGCGATGCGCTGATGGTCGGCGCGATCTTGGTCTGCGGACTGGGTTATGCCGAGGGGGCGCAATTGTCGCGCCGGCTTGGTGGTTGGCAGGTGATTTCCTGGGCGCTGGTTCTTTCTCTGCCAATCATGTTTGCGGCGGCGTTCCTGTTGTTTCCGAGTGAGAAGACATCGGTCAGCGGTCAGGCCTTGTTTGGCCTCGCCTATGTGTCGCTGTTCAGCATGCTGATCGGCTTCATTTTCTGGTATCGCGGGCTTGCTTTGGGCGGCGTCGCTTCGGTCGGGCAGTTGCAATTGTTGCAGCCCTTCTTTGGATTGGCGCTTGCAGGTCTGCTGCTTGGCGAAGCCGTTAGTCCAGCTATGCTCGCGGTCACCGTGGCGGTGATTGGCTGCGTGGCGGGCGCCCGAAGGTTCAGTCGCCCTTTGGTGTCGCCGCCTCAAGAGCGTTGACAGCTGGCAACTTATTTGACGCCTTCAAGAATGCGGCAAGCGGACAGTATGACGACATCTGTAGATGCGAGCATGCCTTGATCGGTCAGCCGAGTTCGCTCCGGTATGGTGGGGCGTGCGGTGGCGCGGGTTCAAGCGCCGCAGGATTGATGCTTCAAGGGAGTTGACAGCTGGCAACTGAGTTGACGGTTTGAACCGAAGCAATGGACTGTCGGGCGGGGTGAAAATGTCGCGCGCATCAGATTTGCCTTGCTCGTACAGCCGTGTTAGCTCCGAGAAAGGGTTTGGCGTGTGGAGGCGCCATCCCCGGGAGGAATAGCATGCATGTGATGATTATCGGCGCCGCCGGCATGATCGGCCGCAAACTTCTTGAAAGGCTCGTCGCTGATCCCGAGATCCTGGGAGGCGAGATTTCTCATTTCACTTTGGTGGATGTGATTGCGCCGACGGCGCTGCCGGCTGTGTCGTCGACCATGGTCACGGCCAATCTCGCCGAAACGGGCGTGTCCGAACAGCTCGTCCTCTCGCGCCCTGATGTGATCTTTCACCTTGCCGCAGTGGTGTCCGGTGAAGCCGAGGCGGATTTCGAAAAGGGCTATGCGGTCAATCTGGATGGAACCCGAAATCTGTTCGAGGCGATCAGGCGGGAAGGGCAGGGGGAACCCTATCGGCCACGCCTCATCTTCGCCTCATCGACAGCGGTGTTCGGCGCGCCCTTTCCTGATGCGATCGGCGATGACTTCCTGACGAGCCCGCTGACGAGCTACGGAACGCAAAAGGCGATCGCGGAACTGCTGCTGTCTGACTATTCCCGTCGCGGCATTTTCGATGGCGTCGGCTTGCGTCTGCCAACGATCTGCATTCGACCTGGCCTGCCGAACAAGGCGGCGTCCGGCTTCTTTTCGGGAATTCTCCGTGAACCTCTCAACGGGGAGGAGGCTGTCCTGCCGGTTGAAGATGATGTCCGCCATTGGTTCGCGAGCCCACACTCCGCGGTCGGTTTCTTCATCCATGCGGCTCGCCTGGATCTGGAGATGGTGGGCGCGAGACGAAACCTCACCATGCCGGGTCTGTCGGCCACAGTAGCGGAAGAAATTGAGGCTCTGCGCCGCATCGCGGGAGACAAAGCTGTCAGGCTGATCCACCGACAGCCGGATCCGACCATCGCGCGGATCGTGGCGGGATGGCCGACAGGCTTCTCGACGGAGCGCGCCTTGAAATTAGGCTTCCGGGCTGAGACCAATTTCGACGACATCATTCGCATTTATCTTGATGAGGAAAGGGAAGGGCGCGCGCCATGACCGAGAGAGAGAGCAAACAACAGGGAGTGGCGCTGGTCACCGGCGGCGGCACTGGCGTCGGCAAGGCGATCGCCCGCGGATTGGCGGCAGCCGGCTGGAGCGTGGTGATATCTGGTCGCCGGGGAGATGTGCTGGAGAGGGCGGCCGCTGAACTCACCGCAGCGACCGGACAGGATGTCACGACTGTCATCGCCGATGTCGGCGATCCCAGTTCGGTCGCCAGTTTGTTTACGGCGATCGAAGCCAGACATGGCCGCGTCGATCTCCTCGTCAACAATGCCGGTATCGGCGCCCCGGCTGTGCCGATGGAAGAACTGAGTTTTGAAACCTGGAGCGCCGTGGTCGCAGCAAACCTGACCGGCGCCTTTCTCTGCACCCAGCAGGCTTTTCGGCTGATGAAGGCCCAGACCCCGAGGGGAGGGCGGATCATCAACAACGGGTCGATCTCCGCGACCACGCCGAGGCCGCATTCCGCGCCGTATACCGCCACCAAACATGCCATTTCAGGGCTGACCAAATCGACAGCGCTCGATGGCCGGGCATTCGACATCGCCTGCGGTCAGATCGACATCGGCAATGCTTCGACAGAAATGACCACCACGATCGCCAAGGGCGTGTTGCAGGCCAATGGCGACATCGCCGCCGAACCGACGATTGACGCTACCCTGGTCGCGGACGCCGTCGTCTATATGGCTGGCTTGCCGCTTAACGCCAATGTGCTGACCATGACGGTGATGGCGACCGCGATGCCGTTCGTCGGACGTGGATAGGGCAGGGGTCTTACTGCGTTACGATGACTGTGTTGCCAGCTGTCAACATTGGAGCAACCGATATCGGAGGTATAGGCTGCACGCGGCACTTCAGGGAGGCGTCGACCAACTGCCTGAGAAGACAGGCTGATAGGAGAGGGCAGCAAGTGCGGGATAACCCCTGAATTTGCGCCTCGCACCGCCAAAACGAGCGTCTCTTGTGGGGTTCCCGTAATACACTATAAAAATCAATCACTTATCATCTTTCTTCATTGTCATAGAATTTTGTTATTGACGATATGAGGGTCGGTTTGTATAAGCCGGGACATCGACGGGGGCGGCGGTTGCTTCTAGCGGCAGGCGCGCTCGTCTCTGAATTCGGACTGGACCTTCGGTTT
>NZ_JARXVM010000010.1 GCF_029892285.1 Rhizobium sp. SG_E_25_P2
TCTCGAGAGCCGTTTGTTCGGGAGCGGGTTTCTTCAACATGTCCCAGTGAATCACAAACCCCTGGATGTGGCCAGGGGTTTGTCAGCAGTCTGACCTCCACCTTTGGTGGAGGTCATGACTTTTGTCACGTCAGATTGTCTGTCGCCCTATTTTCAACGTCGCCGGTCGGGCCACCAGCCGCGGGCGTGAAAAAAGCAGGCGATGGCGAAAGCGAACCAGGCGCCGAGCAGAAATCCCGCCGTTGAATCCGAGGGGTAGTGCGCGCCGACGAAAACCCGCGTCGAGGCGAGCCCAACACCCAGGCAAATCCAGATCAGCCAATAGCGCGGATAGAGAATGGCGAGCGCGGTGAAGAAGGCGCCGGCGGTGGTTCCATGGCCGGAGGGAAAGCCCTGATAGAAGAACTGCATCTCGAACGGCCTAAAGGCGAAGGGGCCGCCTTCGGAAAAAAGCGCGGGTCTCGCCCGGCCGATGGCGTTCTTGAGAAGCGTGGCGGTAAGGCCGGAGGTTGCGACGCTGACGAAAACGAACGCCGCAGCCGAGGTGAGGCGACGGGTGAAATCCCTCACCGCGCCGCCATCCATGTCGCGATAGCTGACATAGACGGTCACGATCAACGCCGCGCTCGACCAGAGTATCCAGCCGGATTTGGCGTAATCGGTCATCATCCGGCTCGGATGGCTGAGCCAGACCGGCCAGCGGCCCATCTGGCCGCCGGCCCAGGCGTCGAGCTGCAGCCCCATGATGACAGCGGCCGCAAAAATAAGCGGCAGCGCGACATGGGGCCGCAACAGCCCCGTCGCCCTGAGTTCCGCCAGTGAAAAGCCTATCCGGGGCGTCGTCGTCATGGTCATGCAGCAGTAAACTCCCTCGGGGTCTTACGCCGCGAGGGTGAGATACTCCTCGAGGATCGCGTCGCCCATTTCCACGGTGCCGACCTTCTTGCAGCCCTCGGCCATGATGTCGCCGGTGCGGATACCCTTCTCCAGCACATTGGCGATGGCCTTTTCGAGCGCGTCGGCTTCCTTGATCATAGCGAAGGAATATCTCAGGCACATGGCGAAGGAGGCGATCATGGCGATCGGATTGGCGATGCCCTGGCCGGCGATATCGGGCGCGGAGCCGTGCACGGGCTCATACATCGCCTTGCGCTTGCCGGTCTTCGGATCCGGCGCGCCGAGCGATGCGGACGGCAGCATGCCCAGCGAACCTGTGAGCATCGAGGCGATATCCGAGAGCATGTCGCCGAACAGGTTGTCGGTGACGATGACGTCGAACTGCTTCGGCCAACGGACGAGTTGCATGCCGCCGGCGTCGGCCAGCATATGCTCGAGCGTCACGTCGGAGTATTTCGCCTTATGCGTGGCGGTCACGACTTCGTTCCAGAGCACGCCCGACTTCATGACGTTGCGCTTTTCCATCGAGCAGACCTTGTTGCCGCGGGTGCGGGCGAGCTCGAAGGCGACAGACGAAATGCGTTCGATTTCGAACGTGTCATAGACCTGGGTGTCGATGCCGCGCTTCTGGCCATTGCCGAGATCGATGATTTCCTTGGGGCTGCCGAAATAGACGCCGCCGGTCAATTCGCGGACGATCAGGATGTCGAGGCCTTCGACGATCTCCGGCTTCAGCGAAGAGGCGTTGGCGAGCGCCGGATAGCAGATCGCCGGACGCAGATTGGCAAATAGCGCGAGATCCTTGCGCAGGCGCAGCAGGCCGGCTTCCGGGCGCACGTCATAGGGAACGGAATCCCACTTGGGGCCGCCGACCGCGCCGAACAGCACAGCGTCCGCAGCCTGGGCCTTTTCCATGTCTTCTTCGGAAATCGCCGCGCCATGGGCGTCATAGGCCGATCCGCCGACCAGGCCTTCGTCTGTGACGAAACCGGCATTGAACTTTTCGTTCATCGCCGTGATGAACTTGCGGACTTCCGCCATGGTTTCCTGGCCGATGCCATCGCCGGGGAGAAGGAAAAGCTTGCGTTCGGACATGTGCCGCCACTTTCGGTTCTGAGTTGAAACTGCGGCCTGCATATCCCCGCATTTGCGGCTTTTCAAGCCGTTCCAGCAGCCTTGCGGTTCGCCCGCCAAACCCATATAGTTGCGCCATGCAACTAAATGGGTTTCTGATGAGCAATGAGATAGAGGCAATTCGGCGCGCGTCGCGTCGGCTGGTCCGGGAACTTGGTTTTCTTGGTCACGGACTGGCGGGCACGACGCTGGCGCCGTCTGCGGTGCATGCGCTGGTGGAGATGGCCCGCGCCGAGCTTTCCGGCAAAGAGATCGCCCAGCTTCTGCTGCTCGACAAATCGAGCGTCAGCCGTCTCCTGGCCAAACTGTCGGAGGATGGCTTGCTGCGGGAGGAAAGCGACGCGACGGACGGACGCAAGAAGAAGTTGGCGTTGACCCGAAAGGGCACTGATCTCGCCGCTTCAATCGACAGCTATGCTGATGGCCAGGTGGCGCGGGCGCTGGCCAAACTCGACGCTCAGAACCGGACGCTGGTTCGGCGGGGATTGGAAGCCTATTCTGCGGGGCTCGAAAGCGCACGGCTTGATAGCCCCGCCGCTCGCCCAGAACTGGAAATCGTCTCGGGATACCGGCCCGGCGCGATTGCGGCGATTGTCGGCCTTCATGCGCGCTACTATGCCCGCCAATGGCGTTTCGGCGCTGTGTTCGAGGCGAAAGTCGCTGCGGGACTGGCTGACTTCGTCGAACGCCTTGGCAGGCAGAGCAATGAAATATGGCTGGCGGTGATGGGCGAGGATATTGTCGGATCAGTCGCTGTCGATGGTGAGGATCTCGGGGACGGACGCGCCCATCTTCGCTGGGTCATCGTCGACGAGGCCATGCAGGGACGGGGTCTCGGACGCCAACTGCTGAAAAAGGCCCTTGCCTTCGCGGATGAGCGTGCATTCGGTGAGACTCACCTCTGGACCTTTGCCGGGCTCGACGCCGCGCGCGCTCTTTATGAAAGATCGGGGTTTTCGCTCAGGGAGGAATGGCGAGGAAATCAATGGGGAACAGATGTCTTGGAGCAGCGTTTTGTCCGGTCTCGTCCGGATTCTGCAATATGACGCTGCAAGCTTGTCAGTCGGTCAAACTCGAATTACATAGGTAACCGCTCTAACGGGGTGCTGCGATCGGCAACGATCGTCGGCTGAGAGGTCTTGTGACCAACCCGAAGAACCTGATCCGGTTAGCACCGGCGGAGGGATTAGACGGCACGATATCTCAGCGCCCTATTCCCGTTTGTTGAAACATGAAGGAGGCGCTGATGCGCAACGTGACCCTGTATCCTCTGGCGGCCCTCGCCGCTCTTTCCCTCGCTTATCCCGTTCTTTCGGCTGAGAAGACGCTGACGATCTACACCTATGAGAGCTTCACGTCGGAATGGGGTCCCGGCCCCAAGGTGAAGGCGGCGTTCGAGAAGACCTGCGCCTGCAAGGTGGATTATGTCAGCCTCGGCGACGGCGTGGCGCTCCTGACGCGCCTGAAGACCGAAGGCGAGGCGACCAAGGCCGATATCGTGCTCGGCCTCGACAACAATCTTGTGCAGGAAGCGCGCGACACCGGCTTGTTTTCCGAACATGGCGTCGACACTTCTGGCGTCTCGATCCCCGGCGGCTTCAGCGATGCTGTTTTCGTGCCCTATGACTACGGCCATTTCGCCGTGATCTACGACACTGAAATGATGAAGACCCCGCCCAAGAGCCTGAAGGAACTGGTCGAGGGCAATCCCGAGGACAAGATCGTCATCGAGGATCCCCGCACCTCCACGCCCGGTCTTGGCCTCCTGGTGTGGATAAAGGCCGTCTATGGCGACAAGGCCGGCGAAGCTTGGAGTAAGTTCAAGGGCCGTGTGCTGACCGTGACGCCCGGCTGGTCTGAAGCCTATGGCCTGTTCACCAAGGGTGAAGCGCCGATGGTGCTGTCCTACACCACCTCGCCCGCCTATCACATGATCGCCGAAAGCCAGAGCCGCTATCAGGCTGCCGCCTTTTCCGAAGGTCACCCGATCCAGGTCGAGGTTGCCGGCATGGTCAAGACCACCAAGGACAAGGATCTCGCCCAGTCCTTCCTGCGCTTCATGATCTCCCCCGCCTTCCAGGACATCATTCCGGAAAACAACTGGATGATGCCGGCGGCCAAGACGTCCGCCCCGCTCAACCCGGTGTTCGGGAAACTCGTCAATCCCGAGAAGACGCTGGTGATCGCGCCGGAAGAGGTCGCTGCCGAGCGCAAGGCTTGGATCGACGAATGGCTGGCTGCCATGAGCATGAAGTAAGCCGGCTCATGATCCGGTCGCGTGAGGACAGAGTGTGGATTTCGGCCGGCTTTCTCAGCCTGGCCGGCATCCTGCTGTTCGTTGCGCTGGCGGTGGCCGCTCTGCTGGCCGCCGCGCCCGAGGCGTCCTATCCTCCCCTGCCCTATCTCGCGCATCTCACGGCGTTCACGCTCTGGCAGGCATTTCTGTCGACGCTATTGTCTGTGGCGGTCGCTGTTCCGGTTGCGCTAGCGCTGGCGCGCCGAGGCGCCTTTCCTGGTCGTGGCATCGTTGCGGCCCTGCTCGTGCTACCGCTCGGGCTGCCGGTGCTGCCGGCGGTCTTCGGGCTGATCGAGATCTGGGGGCGGCAGGGGCTGGCCAATGACATTCTTGTCTGGTTCGGAGCGCCCCGCCTGTCGATCTACGGTCTCGCGGGCATTCTCATCGCGCATGTGTTTTTCAACCTGCCGCTCGCCGTGCGCTTTTTGTTGACCGGTCTCGACGCCGTGCCGAGGGATGAATGGCGGCTGGCCGCCAGCCTTGGCTTTTCGCGCCTCTCCCTTTTCCGCTTCGTCGAGGGGCCGGCGCTTCTTCGCGCCCTGCCGGGGGCGGCCGGATTGATCTTCATGCTGTGCATGACGAGTTTCACCATCATTCTGACGCTCGGCGGCGGGCCGGCGACCTCGACGCTGGAAGTGGCGATCTATCAGGCGCTGAAATTCGATTTCGATCCCGCGCGCGCCCTGGCGCTCACTCTGTTGCAGATCGCGCTGACGGGATTGGTGTTCCAGGCGCTTCGCCTTGCGCCTGATGTCGAGGAAGCAGGATCGACGCTTTCCTCCCGGCCGTTTCGGCCAGACGCCGTAGGATTGATTGCGACGTTAAGCGATGGCGCGATCATCCTCCTGTTCACGATTTTTGTGGCAGCGCCGCTTGCCGCCGCCACATTCGCAGGTCTGAATGCGGATCTCTTGCATTTGATCTCTGATCCTCTCTTTCACCGCGCGCTGGCGATCAGCCTCGGCATCGCCATTGCCGCCGGACTTTTCTCCACACTGCTCGGCTATACGCTGCTTGAGGCGCGGCGGCGGTTTGCCTCGGGGTCGCTGGCGCGACGGAGCCTGGGTCTTACCGATTTCATTCTGCTTCTGCCGCCGCTGGCGCTCGGGGCCGGCTGGTTCGTGCTGCAGTTGCGGCTGGTATGGCTGGGCGCCGGCGCCCCCTTTGCGGTGATCGTCATCAACGCGCTGATGGCGATGCCGTTCGTTGCCCGCGCGCTGGGGCCCGCCCTCGACAGCCACGCCCTGCGCACGGAGCGGCTGGCGCTCAGCCTTGGCGTAACCGGCTGGAACCGGCTGCGGTTGATCGACTGGCCAGCGCTCAAGACGCCATTTCTCACCGCGCTCGCTTTCGCCATGGCGCTGTCGCTCGGCGATCTCGGCGCCATCGCTTTGTTCGGCGATCAGAATTTCATCACCCTGCCGGCGCTGCTTTACGCCAAGCTCGGCAGCTATCGCGGCACGGACGCAGCCGGCCTTTCCCTCATTCTCGGCCTGGTCTGCCTGGCCCTGATGGCTCCGGCGCTCCGGGCCTATTCTTCGGGAGGCACCAGCCGTGCCTGACCTTGACGCCAAACCGCTCGATCTCGTGGTCGACGATCTCGCCATTTCATTCGGTCAACGGGATTTCCGCTATCGACTGCATCTCGACGGACCCGGACTGATCGCGGTCACGGGTCCGTCGGGGGCGGGTAAGTCGACGCTGTTTCACCTGCTGGCGGGCTTCGAAACGCCGAAAAATGGCAGGATCCTGCTTAGCGGACGCGATATCACCCAGGAACCGCCGGGGCGGCGATCCCTGACCTATGTGTTTCAGGAGCACAATCTCTTCGCCCATCTCAGCCTGTTCGACAATGTCGCGCTCGGGATCAGCCCCGCATTGCGTCTGGACGCGGAGGAGCGTCGTCGGGTGTCGAAGGCGCTCGAGAATGTCGGTCTCGGCGGGTTCGACCAGCGCAAGCCCGCCGATCTCTCCGGTGGGGAAAAGCAACGTGTCGCCTTTGCCCGCGCGCTTCTCAGACGGCGGCCGCTGCTGCTTCTTGACGAGCCCTTTGCGAGCCTCGATGAAGCGCTTCGCCGGGACATGGGTGAACTCGTGCGGTCTATGCAACGATCCGCTTCAGCAATCGTTATGATGATCACACATGACCGGAGCGAGATCATGCGCATCGCGGATCGGGTGGTGGAGGTGAAGAGCGGCATGGTGAATTTCGCAGGGCCGACAGCGGAGTGGCCATAGACCGCCGAAATCGCGGTCAAAGCGGCTTTCAGCCTCAAAATCGACTGAATTCGTTAAGAATTTGACGGCGCCGGCATATCAGTTTGTGCTATGCAACACGCCGTGAAATCGGCTAAAGGTGCCCCGTCCGGTTGAATACGGGCAAGATGAGGACAGCGCTCTGACAGTCGGAAGAAGGAGATTGAGCGGCGATCTGGAGCCTGGCGGACGCATTTGGCGTTGTCGCCGGGACAAGCTGTTGCGCGCTATCGCCTTGACCGGCGCGTGCCTTCTCGCGTCTGGCTGCCAATCCATTCTGGAACAGAGTTACGAGCCCAATATCGCGCCGTCGACATCGCCGCAGATCGTCGATGAAGTCCAGAAAAACGATCCGAGGGCTGAACTCGGGGCTCGCGAACATCCCCGTATCGTCGCCTCCTATGGCGGCGAATATCATGATCTGAAGACCGAACAGTTGGTCGCGCGCATCACCGGCGCGCTGACGGTGGTGTCGGAAAATCCGGCCCAGTCCTATCGCATCACCATTCTCAATTCTCCGGCGATCAATGCCTTCGCTCTGCCCGGCGGCTATGTCTATGTGACGCGCGGGCTTCTGGCGCTGGCGACCGACGCGTCGGAAGTCGCAGCCGTACTCAGCCATGAGATGGCGCATGTGACCGCCAATCACGGCATCGAGCGCCAGCAGCGCGAAGAGGCGGCCGTGATTGCCAGCCGGGTGGTCAGCGAAGTCCTGTCATCGGAGATCGCCGGCAAGCAGGCGCTGGCGCGCTCAAAACTCAGGCTCGCCGCCTTTTCGCGCAATCAGGAGCTTCAGGCGGATGTCATAGGCGTGCGCATGCTCGGCGAAGCGGGTTATGACCCTTACGCCGCCGCACGGTTCCTTGATGCGATGGGTGCGTTTCAGAAATTCAACGCCGGCGCGGATGGCGCGGGCTCCGGCCTCGACTTCCTGTCGAGCCATCCCTCGACGCCGCAGCGCGTGGAACTGGCGCGGATGCATGCCCGTCAGTTCGGCATGGAGGGCAAAGCCGGCGATCGTGGTCGCGACTATTTCCTCGCTGGCATCGACGGACTTCTTTATGGCGACAGCCCGCAGGAAGGCTATGTCCGCGGCCAGTCCTTCCTGCATGGCAATCTCGGCATCCGTTTCGACACGCCGCCGGGCTTCCGCATCGACAACAAGGTTGACGCCGTCATGGCGACCGGGCCGGGCGATGTGGCGATCCGGTTCGATCTGGTGGATGACAGTTCCGGCGGTAGCCTCGCGGCCTATATCTCAAGCGGTTGGGTGACCGGTCTGCTGCCTGAGACTGTGCGCGCTGCGACCGTCAACGGCATGCCGGCTGCGGTGGCCAGGGCCTCGGCGGAGCGCTGGGATTTCGACGTGACCGTGGTGCGCAACGGTCCGAAGATCTATCGCTTCCTGACCGCCGTGCCCAAGGGCCAGGACGCGCTGCTGAAGTCGACAGCCGAAAAGCTGCGCGCGACATTCCGCCGCATGAGCCCGTCGGAGATCGCGTCGCTGAAGCCTCTGCGCATTCGGGTGATCGAAGCGAAGGTCGGCGACACGGCTGCGTCGATCTCCCAGCGGATGCTGGGGACGGATCGTAAGCTGGATTTGTTCCTGCTTCTGAACGGCCTGACACCGCAGGCGCGGGTCGCGCCCGGCGACAAGTTGAAAATCGTCGCTGAATAGCCGACGCGACGATACTTCTGGTTCTGCAAAGCCCAAAAATGCAAAACCCGGAGTTTGCGGCTCCGGGTTTGGCAAAAATCGACGATGTGATGGAATCAGGCTGCTTCTTCCTGCTCGTCTTCTTCAGTGATCTTGCCGGACCGGCGCGGGCTCTTGGCGAGATTGGTCTCGACCAGGCGAACGGCTTCGGTTTCGGACATCTTGTTGACAGCGGCGATTTCGCGGGCCATGCGGTCCAGCGCCTGCTCATAGAGCTGCCGCTCGGAATAGGACTGTTCCGGCTGGTTTTCGGCGCGATAGAGGTCGCGCACCACTTCGGCGATGGAAATAAGGTCGCCCGAATTGATCTTGGCGTCATATTCCTGAGCACGGCGCGACCACATGGTCCGCTTCACCCGCGCCTTACCCTGCACGACCTTGAGCGCGCGATCAACGAAATCGGTCTCCGACAGCTTGCGCATGCCGATGCTCACAGCCTTGGCGACCGGAACTTTCAGACGCATCTTGTCTTTTTCGAAATCGATCACAAAGAGCTCGAGCTTCATGCCGGCGACTTCTTGCTCTTCGATCGTGACAATCTGACCGACGCCATGCGCGGGATAAACGATCGACTCGCCCGTCTTGAAACCGTGGCGGGCTGAAGTCTTCTTGATCTGGGTTGTCATGCTTTTCACAAACTCCCTAAAATGCTTCCGGTTGCCCGGGTGCGGCCCAGGGGCCGGGGGAGGCGACGCTTCGCCTGATAGTCTGACCGCCACATGTAAATTGCAGGCAAGCCCTTTTTGCGGAGCAAATGAAATCATTTCACCAGATGGTGCAGGATTCAAGAGCGCCGCATTAAGGGATCGTAGCTTTCGTGATGTTGGGCAAGTTACGCCCTTCGGGATCAGTGGAAGAGTGTCTATCACAAAAAACGGTGGAAATCAATAATTTGCTTTGACCTGCCGCAAGGACGCTCCACGGTGCTTCGCATCGTGGTTAAATAGGGAATCAACGTCTGGAGGCGGAACCCGATGAACGCCTTCCGTGAAAGCGGGCCGCCCTGATATTGACGACCGCCGCCGGGCAAGTCCCGGCCAGCGGTCGCGCCTTCCATTCGTCAGTCGCCCGAGCCGGGCTTCTCCGAGAAGTACTTTTCGAGCTTACCTTCGACGCCGTCCATTTCCTTCGCTTCGGGAAGAGGATCGCGCTTCTGGGTGATGTTCGGCCAGACGGTGGCAAAATCGGCGTTCAATTTCAACCACTTATCCAAACCGCTTTCGGTATCGGGCTTGATTGCCTCGGCAGGACATTCCGGTTCGCAGACGCCGCAGTCGATGCATTCGTCGGGATGGATGACCAGGAAATTTTCACCCTCGTAGAAACAGTCGACCGGACACACTTCCACGCAATCCGTGTACTTGCACTTGATGCAGTTGTCGGTCACGACATAGGTCATTCCAAGGCTCCAGAAAAGGACTCGTCAAGGGGCACGGCGGATCCCGCAAATCGCTTGTCACCTAGCGGCTTTGCCCCTCCTTTGCAAGGAGAAGGCTAGGCAAACGAGGCCTGCGGGAAACGCATATCTGCCTTGCGCGCCGTATCCGAAACCGGCGTCACTCGGTGAAATCGTAGCGCGCCTTCAGACGTTCCATCTGGCGACGCTCTTTCTTTTCGGGCCGGCCGGTTCCGGCTTCGCGCGTCGCCTGCTCATAACGCGATGTTTTTTCGCGAGGCGGCGTTTCATCGGAGTAGAGAAGCCTGGCTTCCTCAAACGGACCGCGACGATCGCCCGGAGCTTTGACCACGACGATCACATGTTTGTCATGCGTCGCCACTTCCAGCCGGTCGCCGATCTTCACATCGGCGCTCGGGCGGCGGACCTTGTCGCCGTTGACAGCGACATGGCCGGCCTCGATCCAGCCTTGCGCCAGCGTGCGCGACTTGGCGATCCTGGTGAAGAAAAGCCATTTGTCGATGCGCTGGCGTTGGCTGGCCGAGGCGTCGCTCATACCTTACTTCTTCAGTTGTTCCTTCAGCGCAGCGAGCTTGGCGAAAGGAGAATCCGGATCGATCGGCTTTTCCTTGCGGGGCTTCGCTTCAAAGCGCTGCGGCTGGCCGCGATTGCCCTTGTCCTGACGCGGAGCCGCGTCCTGACGCTCGCCCCGATCCTGCCGGTCCTGACGCGGACGATCATTGCGTGGCGGCCGATCGCCCTGCTGGTCCTTGCGGTCCCGGCGGCCTTCGCCGCGGTTCTGGGTGTTTTGCGGGCGGCGATCGTCGCCCTGGCGTTCGGGCCTACGAGCCCCTTCGCGCGGCGCCTGGTCACGGCGAGGCCCCGAGGCGCGTTGCGGCGCGTCGTTGCGACCGCCTGGCCGCCAAAGCAGGACGCGCTTTTCTTCCTGCGGTTCTTCGGGCGCCGGCTCCTGGGCTGCAGTCGGGTCGGCCTGGACTTCTTCGGTCGCGGCGGCGGGGGCTTCTTCGGTCTCGGCGGTTTCAACCGTCTCAGCCGACGCCTCGGCGTTTTCAGCCTTCGGCTCCTCGGCGGCGTCTTCCCCGGCAACAACGACCGGCTTGGCCGGAGCAGACGAGGCGAGATAGCCGGTGGCTTCTTCCGATGTCACGCTATCGGCGCGATAGCCAAGACCCTTCAGGATTTCTTCGATATCGTCGGTGGTGGCTCCGAGGATCGACAACATGGCCGGCGTTGTCAGGAACCGACGGCCGTCATAGGCGCCGTCCGGACGGGTCGGAGAACCTGGCTTCCATTGCAGAAGCGGACGGATGAGATCGGCCAGACGCTCAAGAATATCGATGCGCACGGCGCGCTTGCCGAGGAACCGGAAGCCCGCGAGGCGGTAGAAATTGCGCTCGAAACTATGATCGGTAACGATCGAGGTGCGGCCGGCCGCCAGCGCCGGAATTAAATCGCCATAGCCCGGCAGGCCGAGCGCGTCGTTCTTCAGCGCCCAGAGCAAAGTGATGAGTTCGGCGGGCGCCGGCTTCAACAGCGCCGGCATGAACACGTGATAGGCGCCGAAGCGGATGCCGTATTTCCGAAGCGAGGCGCGACCATCCTGGTCGAGAGCCTTGACGTCGTCCGCGACATCGCGGCGGAACAGCACGCCGAGGCTCTCGGCCAATTGATAGGCGATGCCCTTGGCGATGCCCTGCAGATCCTCGGCGCGGATCAAATCGTCCAGCGGCTTCAGAACCGTGGCGATGTGGTGGTTGACGAAACGCTCGATACGAGCCTGGACGTGGTCGCGGGCATGGCCCTGCAGCAGTTCGTCGGCGAGCAGCACGACACGTGGGCGCAGGACGTGGTCCGATGCCGTCAGCCGCGCCACGGGCTCGCCGAGCCAGCGCAAGAGGCCGTCATTGGCGATCGCCAGATCGTTGTTGCCGGCGGCGTGGAGCCGGGCGGCCCGCGCCTCGAATTCCAATCCGAGCGCCTTGCCGACCGCACTCTCGACAGCCTTTAGGTCCTGGCCATCCGTTCCGCTCGCAAGCGTAAAGCGGAAACCCGACAACTGCCCCACATGATGCCCTTCCACGAAGACATCGCCATTCACACTGATTTCCGCTTCGAGCATAGCATTCTCTCTTAACCGCTTCATGAGCACAGATGTCCTGCGGTCTACGAAGCGTTTGGTCAACCTTTCATGCAGCGCGTCCGAGAGACGATCTTCGATTTCGCGCGTTTTTTCCTGCCAGTGCGCCGGATCGGCCAGCCAGCCGGGTCGATTGGACACATAGGTCCAAGTCCTGATTTGCGCAATACGGGCGGAGAGCGTGTCAATCTCGCCATCCGTCCTGTCCGCCCGGCGCACCTGTTCCGCTATGAAATCTTCCTTCACCGCGCCGAGCCGGACGATGTCCTTGTAGATGGCGGCGACGAGATCGGAATGTTGCAGCGAGGTGATCCGCCTGTAGTCAGGCAGGGCGCAAATCTCCCAGAGCTTTTCCACCCTTTCCCGCGATGTGGCAAGCTCCAAAATATCAGGATATCGCGCCAGATGTTCGAGCGCCTGCATGTCGACGGATGGCAACGCCTTGGTCAGGCCCTGCAAGCGAGGCGCCGTGTCCAGGCTTTTGCGCAGATGATCGACGGAGGAGAAATCGAAGCCCTTGGTGCGCCATTGCATGACCTTGACGGGGTCGAATTCGTGGCTCTCGATCCGTTGCACCATCTCGTCGTCAAGCGGGCGGGTCTGGCCGGTGACGCCAAATGTCCCGTCGCGCATGTGCCGTCCGGCGCGCCCGGCAATCTGGCCCATCTCGCCGGGCGTCAGGTTGCGATATTGAAAACCGTCATATTTGCGGTCCTGGGCGAAAGCGACATGGTCGACATCGAGATTGAGGCCCATGCCGATGGCGTCGGTCGCGACGATATATTCGACATCGCCTTCCTGGTAGAGCGCCACTTGCGCATTACGAGTGCGGGGGCTGAGCGCTCCGATCACCACCGCCGCGCCGCCGCGTTGCCGCTTGACCAGTTCGGCGATCGCATAGACTTCGTCGGCCGAGAAGGCGACGATGGCGGATCGGCGCGGCAGGCGGGTGATCTTTTTCTGGCCGGCGTAGAACAATTGCGACAGGCGCGGCCGCTCGACCACGGTTAGGCCCGGCAGGATCTGGGTCAGAATCGGCTTCATGGTAGCTGCGCCCAGCAGCAGCGTTTCCTCCCTGCCGCGCAAATGCAGAATTCGGTCGGTGAAGACATGGCCGCGTTCGAGATCGGCGGCGAGCTGAACTTCATCGATGGCCACGAAGGACGCCCTGGTTTCGCTGGGCATGGCCTCGACGGTGCAGACGGAATAACGCGCGCCGGGTGGCGAGATCTTTTCCTCGCCCGTTATCAGCGCCACATTGGCGACACCCACCTTTTCGGCGACGCGCCCATAGACTTCACGGGCAAGCAAGCGGAGCGGCAGCCCGATCACGCCTGAGGCATGCGCCACCATTCGCTCGATCGCGTAATGGGTCTTGCCGGTGTTTGTGGGGCCGAGAACCGCGGTGACGCCGCGGCCGCTCAAAGTCAGGGGATCGGAAGTCAATGTGTCCAGTCCAGATGAAGGAGTCGGCATGCAGCCGGCGGCATTCCTTGCCCGCTAAAAGCGGCAAATGCAAGAACTAGGGCGCATAAAGCAAATTTCGACGCTCAGGCGCGGCGATGCGCAAGCTTCGGAACAGCTTGGGAACGAATCGGAGACGAATCGCAGACTCGGCGCCGTGCATGTTATGTTCTCTACTAGATATTGAAGATTCTCGCTTGTGGTCTCGATAGATTGAATCCAACGGGGAATCGCGAGAGTTGCAGTCGTTGCCGATGATATTTGCGGCATCGATCCGTCAATGAGTTGATAAAAATATGGTTAATCAAATGCTTCCCGATAGGCGTCCGCCGTCTTGGAATAACACAGGAAAACACCTGAACTAACCCGGTACGAATCGCTGACGAATCAGGCGTTGCAATTTGTTGCCACAGTGTTCTCTACCACATTTTGTAGGTTAACCCCATCGAAACCATGCCTGGAAGGTGTCCTTCGGCGACCGTTTTCTCGGCGACTTTCGTCCGCGACGTCCGGAACAAACTGGCTCATCGTCCGTTCAATCCGTCAGTTCGATTGCGCAAAAGGGGTTGCGACATGCTTGGAACCATTCTTCTCATAATTCTAGTCCTGCTTCTCATCGGGTCAGTGCCCAACTGGGCTCACAGCAGGGGATGGGGATACGGGCCTTCCGGCGGAATCGGGCTGGTTCTCATCATAGTCCTCATACTCGTCCTGATGGGACGGGTGTGACCACACGGAGAAGGAGCGTAGCGATGAAGAAGGTTATTCTGTCCATAGCGATGATCGGCGCCTTGGCGTCTTGCACAGCCACTGAACGCGGCGCTGGCATCGGCGCGGCGACCGGCGCCGTCGTCGGTGGCGTCGCCACCGGAGATGTCGGCGGCGCAGCTGTCGGAGCGGTGGTTGGCGGCGCGGCTGGCGCATTGATTGGTCATGCGAGCCGCGACGGCTACTGTATCTATCGCGACCGCCACGGCCGTCGCTACGAAGCGCGTTGCTAACGCGCCTGCGGCGCCTGAACGGGTTCGGAACGAATCACCGACGAATCACGTTTGCCTGGACGTTCCTGGTACGTTCGCCGCAATATGTTGTATTTTATGATTTATTTAACCATGGAGGCCGCCGCTATGCGGCCTCCAATCTTTTCATCGTCAGATCATATATTGGCCGCCATTGGCGGTAATGGTGGAGCCGGTGATGAAGCCTGCATCGTCGGAGGCAAGGAACACCACGCAGCGGGCGATTTCCTCCGGTTCGCCGAGGCGACCGACCGGGATCTGTGGGATGATCCGCTCGTTCAGCACCTTTTCCGGCACAGCGCGCACCATTTCCGTGCCGATATAGCCGGGGCAGATCACATTGACGGTGATTCCCTTGGCCGCGCCTTCCTGGGCCAGCGCCTTGGTGAAGCCGATATCGCCGGCCTTGGCGGCGGAGTAATTGGCTTGACCCATCTGGCCCTTCTGGCCGTTGATCGAGGAAATGCTGACGATGCGGCCGAAGGAACGGTCGCGCATACCCGACCAGACCGGATGGGTCATGTTGAACAGGCCGGAGAGATTGGTGGAGATCACTGCATTCCACTGTTCCGGCGTCATCTTGTGGAACATGGCGTCGCGGGTGATGCCGGCATTGTTCACCAGGATTTCGACTGGCCCCAGTTCCGCTTCGACCTGGGCGATGCCTGCTGCGCAGGCTTCGTAGCTCGACACGTCCCATTTGAAGGCGGGGATGCCGGTCTCGGCGGTGAAGGCCTTGGCGGCCTCGTCATTGCCGGCATAATTGGCGGCGACTTTGTAGCCGGCGTTTTTCAGCGCTACGGAAATGGCGGCCCCGATGCCGCGTGTTCCACCGGTAACGAGTGCGACTCTGCTCATCAATATCCCTCCCTGGATAACAGTCTTCTGGATTATTTTGGAGGAAAGCCGCCGGATCCGCAGCGGCTTTCCGACCGAGATCACATGGCTTCGAAGCACATGGCGATGCCCATGCCGCCGCCGATGCAAAGCGTGGCAAGGCCCTTCTTGGCCGAGCGGCGCTTCATTTCGAACAACAGCGTGTTGAGCACGCGCGCGCCGGAAGCGCCGATCGGATGACCGATGGCGATCGCGCCGCCATTGACGTTGACGATCGAGGGATCCCAGCCGAGATCTTTGTTGACCGCGCAGGCTTGCGCCGCGAAGGCTTCGTTGGCTTCGACCAGATCGAGATCGCCGACCGACCAGCCGGCCTTTTCGAGCGCCTTGCGAGAGGCCGGGATCGGGCCGGTGCCCATGATCTTGGGATCGACGCCGGCGGTGGCCCAGGACACGATGCGGGCGAGGGGCGTGATGCCGCGACGCACAGCTTCTTCTTCGGTCATCAGCAGGGCGGCGGCAGCGCCGTCATTCAGACCGGAGGCGTTGCCGGCGGTCACGGTGCCTTCCTTGTCGAAAGCCGGGCGGAGCTTGGCGAGCGCGTCCATCGTCGCGCCGGCGCGGATATATTCGTCGGCGTCGACGATCGTGTCGCCCTTGCGGCCCTTGATAACGAAGGGCACGATTTCATCCTTGAACTTGCCAGCCGTCTGGGCGGCTTCCGCCTTGTTCTGCGATGCGACGGCGAAAGCGTCCTGCTCGTCGCGGGAGAGTTGCCATTGGCGCGCCACGTTTTCTGCAGTGATGCCCATGTGATAGCCATGGAAGGCGTCCGTCAGCCCGTCCTTGATCATCGTGTCGATCAGCTTGACGTCCCCCATCTTCACGCCCGCGCGAAGATATTGGCAATGCGGCGCCATGGACATCGATTCCATGCCGCCCGCAACGATGATCGAGGCGTCGCCCGCAGCGATCTGTTGCATGCCAAGGGCGACGGCGCGAAGGCCAGAGCCGCAGAGCTGGTTGACGCCGAGCGCCGTGGCTTCGATGGGGACGCCGGCCTTGATCGCCGCCTGGCGGGCCGGGTTCTGGCCTTCGCCGGCCGGAAGGACCTGGCCCAGAATCACTTCATTGACGTCCGAAGCCTCGACGCCGGCGCGTTCGAGCACGCTCTTGATGACAGTCAAGCCCAATTCATGGGCCGGGACATTGGCGAAACTGCCGTTGAAAGAGCCGACAGCGGTGCGCGCTGCGCTTGCGATGACGATCGAAGGGCTGCTCATGATTGTTTCCTCCTTGATAGGTTGTCCCGACACTCGCAAACACACAGGAGGCTGTCAATGACGCTAAAGACCAACATGCCGCAACGCGGCGTATTGTTTTCATTCCCGTCCTGGTTGCTTCCGAGGCGCTTCGACGTTCCCGCTGTTTCCAGTCTCTGCGGTATAGGCCTCCGCTCACGCCGCAACGCACAAAACCATTGTGCCCACAGGGCTTTTCAGCTTAGACTGATCGAAAGCGCCCGAGAAATCGAGTGGAGGAGGCGTTTTTTGCGAAAGAAAAGACGGTCAGGAGGAACGAATGGCCAAAAATGATGGGCAGATCGTCATCAAGAAATACGCGAACCGGCGGCTCTACAATACCGGCACCAGCACCTATGTGACGCTCGACGATCTGGCGCAGATGGTCAAGAAGGGGGAGGACTTCAACGTCCAGGACGCCAAGAGCGGCGATGACATCACGCATTCGGTGCTGACGCAGATCATCTTCGAGCAGGAATCCAAGAACGGCAACACGTTGCTGCCGATTTCATTCCTTCGACAGCTTATCTCCTATTATGGCGACCAGATGCAGATGTTCGTGCCGTCCTATCTCGAACAGTCCATGCATGCCTTCAGCAGCCAGCAGAGCCAGATCCGCGAACATCTTTCGAAGTCGCTGGGCGATACGCCCCTCGCCAAGAATCTGCAGATTCCGATTCAGTTGATGGAAGAGCAGGTGAAGCGCAATACCGAAATTTTCCGCCAGGCGATGGAGGTGTTCACTCCCTTTGCCCCGCAAGCCCAGGCCAAGGCCGAGCCCAAGGGCAAGGCCGACGTCAAGGATATCGAAGATCTCAAGGAGCAGCTTCGCGCTCTTCAGACCAAGATCGAGAATATGTGAGCTCAGCCTGCCGGGCGGCGTGTTTTACCGCCCGGCAGCGGTCTTTAAAGACCGATCGACACATCCCGGCCCGCCGATGTGATCGAAATCGTGAAACCTGCCGCCACATCGATGAAGCAGATCGCCATCAGCAGGAAAAACACATGGGTTGCGGCGGCTGGCGCCAGCAGAAACTCCACCAGGAACACCACGAACAGCAGCATGGACAGAAGATGATCCATGACAGCGGATCTGCGCCGCGTCGCCTTGATGATCTCGAAGAACAGCACGAACAGCGCCACGAGCAGCAGGAGATCGCCCAGGCTCATGCTCCAGGTCGCGCCCGACATCATGTCCAGGCTGAAGATCGAGGTGTCCAGCGCGCCCACGCCACCCGAACCCAAGGCGCCGAACATGGCGAGATTGTAGAGAATAAATGGAATGATCATCAGGGGGATGACGGCCATATCGCGCTCCTCTTGTTTGTCGGCGCGACACTAGAGGCTTTTCGGGCGAAACGGAATCCGGGAAAAGCGTCAGGTCTCCGATTTCGACCGACCATGTCGACCGCCGCTGGAAAATCGGGCGGACGCGATCACAAAAGCAAAGGGCCAGCTTTCGCCGGCCCCTGGAAATTTTAGCGGAAGAGCGCCTGAAATCAGGCGTTTTCCTTCGGCGTCAGAACCTGGCGACCGCGATACATGCCGGTCTTCAGGTCGATGTGGTGCGGGCGGCGAAGCTCGCCGGAGTTCTTGTCTTCCACATAGGTGGACGCCTTCAGGCCGTCAGCTGAACGGCGCATACCGCGGCGGGACGGGCTGGTTTTTCTCTTAGGAACTGCCATTTTCTTAACTCCAATCTCACCCGGACATCGTTTCGTTCAGCCAGGAAGGCTGCGCGCATCAGCGATCTTTTCCGGAAAATTTGGCGGGCTTATACATGCGCGAAGGGCCTTTGACCAGTCCCCCCAGTTATTTTTTCTCAACCTGGCCGATTCTTTCGGTCAGGCTTCGTCCTCGGCCACGATCCATGTTTCAACCGCTGCGCCCGCCGCCCATTCCTGAAAAGCGGGATGATCGGCGACAGATTGCATATAGGCGCGCGATTGCGGTTTTTCGGTGAGCATATAGGCGTCGAAGCGATTGACGACGGGCGCATACATCGCGTCTGCGGCGCTGAATTCGCCAAACAAGAAGGGACCGCCGCTCCTGCCGAGCGCGTCCGACCATATCCGTTCGATGCGCGCGACATCGGCGCGCACATCGTCACCGACCGGCAGCGCCTTGCGGGGCCGACGGAGATTCATCGGACAGGCGTTGCGCAGCGCCCTGAAGCCGGTCGCCATTTCGAGACTATAGGCGCGGGCGAGGGCGCGGTCGCGCATGTCGTCGGGCCAGACGCGTTTGTCGGGGAAGAGTTCGGCCACATAGTCGATGATCGCCAGCGATTCCCAAAGCCGGAAATCGCCATGAACAAGAAGCGGCACCCGCCCCACCTCCGACACGGCCTTGATGGCAGGGTTGCCTCCAGCAAAATCGAAGGGGATCACCTCGTCTTCGAAGTCAATGCCGGCAGCCTTCATGGCGAGCCAGGGCCGCAGCGACCAGGATGAATAATTCTTGTTGCCGACATAGAGTTTGAGCTGAGCCATTATGGTCCTCCAATGAAGCGAGATTAGCGGTTTGGCGCTAAGGCAACCAATGAATTCAAGACGGATCAGTCATAAAGGCATTTGATATAATCACCCGAGCCCTTGGCGCGTCTTTCGATGAGAGAGGCGAGGCGCTTCATGCCTCGACCGGGCTTTGAGGCGTTGCGTGTGATGGGATTGGGCAGCGCCACGGCAAGCAGCGCCGCCTGCCGGCGCGACAGTTTGCTGGCGGAGGTCTTGAAATGGTGCTGGGCCGCCGCCTCGACGCCGTAGATGCCGGGACCCCATTCGGCGATGTTGAGATAGATCTCCATCAGCCGGCGCTTCGACCAGACGAAATCCGCACCCAGCGCGAGAGGCAATTCCAGGCCCTTGCGGATGAAGGAGCGTCCGTTCCACAGAAACAGGTTCTTGGCGGTCTGCATGGGTATGGTCGAGGCGCCGCGGGTCTGCTGACCGGCGAGCGCGTCATCGATGACGCCGTTCATCTGCACCCAATCGACGCCAGCATGGCTGCAATACTGGCCATCCTCGGACATCATCACCGATTGCACCAGCACCGGCGCGATGTCTTCGAATTCGATCCAGCGACGGTCATATCCCTGAAAGCTCGCAAGATCCCACAGCATCAGCGTCGACACCGGTCTGACCAGATCAATCTTGTAGAAAAGGATCAGCAGATAGGGAAAAAGCAGGAGGCCGAGAAGCGCAAGTCCAGCCTTTCGAAGATGAGTTCGCATCGGCCTTTCTTTCCCATCGCCCAGAAGGGCCGGCGTCACTGGCGGCGCCAGCTCCGCGTCCACAGCCGCATTCGCCTCCGTCATGGCGTCCAAGATCGTTCGCGTCCTTCTTGCCCATCGCCAAGCCTACATAAACCGGGCAGCGGCGGCTGACCAGACCAATGGCGCCGCTTTGTCGCGCCATCCCCGGCAACTGCGCGGTTGCAAGCCTCGCGCCGGCATGCGAAAGAGCCGGCATGCAGGACGATCATTTCTTGACCACTCTTCAAGATCACGCACGCGACGTCGAGACGTTGCTGGGCGCGCTTCTGTCTTCGGAGGCGTTGCCGGGAGAAGTCGCCCGGCCGGAGCGGCTGTTCGCCGCCATGCGCCATGGCGTTCTTGCCGGCGGCAAGCGCATGCGTCCGGCGCTGGTGATCGAGAGCGCGCGACTATTTGACGGCGACCGACTTGCGGCGCTGCGGGTGGCCGCTGCGCTGGAATGCGTCCACTGTTATTCACTGATCCATGACGATCTGCCCGCCATGGACGACGACGATCTTCGCCGCGGCCAACCGACGGTGCACAAGGCTTTTGATGAAGCCGCAGCGATCCTGGCGGGCGACAGTCTGCTGACCTACGCTTTCGACGTCCTTGCTGCGCCCGAGACTGTTCTTTCCGCCACCATCAAGATGGATCTGGTGCTGCGTCTGGCGCGTGCGGCGGGCCCGGGCGGCATGGCTGGCGGCCAGGCGCTCGATCTCGAAGCCGAGACCAAAACGCTGAATGGGGATGAGATTCGCCAGTTGCAGGCGATGAAGACGGGCGCGCTCATTCGTTTTGCCTGCGAGGCCGGCGCGGTCCTGTCTGGCGCGCCCACTGAGGATATCGACAGGCTGGCGCATTTCGGCCGCGTAATCGGCCTGGCTTTTCAGCTTCGGGACGACGTGCTGGATCTGGTGTCCGACAGCGCTACGCTCGGCAAGGCCGCCGGCAAGGACGCCGCGCGCGGCAAGGGCACGCTGCCGGCGCTTCACGGCGTCGACTGGACGGAAACCACGCTGAAAACACTCGTCGAAGAGGCGCATGCCGCGCTTTCGCCCTATGGCGCGCGGGCAGATATGCTGAAGCGCCTCGCCACCTATGTCGCCACGCGGGAAAAGTAAGTCATGAGCAAATTCTGGTCGCCTCTGGTCGCCGGTCTCAAGCCCTATGTCGCAGGCGAGCAGCCGCGCATCGCCAATCTCATCAAGCTCAACACCAATGAAAATCCCTATGGTCCTTCGCCCAAGGCTCTCGCCGCCATAAAGGCAGCCGCCGACGACCGCATGCGGCTGTACCCCGATCCGTCCTCGCTCATGCTTCGCCAGGCGATCGCGGCTCGGCATGGCGTCGAGGTCGACGAAGTGTTTGTCGGCAACGGTTCGGATGAAGTGCTGGCGCATGTGTTTCAGGCGTTGCTCAAGCATGACGCGCCGCTGCTTTTCCCCGATATCAGCTACAGCTTTTATCCGGTCTATGCGGGATTGTTCGGCATTGATACGGTTCAGGTTCCGCTCGACGAGGCGTTTCGCATTCGCGTCGCCGATTACGACCGGGTCTGTGGCGCGATTATCATTCCCAATCCCAACGCTCCGACGGGCATTGCTCTGTCGCTCGAGGAGATCGAGGCTCTTGCCCGGTCGCATCCCGACCAGCCGGTGGTGATCGATGAGGCGTATGTGGATTTCGGCGCCGACAGCGCCATTGGTCTGACCCGCCGCTATCCCAATCTCCTCGTCGTGCACACGCTGTCCAAGTCGCGCTCGCTGGCCGGCCTTCGCGTCGGCTTCGCCATCGGCCAGCGGCCGCTGATCGAAGCGCTGGAGCGCGTGAAGGACTCGTTCAACTCCTATCCGATCGACCGGTTGGCGGAAGTCGGCGCGACAGCCGCGATCGAGGACGAGGCCTGGTTCAATGAAACCCGGCTGAAGGTGATCGCGTCGCGCGAAAGAGTGACGGAAGCGCTCGCCGCTCGCGGCTTTGATATTCTGCCTTCCGCCGCCAATTTCGTCTTCGCCCGTCATCCCGATCATGATGGCGCTGGTCTGGCTGCGGGCCTGCGGTCAAAAGCCGTGCTCGTGCGTCATTTCGCCAAGCCGCGTATTTCCGATTTCCTGCGTATCAGCATTGGCGCGGATGCGGAATGCGACAGGCTGATCGAGGCGATAGATAGCCTGCTGGCAACCTGACGACGCTTGCGTCGGGCGGCCTCAGGGCCGGATGACGCAGACGCCGTTTTCCATCGAGCATTCATTGCCGCCGGGCAGCAGGTCCACATCGATCATCAGCGGTTCAGGCCGAACATCCGTGGCGTCGATATAGCGCACGGATCCGACAGAACCGCGCGACCAGGATCCGACGCCCGGAATGGAGAGGATGTCGACGTCGCCCGAATAACGGTTGAATTCGCCCCATTCGCGGCTGTGATGATGCACATCTCCGCGATGGCGCAACTCCGAGCGGTTGCCGGCGAAACTCGGGATGGAGATGGCGGCCAAGGCCGCGGCGAGAAAGATTGGACGCAACACGAGAGCAAACCTTTCGGAAGACGGCGCGAAACGCGCCGGTTAACGAAAGGTTAACATTGTCGCCTTGCTGAAATCAACGCTGAGGCGGGTGAATCTTCGTCCGCAGAGACAAAGGCTTAATATTAATCCGGCAGTGTTCGATCCGCGTAAAAAGCAATAATCGATTAAAACGGAAATTGGCCTTTGGCAGGGCTTGCGGCGTTGTCATGACGGGACTAAACACGATTTTGACGCATTGCACACAGGCCTATGTGCAACACAAACCCTTGTGCGCCCCGGCTCCGGCGCATTTCGATTGCCCTCCCAGGAGGTTTCCATGGCGAATACGGTGAAAAACCGTCCCCTCTCCCCGCATTTGCAGGTCTACAAACTAATTCCAACGATGATGGCGTCGATCTCGCACCGAATCACCGGCGGCGCGCTGTTCTTCGGAACATTGCTGGTCGCCTGGTGGCTGGTGGCCGCAGCGTCCGGTGAAGAATATTTCAACCAGGTGTCGTGGGTCTTCGGCTCGATCATCGGCCAGTTGGTGCTGTTCGGCTATACCTTGGCGCTGGTTCATCACCTGCTCGGCGGCCTCAAGCACATCATGTGGGATCTCGGACACGGTTTCGAGAAGCATTTCTCCACCCGTCTCGCCATCGCACACTTCATCGCCTCGCCGGTTATCACGGTCCTGCTGTGGATCGTCGGCTATGCGGTTCGCTGAAAGGAGTTGACATCATGGATATGCGCACCCCTCTCGGCAAGGTCCGCGGTCTTGGTTCCGCCAAGGAAGGAACCGAACATTTCTGGACGCAGCGCCTGACGGCCGTGGCCAATGTGCCGCTGGTCTTGTTCTTCGTCGGTTTCGTCATCACCCATTCTGCGTCGTCCTATGCGGAATTGCGGGCTTCACTCGCTCATCCCGTCGTTGCGGTGCTGATGGGCCTGTTCATCATCTCCTCGCTCTCCCACATGCGCTTGGGCATGCAGGTGGTCATTGAGGATTATGTGCATGGCGAAGTGGCCAAGATGGCGCTTCTGATGCTCAACACCTTTTTCACGGTCCTGGTCGGCGGTCTCTGTCTTTTCGCCGTGCTCAAGATCGGATTTGCAGGATAAAAACAATGGCTGCATCTTCCTCTCCCGCACTCGGCGGCAAGGCCTATGAATATGTTGACCACGCCTATGACGTCGTGGTCGTCGGCGCCGGCGGCGCGGGCCTCCGCGCGACGCTTGGCATGGCCGAACAGGGCTTCAAGACCGCCTGCATCACCAAGGTCTTTCCGACCCGTTCGCATACGGTCGCAGCGCAGGGCGGCATCGCCGCTTCGCTGCAGAACATGACGCCGGACAGTTGGCAGTGGCACCTATTCGACACCGTCAAGGGTTCGGACTGGCTCGGCGACGTCGACGCCATGCAGTATCTCGCCATGGAAGCCCCCAAGGCGGTCTATGAGCTCGAGCATTACGGCGTGCCGTTCTCGCGCACCGAAGATGGCCGCATCTATCAGCGTCCGTTCGGCGGCCATATGCAGAATTACGGCGAAGGCCCGCCGGTGCAGCGCACTTGCGCCGCCGCCGACCGCACCGGCCACGCCATCCTGCATACGCTCTATGGTCAGTCGCTCAAGCACAACGCCGAATTCTTCGTCGAATATTTCGCGCTCGACCTGATCATGGAAGCTGACGGCCGCTGCACCGGCGTCGTCGCCTGGAACCTCGACGACGGCACGATCCATCGCTTCGCCGCCAAGATGGTGGTGCTGGCGACCGGCGGTTATGGCCGCGCCTATTTCTCGGCCACCTCGGCGCATACCTGCACCGGCGACGGCGGCGGCATGATCGCCCGCGCCGGCCTGCCGCTGCAGGACATGGAATTCGTGCAGTTCCATCCCACCGGCATCTACGGCGCTGGCTGCCTCATCACCGAAGGCGCGCGCGGCGAAGGCGGTTATCTCGTCAATTCCGAAGGCGAGCGCTTCATGGAGCGTTATGCCCCGACCGCCAAGGATCTAGCGTCGCGCGACGTCGTCTCGCGCTGCATGACGATGGAAATCCGTGAAGGCCGCGGCGTCGGCAAGGGCAAGGATCACATCTTCCTGCATCTGGATCACCTCGATCCAGCCGTTCTCGGCGAACGCCTGCCGGGCATCTCCGAATCGGCCAAAATCTTCGCTGGCGTCGACGTGACGCGCGAACCGATCCCGGTGCTGCCGACCGTCCACTACAATATGGGCGGCGTGCCGACCAATTACTGGGGCGAAGTGCTGAACGCCGACAGCGACAATCCGGAACGCATCGCGCCAGGCCTGATGGCCGTGGGCGAAGCGGGTTGCGCCTCGGTGCATGGCGCCAATCGTCTCGGCTCAAACTCGCTGATCGACCTCGTGGTGTTCGGCCGCGCCGCCGCCATCCGCGCCGGCCAGGTCATCGATCGCGCCTCGCCGATCCCGGCGGTCAACAAGGCGGCCTGCGACAAGATCATGGCCCGCTTTGACAAGACGCGCTATGCGTCCGGCTCGACGCCGACCGCCGTGTTGCGCGAAAAGATGCAGCGCGCCATGCAGGAAGACGCCGCCGTGTTCCGCACCCAGGAATCGCTCGAAAGCGGCTGCCGCCGCATGAGCGAAATCTGGAAGGAACTGCCAGACGTCAAGGTCACCGACCGTTCGCTGATCTGGAACTCGGATCTCGTCGAAACGCTCGAACTCGACAACCTCATGGCCAACGCCATTGTAACCGTCTATGGCGCGGAAGCCCGCAAGGAAAGCCGCGGCGCCCATGCCCGCGAGGATTTCTCGAGCCGCGACGACGTCAACTGGCGCAAGCACACGCTGGCCTGGCTCAGCGAGGCTGGCGATGTCAAGCTCGACTACCGGCCGGTGCATACCGACCTGATCGCCGAGGGCATCGATCTCGCCAAGATCGCGCCCAAGGCGCGCGTGTACTAATCGATGAAGATCACAGGCGAACAGTATTTTGAACTCGCCGTCGAAACGGAAACCGCTCGACAAGGCAAGAACGGTCTGTTCGCCTGCCCCTGTTGTGAACGCTACTCGTTTGCGGAGGCAGGAGGCTATGAAATTTGCGGCGCTTGCGGTTGGGAAGACGATCCGGTGCAGGAAGCGAAACCCGATCTCGCAGGCGGCGCCAATAAAGTAAGCCTTCTTCAAGCCCGAGCGAATTATCGTACGCATGGTTTTTCAGATCCGGCGCGGATAGCCCGGCTGCGAAAGTTGCCATAGGAACGGACAAGAAAAATGGTTGAACTCGCTCTCCCCAAGAATTCGCAGATGACGGAAGGCAAGGTCTGGCCGAAGCCGGCTGGAGCCAAGAATGTTCGTGAATATCGCGTCTATCGTTGGTCTCCCGATGACGGCAAGAATCCGTCGGTCGACACTTATTATGTCGATATCGACGATTGCGGCCCGATGGTCCTCGATGCGCTGCTCTACATCAAGAACAAGATCGACCCGACGCTGACCTTCCGCCGCTCCTGTCGCGAAGGGATTTGCGGCTCCTGTGCGATGAATATCGACGGAACCAACACGCTGGCCTGCACCAAGGGCACGGACGACATCAAGGGGACGGTGAAGATCTATCCGCTGCCGCATATGCCGGTGGTGAAGGATCTGGTGCCGGATCTGAGCAACTTCTACGCTCAGCACCGCTCCATCGAGCCCTGGCTGAAGACGGTGTCGCCGACGCCGGCCAAGGAATGGAAGCAGAGCCATGACGACCGTCAGAAGCTCGACGGTCTCTACGAGTGCATTCTCTGCGCCTGCTGCTCGACGTCCTGTCCGAGCTACTGGTGGAACGGCGACCGCTATCTTGGTCCGGCTGTTCTGCTGCAGGCCTATCGCTGGTTGATCGACTCTCGCGACGAGGCCAAGGGCGAGCGGCTTGACGATCTTGAGGATCCGTTCCGTCTCTATCGCTGCCACACGATCATGAATTGCGCCCAGGCCTGCCCGAAGGGGCTGAACCCGGCCAAGGCGATCGCCGAAATCAAGAAGATGATGGTTGAGCGTCGCAGCTGACGGCGCTCAGAAACGCCGGGCTTCGCCCGGCGCTTTTTACAGGTCATGAATGGAACTTCCGGTGTTTTCGGCAGTTTGGCGGCAAAGGCGCGCAAGCAGGGAAAAATTTTCGCCCCACGACCTTAGCGCTTGATTAACCATGACGTCCTACGGTAATTCCGCCACATTTCACGCATGGTCATACAAGACGGTTTCTAGGAGTCTGGGATGCGAATTACACCCGTCGTCGGCATGATGGTTTCCATGGCGCTGCTTGCCGGTTGCGCAAGCGACAGGATGGACGACATCGACACCGGCGTCCGCCCGCAACCTCTGGAGGCCCAGCCGATTGGCCAGGTCCAGTCCGGACAGTTGCCGGACCCGACGACAGACACGTCGCAATTCCCGGAGAAGCCGACGGTTGATCCCGCTTTGCAGGGACAGCAGATGGCGTCCGCCAACCCCGCCGGCGCCGCTGCGCCCGCCACCGCGATGGATATCAAGAAGGACGCCATGGTCGGCGGCTGGAAGGTCAACGCCGCCGGGGCTGGTTGCGACATGTTCCTGACTTTGACCAATCTCGGCTCTGGATCGCGCGGCGGCACACGCGGCTGCGTCGGCCCGCTCGCCGCAATGGGATCCTGGGAAGTCTCCGGCAAGCAGGTCATGCTGCGCGATCGCACCGGAAACACGATCGCCACCCTCTATAAGTCGGCTGAAAACCGCTATGACGGATCGCTGAGTTCTGGCCAGCCGGTCAGCCTGAGCCGCTGAGGTTTCTTGATCGATGAAAGCGCCTCCGGATTACACCGCCAGCGTCGCCGAACGTCTGGAGGCGATGGCTGCCGCCGGTGAGATCACCCGTGACGCGCAGCAGCTCGTTATCGCCCGCCGCATGGACGGCATTCTCGAAGCGCTGAAATCGCAGAAGCCGGCCGCCAAGAGTTCGGCGCTCGGCTGGCTGTTTGCGTCCAAGCGCCGCTCTCAGGACCCCGTGCGGGGTCTCTATGTGCATGGCAGCGTCGGCCGCGGCAAAACCATGATGATGGACCTGATGTTTTCGCTTGCGCCGATCGAGCGGAAGCGCCGCGCCCATTTCCATGAATTCATGGCGGATGCGCATGCACGTATTCACGAGCACCGGCAAAAGCTGAAGCGGGGCGAAACCAAGCAGGCGGACCCGGTGCCGCCGGTCGCTGAAGCGATCGCCAAGGAAGCAATCCTGTTCTGCTTTGACGAATTCACCGTCACCGATATCGCCGACGCGATGATCCTTTCACGGCTGTTCACCGAACTTTTCGCCCGCGGTTGCGTGCTGGTGGCGACCTCGAATGTCGAGCCGGACAATCTCTACAAGGACGGGCTGAACCGTCAACTCTTCATGCCCTTCGTCGAGCTTCTCAAGCGCTATGTTGATATCGTTTCGCTGGATACGCCGACTGATTACCGTATGGAGAAGAATCGCAGCATGCCAGTCTGGCTGACGCCGTTTGGCGACGAGACCGACGCCCGCATCGAATCCGCATGGCGGACGATGACGGATGGCGCCAGGTGCAGGCCGGAGGCCATCGAGCGGCCGGGTCGGGAGATCCACGTGCCGCAAGCGGCGGGCGAGGCCGCGCGGTTCAGTTTCGCCAATCTCTGCGAGGCGCCGCTCGGCGCGGCCGATTATCTGGCGATCGTCGAGCGCTACAAGACGGTGTTCGTCGAACGGATTCCTGTGCTTACCGTCGAAAAACAGAATGAGGCCAAGCGCTTCATCAATCTGGTCGATACGCTCTACGACAACCATGTTCGGCTTGTCGCTTCAGCCGCAGTCATGCCTGAAGAGCTTCTGCCAGTCAGACGTGGTACGGTCGGATTCGAATTCGACCGCACCGTGTCCCGTCTGTTTGAGATGCGCAGCCGCGATTATTTAGACGCGTGCGAACACTAAGCGCTTTTTGATTTCAGACATAAGACAAACTTTGACGTTTACGTAAGAAAATATAGTTCTAACCGATTGAATTTGCTTGTGTCAAAATAATGTGTTGATATTTTAACCTTTTGGGTTTACTCCGATGCGCCATCCAGGGCCCTGATTGCGAAGCGCCCTGCGTCCAACAACCTGAAGGAAAGATTTCCCATGGCGCGTAAGAAAATCGCACTCATCGGTTCTGGCATGATCGGCGGCACGCTGGCGCATCTCGCGGGCATGAAAGAGCTCGGCGACGTCGTGCTGTTTGACATTGCCGACGGCATTCCGCAGGGCAAGGGTCTCGACATTGCCGAGTCCTCGCCGGTGGACGGCTTCGACGCGCATTACTCCGGCGCGAGCGACTATTCCGCCATCGAAGGCGCCGATGTCTGCATCGTCACCGCCGGCGTGCCGCGCAAGCCGGGCATGAGCCGCGACGATCTTCTCGGCATCAACCTCAAGGTCATGGAACAGGTCGGCGCCGGCATCAAGAAGTATGCCCCGAACGCTTTCGTGATCTGCATCACCAATCCGCTCGACGCCATGGTTTGGGCGCTGCAGAAGTTCTCCGGCCTGCCGAAGAACATGGTGGTCGGCATGGCTGGCGTGCTCGATTCCGCCCGCTTCCGCTACTTCCTGGCTCAGGAATTCAACGTCTCGGTCGAAGACGTGACCGGCTTCGTGCTTGGCGGCCATGGCGACACGATGGTGCCGCTCGCCCGTTACTCCACTGTCGGCGGCATTCCGCTTCCCGACCTCGTCAGCATGGGCTGGGTCTCCAAGGAACGCCTCGAAGAAATCATCCAGCGCACCCGTGACGGCGGCGCCGAGATCGTCGGCCTGCTCAAGACCGGTTCGGCCTTCTACGCTCCGGCTGCTTCGGCCATCATGATGGCGGAGTCCTACCTCAAGGACAAGAAGCGCGTCCTGCCCTGCGCCGCCTATCTCAACGGCCAGTATGGCGTGAAGGACATGTATGTCGGCGTCCCCACCATCATCGGCCAGGGCGGCATCGAGCGCATCATCGAGATCGAGTTGAACGGCGCCGAACAGGCCGCCTTCGACAAGTCGGTCAGCGCCGTCGCCAGCCTCTGCGAAGCCTGCGTCAACATCGCTCCGTCGCTGAAATAATCCGTTTCCTGACAGGATTTCCCAATGAACATTCATGAATATCAGGCAAAAGCCCTACTGAAGGGTTTTGGCGCGCCGGTCGCTCAGGGCGTGGCGATCCATTCGGCCGACGAGGCCGAAGCCGCCGCCAAGCAGCTTCCCGGCCCGCTTTACGTGGTCAAGAGCCAGATCCATGCTGGCGGCCGCGGCAAGGGCAAGTTCAAGGAACTCGGCCCCGACGCCAAGGGCGGCGTTCGCCTCGCCAAATCGATCGAGGAAGCCGTTTCCCACGCCAAGGACATGCTCGGCAACACGCTGGTGACCGCCCAGACGGGCGAAGCCGGCAAGCAGGTCAACCGTCTCTATATCGAAGACGGCGCCGACATCGCCCGCGAACTCTATTGCTCACTGCTCGTCGACCGTTCGGTCGGCCGCGTGGCCTTCGTCGTCTCCACCGAAGGCGGCATGGATATCGAGGCGGTCGCCCATGACACGCCCGAGAAGATCCACACGATCGCTATCGATCCGGAAACCGGCGTCACCGCCGACGACATCGCCAAGATCGTTTCCGCGCTCGAACTCGACGGCGCAGCCGCCGAAGACGCCAAGTCGCTGTTGCCGATCCTCTACAAGGCCTTCAGTGAGAAGGACATGTCGCTGCTCGAGATCAACCCGCTGATCGTCATGACCGATGGCCATCTACGCGTTCTCGACGCCAAGGTGTCCTTCGACGGCAATGCGCTGTTCCGCCATGATGACGTCAAGGCGCTGCGCGACGAGACCGAGGAAGACGCCAAGGAAATCGAAGCGTCGAAGTGGGATCTCGCTTACGTCGCTCTCGACGGCAATATCGGCTGCATGGTCAACGGCGCTGGTCTCGCCATGGCGACCATGGACATCATCAAGCTCTACGGCAAGGAGCCGGCGAACTTCTGCGACGTCGGCGGCGGCGCCGGCAAGGAGAAGGTGGCGGCGGCCTTCAAGATCATTACCGCTGACCCCAAGGTCGAGGGCATCCTCGTCAACATCTTCGGCGGCATCATGAAGTGCGACGTCATCGCCGAAGGCGTCGTCGCGGCCGTGCAGGAAGTGGGCCTCAAGGTTCCGCTCGTTGTGCGTCTCGAAGGCACCAATGTCGAGCTTGGCAAGAAGATCCTGAACGAATCGGGCCTGGCGATCACCGCTGCCGACGATCTGGACGACGCCGCCAAGAAGATCGTCGCGGCGATCAACGGCTAATCGGAAGGACCGGAACACTATGTCGATTCTCGTCAACAAGAACACCAAGGTCCTGGTTCAGGGCCTGACCGGCAAGACCGGCACCTTCCACACCGAACAGGCGCTTGCCTATTACGGCACGCAGATGGTCGGCGGCATTCATCCCAAGAAGGGCGGCGAAACCTGGACCGGCTCCAAGGGCGAAAGCTTGCCGATCTTCGCCTCCGTCGCCGAAGGCCGCGACAAGACCGGCGCCGATGCGACCGTGATCTATGTCCCCCCGGCTGGCGCCGCGGACGCGATCATCGAAGCGATCGACGCCGAAATCCCGTTCATCACCTGCATCACCGAGGGCATCCCGGTCATGGACATGGTGCGGGTCAAGGCCAAGCTCGACAAATCCAAGTCGCGTCTGCTCGGCCCCAACTGCCCGGGCATCCTGACGCCGGAAGAATGCAAGATCGGCATCATGCCGGGCTCGATCTTCCGCAAGGGTTCGGTCGGCATCGTGTCGCGCTCGGGAACGCTGACCTATGAAGCGGTGTTCCAGACCTCGAACGAAGGTCTCGGCCAGACGACCGCCGTCGGCATCGGCGGCGACCCGGTCAAGGGCACCGAATTCATCGACGTGCTGGAAATGTTCCTCGCCGACGACGCGACGACCTCGATCATCATGATCGGCGAAATCGGCGGCTCCGCCGAAGAAGACGCCGCGCAGTTCCTGATCGACGAAGCCAAGAAGGGCCGCAAGAAGCCGATGGCCGGCTTCATCGCGGGCCGCACTGCGCCGAAGGGCCGCACCATGGGCCATGCCGGCGCCGTGGTTTCCGGCGGCAAGGGCGACGCAGAATCCAAGATCGCCGCGATGGAAGCGGCCGGCATCAAGGTGTCGCCTTCGCCGGCGCGCCTTGGAAAAACCTTGGTCGAAGTGCTCAAGGGCTGATGACAAGAAGGCGGAGGTCAATCCTCCGCCTTTGCAAACCGGGCCGGTGAGCCGGCCCCGACGAAATATCAGGAGGCGGAGTCCGCTCCGCATTGGAAACATGGCAAGGCAAGAGGCCAATCAGAATTTCCTGGCGACATCCTTTCTGGACGGCGCCAACGCCCACTATATCGAGCAGCTCTACGCCCGCTACCAGGAAAACCCTGATTCGGTGACGCCCGAATGGCAGGAATTCTTCCGCGCGCTTCAGGATAATCCGGGCGATGTTTCCAAGGCCGCCAAGGGCGCGTCCTGGCAGAAGAAAAACTGGCCGCTGAGCGCCAATGGCGACCTGGTCAACGCGCTCGACGGCGACTGGCCGGCGGTCGAGAAGGCCGTGACCAAGAAGATCGAGGCGAAGGCCGCCGCGACCCCGGGCGCAGCTCCGGCGAACCCCATCGATATCGAGCGCGCCGCCCGTGATTCGGTCCGCGCCATCATGATGATTCGCGCCTATCGCATGCGCGGCCATCTGCACGCCAAGCTTGATCCGCTCGGCATCGCCGCCCCTGTCGAAGACTTCAACGAGTTGTCGCCGTCCAATTACGGCTTCGGCCCCGAGGATATGGATCGCAAGATCTTTATCGACAATGTGCTCGGCCTCGAATACGCGACCGTGCGCCAGATGATCGATATCCTTGAGCGCACCTATTGCTCGACGCTCGGCGTTGAATTCATGCATATCTCCGATCCCGAGGCCAAGTCCTGGATCCAGGAGCGCATCGAAGGGCCCGACAAGGGCTTCGACTTCACGCCAACAGGCAAAAAGGCCATCCTGTCCAAGCTGATCGAAGCCGAGGGTTTCGAGCAGTTCATCGACGTCAAGTACAAGGGCACCAAGCGCTTCGGACTTGATGGCGGCGAATCGCTGATCCCGGCGCTTGAGCAGATCATCAAGCGTGGCGGCCAGATCGGCCTCAAGGAAGTCGTGCTCGGAATGGCTCATCGCGGCCGTCTGAACGTGCTGACCAATGTGATGCACAAGCCGCATCGCGCCGTGTTCCACGAATTCAAGGGCGGCTCCTATGCGCCTGACGACGTGGAAGGCTCGGGCGACGTCAAATACCATCTCGGCGCCTCCTCCGATCGCGAATTCGACGGCAACAAGGTCCACCTTTCGTTGACCGCCAATCCGTCGCATCTGGAAATCGTCGACCCTGTAGTGATGGGCAAGGCCCGCGCCAAGCAGGACCAGCTGGCCCAGACCTGGGATGGCGACATCATACCGCTCAAGGAGCGCGCGCAGGTTCTGCCGCTGCTGCTGCATGGCGACGCGGCTTTCGCCGGCCAGGGCGTCATCGCCGAAATCCTCGGCCTCTCCGGTCTGCGCGGCCACCGCGTCGCCGGCACCATGCATTTCATCATCAACAACCAGATCGGGTTTACCACCAATCCGGCCTTTTCGCGCTCGTCGCCCTATCCGTCCGACGTCGCCAAGATGATTGAAGCGCCGATCTTCCACGTCAATGGCGACGATCCGGAAGCCGTGGTTTATGCCGCCAAGGTGGCGACCGAATTCCGGATGAAGTTCCACAAGCCTGTTGTCATCGACATGTTCTGCTATCGTCGCTTCGGCCATAACGAAGGCGACGAGCCGTCCTTCACCCAGCCGAAGATGTACAAGGTCATTCGCGGCCACAAGACTGTCGTGCAGGTCTATGCCGATCGTCTGATCGCTGAGGGACTGATCACCCAGGGCGAACTTGAGAAGATGCGGGCCGACTGGCGCGCCCATCTTGAGCAGGAATTTGAAGCCGGCCAGGCCTACAAGCCGAACAAGGCCGATTGGCTCGATGGTCTCTGGTCCGGTTTGCGCACCGCCGACAATGCGGATGAGCAGCGTCGCGGCAAGACCGCCGTGCCGATGAAGTCGCTCAAGGAAATCGGCAAGAAGCTGTCGACCGTTCCGGACGGTTTCAAGGCGCACAAGACCATCCAGCGCTTCATGGACAATCGCGCGACGATGATCGAGACGGGCGAGGGGATCGACTGGGCGATGGGCGAAGCGCTGGCCTTCGGTTCGCTTTGCCTCGACGGTCACAAAATCCGGCTTTCCGGTCAAGATTGCGAGCGCGGCACCTTCTCGCAGCGCCATACCGTGCTCTACGATCAGGAGTCGGAAGAGCGCTATATTCCGCTCGCTAACCTGTCGCCGAGCCAGGCCAAGTATGAAGTGATCAACTCTATGCTGTCGGAAGAGGCTGTTCTCGGCTTCGAATACGGCTATTCACTGGCCCGTCCGAATGCGCTGACCTTGTGGGAAGCGCAGTTCGGCGACTTCGCCAATGGCGCCCAGGTGGTGTTCGACCAGTTCATCTCCTCAGGCGAACGCAAGTGGCTGCGCATGTCCGGTCTGGTCTGCCTTCTGCCGCATGGCTATGAAGGTCAGGGTCCGGAGCATTCGTCGGCCCGTCTCGAGCGCTTCCTCCAGCTCTGCGCCGAAGACAATATGCAGGTCGCCAACGTTACCACGCCGGCTAACTATTTCCACATCCTGCGCCGTCAGATGAAGCGCGACTTCCGCAAGCCGCTGATTCTGATGACGCCGAAGTCACTGCTGCGCCACAAGCGCGCCGTGTCGTCGCTGTCGGAAATGGCGGGTGAAAGCTCCTTCCATCGCCTTCTCTGGGACGACGCCGAGGTCATCAAGGACGGCCCGATCAAGCTGCAGAAGGACGCCAAGATCCGCCGCGTGGTGATGTGCACCGGCAAGGTCTATTTCGACCTTCTGGAAGAGCGCGAAAAGCGCGGCATCGACGACATCTATCTCCTGCGCGTCGAGCAGCTCTATCCGTTCCCGGCCAAGGCGCTGATCAACGAACTTTCGCGCTTCCGTCACGCCGAAATGGTCTGGTGCCAGGAAGAGCCGAAGAATATGGGCGCCTGGGCGTTCATCGACCCCTATCTGGAATGGGTGCTGGCCCATATCGACGCCAAGTATCAGCGCGTGCGCTATACCGGTCGTCCGGCCGCAGCCTCTCCGGCGACGGGCCTGATGTCCAAGCATCTCGCCCAGCTTGCCGCCTTCCTCGAAGACGCGCTCGGAAGCTGATATCAAGCTTCCGCCTCGCGCCCACACGACATTCGATCCTTGACGATCACATAAACGGAAAAACGACATGGCCACTGAAATCCGCGTCCCGACACTCGGCGAATCCGTCAGCGAAGCCACAATCGGCACCTGGTTCAAGAAGGTCGGCGACGCCGTCGCCGCCGATGAAATCCTCTGTGAGCTCGAAACCGACAAGGTGACGGTGGAAGTGCCGGCCCCGGCTGCCGGCGTTCTGTCGGAAATCACGGCGCAGGCGGGTGAAACTGTCGCCCCGGGTGGATTGCTCGGCCAGATCGCGGCTGGCGCCGGCGCAGCGGCGCCCGTCGCGACCGCTGCTCCGGCCGCTGCTCCTGTTCCGGCCGCAACACCGGTCGTCGCAGCGCCCGCCTCCAGCATGCCGCCAGCTCCGGCCGCCGCCAAGCTGATGGCCGACAACAATGTCGCCGCAGGCTCCGTCGATGGCTCCGGCAAGCGCGGTCAGGTGCTGAAGGAAGACGTGCTGGCGGCGATCGCCAAGCCCGCCGCCGCCGCGCCGACTCCGGTTCCGGTCGCCGCCCGCGCGCCGTCCTCGGCCAATGACCAGGTTCGCGAAGAGCGCGTCAAGATGACCCGTCTTCGCCAGACCATCGCCAAGCGCCTCAAGGACGCCCAGAACAACGCCGCCATGCTGACCACCTATAACGAGGTGGACATGACTGCGGTGATGAGTCTGCGCAACAAATACAAGGACATCTTCGAGAAGAAGCATGGCGTGAAGCTGGGCTTCATGGGCTTCTTCACCAAGGCCGTGACGCATGCGCTCAAGGAAATCCCGGCCGTCAACGCCGAGATCGACGGGACCGACATCGTCTATAAGAACTACTGCCATGTCGGCGTCGCCGTCGGCACGGACAAGGGCTTGGTTGTGCCGGTGGTGCGCGACGCCGACCAGATGTCGATCGCCGAGATCGAGAAGGATATCGGCCGGCTTGGCAAGGCGGCCCGCGATGGCCAGTTGTCGATGGCCGATATGCAGGGCGGCACCTTCACCATCTCGAACGGCGGCGTTTACGGTTCGCTGATGTCCTCGCCGATCCTGAACGCGCCGCAGTCGGGCATTCTCGGCATGCACAAGATCCAGGAGCGTCCGATGGCGATCGGCGGCCAGGTCGTCATCCGCCCGATGATGTATCTCGCGCTGTCCTACGACCACCGCATTGTCGACGGCAAGGAAGCCGTCACCTTCCTGGTGCGCGTCAAGGAAAGCCTGGAAGATCCGGAACGTCTGGTTCTCGACCTTTAATCTGATGTCGCCGGGCGCGGGTTTACCGCGCGCCCGGCCGCTCTTCGGAGACAGCCCGCATGGAAAACCTGACTTTCGTGTCCTTCCCGGCGCTCGTCGCGTTCAGCGTCGTGCTTCTGGTTTTCCATATCATGCTCCAGGGAAATCTCGCCACGCGGGAACTCGGATCGCAATGGAACGCCAGCCCGCGCGATGACAACAAATCTCCGAAGGGCGTATTCGCAGGCCGCGCCGAACGCGCATCGCGCAATTTCCAGGAAACCTTTCCGGCCTTTCTTGGTCTTGCTCTGGCGCTAGCCGTCGCAGAGCCGCAATCGGGGCTCGGCCAGATCGGGGCTCTTGTCTGGTTTGCCGGGCGCCTGGTCTATATCCCGCTCTATCTATTCGGCGTATCCTATATTCGCTCGATGGCCTGGGTTGTGTCCATGGCCGGGCTCGGCTGCATGGCGATCGCGCTGCTGTTCTAATCGGAGACGCCTGAGAATGTCGCATTATCTCATCGAACTCCTGTCGCTGATGGCGATTTTCTCCTTCGCGATCGTTTCGCCGGGCGCCGATCTCGCCATGGTCATCCGTCAGTCGGTCATGCATGGGCGCAGCGCCGCAATCGTCACCAGTTTCGGCATCGGCGTGTCGCTGATGTTTCACGTGACCTATACGATCCTCGGCCTCGGGTTGGTGATTTCCCAGTCGATCCTGCTGTTCAACATTATCAAATGGTGCGGCGTCGCTTATCTCATCTATATCGGCGTGCAGTCGCTGAGAGCGGGCGCAAGCGAGATTGGTCCGGGTCCGTCCGCCGCTGGCGGCGAGGTTCGCGGGCAATCCGCTGTCAAAGCCTTCGGCCTTGGTTTCATGGCCAATGCGCTTAATCCCAAGCCGGTGTTTTTCTTCCTGTCAGTGTTCTCTGCCGTCGTTCATCATGACACGCCGTCCTTGGTGAAGTTCGGCTACGGATTGGTCATGGCCTCCTGCCTGATCGCCTGGTTCGTTGGCGTCTCCTATTTCATGACGACGCCAGCGATGCGCGCCGCCTTCGGTCGGATGAGCAAATGGATCAACCGCGCGAGCGGCGTCGTCTTCATCGGCTTTGGGGTGAAGCTCGCCACCGAGAAGGCAGGGTGAGATGCGCGGGGCGCTCGCCGTAGTTTCCGCTTTCCTGTGCGCTGGGCCTGCGCTGGCGTCTTCAGGCGCATGTTCTCAGGAGAACGCCATCTATTCCGACGCCGACAAGATTTATGAGCTCCGGTTTCTTCCCGTCGACAGTCAGGCGGCGTCGGCCACGCATCGTTTCGAAATCACCCGCCCTGGCAAGCGCCCCGCGCTCAATGGCTATGTGATGGCCACAGAGCCGGTGATGCGCTCAAGCGGCATGGTGTTCAACCAATGCCCCGAGGGCGACGTGACCGGTGAAGACTTGGCCAAATGCACCGTCTGGGAAGGCGTGATCTATGGCGAAGCGGCTGGCCGTCTGAACCTCTTGCCAACGCCGGGCCAGCCGGCGGCAGGAGAAATCTTGCTGTCCGGTTTCGGGCCGGCGCTTGTGCAATCTTCCGCCTGGGACAATGACAAGGACAGGGTTGCGCCCTGGGACGTCTTCACCCTCAAGGGATGCGGCGCATGAGCGAAAAACCCGTTCTCCTCGTTACCGGCGGTAGCCGCGGCATCGGCGCCGCCATCTGCCGCAAGGCTGCAGCCCAGGGCTGGGCGGTGATGATCAATTACGCCAGCAATGAAACGGCGGCGCGCTCACTCGCCGACGAGATCGAGGCGCAAGGCGGCGAGGCGCGGATCGTGAAGGGCGACACTTCAACGGAAGAGGGCGTCGTCGCGATCTTTTCGGCGGTGGATCGCGACTTCGGCCGGCTCGACGGTCTGGTCAACAATGCCGGCGTCGTGGATATCCCGCAGAACGTGGTCGATTACAGCCGCGCCCGGCTCGACCGAATGTTTGCGATCAATGTCATCGGCAAGATCCGCTGCGCAAGCGAAGCGGTCAAGCGGATGTCGACGGCGCATGGCGGTCGCGGAGGCTCGATCGTCAACATATCCTCCATGGCGGCCATTCTCGGCAGCGCCGGTCAATATGTCGATTACGCCGCCTCCAAGGCCGCGATCGACACGTTCACGCTCGGACTCGCGCGCGAAGTCGCGACCGAGGGCATCCGCGTCAACGCCATCCGGCCCGGCGTCATCGACACGGACATCCACGCCTCTGGCGGGTTGCCCGATCGCGCCGCGCAGATGGCCTCTGTTATTCCCATGCAGCGCGCCGGCACCGCCGATGAAGTGGCGGACGCCGCGCTCTATCTTTTGTCCGAACAGGCGTCCTATGTCACGGGCGCCATGCTGAATGTCAGCGGCGGCCGCTGACCGCCCCATAGAAGGAAAAGACCATGTCCTATGATGTCATCGTGATCGGCACCGGCCCCGGCGGCTATGTCTGCGCGGTCAAGGCCGCCCAGCTCGGCCTGAAGACGGCCGTCATCGAAAAGCGCGCCACCTATGGCGGCACCTGCCTCAATATCGGCTGCATCCCTTCCAAGGCGTTGCTGCACGCGTCCGAACAGTTCGCCCATGTCTCGCATGGCATGGACAGCTTGGGCATCGAAATCGCCGGCGCCTCGCTCAACCTGCCGAAGATGATGGGCCACAAGGACGGTGTGGTGAAGGCCAATGTCGATGGCGTCGCTTACCTGTTCAAGAAGAACAAGATCGACGCTTTCCAGGGAACCGGCAAGATCGTCGGCGCCGGCAAGGTCTCGGTCACCAATGACGCCGGCGAGACGCAGGTGTTGGACGCCAAGAACATCGTCATCGCCACCGGCTCTGATGTCGCGGGCATTCCGGGCGTCGCCGTCGAGATCGACGAAACAGTGATCGTCTCTTCGACCGGCGCGATCGCGCTCGAAAAAGTGCCGGAAAAGCTCGTGGTGGTCGGCGGCGGCGTGATCGGCCTCGAACTCGGCTCGGTCTGGGGTCGCCTCGGCGCCAAGGTGACCGTCGTCGAATATCTCGACACGATCCTCGGCGGCATGGATGGCGAAGTCTCCAAGCAGTTCCAGCGCATTCTGGCCAAGCAGGGCTTCGACTTCAAGCTCGGCGCCAAGGTCACCGGGGTTTCCCGCACCGAGACCGGCGCCCAGGTGACCTTCTCCCCGGTCAAAGGCGGCGACGCTGAAACCATTGACGCCGACGTGGTGTTGATCGCCACAGGCCGCAAGCCCTACACCGCCGGTCTCGGCCTTGAAGACGCCGGCGTGGCGCTCGACAATCGCGGACGCATCGAGATCGATGGCCATTACCGCACCAATGTCGCCGGCATCTACGCCATCGGCGACGTGGTCAAGGGCCCGATGCTCGCCCATAAGGCGGAAGACGAGGGCGTGGCGCTTGCCGAAATTCTTGCCGGCCAGCATGGTCATGTAAATTACGACGTCATCCCTGGCGTCGTCTACACCCAGCCGGAAGTCGCCTCCGTCGGCAAGACCGAGGAAGAGTTGAAGGCCCAGGGCGTCGCTTACAAGGTCGGCAAGTTCCCCTTCACGGCAAACGGCCGCGCCCGCGCCATGGAAGCCACGGAAGGTTTCGTGAAGTTCCTGGCCGATGCGCAGACCGATCGCGTGCTTGGCTGCCACATTGTCGGCTTCGGCGCCGGCGAAATGATCCACGAGGCGGCTGTGCTGATGGAATTCGGCGGCTCGTCGGAAGATCTCGGCCGCACCTGCCATGCGCATCCGACGATGTCGGAAGCCGTCAAAGAAGCCGCGTTGGCCACATTCTTCAAGCCGATCCATATGTAAGCCGGCCATCGAAGTAAAGTTTCGTTAACTTTGCGATTGCGCCTTGCGAAAGCGGGCGCAATCTGCGTTTTTAGGGCGCATCTACCCATTATCTAATTGATAAAAGGCAAGAAAATGAAGCCCTTGAGCTATAGCGTTCCCCAGCGCGCCCTTCACTGGCTAACCGTGCTGTTGATCTTCTTCAATCTTCTTCTGCCAGGCCAGATCGAAAGAGTGACTGACCTGCTCGGCGGCGGCAAGACCCCGACGCCGGAGGAATGGACCTCCGCCAACCTCCATATCTATAGCGGCTTCGCCATCCTCGCGTTCACCGCCCTTCGCCTCATCCTGCGCTTCGTTCAAGGTGTTCCGGCAGCGCCGGCCGAGGAACCCGCCTTTTTCCAGTTGGTCGCCAAACTGGCGCATGCCGTGCTTTATGTGCTGCTGATCGCCATGCCCCTCGCCGGCATCGCCAAATTCTACGGCCATATCGGCATTGCCGGCTTCATCCATGGCGGCCCCATGAAGCTTGCGATGTGGATCCTCGTCATCGGCCATATCGGCGCGGTGTTCGTGCATAAATTCTACTGGAAGACCAATATACTCGACCGCATGACCAAGGGCGTCTAAGGACCTCGCATCCGCGTCGATCCGTCCCATGGCGGCAAACCCGCAGCCATGGGATATCTACTCCCAATTGAGGGAGTGTGTTATGGAGCAACTCACGCAAACAGATCCCTTGCCGGGCGCAGATTGGCGGGACCGGTTTGAAGCGGCCATTCCTAGCGCCGACATTCGCCCGCTTGAGGCGGCGCGACAGATGCTCGACCATCCGCCGCTTTGGGTGAGTAGGCTGATGGGACTCCGCAATCAAATTGTGAAGCGTCTGGGCCTCCGGCCAGTCTCGATGGTCGCTGGAGCGCGCGCCGGCGGTTTTCCGGTAATCGAAGACGGACCGAATCGCGCCGTGCTAGGCTTTGATGATCGTCATCTCGATTTCAGGATTGTCGTCGATATCGCTCGGTCTGATCATGGCGGGGTGCTCGGGGTCACCACGTTGGTCAAGCGAAACAATCTCCTCGGTTACGTCTATCTTGCCGCCGTCTCGCCGTTTCATCGGCGCATTGTGCCTGTCACGATGGCGGCCATCGGACGCGATCCAAAGCGCGTAGTGTGAGAGGCGGTTTCGGTAGAAATCAGAAGATCGGCGTCGCCGTATAGCCCTTCTCGCGCAGCAGTTCGACCAGTCCTTCGTCGCCGATCAGGTGCAGGGCGCCGACCGCCATGAACACATTGCCCTTGTCGAGGATCGGCGCGCCGCGATCGGCCATGTGGTGATTGCGGATGGTGATCAGCTTTTCCTCGAAGGCAGCCATGTCGCGGGCGTCGGATGGGTTCTTTTCTGGCGCAAAATAGATCGACACCCGCAAGACCAAACCCATGCGGCCGGTCAGATAGAGATTGATGGTCGTCTCCATGACATCGGCGGTGTATTCGGGATAGCGCGCCGTCGACACCAGCGAGCGGACATGAAAGTCGTTGGGCAGGCTGGCCATGGCCTCGATCTGCTCGGCGAGCGTTTCGACACCCTTTACCGCCTTGCCGGCGGCCTTGGCCTCCTGGGCGAGTTTCATGTCGAGAAACGGCTTGCCCGATGATTTGCGCGCCAGTTCGCAAGGCGACAGCGCCACCATCGAGGTGAGGATATAGGGCTTCATCTTGACGACGGCGGCGAGAGGAATGCCGCGGGTCTTCAGCCCGGCCTCCAGCACCTTCTCGTCCTCGGGCGTCAGATAATCCTTGATGCTCTGTTTGCCGGAATACATCATCAGGTCGGGCTTGGCCATCAGGGCCGCCGCAGCGCGTTGCTGATCGAGTATTTCGTCGGATTCGACGATCAGCGTGGCGGCGTTGTCGAAAGCGCTGCGCGCCTGATCGGGAAGCTCCGTCACCCGGGGGTCTGTCAAATGCATGGTGCCCAGCAGCCAGTTGGGCTGCTGGCCCGCCTTTTCGAGCTTCCAGAAGCGCGACGAGCCGTTCTTTACCTTCTCGCCCTGCATGAGCAGTTGGGCATAGGCGGCGGGATTGCTGCTCTCAAGGCCTGCAAGCAGATCCTTGCCTCCGCAGGCCTCGTCCCCAGCATGGGCGGGCAGGGCCGTCAGCAACGCAACAATCAGGCTTGCCAGTAGCAGGAAAGGAAAGAGGGCCAGGCCGACTGCAATACGGCGCGTGAGGCGATCCTCCGCCGGAGATGGCGCATCGGTTTCGAGCAAAGGGGCGTTCAGCATGGCAATCCTTGGGTCCAAGATCGAACGGAGATTAGGCGCAGCCGCTCACCATGGACTTAATTGATATGGTTAACCGGCGCGGGGATGAGCGCGATCGAAGACATCGAGCAGACGGGCTGCGTCGACGCCGGTATAGATCTGCGTGGTCGACAGGCTCGCATGCCCCAGCAATTCCTGGATAGCCCTGAGATCGCCGCCGGCGGATAAAAGATGGGTGGCGAAGGAGTGGCGCAGCTTGTGCGGTGTGGCCGTCTCCGGCAGGCCGAGCGCCGAGCGCATCTTGCGCACTTCCTTCTGGATAATGCCTTGCTGCAGCGGCCCGCCGCGCGCGCCGAGAAAGATCAGGCTCTCTGCGCCGATCGCATAGGGGCAAAGCTTCAGATAGGCCTCCACGGCCTCGCGCGTGGCTGAGAGCAGCGGTGTGATGCGCGTCTTGCCGCCTTTGCCGTTGATGCGCAGCGTCTGTACGCCGCTCGCGAAATCACCGCGCTTCAGCGACAGCGCTTCCGAGATGCGCAAACCCGAGCCGTAGAGGAGACTCAGCACGGCGGCGTTGCGCGCCGCGATCCAGGGCTCGTCGGCCAGCTGTCCGTCGTCCGAGCTGACCAGCAGCGCCTGTTCGGCCGACAAGGGCTTGGGAAGGCTCTTGCCCTGCTTCGGCGCGCGGACGGCGCGGGCGCCGGCGGCGTTGACCAGACCCTTCTTTTCGAGATGACGCAGCAGCGAGCGAAGGCCTGCGAGATTGCGGCCGAGCGAACGGGCGCCGGTCCCATCCTTGCGGCGGGCGGCGAGAAAGGCGCGGAAATCGGTGGGCCGGAGATCGGCGATGTCCTTGAGACGTGCGGGGCCGCCGCGATGACGGGCGAGAAACAGCAGGAACTGCCTGGTGTCGCGCTCATAGGCTTCCACCGTCAGTGCAGACAGCCGCCGTTCCTCCGCAAGTGCGGAAAGCCAGGCCGCGCGCTCGGCCAGCAATGTCTCGTCCGCCATGATCAGGATGTCGTTCACCTGAGCCTCCTTGAAGAGGTCAGTTGTGCGGCGAAATGGTTAGCGGATCATGAAAATCGCCAGACCGTGGTCTTCTTCACTTCGGAATCTTCCAAAGCTCGCGTCACTGGCACCTCATAGGTGGCTAAAGCCTGCATTCTCTCGCGCGGGCAATAGGCGCGGCCGGGATCTCCGACGATCACCTCTGTTCCCTGTTGTCGCAGTGTTTCGAACCAGGGGATGAGCGCCTCGGCGAAACTCTTGTCATAGAAGACGTCGCCGGCGAGCAGGACATCGGCGTCGACAGGCTGGCCGATGATATTGTTGCCGGAAAATTCGATTTCGACCGCGTTGAGATCGCAGTTGAGCGCGATCGCGGTCTGCGTCCAGGGGTCGATATCGACAGCCGTGACGACGCTCGCGCCCGCTTTCGCAGCGGCAATGGCCACGAGGCCGGAGCCTGAGGCGAAATCGACCACGCGTTTACCCGCCACGCAATCGGGGTGATCGAACACATAACGCGCCAGGCCCTGGCCGCCAGCCCAGGCGAAAGCCCAGAAAGGCGGCGGCAGGCCGATTGCTTCCAGTTCTTCCTCGGTCTTCAGCCAGAGATCATGCGCCTCATCGGCCAGCCGCAGCCGGATTTCAGGCGTATGCGGCGGCGACATCACGCCGGTATTGGCGAGAATGAAGGCGCGCGGCTCGGTTTTCATGGCGAGAGCGGCGGATTGTCCAGGCCGCCCATGCGGCAGACCAGCCGATATTCCTCTTCGGTGACCGGCTGAACCGACAGGCGCGACAGTTTCACCAGCGCCATATTGGCGAGCTCCGGCGTGTTCTTGACCTTTTCCAGCGTCACCGGAATGGGCATGTCGCAGACGGAGCGCACGTCGACGCATTCCCAAGTCGGCACGTCGGCGGTGGAATCGGGATGCGCCAAGGCCGAAACCTCGCAAATGCCGACCACGGCAAGGCCTTCATTGGAATGATAGAAGAAGCCTTTGTCGCCCAGTTTCATCGCCCGCATATTGTTGCGGGCGGCGTAATTGCGCACGCCGTCCCATTCCTGCCCCTTGTCGCCGATGGCTTTCAGATTGTCCCAGGAAAACTTGAACGGCTCGGACTTGAACAGCCAATAGGCCATGATCAGGCCTCCGGATTGTTGAAGACCCAGTTCCACGGCCGGATGTCGACCGAAGCGAAGAGGCCCGCCTTGGCATAGGGGTCGGCGGCGGAAATCGCTTGCGCTTCTTCCAGAGTTTCAGCCTTGACCACGACCAGGCTTCCATTCGGCTTGTTGTCACCGTCCAGGAAAGGGCCGGCGAAGGTCAGCACGCCGGCGGCGTTGATCTCGTTCAGCCAGGCGACATGTTCCGGACGGGTATCCATGCGCAGTTGCAGCGCGCCGGGCTTGTCCTGGCAGAGAAAGGCGAAGAGCATGGGTTTATCCTTTCATTCGGTGGTGATCGGGCGCGTCATCAGCGCATTCATGGCCGATGCGACGTCGAGATTGCCTTCTATGATCGAAGCGACTGCATTTGTCACCGGCATATCGACACCGCGCTCAGTGGCGAGCCGGGCGGCCACGGCTGCCGCGGCGGCGCCTTCCACCAGTTCGCCCGAGGGAAGCACGGCGCGGCCGCTGCGACCCGTCTCGATGCCGAAGCGCAGATTGCGCGATTGATGCGAGGTGGCGGTCAGCACGAGGTCGCCCAGGCCGGACAGGCCGCGCACCGTGTGAGCGTCGCCGCCGAAGGCCGCCGCAAAGCGCGACATTTCAGCAAGCCCGCGCGAGATCAGCGCGGCCCGCGCCGAATCGCCGAGGCCGGCGCCCTCGATGATCCCGCAGGCGATGGCCAGCACATTTTTGAGCGCGCCGCCCAGTTGCACGCCAATGCGATCCGCCGAAGCATAGAGCCGGAATGTCGGGCCTGAAATCAGTCGCGCATGCGCGTCCGCCTCTTCGAGCGTCGCAGACGCCAAGACCATGGCGGTCGGCAGACCCCTGGCGATGTCGGCAGCGAAACCCGGGCCGGAAAGCACCGAAATCCGCCGGCCCGGCAATTCCCGTTCAAGCAAGTTGGTCAGTAATTCGCCCGTCTCGCGATCGATGCCCTTGGCGCAGGTGATCACCGCCATGTTGGGACGCAAATGATCCCCCAGCGCACGCGCCGCCGCCCGCTGCGCCTGGCTCGGCATCACGAAGAGCGCAACGTCCGCCAACTCAAGGCATGAGGCGTCGGAAGAGAAGGAGAGGTCGTCTGGCAGACGCAGCCCGGGCAGATTGCGGGAGTTGACGCCTGTTTTGCGCATGTCTTCACATTGCGCTTCGTCGCGGCAGAGCAGGATGACGTCGGCATTGCCCGAATGGGTCGAGGCCGCGGCGAGCGCTGTGCCGAATGCGCCGGAGCCGACGACGACGAGCCGCTTGCTCATGCCTTGGCGCCTCGTTTGCCGGAGCCGAGCTTGCTTGCCGCATTCTCATCAAGCGGCCAGCGGGAGCGGGGTGAAACGGTGACGGAATCAGCGGGTAGATCGAGCGCCATGCGCTCCAGACCCGCCCAGGCGATCATGGCGGCATTGTCGGTGCACAGGCTGAGCGGCGGCGCGATGAAGCGGAAGCCGTTCTGGTCGGAAATCTCGGTCAGCACGGATCGCAGCGCTTTGTTGGCCGCCACGCCGCCGGCCACCACCAGCGCCGGCGCAATTGCTTCGCCGGCGAAACGTTCCCTGAAGCGCTTCAGGCCTCGACCGATGCGATCGCGCATGGTGCGGCACACGGCGTTCTGGAACGACGCGCAAATATCGGCGACATCCTGGTCGGTGACTGGCTGGGCGGCCTGCGCGGCCTGGCGCACGGCCGTCTTGAGGCCCGAAAAGGAAAAGTCCAGCCGCGCCTCGCCAACCAGCGGACGCGGGAAGGCGAAGCGTTGCGCGTCGCCGGTCTGCGCAGCCTTTTCGACCGCCGGGCCGCCAGGATAGGGCAGGCCGAGCAGTTTTGCGGTCTTGTCGAAGGCTTCGCCCAGCGCATCGTCGATCGTCGTGCCCCAGCGCTCGTAGTCGCCGACGCCCTTGACCAGAATGAGTTGGGTGTGGCCGCCAGACACCAGTAACAGCAGATAGGGAAAAGCGAGCCCGTCGGTCAACCGCGCCGTCAGCGCGTGGCCTTCCAGATGATTGACGGCGTAAAGCGGCTTGCCGGTCGCCATCGATATCGCCTTGCCGGTCATCAGCCCGACAATCAGCCCGCCGATCAACCCGGGGCCAGCCGTGGCCGCCACGGCGTCGATGTCGGACAGCGACATATTGCTGCGGGCGAGCGCTTCGAGGATCAGGCTGTCGAGCGCCTCGACATGGGCGCGGGCGGCGATCTCGGGCACGACGCCGCCATAGGCTGCGTGTTCGTCGAGCTGGGACAGCACCACATCAGCGAGAATCCGACCCGAACCGTCTTGCCCGCGCTCGACCACGGAGGCTGCGGTTTCATCGCAGCTTGTCTCGATGCCGAGAACGCGGAGCACAGCCATCATGGACCCTAAGAATGATTGCGGATGCGGTGAAAGATGATTACTTGGGAGCCGATTACAAGGAAATGCCGCAAATGCAAACAAAAGCTTTCAGGATCGGCACCCGCGGCAGCCCATTGGCGCTTGCCCAGGCGCATGAAACCCGCGACCGGCTGATGTCAGCCCATGGACTGGCGGAAAGCGATTTCGAGATCGTCGTGCTCTCCACCAAAGGCGACCGCGTCACCGACCGGCCGCTGTCGGAAATCGGCGGCAAGGGTCTGTTCACCGCCGAGCTCGAGGAGCAGTTGTCGCGCGGCGAGCTGGATTTCGCGGTGCATTCCTCCAAGGACATGGCGACAAAACTGCCCGAAGGCCTGGCAATCGCCGCCTATCTGCCGCGCGAAGACGTGCGCGATGCTTTTGTGGGGCGCGCAGCGGCCAAGCTGATGGATCTTCCCGAAGGCGCGATGGTCGGCACGGCGTCGCTGCGTCGCCAAGCGCTGGTGCGCATGCTCAGGCCCGACCTCCAGGTCAAGATTTTCCGAGGCCTCGTCGACACGCGGCTCAGAAAACTCGCAGAGGGCGACGCCGACGCCACGCTTTTGGCTTATGCCGGCCTCAAGCGGCTTGGCAAACCCGAGGTCGTCACCGAGCTTCTCGATCCCTCCCTGTTTCCGCCGGCCCCGGCCCAGGGGGCGATCTGTATCGAAGCGCGCGCCGGCGACCGGCGGATTTCCGAATTGTTGGCGCCGATCAATGATCGCGCCACATTCGCCGCGGTCACCTGCGAGCGCGCCTTTCTCGAAGTGCTCGATGGTTCCTGTCGCACTCCGATCGCGGGATTGGCGAGTGTGGATGACGAAAGATTGTCCTTTTCTGGCATGATTCTCACGCCGGATGGCGGGCGTCACCATCGCATTGAGGTCAAAGGTTCTGTCGAAGACTTCGCGGAACTCGGTCGCAAGGCGGGCGTGGAGATTGTCGCCGAAGCCGGTCCAGATTTCTTCGCTTCGTGGAGCTGAGCCATGCGCGTTCTCGTTATCCGTCCAAGGGAACAGGGAGCGGCGACCGCCGAGAAGATCGCCGAGCTCGGACATGAGGCCGTTGTCTTGCCCTTGTTCGAGCCGTTTCACGATCTTGACGCCGCTGTCCAGGCGCTGACCGAGCCGCATGACGTGATCGCGATCACGTCAGCAGAAGCTCTGCGTTGTCTCGCCAAGCTGGGACAGGCGATCGAACATCATTTGGACACGCCTTTGTTCGCCGTCGGCAAGACCACGGCGCGGCATGCGCGAGAACTCGGTTTTACCAAGGTCACCGCGACCCAGGGCGGCGGGGCGGCGCTGGCGGCGGAAATTGCCGGTCGTTTCGTCACTCAGGACGCGTCGGTGCTCTATCTCAGCGCCATCAAGCGCTCTCCGGATTTCGAGGCGACGCTTCAAGAGCACGGTTTCGCCTGCCGCACGGCGGAAGTCTACGGTATGAGCCCAATCGACTATTCGCTGACCGATCAGCAGAAATTGCTGGTGAACAATCCGGTCGACGCGGCATTCCTGTTTTCGAAAGACAATGCCCGCGCTTTTTTCGATCTGGAGGTTTTTCGGCAGAGCAAGGAATCGTTAAGAAAAACGCTGTTCTTCTGCCTCAGCCGCAATATCGCCGCGGCGGTGCCGGAGGAATTCGTAAACAGCGTCGTGGTCAGTCTCAGCCCTGACGAGGACGAATTAATCGATCTTCTCTAGCGTCTTGCCGCGCTGTCTATCGCTTAGGGGCTTGCGGCGCCCGCCTCCGCCGCTAAGGTCAGGAAAAAGGATTGAAGGAAAACGCCATGGAAACGGACAAGCCTCGCCATTCCAGGACCACTGTCGATCCCAAGACGATCGATCTGACCGCCGAATCCGTTCAAGAGGCCGACGGCGCGCCGAAAGCCGAACATGCCGGTGAACCGGCCGGCGCCGCCGCCGCCGTGACCCCGGAAGAGTCCAAGCCCGTCGAGGAAATCTCTACACCCAAGGATGAGCCCCATGCTGCCGCGGCCTCCCGGCCGGCGCCCGGCGGCGCGAGCGGAATTTCCTTGATTGCGGCGAGCCTGATCGGCGGCGTCGTGGCGCTGGCCGGCGCAGCGGGCCTGCAATATTGGGGCGTGCTCGCAGCCTTGGGCGGCAATGAAAAGATCGAGCAGTCGGTCAATCTGGTGTCGTCCGATGTCGAGGCGCTTAAATCCTCCGTGGCTGCCCTGGCGAGCGCCAAGCCGGAGGTCGATCTCACCCCCGTCACCGACAAGATCGCCGCGATCGAGACGCGGCTTCAGGACGTGCCCAAAGCCAACGGCCTGTCGGTGGACGCGGATCAGCGCATTTCTGCACTGTCCCAGCAGATCGCCGCGTTGAAGACCGGTTTTGACGAGGCCCGGAAAGCCGATGACGTGGCCCGCGCGGAGTTGGTCATGCGCCTTGAGGCGTTGGAGAAGAAAGCAGCCGAACCGGGCGACGATGTGGCCGTCGCCGTGGCTATCGCTTCTGCTGGTCTGAAGGCGGCGATCGACCGTGGCGGGCCGTTTTCGACCGAACTCGACACGCTGGCCGCGGTGGCGCCCGACATGCCGGCGCTTGCCGCGCTGCGTCCTTTCGCCGACACCGGCGCCCCGGCGCGCTCCAAGCTGATCGCGTCCTTCCCGGCGACCGCCGATCTGGTGATGGAGGCCTTGAAACCCGAAGATCCCAATCAGAGCATTACCGACCGGCTGCTGGAAAGCGCGTTTTCGGCCATCAAGGTGCGGCCTGTCGGCGATGTCCAGGGCGACCAGCCCGCCGATATTCTGGCGCGAATCGAGGATCGCCTGACCAATGGCGATCTCAAGGCCGCCGCCGCCGAATGGGACAAGCTGCCCGAAGAGGGCCAGAAGGCCGGGGCCTCCTTCCGTCAGGCGCTCGACGCCCGCGTCAAGGTCGAAGACTTGGTGGCGCAGACGCTGACCAATGCGGTGCGCAACACCGATATCAAGGGCTGAAGGAAGGTTTTGAGATGATTCGTATCCTTGTCTTCATCGCTTTTGTCCTCGCTGTCGGTTACGGCTTCTCCTGGCTTGCTGATCGTCCCGGAGATCTGTTCATCATCTGGCAGGGCCAGCGCATCGAGATGACGCTGATGACGGCGGCCGTGCTGGTGTCGGTTCTGATCGCGTCGGTGATGCTGGTGTGGTGGGTGATCCGGGCAATCTGGACCTCACCGCATTCCGTGACGCGCTATTTTCGCGCCCGCAAGCGCGACCGCGGCTATCAGGCGCTGTCGACGGGTCTGATCGCGGTTGGCTCGGGCGACGCGCCGCTGGCGCGCCGCATGCTCGACCGCACCAAGGGTCTTATCCGCGCCGACAGCGAACCGCTCATTCATCTTCTCGAAGCGCAGGCCCTGCTGATCGAAGGCAAGACGGAGGACGCGCGCAAGAAATTCGAGGCCATGGCTGAAGATCCCGAGACGCGCGAACTTGGACTGCGCGGCCTCTATCTCGAAGCCCAGCGTCTCGGCGCGCATGAGGCGGCGCGTCATTACGCCGAAAAGGCGGTCGAAAAGGCGCCGCATCTGCCGTGGGCGGCGGAGGCGACGCTGGAATATCGCACTCAGGCCGGCCGCTTCGACGACGCCATCCGGCTGCTGGAAACGCAGCGGGTGCTGAACGGCATGGACCGCAAGACCCATGACCGGAAGAAAGCCGTGCTGCTTGCCGGCCGGGCGCTATCGCGTCTCGACGGCGATCCCAAGGGCGCGCGGGAAGATGCGGTGCATGCACTGAAACTGTCGCCGGATCTCGTGGCGGCGAGCCTCGTCGCCGCAAAAGCCTATCTGCGCGAAGACAACCAGCGCAAGGCGCTCAGTGTGCTCGAACAGGCCTGGAAGCTCACGCCGCATGCGCAGGTGGCCAGCGCCTATGTGGACGCCGGCGGAGGGTCTGCCGCCGACAAGCTCCGCCGGGCGCAACGCCTGGAAGGCATGCAGTCACATGCTTACGAATCGCTCTACGCCGTCGCCTCTGCCGCGCTCGGCGCGCGTGAATTTGCGTTGGCCCGGGCCAAGGCGGAAGCAGCGGCGCGGATCGACGACCGCGAAAGCGCCTTCCTGCTGATGGCTGACATCGAGGAAGCTGAAACCGGCGATCAGGGCCGTGTACGGCATTGGCTGGCCCAAGCTCTCCGGGCCCCGCGCGATCCGGAATGGGTGGCGGATGGCCAGGCGTCCGATGTCTGGCTGCCATTGTCGCCGGTCAGCGGCAAGCTTGACGCCTATGAGTGGAAAAGCCTTCAACGCGCCCGGCCTGGCGCCATCGAAGACGGCAACCGCGCCGCCGAAGCCTTCAGCCGCCTGCCGGATCGCAGCGAGTCCGTAGTCCGGACGCCTGAGCCTGCACCGGTTGCTCCGCCTGAGCCAGTCGTCGTCGCGGCGGCAGAGCCGGCAGCCGCTTCCGTTGCGCCTGTTTCCCCGCCTCCCGCGCCGGCGCCAGCACAGTCCGCGCCGCGCAAGGCTTCTCAGCCAGCCGAGGAGCCGGTTCAGCCATTCTTCGGGCGTCCGCCTGACGATCCCGGCGTGAAGCAACCGAAAGCCGCTGACGGCGCGCGGCTGTTCTGACCACCCTGGAGTATGCTGGATGTTCGAGAAACTGATGGGGTTCCTCAATGCGCTGGGCGGCGAGACGCCGAAGGTGGAGCCTGACAGTCCCGCCGTGGCGGTGATCGCGCTGGCGCTTAGCGTCATCCATGCCGATGGCGTGGTCAAAACCGCCGAAGAGCAGATGCTCGAAAAAGTGATCCGCGATTATTTCAATCTCAGTGGTCCGGAATTTCGCGACCTGCTTGCCGCCGCCCGCCAGCAGGAAGAGGAAGCGGTGGACTTCTTCCGCTTCACCTCAAGGATCAACAAGGCGCTGGACGAGCGCCAGAAGCTGGAATTCATCGGCATGCTCTGGCAGATTGTCCATGCCGATCACGAGCGTAATGAACTTGAGGATCACCTGATCTGGCGGATCGCCGAATTGATCGGCGTGTCCGGCCGCGACAGGGTCACCAAGCGCATGGAGGTCGAGCGTGGTCTCGACGATCACGAGGAGATGTCCTGAAGGCATGTTGCGTCAGCCAACCCAGACCAAGAAGGTCGATGACCGCCCGGTTCTGATCGTTTTGCATCAAGAGCGTTCGACGCCCGGACGCGCCGGACAGATGCTGGAAGCGAAAGGCTACCGGCTCGATATTCGCCGCCCGGCGCTCGGCCAGAAGTTACCCGACACGTTGCGCAATCACGCCGGGGCCGTGGTGTTCGGCGGTCCTCAAAGCGCCAATGACGATCTCGATTACGTGAAGGCCGAGATCGACTGGATCAAGGTGCCGCTATCGGAAAACAAGCCCTATCTCGGCATCTGCCTGGGCGCGCAAATGCTGGTCAAGCATCTCGGCGGCAGGGTGGAAAGTCACACGGAGGGCAAGACGGAGATCGGCTGGTATCCGATTTCCGCCACCGGCGACGGCGCAAAACTGATGGACTGGCCGTCGATGGTTTATCACTTCCATCGCGAAGGTTTCGACCTGCCGTCTGGAGCGGTGCGGCTGGCGCAAGGCGACACCTATGAAAACCAGGCCATCCGTTATGGTGAAAACGCCTGGGGTGTGCAGTTTCACGGCGAGTTGACGCGCATGATGATGCATCGCTGGGTGGTGCATGGCGCGCATCGCTTCGAATTGCCAAACGCCCAGACGGGTGACAAGCATCTCGAAGGCCGCTTCCTGCATGATCAAGCGCTGAAGATGTGGATGTCGAACATGCTCGATCTGGTCTTCGGTCATCGCCTGATCGGCTCGCAGAGCGCGGGCGGCTGATCAGTCCCGAACCGGCGCGTCCAGCGTGTCGATCTTGCGCAATTGCGGAAACAGCCAGGCCCAGCCGACCGACACCATAAGTGCGCCGACGCCGCCGATCACCACGGCCGGCACGGCGCCGAAGCCCCAGGCCATGACGCCGGCGCGGGCTTCGCCCAATTCGTTGGAAGCGCCGATGAACACCGAATTGACGGCGTTGACGCGGCCGCGCACCTCGTCCGGGGTCCACAGCGCCAGAAGCGTTTCGCGCACATAGACCGAGATCATGTCGCCCGCGCCCATGACCACCAGCGCCGCAATCGACAGCCATGCGGTCTGAGACAGGCCGAACACCAGCGTTCCCAGGCCAAACACCGCAACCCCGATGAACATGGTGACCCCGGCGCTCTTCTTGATGGGGAAGCTCGCGAGATAGATCGCCATGACGATCGCGCCGATGCCCGGGGCTGCGCGCAGGAGGCCGAGGCCGAACGGGCCGAGAACGAGAATGTCGGAGGCGAAGACCGGCATCAGCGCCACCGCGCCGCCGAGCAGTACGACGAAGAGATCGAGCGAGATCGCGCCCAGAACCACCTTTTCATGGCGGATGAAGCCGAAGCCGGCGACGATATAGGCCCAGCTCTTGTCCTCAGAAACCGTCTTCTGGCTGGGCTTGGGCACGAGAAAGATCATGATCGCGCCGGCCGCCATGAAGACGAAGGCGACGCTGTAGGCGATGACGGGGCCTATGCCGTAGAGCAGGCCGCCTGCCATCGGGCCGACGATCGACGCGGTCTGCCAGGACGAGGCGTTCCAGGCAAATGAGTTGGCCAGATCCTTTTCCGGAACCAGGTTCGGGGCGAGCGATTGCACCGCCGGGCCCATGAAGGCGCGTTCGATGCCGAAGATGGTGAGGATGGCGAAGACCAGAGCCGGCGCGAAGGCGTCGGCGACCGTGAGCGCGAGCAACGCTGCGGCGCAGGCGGCGCTGATCGCCAGGCAGATCGCCACGATGGCGCGTCGGTTGTAGCGGTCGGCGACCGAGCCGGTGACCAGGATCAGCAGAAGCGAGGGTAGAAACTGCACCAGCCCGATCAGTCCGAGAAACAGCGTGCTCTTGGTGACCTCATACATCTGCCAGCCAACGGCCACGGAAATGATCTGGATGGCGAAGGCGGCGAGGAAACGGGCGAAAAAGAACAGGGTGTAGGACCGATGCCGGAAGGCGGCAAAGCGGTCTTCCGCTGCGGCAAGTGACATTGGGAATATTTCCTCGATTGATCCGGCCTCTGAAATGCGGGCCATTAAGCATGAAAGAGGCGGCGCGCAAGCTCGCCCTTGCCCGATAAAGACCGGTTCATTACATGTCTGTCAACGTTTAATCGGAGCAGACCATGCTGGCCATTCTCAATACGATCCTGTTCGCGCTGAACCTCTATATCTGGATCCTCATCGCCTCGGCGATCTTCTCCTGGCTCTATGCCTTCAACGTCATCAATTCGCGCAACCAGTTCGTCGGCATGATTGGGCAGGCGCTGTCCGCCTTGACCGAGCCGGTGCTGCGACCCATCCGCCGCTTCATGCCCAATCTCGGCGGCGTCGACATTTCGCCGATCGTGGTCTTCATCCTGATCTACTTCCTGCAGCAGGTCATCATCCTCTATCTCTATCCGATGGCGGCCGGTTACTAAGTGGCGCCTGCGCCTTTTCTGCGTCTCGCCGTGCGGCTGACGCCAAACGGCGGGCGCGACGTTGTCGAAGGCTTCGAGACAGATGCGGCTGGCGAACGCTGGCTCAAGGCGCGCGTGCGCGCCGTCCCCGAAGACGGCAAGGCCAACAAGGCGCTGATCGAGCTTCTGGCCAAGACTCTCAAACTGCCGAAATCGGCGATATCCTTCATATCAGGCGAAACATCGCGCAAAAAAATCCTCCGGATCGACGCCGACCCGGAGGATGTGATGACGAAACTCGGCAGCTCCTGAGGCTTACTTGGCCTTTTCGGCCTTGGCGCGCTCGATGGCTTCAACGATCAGTTCCTTGGCGCGGGCAGCGCCTTCCCAACCGAACAGCTTGACCCATTTGCCGGGCTCGAGATCCTTGTAGTGCTGGAAGAAGTGCTCGATCTGCTTGACGGAGATTTCCGGCAGGTCAGTGTATTCGTGCACCTTTTCATAGCGCAGCGTCAGCTTGGGCGAGGGGACGGCGATGATCTTCTCGTCCTTGCCGGAATTGTCTTCCATCATCAGCACGCCGATCGGGCGGACATTGATGACACAACCCGGCACCAGCGGACGGGTCGAGGCGATAAGCACGTCGATCGGGTCGCCGTCTTCCGACAGCGTGTGCGGCACGAAGCCGTAATTGCCCGGATAGGTCATCGGCGTGTAGAGGAAGCGGTCGACCACCAGCGTTCCGGCCTCCTTATCCATCTCATACTTGATCGGATGACCGCCGACTGGCACTTCCACGATCACATTGATGTCTTCGGGGGGATTGTTGCCGATGGATACTGCGTCGATGCGCATAAGTGCCTCCGCTGTGTGAAAAATTCCGCATTGCGATAGACGAAAAACCGGGGGAAGACAACAAGACCATTGGACAAAAGCGTCTATGCTTTTCGCTCTGGCGCCGCCTGTTGCATGATGTACCATGGGCGGGCGCCGATTGCTCAACGGGGAATGACTGCAAACGGGAGAAGATGATGAGGATGGGTTCCACAGGCAAGATGTATCGGCTCATCTGTGCGTTCCTGATCGGGCTTCTGGCAGGGCCGGCGCTTGGGCAGGAAAGCGTCTATACCGATCTCGACCTCGACGCCTGCACATCCATCAATCCGTCGTCCGAGGACGAACCTGGCGGCTTCGCCTCGCTGCGTTGCAAGGGATTGGGAGGTCTTCCGGTCTATTTCAAGGAGTTCGACCTGCGTCAGAGCGCCTATTTCGGATCTGTCTCGCCACGGATAATCGACGAGGCGGGGGAGACGTTCTCAACCTTCAACCATATCGGCAACAAGGTCGAATGGCGGCTCGGCGCTGACGGACGTCCCTATGCCGCCATCCTACGCTGGTTCATCGAAAACAGCGATCCCGGCACGGGCATGCCCGACAAGGCCTTCTGGGGTCAGGTTCTGGTCGTGTCGAAAGTCGCCGCCGATCAGGACGGCATGGGCTGTGTGGCGGGCTATGTCGATGCGCTCGCCAATCCGGAGCCAAATCTTCTGGCGCGCCAGGTGGCCGATGACGTTGCTCGCGGTTTTAGCTGCGGCGTCGATCGAGCGACCTATCACGGAGAGCGTGGCGAAAAGGCCGGTGAGCCGTCCTACAGCTTTCCAACGCCCTGATTGTTCACGGCGAGTGAATTCAATTCGGCCAGATGAAGCCCAGCTTCCTGAGCGCGGCGTCGCCAAAATCTTCCATGCCCTCGGCGACGTCGAGGCCGCCGCTGGCGCGGAAGAAGGTGACCGCGTGCTCGCTGTCCTCAAGGCACCAGGCGGCAAGTCCGCGCATGCCCAGACCCTTCAGTATCGCCCTGGCCTCGCGGAACATATAACTGCCCAGGCCCGTTCCCTGGAATTCCGGCAGGATGTAGAGTTCATAGATCTCGCCGTCCTGCTTCAGCGCGGGCGCCCTGTTGACGCCAATCGTCGTATAGCCGGCGATGGTTCCGCCGATGTCGAGCAAAAGCAGCGTCGACGGGCCTTGCGCGGCGCGGCGCCACCAGTCTTCCTTACGGCGTTCGAGCATCTGCAGCAGCGCCCGGTGAGGAATGAGACCGCTATAGGCGTGCATCCAGGATTGCCGATGGGTCTCGGCCACGGCGCGCGCATCGGAAGCATCCGCCCGCCGCAATTCGATCGACAACGTCTTCATAACGCTACACCCATATGCCGGCCCCGGATCATCCGGACCTACTCCAAATACCACCCGCGCGCCCAGCGACGCAGAGCGTGAAAGTTAACGCGGAATTAAGCTGCGCCGCAAGTCGTGTTTGGTCGTTGCCCATAGAAAAGCCCGGCCGCTTGGAAGCGGCCGGGCCAAATGGTTAATGCGGAACGCCCGTATATCAGGCAGCGCCGATGCTTTTCGCCATGCGCTTGCGGTCATTGGCGTCGAGATACATCTTGCGAAGGCGGATCGACTTCGGAGTGACTTCCATCAGTTCGTCGTCCTGGATCCAGGACAGAGCGCGGTCGAGCGTCATGCGGATCGGCGGGGTCAGCTTGACGGCCTCATCCTTGCCGGCGGCGCGGATGTTGGTCAGCTGCTTGCCCTTGAGGACGTTGACTTCGAGATCGTTGTCACGGGTGTGGATGCCGATGATCATACCGGCATAGACCTTTTCACCCGGCTCGATGATCATCGGGCCGCGATCTTCGAGGTTGAACATGGCGTAGGCCACGGCTTCGCCGGAACCATTCGACAACAGGACGCCGTTGATGCGGCCGGCGATCTGGCCCTTATAGGGCTGATAGTCGTGGAACAGCCGGTTCATGATCGCGGTGCCGCGTGTGTCGGTCAGCAGTTCCGACTGGTAGCCGATCAGGCCGCGGGTCGGGGCCAGGAACTTCAGACGAATACGATTGCCGCCCGAAGGACGCAGTTCGGTCATTTCGGCCTTGCGCTCGGACATTTTCTGCACAACGACGCCGGAATGTTCTTCATCGACGTCGATGACGACTTCTTCGATCGGCTCGAGAAGCGCGCCGCTCTCATCCTTGTGCATGACGACGCGCGGACGCGACACGGCAAGTTCGAAGCCTTCGCGGCGCATGGTTTCGATGAGCACGGCCAGCTGAAGTTCGCCGCGGCCGGACACGAAGAACGAATCCTTGCCTTCGGCTTCTTCGATCTTCAGCGCGACATTGCCTTCCGCTTCCTTGAACAGGCGGTCGCGGATGACGCGGCTGGTGACCTTGTCGCCTTCGGTGCCGGCGAGCGGGCTGTCATTGACGATGAAGGACATGGTGACGGTCGGCGGATCGATCGGCTGGGCGGTCAGCGCTTCGGTGACCGAGGGGTCGCAGAAGGTGTCGGCGACGGTGCCCTTGGAGAGGCCGGCGATGGCGACGATGTCGCCCGCATGGGCTTCGTCCAGCGTCGTGCGCTCAATGCCGCGGAAGGCCAGGATCTTGGTGATGCGGCCGGTTTCGATGGTCTTGCCGTCCTGGCCGAGAACCTTCACCGCCTGGTTCGGCTTGATCGAGCCGGAATGGATGCGGCCGGTGATGATGCGGCCCAAGAAGGGGTTGGCTTCGAGAATGGTGCCGATCATGCGGAAGGCGCCATCTTCATCGCCGACGCTGGGCTCGGGGACGTGCTTGAGCACGAGATCGAGCAGCGGCGCCAGACCGTCTTCCTTCGGGCCTTCCGGATTGACGTTCATCCAGCCATCGCGGCCGGAACCGTAAAGGATCGGGAAGTCGAGCTGTTCGTCGGTGGCGTCGAGATTGGCGAACAGGTCGAAGACTTCGTTGATGACTTCCTCATGGCGGCCATCGGGACGGTCGATCTTGTTGATCGCCACGATCGGGCGAAGGCCGACCTTCAGCGCCTTGGAGACCACGAATTTGGTCTGCGGCATCGGACCTTCCGAGGAGTCGACCAGAACGATGGCGCCGTCCACCATCGACAGGATGCGTTCGACTTCGCCGCCGAAGTCGGCGTGGCCTGGGGTGTCGACGATGTTGATGCGCACGCCCTTCCACTCGATCGACGTGGCCTTGGCGAGAATGGTGATGCCGCGCTCTTTTTCGAGATCGTTGGAGTCCATCATGCGCTCGACCGTGCGCTGGTTGTCGCGGAACGAGCCGGACTGCTTCAGAAGTTCGTCGACAAGCGTCGTCTTCCCATGGTCAACGTGTGCGATAATCGCGATATTACGCATTTTCATGATGTGGATCTCTGAGTTCGGGGGCGCGGCAAAGGAAGCGGCGCCAATTGTTTGGCGGCCTCATACCCTTTTTTTTGCAAATGCGAAAGGGGGAGGCTTGATAAAGTCTAAACGCGGTGAATCCCGCCGCTTCCTCAACAACAACGAGGCTCCCCGCGCGGGACGCGGAGAGCCGGCGATATCCAGGCGCAGATCTCAGGCGAAGCGCGTGGGATCGAGCGTGATCTTCCAGAGTTCCTTGTCGGCGCGGTCCATCAGCCGCACAGTCAGCTGTTCCGTCTGGCCGTCGATGTCGACCAGGCCGAAGAACTGCATGCCTGCTGACGGCGGCAGATTCTGGCCTTGCTCCGCCGTCGGCGCGGAGACGAATTTCACTTCAGGACCGAAGGTCATGTCGAGATCGTTCGGACCGAAAGTGCCGGCATGAAGCGGACCCGAGACGAATTCCCAGAAGGGGTCGAATTCCTTGAAGGCGGCGCGCGACGGGTCGTAGTGATGGGCGGCGGTGTAATGGACATCCGCGGTCAGCCAGACGGTGTTGGTCACGCCGGCGCTCTTGATGAAGCGCAGCAGTTCGGCGAATTCCAGTTCGCGGCCGAGAGGAGCGCCGTTGTCGGCGTTGGCAACGGCTTCCTGGCCCTTCTTTTCCTTGAAGTTATCCCAGACGACGAGGCCGATCGGCATGTCGCAGGCAAGAACCTTCCAGGTGGCGTTGGAGGCGGCGAGTTCCCGCTTCAGCCATGCCATCTGCTCGGCGCCGATGATGCGCGCTTTGTCCGACAGCGTGGTTTCCTTGTCGTCGCCATTCGGGCCGCGATAGGAGCGCAGGTCGATGAAGAACACGTCGAGCAGCGGACCATAGGCGATCTTGCGATAGACGCGGCCGGGCTCCGCCGGCGTATAGCGGATCGGCGTCATTTCATGGAAAGCGCGTGCGGCGCGGGCGGCCAGCACATGCACCGATTTTTCGGTGTAGCGGTCGTCGCCCATGAGATTTTTGGAATCCGACCAGTTGTTGACCACTTCATGGTCGTCCCACTGGAAGAAGGTCGGACAGACGGCGTTCAATGTCCGGACATGCTCGTCCATCATATTGTATTTCCACTGACCACGATATTCGGCCAGCGTTTCGGCGACCTTGCGCTTTTCGTCGATGACGATTTTGTTAACCCATTTCGGCGCGCCCTTCACCTCGACATCATCCTTCAACGGGCCATCGGCATAGATCGTGTCGCCGGAATGGATGAAGAAGTCGGGCGTGTGCTTGGCCATGGCGGCGTAGGTCAGCATGCCCGTTTCATCGATGCCCCAACCCTGACCCACAGTATCGCCCGACCAGGCGAAGCGGATATTGCGGCGGGAGGTGGGAGCGGTGCGGAAGCGGCCGATGAGCGGCTCAGACGTCAGGTTGATGTCCTGCAGGTCGGCGGCGACGAAGCGGTAGAAAATGTCCTGATCGGACGGCAGGTTCTCGATCAGGCGCTTGGCGGTGAAATCGCCTTCGGGGCCGACATCGAGCGGAGCCAGACGACGCGCGTCCTTGAAGCTCTCGACGGTCGAGACGTCCATCTGGATGCGGCTCGGACGATCCGTGCGGGTCCAGATCATGCCGGAATTTGTGTCGACATCGCCGGACTGGACGCCATGGGTGAAGACGGGGCGCTGGGCGGCGCGGACATAGGCGGGCAAAGCAAGGCCGGAAGCCGCGACCAGACCGGTCGCGCCGACGCCGCGCATCAGCGTGCGGCGGGTGACGGATTTCAAAATGCCTGACATTGATCTCTCCTGTTTGAAATTTGGCGCGGGACGCCGGGCGTCCAGCGCGCAACACAAACAGGTTTTGATGTCAGCGGGGCAAAGCCCCGATGACGTTTCTCTGACAGTGCGCCATGCGCCGCCGGATCAGGCGGCGAGACCCTTCTTGCGCAGCATCGCCTCCGGGCTCGGCAGCTTGCCGCGGAACTCGATATAGGCGACCTCGGGATCAACAGAGCCGCCCGAGGCGTAGATGTGATCGCGAAGCTTGGCCGCTGTCTTGGGATCGAAGGCGTCGCCGGTTTCCTCGAAAGCCTCGAACGCGTCGGCGTCGAGCACTTCCGACCACATGTAGGAATAGTAGCCGGCCGAATAGCCGTCACCGGAGAAGACATGCTGGAAATGCGGCGTGCGGTGGCGCATGACGATGGAGGAGGGCATGCCGATCTCCGCCAGCACTTCCCGTTCCACCGCCATGGGATCCTCCGCGGGCGGGCGGGTGTGGAACGCCATGTCCACCAGCGCCGAGGAGGTGAATTCGACGGTGGCGAAGCCGGCGTTGAAGGTGCGGGCGGCCAAGACCTTGTCGAGCAGCGTCTGCGGCATCGGCTCGCCTGTCTCGTAATGCACCGCATAGGTCTTGAGGATGTCGGGAACGATCAGCCAATGCTCATAGAGTTGCGAGGGCAATTCGACGAAATCGCGCGACACGCCGGTGCCTGAGACGGAGGGGTAGGTCACATTGGACAGCATGCCATGCAAAGCGTGCCCGAATTCGTGGAACAGCGTGCGGGCGTCGTCGAGCGAGAGCAACGCCGGCTTGCCTTCGGCGGGCTTGGCGAAATTGCAGACATTGTAGATGATCGGCAGTTCGCCCTGGGCGCCGTTCTTCAGGGTCAGACGGTGCTGGCTCTGGAAGGAACTCATCCAGGCGCCGGAGCGCTTGGAGGGGCGGGCGAAATAATCGCCGAGGAACAGGGCCTTCAGCGAGCCGTCGGCGTTGCGGATCTCATAGACCCGGACATCGGGATGATAGCCGGCGACATCGGCCCTGCGGACCGCCTTGATCGCGAACAGGCGCTCGGCGACGGCGAAGCAGGCGTCGATGATCTTTTCGAGCTGCAGATAGGGCTTCAACTCGCCTTCGGAGAAATTGAAGGTGCGGGCGCGCAGCTTTTCGGCATAGTGGCGCCAGTCCCAGGGCTCGACGGCGTGGTTCTTGCCGTCTTCCGCGATGAGGCGGGCGAGGTCGCCCTCTTCCTCCAGCGCTTTCGCACGGGCCTTTTCCCAGACCTGCATCAGCAGGCCGTTCACATGATCGGCCGTCTTCGCCATGGTGTTGTCGAGCTTCAGCGCGGCGTAGTGGGGATAGCCGAGCAGGCCGGCCTTCTCCGAGCGGAGCGCCAGCGTTTCGGCGATGATCTGGCGGTTGTCGGTCGAGCCGCCATTTTCGCCGCGGGCGATCCAGGCGCGGAAGGCGGTTTCACGCAGATCGCGATTGTCTGAAAAGGTCAGGAAGGGTTCGATGATCGAACGCGACAGGGTGACGGCGTATTTGCCCTTTTCACCGCGGCCTTCGGCGGCGGCGGCCATGGCGTCGCGCAGGAAGTCCGGCAGGCCCGCCAGATCCTCCTCGCTCTCTAGCGGCAGAAACCAGTCCTTTTCATCGGCCAGCACGTTCTGGCCGAAATTCGTGCCGAGCGTGGAGAGACGCTCGTTGATTTCGGCAAGGCGCTTCTGCTGTTCCTTGGGGAGTTTCGCGCCCGATTTCACGAAGCCCTTCCAGTGGCGCTCCAGCACGCGGATTTCCTCAAGCGTCAGGCCGAGTTCGTCCTTCTTCGACCAGAGCGTATCGATACGACCGAACAACGCCTCGTTCTGGCCGATCTTGGAATAATGCCGCGACATGACCGGCGAGATCTCGCGCTCGAGCGCCTGGATCACGTCATTGGTGTCCGCGCCGGCCTTGTTCCAGAACAGAGCCGAGACGCGGGAGAGTTCATCGCCGGCGGTTTCCAGAGCGATCACGGTGTTGGCGAAACTCGGCGCTTCCGGATTGTTGGCGATGGTGTCGATCTCCGCCTCATGCGCGCTGAGCGCTCTTGTGAAGGCGGCGGCGAAATCCTCATCCTTCACGGCCTCGAAGCGCGGCAGGCCGTGGGCGCCGCTCCAGGTGAAAATGGCTGGGTTTACTGTCTCGCTCATGCCGTCCAATCCTCGCAAATCACAGGCGTCTTTTCCCACATATAGGCGCATTCGCGGCTAAATGGCGATGGCCGGAAAACAGCAGCGACAAAATCGCCGCGCTTGAAAGCGTCAGGTTTAGATAATAAGTGAAGCTTACTAATTGGCGGAGCAGGCATGACCCAAAGCAGTAGTCTCGGATATCTCATGGCGGAAGCGGCCCGCCTGTTGCGCTCGGCCATCGAACTTGAACTTACTGACGCCGGACTTGGCCTCACCTCGTCCGAGGCGCGGGCGCTCGCCCATGTCGCCGAACTGGGCGGGGCGCGCCAGGCCGAGATTGCGGACGCGATGGGCGTCGAGCCGATGACTGTGTGCGCCTATCTCGATCGGCTGGAAAAGGCCGGCCTTGTCGAGCGGACCCCGGATCCGCGCGATCGGCGCGCCAAGAATGTGCGCGCGACGGCGGAAGCCGAGGCGGTGCTGGCCGCAGTCCGGTCGCGCGCGGGTGATCTCTATGATCAGCTGTTTTCGCAATTCGACGCGACGGAGAGGGCGCGTTTCCTCGAAAGTCTCACTCTCCTCCGCGACACTCTCCGGCGGCGGCTCGATACGCCGCAGGCGGGTTGCGCAAAGGTGGACAGAGCGTGAGCCCGGCGCGTATGTCGAGCCTGAGGACCAGTCTGATCGGCGCGCTGCTGATCGCGCTCGGGCCGGTGTCCATGGCGCTTTATACGCCCGCCATGCCTGAACTGGTCAAGGCTTTCGGCACGACCGAGTCGATGATCAAGCTGTCGCTATCGGTCTATTTCATCGGATTCGCCTGTGCGCAATTGCTGTCGGGGCCTGCGTCCGACGCCTTTGGCCGGCGCAAGGCGAGCCTGTTCTTCCTCGCCATTTATCTGGCGGGCAGCATCGCTGCGGCCATCGCACCCTCGGTCGAGGCGCTGCTGGTTGCGCGTCTCGTGCAGGGCGTGGGCGCCTCCGTCGGCGTCACCGTGTCGCGCGCCATCGTGCGCGATCAGTTTACCGGCGCCGAGGCGAGCCGCCTGCTCAACATGATCGGCATCATGCTGGCGGTGGGACCGGCCTTGGGCCCGACGCTCGGAGGTCTGGCGCTTGCTATCTTCGATTGGCGGGCGGTGTTCCTGCTGATGGTGATTTTCGGCGTGGTCAGCGCCGCTGTCGTCTTTTTCCTGATGCCCGAAACGACTGAGCCTGATCCGGCGCTCATCCGACCCATGCGTCTGGTCAAAGCCTATGGAACGCTGGCCGGCGATCTCAGGGTGCTGTCCTCGGCGCTGGTGCTGGCAGGCATTCTGGGCGCGCTCTACGCCCAGTCGACCATGCTGCCTTTTATCCTGATCAACAAAGTCGGGCTGACGCCGGTCGCCTTCGGTCTGGGTATGCTGATGCAGACGGGCTCCTATTTCGCCGGCAGCGTTGCTCTGCGGCTTGTCTCACCGCGATTGCCGCAGGGTTGGGCGGTCCGTCTTGGTCTGGCCCTGACCGTTACGGGCGGGGCGGCGATCTTCCTGTCGACCCGTCTCGTCGAGCCGACTTTCCTGTCGATCATGCTGCCGGTGGCGTTCTGCTCTTTCGGCATGGCTTTCGTGATCCCTGACATCACCACGGCTGGGCTGACGCCCTATCCGCATTTCGCCGGCACGGCCGCCGCTCTCATGGGTTTCATCCAGATGGGTTCGGGCTTTCTGGGCGGGGCGACGGCGGCCTTGATCGGCGATCCGCTGACTGCCTTTGGCTGGATCATTCCGGCCATGGAAGGGATGGCGCTTCTCGCCTATGTCGTCTTCATTGCCGCCTGGACCAGGCCGAGACAATAGAAAATGCCCGCCGCTCGGGGGAGCGGGGGGCGTTTATGACTCACGTGAAACAGGGCTTAGCCCTTGAGGTTGCGCTTGCCGAGCGTGCGCAGGCGCAGCGCGTTGAGCTTGATGAAGCCGGCGGCGTCCTTCTGGTCGTAAGCGCCCTGGTCGTCTTCGAAGGTGACGAGCTGGTCGGAATAGAGCGACTTGTCGCTTTCGCGGCCGATGACCATCACATTGCCCTTGTAGAGCTTGAGCGTCACTTCGCCTTCGACATGCTCCTGGCTCTTGTCGATCAGCGCCTGCAGCATTTCGCGCTCGGGCGAGAACCAGAAGCCGTAATAGATCAGTTCGGCGTAACGCGGCATGATCTCGTCCTTGAGATGGGCCGCGCCGCGGTCGAGCGTGATCGATTCGATGGCGCGATGCGCCGCGAGCAAGATCGTGCCGCCTGGCGTTTCATAGACGCCGCGGCTCTTCATGCCGACGAAGCGGTTTTCGACCAGATCAAGACGGCCGATGCCGTTGTCGCGGCCGTAGCTGTTCAGCTCGGCCAGCAGCGTCGCCGGGCTCATTTCCACGCCGTTGATCGAGCAGGCGTCACCCTTGCGGAAGCCGATCTTGATGATCGTGGCCTTGTCGGGCGCGGCTTCCGGCGAAATGGTGCGCATATGCACATATTCGGGAGCTTCCTGGCTCGGATCTTCGAGAACCTTGCCTTCGGAGGAGGAGTGCAGCAGGTTGGCGTCGACGGAGAAAGGGGCTTCGCCCTTCTTGTCCTTGGCCACCGGGATCTGATGTTCCTCGGCAAATTGCAGCAGATCCGTGCGGCTCTTGAACGACCAGTCGCGCCAGGGCGCGATGATCTTGATGTCGGGGTTCAGCGCATAGGCGGAGAGTTCGAAGCGGACCTGGTCGTTGCCCTTGCCGGTCGCGCCATGGGCGATGGCGTCGGCGCCGGTCTTCTTGGCGATGTCGATCAGATGCTTGGAGATCAGCGGGCGGGCGATCGAGGTGCCGAGCAGATAGACGCCTTCATAGACGGCATTGGCGCGGAACATCGGGAAGACGAAGTCGCGGACGAATTCTTCGCGCACATCCTCGATGAAGATTTCCTTGATGCCCAGCATCTCGGCCTTCTTGCGGGCCGGCTCCAGCTCTTCGCCCTGGCCGAGATCGGCGGTGAAGGTCACGACTTCGGCGCCGAGTTCGGTCTGCAGCCATTTCAGGATGATCGAGGTGTCGAGGCCGCCGGAATAGGCGAGAACGACTTTCTTCACGTCTTTGGGAAGCGCCATGGCAAAAATCCATCAGGGGTTCGAGATATCGGGGGTCTTTTAGCCCTATTGGCGGCAGTTTCAAGCCCGGGGGCGGCGGCGAGTGGGCTCAGACGCGGCGAAAATCGAACAAAACCGCCGGGATGGAAGGACGGGTGGCGGCTGGCGCCGCTTTGCGTTACGAAAAAGGGAACAGGCGCGAGCCCCAGTCATTATCCGGGTTCTGCGCAAGGACAAGCCAAGGGAGGCCCTTCATGAGCGACATCGCGCTTCACCCCGTCTTCAAATCCGGCGCCACCGCCGTCGTCACCGGCGCCGCTTCGGGCATCGGGCTTGCAGCCGCCAAGCGTTTCGCCGAGCTCGACATGAATGTCGTGCTGGCCGATCTCGGCGGCGACCGTTTGGTCGAGGCGGAAAAGGCGGTGATCGCCGTCTCGCCGCGCGGCCAGGACGCGGTGGCGGCGATCCCCACCGATGTGTCGAGTCTGCCCGAGATCGAGATCCTGTCGGAAGATGCGGAAGCCCGCTTCGGCAAGGTGCATGTGGTCATGAACAATGCCGGCATCCAGCCTGGCAGCGCGCTGTTCGGCCCGATAGAGAATTGGGAAAAAGTGTTCCACGTGAATCTCTGGGGCGTGATCCATGGCAGCCGCGTCTTCGTCCGGAAAATGCTGGCGCATGGCGAAGCCGGGCTGATCATCAACACCGGCTCCAAGCAGGGCATCACCACGCCGCCGGGCGATCCCGCCTACAACACCGCCAAAGCCGGGGTGAAGGCTTTCACCGAGGCGCTCGCGCATGAACTCCGCAATGTCGAGGGCGGCGCGCTTTCAGCCCATCTTCTCATTCCGGGCTTCGTCTTCACCAGCCTGACGGCCAATGGCCGCAGCGAAAAACCCGCCGCCGCCTGGACGCCCGAACAGACCGTCGATTTCATGATGGACAGCTTGACGCGCGGCGATTTCTATATTCTCTGCCCCGACAATGATGTGCCGCGCGAACTTGATGAAAAGCGCATCTTCTGGGCCGCGCATGACATCATCGACAACCGCCCGCCGCTCAGCCGCTGGCATCCCGATTATGCCGACAAGTTCAAGGCGTTTCTCGCCGGAGAGTGATCCCTGCCATGATGGAGTTCCTGCCCAGCCTCGCCACGCTCCTGACCTTCACCGGCATGTGCTGGGTGCTGGCGATTACGCCAGGGCCCGACATGACGATCTCGATCAGCCGGGCGCTGTCGGACGGCAAGGCGGGCGGGATCATGGTGGTGCTGGGCACTTCGAGCGGCATCGTCATTCATACGCTGCTGGTGGCCTTCGGCGTCTCGGCGCTGATCGTTGCGTCGCCGACCGCCTTCCTGATCCTGAAGACGGGCGGGGCCGGTTATCTGGTGTGGCTGGCCTTCCAGGCGATCCGGCATGGCTCCAGCCTGTCGGTCAAGAAGGCCGAGGGGCCCGCCAAATCGGGTCTCGCCAATTTCCTGTCGGGCTTCATGGTCAACCTCATGAATCCCAAGGTCATCATCTTCTTCATGACCTTCCTGCCGCAATTCGTCACCGCAAACGATCCGCATGTCACCGGCAAGCTGATCTTTCTCGGCTTTTGGTTCATCCTGGTCGGCATGCCTGTGAACCTGATCATCGTGCTGACGGCTGAAAAGCTGGCCGGCTGGCTGGCCGCCAATCGCAAGGTCTTGCGCGGCATCGATTACACCTTCGCCGGCGTCTTTTCACTGTTCGCCGTCAAGATCTTCATGACCCAGGCGCGCTGAGACGAGGGTTCAGACCCGTTTCCGGCAGTCCTGGAGTCGGCCTTCGAGAAAGTCGCGTTCAGCGGCGTTCTGCGATAGATCGCGGGCGATGGAAAAGGCGAGCGCCGATTCCGATAGTTTACCCGTCCGCATTAGGAGATCCGCATGGGCGGCGTGAAACGGCTGATAGCCGCCGAGCAGCCGCCCCAACGGCTCCAGAGCCGCGAGCGCCTGTTCGGGGCTTTTTGCGAAGGAAAGCGCGACAATGCGATTGAGTTCGAAGATCGGATTGCTGAAGCGGCCTGCCAAAATGTCGTAGAGCGCCAGAATTTGCGGCCAGTCGGTCTCGGCGAAGCTCGGCGCTTCCGCATGCAAGGCCGCGATCGCCGCCTGCAACTGGTAAGGCCCCGGTGTTCCCCGCTTCAGCGCCTCTTCGATCACGCGCTGGCCCTCGGTGATTTCGTCCAGGCGCCAGAGCCGCCGATCCTGATGTTCCAGCGTGGCAAGCGATCCATCCGCAGACAGCCGGGCGTCGCGGCGGGCGTGATGCAGCAGCATCAGAGCGAGGAGGCCCTCGACCTCGCTTTCATCCGGCGCCAGCGTCGTCAGAAGCCGGGCGATCCGGATCGCCTCCGCGCAGAGATCGGCGCGCAGCAGATGCTCGCCGGAAGAGGCGTAGCCCTCGTTGAACATCAGATAGACGACGGCCAGCACATTCTCCAGCCGTTCACGCCAGTCCTCAGGTCCGGGAACCTGATAGGCGATGCCGGCCTTGGCGATCTTGTGGCGGGCGCGGACCAGTCTTTGCGCCATGGCGTCGGTTGTGTCGAGAAAGGCGTCGGCCACTTCCTCCGTCTTCAGGCCGCAGATCGATCTGAGGGTCAGCGCCACGCTGGTTTTCCGGTCGAGGGCGGGATGGCAGCAGGTGAAGATCAGCGCCAGCCTTTCGTCGCGGAAGAAATCTCGCTCCTCTTCCTCCTCGGTACGGGGTTCGGCGAGCATGTCGTAGAGCCGCCCGATGTCGGGCGATTTGCGGTTGAAATTCTGGGCGCGACGCAGGCGGTCAAGCGCCTTTCGCCGCGCAGCGCGCATCAGCCAGCCGGTGGGCGAATGGGGAAGGCCGACCCGTCGCCAATGCAGGAGCGCGGCTTCGACCGCGTCCTGCAGGCTGTCTTCGGCCAGCTGGAAGTTTCGCAAGACGCTGACGAGGCCCGACAGAAGGCGACCGCCATCCCGACGCATCACCGCGTCGAGCGCGGAAGCGACGTCGTCCTTATCAGCGTCTTGCGCCCCGGCCGTCATCCCGCGTCGAAAATCATCAGTGGTCGGACTTCAACCGCGCCGCTCGCGGCATGCGGGATCATCGCGGCGAATTTCACCGCTTCGTCGAGATCCTTGCAGTCGAGAATGTAGAAGCCGCCGAGCTGTTCCTTGGTTTCGGCAAAGGGGCCGTCCATGGTTTCGGTCTTGCCGCCACGCACGCGCACCGTCGTCGCCGTCATCGGCGGCTGCAGGGCGTCGCCGCTGACATAGACACCCGCCTCGGCATAGGCCTTGTTGCAGGCGTCGTATCCGGCCATAATCTTTCCAAATTCAGGCGTGTTGGGACGCTCGTCGGTTTCCGGATTGGTGTAGATCAGCGCGATATATTTCATGTGGATCTCCTGTTTTCCGTCGCGGCCGCGGCGCGATCATCATGCGGCGAGACAAGGACGAACAGACTTTTGCGGATCGACATGGTCCCGGAAAATTTTTTGACTATTTGCGGGCGCCGGCCTGAACGCCGAAGAAGGGTCTCGTTTCGCAGATCCAGCATCGTAAAATCACGGAAAAAAGAAAAGGGCGCATGCCAAAATAAGAAACGCGACCCGTTTCCGGATCGCGTCGAATTTTTCGGCTGACTGTAGATCTTGTCAGTCGTCTTCGCCGTGATTGGCGATCATCATCGCTTCGAAGGCGAGGCGCTCGGTCTTGCGCATGCGCTCGGATTCCGACTTCAGCTGGCCGCAGGCGGCGAGGATGTCGCGGCCGCGCGGGGTGCGGATCGGGCTTGCATAGCCTGCCTGGTTGATGAAATCGGCGAAAGCCTCGATCGTCTCCCAGTCGGAACATTCATATTTCGAACCCGGCCAGGGATTGAAGGGTATGAGATTGATCTTGGCCGGCACGCCCTTAAGCAGCTTGATCAGGTTCTTGGCGTCGGCAAGGCTGTCGTTGACGCCCTTCAGCATCACATATTCGAAGGTGATGCGCCGCGCGTTGGAGAGACCCGGATAGGCGCGGCAGGCTTCCATCAGTTCTTTCAGCGGATATTTCTTGTTGATCGGCACCAGCCTGTCGCGTAGTTCGTCATTGGTGGCGTGCAGCGAAATCGCCAGCATGACGCCGGTCTCGGAGCCGGTGCGATAGATTTCCGGCACGACGCCGGAGGTCGACAGCGTGATGCGGCGCTTGGAGAGAGACAGGCCGTCGCCGTCCGACGCGATCAGCAGCGCGCGTTTCACATTTTCAAAGTTGTATAGCGGTTCGCCCATGCCCATCATCACGACATTGGTGACTTTGCGGCCTTCGGCGGGGACCATGGCGCCCTGCAGCGCTTCGCGGTCGGGGAAATCACCCAGCCGGTCGCGGGCGAGCAGAAGCTGGGAGATGATTTCCTCGGAGGTGAGGTTGCGCACCAGGCGTTGCGTGCCGGTGTGACAGAAATCGCAAGTCAGCGAACAGCCGACCTGCGAGGAGACGCAGAGCGTCCCGCGGCCTTCTTCGGGAATATAGACGGTCTCCACCTCGACCGGGCGTCCCGCGCCGCGCGGCGGGAACCGCAACAGCCATTTGCGCGTGCCGTCATTAGAGATCTGCTCTTCGACGATCTCGGGTCGGGCAATGGTGAAATGCGTCTTCAGAAGCTGGCGTAGATCCTTCGACACATTGAGCATATGATCGAAGTCGGAAATGCCGCGGATGTAAAGCCAGTGCCAGACCTGTTGCACGCGCATTTTGACCTGGCGCTCGGTGACGCCTTTCGCCACCAGCGCCTCGGCCATCTCCTCGCGCGACAAGCCGATCAATGACGGACGGTTTTCGAACGACAGCGCGTCCGGCAATACAGTGGTCGGAGCCGAGGGGCTCACGGTGGTCATCATATCCATGGCAGAATTCCCTGAGCGGCCCGCCTGGCGCCGTCAATGACGGGATCGCGGCGTGGCCATGCCCTGATATAGGGCCTTTTGCGAGCGCCATATCACGGAATGCCGGCCAAGTCACCCCATCCAGCGCTCTGGGACAGCGAACGCGCTGAAATGGTAAAGGCCGGACGCATGGCGACCGGCCTTTACCTAACCTTGTCGAACCGCCTTACTGGCAGTTTTCAATCTTTTTCAGCGCCGCCGAGATGCCGGCGAGCGAGAAGACATATCCCGTTTTGGTGCCCTTGCGGGAGACGGCGCCCATGGTCATGGACTTGCCGGAGCGCATGGCCTGAACGAGCGCCGGTTCTTCGGCGGCGTTCTCCAGCCAGGCGGATTTGCCCTTGGTGAACATGGTGAAGGACTTGTCGTCGATCTGCACATTGACCTTGGAGCCGGCCTGCAATTCATAGCCGAGCATCGCCTGCGGCTCATAGGAGATATTCTGCCCAGGTCGCTGCGTGACCAGGAAGAAAATATCGCCGTGATCGACATTGGCGGGCGTCAGTTGCTTGGGATCGGGCACGGTCAGCACGTAGCAAACCTTGCCGCTGCCGCCCTGATAAAAATAGGCCCCCCACGCCTTGAATTGCTCAATGCGCGTCGGCGCCTGGGCGTAAGCGGACGTGGCGATGGCCGTGACGGCCAGAAGGGCGGCAGTCAGTGTTTTCGCAAACATGATTTCCTTCCGATAGACTCAGGGACCGGCGCGACGGAACGCACCTTCTTTGCGGTCATTATGCCTTTATTCAGGTTACCAAACTCTCAACGATCGTCGCGAACCGGAACAGAAGGCGCCAAGGGCGCGATGTCGTGCTCAGAGTTTCAATGCGAGCCGAACTGCGACCCGCCTCTCGCGACTGAGAGCAGGAATTGGGCAAGAATGGGGCGCCTCAGGCGCTACGCTCATGCTTTATGTTCGGAAGGCGCGAGATTTTCCTGGCTGAGTGCGGCGTCCGCCTGCACAAAATGGTCTGGCTTCAGGGAACTGCGCACTGCGGCGATTGCTGCGGCGAGGACCGCAATGTCGTCACTGAAGCCGACGACCGCCAACAGATCGGGAATAGCGTCGAATGGCAGGATGAAATAGGCCAGCGCCGCCAGCAGGATAGCCTTGACGCGCTTGGGCGTGGTTGGATCGATGGCGCAATAATAGCCCGCGACGACGTCGCGCGCGAAAGGCAGTCGTGAAAACGCCTTTTTGAGCACGGGCCAAAAGCGCCTGCGCACATTGGCTTCACGCTTCTTGGTGTCCACCTCTTCTCCAGGCAGCAAGATTTCACCGATTTTGATGTCGTCCATGGCAGATCCTCGACCCTTTCAACCGTTGATATGGGGGAGAAGTTCCACGGTTCAATGCCGTCCCTGAACCTTGTTCATGTAGCGCGCCAAATTGACGTCGAGTTCGGTCAGCCCCTTGGCGGAATGGGTCGTGAGGCTGACATCGACATTGCGATAGACATTGCTCCATTCCGGGTGATGATCAATTTTTTCGGCGTAAATGGCGCATTCGGCCATGAAACCGAAGGCGGAGGCGAAGTCGGCGAAGCGGAACCGCCTTGATATCGCATCCCCGGATTCCGACAGCGTCCAGCCGTCAAGTCCTTGTAGAGCTTGTTCGATCTCGCTAGGTGTAAGTCTATCACGAGCCATCTGTTGTCTCCTCAGCGCATCCAGAGATCATGGACCATCGCAAGATCCTCTTTGTCTGTCTCGGCAATATTTGCCGTTCCCCGCTTGCGGAAGGCATTCTCCGGCATCAAGCCAATCTACGCGGCTTGTCCCGTCTTGTTGCAACCGATTCTGCCGGAACCGGCGGCTGGCATCAAGGCGAGGGCCCGGATAACCGCTCGATCGCCGTCGGGCGTAGGCATGGCGTCGACATTGCCAAACTCCGGGCGCGAAAGCTCAAGCCCGATGATTTCAACGGTTTCGACATGATCTTTGCCATGGACCGCGCCAATCTGCGCGACATCGTCAGCGCCGCGCCGCATGATTCGAGCGCCGACATCCATCTGTTCATGGATTTCGTCAGCGGTGAACAACGAGACGTTCCCGATCCCTATTACGGCGATGATCGCGACTTCCAAAACGTCTTCGACATGCTGGACGCAGGATGCGGCAAGCTACTCGATTTTCTCTATCCCGCGAGCAAGACCCGCGGGACCACTTGACCCTGCCTTAGGGTCTGATCTCCAGCGTAGCCCCTGGCGCTTTCTGCCGGGGAATGTCGAGCGGGTAGGCCTCTTCGACCACATAAGGCCCGCCGCCGACCGAATCGCGCGAGGACATCACGACGAAACGGGTGACGGTGAACGGCCCGGCGGAGAAATTGCCGCGCCCGTTCATGTAGTGGACGACATCGTCGACCCGTGCGTTCTTCAGCCGCGCCAGCGTGACATGCGGCGTGAATTTACGCGGTTCGGGCGCAAGCCCGATCCTTTGGCACACGCGCTCGATATCGGCCTGCAAGGCGTTCAGCGCGGCGCACGGCTGCACGCCGGCCCAGATGCTATGAGGTTTTTTGGAGCCGAACAGTCCGGCGCCGACCAGCGACAAATCGAACTGGGTGCGTTGAACACGATCCAGACCGTTGACGAGTTCGTCGGCGGTTCTGTGATCGACATCGCCGATGAAGCGCAGGGTGATATGAAAATTCTCCCTGTCGATCCAGCGTGCTCCTGGAAGTCCACCCCGCAATAGCGACAGACTCAACGCTGCGCTTTGCGGGATTTCGAGGGCGGTGAACAATCTCGGCATGACGAGCTCCTCGATTCGCTTCTCTGACACCAGCGAATCATTAATTGGCCGCCAGCGCAATTAATGTTTTTCCGCTTATCCCGCAGCGCATAAAAATTTCACGATCCGAGGCTTTTGAGAAACGCTTCTCCAATGGCAAGAAACTTGTCCGCCATCACTTCGGTTCCCTTGGCGTTGGGATGCATCCGATCTTCGAGCTGCAACGCGGAATTGAGCGCGACGCCATCGAGCACGAAGGGGTAAAGGGCCACGTTATATTTTTTGGCCAGCTCCGGAAAAATGGGATTGAAGGCGGCGGCGAATTCCTGGCCGAGATTAGGCGGCGCCAGCATGCCCATCATCACAACAGGAATGTCGCGCTCCTTGAGGCGCGCAAGAATAGCGTCGAGATTCTTGCGGGTTTCCGCAGGCGGCAAACCGCGCAGCGCGTCGTTTGCGCCGAGTTCGAGGATCACCCCGTCGGTCCCGTCCGGTATGGACCAATCCAGCCTGGCGAGGCCGTCGGCCGTGGTGTCGCCCGAGACGCCGGCATTGGCGATCGTAACGTCAAACCCTTTCTCCCGCAGTCTTTTTTCCAGTCGAGCCGGAAAAGCCTCATCGGGCGGCAACTGGTAGCCCGCCATCAGAGAATCCCCCAAGCCGACCAGATTGATCGGTTCAGCTCGCGCTGTCGTAGTTATTCCCAAGGATATGGCGGAGAGCGCGACGAGAGATAACAAAGTCTTGAACGCGGCTTTAAATATCATCACTCGTCTCCTACCTTGCAATGCGGAAAAAGAGGCGGTTCACGCCTCGTGAAAAAGATATAGGACCGGCGCCCCGTGGTTGAAACCATCATCGAGCTGAAAAACGCGGATTTGACCTTAGGGGAGGGAGCGAGCGCGGTGCATGTGCTGAAGGATCTCAGCATCAGGATCGAAGCGGGCACGTCGAATGGCGTTACCGGTCCTTCCGGCTCCGGCAAGTCGACGCTGCTGATGGTGCTGGCCGGGCTCGAAAGCCTCGACGCCGGCGAGTTGATCATCGCCGGGGAAACGCTGCACAAGGCCAGCGAAGATCGCCTGGCCGCTTTTCGCGGCCGCAATATCGGCATCGTTTTCCAGTCCTTCCATCTCATTCCCAATATGACCGCGATCGAGAATGTCGCAGTGCCTCTCGAACTCGCCGGCAGCCGCGACGCTTTCGCGATCGCCCAGCGCGAACTGGAAGCGGTTGGGCTTGGCGCGCGTCTTCACCATTATCCGGGTCAGCTGTCGGGCGGCGAGCAGCAGCGCGTGGCCATAGCGCGAGCGCTCGCCCCTTCGCCGAAACTGCTGATCGCTGATGAGCCGACCGGCAATCTCGACGTGGAGACCGGGCGGCAGATCGCCGACCTGCTGTTCGCCAAGCAAGCGGAGCGCGGCATGACGCTCTTGTTGGTCACGCATGACCCGTCGCTGGCGGCCCGATGCCAGCGGCAGATTCGCATCCGCTCCGGCCAGATCCTGGATCAGGCCGCATGAGGGGCATGGGATCGCTTCTTAAGGACTGGGCGCTCGCCTGGCGTTTCGCCATTCGTGAAATGCGCGGCGGGCTCCAGGGCTTCCGGATCTTCATCCTCTGCATTCTCCTGGGCACAGCTGCCATCGCCGGCGTCAATTCCGTCGCTGCCTCGATGTCGGAGGCGCTTGAGGGACGCGGACGCGAAATTCTCGCCGGCGACATCCGCTTCGAGCTCAAGCAACGCGAGGCCAACACGGCGGAACGCGCCTATCTCGATGGCCTTGGCCAGGTCGCCGTCGCCTCCAATATGCGCTCAATGGTGCGCAGCGAGGACAAGGCGCGGCAGACGCTATCAGAACTCAAGGCCATCGACGGGCTCTATCCGCTCTATGGCAAATTCGTCGCCGATCCCGACCGGCCGCTCAGTGATTTGCTCGCGCAGCGCGACGGCGTTTATGGCGCGCTGGCCCAACCGATGCTGCTCGATCGGCTCGGCGGCAAGATCGGCGACAGGGTATTGATCGGCGACATGACCGTGGAGATCCGCGGGCGAATCGTATCCGAGCCGGATCAGTTGTCGGATGGATTCGCGCTGGCGCCGCGGCTGCTCATTGCCCGAGAGGCGCTGGCGAAAAGCGGTCTGATGCAGACCGGCAGCCTTGTTGACAACAATTACCGCGTAAAACTGCTGGACGGCGCGCGGCGGGTCGGTGAAATCCGGCGCGAGGCGCAGGCGAAGTTTCCCGAGGCCGGCTGGGCGATCCGCGGCGCAGGCAATGCCGCGCCCGCTCTGTCCAACAATATCGAGCGCTTTTCCGAATTCCTGACGCTGGTTGGCCTTGCGGCGCTCGCCGCCGGCGGTGTCGGCGTCGCCAACGCCGTCACCGCCTATCTCGACGCCAAGCGCGGCGTGATCGCCTGTTTCAAGAGCCTGGGCGCGCCGGGGCGGTTGATCGTGATGGTCTATCTGATCCAGATCCTGGTGATCGCGACACTCGCCATTGTCGGCGGGTTGGCGGTCGGGGCAGCGATCACGCCCGTGGCCGGATATTTTCTCAGGGACTATATGCCCGTTCCCGAGGGGGTGACGTTCTATCCCCGCGCGCTGGGCCTCGCCGGTTTGTTCGGTCTGTTGATCACGCTGGCCTTCTCCGTGCTGCCGCTCGGCCGTAGCCGTCTGGTGCGGGCGACGGAACTGTTTCGCAGCCAGAGCGATACCGGCTGGCGGCGCGTGCCTGCGCGCTATTACATCTCCACGGGCCTTGTGTTTCTCGCGGTCGCGGCGCTTGCGGTGTTTTCCGCGGAGCAGCGATTCCTTGCTTTCGTCTTCGTGGCCTCAACTGCCGGCGCATTTCTCGTGTTGCGGCTCGTTGCCTACGGTGTTGCTGCCCTCGCCCGCCGTGTGCGCAAGGTTCATTCGCCGGCGCTCCGGCTGGCGATCGGCAATATTCACCGCCCCGGAGCATTGACGGGCTCGGTGATCCTGTCGCTCGGGCTCGGCCTGACGTTGCTGTCGGCGCTCGCGCTGATCGAAGGCAATCTGCGCGGCAGCATGGCCGGCGCGATGGCGGAGAAAGCGCCGAATTTCTTCTTCATCGACATCCAGAACCGCGATATCGACGGCTTCAAGAGCGTGGTGAAAACGGCCGCCCCGGGTGGCGACGTGCGGAGCGTGCCGATGTTGCGCGGCCGCATTCTCGCCTTCAACGGCGAAGACGTGCAGAAGCGCAATGTGCCCCAAGAGGCGCGCTGGGTGCTGCAGGGCGACCGCGGCATCACCTATGCCGAAACTGTGCCGGAAAATTCCCGGGTCGAAGAGGGAGCCTGGTGGGGCAAGGACTATAGCGGCGAACCGCTGGTGTCCTTCGCCAGCGAAGAGGGTCATCAACTCGGCCTGAAGATCGGCGACACCGTCACCGTCAATGTGCTGGGCCGCAACATCACCGCCAGGATCGCCAATTTCCGGGCGGTGGAATGGCGCTCCATGTCGATCAATTTCGTCATGGTCTTTTCGCCCAACACCTTCAAGGGCGCGCCGCATGCCTGGCTGGCGACCTTGACCGACCATGCCGCCACGCCCGCTCTTGAGCAGGCGGTGATGCGCTCGGTGACCAACGCCTATCCCGGCATCACCTCGATCCGCGTCAAGGATGCGCTGGATATCGCCTCCGATCTCGTCGGCCAGTTGGCCACCGCCGTGCGCGCGGCCGCCTCCATCGCACTGGTCGTCTCCGTGCTGGTGCTGTCCGGCGCGATCGCCGCCGGCAATCGGGCGCGCATCCATGACGCGGTGGTGCTGAAGACGCTCGGCGCCAGGCGCTCGATGCTGATGCGCGCCTATTTCTACGAATATGCGCTGCTCGGCCTGTCGGCGTCAGTGTTTGCGCTTGCTGCGGCCTCCGCGGCATCCTGGTATGTGGTGACGGAGATCATGGAATTGCCGTTCCGCTTCCTGCCAGGTGCGGCGCTCTGGACACTGGCGGTGGCGCTTGTGGTGACGGCGGGAACCGGATTTCTCGGCACCTGGCGTGTTCTCGGACAAAAGGCTGCGCCGGTTCTGCGCGAGCTCTGATGGGTTTTCCGCCGCGTCTTCGGCCCGGTCTTTACCATGGGTTGAAGAAGCTTGCGCATTTGTCATGCATTCGGGCTTGCCAGCGGAAGCGGGGGGTCCCATATTCAGGCCATGCTTGCTGGAGCTCCGCGAGCTGCGCCGTCGATCCTTCTCACGGGGGTTCCGATCAGGCGGATCAACATCGGAGCTTTGTTAGAGGAAACCATGGCTGACTTGAGAGACTTTCAAACCCGAATGAGCAATCCCGCCGCCGCGCGCGCGGATGCCGATATCGACCAGGGTCTGCGCTCTTACATGCTCCGCGTCTATAATCTGATGGCGCTGGGCGTGGCGCTGACGGCGGTCGTGGCCTACGCCTTCTCCGCAATGGCGGTGTCGGGCGGACAGCTGACCGCTTTCGGTCAGGCGATTTACATGAGCCCGCTGAAATATGTGGTGATGTTCGCACCGCTGGCTCTGGTGTTCTTCCTGTCCTTCAGGATTGACCGGATGAGCCTGGCGTCGGCGCAGATGACTTTCTGGGCCTATGCCGCGCTGGTCGGCGCCTCGCTGTCGTCGATCTTCCTCGTCTATACAGACGCCTCGATCGTGCAGACTTTCGCGGTGACCGCCGCCACGTTCGGCGCGCTCTCGCTTTACGGCTACACCACCAAGCGCAGCCTGTCGGGCATGGGCTCGTTCCTGATGATGGGCCTGTTCGGCCTGATCATCGCCTCGCTGGTCAATCTTTTCCTGCAGTCATCGGCGCTTGATTTCGCCGTCTCGGTGATCGGCGTGCTGGTGTTCGCCGGCCTGACCGCCTGGGACACGCAGCGGATCAAGGAAATGTACTGGGAGGCCGATGGCGTCGAAGTGGCTGGCAAGAAGGCCGTCATGGGCGCGCTCAGCCTCTACATGGACTTCATCAATCTCTTCCTTTTCATGTTGCGCTTCCTGGGCAACCGCGAGTAAGACCTCGGGACGTCATGACCATCGAAGGGCGGCAGTCATGCCGCCCTTTTTTAATGCGAGGCAGCCATGAAAATCAGCCTGCGCGACGCCACCGTCGCCGATATTCCCGCCATCACCGCGATTTATCGCGAATCGGTGCTCAACGGCATCGGCACCTATGAACTTGAGCCGCCCAGCGAAGCCGAAATGCTGACGCGCTTCGAAACGGTCATCGGCCAGAATTTCCCCTATATCGTCGCGGTCAATGAGGCTGGCAATGTCGTGGGCTACGCCTATGGTTCGGCTTTCCGCACCCGGCCTGCCTATCGCTATCTCGTCGAGGATTCGATCTATGTCGCTGCCGATGGCCGCGGCCTCGGCGTTGGCTCCACACTGCTCGACGCGCTGATGAGCCGCTGCGCCGAGCTTGGCCTGCGTCAGATGATCGCCGTGATCGGCGGCGGCAATCCCGCTTCGGTGGCGCTGCATGAAAAAGCCGGCTTCAAGCATATCGGTCGCATGCCGGCGTCCGGCTTCAAGTTCGGCCAATGGGTCGATACGGTGCTGATGCAACTGGAACTCGGCGAAGGCGCGATCACGCTTCCCTCGACCGAGCCTGACCTGCGCCGGCCCTGATCCTGGCTTACTGTTCCGAAAGCTTGATGTCCGGGTGATAGTCCTTGCCCGGAACATCCTTCACCACCGCCTGTCCGGCCATCATCTGGCCGGTCGCGCTGTTGAAAGTGAGCGACGGCGCGCCGTGCAGGTCCCAGCCCTTGTTGAGCGCGTCGGTGACGCGGTGGCAGAAGGAAGAGTCGTCGGGACCGGTGAGGAAACGATAGACTTTCAAGGATCTCTCCGTGCGATGAGGTCTGCCCGCGCCTTCAGCGCCAGGGCCTGTTCGTAGTGAAGCCGTTCGACCATGCGGCCGCCGATGTCAAGCGCATTGAGCTGATCGGCGCCCGGCGCGCTGAACCCGGCGATGATCTCTTCCGCTTCAGCGATTTCCACAGGCGAGGGGCGATAGCGGCTATTGGCGGCCGGGATCTGTGCCGGGTGGATCAGCATCTTGCCGTCAAAGCCCATGGCCCGTCCCGTCGCGCATTCCCTGTCGAAACGTTCGAGGTCGCGGAACTCGTTGCACACAGCGTCGATCACCCTCAAGCCATAGGCGCGGCCCGCCAGCACCACCTGCATCAGCCAGGGTGTGACGAAGGTCCGGTCGAGATCGGGCAGCACGCCGGTGTCCTTGCGCAGATCGTTAAGGCCGACCACAAGCGCATCCAGCCTGCCGCCTGCGGTGCGGCCCGTCTCTGCGATTGCGCCGGCGTTGAGGATCGACAACGGCGTCTCCATCATCGCCCAGATGCGGATCGTCTCGGCAGCGTCATTGTCGGAGAGATGGGCCACGACGTCGAGGATGTCGGATGGCGAGCGCACTTTCGGGATCAGAACTGCGTCAGGGCTGGTCTCCAGCACAAGCGCGAGATCCTTCTCCGCATGGCGCGAAGCGACGTCGTTAATGCGGATAATCCGTTCGACCCCGTCGATCGGCGGGGCCTCGAAGAAGGCGCGGATCTTGTCGCGCGCAGCGTCCTTCTCGCTATCGGCCACCGCGTCTTCGAGGTCGAGAATCACCCCGTCCATGGCGAGCGACGGCAATTTGGCGATGGCGCGCTCGTTGGAGCCGGGTAGGCAGAGAAGCGAGCGGGAGGGCCGTGGGGGGCGAAAAACCTGTGTCATCTGACGGTTATGGCCAATCGATCATCTCCGATCAAGAATAACTGGAAACCATGCGACGCTCTGACCCTTGCAAAAGGCGGCTTTCTCGCCCACATTAAATCGCGAAGGAGTGGTGATGACCATGAAAAGCGTTCGTTCTTTCTTCCTGACCCTGGCCGGCCTGACGATGGTCGCCGTTGCCGCCGTGTTTACCGCCTCGATCGGTCTTGCCGTGATTGGCGCTCTGGCAGTTCTGGCGTTCGGTCACTGGCTCTCCGCAATGATCGATTCCGGCGCCACACAGCAGCCGGCGCGCGCTTATGCGCGCTATCGCACGCGTCAGCGCGAAGAGCGCATGCGCGTCTGGAATGACGGCAAGGGCACCATTATCGACATGTAACGGCGCGGCCGGGTGACAAACCCAGGCCGGTTTAAGGCGGACATGCGTTCCGCCTTTTTTGTATCCTCCATCCGCCGTACAAAATCCTCTTCAGACGCCCGAGCCTGACATGCAATTCACTGGAACCGACAGCTATATCGCCGATAAGGACCTGATGGTCGCGGTCAACGCAGCCATCAGGCTTGAGCGGCCTTTGCTGGTCAAGGGCGAGCCGGGAACCGGCAAGACCGAGCTGGCGCGGCAGATCGCGGAGAGCCTCGGTCTTCGCTTCATCGAATGGAACGTCAAATCGACCACCAAGGCGCAGCAGGGCCTCTACGATTATGACGCCGTCTCGCGCCTGCGCGACAGCCAACTCGGCGATGTCAGGGTGCAGGACATCCGCAATTATATTCGCAAGGGCAAGCTTTGGGAGGCGTTCGAGGCGTCTGAGCGCGTGGTGCTGCTGATCGACGAGATCGACAAGGCCGATATCGAATTCCCCAACGATCTCCTCCAGGAGCTCGACCGGATGGAATTCCATGTCTACGAGACCAATGAAACGATCAGGGCGAAACACCGCCCCATCGTCATCATCACGTCCAACAATGAGAAGGAACTGCCGGACGCTTTCCTGCGTCGTTGTTTCTTCCATTTCATCCGCTTTCCCGACGCCGAGACGCTGGCGCGGATCGTGGAGGTTCACTATCCCGGCATCAAGCAGCGCCTGTTGCATCAGGCGCTGACGCGCTTCTTCGAGATCCGCGAAACACCGGGGCTGAAGAAGAAGCCGTCGACATCCGAGGCGCTCGACTGGATCCGGCTGCTGGTGTCGGAGGATGTGGAGCCCGAAACTCTGGCGTCCAATCCCGCCAATGCCCTGCCGCGCCTGCATGGCGCGCTGCTCAAGAACGAACAGGATGTGCATCTCTTTGAACGGCTAGCCTTCATGGCGCGGCGCGAGATGCGTTAGGGCGATAGGCCCTGAGCAAGCCTTTCGCCCGTCAAACGACTTGCTTTCGCCAGATTGAAAATTGGCGTCGCCCGGTATATGACAGATAAAACCGTGGTGATTTGCCGGCCGGCTTGCAGCCACGTTAAACAATTTGCTAAATAGGGCCACCGCGCGAAGGGGCGAGGGGACCGGCGAATTGTATTTCGGCGCCGGCGTTAAGGAGTGCCCCGATGCCCATCAAGATTCCCGACCAACTGCCCGCGTTCCAGACACTTGTCGAGGAAGGCGTTCCCGTGATGACCGATTCGGTCGCCATCCGGCAGGACATCCGTCCGTTGCAGATCGGCCTTCTCAACCTGATGCCCAACAAGATCAAGACGGAGATCCAGATCGCCCGTCTGGTCGGCGCGTCTCCCTTGCAGGTGGAACTGTCGCTGGTCCGCGTCGGCGGCCACAAGTCCAAGAACACGTCCGAGGATCATCTCCTGTCCTTCTACAAGACCTGGGACGAGGTGAAGGACCGCAAGTTCGACGGCTTCATCATCACCGGCGCGCCGGTGGAATTGCTCGATTACGAAGACGTTACCTATTGGGACGAGATGAAGGCGATCTTCGACTGGACCGAGACCAATGTTCATTCGACGCTGAACATCTGCTGGGGCGCGATGGCGGCCATCTACCACTTCCACAAAGTGCCGAAATACACGCTGTCGGAAAAGGCTTTCGGCGTCTATCGCCACCGCAACCTCAACCCGGCCTCGCCCTATCTGCTCGGCTTTTCCGATGACTTCGCCGTGCCGGTGTCGCGCTGGACGGAAGTGCTGCGCAAGGACATCGATCCGAAAACCGGGCTCGACGTGCTGATGACCTCGCATGAGACCGGCGTCTGCATGGTGGCCGAAAAACGTGGTAACCGGCTCTATATGTTCAATCACGTCGAATATGACTCGACCTCGCTGGCCGACGAATATTTCCGCGATCAGGCGGCGGGCGTGCCAGTCAAGCCGCCAGAGAACTATTTCCCGGACAATGATCCCGCCAAACAGCCGCTCAACCGCTGGCGGAGCCATGCGCATCTCCTGTTCGGCAACTGGATCAATCAGGTCTATCAGACGACGGAATATAATCTCGCCGATATTGGTCAGCGCGCGCATGGCCGCGAGACAGAAACGGCCTGAGCCCATGTTCCTGCCCTTCTTCCTCGAACTCAAATCGGCTCAGGTCCCGGTCACGCTCCGGGAATATCTGACGCTGATGGAGGCGATGAAGGAGGGCGTGGCCGATTTCGACGTCGAGGCGTTCTATTATCTCGCCCGCGCCGCGCTGGTGAAGGACGAACGCTTCATCGACCGCTTTGATCGCGTGTTTGGTCAGGTCTTTCGCGGCGTCATCGGTCAGGGAGACGCCTCAGGCGAGGCGAGCGGCCCTGTCGATCTGCCGGAGGAATGGCTGCGGCGGCTCGCCGACCGGCATCTGTCGGAAGAGGAGAAGGCGCTGGTTGAAAGCCTCGGCGGCTTCGACACGCTCATGGAGACGTTGAGGCAGCGGCTTGCCGAGCAGAAGGAGCGGCATCAGGGCGGCAACAAATGGATCGGAACCGGCGGAACCTCGCCTTTCGGCGCCGGCGGCTATAATCCCGAAGGCGTGCGCATCGGCCAAAACGAAAGCCGGCATCGCAAGGCGGTGAAGGTCTGGGACGAGCGGCATTTCCGCAATCTCGACGACGAGGTCGAGCTTGGCACGCGCAATATCAAGGTGGCGCTGAAGCGGCTGCGGCGCTGGGTGCGCGATGGCGCGGCCGAAGAGCTCGATCTCGACGGCACGATCCGCGCAACCGCCGAACATGGCTGGCTCGACATCCAAACCCGGCCGGAGCGGCGCAACCGGGTGAAGCTTCTGATGTTCTTCGATATCGGCGGCTCCATGGATGATCATGTGAAAGTCGCCGAAGAGCTGTTTTCGGCGGCGCGTTCGGAATTCCGACAGCTGGAATATTTCTACTTCCACAACTGCCTCTATGAGGGCGTGTGGAAGGACAATCTGCGGCGACGGGCCTCGGTCATCCCCACTGACGAGGTGCTGCGCACCTATGGTCCCGATTACAAAGTGGTGTTCGTGGGCGACGCGGCGATGAGCCCCTACGAGATCAGCATGGCCGGCGGATCGGTCGAACATTGGAACCGGGAGCCCGGCGCTGTCTGGCTCGACCGGGTGACGGGCCATTTCCGCAAATGGGCCTGGCTCAATCCGTTGCCGGAAAGTCAGTGGGGCTATACGCAGTCCATCGCCATGATCCGACAATTGTTCGCCGGCAAAATGTATCCTCTCACATTGGGCGGGCTTGAGGCTGCGGCAAAAGAACTGTCGCGCTGAGCGCCTGTCGATCTTGACTTCGGGCCTTACAAGGCCGAACTGACAATCCAGCGTATAAGGGCGAAAGCCTGTTGCGTCGGAAAGAGACCGGCGCCGGAACGAAGGAGCGTCGCGATGACCGAAGCCGCCAAGACCACCATCGACCAGTCCGAAGTTGATCGCTTCTCCGCCATGGCGGCGGAATGGTGGAGCCCGACCGGCAAGTTCCGCCCGCTGCACAAGTTCAATCCCGTGCGCATTGAGTATATTCGCGACAGAGTGTCGGCCCATTTCGGCCGTGACCCCAAGGCGCATTTGCCGCTGAGCGGCCTTCGCGTGCTCGATATCGGCTGCGGCGGCGGACTGCTGTCCGAACCCGTGGCGCGAATGGGCGCTAGTGTCGTCGGCGCGGATGCGTCTGAAAAGAATATCGGCATCGCCCGCATCCATGCCGAACAATCCGGCGTCACCGTCGATTATCGCGCCGTCACCGCCGAACAATTGGCGGCCGATGGCGAGCAATTCGACGTCATTCTCAACATGGAAGTGGTCGAACATGTCGCCGACGTCGCGTTTTTTATGGAAACCTGCGCGTCACTGGTGAAGCCCGGCGGACTGATGTTCGTCGCGACCATCAATCGTACGCTGAAAGCCGCGGCCTTTGCCATCGTCGGCGCCGAATATGTGCTGCGCTGGCTGCCGCGCGGCACGCATCAATATGAGAAACTGGTGCGTCCCGAGGAAATCGAAGCGCCACTCGGCGTGGGCCAGATGACGGTGACCGAGCGCACCGGCGTCTTCTTCAATCCGCTCCAGAACCAGTGGAACCTGTCCAAGGACATGGATGTGAATTACATGCTGGTGGCGGAAAAGAAGCCGGTCTGAGCAGACCTCAGGCCGTGTAGCCGAAGCGCTCGATGATCAGCCAGTCGCGCCGTGCGACGAGTTCGATGGTCTCAGTGTCGTAGTAGTGACCATATTTCGCGTGCGATCTGGCATTGGTCTTGCCGATCGCGTCCAGAGTTTCCATTGAAATCGGCTTGCCGATCTCGGCGAGCAGGTCATGAAGATCCTGGTTCAGTTGCTCCATGCGCAGAATTCGTCTGGCGATGCCGTGTTTGGTAACGAAATCGCGGATCTGTTGGCGAGTCTCTGTCTGGCGGCCCAGACTGTTCCAGGCGTTGAACTCCGTCGTCAGCGCCAGAAACCGGAAAGTCATGAAGCCGACCTCGTTGCGGATGGCGCTTGAGGCATAGGCTTCCTTGGCGATGAACAGGCCTTCCGCTCCCAGAAGCAGCTTCAGCCATTCGCGGAAATGGTCCTGGTTTTCGGCATCCGAATAGAGCTTTCGCCATCGGGGATGCCTGCCGATGCGGGTGAAGGCGCGCGCCGTTGCGGAAAGGCCAGCTTTCCAGCCGGAATGCCGCGCCGCATGCCTGATCTCGCTGAAGGGCGCGTGGGTCAGATAGCGCGCAAACCCACCGGAGCCGGAACAGCCGAAAGACCATAGCGAGACATACCAGTCCCAAGGATTGCGCACGGATGAGACGATGAGTCGATCCTTGACGCTCTCGAAGTCGGTGAGTTGCTCATGCCGCTCGCCGGTCTTGCCGCCGACATACCGCTTGAGCACCTGGCGCACATGCGTGCTGCCGGTCTTCTGCATTTCCAGATAGACAACCTTCTTGGAGATGAACATGCCTGAGGGGTCCGATCACGAGTATCCGTCGCGTCTTCTTGGCGCGGGCGGAGGCTGATGTAAATAAAAAAGCCGCGCTGCCCTTACGGCTGCGCGGCTTCGTCAAACCGTTCGAGGCGCCCTCAGACTGTCTCGTAGGACCCGTGGCAGTGCTTGTATTTCTTGCCGGAGCCGCAGGGGCAGGGCTCGTTGCGTCCGACTTCGCCCCAGCTCGAAGGGTCGTTGGGATCGCGGCGGATTTCGGTCGCCTGGAAGCCGCCTTCGCCGAAGTCGTCTTCGCCAGTCGAGGCGTCGATATGATGGCCTTCCATCGGCGGCAGACCGGGCTCGGGCGCGCTCTGGGCGAGTTCGACGCGCATCAGCTGGCTCACCACCGTATTGCGCATATTGGCCAGCAGCGCCTGGAACAGCTCGAAGGCTTCCTGTTTGTATTCCTGCAGCGGGTCGCGTTGGGCATAGCCGCGGAAGCCGATGACCGAGCGCAGATGTTCGAGATTGACGATATGCTCGCGCCAGAGATGATCCATGGTCTGCAGCACGATCGACCGTTCGATATAGGTCATGAGATCAGCGCCGAAACGTTCGGCTTTGTCCTTCATGACCGCATCGGCGGCTTCCTTGACGCGCTGCACGATGTCGTCTTCGGCGATGCCTTCCTCGGCCGCCCAGGCGTCGACAGGCAGGTCGAGGCCGAGCGTGTCGCGGATTTCCTGGCGCAGCGCTGCGACATCCCATTGTTCGGCATAGGCGCGCTCGGGAATGTGCTTCTTGGTGATCACCTCGATGACCTCGTCGCGCATGTCGTCGATCGTCTCGGTGACGCTTGCGGCTTCCATCAATTCGAGGCGCTGCTCATAGACCACCTTGCGCTGGTCGTTGAGCACGTCGTCATATTTGAGAAGATTCTTGCGGATGTCGAAGTTGCGGGCTTCGACCTTCTTCTGCGCGCGCTCCAACGCCTTGTTGATCCACGGATGGATGATCGCTTCGCCTTCTTTGAGGCCAAGCTTGACCAGCATCGTGTCCATGCGCTCGGAACCGAAGATGCGCATCAGATCGTCCTGTAGCGACAGGAAGAATTTCGAACGGCCGGGGTCGCCCTGACGGCCGGAGCGGCCACGAAGCTGGTTGTCGATGCGCCGGCTTTCATGACGCTCGGTGGCGAGCACGTAAAGGCCGCCGGCGGCCAGCGCCTTTTCCTTGAGCACCTTGATCTCGTCACAGATCGCCTGTTCGCGCGCGTCGCGTTCCGGCCCTGGCGCAACTTCTCCCAGTTCGCGGTCGATGCGCATGTCGACATTGCCGCCGAGCTGGATATCGGTTCCGCGGCCCGCCATGTTGGTGGCGATGGTCACCGCGCCCGGCACGCCGGCCTGCGCGACGATGAACGCTTCCTGCTCGTGATAGCGCGCATTGAGAACCTGGAAGTCCTTCACGTCTTCGCGGCGCAGGAGTTCGGCGAGCAGTTCCGACTTCTCGATCGAGGTCGTGCCGACAAGAACAGGCTGGCCCTTGGCCTGTGATTCCTTGATGTCGGCGATGATCGCCTTATACTTCTCCTCAACGGTCCGGTAGACTTCGTCGTCCTCGTCGATGCGCCGGATCGGCACATTGGTCGGCACTTCGACCACTTCGAGATTGTAGATATTGCCGAATTCCTCGGCTTCCGTATTGGCCGTGCCGGTCATGCCGGCGAGCTTGGCATACATGCGGAAATAGTTCTGGAAGGTGATCGAGGCCAGCGTCTGGTTTTCAGGCTGGATCTGCACCCGTTCCTTGGCTTCTAGCGCCTGGTGCAGGCCTTCCGAATAGCGGCGACCCGGCATCATGCGGCCGGTGAATTCGTCGATGATCACCACTTCGCCGTTGCGGACAATATAGTCCTTGTCGCGCTGGAACAGCTTGTGGGCCTTCAGCGCATTGTTGATATGGTGGACGATGGCGACATTCTCGACGTCATAGAGCGATTCGCCCTTGAGATGCCCGGCGACGCGCAACAGGCCTTCCAGCTTTTCGGTGCCGCCTTCGGAGAAGTTCACCGAACGCTGCTTCTCGTCGATCTCGTAATCTTCATCCGACAGCTGCGGAATGAAGGCGTCGATCGTGTTGTAGAGTTCGGAACGGTCGTCAAGCGGGCCGGAAATGATCAGCGGCGTGCGCGCCTCGTCGATCAGGATCGAATCCACTTCGTCGACGATGGCGAAATTGTGCCCGCGCTGCACCATCTGGCCCTTCTCGAACTTCATGTTGTCGCGCAGATAGTCAAAGCCGAGTTCGTTGTTGGTGGCGTAGGTCACGTCGCAGCCATAGGCGACGCGACGCTGGTCGTCGTCCAGGCCATGTACGATGACGCCGGTGGTCAGGCCGAGAAAGTTGTAAACGCGGCCCATCTGGGCGGCGTCGCGTTGCGCGAGGTAATCGTTCACCGTCACCACATGCACGCCCTTGCCGGAGAGCGCGTTGAGATAGACCGGAAGCGTCGCCACCAGCGTCTTGCCTTCGCCGGTCTTCATTTCGGCGATGCCGCGTTCATGCAGGATCATGCCGCCGGTCAGCTGCACGTCGAACGGTCGCATGCCCAGAACGCGCCGCGCCGCTTCGCGCGCCACGGCGAAAGCGGGCGCGAGAATGTCGTCCAGCGTCTTGCCGTCCGCCAGTTGCTGGCGGAATTCCGTGGTCTTCGCCTTCAGCGCCTCATCGGACAACGCCTTGATTTCAGCTTCCAGAGCGTTGACTGCGGCGACGCGAACTTTGTAGGAGCGGATGCGGCGTTCGTTGGAAGAGCCAAACAATTTACGGGCGAGCCCGCCGAGACTGACCATGCCTATGGTCCTTTCTGAACTGTCTTTTGTATGCGGAAGTTTCGGCGCCTCAAGAATCAAGCCGTAAAAACGTTCCGCCGCGCCGCATTCGTCTTCAGCGCAAACCCGCGAGACAGATAAGAGGGGCCTTGTAGTCTGTCAACGGCAAGCGCTGGCGCGCCCGCTTTTCCGATTGCCTTTTGGCTTGAAAAATGCAAATCCCGGACCCTGTTTTTCCTTTGTGCCAGAATGGTGAGAAGATGTTTCGCAAAGGCCTGCTAGCCGCCACCGCTTTGACCGCCCTGCTGATCGCCTCCAATGGAGCGCTCGCCGAGGACGCGGCGAACCCGGTCATCGCCACCGTTAACGGCGTTGACATCACCAAGGCGGATCTCGATCTCGCCGAAAGCAATATCGATCCGCAGCTGTCGCAATTGCCCGCCGAGCAGAAGCGGCTCGCCGCTCTCTCCTCGCTGATCGACGCCAAGCTCGTCGCCGCCAAGGCCAAGGGCGAAAAGCTCGATGAGACGCCGGAATTCAAGGAGCGCGTCGCCTTCATCGTCGATCGCGAACTCCATAACGCGTATTTCAAGAAGCATGTCGTCGATGCGGTGACCGACGCTGACGTCAAGGCGCGCTACGAGACAGAAATCAAGGCGATGCCGAAGCAGGAAGAAGTTCGTGCGCGCCATATCCTGGTCAAGACCGAGGATGAGGCCAAGGCGGTTCTCAAGGCGCTCGGCGAAGGCAAGGATTTCGCCGAACTCGCCAAGGAAAAGTCGACAGATCCGAACAAGTCTGACGGCGGCGATCTCGGCTATTTCCGCAAGGGCCAGATGGTTCCGGAATTCGAAACCGCCGCTTTCGCCATGCAGAAGGGCGAAGTGTCCAAGGCGCCGATCAAGACCCAGTTCGGCTGGCATGTGATTCAGGTCGAAGACAAGCGCATCGCCCCGCCGCCGCCCTTTGAACAGGTCAAGGATCAGGTTCGCCAGATCATCATGCGCGACAAGTATCTTGAGCTGATCAAGACGTCCAAGGACGCCGCCAAGATCGAGGTCAAGGACCCGACCCTCGCCAAGGGTTACGCCGAAGCTTCCAAGCCGGCCAATTGATTTAAAAAAGGCGCCCTTCGAGGCGCCTTTCGCCATCCGGCCTTCAACTCCAGACCCTAGACTGGGAAAAGTCCCCTAGAAGAGAGGTCCCCATGTCGCACGCCGTATCTCCCCTCGCGCCCAAGTCCTATGCCGATATGCCTGTGATCGAAGGCGTTCGCATGGCCACTGCTGAAGCAGGCATCAAATACAAGAACCGCACTGACGTGCTGCTGATGGCGTTCGACGAGCCCGCTACCGTCGCGGGTGTTTTCACCCGTTCGAAATGCCCGTCGGCGCCGGTGGATTTCTGCCGCGCCAATCTGCCGCATGGCAAGGCCAAGGCGCTGATCGTCAATTCCGGAAACGCCAACGCTTTTACCGGCAAGAAGGGCAAGGCCGCCACGGCGCTCACCGCGCAATCCGCCGCCTCCACCCTGGGCGCTGCGGACAACGAGATTTATCTCGCCTCGACCGGCGTGATCGGCGAACCTTTGAACGCCGACAAGATCGCCGCGGTTCTGCCGGACCTCGCTACGCGCCTGACCGGCGATTTCTGGTTCGAGGCCGCCAAGGCGATTATGACCACCGACACCTATCCGAAGGTCGCCACCCGCAGCGCGAACATCGGCGACGTCACGGTCACCATCAACGGCATCGCCAAGGGCGCCGGCATGATTGCCCCTGATATGGCGACGATGCTGTCCTTCGTCGTGACCGACGCCGCTCTTCCGGCGGATGTCTTGCAGGCGCTGTTGTCGAAAGGCGTCGGCCCGAGCTTCAACTCGGTGACCGTCGACAGCGACACCTCCACCTCCGACACGTTGATGCTGTTCGCCACCGGCGCCGCCGGCAAGCGCGGCCAGTCCGCTGTTGCCGAGGCCGGCGATCCGGCTCTCGCCGATTTTGCCTCCGCTCTCGATAACCTGCTTCTCGACCTCGCTCATCAGGTGGTGTGCGACGGCGAAGGCGCGCGCAAGATGGTCGAAGTCGAAGTCTCCGGCGCGGTCAGCGACGAAAGCGCCAAGAGGGTCGCTTTGTCGATCGCCAATTCGCCGCTCGTCAAGACGGCGGTGGCGGGTGAAGACGCCAACTGGGGCCGCGTCGTCATGGCGGTCGGTAAATCCGGCGAGCCCGCCGATCGCGATCTGCTGGAAATCAGCTTCGGTGATGTCCGCGTCGCCGTCGAAGGCGAGCGGGATCCCGCCTATTCTGAAGACGCCGCGTCCGCCGTCATGAAGAAGGACAAGATCCCGGTGCGGGTGAAGCTCGGCCTCGGCGCGGGAAAAGCCACCGTCTGGACCTGCGACCTGACCAAGGAATATGTTGAGATCAATGGCGACTATCGCAGCTGACGGGAAAACCCTGCCTCTGGTGCGTCGGCTGGAGGCTGTAGGCTTTCGCGCATGGCCGGCCAAGACCGTGTCCTTCGACGGCAGCTGGCAGCTCCGCATCACGCCTGGCCATCCGTCCAAGCGGCTGAACAGTCTGGTGCCGCTCGATCCGTTCGACAGCCGCGACATGACGGAGCGGCTGCGGCAGGCGGAAGCACGCTTCCTGGCCGAGGGTGTGACGCCGACGGTGCGGCAATCGCCGCTCTGCCCGCCTGCGCTTCCCGAGGCGCTGACCGCCGAAGGCTGGCTGCGAGGATCGGAGACCCATGTGATGGGGGCCGATCTGGATGCTATCGATCTCACCCATGGCATGGATCACCTGCCGAGCCACGATATCCGCCGCTTCTCCGAAGCCTGCGTGTCGGTTGATGACGGTCGTGAAGCGGACGCCGAGGTGATCGGCTCCATCATCGCGGCGATCGAGCCGACGGCTGGATTGTTCTTGCTCGAAGACGCCCAGGGGCCGAGCGCGGTGGCGATTTGCGTGCAGGACAATGATCTTGCCGGGCTGCAGCAGGTAGTGGTGCGCAAGGATCTGCGCCGTCAAGGCCTGGGCCGCGAACTCGTGGCCGGCGCCCTGCGCTGGGCGCGCCTGCGCGGCGCGCGAAAGGCGTGGCTGCAGGTGATCGCCGCCAATCATGGCGCGGTTGCTCTCTATAGGGATATGGGCTTCAGCGTGATTTACGATTACGCCTATTGGCGCAAGGGCGAGGACACATGAGCGGGCCTGGCAAACGTATTCTTCTCGTGGCGGCCTGCGCGCTGATCGACGCCGACGGACGGGTGCTGCTCGCACAGCGTCCGGAAGGCAAATCGCTTGCCGGCCTCTGGGAGTTTCCCGGCGGCAAGGTCGAGCAGGGCGAAACGCCTGAGGAGACTCTGGTGCGCGAACTGCGCGAGGAGTTAGGCGTCGAGACCAAGATCCCGTGTTTGGCGCCACTGACCTTCGCCAGCCACAGCTATGACGATTTCCATCTCCTGATGCCGCTCTATGTCTGCCGGCGCTACGAAGGCATCGCCCGCGGGCTCGAAGGTCAGGCGGTCAAATGGGTGCGCGCCAAGGATCTGCGCGACTATCCCATGCCGCCGGCGGATGACCCGCTTGTGCCATTTCTAGTCGATCTTCTGCCGTAACGACCTGTGGAATAACCATCTGTTAAGACTCTGTTTAGCAAGCGCTGGCATTATCGATCCGGTAACCAAACCGGACTGACGACAGGCTTGAGCGAACATGGACGACGATTTCCGGAATGAGTCCCGAGACGGGGAATTTGTCGACGCCCGACGCAACCGCATCGGCGCCGTCAATGTCGCGTTGTTGTTCGGCACAGCGGCGATCGCGCTGTCACTGATCCTGACGCCGATCGTGTCGCAAAAGAGCGATGAGATGCAGGCGGGCGCGACGCTCGGCTATGACGACATCAAGACAGGCTCTATCCCGACCGGCGACGGCAAGATCAAGCGCTACACCATCCGCCGATCCGTGTTGCAGGACCATCCCGGCGATGTCTGCATTATCGACCAGAACGGCGTTCGCAACGGCTGCTGAAATTTCCCTCGCGGATATGAGACGAAGCGGCCCGGCTCAACGCCGGGTTTTTTGTTTATGGCTTTTCGTCATCTGCGGCTGCCGCCGCCTGGCGGATCGCATCTTCGAGCCGCATCTTGGCGGAACCAGGACGCAGCGGCTTCTGCTGGCTGTCATGCGGCGCCCATCCCGACAGGAAAATTAGCGAGAATGTCGCACGGATGCGGCCGTCGGGATCGGCGTATTTCTCCTGATAGCGGCGCGCCGCCTCCAGGAAATAGCGCCGCGACACAGGCCTGCGGGAGCGGGCGGCGAGACTGTTGGTCATGCCCATCGCCCTGAGATCCGCCATCAATGCAAAGAGAGAGTCATAGCGGACCGTATAGGTTTCGACATCGGCCACCGGCAGGCTGAAGCCGGCCCGCTGCAGCAGCGCGCCCATCGCCCGAACTTCGCCGAACGGCACGACCCTCGGGCTCGCGCCGCCGTGAAGCGCGATATCGGTTTCGAGCAGCACATCGTTGAGTTCCGCAAGCGTTCCGACCCCTGGGGTCGCCGCCATGAAAAAACCATCGGGTTTCAGCGCTCGGCGGATACGGATCAGGCTGCCTGGCAGATCGTTGACGAGATGCAGACAGAGCGGCGCGATCACCAGATTGACGCTTTCGGCCTCCAGCGGCACGTCTTCGAAACTCTCCGCCAGCAGGGTCGGACGCGCATCTGGCGCGACCTCGACCGACTTGAACGCGTCGATTTTTCCCGTCGCCAGGCAGGCGCTTGCCGCGGCGCCCGTCGCGCCGAACAATTCCACGGCGTCGTCGAAGCGGCGCTCGATCGCTGACAGCCGAAGCGAAAGTTCTTCCGCCGCGATATCCAACAGAAAGGCGGCCTTGGGATCGAAGGCGCGGGCGGCGCGGCGACGGCGCTTTACAGCAAGATCGGGATCAATCAGGATTTCCATCGTCAGCTACTCTCGTGGATCGGCGGCACAGTCACCAAACGACAGGCGAAGTCAAGCGATGTGGAAGCATGCCAGCCCAAGACGCGGCCTTGCTCGCGCCGCAATGGAAACCGGCCAATGGCTGCGCCGTTCCGCCGCCGATCTGTTCTTTCCACCGACTTGCCCGGCTTGCGGGCGGCTGGTCATGAATGGCGGCGCCCTTTGCGCCGGCTGCTGGGCGCAAGTCCGCTTCATCGAAAAACCCTATTGCGACATTCTCGGCAGTCCGTTCAGCCACGATCTCGGCATGGGCGTTGTCTCGGCCGAAGCCATCGCCCATCCGCCCGATTTCGACCGATTGCGCTCCGCCTGTCTGTTCGATGGCCCCGCCCGCGATCTCGTGCATGGATTCAAATATCGCGATCAATCCGAACTCGCCGCGATGATGGCGCTGTGGATGGCGCGCGCCGGCGCGGAACTGATCGCCTCCTCGGACGTGTTGCTGCCTGTCCCCTTGCATCGCCGTCGCCTGCTGGAGCGGCGCTTCAATCAGGCGGCGGAACTGGCGCGCGCGCTTTCCGGGCAAACGGGACTGCCGATGCTGCCGGACGCTGTCAGACGCATCCGCAACACCGCCCATCAGGTCGGACTGACGCGCCTTGGTCGGGACGCCAATGTGCGCGGGGCGTTTCGACTGACGGAAGCTGGCGGGAGCCAGGTCTTCGGCCGGCGGATCATGATCGTCGACGATGTCTATACGACCGGCGCCACCGTGTCGGCGATCGCCCGGCTCCTCAAGCGCAGCGGAGCGGCAGGGGTCGATGTTTTGACCTTTGCAAGGGCGCTGCCGGACATTATATGACGGAAAGAAAAGTTTTCTGCGGTGAACGGAGACAGGCATGGCGTCCGTGGTAATCTATACGAGACAGGGTTGCGGCTATTGCAGCGCGGCCAAGGCGCTGCTCGGCGGCAAGGGCGTTGACTTTCAGGAGCATGACGCCACCGGCAAGCCTGACATTCGCGAGGAAATGATGGCGAAATCCGGCCGCAACACCTTTCCGCAGATCTTCATCGACGGCCAGCATGTCGGCGGTTGCGACGATTTGCATGCGCTGGACCGGGCTGGCAAGCTCGATCCCTTGCTGGCGGCCTGATCCATGGCGAAAATCGCGGCGATCCAGATGTGTTCCGGCGTCGACCCGGAAAAGAATGCGCTGCAGATGGAGGCTCTCGTTCGCGAGGCTCATGCCGGCGGCGCTGTCTATATTCAGACGCCCGAGATGACCGGGGCGTTGCAACGTGATCGCAAGGGTCTCGCCGATATTCTCAGGCCGGAAGAGACGGATCTGATCGTTGCCCGCGCCAAGGCGCTTTCGGCGGAACTCGGCGTCTTCCTGCATATCGGATCGACCGCGATCGCGCTCGAAGATGGCAAGACCGCAAATCGGGGCCTGCTGTTTGGTCCCGATGGCCTGCTCGTCTGTCGTTACGACAAGATCCATATGTTCGACGTCGATCTCGACAATGGCGAGAGCTGGCGCGAAAGCGCCGTCTATCGCCCGGGGTCTGAGGCGCGCGTGGCGCGTCTTCCCTTCGGCGCGCTGGGCTTCGCCATCTGCTACGATGTCCGTTTTCCGCAGTTGTTCCGCGCCGAGGCGGTTGCCGGTGCCGAGATCATCAGCCTGCCGGCGGCGTTTACCCGCCAAACCGGGGAAGCGCATTGGGAAGTGCTGATCCGCGCCCGCGCCATCGAGAACGGCGTGTTCATGATTGCCGCCGCCCAGGCCGGCCTGCATGAAGACGGCCGCGAAACCTATGGCAATTCGATGATCGTCGATCCCTGGGGGCGTATTCTCGCCCGCGCGCCATCGGTCGGCGAGGCGGTGATCGTGGCCGATATCGACATCACGGAAACCGCCGCCGCCCGCGCCAAGATCCCCAATCTCAAGAATGCGCGCGATTTCGAACTGACCGATGTCAGGGCCTGATCAACATCATGGATAAGTGAGATCGTGATCCGCTATTCCCTCCATTGCGACAAGGCGCATGAATTCGAAGGCTGGTTCGCCTCGAGCGCCGATTTCGATCGCCAGGCCGAGGCGGGGCTCGTGTCCTGCCCGGTCTGCGGCTCCCTGTCGGTGGCCAAGACGCTGATGGCGCCGAGCGTCTCGACGAGTCGCCGCAAGGACGAAACGACGGCGCTGGCGCTTGATGTTACGCGCCGCGAAGCTATGCAGAAGTTGCGGGAGATCGTCAGCGAAGTCCGCAGCAACGCCGAGGATGTCGGCGAGCGCTTCCCCGAGGAAGCGCGCAAGATTCATTACGGCGAGACGGAAGCGCGCGGCATCATCGGCCAGGCCTCGCCTGTCGAGGTCAAGGCGCTTCTCGATGAAGGCGTCGAGATCGCCCCGCTTCCCGTTTTGCCCGACGATGTGAACTGATATTCTTGCGTCCTGGCGGGCTCGCGCGCCACGATGGTCAGCGATAGGCAAGCCTTCCCAACCCTTTCTTAACCAAGACCCATGTACAAGCGGAGACTGTTCCTTTCCGCGCGTATGAGTTCGGGTATTGCGTATCATGGCCCTTTTGCAGGCCCCAGCCAAGGACGTTCCGTCGGGTCGCGTGAGCCAGTTCAAGGCGCTCGCGGTCAAGATCTGGACACGGCTGCGCGCTTCCGACGCCGAAAGTCGCGCTGGACGCATGGCGCTGATCGCCTTCCTCATCCGCATCCTGTCGGCCGGCATCGCCTTCGTGTCGCAGATCATTCTCGCCCGCATCATGGGCGAGCATGAATACGGCCTGTTCGTCTTCGTCTGGGTGCTGGTGATCCTGATCGGCAACCTGTCCTGTTTCGGCTTTCATTCCGCGCAGATCCGTTTCCTGCCGCAGTTCGAGGCAGAACGGGATCACGACCGCGTCCGGGGTCTGACCAGCACCGCCCGGATCTTCGCGCTCGTCTCCTCAAGTCTGGTGGCGCTGATCGGCTATATCGCGCTCTCCCTGTTCGGAGACCGGCTTGAGCCCTATTACGTCGCGCCGCTGTTCATCGCTCTGTTCATTCTGCCGATGATTGCGCTGGGCGACACGATGGAAGGCACGGCGCGCGCCAATTCCTGGGCCGTGGTGGCGCTCAGCCCCACCTATCTCATCCGTCCGACGCTAATCCTCGTCTTCATGTTGGCCGCTGTCTGGGCCGGCGAGCCGCGCACGGCTGAAACCGCGCTGGTGGCCAGTCTCGCCGCCACTTACGCCACCACCATCGGGCAGTTCTTCAACATCAACTGGCGGCTTAACAGGCGCTATGAGCGCGGCGGCTCGGTGGTCGAATTCGGCTCCTGGCTGCGGGTGGCGCTGCCGATCTTCCTGATCGAGGGCTTCAGCTTCCTGCTCACCAATTCGGACACGGTGGTGACGGGACTGTTTCTCGATCCCGCCGAGGTCGGCGTTTATTTCGCCGCGTCCAAGACCATCGTTCTCGTCCAGTTCGTATTCTTCTCGGTGAAGGCGGCGAGCGCGCCGCAGTTTTCGGCGCTGCATGCCCGCGGCGCGGCGCAGGAATTGGCGGAGTTCGCTGGCCGCACGGTGCGCTGGGCCTTTTGGCCGTCGCTCGCCGTCGGCCTGGCGATGCTGGCCTGTGGCAAACTGCTGCTGGCGATGTTCGGGCCAGGCTTTGTTGCCGGCTACAGCGTGATGGTCATCCTGTTTTTCGGCATCATGACCAAAGCGCTGGTGGGGCCGGGCGAAGTGCTGCTCACCATGTCTGGGCACCAGACGCTGTGCGTCAAGCTCTATGTCGCGGCGCTCGCCGTCAATATCGGGCTCAATGTCGTGCTGCTGCCGCTGTTCGGCATCGAAGGCGCGGCCTTTGCAGCAGCTGGCGCCATGGCTGTCGAGGCCATCCTCCTGCACGTGACTGTGCGGCGCAAACTCGGAATCATATTGTTCGCTTTCGCCCGGCCGACTGCCGGAACCAAGACTTTGGGAGAAGCCTGACCATGGCGCTGACGCCCGCTCATCAGGACGATGGATTGCAAAATTCACTGCAGCTCGCAGAGGGCCGGCTCGCCGGCGACCTCGATCGCCCTGCCGCGCTGATTACGCTTGAGACCGGCAAGCCTGGTCGGACGCTGTCGATCTATCACACCCAGTCGGGTTATGACCTTCAGAACGAGCTCGATTTCCTCTCCAACCGTGCGCTTGAACCGAATGTCTTTTTCTCCAGCCGCTTTCTTGCGCCGGCTATGCCGCGTCTGGAGGATCGCGAAGTTCGTCTGGCCTTGATCCGTGACGATCTGGCCGGTCGCAGCCGTCTGCGCTATCTCATGCCGTTTTCGATCGAAAAGCCCGGCTTCTCGCTGGGTGCGCCGATCCTGCGTGTCTGGGCTAATAATTTCGGTCCCCTCGGCACGCCGCTGGTGGATTCCGAAGGGGCGGCCGAAACGCTCGATCATCTGCTGACCGCGCTTGCAGATCCCAAGGCCAAGCTTCCCCAGGTGCTGGTGATCCCGGATATTCGCGTGCGCGGTCCTTTCACCCAGCTGATGAAAGCCATCGCCATGTCGCGCAACCTTCCGGTCGATGTGGTCGGCCTGAGTGAGCGGCCGATGCTCGAAAGCCCTGAAGATGGCGAAACCTATCTGCGCGCCTCGATCAAGTCTTCGCATTTACGCGAAATGCGCCGGCAATGGGGATTGCTCGAACAGGCCGGCGCCGGCGCCGCCAGCTACAATGTCGCCCGTCAGCCGCGTGACATCCGCATGCGCATGGAAGAGTTCCTGCTGCTCGAAGCCTCGGGTTGGAAGGGCCGCAAGCGCACCGCCATGCTGTCGGACCGCTATCGCGCCGCCATGGCGCGTGAGGCGGTCTACAACCTCGCAGAAATCGACCAGGCCCGCATTCACACCATTGATCTCGACGGCAAGGCGATCGCGTCTCTGATCGTGCTGATGATGAATGGCGAAGCCTATGCCTGGAAAACGGCTTTCGACGAGGCTTACGCGCGTTTCTCGCCCGGCAAATTGTTGATGGCGCAGGTGACCGAATGGCATCTCGACGACGCCAATATCACGCGTACGGATTCGCTCGCGGCGCCGGATCATCCCATCATGAGCCGCTTCTGGCGCGAACGCGAGACGATGGGCACGTTGATCGTGGGCCTGACCCCGCATGCCGACCGAGACGTGCGTCAGGCCGGCTCGCAGTTGCATCTCTATCAGAACACCAAGAGTGTGGCGAAGATGATCCGCGAAAAGATCCGCGCTTTCGCAGGACGGAGTTGATCAGGGCGTCGGCTTGATGTGGCGGCCGAAATCCGGCGCCGCCGTATCCTGTCCCGCATCGATGATCGAGCGGCGAACGGCGCGAGTGCGGGTGAAGAGATCGAACAGCTTGTCGCCTTCGCCCCAACGGATCGCCCGCTGCAGATAAGCGAGATCCTCGGAGAATCGCGCCAGCATTTCCAGGATCGCGTCTTTGTTGTGCAGGCAGACATCGCGCCACATGGTGGGATCGGAGGAGGCGAGGCGTGTGAAGTCGCGGAAACCGGACGCCGAATATTTGATGACTTCCGATTCGGTCACCGTCTCCAGATCCGCCGCCGTGCCGACGATATTGTAGGCGATGATATGCGGCAGATGCGAGACGATCGCCAGCACCTTGTCGTGATGGGCCGGGTCCATCTCCTCGACCTTTGACCCCAGCGTTTCCCAGAAATGACGAAGTCTGACGATCGGTTCGGCTTGGCTGCCTTCCACCGGCGTCAGGATGCACCAGCGCCCTTCGAAGAGATCGGCAAAGCCCGCATCGGGACCGGAATGTTCGGTGCCGGCGATCGGATGGCCGGGAATGAGATGGACGCCCTCCGGCACATACGGCAGCATCTGGCTGATCACCGAGGCTTTGGTGGAGCCGACATCGGTCAGGATTGCGCCAGGCTTGAGGGATGCGGCGATCTCCTCCGCCACGGCGCCGGATGCGCCGACCGGAACGGAGACGATGACAAGGTCGGCGTCGCGCACGCAGTCGCGGGCTTGTTCGCAATAGAGTGTGCCCAGACCGAGTTCCTCGGCCCGCGCCAGCGTCTGGCGCGAGCGGGTCGATATCGCCACCTCGCGCGCGAGGCCCTTTTCCTTGACGGCGCGAGCGATGGAGGAGCCGATCAGGCCGATGCCGATCAGCGCGATCTTGTCGAATTGAAGTGTGTTCATGGTCAGAAGACGCGCCCCGAAAGATTTCGCTCACGCCATAGACCGCGCGCCGGCGTTTGTCGAGATTGGCGATTAATCCGCTTTGCGCGCCGTGGGCACGCCTTGCGGCGACAGAACCGGCGCGAAGACGCGCCGTGAGGCGCGCGCAAACACGGGCAGGCCCTGATAGAGCCGTTTCTGCGCTTCATAGAGGATCACGCCAGAGAATACCGGCAACAGACGCCGCCCGAGCGGTTCGAGCCCGGACAATAGCTTGAGCATTGCCCGGCTGCGATAGGGCGGAAAGAACAGCGCTCCGGCTGAGGCGCCGGGGGTAAAATTGGCTTCGCGCAGCAGCGTCACCAACTGCCCGCCCGAATAGGGTCGGCCGGCGCCGAAAGGCGTGTGTTCCAGCCGCGCCCAGACGCCGCGGCGATTGGGCGCCACCACCACCAGTCGTCCGCCAGGCGCCAGAACACGCCAGACTTCCTTTAGCATCTCGCGCGGATTTTCGGCGAATTCCAGCGAATGCACCAGCAGAACCCGATCGATCGAGGCGTCAGGCAGCGGCAATTCTTCATCGAACACCAGCGCGGTGGCGGAAAATCCGTCCGACGGCCAGTTCACCGCCCCCTGGCCCGCCGGCATGAAGGCGAAGGCGCGTTCGGCGTCCTGCTTGAGGTGATCGAGGTAGGGCGGCGCATAACCCAGGCCGAGCAGGCGCTCGTCGGGCAGCCGAGGCCAGAGGCCTCTGAGGCCTGCGGTGATCGAGGCCTCCGCCAGCCGGCCGAGTGGCGAGTGATAAAATTGCCGGAGGTCCACGATATCAGTGTTCATGGCGCAAATGTAACGAGGGCGGGTTGGACTTCAAGCCTCGAACCACTAAATCTTGCCAACGACCGCAGAGGAGAGACCCATGGCGACGCTCGAGATCGAATTGTTCACCTGCCGCAGCGATAATTTCGGCGTCCTGCTCCATGATCCCGTGAGCAGGCGGACGGCCTCGATCGATGCGCCCGAAGAGCCCGCGATCCTCGCGGCGCTCGAGAGGCGGGGCTGGACGCTGACCGATATCTTCACCACACATCATCATCCGGATCACGTCGAGGCCAATCTGGCGCTCAAGGCGCGGTTCGGTGTCAGGATTGTCGGACCGAAAAACGAGGCGGACCGGATTCCCGGCATCGACGCGACGGTTGGCGATGGCGACAGTTTCGATTTTGCCGGTCATCCAGTCGAGGTGATCGAGACGCCCGGCCATACCGCGGGCCATATCTGCTATCATCTGCCGCAAGACAAATTGCTGTTTTCGGCCGACACGCTGTTTGCGCTTGGCTGCGGGCGATTGTTCGAGCGGCCGGCCGAAGTCATGTGGCCGTCGCTTCTCAAACTCCGCGCTCTGCCTTCCGACACTATCGTTTATTTCGGCCATGAATACACGCTGTCCAACGCGCGTTTCGCGCTGACCATCGATCCGGATAATGCGGCGCTGAAAGTGCGTGTCGAGGCGATCGAGACGCTGCGCGCCGAAGGCCGCCCCACCGCGCCGACTTTGTTAGCCGACGAAATCGCCACCAATCCTTTCCTGCGCGCCGACGATCCCACCCTTCGCGCCCATCTCGGCATGGAGGATGCCGAGGACTGGCAGGTCTTTGCCGAAATCCGCGCCCGAAAGGACCGGTTCTGACCATGCGTCGGCTGACGAGCGAGGCGGAAATCGCCGAGGCCGTGGCTGAACTCGTCGCGCTCGATCCGCGCTTTGGCGCGGTCGTTGCGCGGGCGGGGGATATCCCGCTACGGTTCCGGCCGGCGGGTTACGCCGCGCTCGCTTCGATCATTGTCTCGCAAATGGTGTCGCGCGCCTCGGCCGAGGCGATCTGGGCGCGGCTTGAGGCCGCGTCCGGTGTGGTGGAGCCCGCGCGGCTGCTCTCGCTTGCCGAAGCCGACTTGCGCGCTGTCGGCCTGTCTGGCGGCAAAATCATCGCACTTCGCGCCGTCGCCGAAGCCTGCCGTGCGGGCCTTGATCTGGAAGCCATCGCAAGCCTTCCGGCCGAAGAGGCGATCGGCGCGCTCACCGCCATTCGCGGCGTCGGTCCATGGACGGCCGAAGTCTATCTTCTGTTTTCCGGCGGCCACGCCGATATTTTCCCGGCTGGCGACGTCGCCTTGCAGACGGCCGCCGCTCGCGCGTTCGGTCTGGTGGAGCCGCCGCAACAACGGCAATTGCGGCAGATGGCGGAGACGTGGCGGCCCTTGCGCTCGGCGGCGGCGCGGCTCCTCTGGGCGTTTTATGCGACAGAGCGACGCGGCGCGGGCGTGTTGGCCGGTTGATGCGCGCTTTCTTAAAAAAGCGTTTCTTTTCAGGCTTCACAATCCTGTTGCAATGCGCCTAGTATGAAGGAGCAGGGAATTCGAATCGGTCAGGGAGTGCATCTTGACGATTGCAGTATCACCCCAGTCGCTTCCGGCGTTGGTCCTTAATGCGGACTATCGGCCCTTGAGTTATTACCCCTTGTCGCTGTGGTCCTGGCAGGACGCGATCAAGGCCGTATTTCTTGACCGCGTGAACATCATCGCCGAATATGAGCATTCGGTGTCCTCGCCCAGCTATTCGATGAAGCTGCCGAGCGTCGTCTGCTTGAAATCCTATGTTCAGCCGTCGCGCTATCCGGCCTTCACGCGCTTCAATGTCTTCCTGCGCGACAAGTTCGAATGCCAGTATTGCGGATGTGAGGACGATCTCACCTTCGACCATGTGACGCCGCGCGCGCTTGGCGGCCAGACGACCTGGGAAAATGTCGTCACGGCCTGTGCGCCCTGCAATCTGCGCAAGGGCTCCAAACTGCCGCGCCAGGCGGGCATGTTCCCGATGCAGAAGCCTTACCGGCCGACGGTGCAGGACCTGCACAACAATGGCCGGCTGTTTCCGCCGAACTATCTACATGATAGCTGGCTCGATTATCTCTATTGGGACACCGAACTGCAGCCTTGACGGGGCGGCCCTTTGTGGGCCGTTTTTTCACGCCTTGCGCAGCAATCCCCGGATGCCGATCGCCGCGAGCACAAGGCTCGCAATCACGTTCCAGCCCGCAAAAGACAGACCGAGCACGCGCAGCGTGGCGTCCGTGCAGGATGGGCCGTGCTGCTTGTTGATGTCGTCGAGCAGGCTGCCGGCATTCTGCGACACGGCGTTGACCGACGTCGAACACGTTGCCGGGCCTTCCCAGAAGCGCCATTCCACGCCCGAATGATAGACGCCGAGCCCGGCCCCGATCAGCATAGTCAGCACGATGAGCGCGATCAGCATCTTCGTGATCACGGGCGGCAGACGCAGCCATGCAACCAAGATGGCGACCAGTCCGAGTGGCACGCCGATATAATAGGGATCGCGTTGCAACAGGCAGAGCGCGCAGGGCACATAGCCGCCGATATGCTCAAACCCGAGCGCGCTTGCGATCACCACGCTCATGCCGAGCGTGAGGAGAAGGGCGACGCCCAGATTGGGTCGGTCCGCGATCATGGAAGCCTCAATGTTTCAGCGCGAGATAGAGGAAATAGGCGAGAATCAGCGCCACGGCGGCCGAGCCCGCGATCATGTTGAGCCGGCGCTCGATGAAGTCGCGGATCGGGCTGCCATAGCGGGCGAACAGCCAGGACAGCAGCATGAATTTGCCGCCGCGGGCCACCACCGCCGCCAGGAAGAACACCAGCAGATTGACCTGCAGCACGCCGGACAGAATGGTCACCACCTTGAGCGGCGGCAGATGCGCCACGCCGGATGTAAACAGAAACAGCATCACCAGTTCCAGCGACACCGCCGATTTCAGCGTCTCGAAATCGTCGAGCTTGCCATAGAATTCCAGGATCGGCTTGGCGATGGCCTCGAAGGCGTAATAGCCGATCATCCAGCCGGCGACGCCGCCCAGGATGGAGCCGAGCGCGGCGATCAGGCCGTAGCGCCAGACCTTGCGCGGATTGGCGATCGCCATGGGCAGGAACAGTACTTCGGCCGGCACCAGAAAGATCGAGCTTTCGACGAAGGAAATCACGAACAGCCAGAGTTCGGCTGAAGGACGTTCGGCGAGCCGCATGGTCCAGTCGTAAAGTCGTCTCAGCATCATCAGCCCCGTTCACGCAATCGCATCGTCTTTAGGCCCGCCGCCGGAAATTTGCAAATTTCCTTGCAGGCTTGCGCGCACACTTCGGCGTGAAAGCATGGCCCAGCCTGGAGAGCGAAATCACAATCAAATGTACAAAAAACCGGTTGACCAGGGCCTTCGCCTTCGTATAGTCCCGCGCAGTCTCCCAGTGATTTTCCTCACTGACGTGCCCCATTGGCGGAATTGGTAGACGCGCTCGACTCAAAATCGAGTTCCGAAAGGAGTGCTGGTTCGAGTCCGGCATGGGGCACCACCTTCCAGAAAGATTGCAGTTTTTTGTCGCGACTGATCAAGCGGATGCTTCCGCACGCGCCTCCCGTCCCAACAGCGCAATCAATCCTCCCCCGATGATCAGCAATGCGCCCACAAGCGTCGTCAGATACGGAATCTCGCCGAAGAACAGGAAGCCCCAGAGCGGGGCCCAGAGCATGCCGGTATACTCAAAAGAGCCGACGATGCTGGCTTTGGCGACGCGATAGGCCTGGGTGAGCAGCGTCACGCCGATCGCCGCAATGACGCCGCAGGAGGCGATGGCGAGGAAATCGGCGAGCGTCGGCCAGGACCAGGACCGCACCAGGAAATCGAGCGAGGGATGGCCGAGTTCTTCGACGCCGATCAGATGGGTGATCGCGGCGATGATCAGCGCGCCGATCAGATAGACGCCGTTCTGGTAGCTCGCCATCACCGAGGCCGTTTCCTTGTCGCCCAGGCGGCGCGCCATCAGCATGGACAGCGCATAGGTTGCGGCTGAGAACAGCGACAAAAGCGCGGCCGGCTCGAACACGCCGAGGCCCGGCCTGAGCATCACCAGCACGCCGGCGAAGCCGATCAGGGCGGCGAGGATCTTGCGCGGCGTGATGATTTCGCCGAGCAGGGGCGCCGCAAGCGCCAGCATGAACAGCGGCACGGTGAAATAGAGCGCCACGGCGTCGGCCAGCGGCAGGGCGGGAAAGGCCATGTAATAGCTGGTGTAAGCCAGCAGCATGATGGCCGAGCGCACGGCGAGCGAGCGCGCATTGGGGGAGAAAAGCGGCTTGAGACTGCGATGCTCCCACCAGACAAAGGCGATGAGGATCGGCGCCGAGATCAGGCAGCGGATCGACACGACTTCGGTCAGCGCATAAGAGCCGGACACGGATTTGATCACTGCGTCCTGCAGCGAGAAGACAAGCACGCCAAGGCACAGCATGGCGACCCCGAAGGCGGTTCTGTTCTGCATGGCGAATCCCGGATTTCGATGCCAGATTAACGTCCGCAAAATCAGCGCCAAGTCCGGATCGCGACATCCTCGAAAAATACCGTGCGACGCCTGCGGACACGCCGCTCGAGCCTCTATTTCCACGCAGTGCGAAATATGCTATTGCAGCGCACCAACACGCGGGGTTTGTGTACATGTTCCTGCCAGATTGCGGCGGTTATGACGAGCTGATGGCCCGTTTCCGCTGGGATATTCCGGAAAAATTCAATATGGGCCGCGCGGTCGCTGATATCTGGGCGGCGCGGGAGCCTTCACGGCTGGCGCTCGAACATTACGAACTCGACGGCCGGCATCGCCGCATGAGCTATGGCGAACTCGCCGATCTCTCCAACCGGTTCGCCGCCTCTCTCGTTCGACTTGGCGTGAAGCCCGGCGATCGTGTCGCGATCCTCCTGCCGCAATGTTTCGAAACCGTCATCGCCCATCTCGGCATCTACAAGATGGGCGGCGTGGCGCTGCCGCTCGCTCTGTTGTTCGGCGCCGATGCGCTGGACTACCGGCTGAAGGATTCGGGCGCTCAGGCCATCGTCACCAACGCCTATGGCTACAGCAAGCTTGAACCGCTGCTCTCCGGTCTGCCGTCGCTTCGCCATGTCGTGGTCACCGAGCCGGCAGGCGCCTCTGCTCTGGCGTTTCAGGCGCTGATCGAGGCCGAGGCGGATGATTTCGTCGCGCTCGACACCAGCAAGGACGATCCGGCGCTGATGATCTACACCTCGGGGACGACGGGACCGCCCAAGGGCGCGCTGCACGCCCATCGGGTGCTGGCTGGCCATGTGCCCGGGGTGCAGGCGGCGCAGGAGATGATGCCGCAGCCTGGCGACAAATTCTGGACCCCATCGGACTGGGCCTGGGCGGGCGGACTTCTCAATTGTCTGCTGCCGGGTTTGATGCTTGGCGTGCCGGTGGTGTCCTCGCCGGCGCAGAAATTCGATCCGGATCTCGCTTATCGAATCATGGCCGATCTCGGCGTCACCAATGCCTTTATTCCGCCGACCGCGCTTCGCTTGATGGCGGCGATCGACAAGCCCCTTGAGCGTTATGCGCTGAAGCTGCGCGCCATTGGCTCTGCGGGTGAAACACTGGGCCGTGAGACCTATGACTGGGCGAAGCGGACCCTTGGGATCACAGTGAACGAATTCTACGGCCAGACCGAATGCAATATCGTGTTGGGCTCGATCGTCGGTTTCGGGGTCAGCCGGGCCGGCGCGATCGGCAAGACCATGCCGGGCCATACGGTCGCCGTGATCGACGAATTGGGGCGCGTGCTGCCTTCAGGCAAAGCGGGGCAGATCGCGGTTCGGCGGCCCGATCCGGTGATGTTTCTTGGCTACTGGAACAATCCGGAGGCGACGCAGAAGAAATTCATCGGCGACTGGATGCTCACCGGCGACCAGGGCGTGATGGATGCGGACGGCTATGTCGATTTCTTCGGCCGCGACGACGATGTCATCACCTCGTCGGGCTACCGCATCGGCCCGGCGGAAATCGAGGATTGCCTGATCTCGCATCCCGCCATCCGCCTTGCAGCGGTGGTTGGCAAGCCGGATGCGTTGCGCACGGAAATCGTCAAGGCCTATGTGGTGCTTGCCGATGGCGTTACCGGCGACGAGGCCCTGAAACAGGATATTTCCGACTGGGTGCGCCATCGCCTGTCGATGCATGAATATCCGCGCGAAGTCGACTTCATCGACGCGCTGCCCTTGACCACCACAGGCAAGGTGATCCGCCGCGAGTTGCGCGACCGCGCCGCCCGGGAGGCGGCGGGCGATATCCGGCGCCGCAACAGCGCCTGACGCCAACGATCCCTGGGGTGAGATCAGAGCGGCGGAATGCGTCCGAGCGGGATCATGCTGAGCGAGATGCGGCCATGGTCAACGCGGATCGTCACCTTCACATCGTCCTTGCCCTTGGCGAGGCCCTTGAGGAGTGCTGAGACGGCCGAGATAGAATCGCGGGCGTCCGGAAAAATCTCGCTCAATCTCTTTTTCCAGGCGTCGATATCGTCGAGCTTGGCGCCAAATTTTCCGTTCAGATAACCTTCTTCATCAATATCGAAATCGCCCGAGAGTTCGCCGAACAGGCCGTCAGTGGTCTCGATCTTGAAGCTGGTGATCGTGCCGCTTGACGCGCGCAGCCGAAGCGGCCCGCCGGACATAACCTCCGCCTGATCATCGATCCGCGCTTCCAGGCTGGTTGAGATTTCCGGCAGCAGCACCTCGCCGGTTTCGGAGGAAATCGTCAGTTTGCGGGCGAGAAAGGCGAGTTCGAGATTGCGATCGACGCGGCGCAGATGCGCCTGTCCTTCTTCAGCGCCGACATCGAGATCAACAGGCAATAGCGCCAGCCGAAGCCCGGTCTTGATGTCCGTGCCGGTCAAAGACAGCGATGTGAGACCATCGAGGCCGGCGCTCGCGCCAGCGCGCAATAACTTCCAGGTTGCCTCTACCGTCGAACCATCCGGCGCGGTCACAGCGCCCGGACTGTCGATCTCGGCGATGGTGCTGGTCGGGGCATAGATGCGGGCGGCGATGCGCGCGGCGCCGGCGCTCGCCGACAGCCCGTCCTTCGTTGTCAGACCAGATCGTGCGCAGGTCGCGCCGATGAGAAAGGGAAAGCCGTCGACCTCAGGGGCGTCGCAGATGAGTTCGGACAGGCCCAAAGTCGCGGGATTGGCGATGCGCGCATCGAGTTCCGTTTCGATTTTGCTTGCAACAAAGAACCAGCCGGCGGAATAAAGGGCGACGACGAGCGCCACTGCGACGCCAAGCCGCCTGATCTTGCGGGAGGCGGATGAGGGCGCGCTGGTCTTGTCTTGCATGAACTCACTCTCGGATCAGTCTGTCGCGAATGTCTACGAAGCCCTTGCCTGCCGATATGGACGAATTTTGGGTGTTTGGCTACGGTTCGCTGATGTGGAATCCGGGCTTCGACCACGAGGAGCGGCGGTTGGCGGTGATTCGCGGTTATCATCGCGCTCTCTGCATCCATTCCTGGGTCCATCGCGGCACCGAGGAAAATCCTGGCCTGGTGCTGGGTCTCGATCGCGGCGGCGCCTGCAAAGGGGCTGCTTTCCGTGTGCGCGCCGATCGCCGCGACGAGGTGCTCGCCTATCTCCGGGCTCGCGAGTTGGTCACCAATGTCTATCTGGAGCGCGTCGCGCCGGTGACGCTGGATTGCGGCGCCCGGCGGCTGGCCGTCACCTATGTCGTTGATCGCCGCCATCGCCAATATGCGGCGGGGCTCAGCGTCGAGCGGGCCGCCGAGATCGTGGCGGGCGCCAGAGGCGTGTCCGGCGCCAATGTCGATTATGTTCTCAACACGCTGGCGCATCTGCGCGAACTCGGCATTCGCGATCACTGGATGGAGGCGGTGGCGAAGGGGCTCAACTGCGCTCAGCCCGCAGCCTGAGCCTCCTTGATCGCCTTTAGCCGCGAGCGGGTGATCGCCGAAAGCTCCAGATGCGGATTGGCCTCGACGGTTTCCACCAGCAGACGATCGCTCTCGGCTTCCATTTCGGTGACGAGATGCTGGAAGAAAGTCTGCGATGGCATGCCCGGCTCGATCGGCTTCATGATGCGGATCTTGATATGGCCCGGCTGTCGCAGGAAGCCATGGCGCGGCCAGAACAGGCCGGCATGCACGACCATCGGCACGACCGGAACCCGCAGGTCGCTATAGAGGCGGGCGACACCATATTTGTAGTCCGGCTCCGCGCCCGGCGCCTTGCGAGTGCCTTCGGGATAGATGATCAACTGCCGCTTCTTGGCGAGTTCTTCGCGGGCGCGGGCAATCATGTTGGGAATCGCCCGGCTTTTGTCGGAGCGCTTGATCGGGATCATGTCCTGCTTGGCGGCGTACCAGCCAAACAGGGGAATCCATAGCAATTCGCGCTTCAGGATATAGACCGGGTCGTCGACCATCGGCACGATGGCGATCACGTCCCAGAAGGACTGGTGCTTCGCCGCGATGATGCAGCCGCCTTCGGGAATGTTCTCGCGGCCCTCGACCTCATAGGTCAAGGGGATGATGGTCTTGGCGAGCCAGAGATTGAGTCGCGCCCAGTTTTTCGGGATCACATAGGCGGTCTTGCGCGGCAGGAAGAAATAGACCGGCGAGAAGATGATCATCTGAACGATGAAGCTCACATAAAAGGCGAGCTGAAACAGGGCCGAACGCAGATAAATCATGGAAAAGTCCCGAACACCGATATGTGCTCTCCTTAGCCGATGCAGGCAAGGATGCATAGCCGCATATGCTCAGGGGACAATGCCGGTGTAATCGCGGCTGACGACCAGCAGATATTTTACATATTCCGACATCAGCGTTCGCAGAAGCAGCGGATTGGCGGCGATGTCGGCGAGTGTCAGCCGCTTTTCCACAGGGTAGGCCAGGAAATCGGTGTCGCGGTCGAGACGGCGGATTTCGGCGAGGCTGCGCGGCATATGATAGTTGTTGGTGACGAGGATCACGGTCGTGTAGCCATGGGCGCGGATCCATTGCACGGTCTCGGCGGCATTGCCTTCGGTGTTGCGCGCGTCATGACCGAGGTCGACGCAGCATTGGAAAAGGTCCTTGCGGCTCCTGGTGAAGGAGCGGATATGGCCGACAGAGGTGGCCGGATTGACCCCCGAGATCAGCAGCCGCTTTCCAGCCCCTTGGGCCAGCAATTGCACCGCCTGATCGATGCGTTGATAGCCGCCGGTCAGCGCGACGATGGCGTCCGCCTTGGGATTGTCGATCGGTGCGAGCGCCGCAACCTGGGTATAGAAAACCACAAAGCCGATGCCGAAGGCCGCGATGGAGGCGAGCACGATGAACCCAACCGTTCTCAGGAACAGGCGTATGGCGAGCGAGGCCAGTCCGCGCTTTGGCGGCTGGCCGAGCGCGTCCTGCTCGGGCTCTTCGTTATGAGTCATCGGGCAAGAGGAATAGCCAAATTTTGAGGCCCAATATAGGCATTTCAGGTTGTATTGCTCATTCCTGATGTATATCGAGGCGACCAGGATCGGAGCGGATATGGTCGATTTCGTCGATCGTTCGCATCACCGTGAACCGCGCCGTGAGCGTCGTCAACGCCGCGATCACTAGCATGGTCAGGAAGATGCCGACATAGCCAGTCCAGTCGATGGTGAAGGCGCCGAACAGAGCGGTCGCCTGATCGCTTTCCGGCGTGGCGATGCTGCTGGACTGCCACCAGCCGGCCGCCGCAAAGGAGCCGGCCGCGAGAAAGGCCCCGGCCAGCGAACCTTTCAATGAAATCAGCAGGAAATGCTTTTGGAATTCCTGCGCCACGAAGGTCGATTCCGCGCCCACGAAGTGCAGAACCTCGACAATATGCCGGTTGCCTGCCAGCGCGCCCCGGGTCGCGAAAATTACCGTCAGCACCATGGCGAAGAACACCAGGCCCAGCACGGCCGAGCCTATCACCACTGTTGTCCGCGCCATGGACACCAGCCGGTCGACCCAGGTGCGGTGATCGTCGAGATAGGCCTGCGGGATCTTCTTTTGCAGCGCCTCGCGCATCGCCGCGAAATCGGGCGGATTGCGCTCGTCGATGGTGATCACCACCAGCCGCGGCACCGGCAGTTCGTCAATATCGAGGCCAGCGCCCAGCCAGGGCTCGAGAAGCCGCGACGTGGCGGCCTTGTCGAGCACCGAACCCGTCTTGGTGCCGACAAAGGACATCGCGAGATCGCGCGCGTCCATGAGCGCCTTCTCCATGTCGAGCGTTTCGTCCGGCTTTATCTGTATGGTGATTTCGCGGGAAATCTCGCTCGCCCAGGAATCGGCGGTCGCGCGGATCATGCCGACGGCGCCGATGGTCAGGCAGGCCAGGAACGACATGATCACGATGACCGCGAGCAGGGCCTTGCTCTGGACGCTGCGTTGCGGAACGATGGCGGCGGTCGGGCGAAGCGCGATTTCGCGGCGGGGTTTCTGGGCGGCGTCATTCATAGAGATCGAGCCGCCCTGAGGTGAGGATCATGCGACGCGCCTCGACCTGGTCCATCAAAGCGAGGTCATGGGTGGCGATCACCACCGCGGTGCCGAAGCGGTTCAGCTCCATGAACAGTTTGAGAATGCGCTTTGCCATGGGAGGATCGACATTGCCGGTCGGCTCATCCGCGAGCAGCAGTTCCGGCTGGTCGATCAAGGCGCGCGCGATGGCCGCGCGCTGCTTTTCGCCGCCAGAAAGCACGGGAGGCAGAACATTTATGCGGTCGCCGAGCCCCACCCATTTCAGGAGCTCGACCACGTCGGAACGATAGCCGGCTTCGTCCTTACCGCGAACACGCAAGGGAAGCGCTACATTTTCATAGGTGGTCAGATGGTCGAGCAGGCGAAAATCCTGAAACACGATGCCGATGCGCCGACGTAGGAGCGGCAGTTCGCTTTGCGGGATCGTCGACGTTTCGCGCCCGAAAACACGGATCAATCCGCGCGTCGGCTTGAGCGACATGAACAGCAGCCTGAGCAGACTGGTCTTGCCGGCGCCGGAGGGGCCAGTGAGGAACTGAAACGAGCGTTTGGGAATATCGAAGGTGAGATCCTTCAGGATCTCCGGCCCCATACCATAGCGCAGGCCAACATTTTCGAAATGAATCAACGTTTTGTCCAGTTGGTCCGAGGAGAAGGGCTCACGCGCCGTTAGCGAAGCATTAACCACGACAGTTTACTTCTCATAAAGGTGAAGTTCAATGCCGGCGACGCGTCGGCTGGCAAACCGATGAGGAAGGCCATGCAGGCGAACAACAACAAAGCCTGGCGAACCGTCGCCGACATCGACGTTCTTCCGCCTGATCGCGCGTCCAGGCCGCATGGATCGAAACGCGCCGCAAAGCTCGATGTCGAAGACGCGGTCTTCGAAGTGCTCGGCGGCCCTGCCCGCCCGCGCAGCAATGACAACAGGCGCGCTTCCATCACAACGGCCGAACCCTCAGTCCTGGCGCTTGTTCTCGCCGCCATCTTCCGGTGGGGCTATAGTTTCGCAGACGCAGTGGAGCGCCGGCTGCTAAAGCTTTCGCCGCAAGCCTTCACTTGCCTGCTGTCAGCCGCCGTTATCGCCATGTTCTGGCTATTGGGCGGTTTCAACGCCGTAAACGGCGGCGCGGAGCTGCGCGCCGGTCCCTATCTCGTGTCCAATCTGAAAATTTCCACTCGTGAACTTGACGGAATGCGCGTGGCCGAGGTCGAGGGTGAACTCGTCAATGACGGCGCGGCTGTGCTCGTGACCCCCGTGCTCGAACTCGTCAGCGGCGCAAGCCGCGCGCGACTCGGCAAAATCGACATTGCCGCTGACCGGATCGCGCCATCCATACGCTTTCCTTTCTCCGGGCGGTTCCAGATCGGCGGTGCGAAGGCCGAGGATCTCACGATTATGATCGCCCTGCGTTGAACCGGGGCGCACGGTCGTGGTAACGGACGCTATTGGAACCAGTATCGGAGCTTCACCATGCATGTCATTCGCGGCAAGACGATCGAGCCGCTCTTCACGGCGGAAATGATCGCCGAGCGCAACACCGCGCTCGCCAAGCAGATTGCCGCCGGCCCCACCAATGATCTTCTGGTGATCTCGGTGCTTAAAGGCTCCTTCATCTTCGCGGCCGATCTGATCCGCGCGCTGCATACTGTTGGTTTGGCGCCGGAAGTGGAGTTCATCACGCTGTCGAGCTATGGCGCCGGCACCGTGTCGCAGGGCGTCCGCATCATTAAGGACATCGACAGCGACGTGAAGGACCGCGATATCCTGCTGATCGACGACATTCTCGAATCCGGGCGCACGCTGACTTTCGCCAAGGAACTGATGTATGAGCGCGGCGCGCGCACGGTGACGATCGCCGTGTTGCTTGACAAGCATGACAAGCGGCAGACCGCGCTCGAAGCCGACTATGTCGGCTTTTCCTGTCCGGACCATTTCGTCGTCGGCTATGGCATGGATGTGGCCTACGCCTTCCGCGAACTGCCTTTCGTCGGCGTCGTGACCGGCGAAGCCTGAAATCGTTTGCCCGAAGGCGGCCTTTCGCAGCGTAAACCTTTGGGCAAGCATAAGCGGCATTAGCGGGCGGCAGCGCTGCCCGCGTTTACCTTTCCCAAAGGGGCGGTGGTGTTCACTGGTCCTCGCGTTAAAACGAGGTAAACATCATGGCCCGCATTCTCATTACCGAAGACGAAGATTCACTCCGCCATTTTGTGGCGCGGGCGCTTCGGCTTGATGGTCATGAGACCGTCGAGGCGGCGGACGGCGCCGAAGGACTGGAAGCCCTGGGCGATGGTTCCTTCGACCTGCTTTTATCGGATATCCGCATGCCGGTGATGGACGGCATCGAACTGGCCCACAAGGCGTCGGCCAATCATCCCGATCTCAAGATCCTGCTGATGACCGGTTACGCCGAACAGCGCGAGCGCGCCGACGACCTCATGGAAAAGATCGTCGACGTGGTCTCCAAACCGTTTTCGCTGCCCGATATCCGCACTGCCGTGGCGCGTGCGCTGACCACGCAGAAAGCGGCCTGAACCAATATGCTGAGCGCTCAGCGCTCATGCAGAGCCGCTTCTACCCAGAATATCTCCGATCATTTGAGATCGAGCAGCCTTTCGAGATAATCGCGCTCGATGATGCTCGCCGGCCCTTCTCCGAGACGCTTTCTGATTTCCTCGAGGATCTCACGCGCCCGCTGAATGTCGATCTGGTCGGGCACCTTGACCTGTTCGTCCATGTCGCTGCCCATCTGGCCGGGGCGGCGGCCCAAAGGATCAGCGCCGTCGGCCTGCTGGCCGGGCATGCCCATGCCCTGTCCCTGACCTTCGCCCGCCTGGCGCAATTGCTGCATCATTTCGCCCGCGCCCTTGCGCAGCGCCTCGAGCGCCCGTCCTTGCGCGTCGGCGGAGCGCTGTCCCTGAGACTTTCCGAGCGCTTCGGCCGAATCACCCATTTCCTTTCCGGCCTCGCCAAAGCCCGGCATGGGCTTCATGCCGAGTTCGGAGAGTTTTTTCTCCATGCCCTTGAGATCTTTCTGCAGCTGGGACTGGCGCTCTCGAAGCGCCTTTAGCGCGTCGCGCAGCTGGCCGGCGGTCATCTTGTCTTCAGGCGATTGTTCCTTGTCCTTCTGGTCGCCCGCCTGCGGCTGACCGTCCTCGCCTGGCGGCGCCATGTCCTGGAAAGGATCTTCGTTGTTGTTGAGGCCCTGATCGTCAAGCGGATCGCCGCGCTGCATGCGGTCGCGCAAAGACTGTTCGAGACGGTGGGTCTCCTCCATCAGCTTCTGCTGCTTCTGCATCAGTTCGCCCAGACGATCGATCTGGTCGCGCATCGGATTGTCGCCCTGCTGGCGATTGTTCTGCGGCCGTGCGGTCTGCAGATTGTTCAGCATGCGCTGCATTTCCGACAGCAGCTTCTGGGCCTCTTCGCGCGAGCCTGAGCGGGCGAGATTTTCCAATTGGTTCAGCATCTTGTCGATGTCTTGCGCCCGCAGCATCTTCTGTGGCTGGCTGGCCATCTGATTGTTTTCGGGATTGCCCATGCGCTTGGCGAGTTCGGTGAGGTAGGACTTCATCGCCTCGCGCAATTCCTTCATCAACGCCTCGATCTCCTTGTCGGAGGCGTTGCGCGACAGGGCTTCCGAAAGCTTCTGTTGCGCGTCGCGAAGGCGCTTTTCTGCATTCGACAGATCGCCGTCCTCGATATAGCGGGCCACATCCCAGAAATATGCCGCCGTCTCCTCAAGCCCCGGCACGGCATTGGCGAGTCTCAGACGGTTCCGGGTCGATTCGAGCATCAGGTAGTGTGAGAGATTGGGGATTGTCTCGTCGGCGCGGAAACCGGCGATTTCGGAGAGCAGCAAGGCTTTGGGGACCTGGTTGACGTCGAGCGCGAAGACCTGCCTTTGCTCAGCGATCGAACCCGCCAGCGGCTGCGTGAAGATGCGCTGCGGCATCATAATCGTCTTGGTTTCGCTGCGGCTTTCATGTCCTGCGGCGTCGCGGGCGATCAGCGTGACCGCGACCTTCTTGCCTGACAGCGGATGTTCGGTCAGGTCCCGGCTCGCCGTCGCTTTCACTGTTTTGGAATTGCCGGGAACATCCAGCCGGAAAACCGGCAGCTCGAACAGGGCGATCGCCTTTGCGTCCTGATCAACAGGCTTGATCTCGGCGCGGGCTTCGGCAATGCCGTAATCATCTTCGGCGGCGAAGGAGATTTCCAGCGCGCCGTTCACAGCGCGATCAGGTTCCTTGTCGAAGCGGATCTTCGGGGCTGCGTCTGCGGTGATCTTGAACGCAAATTGGGTCGCGCCCAGCGCAAAGGCGCCGTCGCGCGCCAGTTTGACCGTATAGCTCACGCTTTCGGGGGCGCTGTTTGGCGCCTTGACGGCGGTGTTTGCGGCGGTCGGCTTGTCGGGCGTCAACAATACGTTCTTGTCTGACCTCGCAGGCGTGAAGCTCGCCTCTTCTTCGGCGGCGGGACCGCTGACGCGGACCGTCAGGACGGAAAATTGCGGCGCGACGACGGGTTCTTCCCGCTTGGAAGCCGGCGCTTTGGCGCCGTGCTGCGCGGTCAGATAAATCGGCGCGGCCCCGGTATAGGCCGGCGGGGTCAGCCAGGCGTCTATGCGGCTCGCCGCCGCGATCGCTTCAGGCGACGAGAATGTGAAGGCGTCGGAAACCCGTCCGCCGAGATTCGACAACGAAAAGCTCCAGGCAACCACCAGACCGAGCACGGCAAGCGCGCGCAGCGCGTAAGGGTCGCGTCGGGCGATGTCAGGGGAGGGGCCGCCGCTGTCGATGGCGCCGATCTTGTGCGCCATGCGCTGCTGATGGGCTTTCCAAAGCGCGAGCCCGAAAGGATCCGAGGTCGCCGGCGCCTCGTCCTGCACCCGGATCGCTTGATGACGGAGGCTGCTCTTCTGTTCGAGCCGCCCGTCTATCTCATCCGGCGTCGGCCAGCGGAAACGGCCGAGCGGAAGAAGCGACGCGGAAAATCCCAGCGCGAAAGCCACGAGCGCGGCGATTTTTACGCCGGCGGGCAGCGGTCGCCAAAGGCCGAACCAACTCGCGATGAGAAACAGGCTGATGACGCCGAGCACCGGCAGCAGCAGGACAATCCCCCGCTCCGCGACGATCACCGAGGCGGCAAGCCTCCGCATCCAGCCGATCCGCCGTCTCAGGCGGCTCAAATCTGGCGGCGTCGCGTTGTTGTCCGTCGCTGTCATCCGGAGCCCTTGATGCGTTGAGACCGAAGCAGAACAATAACATTCTTTTCGGCAAAGGCGAGGCAAGCCCCGCCTTTTGCGCGATCACAATGACTTTAGGTCTCGCTGATTGACCGTCAGACGTCCAGCCAATCCGGCATACTGTCCGCGCCAATCATCTCGTCATAGCTCGGACGCGGCCGAATCACGTGGAAGGCGTCATCCTTGACCAGCACTTCGGGAATGAGAGGACGCGAATTATACATGCCGGCCTGCACCGCGCCATAAGCGCCAGCGGAGCCGACCGCGAGGAGGTCGCCCGGTTTCGGTTCGGCCATTTCGCGATCGAGCGCCAGATAATCGCCCGTTTCGCAGACGGGGCCGACGACATCGGCGCGGATGCGCGGCGCGCTGGCCGCCGTGATCTGCACCGGCATGATTTCGTGCCAGGCCTCGTAGAGCGTGGGGCGGATGAGGTCGTTCATGGCCGCGTCGACGATGACGAAGGTCTTGTCGCCGCCATCCTTCACATAGACGACTTCGGTCACCAGAATGCCGGCGTTGCCGACGATCAGACGACCCGGTTCGGTGACGATCTTGCAGCCCAGACCACGCAGCTGGTTCTTGACCACCTTGGAATAGGCTTCGGGATTGGGCGGCGGATTGTTGTCGAGCTTGTAGGGAATGCCGAGGCCGCCGCCGATGTCGACATGCTCGATATGGTGGCCGTCGGCGCGCAGCATCTCGACCAGTTCGGCGAGCAGCCGGAAGGCGTCGTCGAAGGGCTGGAGATCGGTGATCTGGCTGCCGATATGCATGTCGATGCCGGTTGCCTCGATGCCTTTGAGCGTCGCCGCATGAGCATAGACGGCGCGGGCGCGGTCATAGGAAATGCCGAACTTGTTCTCCTTCTTGCCGGTCGAGATCTTCGAATGCGTCTTGGCGTCGACATCGGGGTTGATGCGGAAGGAGACGGGCGCGCGCTTGCCCTTGGCGATGGCGCAGGCGTTCAGCGCTTCGAGTTCCGGCTCGCTTTCGACGTTGAAGCAGTAGATGCCGGCGTCCAGGGCGAAATCCATCTCGCGCTTCTTCTTGCCGACGCCGGAGAACATGATGCGATCGGCGGGAATGCCGGCGGCGAGCGCCCGGCGCAATTCGCCTTCAGACACCACATCGATGCCAGCGCCCATACGGCCGATCGTCTTCAACACCGCTTGGTTGGAGTTGGCCTTCATCGCGTAGCAGACGAGGGAATCCACATCCGCAAAGGCTTCCTTGAACACTCGCACATGGCGCTCGAGTGTGGCGGTGGAATAGAGATAGAACGGCGTGCCGACGGCGGCGGCGATCTCGGGAACGGAGACATTCTCGGCGTAGAGAACGCCGTCCTTGTAGTCGAAATGGTTCACGGCGGAGAATCCGATCAGAGCAGGGGGTCGAGGATGAAGGGTCGATCTTCAATTTTGGCTTTTTCGCCAGCCTTGGGCTTCTGCACAGGCTCGGTCTGACCGGGCGTTTCGAGATCGCCCTTGCGGCCGCAGCCGGACAGCGCCAGCCCGGCTGAAATCAAGAGGGCAATCGAAAGAAAGCGGACTGAAAGGGTCTTCGACATCGCGGATCCTTGAAACTGACTGCCGTCCTGATTAGCGAAAAAACCAGCGGCGCGCATCTCTATAATCTTGATGCGCGCGCACGCTGGCGTGATGGTTCAGACCCGCTCGCGCCATACGGCGATCTGGTGGCGCACCTGGTCGGGCGCGGTGCCGCCATAGCTCTTGCGCGCGGCGACCGAGGCTTCGACGGTGACGACCTTGTAGACGTCATCCGTCACGCCGGGATGGATAGCCTGCAATTCATCAAGCGAGAGATCGGATAGATCGCAGGCTTTGCTTTCCGCCAGCGCCACGGCGCGGCCGGTGACGTGATGGGCTTCACGGAAGGGCAGGCCGACGGCGCGCACCAGCCAGTCGGCGAGATCGGTGGCGGTGGAGAAGCCGGCGCCGGCGGCGGCCTTCATCTTGGTCACGTTCACCGTCATGTCGGCGACCATGCCGGTCATGGCGGCCAGCGCCAGCTCCAGGCTTTCGGCGGCGTCGAACACCTGTTCCTTGTCTTCCTGCATGTCCTTGGAATAAGCGAGCGGCAGGCCCTTCATCACCGTGAGCAGCGCGATCAGCGAGCCGTTGATGCGGCCGGTCTTGGCCCGCACCAGTTCGGCGGCGTCGGGATTCTTCTTTTGCGGCATGATCGACGACCCGGTCGAAAACGCGTCCGAAAGCTTGATGAAGCCGAATTGCGGCGTCGTCCAGATGACGATTTCCTCGGCGAAACGCGACAGATGCGTGGCCGAGATGGCGGCAAGCGACAGGAATTCCAGCGCGAAATCGCGATCCGAGACGGTGTCGATCGAATTGCGGGTCGGCTCCCGGAAACCAAGCGCTTGCGCCGTCATGTGACGGTCGATCGGATAGGGCGTGCCGGCCAGCGCCGCGGCGCCCAACGGGGATTCGTCGAGCCGGGCGATGGCGTCGCGGACGCGCGAGCGATCGCGGCCGATCATTTCCACATAGGCCATGCAGTGATGGCCGAACGTCACCGGCTGGGCGGTCTGCAGATGCGTGAAGCCCGGCATCACGGTATCGGCATGCGCCTCGGCCTTGTCGAGAAAGGCCTTGATCAGGCCGGTCATCAGCGCGTCCGTCTTGATCAGTTCGGCCTTGACCCAGAGGCGGAAATCCACCGCGACCTGGTCGTTGCGCGAGCGGCCGGTATGCAGGCGGCCGGCGGCGGGGCCGATCAATTCGGCCAGCCGCGACTCCACATTCATGTGGATGTCTTCAAGTTTGCGTGAGAAGACAAATTGTCCGCTTTCAATCTCGCCCTTGATCTGATTAAGCCCGGCGATGATCTGGTCGCGATCGGCGTCCGTGATGATCTTTTGCGCCGCCAGCATGGTCGCATGGGCAATCGAGCCGGCGATGTCCTGGGCGTAGAGTTTCTTGTCGAAGCCGATCGAGGCGTTGATTTCCTCCATGATGGACGCCGGGCCCGCCGCGAAGCGGCCGCCCCACATCTGGTTGGAGGAAGAATTCGAATTGCCCTCGGACATGACGCGCCTTGCCGTTTTTCAAGAGATGGACCCGATGAAGGACAAGAAGCCGACCCTCTTTCCCTCCACCAAACTCGTGGCGATCGCCGCCCTTGCGGGGCTCGTCGCCGGTGGTATCGCCGTTTACATGAAGGAAGCCGGCGATGGCAATGCCGCATCGGCAATCGCCGCCAGCCAATGCGCAGCGGCCAAGGCTGTCGCGGCGCGCCTTCAACCCCTCGCCAAGGGGCAGGTGGCGGCCTTCATTCCGGCCAACGATCCCGCGCCGCTGTCACTTCCCGTGCTGAAAGACGAGGCCGGCAAGGACGTGTCGATCGACGGCTACCGTCCCAAGGTCCAGCTCGTCAATCTCTGGGCGACATGGTGTTTCCCCTGCCGCGAGGAAATGCCGGCCCTCAATGGCCTGCAGAAATCCATGGGCGGCGATCGCTTCCAGGTCACCGCCATCAATCTCGACAATGGCGATGCGGCGAAGCCACTCGCCTTCCTCAAGGACAACAAGATAGACGCTCTGCCGCTGCATCACGACGCCAGCCTGTCGAGCTTCAACGCGCTCAAGAAGCTCGGCGTCGCCATGGGCCTGCCGGCCACCGTGCTGATCGACGGCCAGGGCTGCATGCTCGGCGCCATGAACGGCCCCGCCGCCTGGGATAGCGACGACGCCAAGGCCCTGATCAAAGGCGCCCTCGGCGAGGGCGCCTGAGGCGAAACACTTAGCTCCAGATGAAGTCGGCAGTGGTTAGGTCGTCATAGTCGATGCCGGTCAGTTGGATCACCATGTCGGTGGTCGCATCTCCGTTGACATCGACATAGAGTTTGTCGCCGGTCTCAGAGAAATAGGCCTGGGAATTGCTCGTCGCGCTGAACGATGTCGCGTTGCTGAGATAGTTGAATGTGCCGGTTAGTAGGCCCGTGAAGACCAGATCGTCCGTAGCCGCAGTGAAGTCCGCGATCACGTCGGTTTTCGTTGATGTCGACTGGTTGATGCTGGTGTAGATAAACTGATCGGTGCCGGTGCCGCCATAGACCGTGTTGAGGCCAAGGCCCATGTTGATTTTGTCGTCGCCTGTGCCGAGTTCGATCTTGGAGTAATCCGATGTGTCCTCGTCCAGCACGATGATGTTTACACCAGCGCCAGCGATGATGTTTTCGACGTTGGCCAGCGTCGCAGTGCCTGTCGATGCAAAAGTGATGTAATCTGTGCCGCCGCCGAGATCGATATAGGCGCCAGTATAACTCGCGCTCAGCGTGATCGAATCGTCTTCCGAGGCGCCAGTTAGGGTCTCCACCGCCGTGGCGGTTGCGGTCACGCCATCTATGAACGTCACCGAATCCTCGCCGCTGCCCAAGCTGATCGCACCGCCTGTCATGTCTCCTTCCAGCTGCACCGTATCGTTGAAGTTGCCGCCAGTGATGGTTTCAGCAAATTCGATCGTCAGCGTATTCACCGCATTGTCGAGCGTGACGGAGTCGTTGCCGCTGCCGAGTTCAAGCATGATCCCCTGGGCTGATCCGGAAAAGACGATTTTGTCGTCGCCCGCGCCGGACGTAACCGTTTCGACGCTGGTCAGCGTGATCGTGTTACTGCCCGAACCCAGTTCAAGCGTATCAATGCCGGAACCGAGGCTGAAATAGCCGAGATAGCTGGACGATCCCAAATAGATGCTGTCGCGGTCGCTTCCACCGATCACGGTTTCCGCGCCAGTTACGGTTACGGTGTTGCCGTCGCCGCTGTAGAGAGTCAGGCGATCGCTGCCTTCGCCGAGGCTGATCGCGGCTCCAGATAGCGCTGAATCAAACACGATGATATCGGCCTGCGAGCCGCCGTTGAGCGACTCGATGTTGGCGAGCGTCGCGGTCACCGCCACGCTCGACCACGTCAGAATGTCGTTGCTGTCTCCGAGGTCGATCATGGCAATGGCGCTTGCGGCGGTAATCGTGAGATTGTCCGCGTCGATCGAACCATAGACGCTTTCGATAAGGCCGACCGACAGCGTGCCGCCGTCATCGAAATACAAAATATCTTGGCCGCTTCCGAGGTTGAAGGTTCCGCCCGTCCATGCGTCTGACAAGTAGATCGTATCGCTCTGACTGCCGCCGGTCACGGTTTCGATGTTTTGAATGGTGCCTGTATTATTGTAGTTAGCAAATGTGAGCTGGTCTGTGCCTGCCCCCAGGTCCAGAACGGCGCCGGTCACCTGTTCCACAAATGTCACAACGTCGGATCCGGTTCCCCCGGTGACCGATTCGACCCCGATGAGGGTCATTGTCGTGCCGGTGGCGTCGATTTTCACCGTGTCTGTTCCCGAACCGAGATTGAGCGTTCCACCAGCATAGGAACTTGTCAGCACGACCAGATCGTCCGCCGATCCGCCTGACACCGATTCCACGTTCTGGATGCTGACAGTGCTGCCCCCAGAATAGAGATAGACGGCGTCATCCGAGCCGCCGGCGAGATCAATCTGGACGGAACCGTTGGCGCCGAGATAGATCTTGTCCGCGCCCGAACCCCCGGTGATAGTTTCGGCGTTCAGCACGGTGACGGTGGAGCCCGATCCAAAGAGGGTCAGTTGGTCCGATCCCCCCGCCAAGTCATAATAACCGCCCGTCACGGCGTTTCCGAGCGTCACTTTATCACTACCGCTGCCGCCAGTGACTGTTTCGACCTGGGAGAGGGTGACGGTGGTGTTTGCGCTTCCAAACGTGATCGTGTCGTATCCCGACCCCAGATCAATGTAGAAGCCGGTGACGTTCCCTTCAAGCGTCAATACGTCAGTGGTGGTGCCGCCTATGATCGTTTCCGTATCCGTCACGGTGAGTGTGTTGATGAAATTCCCGAGCGTCACTGTATCGCTACCGCTGCCGCCGGTGAGCGATTCGGCCCCTATGATCGTGATTGTCGAGCCGCTGGCGTCGATTTTTACCGTGTCTGTTCCAGACCCGAGATCGAGCGTGCCCCCGGTATAGGATGCGGCCAGAACGACCAGATCATCCGCCGATCCGCCTGACACGGATTCCACGTTCTGAATGCTGATCGTGCTGCCGCCGGAATAGAGATAGACGGTGTCCAAGCCACCGGCGAGATCAGCGAGGACAGACCCGTTTGCGCCAAGATAGATCTTGTCTGCTCCCGAACCGCCCGTAATGGTTTCGGCGTTCAATACCGTGAGCGTGGAGCCCGAGTCGTTGACGATCAGCTGATCCGATTCCCCTCCAAGGTCATAATAACCGCCAGTCACGGCGTTTCCCAGCGTCACCATATCGCTGCCGCTGCCGCCATTGACCGTTTCCACCCGGGTGAGCGTGACGGTGGTGTGCGAAGTTCCGAAATTGACCGTGTCATTTCCGGCGCCCAGATCTATGTTGAAGCCGGTGACGTCTCCGTCGAGTGTCAAGACGTCGTTGGTGTTGCCTCCAGTAATCGTTTCCGTATCTGTCACGGTGAGCGTGTTGAAGAAGTTGGCCAGGGACAGCGTGTCGGTCGAATCGCCGAGGTCGACCTCCGCACCGGTGACCTGCTTGGAGAATATGACGCTGTCGGAGGCGGTGCTCCCGGTGACGGTCTCCACCGACATCAGCGAGACGGTGCCGCCCGAGGAATCGAAGATGACCTGATCCAGGCCGTCGCCGAGATCCAGTTGCATCGCGGAAACGCCTGCGCCCAGGGTCAGAACGTCGGAAACGCTCGAGCCGACGACCGACTCGATATTGCTGATGGTCACGGTGTTCGCGTCCGACGCCGAGGTCGCGCCGAGAAGCAGCACGTCTTTGTCGCTGCTGCCGCTGATCGTCTCGCCGGTTGTGCTGTCAACCGTGTCCTCTGGGTTGCCCAGATCGATTTCCCCGACAAAAGCCGACAGAAGCACGATCTTCTGGGTGTTTTCGTCGCCGATGATCGTTTCGGCGTTGCTGACGGAGGCAGTCGCGCGGTCTAAGATAATCAGCGCGTCGCTGCCGGCGCCGAGGTCGACCTCCATGCCGTTCTGTGTGTTGGTGACTGTAATAATGTCGGATTCGGCTGAACCGACGATCACTTCGGCGTTGCCAATGGTCAGGGTCGTGTCAGACGTCACCTGAGACAGGTCGAGACGATCCGATATGTTGCTGCCGCTGCCGAGGTCGATCATTCCTGTAGTGTAATCGCCGGAGACATAGACCTTGTCGGCAGACTTGCCGCCGACGATGGTCTCGACATTCACGACCGTTACCGTGTTGGCGAAACTGGCGAGCGTAACGATGTCGAGACCCGAACCCAAGGTGACCAAGCCCCCGGTGATCTGGGTCTCGAACGTCACGCTGTTGTTGACGCTCGAATCATCCGCATTGACGTTTTCGACGTTTGAAAGCTTGATTGTGGCGCCCGTCTCCGAGAAGTCCACGGTGTCTTCGCCGTCGCCTAGGTCGATCGACAGGCTGCTGACAGCCGAGACGAGGTAGATCGTGTCGTTGCCGGCGTTGCCGATAATCGATTCGACATTCTCGACCGTCACCGTATTGCCGGCAGACGAAGTCTCCAATGTGTCGACGCCCGCGCCGAGGTCGACGGAGAACTCGCCATCGGTAGGTTGCGCGCCCAAAAATATGTAGTCGACCTGACCGCCTCCGAGAATGGTTTCAGCGCCGCCAATGGTCAGCGAATTCTCTGCGCTGGCGAGCGTGATCTGGTCATCGCCGTCGCCGAGATCTATGGTGGCGCGCGTGAGCTTGCCGGAGACGGTGATCAGATCGTCTTCGGTACCGCCGATCACCGTTTCGATGGCGACGATAGTGATCGTATTGTCGAAATTTCCAAGCGTCAGGCGGTCATTGCCTGTGTAGAGATCGTATTTGCCGCCGGTCAGCTGGTCCAGCACCGTCACGTCGTCCGACTTGGTGTGCGTGGTGCCGCCAATCGTTTCGACACCCTCGACAGACACCGTGTTGTTGAATTTGCCGAGCTTGAGCGTATCGTTGTCGCCGCGCAGATCGATGGTCAGACCCTTCGCCTGCGTTCCAAGCGTGACGACGTCCTTGCCGTCTTTGGCGCCGATGATGGTTTCGATGTTGCGAAGCGAGATCGTCGATCCGTCCTCGAACAGGGTGATCTTGTCGTCGCCCGCCTTGAGGTCGACCGTCGTCGCCGTCTTGTCCATCATGAAAATGATGTCGACGCTCGTTCCGCCATAGATGGTCTCGATGCTGAACAGCGACGCCGTGTTGCGATAATCGTCGAGCGTGAGAACATCCTTGCCGCTGTCCAGATCGATTTCGACGCCTTTCGCCGCCTCGCTCCAGACAACGCTGTCGACGCCGCTTCCGCCGAGAACCGTCTCGGCATTGGCGATGGTGATGGTGTTCGTGCCGCCCTTGAGGATCAGTTCGTCCGAAGAGCCGGCCCCGAGGTCATAAAACAAGCGAGTGGCCGACGTGTTCAAGACGATATAGTCGTTGGAACTGCTGGAGGTCAGCGTTTCGACCCCTGCGATCGTGACCGTGGCGGCTTCCTCGAAAAACAGCTTGTCCTTGCCGGAGCCCAGATCAATGCGGCCACCGTCCAATTCTGTCGCGACATAGACGATGTCGTCGTTGGTGCCGCCCAGCACGGTCTCCGTGTTGGAAACCGTCACGAGGTTGGTCCGGAAATTGTCGAGGTCGATCGAATCCTTCTCGCCGTCGCCGAGATTGATGACGACGCCGCTGGCTAGCTGATCGAAGACGATTTTCTGCACGCCATCGCCACCGGTCACCGTCTCGATATTGTAGATGGTGACCGTCGCGCCATTGTCCTGCAGCAGCAGCTTGTCGTCGCCGCCGCCGAGATTGATCGAGGCCTGCGTCAGGTCGGACTCATATCGGATCGTATCGTCGCCGCTTGCGCCCAGAATGGATTCGATATTGCTCGCTTTTACCGTATTGCCGGCTGTGGCTTTCAGGATCAGGGTGTCGCGACCGCCTTCGAGGTCGAGGCTCTCATTGGCGACCGAACTCGTAACCACGATCGTCTCGGCTGCGGACGTTCCCGTCACGGTGCTGAGATCGGAAACGGTTTTCGTCGTGTTGCTCGCCATGGTCTGACTCCTTGTCACGCTCTTGGAGGCTGGCTCAAAAGCCGATGGCCCACCCAAAATTGCCGGCAGGTGAGAATGCCTACCGATTTAGTGACCGAAGCTTTAGTGGGGCTGGCTCGTCCAGTTTCACTTTTCGCAACGCAATCCTCCCATTGAAACAGCCGGGTTCTTCCGATATGAGACCCGCAATTTCGCCGGACAAAGGCGAAAATCGGACAGTTTGGCGCAGCCGGTTCGGCGCGCGGGATATGGAAAAGACTGGCATGGCGCGCATCGTGATGAAATTCGGCGGAACCTCCGTCGCGGATCTGGACCGCATTCACAACGTGGCGCGGCACGTCAAACGCGAGGTTGACGCCGGCCACGAAGTGGCCGTGGTCGTCTCCGCCATGTCGGGAAAAACCAATGAACTCGTCGGCTGGGTGCAGAACACGCCGAAAGTCGCCAAGGCGGATTCGCCTTTCTACGACGCGCGCGAATATGACGCCGTCGTCGCCTCGGGCGAGCAGGTGACCTCGGGTCTTCTCGCGATCGCTTTGCAGTCTCTCGGCGTCAACGCCCGGTCATGGCAGGGTTGGCAGATCCCGATCCGCACCGACAACGCCCATGGCGCCGCCCGAATCATGGAGATCGACGGCGCGGAGATCATCCGCCGCATGCAGGACGGTCAGGTCGCTGTCGTCGCCGGCTTTCAGGGTCTCGGCCCTGACAACCGCATCGCCACGCTGGGCCGCGGGGGGTCGGACACCTCCGCCGTCGCCATCGCCGCCGCCGTCAAGGCGGACCGTTGCGACATCTATACCGATGTCGACGGCGTCTACACGACCGATCCGCGCATCGAGCCCAAGGCTAGGCGCCTGAAGAAGGTGGTGTTCGAGGAGATGCTGGAAATGGCCTCGCTGGGCTCCAAGGTCCTGCAGGTGCGCTCGGTCGAGCTCGCCATGGTGCATAAGGTCCGCACATTCGTGCGCTCGTCTTTCGAAGACCCCGATGCGCCGGGCATGGGCGATCTTCTCAACCCGCCCGGAACGCTGATTTGTGATGAGGAAGAAATCGTGGAACAGGAAGTCGTAACCGGCATCGCTTTCGCCAAGGATGAAGCGCAGATTTCGCTCCGCCGTCTCGCCGACCGGCCGGGCGTATCGGCCGCGATTTTCGGGCCGCTCGCCGAAGCCCATATCAATGTCGACATGATCGTGCAGAACATTTCGGAAGACGGTTCGCGCACCGACATGACCTTCACCGTGCCAACCGGCGATCTCGACAAGGCGCTGAAAGTGCTCGACGAGCAGAAGGACACTGTCGGCTTCGACGTGATCCAGAGCGAATCGGGTCTGGTGAAAGTGTCGGTGATCGGCATCGGCATGCGCAGTCATGCCGGCGTCGCCGCACAGGCTTTCTCCGCGCTCGCCGCCAAGGGCATCAATATCAAGGCGATCACGACGTCTGAAATCAAGATTTCAATCTTGATCGACGGCGCCTATGGAGAACTCGCGGTTCGCACTTTGCATTCGGCCTACGGACTGGATAAGAAGTAAGACGAGCGGGGGAGCCGCGTCAGCGCGATGATTTGACAATCTGCGGCGGCTCCTTTTCCTGGTAGAGCAGTTCGGAAGGGCGCCTTCGTGATCAGAGACATGGCAGCTGGACCGCGTATCCTGCTCAGGCGCCTCAGGGAGCTTTCGGCGGAGCCGCTGGAGCCTCAGGATCGCCTCGACCGGATCGTCATGCAGATCGCCCGCAACATGGTTGCGGAGGTCTGCTCGGTCTATGTGCTGCGCGCCGATGGCGTGCTCGAACTCTACGCCACCGAAGGCCTCAACAAGGAATCGGTCCACCTTGCCCAATTGAAGATGGGCGAGGGCCTGGTCGGCACGATCGCCGCCTCCGCCCAGCCGCTCAATCTGTCCGATGCGCAAAGCCATCCGGCTTACGCCTATCTGCCGGAAACCGGCGAAGAATTGTTCCATTCCTTCCTCGGCGTGCCGATCCTGCGCGCCGGCCGCGCATTGGGCGTTCTGGTCGTTCAGAACCGGGCGCAGCGCCATTATTCCGACGACGAGGTCGAGGCGCTCGAAACCGTCGCCATGGTGATGGCCGAAATGGTGGCGTCGGGCGAGCTCAAGAAGCTCACCAAGCCGGGCCAGGAACTCGATCTGTCCCGCCCTGTGACGATCGAAGGCGACGCCTATGGCGATGGTATCGGCCTCGGCTATGTCGTGCTGCACGATCCGCGCGTGGTGGTGACCAATCTTCTCAATGAAGATGTCGAACTGGAGCTGAACCGGCTGGGCGAAGCTTTGGGCTCGCTGCGAATCAGCATCGACGACATGCTGTCGCGCCGCGAAGTGTCGATGGAGGGCGAGCATCGCGCCGTGCTCGAAGCCTATCGCATGTTCGCCCATGACCGCGGCTGGGTGCGCAAGCTCGAAGAGGCGATCCGTAACGGCCTGACGGCTGAAGCTGCGGTCGAGCGCGTTCAGAGCGAGACGCGCGCCCGGATGATGCGTCTGACCGATCCCTATCTGCGCGAGCGGATGCATGATTTCGACGATCTCGCCAATCGTCTGCTGCGCCAGTTGGCCGGTTACGGCGCGCATGCCGCCGCCGCCGCTTTCCCGAACGACGCCATCATTGTGGCGCGCGCCATGGGCGCGGCGGAACTTCTCGATTATCCCCGCGCCAATGTCCGGGGCCTGGTGCTCGAAGAGGGCGCCGTCACCAGCCATGTCGTCATCGTCGCCAAGGCCATGGGTATCCCGGTTGTGGGGCAGGCTGAGGGCGCGGTGTCGCTGGCGGAAAAGGGCGACGCCATCATCATCGACGGCGAAGACGGCAAGGTCCATCTGCGTCCCGCCCAGGATGTGCAGAAGGCCTATGAAGAAAAGGTGCGCTTCCGCGCTCGCCGTCAGGAGCAGTTCCGCGCATTGCGCGCGGTCGAATCCGCCACCCGTGACGGTCGCCGCATCAGCCTCAACATGAATGCCGGCCTGTTGGTCGACTTACCGCAGCTCTCGGAAGCTGGCGCCGAAGGCATTGGCCTGTTCCGGACCGAACTGCAATTCATGATCGCCTCCACCATGCCCAAGGGCGAGGAGCAGGAGGCTTTCTACCGCAATGTCATCAAGCAGGCGGCCGGCCGGCCTGTGACTTTCCGCACGCTCGATATTGGCTCGGACAAGGTGGTTCCCTATTTCCAGGCGATCAAGGAAGAGAATCCGGCGCTCGGCTGGCGGGCCGTGCGTCTGGCGCTGGATCGCCCAGGCCTTCTGCGCACCCAGTTGCGTGCGCTTCTGAAGGCGGCGGGCGGCGTCGAACTGAAGATCATGATCCCCATGGTGACCGAGGTTCAGGAATTGCGCGCCGTCCGCGCGCTGCTGCAGAAAGAGGTTCAGCATCTGTCGAAATTCGGCCATCTGCTGCCGAAGAAACTTCAGTTCGGCGCGATGCTCGAAGTTCCCTCGCTGTTGTGGCAGCTTGATGAGCTTATGGCGGAGACGGATTTCGTCTCGGTGGGCTCCAACGATCTGTTCCAGTTCGCCATGGCGGTCGACCGTGGCAATGCGCGTGTGTCTGATCGCTTCGACATTCTGGAACGACCGTTCCTGCGTATCCTACGCGATATCGTCAGAGCTGGCGCGCGCAACAATACGCCGGTGACGCTGTGTGGTGAAATGGCGGGCAAGCCGCTGTCCGCCATGGCGCTTCTCGGATTGGGCTTCCGGTCGATCTCGATGTCGCCTGCATCCATCGGTCCGGTCAAGGCGATGCTGCTCGGACTCGACGCCGGTGCGTTGGAGAGCATGATGAGCGACGCGATCGACGAAAAAGCGCCGAAAGCGCCGATGCGCGAATTGCTGAAGCGCTTCGCCGAAGAACACAATATTCCGCTTTGACGGTATAAATCATTGGCCACGCTTCCCCTCGACAAGATGAAGGAACTCGAACGCCGTTTTGCGGAGGTCGAGGCGCGCATGGGCGAAGGCCCGGCGGCGGATATCTATATCAAGCTTGCGGCCGAATATTCCGAGCTGCAGCCGGTCGTGGCGAAGATCTCCGCTTACATGAAGGCGGAAGAGGAACTGGTCGGCCTGCGCGCCCTGCTCGCCGACAGCGGAATGGATCGCGACATGCGCGATCTCGCCGAGATCGAATTGCCTGATCTGCAAGACAGGATCGAGCAGTTGGAGAAGGATCTCCTGATCGCCCTGTTGCCCAAGGACGCCGCGGACGAAAAGAACGCCATTCTCGAAATCCGGGCCGGAACAGGCGGCAATGAAGCGGCGCTGTTCGCGGGCGATCTGTTTCGCATGTATGAGCGCTATGCCTCGGTGCAAGGGTGGAAGGTCGAAGTTCTCTCCGAAAGCGAAGGCGAGGCGGGAGGATACAAGGAAATCATCGCCGAAATCTCAGGGCGAGGGGTGTTCTCAAAATTGAAGTTCGAATCCGGCGTGCACCGCGTGCAGCGCGTGCCGGCGACTGAATCGCAAGGACGCATTCACACATCGGCGGCCACCGTCGCAGTCCTGCCGGAAGCCGAGGACATCGATGTCGAGGTGCGCCAGGAGGACATTCGGATCGATACGATGCGCGCCTCGGGCGCTGGCGGCCAGCATGTCAACACCACCGATTCCGCCGTGCGCATCACCCATATTCCCACCGGCATCGTCGTAACGAGTTCAGAAAAATCGCAACATCAGAACCGTGCGAAAGCCATGCAGGTGTTGCGCTCCAAGCTGTTCGACATGGAGCGTCAACGCGCCGACAGCGCCCGTTCGGCCGACCGCCGCAGCCAGGTGGGCTCTGGTGATCGCTCCGAACGCATCCGCACCTATAATTTCCCACAAGGCCGGTTGACCGACCACCGCATCAATCTCACCCTCTATTCGCTCGACCGGGTGATGCAGGGAGAACTCGGCGATGTCGTCGATGCGCTGATCGCGGATTTCCAGGCCTCTGAACTCGCGCGGTTGGGCGAAAGCGGGGCTTTGTGACTGTCACGCTCGGCGAGATGATGGCGCAGTTTCGCCAGGCCCTTCATGACGGCGGCGTAGAGGACGCCGCAGCCGAAACCCGCATCCTTGTCGGTGGAGCTTTGGGCCTCGATCGCGCGGCGATGCTGACGCGATCGGAGCTCGTTGTCGGCATTGATGACGAGGCGCGCCTGCGCGCCATGCTCGATCGCAGGCTCCTGGGGGAGCCGCCGCACCGAATTCTCGGTCGGCGTGGCTTTTTCGGTCTCGAATTCCGTCTGAGCGAGGCGACGTTGGAGCCGCGGCCCGATACCGAAATTCTCGTCGAGGCGGTGCTGGAGCGTTTGAGGCCAAGGCGCGGCGAGCCGCTGTCCATCGTGGATCTCGGCACCGGCACGGGCGCTATTTTATTGTCTTTGCTGTCGGAATTGCCAATCGCCCGTGGGGTCGCCGTCGATCTCTCGACGAAGGCGCTGGCGACTGCCCAGGAAAATGCGAATGCCTTGGGGATGGCGTCCCGCTTCGAAGGCTGCAGCGGCTCCTGGTTTGAGCCGCTAACTGGCCGTGTTTTCGACGTGATCGTCTCCAACCCGCCTTATATTCCCTCTTCGGTCATTCCTGCGCTCGATGTGGAGGTGCGCGAACACGATCCGATCCTGGCGCTGGATGGCGGCGAGGATGGCCTCGACGCTTATCGTGCGATCGCGGCCGGCGCCGGCGCGCATCTCGCCCGGGATGGTTTTGTGGCCGTGGAAACTGGCTTTGATCAAAGACAGACCGTCGAACACATCTTCCGCGCCCAAGGTTTCATTTTGCTGGAAGCGCGGCGCGACTATGGCGGCAATGACAGGGTGCAGATTTTTTCCAAGCCTTGACCGGTCTTGGCTGCAATAGCCCAGGGAATATTGGGTTACACCCTAAGAAAGTGCTTGGAATCCTTCGGAAAGCGGTCTAGGGTCGCTTCATGCACCGGGCGGCATCCGCTGGATCAGCGATTCGAAAATAGATTGCCGGGCTTTGGGGTTTCTCAAAACAAACGTCCTGACATATCGTGTCCGGTGCTGGGCTCTGGATTTTTGGAATAGTTTCCGGGATCAGCGGCGTCCGTGGACGTGATCTCGACAGCGAGGCGCGAAGGCTGCGCTCTCAACGCCGATGCGGCGCGTCAGAGCGCAATGGAAACAGACATTTCGGGTGAATGATTTATGAGGCCTGGACAGCAGAAGCAGCGCAGCCGCGGCCGCAGCAGCGGCGGCAACAACAACAATAGCAACAACAATAACAACAATAACAACAACAATGGCCGCAAGGGCCAGAACCCGCTCACCAGAACCTATGACAGTTCCGGACCCGATGTGAAGGTTCGCGGCACAGCTCAGACGATCGCCGAAAAATACATGACATTGGCGCGGGATGCGTCGAGCTCCGGCGATCGGGTCATGGCGGAAAACTATCTTCAGCATGCCGAGCACTATAACCGCATCATCGCGGCGGCGCAGGCCATGTATCAGGAGCGTTTTCAGCGCGACGATCGCCTTGATCAGAATCAGGATCGTCAGGATTATTCCGACCGCGACGAGGATGACGGCGAAAACGGGGGCGAACAGTCTTCCGCCGAGGCTGCTTACCAGCCGCAACCGCAACCGCAGGTCCAGCCCCAGCAGCAGGTCCAGCCGTCGCCGCCACAGGTCCAGCCAAAGCCGCAGCACAAGCCGGCTCCTCGGCATGTTCAGCCTCAGGTTCAGCCGCAACCGATCATCGACGAAAGCACGCCGCAGCCAGTGATTGAGGGTGTGCCGGCCGAAGTGCAGATCGAAACCGAATCTGCTCAACAGGACGCTAAACCGGCCGGCGAAAAGTCGCCGCGTCGCCGCAGCGCAGGTCGTCCGCGCCGCACGCCGCGCGCCGCGACGGCGGACGCCGAAGGCGGCGAGACCGCGCCCGAGCCAGCGACGGCCGAATAGGTCCAATCGGTAGACATGAAAAAGCCGCGTCCGATCCTGTCGGGCGCGGCTTTTTCGTCAATGCATATCGTCGATCAGGCGGCGATGGCTTCCTGGTCGTGGAACATCTTGGCGAGATTCAGGAAGCAGATCATGCCGTTTTCGCGGGCAATGATGCCGTCGGTATAGGCCTTGTCGAAAGACGTGGTGATTTCGGGCGCCGGCTGGACTTCGGAACTCTTGATGGTGAGAATGTCAGAGACCCGGTCAACCAGCATGCCGATGATCATGTTGCGAACTTCGGTCACCACGATGGCGCTGCGTTCGTTGGCGGCGGTGCTCGGCAAGCCCAGTTTACGAGCGAGATCGATAATCGGGATCACGGTGCCGCGAAGGTTCATCACGCCGATCACGTCCTTGGGCGAATGCGGGATCGGCGTCGACGGCGCCCAGCCGCGAATTTCGCGGATGGTCGTGGTCTTCACGCAGAATTCCTGATCGTGCAGGCGGAAAGCGATGATTTCGATCGTGTCGGATTCGAAGATCGTGGTGGACTGCGGTGTCGCCATGCTCAAAACTCCTCCCAGTTGTCAGCGGACTGGGCAATAGCGGCATTGCCTTGCGAGGCGAATGCCCGGTTGATTCTCTGCGGCTTTGCCCGCTGCGTCGACCTTGACGGCGTCGCCGCAGCGGCGGCCACTGGCGTGGAAGTCGTCCGGTGTCGCGGAGCGCCGGTTTTGAAAGTCGCGAGCAGCGTGTTCAATGCGCTCACTTCCCTGGCAAGACCGTGGCTCGCTGCGGTGGATTCCTCGACCATGGCGGCGTTTTTCTGAGTGCCTTGATCCATGGTTATCACGGCTTCGTTAATTTCCTTTAAACCAGTCGCCTGTTCCCGCGCCGATTCCACAATGGCGCGAATATTGCGATCGATATCCTGCACCTGGCCGACGATTTCGGTGAGGACCTCGCCGGTTTGCCCCACCAGGCCGACGCCGCCCTTGACCTGTTCGGACGAGGTATTGATCAATGTCTTGATCTCTTTTGCGGCATTCGCCGAGCGTTGCGCCAGTTCGCGAACTTCCTGGGCCACGACTGCGAAGCCCTTGCCGGCCTCGCCCGCTCGCGCTGCTTCGACGCCTGCGTTGAGAGCCAGGAGATTGGTCTGGAAGGCGATGTCGTCGATCACGCCGATAATGTTGGAGATTTCGCGTGAGGAATTCTCGATGGCGCCCATGGCCTTGATCGCCTGTTGCACGACCGATCCGGATTTTTCGGCGTTTTCCTTGGTGCGGCTGACGAGGCGGCTTGCTTCTTCGGCGCGTTTGCTTGAATCGGCCACGGTGGTCGTGATCTGTTCGAGAGCGGCGGCGGTTTCTTCGACCGATGCGGCCTGTTGCTCCGTGCGGCGGGCGAGATCGTCCGCAGCGGTGCGGATCTCATTGGCGCCGGCGCCAATGGCGTATGCATTGTTGCTGATTTCGTTCATGGCGCTTTTGAGGCGGCCGATCGAGCCTATGAAATCCTGTTGGATTCTCTGGAGATTTTCCGGAAATTGAACCGTCAGCGTCTGGTCGAGATTGCCCTCGGCGAGTTCCCGAAGCCCATGCGCCAGGGCATCCACGGCGTTGACGCGCAATGTCACGTCGGTGGCGAATTTCACCACCTTCACCACCCGACCGGACGGGTCGAGGATCGGATTGTAGCTCGCCTGGATATAGGCCGCGCGTCCGCCCTTGCCGATGCGCTTGAATTCGTCGGCCTTGAATTTTCCGGCGGCGAGGTCGGTCCAGAAATGTTTGTAATTGTCCGAGCGCACATAGTCGGCGTCGCAGAACATCGAATGGTGTTTGCCGATGATTTCCGACAGCGTGTAGCCGAGGGTGGAGAGAAAATTTTCATTGGCGGTAATGATCTCACCCGATGGGGTGAATTCGATCACCGCCTGAATGCGGGAGATGCTCTCAAGTTTGCCAGCGTCTTCGATCGCTTTCAACTTGCGCTCCGTGATGTCGGTCGCGATCTTGACGACCTTGCGCACTTTGCCGCCTGAGATCACAGGATTGTAGGATGCCGCGATCCAGACCTCCCGCCTGTCTTTTCCAAACCGAAGATATTCACGGGCGTCGAATTCGCCGCGTCTGAGCTTGCTCCAGAATTCGCCATAGGCCGCGCTCGCCGCCTCAACGGGATCGACGAACATGCGGTGATGCTTGCCTTTGATGTCTTCGAGTCTGTAGCCCATGACCCGACAGAAGTTTTCATTGGCGGTCAGGATCTCGCCGTCTATCGAGAATTCAATGATAGCCTGTGATTTGTGGAATGCAGTCAACACACTGGCCGCGTCGCTGCCAAGATTGAACCCTATCATTGTTTGCTCGCCTTTTTCCGCCGAGGATACTCGACTGTCCTCCATGAGGTGGAGAGGTGCTGGGGCTTTCGGGTCAAAACCGAAAAAACAGCAATGCGATAATCGTTGCTTCAAGCCTCGATTCGAACGAAATATCGACTCGCTCGATTACCGCGTGAATTCATCCACCCTGTAGGGTTAGATTTCACAAGAAAATTTAAGAAATGATTATGAGCTGCTAATACAAGCGTCTTTTTGAACTGAATTGATCAAAATAGCTTCAAATGCCGCAAATATTTGCAATACAAAATTGAAAAATCCCGGAGAACGTCTCCGGGATTGAAATCGTCTGTCGAAAGGGTCAGTAACGCACGACCACCTTTGTCCGGTGGCGGTAGCGGCGCGGGCAATCGTCGATATAGCGGCGGCCCCACTGGTCGCGATAGTAGCACTGGCCCGGCTGGGCGGCTACCGCGCCGAGAACGCCGCCGATCGCCGCGCCCACGGCTGCGCCGCGCACGTCGTTGGAGACGATGCCGCCAATCACGGCGCCGGACGCCGCGCCGACAGCCGCGCCTTTTTCCGTCTGGGTGCAGCCGGCCACCGTCAGCCCGGCCACAACAATTGCGATTACTTTATACATGAGTGCCTCCGAAAGTTTGCCGGCCATCCGGCAAAATCAAGCTATGGAGCCGGAACGAACGCCCGTTTCGCGAATCCGGCTCGATATCGCTAGAAGCTAAAAAAGCTTAAAATGTGAAATCGTTCCAGCCACCCGGGGAATAATTTCACGAAAAATCTCGCCATTGCGGCGGTTTGAAAACCACTGTCTCACCAATGCGTCACTTTGTTTCCACGGCTCGGCATTTCTCGATCATCCCGCTTGATGAATGACAGGATGGTGGCACACTCGCCCATGGGTCAAACCCTTGGGAGGAAGAGGATGACAAAGCTAACCTTGACGGTGAACGGTCGCCGCATGTCCGCGGACTGCGACGACCGAACCCTTCTCGTGAATTTCCTACGCGACAAGCTCGCCCTCACCGGCACGCATGTCGGCTGCGACACCACGCAATGCGGCGCTTGCGTCGTGCATATGGACGGCAAGTCGGTCAAGAGCTGTTCCATCCTGGCTGTTCAGGCCAGCGGTTCCGACATCACCACAATCGAAGGCGTAGCCTCGGACGGCGAAATGCACCCGGTGCAGGCGGCGTTCAAGGAAAACCACGGTCTACAATGCGGCTTCTGTACGCCCGGAATGGTGATGACCTCGATCGACATGATCCGCCGTCACGGCGGCCAGCTCGACGAGGCCACCGTGCGCCATGAGCTCGAAGGCAATATCTGTCGGTGCACCGGCTATCACAACATCGTCAAATCGGTGTTGTCGGCCGCAACCGACATGAACGCCAAGCAAGCCGCCGAATAAGAGTCAGTCTCTCGGGAGGAGAAACCGATGGGTATCGAAGGAATTGGCGCGCGTGTAACGCGCAAGGAAGACAAGCGCTTCCTGACAGGCAAGGGCCGCTACACGGACGATATGAGCGTGCCGGGCATGAAATACGCGGTGTTCGTGCGCAGCCCGCATGCGCATGCCAAGATCACCGGCATCGACATTTCCGCCGCCGTCGACATGCCCGGCGTGATTGGCGTGTTGACCGGCAAGCAGTTGCAGGAAGATGGCATCGGCAGTCTCATCTGCGGCTGGATGATCCATTCCAAGGATGGATCACCGATGAAGATGGGCGCCTGGCGGCCCATCGCCTATGACACGGTCCGCTATGTCGGCGACGCCGTGGCCGTGGTGGTGGCCGACAGCGTGGGCGAAGCCCGCGACGCCGCCGAACAGGTGGTGGTCGATTACGACGTGCTCGACGCCGTCGTCTCGTCGCTCGCCGCGCTTGAAGCTGGCGCGCCGCAGATCCATCCGGAAGCGCCCGGCAATCTGATCTTCGACTGGGAGATCGGCGACAGTTCCGCAGCCGACGCGGCGATCGCCCGCGCCGCCCATGTCACCGAAATCGAGCTTCACAACAACCGGCTTTCACCCAATCCGATGGAGCCGCGCGCAGCGCTCGGCATCTATGACGAGGCCGAAGAACACTACACCTGCTACACGACCTCGCAGAATCCGCATGTGGCGCGGCTGGTGATGAGCGCCTTCTACAATGTCGCCCCAGAAAACAAGTTGCGCGTCATCGCCCCGGATGTCGGCGGCGGCTTCGGCTCGAAAATCTATATCTATCCGGAGGAAATCGTCTGTCTCTGGGCGTCCAAGAAGACCGGCGTGCCGGTGAAATGGACGTCGGATCGCACCGAAGCCTTCCTGACCGACGCGCATGGCCGCGACCATGTCTCCAAGGTCAAGATGGCCTTTGACGCCGACAACAATGTCATCGGACTTAAGGTCGACACGGTCGCCAATCTCGGCGCCTATATGTCGCTATTCTCGTCGGCGGTGCCGACCTATCTCTATGCCACCTTGCTGTCGGGCCAATACGCCATTCCGGCGATCCACTGCAATGTGCGGACGGTCTATACCAACACCGCCCCCGTCGACGCCTATCGCGGCGCGGGACGTCCCGAAGCCACTTATCTTCTCGAACGAACGATGGAAACGGCGGCGCGCGAACTCGGCGTCTCTCCGGCCGAGTTGCGCAAGCAGAATTTCATCCGCAGCTTCCCCTATCAGACGCCCGTGATCATGAATTACGACGCCGGCGATTATGAGGCCTCGCTGAACGCCGCCATGGAGGCCGCTGATTGGAACGGCTTCCCAGCCCGCAAGGCCGAGGCAAAGGGTCGTGGCAAGCTGCGCGGCATCGGCATGAGCTGTTATATCGAGGCCTGCGGAATCGCGCCGTCCCAGGCGGTGGGTTCGCTCGGCGCCGGCGTCGGCCTGTGGGAATCGGCCGAAGTGCGGGTGAATGCGGTGGGCACGATCGAAGTGCTGACCGGTTCGCACAGCCATGGCCAGGGCCATGAAACCACTTTCGCCCAGTTGGTCGCCGATCGTCTCGGCGTGCCGATCGCCAATGTCAACATCGTGCATGGCGACACCGACAAGGTGCAGATGGGCATGGGCACCTATGGCTCGCGCTCCGGCGCCGTCGGCATGTCGGCGATCGTCAAAGCGCTCGACAAGGTCGAGGCCAAGGCCAAGAAAATCGCCGCGCATCTGATGGAGGCCGACGAGGCCGATATCCAGATCGAGAACGGCGAACTTGTGGTCGCCGGCACCGACAAGAAGCTGCCCTGGTTCCAGGTGGCGCTCGCGGCCTATACCGCGCATAACCTGCCGTCCGGCATGGAGCCGGGCCTGAAGGAAAGCGCCTTTTACGATCCGTCCAACTTCACCTTCCCGGCCGGCTGCTACATCGCCGAGGTCGAGGTCGATCCGGAAACCGGCAAGACCGAGATCTGCCAGTTCGTCGCCGCCGACGATTTCGGCAACATCATCAATCCGATGATCGTCGAGGGACAGGTGCATGGCGGTATCGCCCAGGGCGTGGGCCAGGCGCTGCTTGAAGGCGTCATCTATGATGAGACCGGCCAGTTGCTGACGGCGAGTTACATGGATTACGCCATGCCGCGCGCCGATGATCTGCCGTCCTTCAAAGTGTCGCATCAGAACACGCCCTGCCCGGGCAATCCCTTGGGCATCAAGGGCTGCGGCGAAGCCGGCGCGATCGGCTCGCCGCCGGCGCTGATCAACGCCATCACCGACGCCATCGGCAATAACGCACTCCACATGCCCGCCACGCCTGAAAAGGTGTGGTCGCTTGCCAACGCCTGACCCGGGGAGGAACCACGATGTACAACACGTCCTATCACCGCGCCTCTTCCGTCGATGACGCTGCGGCCAAATTCGGCGGCGGAGAAGACGCCAAATATCTCGCCGGCGGCATGACGCTGATCGCCACGATGAAGCAGCGGCTGGCGTCCCCGTCCGATCTCGTCGATCTCCGGCATGCGCCGGAGCTCAAGGGTATTTCGGTCAATGGCGCGTCGGTGCGCATCGGCGCCGGCGTCACCCATTTCGAGGTGGCGACGTCGTCGGCGCTGCGCGCCGTCTGCCCCGCCATCACGCAGCTCGCCGGCATGATCGGCGATCCGCATGTCCGTCACATGGGCACGATGGGCGGTTCGGTCGCCAACAACGATCCGGCGGCGGATTATCCCTCCGCCGTATTGGCGCTCGACGCTGCCGTCGTCACCAACAAGCGTCGCATCGCAGCAGACGACTATTTCCGCGGCATGTTCGAGACGGCGCTGTCGGATGGAGAGCTCATTGTTGCCTTCGAATTCGAAGCGCCGGCCAAGGCGGGATATTCGAAATTCGCCAACCCCGCCTCGCGCTACGCCATGGCTGGCGTCTTCGTGGCGAAATCCGCCTCGGGCGCCGTGCGCGTGGCGGTGACGGGCGCGGGCTCCAATGGCGTCTTCCGCCACGCCGGCATGGAGGCGGCGCTTGCGGCCAACTGGTCGCCTGACGCGGTCGGGAACGCCGACGTCGACGAAGGCCTGATGATGGCCGATATTCACGGCTCGTCCGCCTATCGCGCCAATCTGGTGCGCGTGATGGCCAAGCGGGCGGTCATCGCCGCCGGTTGATCGTACTGGATCAAAATAGGACGCCGCAGCACTGGTATTTTGGGGCTGCGGTGTCTTGGCATTTAACAAGTGTTTATTCTTTTATTCGTAAGAATTTGAGGACGCCGGGTTCGACAATGAAGTCGACCATGAGCCCGCTCGGCTGCATGATGCGCGCCGGGTTCGGGAATGCTTTCAGGAAATTTCGATGACCTCGTCTCTCCAAGGGAATGCCGCAGTCAACATCGACCGCCGTCTGGAATTCATGCAACTCGGACAGGCGGAAAAGGCGCGGCTCGGCGCCCTTCGCGAAGTCATCGAGCAGGAGTTGCCCAAAGCGCTCGACACATTTTACGCGACTGTGAAACGCACGCCCGAGACCAGCCGTCATTTTTCTTCCGATCAGCATATGGCCGCCGCCAAGGGCGCTCAGGTCGGGCATTGGACCAGTATTATCAAGGGCGACTTCACCGAAAAATACGCCGCCAATGTCCGCGCGATCGGCATGGCGCATGCCCGGATCGGACTTGAGCCGCAATGGTATATCGGCGGCTATGCGATGATTCTCGATCACCTGCTCAAGGAAGCGGTCAAGGCGCATGCGCCGAAGAACGGCCTGTTCGGCAAGAAGGGGCTGGACGCCGATGAACTCGGTTCTATGCTCGGCAGCCTCGCCAAGGCGGTGTTCCTCGACATGGATCTGGCGATCTCGGTCTATGTTGAAGAAAAAGAAGCCGCGCTCAAAGCGTCGCAGCAGCAGGCGCTGAACGAAGCCGAACGGGTCTCCGAAGTCCTCGGCCAGGCCATCGCAGCGCTCGGCGAAAAGAGACTTGATCATCGCATCGGCTCGGAACTGCCGCCGGCCTATGCCGCCATGGGCAAGGCCTTCAACGCCGCCATGGAAGAGCTCGGAGGCACTATCCATCGCATCGAGACCTCGGCCTCTCATATCCAGACCGAGGCCAGCGACATTCATGCCTCCGCCGATCATCTCGCCAAGCGCACTGAACAGCAGGCGGCTTCTGTCGAGGAGACGGCCGCCGCTCTCCAGCAGATCACCGCCACCGTGTCCGATTCGGCCAAGCGCGCCGGTTTGGCCAATGATCTCGCCGGCCGCGCCAAGGCCGGCGCGCAGCAATCCGGTCAGATCGTCGACCAGGCGGTCGCCGCGATGAGCGGCATCGAGAATTCCTCCAAGGAGATCTCCAACATCATCGGCGTGATCGACGAGATCGCTTTCCAGACCAATCTGCTCGCGCTGAACGCGGGCGTCGAAGCGGCGCGCGCCGGCGATGCGGGCAAGGGTTTTGCGGTCGTGGCGCAGGAAGTGCGCGAGCTTGCGCAGCGCTCCGCCAAGGCGGCCAAGGAAATCAAGAGCCTGATCACCAATTCTGGCGAGCAGGTGAAAAACGGCGTCGCGCTTGTTGCCGAAACCGGCGAAGCGCTGAGCCGAATCGTCCATGAAGTCACCGAAATCAGCCAGCACATTCACGCCATCCACGAGGCGGCGCGCGATCAGACCAATGCGCTGTCGGACATCAATTCCTCGGTGACCGTCATTGATCAGGGCACGCAGCAGAATGCGGCGATGGTGGAGCAGGCGAATGCCGCCAGCAATCATCTCGCCGACGAGGCGGTGCGAATCAACGACATGCTCGGTGAGTTCCGCACCGGCCGCGCCAAGGAAACGGTCAGCGCCCGGTCGGCGGCGAAGCCTGCCTTGCAGTCCAAACCGGCTCCACGCGCATCCCAGCCAGCCGCCGTCAAACATGTTCCCCCCAGGCCGCAGCGCAGCGCGCCCGTGTCCATCGGCGCCACAGCGCTCGCTCGGGACAATTGGGAGGAGTTCTAAAAATCATCTCCGGATGCCGCTCACAGGCCGTCTTGACGTAAGTCAAGGCGGCTTCGCTTTTATGGCTTTAAGGCGTATTTTAGCGAATATGAATGACGATGCGTTCTAACGACGCGGAGCTCATGATTCGCGGGGGCAGGGGTTGACGTTTGGAATGATTCCAAACACAAAAGACCTTAAGAGTCTGGAGATGATTATGGAATTCGAAGCCTTCTTCACGGAAGCGCTGGATGGGCTGCACCAGGAAGGCCGCTACCGCGTTTTCGCCGATCTCGAACGTCGCGCGGGACAATTCCCCAAGGCGATTCGGCACACGGAAAACGGCCCGCAGGAAGTGACGGTCTGGTGTTCGAACGATTATCTCGGCATGGGCCAGCATCCCAAGGTCATCGCCGCGATGAAGGAAGCGATCGATTCCTGCGGCGCCGGCGCTGGCGGAACGCGCAATATTTCCGGCACGAATCACTACCATGTCCTGCTTGAGCAAGAGCTCGCGGATCTGCATGGCAAGGACGCGGCGCTGCTGTTCAATTCCGGCTATATGTCCAATTGGACCACGCTCTCGACGCTCTGTTCGAAGATCCCGGGAATGATCGTATTCTCGGACGCCGGCAACCACGCCTCCATGATCGAAGGCATCCGCCACGCCAAGTGTCAGCGGGTGATTTTCAAGCACAATGATCTTGCCGATCTCCGCGCCCATCTCGAAGCCGCCGATCCCAAGGCGCCGAAGATGATCGCGTTTGAATCGGTCTATTCGATGGATGGCGATATCGCGCCCATCAAACAGATCTGCGATCTCGCCGAAGAATTCGGCGCCATGACCTATCTCGATGAAGTGCATGCTGTTGGTCTCTATGGACCGCGCGGCGGCGGCATCGCCGAGCGCGACGGCCAGATGCATCGCCTGACGGTGATCGAAGGCACGCTCGGCAAGGCGTTCGGCGTCATGGGCGGCTATATCACCGGCTCGCATGCGCTGTGCGATTTCGTTCGCTCCTTCGCTTCCGGCTTCATCTTCACCACCTCGCTGCCTCCGGCCATCGCCGCTGGCGCGCTCGCCTCCATCCAGCATCTGAAGGCGAGCCCGTTCGAGCGCGCCCGCCATCAGGACCGGGTGCGCAAGCTGCGCGCTGCGCTCGACGCCAACGGCATTCCGCATCTCTCCAATCCCAGCCATATCGTGCCGGTGATGGTGAAGGATGCGGCCAAGTGCAAATGGTTGTCGGACCTGCTGCTCGATCATTTCGGCATCTATGTCCAGCCGATCAACTATCCGACGGTGCCGAAAAAGACCGAGCGCCTGCGCATCACGCCGGCGCCTTATCACACCGACGGCGATATCGAGCATCTGGTCGGTTCGCTGCATTCGCTGTGGGCGCGCTGCGCTCTGGCCCGCGCCGTCGCCTGATTAAATCCATCGCTTGAATTTGACATGCGGATCATCGACAGATGGTCCGCATGTTTCGTTTCGGGGGTATTTGCATGTCGATGGATCACAGACTCGATCAGGCGATCGACCGCGCTATCAGTGAAGGACGCATCACGGGAAGCGTGGTGCTGGTCAGTCGCGATGGCGAACGCGTCTATAGCCGCGCTGCCGGTTTTGCCGATCGCGAGGCTGGGCGGCTGGTTGAGATGGACACGATCTTCCGGCTGGCGTCAGTCACCAAGCCCTTCGTCGCCGCGACCGCGCTCGCCATGGCGGAGCGCGGTCTGATCTCGGTCGGGGATCTTGTCCGGGATCATCTGCCCTGGTTCCAACCGAAGCTGGCGGATGGGCGCCTGGCTGACATCACGCTTCATCACCTGCTCACCCATACCGCAGGCCTCGCCTATGATCCCGCGCTGGAACGTCTGCCAGCCGATCTCGCCGTCAATTGCGGCCTTGCCGACACCGATCTTGGTTACGAGGCCAACTTCTCGCGGTTGAACGCCATTCCCCTGCATTTCGAGCCGGGGAGCCAGTGGCTCTATTCCTACGCCACCGATATTCTCGGGGCGGTGATCGCGACGGTCCACGGATCGACGCTAGAAGAGGCGGTCTGCGCTTATGTAGCAGATCCACTCGGGCTATCAGACTGCCGTTTTCACGTCACCGATCCCGCGCGCCTGGCGGTCGCCTATGCGGATGGGCATCCCCAGGCTATTCGCATGCCCGATCCCTATAGTCCGCCTGAGACCGAAGGCTGGACGCTGACCTTCTCGCCCGGCCGGATCTTCAATCCCAAGGCGTTTCAGTCCGGCGGGGCGGGCATGGCGGGAACAGCGCCGGATGTCATGACCTTCCTCGAGACCTTGGCGCGGGGCGGCGGCGACATTCTGTCGCCGGAGACCGCGCGAGCGGCGCTGTCGAACCAGATCGGCGGCATCGAGGCGGAATCTGGCCGCAAATTCACCTATGTCGGGGCGCTGGTGACGGATCGTCGGCTGGCGATGACGCCGCAGGCGGAGGGCACGGTGCGCTGGGGCGGCGTCTACGGGCTCAACTGGTTCATCGACCCGGTCAATCGCATCACCGGTCTGTCGGTGACCAACACGGCGCTCGAAGGCTGTACGGGCCGCTATCCCGACGAGATCGTTCAGGCGATCTATGGCTGAGATCAGCCCGTCTTGCGGGCGATGAGATCGCCGGCGCGCCGGCGCGCCTCGTTGTCGGCCGCAAACACATCCTCGATCGTCGCGGCGGCCTGCCAGTCGACCATCGCCTCCATCGTCGCCTCGGCAATGTCGGCCATGTCGAGAAAGCCGATGCCGCCGTCGCAATAGGCGTGGAAGGCGGTTTCCTCGGCGGCGTTCATCGCCAACGCCTGAATCCCGCCGCGCATAAGCGCCAGGCGGGCGAGCCGGAGCGCGGGAAAGCGAACCTCGTCCGGCGCTTCGAAATCCAGTCGCGCCAGTTTGGCGAAATCGAGCCGCTCCACATTGAGGGCAGGGCGGTCGGGATAGGCCAGCGCATAGCCGATCGCCGCGCGCATGTCGGGCGCGCCGAGCTGGGCGATAATCGAGCCGTCGCGATAGCCGACCATTGAATGAATGATCGATTGCGGATGCACGATCACCTCGATCTCATGCGGCTCTAGATCGAAGAGATGTTTGGCCTCGATCACTTCCAACGCCTTGTTGAACATGCTGGCGCTGCCGATGGAGATCTTTAAGCCCATCGACCAGTTGGGATGGGCGCGGGCGACGTCGGCGCTCACGCCAGCCATCTGCTCGCGGCTCCATGTGCGGAAGGGGCCGCCCGACGCGGTCAGGATCACCCGCTCCACCGCATGGCGGCGTTCGGGATCAAGCGACTGGAAAATGGCGCTGTGTTCACTGTCGACGGGTAGCAGACGCCCGCCGCCGGCCTTGACGGCGCCGACGAACAATTCACCCGCTGACACCAGGCATTCCTTGTTGGCGAGCGCGATATCGGCGCCGCGCCGCGCCGCAGCCAGGGTAGGGGCCAACCCGGCGGTGCCGACGATCGCGGCCATCACCGTTGAGGCGGGCATCTCGGCGGCTTCGATCAAGCCGCTCTTGCCGGCCGCGACCGCGATGTCCGTCCCTGCCAGGGCGTCCTTGAGATCCTGATAGCGGGCCTCATCGGCGGTGACGGCCAGCTTGGCTTTGTGCGCCCGGGCCTGCTCGGCGAGAAGCGCGATATTGCCCGCTCCGGTGAGCGCCGCCACCTCGAATTCGTCCTGAGCCCCCATTTGCGTCAGCACATCGAGCGTGTTGACGCCGATGGAGCCCGTGGCTCCGAGGATAGTGATGCTTCTCGTCATGCCGGCCGCTTCGCCTGATAAATTGAATAGTCGTATCTATCCCGGTCGCCTGAGCGCGGCAAGGACAAGCGGCTGCTGATGCGGGAATACACAGTCTCAGCCGTTTCTGAGCGCTGCGATCATCCGCGGCGTAAATCGGCCGTCACGTCGGAGGGCAACGAAATCAGACGCCTGCAGACTATTTGACGCCAAGGCCTTCAAAATGCGGCGGCAAGCCGTCTTGGGCAAATCGGCCTTGCTTGTTCGCATATAAATTGCCGCGTTCGTCTTGGTGTCCAAATCCCAGTAAGTAAGGTTACGCACACAGTCTTTTTGCGCGGCGGCCACTGCGTCTGGGTATTTTTTCATATCGGCCCGCAGTTGCTTCAGGTCCTTGTCACTTTGAACGCAGGCAGCCAGTGACACGCAAATCGCCAAATAGCCCAAGATATTGAAGATACGCATTGAAACTCCACAGGTTAATTCCTGTGATGTAACCTTGGATTGAAAGGGCTGCAAGACCGAATACCGGGCTCGACTATGCAATTTGTCCACAATTGGCGCTTCGGAAAATGGCGCCGACAAACAAAAACGGCGCCCCGAAGGACGCCGCTCAAATCGTCTGAACAGACAGGCTTATTCGCTGGCGGCTTCCGCAGCGGCCTTTTCAGCGGCTGCAGCTTCAGCAGCGGCGGCTGCAGCAGCTTCGGCGGCGGCCTTCTCGGCGGCCAGAGCCTGGGCGGCGGCGATCTTTTCAGCTTCAACGCGAGCCTTTTCAGCCTGCTGGGCCTGACGGACGCCGTCGTTGAGCTTGCGGGCGCGAACGCTGGTGTTTTCGATGATGCGAGCCTTTTTGCCGCGCAGATCGCGCAGGTAGTAAAGCTTGGCGCGACGAACCTTGCCGCGACGCACCACTTCGACGCCTTCAACCATCGGCGAGTAGACCGGGAATACGCGTTCCACGCCTTCGCCATAGGAGATCTTGCGGACGGTGAAGCTTTCGTTCAGGCCGGCGCCCGAGCGAGCGATGCAGACGCCTTCATAGGCCTGCACGCGGGTGCGCGTGCCTTCGACGACGCGGACGTCGACGCGAACGGTGTCGCCCGGAGAAAAGTCGGGAAGCGTGCGCTTGGCGGCGATCTTGGCGGCCTGTTCGGCTTCCAGCTGCTGGATAATGTTCATAGTCAACCTCGTTTGTGTTTTGACAGCCAGAGCGCTCTCAATCCGCCTTTGGTCGAAACCTCCAGCGCTTGCCCTTTCGGGCGGGAGCGGATACGTCTGCCTTTCATTGCTGGTTGATGGGTTTAACCCATTCCGGTCGCGCACATACTGCATAACCGGGCGTTTGTCACCCCTTGAACGTGAAAAAGTCGAGGCCCGGCTGTGACGCCCGCGCCATAAGATCCGGAACGCCACGATGTCCCTCGCCACGCTCGTCCTTATGTTCGCCGCAGGTTTTCTCTCCGCCGCCGTCAATGCTGTGGCAGGCGGCGGCACATTTCTGACTTTTGGCGTGCTGACCCTGGTTGGCCTGCCGCCGGTGATGGCGAACGCGACCTCTTCGATCATCCAATTTCCGGGCTACATCACCTCGACGCTCGCTTATTTCAAGGATATCAGGCGCTTCTGGCGCAGCGCGCTCGCGCTGGGGATCGTGTCGCTGGTCGGCAGCCTGTTCGGCGCGCTGTTCCTGATGTCGCTGAGCGATGCGGATTTTCGCGGTGTGGTGCCGTGGTTGCTGCTCGCGGCGACCATCGTCTTCGCAGCCGGACCCTGGCTGCGCCCCAAGCATCTCGGCGACCGGCATGCGCCCAGCGTGGTCGGCCTTGCGGTGCAGGCGGCCACATCCTTTTATGGCGGGTTCTTCGGGGCCGGCATGGGTATTATGATGCTGGCGTCGCTGGGGCTCGCCATGGGCGGCGATTATCACCGGCTGAATGCGATCAAGAATTTCCTGGCCATCGTCATTGCGCTGGTCGCCATCATCGTCTTTTCGGCGGCTGACGCGGTCGCCTGGACGCATGCCGCCATCATGCTGCCGGCGGCTGCTTTGGGCGGCTATGCCGGCGTGCATTTCGCCAAGCGCGCGCCGCAGGCGCTGTTGCGCTGGCTGGTGGTGGCCTGCGGCTTCGGATTGTCGATCTATTACTTTTTCACGGGCTGAGCGGGCAGGAGATCGGGTCGCCGCTCGGTGGTGAGTGTCAGCGCCTGTTCGCGCCGCCATGCTTCGATCCTGGCGTGATTGCCGGAGGTGAGGATGTCGGGAATGTCGACGCCTTCGAAGGTCTGCGGCCTGGTGTAATGCGGATGTTCGAGAAGCCCGTTTTCGAAACTTTCATGCGTTCCCGACAGCGGATTGCCCATCACACCTGGCAGGACGCGGATCACCGCATCGAGCAGGATCATCGCCGCCGGTTCGCCGCCCGAGAGGATGTAGTCGCCGATCGACACTTCCTCGAGCCTGCGGCTGTCGATCACCCGCTGGTCCACGCCTTCGAAGCGACCGCAGACGATGACGACGCCGTCGCCGCTTGCGAGTTCGCGCACTTTCGCTTGCGTCAGCGGACGCCCGCGCGGGCTCATCAGCAGGCGGGGCCTGGTATCGGCGGCGACCGAGTCGATCGCCCTGGCGAGAATATCGGCCCTCAGCACCATGCCGGCGCCGCCGCCGGCGGGCGTGTCATCGACGCTGCGATGCTTGTCGGTCGCAAAGTCGCGGATCTGGATCGTCTCCAGCGACCAGTCGCCGCGCGCCAGCGCCTTGCCGGACAGGGATTCGCCGAGATAGCCGGGAAACATCTCCGGATAGAGCGTCAGGATCGAGGCGTTGAACGTCATCCGCGGTCCTCGCCGCGGGGCTCGTCATCGCCATCCGGATTGACGAGACCGGCGGCGATCGGGTCGATCAGCAGCACCCCGGCCTCCAAATCGATTTCGAGCACGGCTGCCTCGGAGAAGGGAATCAACTGGGCGCGTTTGCCTTCCTGCGACAATTCGAGAATGTCGCCAGCGCCGAAATCGAAGATACCGCTGACCACGCCATAGGCGTTGCCTTCGGCGTCGCGCGCTTCCAGTCCTTCGAGATCGGCATAGAAGAATTCGTCGTCGTCGAGATCCTCGTCATCGAGCGCGTCCCGTTCGACGAACAGTTCGATCCCGCGCAGCTCTTCGGCCTGATTGCGATCATTGACGCCGCGGAAGCGGATGACCACCATCTCCTTATGCGGCCGGATATCCAGGATCTCGTAGGGCTTGCCGTCCTCGCCATAGAGCGTGCCATATTCGCCGATGGCGACGGGTTCCTCGGTGAAGGATTTGACCCGCACCTCGCCGCGCAGGCCCTGCGCAGCGCCGATGACGCCCATCAGCAAGGGATTTTCGAGTTTCTTGTTGCCCAAGGCCATGGTCACCTCGCTGGAGATCGTGGTTGTCGCCGGGGCGGCTATGCGCCCGAAGCTTTTCAATAACGCCTAAGCGCCGGCAAAGAAAAGCCCCCGCGCGGGTTCGCGCGAGGGCTTTCGAATGTCGGCGAAGCCGAATTATTCTGCGACGGCCGCTTCGGCCTTGGCAGCACGTTCCTTGGCGCGCTCGACGGCCTTCTTGCCCGGCTGAGCCTTTTCCGGATTGTTGCGGGCGTCGCGCTTGCCGAGGCCGGCGTCAGCGATGAAGCGCAGCACGCGGTCGGTCGGCTGGGCGCCGTTGTCGAGCCAATGCTTGACGCGGTCGGTGTCGAGAACGATGCGGTTGGCGTCGTCCTTGCCGAGCATCGGGTTCCAGGAGCCGAGCTTCTCGATGAAGCGGCCATCGCGGGGCGAGCGGGCGTCGGCGACGACGACGTGGTAGTAAGGACGCTTCTTGGAGCCGCCGCGGGCCAGACGAATTTTCAGGGACATGTTTTTCTCCTTGGATGTCTCTAGATGGTGGTTCCGCTTCCCTCAGGAGGCGGCAGTCTCTTTGCCGCCGAGATCGGCGGCGATTGCCTCATGATGCCGGATCACTTCCTTGATGATGAAATTCAGGAATTTCTCGGCAAAATCAGGGTCCAGATCGGCGTCCTTGGCAAGCTGCCGGAGACGGTTGATCTGGTATTCCTCGCGCGACGGGTCGGCCGGCGGCAGATTGTAGGTCGCCTTGAGCACGCCAACCGCCTTGGTGCAGCGGAAGCGCTCGGCGAGCATGTGAACGAGCGCGGCGTCGACATTGTCGATCGACTGGCGATATTGGGCGAGTTGGGCTTTCACATCGGCTTCTGTCACGGCTCAAACCTCACTTTTTCTTCGGCAGGCCTGGAAGGCCGGGGAAACCGCCGCCCAGACCGGGAAGCTTAGGTCCGCCGAGACCCGGTACGCCGCCGGGCTTGAGGCCTGCTGCTTCCGCCTGCTTGGCCAGCGCTTCCAGTTGCTTGGGATCGAGCTTGGAGAGGTCGGGCATGCCGCCCATTCCCCCCATGCCGCCAAGACCCATCTTGTTGGCCAGTCCGCCCATCATCTGTTTCATCATGCCGCCGCCCTTGCCGCCGCCCATCGCCTTCATCATGTCGGCCATGCCGCGATGCATCTTGAGCAACTTGTTGATTTCGGCGGCGTCGGTGCCGGAGCCAGCGGCGATGCGCTTCTTGCGCGAATGCTTGAGAATGTCGGGATTGGCGCGTTCGGCCTTGGTCATCGAGGAGATGATGGCGATCTGGCGCTTGATCGACTTGTCGTCGAAGCCCGCCACCGCCAGCTTGTCCTTCATGCCGCCCATGCCCGGCATCATGCTCATGATGCCGCCCATGCCGCCCATTTTCTGCATCTGCTTGAGCTGTTCGGCGAGATCGTTGAGATCGAATTTGCCCTTGGCCATCTTGGCGGCCATGGCCGCCGCCTTTTCGGCGTCGATGGTTTCGGCGGCGCGCTCGACGAGCGAGACGATGTCGCCCATGCCGAGAATGCGGTCGGCGATGCGGCGGGGATGAAATTCATCCAGTTCCGTCATCTTTTCGCCCGAGCCGATCAGCTTGACCGGCTTGCCGGTGACGGCGCGCATCGACAGCGCTGCGCCGCCGCGCCCGTCGCCATCCATACGGGTCAGAACAAGGCCGGTGATGCCGACGCGTTCATCGAAATTGCGGGCGAGATTGACGGCGTCCTGACCGGTCAGCGCATCGGCGACCAGCAGGATTTCATGCGGGTTCGACTTCCGCTTGATCTCGGCCATCTCGACCATCAGCGGTTCGTCGATATGGGTGCGGCCGGCGGTGTCGAGGATGACGACGTCATGACCGCCGAGCTTGGCGGCCTGGACGGCGCGCGCGGCGATGTCGACGGGCGACTGGCCGGCGATCACGGGCAGCGTATCGACGCCGGTCTGGACGCCCAATTGGCGCAACTGCTCCTGCGCGGCCGGCCGGCGCGTGTCGAGCGAGGCCATCAGGACCTTCTTGCGCTCGCGATTGGTCAGGCGCAGCGCAATCTTGCCGGTGGTGGTGGTCTTGCCCGAGCCCTGCAGGCCGACCATCATGATGACGACGGGCGCCGCCGCATTGAGATCGACCGATGAGCTTTCCGTGCCCAGCATTTCCACGAGTTCGTCATGGACGATCTTAACGACCATCTGGCCGGGTTTGATCGCCTTGAGCACCGTGGCGCCGACCGCCTTTTCGCGCACGCGGTCCACGAAGGAGCGGACGACGTCCAGCGCCACATCGGCTTCCAGAAGCGCGCGGCGCACTTCACGGAGCGCAGCATTGACGTCGGTCTCTGACAAAGCGCCGCGCCCTGTCAGTCCGTTCAATATGCCGCCTAGGCGTTCCTGAAGGCTCTCAAACATCCAACCATCCTTTTGTCCGAACTCTGTTGTCCGGAACATCGGCATCCCCAGGCTCTCTGACAAGAGATCAAGCAAAAAAGCACCCGAGGGCGCATCGCGCTGTCGGGTGTTGACCTCCGAAATCGATCGTTGGACGATGTTCCGGTCGGCTGCTCAGATCAGCAAAGACCTGTGAGATGCGGCGGTTTAAACATCAGCGCGCCGAAAAAGTCAAGCCTTGCGGCGATTGATCAGAATTCGTAGCCGAACAGGTCGATCATCAAGCGGTCGCGTCTGGCCACAAGGTCGCGCAATTCGTCGTCATAATAGTCGCGATAGGTGGTGAGCGTGCGCGTCGACGTGTTCTTTGGCTGCGGCGCGTGTTTCCGGAGGATCGCTTCGGCGTTTTTCTTGAAACCGCAACGGTCGATGTTTTCGAGCACGAAAGTCGAAAAATCCTGCGTCAGCGTTTCGCTCTTGAACACATGGTCATAGATCGCCCAGCGCTTCTGATGGGCGATGGCCCGATCCATGTTCCACAAATAGGCGCGGTTCAGCGCAAGCGCCGGATGCGGCGTGGTCACGCGCAGGAAGCGGTAGGAGTAGAAGCCGAGAAACGGATTGACCGACGAATGCGCATAGGGGTTTTCCGTCTCGATCGTTTTGAAGAAGCTGGGATCATTGACCGAACGCAGCCATAGCCGGAAGGATTCCTTCGGATTGGACCGGTCAAACAGCCTGTTGACGCCGTCTTCGCCGAGAGATTTCCGTACGTCGCGGAAAAAGACCACATTGGGCTGTTCGATAGAGTAGGACCACATCGACACATACCAGTCCCAGGGATTGCGGACGGTGGCGAAGGCGTATTTCCCCTGTTTCCAGAAGAAGGGCCTGCCCTTGGTCAGCGGCGCATGACGGAAGGCGCGCACCGGCTTTCCGGCAACCAGGCGGTTCAGCAAGGCCACAACATAGCTGCTGCCGGTCTTGTACATGTCCAGATAGATGAACTTCTCGTACTCGATCATGGCTTCCTCGTCGTCGTGGCCGGTCATGCTCGTTTAGTGATGCCGCGCGCAAAGGTCAAACGGGGTCGCAGGCGAGATCGAGCGGCATCGTTGCGGAAGACCATGCCTTGCAAGACGGGGGCGAGCCTCTATCTCTTTAGAACCTGCAAAGCGAGGCGAGCCCATGACGAGTGACGGACGGCGTGAGAAGAACCCTTATTACGATGGGCCGCGAAGCGATCATTTCGACGGCGTCAGGTTCTTCAATCCCCATGGCGTCGAACCGCTTGGCCTTGCAGCCCTGCTGCGATGGCAATGGTGGGAGAAGCGCGCCCGCTGGCCCGACGCCTATCCCAGTCCCTCAGCCGGAGCCAAACCCGCCGCGCGCGTCGAAGGCGGGGATCTCAGGGTGACGATGATCGGGCACGCCAGCCTGCTGATCCAGGCCCATGGACTGAACATTCTCACCGACCCGGTCTTTTCGACCCGGGCGAGTCCACTCTCGTTTGCAGGACCGAAGCGGCATAATCCGCCGGGCGTTCGTCTGGATGACCTGCCGAAGATCGATCTGGCGCTGGTGACGCACAATCACTACGACCATCTGGATATCGCCAGTCTCAAGGCGATCGTGGCTGCGCATCATCCTCAAATCATTACGCCGCTCGGGAATGACGTCATCATCCGCAAGGCAATCCCGAACGCCCGAATTATAACGACGGATTGGGGTGACGAAACCGATTTCGGACCGTTCACTATCCACACCGAACCCTGTCACCACTGGTCGGCGCGGGGAACGCGCGACCGGCGCATGGCGCTCTGGGCGGCCTTTGTCATTTCCACGCCATCAGGTTCGATCTACCATATCGGCGACACAGGCTTCCACGACGGGATTAATTATCGCGCCGCAGCCGATAAGCATGGCGGCTTTCGTCTCGCGATTCTGCCGATCGGCGCCTATGAGCCGCGCTGGTTCATGAAGGGCCAGCATCAGAATCCAGCCGAAGCGGTCGACGGCATGCGTCTCGCACGCGCTCAATACGCCGTCGGCCATCACTGGGGCACGTTCCAGTTGACCAATGAAGCGGTGGAGGCGCCGCTCGAGGCGCTATCGGAAGCGCTCGACGCCGCCGGCGTCGAACGGGAGCGTTTCCGGCCTTTGCGACCCGGCGAAAGCGTCGACATTCCCCTGAAATAGGCGAAAAGTCTGGCCTTTTGGCCGCGCTTCCGCCATATAGAGCCAAATTGTTGAGGATGCGGCTTTCGCCATGACCATAGATGCGCCTTTCGCCAAGATGAACGGACTGGGAAACAAGATCCTGGTGGCGGACATGCGCGGCCGCAAGGATCGCGTCACGCCCGAAGCGGCCATCGCGCTCGCGACCGATCCCGCCACCTCCTTCGACCAGATCATGGCGATCCATGATCCCAAGGCCGAGGGCACATTCGCCTGGGTCAGCATCATCAATTGCGATGGCACCGAAGCGCAGGCCTGCGGCAACGGCATGCGCTGCGTCGTGCAGGCGCTGGCCGCCGAAACCGGGCTGAAGAGCTTCACCTTCCACACCCGCGCCGGCGTGCTGACCGGCGAGGAGCGCGAGGATGGGCTCCTGTCCGTCGATATGGGCAAGCCGGAATTCGACTGGAACAAGATCCCGCTGTCAGAAGAATTTCATGACACGAGTCGGATCGAATTGCAGATTGGGCCGATCGATGCGCCGGTGCTGCATTCGCCGTCGGTCGCCTCCATGGGCAACCCGCATTCTGTGTTCTGGGTGGACCGTGACGTCTGGGACTATGATCTCGCAAGATTCGGTCCGCTGCTTGAGCATCATCCGATGTTTCCGGAACGCGCCAATATTTCCATCGCCCGCGTGACCTCACGCCATTGTCTGGATCTGCGCACCTGGGAGCGCGGCGCCGGCCTGACGCTGGCCTGCGGTTCCGCCGCCTGCGCTGCGGCTGTATCCGGCGCCCGCACGGGCCGCACCGATCGACAGGTCGATGTAACCATGCCGAGCGGCGGTGTGCTGTCGATCGACTGGCGCGCCAACGATCACGTCGTCATGACCGGTCCCGCCGAATGGGAATGGTCTGGCATGCTCGACCCCGCCACCGGCGCTTTTTCGCGCGATCAGGAGGCTGCAGCCCAGTGACCGGCGTCGACGTCATCACTTTCGGCTGTCGCCTGAACACCTATGAGTCGGAAGTCATCAAGGCCGAGGCTTCCAAGGCCGGTCTCGACAATGCGCTGATCTTCAACACCTGCGCGGTGACGGGCGAGGCCGTGCGTCAGGCCCGTCAGGCGATCCGCCGCGCCCGCCGCGACAATCCTCAAGCCCGCATCATCGTCACCGGTTGCGGCGCGCAGACCGAAGGCGCGACATTCGCCGCCATGCCCGAGGTCGACGCCGTGCTCGGCAATGAGGAAAAGCTGAAGGCGGACAGCTTTGCCCGTCTGCCCGATTTCGGCGTTTCGGCGTCAGAGAAATTGCAGGTCAACGATATCATGAGCGTGCGCGCCACCGCGCCGCAAATGGTGGATGTGATCGACGGCCATGTCAGGGCCTTCATCCAGGTGCAGAACGGCTGCGACCATCGCTGCACCTTCTGCATCATTCCCTATGGTCGCGGCAATTCGCGCTCGGTGCCGATGGGCGCGGTGGTGGAGCAGGCGAGACGACTGGCCGAGAACGGCTATCGCGAGATCGTGCTGACCGGCGTCGACGCCACGAGCTATGGCGCAGACTTGCCCGGCGCGCCGACGCTCGGACAACTGGCGAAATCGATCCTAAGAAACGTGCCCGAGATCCTGCGCCTGCGGCTGTCCTCGATCGACAGCGTTGAGGCCGACGAGCATCTCTGGGATCTGATCGCCGAAGAGCCGCGCTTCATGCCGCATCTGCATCTGTCGCTGCAGCATGGCGACAATCTCATTCTCAAGCGCATGAAGCGGCGTCACAGCCGCGAAGATGCGATCGCTTTCGTGACCCGCGCCCGTGATCTGCGACCCGAGATGAGCTTCGGCGCCGATATCATCGCCGGCTTCCCGACCGAGACCGAGGAGATGTTTGCGAATTCCATGCGTCTTGCGGAAGAGTGCGGCATCGCCAAATTGCACGTGTTTCCCTATTCGCCGCGCGAGGGAACGCCCGCCGCCCGCATGCCGGCGCTCGATCGCCGGCTGGTCAAGGAACGGGCAGCGCGTCTTCGCGAGGCCGGCGAGCGGCTGCATCAGGCTCATCTCGATGGCATGGTCGGCAGCCGCCAGACCATTCTCGTCGAGAATACCGGTCTCGCGCATACCGAAAATTTCACGCTGTGCGACGGCTTGAGCCTGTCGCCCCGCAGCCTTGCCACGGTCACGGTCACGGGCCATAACGGCAAGCATCTCGTCGCAGACAGAATTCAGGAGGCGGCCGCCTGAAAAGGCGAGCCGGATCAGCCATGGCGCTCGGTTTCATCAAGAAGATGTTCAGCTTCGGCAAGGACGGGGCCGAGGACAAGGCCAAGCCGGCTGAGTTTGAGGTTGAGACCCCAGTCGCCGAAGCCGCCCCTGCGTCAGAACCGACGCCCGTGGAAGAAACCATTGTCGAGCCGGTCGAATCTGCGGTCATTATGGACGCAACGCCCGAACTCGAACCGTATATCGAGCCGGGCGAGCCAGCCGACCAAATCTCGGAAGAGCTGGCGCCAAGCCAGCCCATCTTGCCGGAAGGGTTCGCTGTCGTAGGCGCGGACGATCCTGAGGTTGACGCGCCCGAGCCGGCCAAGAAGCTCAGCTGGATCGAGCGTCTGCGTCAGGGCCTCGCCCGCACATCTGCCCAGTTGGGCGCGCAGATTTCGGCGCTGTTCACCAAGCGCAAGCTGGACGAAGACACGCTCGAAGAGCTGGAAGACCTGTTGATCCGCGCCGATCTCGGCGTCGAAACCGCGCTGCGCATCACCGATACGTTGTCATCAGAACGCTATGGCAAGGATGTGTCGGGCGAGGATGTGTCGCGCATCATGGCCGGTGAAATCGTCAAGGTCCTGAAGCCGGTGGCGAAACCGCTGGAACTCGACCTCAGCCACAAGCCGCATGTGATCCTGGTCGTCGGCGTTAACGGCACCGGCAAGACCACCACGATCGGCAAGCTTGCCGCCAAACTCAGCCGCGCCGGTTTGAAAGTCATGCTGGCCGCTGGCGACACGTTCCGCGCTGCGGCCATCGAGCAGCTGCATATCTGGGCGAGCCGCACCGGCTGCGAAATCGTCTCGACCAAGCTCGGCGCCGATGCGGCCGGTCTCGCCTATGACGCCTATGAAAAGGCCAGGGCCTCCGGCCAGGATGTGCTGATCATCGACACCGCCGGCCGGCTGCAGAACAAGACCGAGCTGATGGCGGAACTCGAAAAGATCGTCCGCGTGCTCGGCAAGCTCGATCCGGACGCGCCGCACACCGTGCTGCAGACGCTCGACGCCACCACCGGTCAGAACGCCCTCAACCAGGTTGAGATCTTCCGCAATGTCGCGGGCGTCTCAGGCCTGATCATGACCAAGCTCGACGGCACGGCGCGCGGCGGCATTTTGGTCGCCATCGCCGCCAAGCATAAACTGCCGGTTTACTTCATCGGCGTCGGTGAAGGCGTCGACGATCTCGAACCGTTTGACGCCGAAGACTTCGCCGAGGCCATTGCCGGCCTGCAGACGCAGAAACAATAAGCAGGCGTTCAGCCGCAACAGGAGACGGGCGCATGACCGCCGAAACCCATGGCAAGACCGCCGCGCACAAAGAAAATCCGGTGATCAAGCTCGCACTCGAGCTCGGGCCGCTCCTGGTGTTCTTCTTCGCCAATTCCTATGGCGAGCGGCTGGCGAAAGCCTATCCGCCGCTCGCGAGCCTGGGCGGGCCGATCTTCATCGCCACCGGCCTGTTCATGGCGGCGACGGTGCTCTCGCTGGTCGTCTCCAAGATTGTCATGGGCAAGCTGCCGATCATGCCGCTGGTCTCTGGCGTGGTGGTGCTGGCCTTTGGCGGCCTATCGATCTGGCTGCAGAACGAGACATTCATCAAGATGAAGCCGACTATCATCAACACGCTGTTTGGCGTGGTGCTGCTGGGCGGCCTGTTGTTCGGCCGGTCGCTGCTGGGTTACGTCTTCAATTCCGCTTTCCAGCTTGATGACGAAGGCTGGACCAAGCTCACCTGGCGCTGGGGCTTCTTTTTCCTGTTTCTGGCGGTGCTCAATGAGGTCGTCTGGCGCGGCGCCGACGCTCATTTTCTGCCCGACGCCAAGGCGGCCGATGACTTCTGGGTGACATTCAAGGTCTGGGGCACCATGCCAATCACTTTCCTGTTCACGCTCAGCCAGATGCCGCTGATCATGAAACATCAGGTGGAAGCGAAAGATGACTGAGTCCGGCAGCACACGACGTCACCTTTTTCCCGGTCTTGCTCTCATCGCGCTGATCATCCTCGTCCAGGTCGTTATCGAGCGGCTGATGGGGCGGGTCTGGCTGTGCGAATGCGGGGTGGTGAAATTGTGGGAAAGCGAGGTTCACTCCTCCGGCAATTCTCAGCAGATTTCGGACTGGTACACCCCGAGCCATATCATCCATGGCTTCCTGTTCTACGGCCTGGGCTTTCTCATCCTGCGTCGCGCACCGATCTCGATCAGGCTGGGTCTTGCCGGTTTGATCGAAGCGGGATGGGAACTCCTGGAAAACTCGCCCCTGATCATTGAGCGGTATCGCTCTGCGACCATGGCCTATGATTACATGGGTGATTCCATTCTCAATTCCGGAATGGACACGGTGTGGATGACGCTGGGCTTTCTCGCCGCCTGGAAACTACCTGTGCGGGTCACGATTGCCCTTGCCATTGCGGCGGAAATCGCCACGGCCATCATCATCCGCGACAATCTCACCCTCAATGTGATCATGCTGATCTATCCGATCGAGGCGATCAAGGTCTGGCAGGGCGGCGTCTGAGCATTCGCCGCCGCGTTATCCGGGCGCCGGCGCGCCAGGATGAACGACCATGATATAAAGTATGGCCAGCATGGCCGCGAAGATCGCCAGCGTCACGACGAAGGCGATCATGCGCCGCGAGGCGCGTCGTTCGGTCTTTTGGGGAGGTTCGATCTTGGTCATGAGGGACAAATGCCGCATCGTGGCAAATGTTCCCGGTTGGTCCTTGCTGACTTCGGAGCCCGTCCCAGATAGATTGGGAGCGGTCGCAACAGGATAGGCGCGTCATGAAGAGATTAGTCGTCGCAATCGCCATCATCGTTGCATTCGGCGGCATTTCGCGCGCTGAAGACGCCGTGACTGCCGATCCCTCCGCGTCATCAGCGCCACAGGACAATCCTTGTTCCACCTATGGCGATGGCTATATCGCGGTTGACGGCGGCAAGACCTGCATTCGCGTCGGCGGACGCATCCGCTATGACCTGGGTGTTGGCGCTGACCAGAAGCCTACAAACAACTGAGCCGATCAGACGGTTTCACTTCTGCGTCGAGCCAGAATACGCTCTTCCAGCATCTTTTTGTGCGCGCGATAGGCTTCGGCCATGGCGACATGCCGCTTCTGCTGCTGCTCGGCGGTGTCCACAGCCTGGCCATGCGCCTTCAGATGGGCGATCGTGGCCGATAGCCGAGACGCGAGCCGATCGCTCTCGGCGATATTGTGGGACACTTGTTCATAGGCGTCGTCTTGGTTGGCCATCATGGCGCTCCCTGGTTGCCTTCAATTAGAAGACTCGCAGAGGTTAAGAGTCAATCCGTTTATTAGGGATTGGTTAACTTTTGCGGCTTGAGTTTCCGATGCGGAGCGCGTCCGCCTCGATCAGTCTGAGAGAGACGACCATAGCGGCGGTCGCAGCCTTGTAAGCGAGAAAATGCTCGGTTTTCAGATGGGCCTGATAGGCCTCCGGGCTGGCGTACACCTCAAGCAATCGGAACAGATGCGGCGCATCGCGCAGGCTTGCCGCCTCAAGCTGCAAGACGCCAGGCTCCCGTTCGAGCGACAGATCGATTTCCTCGGCCAGCAAGCGCTTGTAATCGTCGAGAGCGCGCGGATCGATCTCGATCTCCGCCATGCGGATGACACGCGAGTCGGTCATAAAACAAGTGTCTCCGTCGATAAGCAGTGCATGGAGCCAAGGGTGCGAGCACAATGTTAGCGAAAATGGTGATTCCGACGCGATTCGAACGCGTGACCCTCAGATTAGGAATCTGATGCTCTATCCTGCTGAGCTACGGAACCACTGAACCTTCCATACAAAAAGAGGAGGGCTTCGCCAAGAAAATCTTTTGTGGAATCTATCAGGACGCGGAACAAGAAATCCGCACGTTGCCGTTTTCCTCCACCGAAATCGAGAGGTCGCGATAATGGGGTATGGCGGGGCCATTGCCTTGCGGATGCGCATGCGTCGCCGTCACCACCAGCAGATCGGCGCCCGAAGCCTTTGCGGCTTGAATGCCTGCGGGCGCATCTTCGAAGATCAGGCAATCCTTGATGTCGACGCCGAGGCGCTCGGCCCCGAGCAGAAAGCAATCGGGGGCGGGCTTGCCGCGCGTGACATCCTCGGCCGTCACCCAGATTTTCGGCCGCTTGATACCCGCCGCATCCAGTCTCGCGGTCGCGAGTTCGACGGTGGCCGAAGTGACGATCGCCCAGCGGTCTTCGGGAAGGGCGTTGAGAAAATCAACGACGCCGTCGATCGCCACGACGCCGTCGACATCCTCGATCTCGGCTCTCTCGACCCAGGCGACTTCGGCCTCAAGATCTATGTCGGTGAGCCCTTGCCTGCGAATCGTGTCGGCGGCGCGGACGCCATGAATGGTGGGCAGAAAGGCGTCCACGTCGATGCCACGCCGCTGCGCCCAGGTCGACCAGACGCGTTCGGCCGCGGCGATCGAACTCAGAAGCGTGCCGTCCATGTCGAACAGCAGAGCGGCATAGGTCTTTTCGCGATGGGGCATGACGGTTCCGGACGGTGGGAGAAAATCATTCGTCTCGCCTAACGCCGGAGCGACAATTGTCAAGTCCGGCGCCGAGTGATCCGGTTCTCTTCAGGCGCTGCGCAGGATATTCGCCTCGGTCGCGGCGGCTATGAAGGCTTCGCGGGCGTAATAGGCGGGAATATGCCCTTCGAGCGCATTCAGGCATGCCGTGCGCGCCTTGGAATACGCCTTGCCGGTCTTTGACGGCCATCTGTGCAAAAGGCATTGGGCGGCGTCATGCAAATTGGAGATCACCCGGATTTCCCGGGCGGGATTGAACACGATTTCCACGCTATTCGACCAATTGATCATTAACCCCGCTCTCCACGCTGCTGCGACACAAAATGCCGATAGCGGGTTGTTCGTTCCGCTTGCCGACGGGAATTTCATGCGCTGATTCCATGATGCGCTGATGTCGGTCCGCTGGTTTTGAGCGCCTGTCGACCGGGCCAATTCTTTGCTTGCCGAGCGAAACCACGGCCGGGGCGGGGAACATTCGCGATGGACTGCAATTGTCCGGAGAGGATGATCAGACGCCGCGGAGGGATGAGAAATGACCGATACAAAAGCCGCCATGTTGACGGAAACACAGGGGCCGGTGGACGAAGCCGAACGCGGACGCGACGCTGCAGCGCCGCATGACATCCCTCCGCTCGGCCTGAAGGATGTCGTCTGGCGGGTGTTCTACGCGATTTTCGAAGACCGCATCTCTCTGATCGCGGCGGGTGTGACTTTTTTCATGCTTCTCGCCTTTTTTCCGTCCATGGCGCTTCTCGCGACGATTTACGGGTTCTTTTCCGATCCAGTCGCCATCGCTTCGCAGGTGGGCTTCCTCTCTGACTTTTTGCCGCCGGGCGCCATGGCGCTGATCACCGACCAACTCCAGGGCCTGTCCTCCCAGAAGAATTCGACGCTGAGTTTCGCGTTCGCATCGAGTTTCGCGCTGGCGCGCTGGAGCTCGTCGAGCGGCGTCAAAGCGCTGTTTGACGCGATGAACGTCGCCTATGGCGAGGCCGAAAGCCGCAGCATCCTCAAACTCAACGCCGTCGCGCTGGCGTTCACGCTGGTCGCCACGCTTCTGGCGACGCTGTTGATCGTCTCGGTCGGAATCATCCCCGTCGTGCTCGCCTTTCTGCGGCTCGACGGCTGGCTGGAACTGCTTGCGAGGATTCTACGCTGGCCGTTGGCGCTGATCGTGATGTGCGGCATGATCATGCTGGTCTATCGTTTCGGCCCGAGCCGGGAGCCCGCGAAATTGCGATGGATCACCTGGGGGGCTGCGGTCTCGGCCATTCTGTGGACGATCGCCACGCTCGGCTTCTCCTACTACCTCTCGCATTTCGCCGATTACAACGCGACCTATGGCGCTCTCGGCACGCTGATCGGCGTGATGATCTGGGTATGGATCTCGGTGATGATCCTGATCCTTGGCGCCGAAATCAATGCCGAACTCGAACATCAGACCTTGCGCGATTCCACCACTGGCGCGCCGAAGCCCATGGGCGATCGCGGCGCATTCGTCGCCGACACGGTCGGTCGCAAGGCGGAAAATCTCGAGGCGGGAATCCGCTGATTCAACGGGATGCGGGGCTGCAATTGGGAACCTAAAGCATTGTCGCGTGTTCATCACGTGTGATCAACAGGAGGCAAACCATCATGAACAACCTGATCTGGCTCGTCGGCGCCGTCGTTATCGTGCTCGCAATTCTGTCGTTTCTCGGTTTGCGCTGAGGCGACCGCGCGCGCCCGCTGCGGGCTGCAACCCCGGAAATCTATCGTTTCATCTGAAAGCGGCCTTGCCAAGGCCGCTTTTTTAATGGGTTCGGAAGCGCGAAAAAACCCGGCGCGTACGCCGGGTCTAAGTGAGAACGTGCCGGGAATGGCGCGATCAATGGGAGTTCTGACGTTCGCTGGAACTGAAGCTGTCGCGAACGCTGTCTCGGGCCGCATCCTGGACATTGGAAGCGACCTGGGCAGCCTTTTGATAGGTTTCGGCGGCGATGCGTTCGCCCTCGTCCATGGCGTCGGAGGTTTTGCGCGACAGCGTATCGCGCGCCTTGTCGCCGACATCTCCCACCGTTTCGTCCTCGATGCGCGTATGCGGCAGGGCTGTGCCGATCGCCGCGCCGAGGGCGAAAGCCAGCGCGCCTCCCACCAGTGGCTGATCGCGAAACTGCCGCGTCAGCATGTCGCCCATGCGCGCCGTCTGGTCGTGCAGGCTCTGATAGGCGGCGTCCGAGCCGCTTTTGATCGAGGATCCCATATCGGCCATGCGTCGCTGGGTCTGGCGCCAGGCCGCCGCAGTCCAGCCGGAGGCCTCATCCAGCAAACGGTCGGCCTCGTCGCGGATATCCGAGACCTGTTTGCCGGCGGCGTCGGCGAAGCCGCGATAGGTCTCGCCTGATTCATCGATGAAATGACCGGCGCGGCGCCCGGTCGCGTCGGTCAGGGCGCGGAAGCGCTTGCCGGCGTCGTCGGTGAAATGGCTGTAGCTCGAATCGTCTTCGATGGACGGCGGACCTACCCGGCGCAGCGAACCCGTGATGGGCGCCAATGGATAAAACGCTTCATCGACGCTGTCGTCATGGTTTCGCGTCATGGTCCGTTCAGAAGAGGTCGGCATGGCTTGGTTCGCCATCATCCAGGCCAGGCTGACCCCCATCAACGCCACCGGCATGGGGTTGTTCTTGACGGAGCGGCCGAGATTGTTGACGAAATCGGCGCCGCCGCTTGTCTTCACATAGCCGAGCAACTCGTCGACCATCTGGCCCGGCGACAGGCGCTCCTGGATGGCGTCGAGTTTTTCTTCGATGCGACGGCGGTCGCCGTCGATTTCACGTTCGATCTCGGCGGGATTGCGGTCTGTCAGAGCCATTAGAGTCTCTCCTTCACGATATTGGCGTCGCGCTGAAGCGACGATGTGGTCCGGTCAAGCGACAGTTCCGAACCGCGCAACGTGTTGAGGCCGCTCGCCATCAGGCGCCAGGCCACCACGGCCACAACAACGCCGACGATTACGGCGGCCAGAGAATTGGCGTTCGGCTCTGTCATGCCTTGCGCCATGAAAAAGGCGCCCAGGCCGGTCACCAACGCCGATAGCAACACGCCAACGGCGCCGATGGCGAAAACGGCGCCGATCGCCAGCATTTCAACCCCGCCCATGGCGTGGGAGATCTTTTCCGAGGTTTCGGCCTTTGCGAGCGCTATTTCTTTCCTGAACAGGCTGGAAATATCGCTGACAAGGCCAGACACCAGTTCGGTCAGCGGTCGATTATCAGTATTGGACATTGGCGCGATCTCCTGAGAATGGCGTGCTGGCGAGGGTGGTGTCGGCGAGCGTGGCGGAATTGTCGCGGCGGTCGAGGCCCGGGGTCGGTTTCATCGACTGGTTGGCTTGCGTTTCCCGGTCTCGCCGGCGGGCGGAGGCGGTCACGAAGCGGCTGGCGGCAAGGCCTGCGACTGCGGCAAGGCCAAGGAAGGCAAGCGGCTGGCGGCGACCGTAATCTTCGGCCATCGCAGCGATCTCGCCCATGTCGCGGCCATCGATATCGGAGGCGAAGCTGCGAATGCTGGATCCCATGTCGCCGGCATAACGGCCCATGGCGGCGCCGTCGCCGCTCTGCATGTCGCGGCCGGTGCGCTCGAGCGCCTCGCCCAAGTTCGACAATTGCTGGGCCAGGAATGTCTTCTGCTCGTTCGCCATTTCGGCGGCCTTGTCGCTCGCCTCTTCGACCTTGGCGGCTGCTGCTTCGCGAACCGCGCCCAGATCTTCCGTCGCTTGGCGCTTGATGTCGCCCAAGCTGGGGGCCGACGCGGCGTCGGACGGTTTTGCCTGCTCGCCGACCAGGGAGCCCTGGCCGGTTTGCTGCCGCGACGCGGGGTCGCGGGTCAAGTTGTTCTCGCTCATGGATCTCTCCCGGATACAGTCGGCTCGTCCTGATTGACGGGCTCTGGACTGTAACTTGCGGAAGAGGCTGTAAGTTCCTGCCGGGATCTAACCCGCGTTGTTCAACTTGCGTTTCGCTCGCGAAGGCCCTTTTCGATCCGCCTCAGGCCGAGCGACAAGCCGATGGTCAGAACGAGGTAGATATAGGCGACGATCGAATAGGTTTCGAAGAAGCGAAAGGAGCCGGAGGCGTAGACCTTGCCCATCTGCGTGATGTCGGCGACGCCGAGCACGGAGACGAGGGAGGAATCCTTGACCATCGCGACAAAGTCATTGGAAAGCGGCGGAAAGATCACTTTCAGCGCCTGCGGAAAGATCACCAGCCGGAAGCGCTGGCTGCGCGACAGGCCGAGCGCCTTGGCCGCCTCGACTTGGCCCTTGTCCACCGACTGGATTCCGGCGCGGAAGATTTCGGCGATGAAGGCGGAATAGGCGATCATCAGGGCGAAGATGGCCCGCCACATCAAGGACACGTCCCTGACCATCATCGGCTCGATCAGGCCTGCTGTCGCAAGCGGAGCGGTCAGCCAGTTCCAGGCGGCGACGAAGCCGGGCGCGCCAACAAAGGCGATGTAGAACAACAGCACCAGCACCGGCACGCCGCGGATGAGCTCGATGTAAAAGCGGGAGATCTGCCGGAGCGCCTTGGAATCGGACAGGCCGAGAAGCGCCATTCCGAGCCCGAGCAGCGTGGCCAGCGTAAAGCCGGCCAGCGTCACGAAGATCGTGACCCCCAGCCCCTTGGCGATGGTGGTGAAGACCTGGGTGTAAAGGTCGTTGGCGACGATGACGCCGCCAATGCCGAGGCCAATAACGGCGAGCGCGACCAACCACCATGGGAAATCGGTCGCGCCCGCCTGTTCATTCGTGGGGGCTGTCGCCATCGGGGATGACTTACTGGCCCATCTTGTAGTCGAGGAACCACTTCTTGTTGAGCGCGTCCATCGTGCCGTCTGCCTTCATCGCGGCGATCGCGGCGTTGACCGGGGCGACGAGATCGGAGCCTTTGGGGAAGATGAAGCCGAAATCCTCGGTGCCGAGCGGCTCGCCGACGATCTTCAGGGCGCCGTTGGAGGCGTCGACATAGCCCTTGCCTGCGGTGCTGTCGGTGAGCACGAGATCGACGTCGCCGGCTTTCAGGGCCTGAACGGTGGCGCCGAAGGTTTCAAACAGCTTGATGCGCGGGTTCTGTTCATTGCCGTCGAGAACTTCGTAAACGGCGGTGTAGAACGGGCTGGTGCCGGGTTGCGCGCCGACCAGGCCGCTTTCCATCGCCTTGAAGCTCTTGGCGTCGGTGAAGCGGGTCTCATCACCTCGCACCAGCATCAATTGTTGCGACCGCATATAGGGTTCGGAGAAGTCGACCTTCGCCTTGCGGTCTTCCTTGATGGTGATGCCGGTCATGCCGATATTGTACTGACCGTCCGACACGGCCTGGATCATCGCGTCCCAGGAGGTGTTCTGATATTCGACCTTGAAGTTCAGACGCTTGGCGATGTCGTCCATGGCGTCATATTCCCAGCCGATCTGCTTGCCGGTCTTGGGATCGACGAATTGCAGCGGCGGATAGGCGTTTTCAGTGACTACGATCACCTTGCGGCCGCCGAGATCAGGCAGTTCAGCCGCCTGCGCGGCGAACGGGGCGGCGATAAGGGCGGCAAGACCGATTAGGAAACTGCGACGCAGCGTCATGGGAAACTCCGAATTTTGTGGCTGCGAACCCTGTCACAAAAACGCCATTCTTGGCAAGAAGGCGCGAGGCCGTCAGTGGAGCCCATCGGCAAGAAAGTCGTCGAGATAGGCGTCGAGGCTGCGAGGTCCGGAAAGCGCCTGCCGCTTCCAGGCCTTGCGCTCATGCTCGATAACGACAGCCTCCCAGACGCAGGCCGCGAAGGGACCCTCCACGCGGGTGAATTCGAGAGGCCTGGATTTCATCGAGCGCGACATGATCCGGCAGCCGATGCCGCCCTCGATCCACCAGTCGAACAGAAGCCAGTTGTTGGCCGAGGCCTCGCCATCATGCAGGATGACGGAGCCGACGTCGAAATGCGGGGTTGCGTCCATGTCGGACAGCAGCGTTTCGCAATAGGCTTTTGCAGCTTCAACAATGTCGGGACGCGCCGCGTAGGGCGCGTTGGCGACCTCGGCGCTGATCAGCATCAGCTTGAAGCGCTTGTCGCCCTGAGCAAAGACGCCAGCGGACCGGAAACGCCGCTGCGCGTAAACGGGTTCACGCGACAGCGGCAGCGGTTCGGTCATCGCGACGCGGGACCGGTGAGACGGGTGATGTGGCCCATCTTGCGGCCCGGCCGCGGCTCGGTCTTGCCATAGAGATGGATATAGACGTCCTTTTGGCGCGCCCATTCTTCCACGCTATGAATGTCGTCACCGATCAGGTTCTGCATCACGCAGTCGCTGTGACGGGCGGGATCGCCGAGCGGCAGGCCGGCGACGGCGCGGATATGCTGCTCGAATTGCGAGATCACGCAGGCGGCTTCTGTCCAGTGTCCGGAATTGTGCACGCGCGGCGCGATTTCGTTGGCGATCAGCGCGCCGCCCTGGCCGACGAAGAATTCGATGCCGATCACGCCGACATAGTCGAGCCCAGCAAGCAGCCGTTCGGCGGCGTCGCGGGCCTGGGCTGCGACATGGTCGTCAATGGCGGCGGGCAAAGTGGATGTGTGCAGAATGCCGTTGCGATGGACATTTTCGGCCGGGTCGAAGCAAACGACGACGCCTTCAGCATCGCGCGCGGCGATCACCGAGATCTCGCGTTCGAAGGCGATGAAACTTTCGAGGATCAGCGCCGCCCCGCCAAGCGTGTCGAACGCGCCCTCAGGGCTGTCGCCCTCGCGGAACAGGATCTGCCCCTTGCCATCATAGCCCATCCGGCGCGTCTTGAGCACGCCCTTGCCGCCGAATTCCGCCAAGGCGGCTTCGAGATCGGCCTGGCTGTCGACGGCGCGGAAATCGGCTGTGGGGATGCCGACGGAGTTGAGATAGCGCTTTTCCGTCAGACGGTCCTGGGCGACTTCCAGCGCGAAGGCCGGCGGATAGACCGCGACGCTTTCGGCCAGCCGCCGGGCGGCTCCGACCGGCACATTCTCGAATTCGTAGGTGACGACGTCGCAGCGCGCGGCAAGCTCAGTCAGCGCCGCCTCGTCGTCATAGGCGGCGACGATCTGGCCATTGGCGAGCTGGGCGGCTGGGCAATCGGGCGCAGGTTCCAGAATGAGGGTGCGGAAGTTCAGCCGGCTCGCGGCCATGGCGAGCATGCGGCCGAGCTGGCCGCCGCCGATGATGCCGATCGTCTTTGCGTTCATGTCAGAGATCCACTGGATGTTCCGCCACCGAGGCGGTCTGTTCCTCGCGCCAGGTGTCGAGCCGATCGGCCAGTTCGTCGTCATGCAGAGCGAGAACGGCGGCGGCGAGCAGGGCGGCGTTGACCGCGCCGGCGCGGCCGATCGCCAGTGTTCCCACGGGAATGCCGGCCGGCATCTGCACGATCGACAGCAAGCTGTCCTGTCCGGACAACGCCTTGGATTGCACGGGCACGCCAAACACCGGCAGGGGCGTCATGGCGGCGGCCATGCCAGGCAGATGGGCCGCTCCGCCGGCGCCGGCTATGATGATCTTGAAGCCTTCGTCGCGGGCGGTCTTGGCGAAATTCACCAGTCGGTCCGGCGTGCGATGGGCGGAAATGATGCGCGCTTCATAGGGAATTTCGAGCGCATCGAGCGTGTCAGCTGCATTTTTCATGGTCTCCCAGTCGGACTGGCTTCCCATGATGATGGCGACGGGCGGCTTGGAGAGCGTCATGAACAGGCTTTCGTCAGGCGATGATGTCGGGAATGATCTGGTCTTCGACCTGGCTCAGCTTGTCCTTGATCACCAGCTTTTTCTTTTTCATGCGCTGGATCCGGAGCGCGTCGCAGCCGGTCGCGATCATCGCATTGATGGCCACGTCGTAGTCCTCGTGCTCCTGCCGCAGTCTCGCCGCATTCAATCTAAGCTCAGCCTGCTCCTGATCGGCCATTCGGTCACGTCCCCATTCTCTTATCTTCAGCGGCAAGCGCTAGCATTCCCGCCACTTGGCAGATTTCGCTCCTAACACGAATCATCCGGTAACGGGAAGTTTTCCTTTCCGATGAAATGGGCTTCGACAAACAGGGGATTACGTGGCAGACTCCTTGTGTTGCAGCCTGAAACATCCGGCGGAGGATGGCCGGGTGTGGGCCGAACCAAAAGGAAACTGCCCATGACAATAGAAGCTCATATTCAGACGCTCGAAAAAAAGCATGGAGCCCTTGAAGCCGAACTACATTCCGCAATGCTGCATCCCGCCACAGGCGATACGACCATCAGCAAGATCAAAAGAGAAAAGCTGAAAATCAAAGACGAGATCGAACGGCTGCGTAAAAACACGCGCCATTGATTCGACCATCCCCCCACACTTTGAAGGGTCGCCTTCCCGTTTCCGCAAATCCGTATCGCGTCAATTCGGGAGCCGCGCAAGGCGGCCCATTCCAGCACGGGGCGCGCCTGCGCTCTCGTCGCCAGAAGGTCATGTGGACCAGAACTGATCCAGCCAGAATCCGATTTTCTGGAAGCCCTGCGGGTTGATCGCGTAAATCCGTTTCGTTCCCTGGCTCTCGACCGTCACCATGTGGCAATCCAGCAAGGCCTTGAGATGTTGTGACACCGCCGGCCGACTGACCGGCAGAAGCGCTGCCAGTTCATTGACCGTGCGCGGAGCTCTCCGCAGTTCCTCGAGAAGGAAGCGGCGATTGGAATCTGAAATTGCTGCGAATGGATCTGCGCTCATTGGCGAAAAGCTAAGCCAGAGTTTCAGGTCTCACAAGTCTTTTTTGTGCGTTGCATCTAAAATTTCTGCATTGCATTCAAAGACTAGCGAGAGCGGACAACACCGCTGCGCCGCCATCGTAGCAAAGTTTCAGCCCGGCGATCACCAGCATGGCGTACATGAAGGGGTAGAAGACCTCGACGCGCATGCGTCGCACGATGGCCCCGCCAGCAAGCGTCGCCAGCGGCGCGAGTGGAAACAGGCTGGCCGAGATGGCGAGATTGGTGAAATCCAGCTGGCCCAGCGCCTGATAGGGCGCGAGCTTGATGAGGTTGACGATGGCGAAGAAGCGCACTGCGGCGCCTGTATAGTCGCGCGGCGGTAGCTTGAGCGGCAGTCCATAGACCTGGAAAGGCGCGCCGCCGGCATGGGCCACGAAACTGCCATAGCCCGAGAGCGTTCCCCAGAATCCGGCGCGGCGCCAGTCATGTGGTCGCGGCGGCGTCTCCTCATGCCGGCGCGGACCATAGCGGTTGAGGAAGAAACGCGCTGCGAAAGTGACCGCGATCACGCCGATGATCAGCCGCATGACGTAGGAGGGCACAATCGCCCAGGTCGCCCAGCCGATGGCTATTCCCAGCAGCGCGCCTGGCAGCATAATCTTCACGAGGCCGGGGGCATTGTGCTTGCGCCACATCCACAGCGAGGCGATGTCCATCACGATCAGGATCGGCAAGAGGATGGCGGCGGCCTGCGCTGGCGGCACGGCCATGGAGAGGATCGGCACGCCCAGAAGGCCGAGCGCGTCGCCCAGGCCGCCCTTGCTCAGTCCCACCAGGAGAACGGCGGGAATGGCGACGAAATAGAAGCTCGCATCCATGGGCATGTTGATCGTTTTCTTTCGCGGGGTTATGGCAGATGCTGAGGCTCACGGCCGCGTCGCGCCGCAAAAGAGCAGAACGAGAACAGGAAGTCCATGTCGACCGTCGAAAACCGCTGCCGCCTCGTCTTGATCGCCCCCGAAATCGCCGACCCGCAGGAGGCGGCCCGCGTCATGGCCGACGCGCTCAAGGGCGGCGACGTCGCCTCCGTGATCATCCCGCAATATGGCCTCGACGACAGCGCTTTCCAGAAGCTTGCCGAGGCCCTGGTTCCTGTCGTGCAGGAGGCTGGCGCCGCAGCGCTGATCGCCGGCGACAGCCGGGTTGCTGGCCGCGTCCGGGCGGATGGCCTGCATATCGAGGCCAACCCGGAGGCCCTCGCCGAGGCTGTCGAGAAGCACGCGCCCAAGATGATCGTCGGCGGCGGCAATGCCCAGGATCGCCACAAGGCGCTCGAAGTCGGGGAGGCGCAGCCGGATTACATCTTCTTCGGCAAGGCGACCGGCGACATCAAGCCGGAAGCGCATCCCAAGAACGTCGCGCTCGGGGAATGGTGGTCCTCCATGGTCGAGATCCCCTGCATCGTCATGGGCGGAACCGATCCCGCCTCGGTGCTGATGATCGCCGATAGCGGAGCGGAATTCGCAGCCCTCAGGCTCGCCGTGTTCGGTGAGCCTGGCCGGGCCGCGCAGATCGTGCAAGAAGTCAATGCGCTTCTTGACGAAAAAGCGCCACGCTTACAGGGTTGAACGGTTCGCATGACAGCGACGAGATTTTTTCTGGCGGGACTTCTGGGACTGGCGGCGCTTCTGGCGGCCGCGCCGGGTGGGCAGGCGGCGTCGTCCGACGTCATGAAGCGCATGCTGGGCGGCGGCGATGAAAGCCGCGCCATGAAGCATGATCGCCTTTCGCCGACCGGCAACGCCCTTGCGCTGCCGACGCTGGACTCGCCGCAGAAAAGCGACATTGCGCCGTCCGGCGGCTTGAACCTGCTTGCGCGGATGGGCGCCGCGCTTCCCGATCTTCCGCCGGAAAAGACGTTTACCGGCAAGGTCGACGAGGCCTATGGCGCCTATCAGCGCGGCTATTATCTTGAAGCGATGGATCTTGCGCTCCCCAAGGCGCAGAAAGGCGAGGCCGCCGCCCAGACGCTGGTCGCCGAACTGCTCAACAATGGTTTCGGGGTGCGCCGCAACTCCAAGGACGCGGTGTTCTGGTACGAACAGGCCGCGCGCGCCGGCGATCCCAACGCCCAATTCAAATACGCCCTGATGCTGATGGACGGCGACCTCGTTGCGCGCGACAAGAAGAAGGCGGATGAATTGATGTGGAAGGCGGCGCGGGGCGGCAATCCGCAGGCGCAGTTCAACGTCGCCCAGATCCTCGTCGCCGCCAAGCCCGGTCCCGAGGGTCTTGCGGAAGCCTTGCCCTGGTACGAGAAGGCCGCCGCAAAGGGCGTGCCGGACGCCGAATATGCGCTGGCGCAGATCTATGTCGCCCTGCCGGTCGAAGCCGGGAAGAAGGCTGCGGCCCGCGACTGGCTGCTGAAGGCCGCGAAATCGGGCTTCGACACAGCGCTGTTTGATCTCGCCGTCTGGAATATCAACGGCGTGGGCGGCGCGCGCGATTATGAAACCGGCTTTCAATGGATGAAGCGCGCCGCCAATCGCGGCCATGTTCTGGCGCAGAACAAGCTCGCCCATCTCTATGTCAACGCCATCGGCACACGGCCTGATCCGGTCGAGGCGGCCAAATGGTATGTGCTGTCGCGGCGGGCCGGGCTCGCCGATCTCGATCTCGAGGATTTCTTCCTCGGCATCGAGGACGAGCAGCAGAAGCAAGCCATTCACCGGGCCAACCAGTTCCGCGCCCGCTGACCGCGCGGTCCGTCTCTTAACCTTGACGACGGCGCGCGGGAGCCATGCGCGACAAGAGGCTTGAAAAAAGCCGGGTTTTGTGGTCTTGAGGCCGCCAATCTCATCGGCGCGCCCCTGGGCCGCAGCCGATTGCTTCTTGCACGGCCCCGTCTGCGGGGCCGCTTCACTTTGAAGGAACTCCCTTATGGCCCGTTCGGCGCTCTTGAATGTGATGGTCCAGGCCGCCCTGAAGGCCGGCAAGTCCCTGTCCCGCGATTTCGGCGAGGTGCAGAACCTGCAGGTGTCGCTGAAAGGCCCAGGCAACTATGTGAGCCAGGCAGACCGCAAGGCCGAAAAGATCGTCCGTGAAGAGCTTCTCAAGGTGCGTCCCACCTATGGCTTCCTCGGCGAGGAGAGCGATGAGATCAAGGGCACCGACGGCTCGCATCGCTGGATCGTCGATCCGCTCGATGGAACCACCAATTTCCTGCACGGCATTCCGCAATTCGCGGTATCCATCGGCCTCGAACGCAATGGCGAAATGGTCGCCGGCGTGATCTATAATCCTGCCAGCGACGAGCTTTTCACGGCTGAGCGCGGCGGCGGCGCCTATGTCAATGACCGTCGCCTGCGTGTGTCGGCCCGCAAGAGCCTGTCGGATTCCGTCATTGGCTGCGGCATGCCGCATCTCGGCCACGGCATGCATGGCCGCTACCTGATCCAGCTTCGCCATGTCATGGGCGAAGCCGCCGGCCTGCGCAGCCTGGGCGCAGCGTCGCTCGACCTCGCCTTCGTGGCGGCCGGCCGCATGGACGGCTTCTGGGAAGAAGGTCTCTCTCCGTGGGATATGGCGGCGGGCATCGTGTTGATCCGCGAAGCCGGCGGCTTTACCTCCGACTTGAATGGCGGAACGGATATCTTCGGCAGCGGCACGATCGTGGCGGGCAACGAGCATATCCACAAAGCGTTGCGCGACGTGGCGAACCGTCCTGTCCCCAAGGCTTAATCTGATCACCTGTCATAAATGATTGCGCGCGCCGTGATCCCGTCCTAGACTTCTCGTCGAAGTTTGGGAGGATTTCATGGATTGCGATGTTTTGGTGATCGGCGGCGGGCTGGCGGGTCTCGTTTCAGCCGTTGAGGCCGCCGATCGGGGGCTAAAGGTCATCGTTCTCGATCAGGAGGGCGAGCAGAATCTGGGCGGTCAGGCTTTCTGGTCGCTCGGCGGCCTGTTCTTCATCGACAGTCCCGAGCAGCGCCGCATGCGCATCCGCGACACATTCGAGCTGGCGCGACAGGACTGGTTCGGCTCCGCCGCCTTCGACCGCGCCGAGGATCTCTGGCCGCGGCTCTGGGCGGAAGCCTATCTCGATTTCGCCAGCGGAGAAAAGCGCGCCTGGCTGCACCAGCAGGGCATGCGCTGGTTCCCCGTCGTCGGCTGGGCGGAACGCGGCGGCGCGCTCGCTGACGGTCACGGCAATTCCGTGCCGCGCTTTCATGTGACCTGGGGTACAGGCCCCGGTGTGCTCGCTCCCTTCGTCCGCCGCGCCCGCGAGCAGGAAAAACAGGGAGGCTTGTCCTTCCGCTTCCGCCATCAGGTCGATAGTCTTGTCGTCGTCAATGGCGTGGTGACAGGCGCGCGCGGCAGCGTGCTGGCTGCCGATCCCGTGCTCAGGGGCGAGAAGAGCAGCCGCGAGGTGGTCGGCGATTTCGAGATCTCGGCGGGCGCGACCATCGTCGCCTCGGGCGGCATCGGCGGCAATCACGATCTCGTCCGGCGCAATTGGCCGGTGGAGCGTCTGGGAGCGCCGCCGCGCTTCATGGTCGCCGGGGTGCCCGCCCATGTCGATGGCCGGATGATCGACATTGCACAGGGGACTGGAGCAAGCGTCATCAATCCCGATCGGATGTGGCATTACACTGAAGGTCTGCGCAACTGGGATCCGATCTGGCCCAATCATGGCATCCGGATCCTGCCAGGCCCGTCGTCGCTATGGTTCGACGCGCTAGGACGCCGGTTTCCGGCTCCCTATATGCCCGGCTTTGACACGCTCGGGACGCTGAAGGCGATTCTCGCCACCGGGCATGATCATTCCTGGTTCATCCTCACCAAGGCGATAATCAAGAAGGAATTCGCGCTGTCGGGCAGCGAGCAGAATCCCGATCTGACCGGCAAGGATATTCCGCTGCTGCTGAAGCGGCTCGGCAAGGAACCGCCCGGACCGGTGCAGGCCTTCATGGACAAGGGCGCGGATTTTGTGGTGCGCGACACTCTCGAGGATCTCGTCGCCGGCATGAACGCGTTGACGGATGCGCCGCTTCTCGACGCTCAGCGCATCCGCCAGCAGATCGAGGCGCGCGACCGCGAGATCGACAACCGGTTCAACAAGGATGCGCAGGTGACCGCCATCCGCGGCGCCCGCGCCTATCTCGGCGACAAGCTTATGCGCACCGCGAAACCGCATCGCATTCTCGATCCCGCCGCCGGACCACTGATCGCGGTGAAGCTCAACATTCTCACCCGCAAGACGCTGGGCGGGCTGCACACCGATCTCAAGGCCCGGGCGCTTGATGCGGACGGCCATGAAATCCCGGGCCTTTATGCGGTGGGTGAGGCCGCCGGCTTCGGCGGTGGCGGCATGCATGGTTATAACGCGCTCGAAGGCACCTTCCTCGGCGGTTGCCTGTTCTCCGGCCGCGTGGCGGGCCGGAGCGTGGGGGCCTGACGGGAGGCCCCCTCGTCGTTTTATTCGCCTGCCGAGACGGCGAGCAACGGCGCGTCGGTGGGCGAATCCTGCTCCACGCCGAATTGCAGCCGGGCGAGGCGTGCGTAAATGCCGCCCAGCGCGGAGAGCGAAGCATGCGTTCCCTCTTCGACCACTCGGCCCTGATCCATCACCAGAATGCGGTCGGCCTTCAGCACGGTGGCGAGCCGATGGGCGATGACGATGGTGGTGCGCCCGGTCATCAGCCCGTCCAGCGCCGTCTGCACCAATTTTTCGCTTTCGGCGTCGAGCGCCGATGTGGCCTCGTCGAGCAGCAGGATCGGCGCGTCGCGCAGGATGGCGCGGGCGATGGCGATCCGCTGGCGCTGGCCGCCTGAGAGCATGACGCCGCGCTCGCCGACTTCGGTGTCATAGCCGTTTTCGAGCCTCAGAATGAATTCCTCGGCCTGCGCCGCGCGCGCGGCGGCTTCTACCTGTGCGCGGCTCGCTTCGGGCGCGCCAAAAGCGATGTTGTCGAAGATCGAGGCGGCGAAAATCGTCACATCTTGCGGCACGATGGCGATGCGGTCGCGCAGTTCGATCGGATCCACCGAGCGGACGTCAACGCCATCGATCAGGATGCGGCCGGCAGTCGGATCGTAATAGCGCAGGATGAGCGAGAAAAGCGTGCTCTTGCCAGCGCCGGAGGGGCCGACCACGGCAACGCGTTCGCCTGGCGCGACCGTCAGGGTCAAGCCCTTGAGCGTAGCTGCGCCCGGTCGGCTGGGATAGGAAAATTCGACATGGTCGAAAGCGACACCGCCGCGCGCCGGGCTCGGCAGGGCCAGCGGTGCGGCGGGAGCCGCGACGCCGGGCGTTTCGGCCAGGATCTCCATCAGTCGCGAGGCGGCGCCGGAGGCTTGCGACAATTCGCTCCAGACTTCCGACAGCGCGCCGAGCGCGCCGGCCGCCATCACCGAATAGAGCAGGAACTGGCTGAGCGTGCCCGGCGTGATCGCGCCAGCCAGCACGCCCTGCGCGCCATACCATAGCACCGCGACCACGCTGCCGAACACCATGGTGATGGCGAAGCCGGTCAGGAAAGCCCGTTGACGGGTGGAAAGCCGCGCGGCCTCGAAAGCCTGTTCGGCGGCGTCTGCGAACCGGTCCCGCGCGATGCCGCCGGCATTGAAGGCCTGCACGGTGCGGATGGCGCCGATGGCTTCGGAGGCATAGGCGGAGGCGCCGGCCAGCCGGTCCTGCGCCTCGCGCGAGCGCTTGCGCACCGAGCGCCCGAAGCCCACCAGCGGAAAGACGATCAGCGGAATGGCGATCAGCACCAGCGCCGACAGTTTCGGGCTGGTGTAGATCATCATGGCCATCGCGCCGAGACAGAGGATCAGGTTGCGCAGCGCGAGTGACGCCGTGGCCCCCACCGCCGATTTGATCTGCACCGTGTCGGCCGTCAGCCGCGAGACGATCTCGCCGGACTGGTTGGCGTCGAAGAAGGAGGGCGACAGCTTGACGATATGGGCGAAGACGTCGCGCCGGAGGTCGGCCACGATACGCTCGCCGATGGTGATGACGAAATAGTAGCGTAGCGCCGAGGCGAGAGCCAGCACCACGGCCAGCCCCATCAGCATCGAGAAATAGGTATTGATGAAGCGGGAATCGGAATGGGTGAAGCCGTTGTCGATCATCCTGCGCACCGCGAGCGGCAGGAGCAGCGTCGTGGTCGCCGCCAGCACGAGCGCGAACAGCGCGCCGGACGCCAGGCCCTTATAGCGACCGATATAGGGCGCTAGACGCGCCAGCGGCTTCAGGCTCGCGCGCGAATTTGTCTCTGTTTTCGGGGGCACCCGACTACTCCGCTTTGTGAGGCCGGCTGGAGGGGATCCTTGGGAGATTCCCGGGCGCAGGCACTTGTTATCCTCAATCGCTTCATGTATAGGCCTCGCCATCAAGCGAAGCCGTGGTCCACAGGCGACTGCGGCTTCATTTATTCGTTTGGCTCGGCAGCCGCAAGTGATGCGGCAAAAGACCACTCTGACGGCAGGACAGTGTCATGAAAGCTCAAATTCATCCCGACTACCACATGATCAAGGTCGTCATGACCGACGGCACCGAATACGAAACCCGTTCGACCTGGGGTTCGGAAGGTCAGGTCATGAACCTCGAAATCGACTCCAAGTCGCATCCGGCCTGGACCGGCGGCAATCAGCAGCTGATGGACCGCGGCGGTCGCGTGTCCAAGTTCAACAAGCGCTTCTCCGGCCTCGGCATCTGATCGACGCTTGAAAGATTTTGCGAAAGAGCCCGGCCTGCCCGGGCTTTTTTGTTGCGTGGTGTTTGGTCCGATCAGGTGGGACGAAGCCTGTTCATTGGTCACTTCTTCTGGCTCAGCGCGTTTTCGATCGCGGGCAGCAGTTCACCGCGCACCGACGCCTCGTCGAACGGGCCGACATGCTTGTAGAGAATGGTTCCGTCCGCGCCGACCAGGAATGATTCCGGAATGCCATAGACGCCCCAGTCGATCGCGGCCGCGCCCTTGGGATCGACCCCAATCGCCGAAAAGGGATTGCCGAGCTCGCCCAGAAAAGCCAGCGCCGCGTCGTTCTTGTCCTTGTAATTGATGCCCACGACATTCAGCCGGTCATCCGTCGCCAGACCGAGAATGACCGGATGCTCCTGCCGGCAGGGCACGCACCAGGACGCCCAGACATTTACCAATGTCAGCTTGCCCCGCACGGCCTCTGATGTCAGCGCCGGAACCGCATTGCCGTTCTTCACCGCGCCTTCAAGCGGCGGGAGAGAAAGCATGGGCGCCGGCTTGCCGATCAGGGCTGATGGGATGATCGAGGTATTGCGCCCCGAGGTCAGCTGCATCAGGAAGACGCCAGCCAGCGCCACAAACAACAACAGCGGCAGAAAGGCCACCAATGCGCGGCGACTCTTGCCGCTTGGCTGCACAGGCGTCTCTGTCACGACGGGTCGCTCCCGGCGGCGGATCTGCGGCGGATGCCTTGTGCTTCCAGGCGCTTGAGATCGGCCTGAAGCTTGCGGCTGTCGAGCCAGGTCGCCGCGATGATCGCCAGCAGCACCAGCGCTGCGGCGCCCCAGGACGCATAGACATAAAATGCATGCGTCATGATGCGCCTCCCGCCTGAGCGGAGCGCGCGGCGTGGCGGCGCATCACGGAGATGCGCCGGCGCCAGATCTCGTTGCGCATGGCCGTCAGATGCAGGGTGAAGAACAGCAAAGTGAAGCCGATCGCCATCACCAGCAGCGGCCGCAGGAATTCGGGATCGATGGTCGGGCCGTCGAGCCGCATCACGCTGGCCGGCTGATGCAGCGTGTTCCACCATTCCACCGAGAATTTGATGATCGGGATGTTCACGAAGCCGACCAGGATCATCACTGCGCTGACGCGGGCGGCGCGGCCGGGATCGTCCATGGCGCGGTTGAAGGCGATCAGGCCGAGATACATCAGAAACAGGATGAAAACCGAGGTCAGTCGGGCGTCCCACACCCACCAGGCGCCCCACATCGGCTTGCCCCAGAGCGAGCCGGTGACCAGCGCCAGAAAGGTGAAGGCGGCGCCGAGCGGCGCTGCGGTCTTGGCCGAGACGTCTGCGAGCGGATGGCGCCAGACCAGCGTGCCCAACGCCGAGGCCGCCATCACCGTATAGCACATCATCGACAGCCAGGCCGAGGGAACATGGATATACATGATCCGCACGGTGTCGCCCTGCTGGTAGTCGCCCTCGGTGGTGAAGCTCAGATAGACGCCCGCGATCAGACAGAGCGCCGAGCTCGCCGCCAGCCAGGGAATGATCCGCGTGGCCAGCGCGATGAAGCGCGTGGGGTTGGCGAGCGCCGTGAGCTTGGAGAGGGTGAGGCTTGTCTCTGTCATGGGCGGAGTCTTACCGTCAAAGCGGGCGGCCCGCAATTGATCCTCGTCAAACCTGGAGCGGAAATGGCCTCACATCTTGGTCATCATTCGGCCGATGCGCGCAGCGCGAAAGCGGCCGCCAAAGGGCCGATCACCGCGAAGAACAGGCTGAGCGCGATCAGCGCCAGAAAGGGCGGCAGGAAGGGGGCAGGGTCCTCGACCGCCGCATAGACGGCGGAGACGCCGAAGATCAGCACCGGGATGGTCAGCGGCAGAACGAGGATCGAGACGATCAGCCCGCCACGCGGCAAGGCCACCGCCACGGCTGCGCCCGCCGCCCCGATAAAGGTGATGGCGGGAGAACCGGCCAACAGCGTCAGGGCGAGCGCCCCCATCGCCGTCTCGTTCATGTTCATGAAGAGGCTGAGGAGCGGCGAGGCCGCGACCAGCGGCAGCACGGCGGAGACCCAATGCGCCAGGCATTTGATCAGCACGATCAGCGTCAGCGGCGTTTCCTGCATCATCAGCAGATCCAGCGACCCGTCATCGCGGTCGACTTGGAACAGCCGGTCCAGACCAAGAAGCGAGGCGAGCAGCGCGCCCACCCAGAGGATGGCAGGCCCGATGCGCGAAAGAAGATTGAGATCGGGGCCGACGCCGAACGGGATCACGGCGACGACGGTCATGAAGAATAATATGCCGATCATCACGCCGCCGCCGGCGCGAAAGCCCAGTCGGAGATCGCGGAGGAAAAGCGCGGTCATGCCGCTTCACCGAGATAGTCGAAGCCGGTCATGACGAGTTGCTGGGCATTTTCCAGGCCGAGCGGTTGATGGGTGGCGGCGATGATCATTCCTCCCTTGTCGAGATGAGTTTTCATCAGGTCGGCGAAAATCTCCTCTGACTGGCTGTCCAGCGCCGCTGTCGGCTCGTCGAGCAGCCAGACCGGCCGCCAGGCGGTCAGGAGTTTGGCCATAGCCATGCGCCGCTGCTGGCCGGCCGAGAGATAGCCGAAGGGGAGGTGCAAAAGGCCGATGAGGCCGAGCGCGTCGGCCGCCTCATCGATCTCCATGCCGGATCCACCGTGGTAATTTCCGAAGAAGGACTTCCAGAATTGGAGATTTTCCTCAACCGTCAGTTCCTTTTTCATGGCGTTGCGATGGCCAAGATAGTGGCAGGCTTCCGCCACGCGGGGCGCGATTGCTCCGGATTCGAGCGTGAGCGTCACCTCACCCTCTTCTAAGGGGAGAAGCCCCGCGATGGTGCGAATCAGTGTGGACTTGCCGGAGCCGTTCTTCCCTTTCAAAATAAGGCTCTCGCCTGAGGTCAATTCAAAAGAAACAGCTGAAAAAAGTCTTTCACCGCCACGGTTTGCCGCGATTTCGCGGGCTTCCAAACGCATTCTTCACCTCTCCGGCACTTTCTTCTGCGACGCAAAAAAACTTCAGCTTAGACCTTCGTCAGTATGGAACCTTGTTTAGAAATTATCTATAACGTCCGCAATCGCGCCAGCAGCCGGCGTGAAGGTCATCCTTGCGCCGAACCAAGAGTTGAAAAACAATTCTTCGTGCGGACAGCGGAAATGGTTGCACCCGCATCCCATCATGCGCCTTCGGGCGTCGGGCGTTCGCACGTCAGTTCAGCTGATCAGACGAAACGGGTTATTCATGTCGCAATCCCTCGATAGTTTCAATTGTCGTTCGACGCTCACCGTGAACGGCAAGGACTATGTCTATTACAGCCTGCCGAAGGCGGAAGCCAACGGCCTGGCCGGCGTTTCCAAGCTGCCCTATTCCATGAAGGTGCTTCTGGAAAACCTGCTTCGCAACGAAGACGATCGTTCGGTCACCAAGGCTGACATCCAGGCCGTCGCGGCATGGCTCGTCAACAAGGGGCTCAGCGAATATGAGATCGCCTATCGCCCGGCCCGCGTGCTGATGCAGGACTTCACCGGCGTTCCCGCCGTGGTCGACCTCGCGGCGATGCGCGACGGCATCAAGGCGCTCGGCGGCGATCCCGAAAAGATCAACCCGCTCGTTCCCGTCGATCTGGTCATCGACCACTCCGTCATCGTCGACGAATTCGGCACGCCGCAGGCGTTCAACCGCAATGTCGAGCTCGAATATGAGCGCAATGGCGAGCGTTACCGCTTCCTGAAGTGGGGCCAGCAGGCGTTCAAGAATTTCCGCGTCGTTCCCCCGGGCACCGGCATCTGTCACCAGGTCAATCTGGAATATCTCGGTCAGACGGTCTGGACCAAGGATGAAGACGGCGAGACGACCGCCTATCCCGACACCTGCGTCGGCACCGATTCGCACACCACGATGATCAACGGTCTCGGCGTTCTCGGCTGGGGCGTGGGCGGCATCGAAGCCGAAGCGGCCATGCTCGGCCAGCCGGTTTCCATGCTGCTGCCTGAAGTCATCGGCTTCAAGCTCACCGGCAAGGTCAAGGAAGGCGTCACCGCCACTGACCTCGTGCTGACCGTCGTGCAGATGCTGCGCAAGAAGGGCGTCGTTTCCAAATTCGTCGAATTCTTCGGCCCTGGCCTTGATTCGATGTCGCTCGCCGACCGCGCCACCATCGGCAATATGGGTCCGGAATATGGCGCGACCTGCGGCTTCTTCCCGGTTGACGGCGAAACCATCAACTACCTCACCATGTCGGGCCGCACCACGGACCGGATCGCGCTGGTCGAAGCCTATTCCAAGGCGCAAGGCATGTGGCGTGACGGCGATGGCGCCGATCTCGTCTTCACCGACACGCTCGAACTCGATCTCGGCGACGTCGTGCCCTCGATGGCCGGCCCCAAGCGTCCGGAAGGCCGCCTGGCCCTCGAAACCATCGCGCCGAATTTTGCGACCGCGCTTGAAGGCGACTACAAGAAGCCCGGCCAGCTGACCAACCGCTATCAGGTCGAAGGCACGGATTTCGATCTCGGCCATGGCGATGTGGCGATTGCCGCCATCACCTCGTGCACCAACACGTCCAACCCGAGCGTTCTGATCGCCGCTGGCCTGCTGGCCCGCAATGCGGTCGCCAAGGGCCTGAAGTCCGCGCCCTGGGTCAAGACCTCGCTCGCGCCCGGATCGCAGGTGGTTGGCGAATATCTCGCCAAGTCCGGCCTGCAGGACTCGCTCGACAAGCTCGGCTTCAATCTGGTTGGCTTCGGCTGCACCACCTGCATCGGCAATTCCGGCCCGCTGCCGGCGCCGATCTCCAAGACCATCAATGAGAAGGGCCTGATCACCGCTGGCGTTCTCTCGGGCAACCGCAATTTCGAAGGCCGTATCTCGCCCGACGTGCAGGCCAACTACCTGGCCTCGCCGCCGCTGGTCGTCGCCTATGCGCTGGCCGGCACGGTGCAGAAGGACCTGACCAAGGAGCCGCTTGGCCATGACCAGGACGGCAACCCGGTCTTCCTCAAGGATATCTGGCCGACCTCCAAGGAAATCCAGGAATTCATCCTGAAATACGTGACCCGCGAACTCTACGAAAGCAAATATGCCGACGTGTTCAAGGGCGACGTCAACTGGCAGGCCGTGCAGATCCCCGATGGCCAGACCTATGCCTGGGACGACGACTCCACCTATGTGCAGAACCCGCCTTACTTCGTGGGCATGCAGAAGCAGGCTGGCGGCGTGACCGACATCAAGGGCGCCCGCGTCCTCGGTCTGTTCGGCGACAAGATCACCACCGACCATATTTCCCCGGCCGGTTCGATCAAGGCCGCGTCTCCCGCCGGCGCCTATCTGCTGGAGCATGGCGTCTCTGTCGCCGACTTCAACCAGTACGGCACGCGTCGCGGTAATCATGAAGTGATGATGCGCGGCACCTTCGCCAATATCCGCATCCGCAACCACATGCTTGGACCGAATGGCAAGGAAGGCGGTTTCACCATCCACTATCCGTCCAAGGAAGAGATGTCGATCTACGACGCCGCCATGAAGTACAAGGAAGAGGGCGTGCCGCTCGTCATCTTCGCCGGCGTCGAATATGGCAATGGCTCCTCGCGCGACTGGGCTGCCAAGGGCACCAATCTGCTCGGCGTCCGCGCCGTCGTCGCCCAGTCGTTCGAGCGCATCCATCGCTCCAACCTGGTCGGCATGGGCATCGTTCCCTTCGTGTTCGAGGACGGCCAGAGCTGGGCGACCCTCGGCCTCAAGGGCGACGAAGTGGTCACCATCGAAGGCCTCGCCGACATCAAGCCGCGCGACAAGACGGTGGCCAAGGTCACCTATGGCGATGGCACGGTGAAGGAAATCCCGATCATCTGCCGCATCGATACGCTCGACGAGATCGACTACTACCACAATGGCGGCATCCTGCAGACGGTGCTGCGCGACCTCGCCGCCTGATCAAGGCAGTTAGGGTCTGATATCGAGCCGCCGGGAGCGATCCCGGCGGTTTTTTCATGGGGTGAGATCGAAGCAGGCGGGATCCTGATCGACGCCATTGATCCTCAGGCAGATAGAATGTTCGCCGGCGTAATATCGTCTGGTGGTGATCGGGCGAAAGGCGTGGCTGCGGCGAAAGAGCCTGTGTTCGCCGGGCGCGAGCGTCAGCGAGCCGCCCTTGAACACTTTGGGCGTCGTATCGCCCCGCGCCTTGCGGAAATGGATGACATAGTCGACCGTCAGCATCTGTGGCTGATCCGCCAATGATGCGATCTCAGCTTCGAAGACCAAAACGCTTGGCATGACAACGGTTGATGTCGAGAGGCGCAACGGGCTGGTCGAGACGGCAGGCGCGTTGCGGCCGAAAATCTCCAACGCTCCCGGATCGCCCTTCTTGATCAGCGTCCGCAAGCCGTGTTTGAGCAGGGACAGACGCTCAGGGGGCGCATCCTTTGCCCAGTCGCGGGCCAGATCCACCGTCAGGCGCGGGTGATCCTTGGAGATATCGTTGAGATGATTGGCGACGGAGCGGCGCACATAGTCCGACGGGTCGTCGCGAAGCCGGGTCAGGAGGGGCAGCATCGGACTGGGGTCTACGATCAATTCAGGCAGTTGCATCGCCCAGGGCAGGCGCGGACGCGACCCTTCCGACACCAGTCGCCGGACATGCGGGTTGGGATCGTCAACCCAGTCTTCCATGATCCTGAGACCGCGCGCGAGGTCATCCTTGAGGCAATAGCGGATGCCGAATTCGCTGGTCAGGCGTTTGGTCATGTCGCGCATCAGCGCCATCGCGGCGTCGAAATCGCTGAGCCCATGCTGACCCACCAGCAAAGTGAGCGGCATGATCGCCCAACCGCGCAAACCCTCGGCGTCCGATCCCCTGTCGTCGTCCTCGCCTTCATCGGGATGCAGCATGGCGCGGAGCATGGGGAAGCGGCGCGCCGGGTCCTTCGGCAGACGGTCATGCAGGGCGTCGGCAACCAGCTGCGCGCGCGCTTTCAATTCAAGATCCGGCAGTCGCGCCATCACCGTTTCGATAAATGGCGCAGCTTCGGTCTCCGGTGCGGCGCGTTGCAGGTGAAAGGCGGTCCAGGCCACGAGTTCGCGCGAGAACAGGTTCTTGAGCGGCTCCATGCGCTGTCAGAGTCCCTGATAGACGGCGAGAGACTCAAAGTGGCGCATTTCTGCGCCCTGAAGGTCCATCAGCGCGAAATAAGCGGCGCAATCTGGCGATGTCGCCGCCGTCTTCATCATCGCCTCCGCGTCCTCCTTGCTGCGCCAGTGGATGAGATCGAGATAGACGCCGTCGGCCCCGCGCAACAATTCCCGGCTCAGAAAGCCGGGCGCGCCATTCAGGAATTCACGCTGAAAGCGATCGGACGCCGCCACGAAAACCGTCTCTTCGATCTCCGGCTTCAGGCGGAAGCTGGCCATTTCGATATTTGTCGTCGTCATCAAAGGTCTCCTCTGTCGATGAGGATGATCTATGGAATAATACGCCATTTTATGTCATGTTTCTTTGATGCGCGCCACCGACCGCTCCCGTTTTGAAAGGCTCGACGCCATCGCCGCCCGGCTCAAGGACGATGCCGCGCTGACGGCGAAAGACCTGGCGGAGCAATTGGGGGTCAGCCTTAGGACGATCAGCCGCGATCTGGCTCTGTTGCGTGATAGGGGCGTTCCGGTGGAAGCTGACAGGGGCCGCGGCGGCGGGCTGCGCCTGCCGCGTCACTGGGGCGTCGGGCGGCTGAGCCTCACCTATCGCGAAGCGGTGGAATTGCTGGTCTGTCTCGCCATCGCCGAGCAATTGCCGTCGCCCTGGCTGATCGCCAATCTCGCCGCCGTCAGGCGTAAACTGGTCGCCTCTTTCGCGCCCGCGCTCAAGGACAAGATCGCCAGTCTCAGAAGCCGCATTCTGATTGGCGGATCAGCCTCCGCCGCCGTTATCGAGAGTTTCTCGCCGCTTGGCGCCGAGATCAGCGAAGCATTGCTGGCCGGCTTCCTTGAGCATCGCCGGCTGCGCCTTTGCTATCGCGACGTGGCGGGAAAACTGACCGAGCGCGAGATCGAGCCGCAATGGCTGCTCCTCAATGCCCCCGTCTGGTATGTGATGGGATGGGACCACAAGCGGCAGGCGGTGCGCAGTTTCCGCTGCGACCGCATCCTCGAAGCGCATTTGACTGAAAGCCCGTTCACGCTGCGCCCGGCGCGGGAGTTCGACGCGGCGATCGCCGATATCCGCGCCATCCGCCCCTGATCCATCACTTTCAGTGATGCCACCTTCAGCAAATGTCGCTTTCGTCCCTCGAGAGTTCCGCTATGGTCCGGGCAAAAGGACCTCCGCCCATGTCGATCGCTGACACGCTTCCCCATCTCGCCGTCGCCTGGCTTGCTTATTTCATTGCTGTCATTAGCCCCGGCCCCGCGACGCTCGCCTTGATCTCGACGTCGATGACGCGCGGTCGCGCCGCCGGCATGGCCTTTGCGCTGGGGGTGATGACGGGATCGCTCACCTGGGCCTGCGCCTCGGCGATCGGGCTTGCGGCTGTAATGGCGAGTTATGCAGAAGTCTTGATCGTGTTGAAGATCGCCGGCGGGCTCTATCTGCTCTATCTCGCCTGGAAATCGTTCCGTTCGGCGATGACGTCGGGTGATCTGGCCGAGGCGGCGAAAGATGGCGGCAAGGAAAGCCTGCGCCGTCTCTATCTCAAGGGGCTTGGCCTGCATCTCACCAATCCCAAGGCGGTGCTGGCCTGGATCTCGCTCATCTCGCTCGGTCTGCCTATGGGCGCGCCGGCGTCGATGATCGCGTTCTATATCGCCGGATGTTTCCTGATCGGTCTGGTGTCGCTCAACGGCATGGCGGTTCTGTTCTCGCTGCCGCCGGTCGTGGCGCTCTATCGCAGGGGCCGTCGCGGCATCGATGGCGTCATGGGCGCCTTTTTCGCCTTTGCCGGCGTCAAGCTGCTGACGGCGCGGCTCTGAGAAAAAAGGCGCGGATCTCGCCGCGCCTGTTCTCGTCCATCAAATCAGGCGCCTTTGAGCGGCGAGATCGAGATTTCCACGCGACGGTTCTGGGCGCGTCCTTCGGGCGAGGCGTTTGAGGCCACCGGCTGGCTCGGGCCATAGCCCATGGCGGCGATGCGGCGGGTGTCGATGCCCTGGCCGCCAAGGTAATTGGCCACCGAGACGGCGCGGCGCTCGGAGAGTTCCTGATTGTGGCCGAGGCTTCCTGTCGAATCGGTATGGCCGGCAATGTCGATCAGCGTCTTGTTGAACTTGCGCAGCACGATCGCCACGGAATTCAGCGTCGGATAGAATTCCGAGCGCACCGCGTCCTGATCGGTGTCGAAGGTCACGTTGGAGGGCATGTTGAGGATGATGCGGTCGCCGGCGCGGGTCACGGAGATGCCGGTGCCCTGCAGCTGGGCGCGAAGCTCGGCTTCCTGATTGTCCATGTAATTGCCGACAGCGCCGCCGGCCAGCGCGCCGAGGCCCGCGCCGATCAGCGCCGCATTGCGGCGGCCCGCGCCGTCATTGCCAACCGCGAGACCCGCGAGCGCGCCGAGGCTTGCGCCGATGGCTGCGCCGCCAGCGGTGTTGGAGATCTTCTTCTCGCCCGTATAGGGATCTGTCGTCGTGCAGGCGGAGAGATAGGTCGCGCAGAGCGCGAGCAAAATGACTTTTTTCATGCCGGACTGTCCTTTCGTGGCGTCGCTGCCGCTGAATAGAACAAATACGGCAAAATCACGGGCGACGCCACGGGAGGCCGCAGCAAATTGGTTCGGCAGGCGCTTCCTGGCGCAACGCGCGGCTTATTCGGCTGCTTCCGTTTTATGGCCGAAACGCTTCTCGATATAATCGATCACCAGCGCTTCAAAATCCTGGGCGATCTGGGGACCGCGCAGGGTCAGCGCCTTCTGGCCGTCGATGAACACCGGAGCGGCCGGGTTTTCCCCGGTGCCCGGCAGCGAGATGCCGATATCGGCATGCTTGCTTTCGCCGGGACCGTTGACGATGCAGCCCATCACCGCGACGTTGAGCGCCTCGACGCCGGGATATTTCTCGCGCCAGATCGGCATGTTCTTGCGCAGATCGGTCTCGATTTTCTGGGCGAGTTCCTGAAACACGGTCGAGGTGGTGCGGCCGCAGCCGGGACAGGCCGCCACCACCGGAAGGAACTGGCGGAAGCCCATGACCTGCAGCAATTCCTGCGCCACGATGACTTCACGTGTGCGGTCGCCATTCGGCTCTGGCGTCAGCGACACGCGGATCGTGTCGCCGATGCCATGTTGCAGCACATAGCCCATGGCGGCGGACGAAGCGACGATGCCCTTGGAGCCCATGCCGGCTTCCGTCAGGCCGAGATGCAGCGCATGGTCGGAGCGGGCCGCGATCATCTGATAGCAGGCGATGAGATCCTGCACCTGGCTGACCTTGGCGGAGAGAATGATGCGGTTGCGGGCCAGGCCGATCTCCTCGGCCAACTGGGCGGACAGCAGCGCAGATTGCACGATCGCTTCGCGCGTTACCTGACGCGCCGAAAGCGGAAAGCCGTTTGCCTGGTTCTCGTCCATCAGCCGCGTCAATAGTTCCTGGTCGAGCGAGCCCCAGTTGACCCCGATGCGGACGGGTTTGTCATAGCGGATCGCCATCTCGATGATGTCGGCGAACTGCTTGTCCTTCTTGTCCTTGAAGCCGACATTGCCGGGATTGATGCGGTATTTGGCGAGCGCTTCGGCGCAGGCGGGATGATCGGCAAGCAGTTTATGGCCAATATAGTGGAAATCGCCAATCAGCGGCACGTCCATGCCGAGCCGCAGCAGGCGTTCGCGGATTTTCGGCACGGCCGCCGCACTTTCATCGCGGTCAACAGTGATGCGAACGATCTCGGAGCCGGCGCGGAACAGCGCCGCCACCTGCGCCACTGTCGCATCGACATCGGCCGTATCGGTATTGGTCATCGACTGGACGACGACGGGCGCGCCGCCGCCGACGATCACGCCGCCGACATCGACGGCGACGGAGGCGCGGCGCGGTTTCGGATCGAAATCGGAGGGAAGCGACATGGCTTTTTCCAGCAAGTGAGGTCGTTGGCAGTCAGGTGGCAAACAGGCGGGCCAATGTCAAGGAAAGCGCGGCTTCATGGCGAGGTTTTGGCAGGCGCCGCATCCGGATCGAAGCTATATTGAAAATCACAATGGCTGGCCCCTTCCATCACCGTCTGGGTGCGCATGAGCGTGATGCGCGGATCATAGCCGGTGCAGAATGTGCCGTCGCGATTGCAGGACAGGAGATGGCCGATGTCGCCGAGACCCATGGCGCGATAGGTCTCGGCGTAGCGACAGCGATCGACGCGGTAGTGAAATTCGGTGTCGGTGGCGCGGGTCACCTCGATCGTCAGCGCATCGTCCGCGGTCCACAGGCTCTGCAGGTCCTGGAAGGTTCTCAGACTCGTGCCGCCCGGCGTCTTGGCGGCAAAGGCGGCGCCGGCTGATATGGCCGCCTTGCGGATCGCCGAATCAAGAATCGCCTTGGCCTTCTCCTCGCCCAGTTCCGCCTTCATTTCCTCAAAGATCGGCTTGATGATTCCGGCCTCGATCGTGCGGCGGGCGAGAATGCCGATTTCGCCTTGGGTGGCGGGGTTGTTCTGATCGCTCATGGCGGCCTCCGTTTCCGAGGCAAAGATAGTGCGACGCGCCTGAGAAGAAAACCATGCCCCCGCATCAGACTTTTTGCCTGTTGCCATCATGCGCCGTTCGCGCGAACACTGCCGCATCAATCAAGGGAGGTTTGCATGTTCAAGGCTTTGGTGGTCCGCAAGGCGGAAGACGGTGCGGTGTCGCAGGCTGTCGAAGAGTTGGACGACGCGGCTCTTCCCGACGGCGACGTGACGGTGAAAGTCGATTATTCGACGCTGAACTACAAGGACGGGCTCTGCATGCATGGCAAGGGCGGGCTGGTGCGCGTCTATCCGCATGTGCCGGGCGTCGATTTTTCCGGCGTGGTCGAGCAATCGTCTGATCCGCGCTATCAGCCCGGCGATCGGGTGGTGCTGACCGGCTGGCGGGTCGGCGAAGTCCGATGGGGCGGATACGCCACCCGCGCCAGGGTCAAGGCCGACTGGCTGGTGAAATTGCCTGACGCTATCTCGACACGCCAGGCCATGGCCATCGGCACCGCCGGCCTGACCTCCATGCTGGCCGTCATTGCGCTCGAGAAAGCAGGACTTTCGCCTGAAAAAGGCGAGGTGGTGGTCACCGGCGCCGCAGGCGGCGTCGGTTCCGTCGCCGTGGCGATCCTGGCGGGGCTCGGCTATTCCGTAGCCGCAGTCACCGGTCGTCCGGAGACGGAGGCCTATCTGCGCGAATTGGGGGCCAGCGCCATCATCCCCCGCGCGGAACTGGCGGAGGCCAACAGCAAGCCGCTGGAATCGGAACGGTTCGCTGCCGGCGTCGACGCCGTGGGCGGCGACATGCTGATGCGGGTGCTCAAGCAGATGAAATATGATGGCTCGGTGGCGGCGATCGGGCTGGCGGCGAATGCTGCGGTCCCCTCCTTTACAGTCATTCCCTTCCTGCTGCGCGGCGTCAACCTGCTCGGTATCGATTCGGTCATGCGGCCATATGGCCAGCGCGTCGAGGCCTGGTCGAGGCTCGCCACCGACCTGCCAATGGAGCGGCTCGACGCGATGGTCAGCGAGCACGGTCTCTCAGAGATGCCCGCGCTCGGCGCAGCCATCCTGAAGGGCGGCGTCAAGGGCCGCGTTGTCGTCAATCCGCTCTTGTGAAGATCGGCCGCGTCGCCGTTGACGGGCCCAGGGGAGGGAGCCCTTGCCGGCGTTAAACGGCGAGGGTGGAGACTTCCTTGGCGGAAGACAGAACGATCAGCGTTTCCGTGCGCATCAGTCCATCGATCGATTTCAGTTCTTGCGCGAGGAATCGCTCAAGCTCGCGGGTGTTCTTGAGTCGCACCTTTAAGAGGTAATTCCACGCTCCGGTGACGTGGTGGCATTCAAGAACCGCGCCGCTCTCTGCAACCTTCTTTAGAAACCGTTCTTCGACGTCAGGGTCGTTCCAGCCGACGAAAACGAAGGCCAACAGATCCAGCCCCACCTTTTCCGGATTCACGGCAGCATGAAATCCGGAAATTATTTCGTTGCGAATCAATCTCTTGATGCGATCGTTCACTGTCGATGGCGCAAGCTTGAGCTCTTGGCCGATTTCCGCGAGCGACAGCCTGTCGTTTTTCTGGAGCAAGGCCAGCAGGCTACGGTCCGTTTCGTCCAGTATACTCATATGCAACCTCCGGATTTTTTATAGAACCAAAACTTTCTAGTCGGAAATTCAAGGCGCAGGAAGGGCAATTTTTTGCCATTCGTGAATGAACCGGTTTTTCCTGCAACGTAACAGTTTCATTGCGAAATTGTTCCCTCCAACCGTACAAAAAGCTGTCGAGTCTCACGCCTTCCGCTCAAGCGAATTTGATTTAGGTGTGAGGGTCGTTTCGGCTATAGCATCAATCCATCCCTGGGCGCGTCGGGCGCGCCTGATTGAAAGGCAAACCCATTGCGCAGGCTCGCATATGTTCTTGTCGCTGTCGGCGTTTTCGCTGCCGCCGCGCTCGGTTTCCAGTGCAGGGCGGGCGAAGCGCGGACTTCGAGACCGGTTGGCGTCATCGAATTGTTTACGTCGCAAGGCTGCTCGTCCTGCCCCAAGACTGATGCGGCGTTCGCTATGATGGCCGATCGGCGCGACGTGATCGCGATTTCCTATCATGTCGATTATTGGAACTATCTCGGTTGGCAGGATACGCTGTCGGCGCGGGAAAACACTGAACGTCAATATGGTTACAGCCGCAGTTTCGGCTCCAGCAACGTCTTTACCCCACAGGTGGTTCTGAATGGCGTGCGAACCGCCAAGGCAGGCGGCCGCCTGCAGCATGTGATGACCGATCTCGACGCGCTCGCTCGCAGCGGCCATGCGATGGATGTGCCGGTTTCGGCCAGCCTGACCGCCGACGCCATGACGGTCGATATCGGCTCCGGCGCGGGCAAGGCCAATGTGGTGATCGCCTATTTCAAACGCAGCACCACCGTCACAATAGAAAGCGGAGAGAATATCGGCAAGACGATGGAATATCGAAACGCCGTCGCGAAAATGGAGACGGTGGGCGTTTGGGACGGCAAGCCCATGACCATCAAGCTGCCCGCGACGCTCGGCGCCAAGCCGGGTTATGATGGCTGCGCCATTCTGCTGCAGGCGCATGACGCAGACGGCAATCCGGGGCGCATCTACGGCGCCGCCGCCCTTTAGCAACGGCAAGCCGCGTTCCAAGTTTGGCTTGCAATTCCGTCTGCTTCAGGCAAACTGTCGTCAATCCGTCATGATCGCGAGCGTGTGACGGAGGCAGAAGCAAGGCATATCGACGCAAGGGCTTCCATGGCGGATCATACCGAGCAGCAGGGCTCATCCGAGCGCAACGGTCCGGCGGTCGTCGACCTAAAGGAGTATCGCGAATCCCGCGATACCGCGCCCGTCACTTTCCATCGCCTTGAGCTCAATCAGATCCTCCGAATCTATGGCCGCATGGTCGGGGATGGCGAGTGGAAAGATTATGCGATCGACTTCTTTCGCGACAAGGCGGTCTTCTCGATCTACAAACGTTCGGGCGACGCGCCGCTCTACCAGATCGAGAAAATGCCGAAACTCGCGGCCAAGCAAGGCGCTTTCGCGATCGTGAATACACAGGGCCGCATCCTCAAGCGCGGTCATGAGCTGGCCCAGTTGCTGAAATTCTTCGACAAGGTTCAGAAGCTGCGCGACTGAAAATCCTCTGTCGACGCCCTCCCCATGCCGCGTGTTTTCGTCTAAAGCGGTCGCCATGACCACTTTCGCCATTCTGCTCGGCGGTCGTCTCGATGCGACCCCAAGGCTCTATTCGCAACTTCGCGGCGCCCGCTTCATCGCAGCAGATGGCGGTATGTCGCATGCCGAGACGTTGGGCATCCGTCCGGAATTGTGGCTTGGCGATTTCGATTCAGCGTCAGAGACGCTTCTCGCCCGGTTTGCGGAGACACCGCGCGAAACGCATCCGCCCGACAAGGCGTTGACCGATGGCGAATTGGCGGTCGAACGGGCGCTTTCGCTTGGGGCTCGGCGGCTTGTGCTGGTGGGGGCGATGGGCGGGACGCGCACCGATCATGGCGTCGGCCATCTCCTGCATGCCGTGGCGCTCGCCGAACGCGGTGTCGAGGTGATGTTGACCTCCGGCGATGAAGAGGGCTATCCGCTGCTGTCGGGCGAGGTCAGTCTCGACCTTCCCTCTGGCAGCCTGTTTTCGATCATGGGCTTTTCCGACCTGACTGGTTTGTCGATCGAAAACGCCCGTTATCCGCTCAACGATTTCAACCTTCCCTTCGGCTCTTCGCGCACCCTGTCCAATGTTGCGGAAGGACCGATCACCCTGAGGCTCGGCGCTGGCCGGGCCGTGACGCTAGCGCGTCCCTTTGATATGACCGGAGTGTGACCCTTGGCCCCGCCCATTCTCAAGCTTGACGACATTCATCTGAGCTTCGGCGGCGCGCCGCTCTTGAACGGCGTGAGCTTCCAGCTCGAACCCGGCGAGCGCGTCTGCCTTGTCGGCCGCAACGGTTCGGGAAAATCCACGCTGCTCAAGATGGCGGCGGCTCTCGTCGAGCCGCAATCGGGCGAAGTGTTCCGTCATCCGGCGTCGACCGTTCGCTATCTGCACCAGGCGCCGGATTTCGACGGCTACGCCACGGTGGAGGCCTATGCCGCCGCAGGCCTCGGCCCGTCCGACGATCCCTATCGCGTCACTTATCTTCTCGAACATCTCGGGCTGGATGGGGCGAGCAGCCCGGCGAACCTTTCGGGCGGCGAAGCCCGGCGCGCCGCTCTCGCCCGGGTCATGGCGCCCGAGCCTGACATTTTGCTGCTCGACGAGCCCACCAACCATCTCGACCTGCCGACCATCGAATGGCTGGAAGGCGAGTTGATGAAGACCAGAAGCGCGCTCATCCTGATCTCGCATGACCGGCGCTTTCTCGAAAAGGTCTCCACCGCCACCATCTGGCTCGATCGCGGCGTCGCCCGAAGGCTCGATCGCGGCTTCGGCCATTTCGAAGCCTGGCGAGACAAGGTGCTCGAAGAAGAAGAAATGGAGCAACACAAGCTCGGCAAGGCCATAGAGCGCGAGGAGCACTGGCTGCGCTACGGCGTCACCGCCCGGCGCAAGCGCAATATGCGCCGTCTCGGCGAGTTGCAGGACATGCGGCATCGCCATCGAAGCCACAAGGGTGCGGTCGGCTCGGTTCAGGCCACGGTGTCCGATGCGCGCGAAAGCGGCAAGCTGGTCATCGAGGCGGACAAGATCACCAAGGCCTATGGCGACAGGACCATCGTTGCGCCATTTTCGCTTCGCGTTCACCGCGGCGACTGCATCGGTCTCGTCGGCCCCAATGGCGCGGGCAAGACCACGCTGCTCAAGATGCTCACCGGACAGCTGGAGCCGGATTCGGGAATGGTCAAGCTCGGCACCAATCTCGATATCGCCACGCTCGACCAGAAGCGCGAAGATCTCGATCTCACCGATACGCTCGCCAACTACCTGACCGATGGCCGCGGCGACAATCTGCTGGTTAATGGCGTGCAGCGCCATGTCACCGGTTATATGAAGGAGTTCCTGTTCCAGCCGGAACAGGCGCGCACGCCCATCCTCAATCTGTCGGGCGGCGAGCGCGCCAGGTTGATCATGGCGCGCATCCTGGCGCGGCCCTCCAACCTGCTGATCCTCGATGAACCGACCAACGATCTCGATATCGAGACGCTCGATCTCCTGCAGGAAGTCGTCTCGGGTTATCCCGGCACCGTCATCCTCGTGAGCCACGACCGCGACTTCCTCGACCGCACTGTCACTTCGACGATCGCGCCGGCTGATCCCGAACATCCAGACGGCCGCTGGATCGAATATGCCGGCGGCTATTCCGATATGCTGACCCAACGCAAGGGCCAGGCCGAAGAACGCCGCAAGGCGGAGAAGGAAAAGGCCGCCCAGGCCAAGGCGGATGCGCCGGCTTCCTCGTCCGATCCCGGCAAGAACAAGGGCAAACTGTCCTTCAAGCAGAAATTCGCGATCGAGAACCTGCCAAAGCAGATGGCGGCCAAGCAAGCCGAGATCGTCGGTTTCGAAAAAAAGATGGCTGATCCTAATCTCTTCGCCCGCGACCCCGACGGTTTTTCCAAGATCGCCGCCCAGCTGGAAAAAGCCCGGGACGATGTCGCGCGCATGGAGGAAGAGTGGTTGGAGCTCGAGATCCTGCGCGAGGAACTCGAGGGCTGAGAGCAAGGCTCTTCCGCTTCGGCGGAAGGCCGCCTGGCCGATAAATTGCGCCGGGCCTGTTTTCTTTGCCGGTCGGGATGTGCAATTTCACGCCCATGGCAAGAGATTCGCTCAACGACCTGTTCGGAGACAGACCGCGGCCGAAAGTGGCGGCGGTCCTGGCTCCGTTGCCGGCCCCCAAACCCTATTCCTACGCCGTGCCCGAGGGCATGCATGTCGAGCCGGGCTCGATCGTGCAGATCCCGCTCGGGCCGCGACAGGTGTTTGGCGTGGTCTGGGACGACGAATCCGCCGATCAGATCGACCCGAAAAAACTCAAGCCGATCACCGCTGTTTTCGACTGCCCGCCGCTGAAGGCCGACATGCGGCAGTTCATCGATTGGGTTGCGGGCTATACGCTCACGCCGCCGGGGCTGGTGGCGCGCATGGCGCTGCGGGCGCCGGCGGCCTTCGACCCTGAACCCATGGTGGAAGGGTTGCGGGTCACCGAGACGCGGCCGGAGCGCATGACGCCCGCGCGCGGCCGGGTGATCGCGCTTGCGGAGGAGGGGCCTGCCTGGACCCGATCCGGCCTCGCCCATGCGGCGGGCGTTTCCGCGTCCGTCATCGATGGCTTGACCAAGCAGGGCGTGTTCGAGCCGGTTTTTCTGGCGCCGGCGCCTGTGACGGCCGAGCCTGATCCGGATTATGCCGTGGCCCAGTTGGAGGCCGATCAGCGAGACGGCGCAGACCAGCTGATTGCATCGGTCCGCCGCGGAGAATTTAATGTCACGCTGATCGATGGCGTCACCGGGTCGGGAAAGACGGAAGTCTATTTCGAGGCGATCGCCGAGGCGATCCGGCAAGGCAAGCAGGCGCTGATCCTGTTGCCCGAAATCGCGCTGACGCCGGCCTTTCTCGAACGGTTCCAGGATCGCTTCGGCGCCAAACCCGCCGAATGGCATTCGGATCTGCCGCCGCGCATGCGCGAGCGGGTCTGGCGACAGGCCGCCGAGGGCAGGGTGAAGGTCGTGGCCGGCGCCCGCTCCGCGCTCTTTCTTCCGTTTGAGGATCTTGGCCTTGTCATTGTCGATGAAGAGCATGATCCGGCCTATAAGCAGGAAGACCGCGTCTTCTATAACGCCCGCGACATGGCGGTGGTGCGCGGCCGCATCGGCGGATTTCCCGTGGTGCTGGCGTCGGCGACGCCCTCGGTCGAAAGCCGCGTCAACGCCGATCAGGGCCGATATCAGAAAGTGCATCTGCCGGGCCGTTTCGGCGGCGCGGCGCTTCCCGATCTGCATCTCGTCGATATGCGCCGCCATCCGCCGGCGCGCGGCGGCTTCCTGTCGCCGATCATGCTGAAGGGCATGGCCAAGACGCTGGAGCGCGGCGAGCAGTCGCTGCTGTTTCTCAATCGCCGCGGCTATGCGCCGCTGACGCTCTGCCGTGTCTGCGGTCATCGCTTCCAATGCCCCAATTGTTCCTCCTGGCTGGTGGAACACCGGTTTCGCGGCGTGCTTCAGTGTCATCATTGCGGTCACAACGAGAAAAGTCCGGACGCCTGCCCTGAATGCGGCGCGCTCGATCATCTCGCCGCCTGCGGTCCCGGCGTCGAGCGCATCGCCGAGGAGGTGGAGAAGAGTTTCCCCGAAAGCCGCATTATCGTGCTTTCCTCCGATATGGCCGGCGGCGTCAAACGGCTGAGGCTCGAGCTCGAGGCGATCGCCAAGGGCGAGGCCGACATCGTCATCGGCACCCAGCTGGTCGCCAAGGGCCATAACTTTCCCAAAATGACGCTGGTCGGCATCGTCGACGCAGATCTCGGGCTCGCCAATGGCGATCCCCGCGCCGCCGAGCGGACGTTCCAGCTGCTGTCGCAGGTCACCGGACGCGCTGGCCGCAGCGGACTTCAAAGCCGGGGCCTGATCCAGACCTACCAGCCCGGGCATCCCGTCATGCAGGCCATCGTCTCCGGCGACGCCGAAGCCTTTTATGAACGCGAGATCCTGGAGCGGGAAAAAGCGCTGATGCCGCCCTTCGGGCGCCTGGCCTCGATCATCGTGTCGGCGGATGGCCGGGCCGACGCAGAGGCGCATGCGCGCGGTCTCCGTCAGGCGGCGCCGCAGATGTCAGGCCTGAGCGTGCTGGGGCCGGCCGAAGCGCCGCTTGCCCTGATCCGCGGGCGGCATCGCTTTCGCCTGCTGATTCATGGGCGCAGAGGATCTGATATGCAGGCCTTTGTGCGGGCCATGGTGGAGAAGGGGCCGAAGCCGCGCGGGTCTGTGCAGGTGCAGCTCGATATCGATCCGCAGAGCTTCCTCTGATCGAAAGTCACAGCAATCTCATTCGGGCCCGATTCTCAGCGGGGCCGGGCTATGCAATAACGGACGAAGCAGCAGAGAGACGTTCATGGAATTTTCCCTACCCGAATTTCCCGCGACGCCTATGGCGCAGGCGGCCTTCGCGGCGGCGGCGCTCGCAGCCCTGTTCGGCCTGGTCTACCTGTGCTTTCCCCAAACCATCGGTCGCATTTCGGGATTGCAATCCGGTCGAGACGGGGCGATCGGCGAATTGCGTCCCGCAGGCGGGTTCCTGGCCGGCTTCGCCATCGCGACGCTGATGCTCGATCAACCCATTCTCTACGCCGCGCTTGGGCTCGCGCTCGCCGTCGGCGCCTTCGGCAGGGTCCTGTCGCTGATGTCGGATCAGGCGGTGAGCCTCGCCAATGTCGCAATGCTCTTGTTGCAGGCGCTGATGGCCGGCGCACTGGCTACCCGGATTCCCGAGGCCTTCGCGGAAGCCGGGGTCTTCTTGTGGCCGACGGACGCACAGACCCAGCTTTCCGCCTATGCCTATGCGGGCCTTGCGACTGCGGGGCTGGTGATCATGTTCATGCCGCGCGTCAGCGTCCGCATCGCCGGACTCGCCTTTTCCAGGCAGGCGGGGCATGGCCCTGTCCGTTCCGCCGGGGGCGTCCTTTTCGCGCTGGGCCTTCTCGGTGTCTATATCTCGGGATTGACCGAAAGCCTTTATGTCGCCCACTTGTTTCTCGTCATGGCGATGGCGGCGGCGCTGATCGTCTCTATCGCCGGCCGCCTCGCCGCCTTCGTGATCAATAGAGGCAACTACTTATATTCATTCATTATTTTGTTGCTTTTCACGCTCGAGGGCGCCGTTTTTGCGTCGGGCCTCGCGGGGATGATTTGAGAGTGGACGAGGGTTCGTAGGAGAAAAAAATTCCAACCCCGAGGCCAAACGCTCCGCAAATTGGCAAATAAATGCGATTATGCCGCGATTGGCCGCAACATCCTGTGTTGCGAGTCCTGTGGAGCTATGCTAGATGGCTTGCGAGTTTTTGGGGAGATGAGCGATTACGCTCAGGGAAATTCCGAAAATAATGCAACATTTTCAGGAGCTTGAATTTGGCGTGCCGAATTCGAGAGCCTGAGGAGAAATAGGGAAACTCGGCGCGTGGCAGAGTCATCGCAAATCGTGTCTGGCGTGGCAGAACGTTATGCCTCGTCGCTCTTCGAACTGGCGCTGGAACAGAACGCCGCTGGCGACGTCGCTGGCGCGCTTGATCGTTTCCAGGCGCTTCTGGATGAATCCGAAGATCTGCGCCGTCTGGTGACGAGCCCGGTCTTCGGCGCTGATGAGCAGGTCAGGGCGGTGTCCGCCGTGCTCGACAAGGCGGAAATCGGCGGCCTCGCCGCCAATCTGATCAAGGTTGCGGCGTCCAATCGCCGCCTGTTCGCTGTGCCCGGAATGATCCGCGCCTATCGCGCAATTTACGCCCGCCATCGCGGCGAGGTGACTGCCGACGTGACGTCGGCCCATGCTCTCACGAATGAGCAGGAACAGGAATTGAAGGCGGCGCTGAAGAGCGTCACCGGAAAAGATGTGGCGATCAATGTTGCCGTGGACCCTTCTTTGCTCGGCGGCCTGATCGTCAAGCTCGGTTCGCGTCAGATCGACACCTCGCTTCGCACCAAACTTTCTACCCTTAAGCTTTCACTGAAAGAGGTTGGCTGATGGATATCCGCGCCGCGGAAATTTCCGCAATTCTCAAGGACCAGATCAAGAATTTCGGCAAGGAGGCTGAAGTCTCCGAAGTGGGTCAAGTGTTGTCCGTCGGTGACGGCATCGCCCGCGTCTATGGTCTGGACAATGTTCAGGCCGGCGAAATGGTCGAATTCCCCGGTGGAATTCGCGGTATGGCCCTCAACCTCGAATCCGACAATGTCGGCGTGGTTATCTTCGGCTCCGACCGTGACATCAAGGAAGGCGACACCGTCAAGCGCACCGGCGCGATCGTTGACGTGCCGGTTGGTCCGGAACTGCTTGGCCGCGTCGTTGACGCGCTCGGCAATCCGATCGACGGCAAGGGCCCGATCAATTCCTCGCGCCGTCAGCGCGTCGACATCAAGGCTCCCGGCATCATTCCGCGCAAGTCGGTGCATGAGCCGATGTCGACAGGCCTCAAGGCCATCGACGCTCTCATTCCGGTTGGCCGCGGCCAGCGCGAACTCGTGATCGGCGACCGCCAGACCGGCAAGACCGCCATCATCCTCGACGCCTTCCTTAACCAGAAGGCCATTCACGACAACGGCCCAGACAGCGAAAAGCTGTATTGCGTCTATGTCGCCATTGGCCAGAAGCGCTCGACTGTTGCTCAGTTCGTCAAGGTTCTCGAAGAACGCGGCGCGCTTAAGTATTCGATCGTGATCGCCGCCACCGCGTCCGATCCGGCTCCGATGCAGTATCTCGCTCCGTTTGCGGGCTGCACCATGGGCGAATATTTCCGCGACAACGGCCAGCACGCCCTGATCGCTTATGACGACCTGTCCAAGCAGGCTGTCGCTTACCGCCAGATGTCGCTTCTGCTGCGCCGTCCGCCGGGCCGCGAAGCCTATCCGGGCGACGTCTTCTATCTCCACTCGCGCCTGCTGGAGCGCGCCGCCAAGCTCTCCGACGAGCGCGGCGCTGGTTCGCTGACCGCTCTGCCGGTCATTGAGACCCAGGGCAACGACGTGTCCGCCTTTATTCCGACCAACGTGATCTCGATCACCGACGGTCAGATCTTCCTCGAAACCGACCTGTTCTATCAGGGCATCCGCCCGGCCGTGAACGTCGGCCTGTCGGTGTCGCGCGTCGGTTCTTCCGCGCAGATCAAGGCGATGAAGCAGGTTGCCGGCTCGATCAAGGGCGAACTCGCTCAGTATCGCGAAATGGCCGCCTTCGCTCAGTTCGGTTCCGACCTCGACGCCGCCACGCAGCGCCTGCTCAACCGCGGCGCTCGCCTGACGGAACTGTTGAAGCAGCCGCAGTTCTCGCCGCTCAAGACGGAAGAACAGGTGGCGGTGATCTTCGCGGGCGTGAACGGATATCTCGACAAGCTCACCGTCGCTCAGGTCGGAAAGTTCGAGCAGGGTGTGCTCGGCTATCTCCGCACCGAAGGCAAGGCGATCCTCGATGCGATCCGCACCGACAAGCAGATCACCGACGACACCAAGGGCAAGCTGAAGGCCGCTCTCGACAGCTTCTCCAAGTCGTTCGCCTGATCGGACAAGCTGGGACGGAGAACCAATGGCTTCCCTCAAGGACCTGAAAAACCGGATCGCTTCCGTAAAAGCGACGCAGAAGATCACCAAGGCGATGAAGATGGTCGCCGCGGCGAAGCTTCGGCGCGCCCAGGAAGCGGCCGAGGCCGCTCGGCCCTATTCGCAGCGCATGGGCGCCGTCATGGCGAACATCGTGGCTGCGGTGGGCGGGGACGCCGACGCGCCGCGTCTGATGGCGGGCACCGGGTCTGACAAGATCCACCTGCTCCTCGTCTGCACCGCCGAACGCGGCCTGTGCGGCGGCTTCAACTCACAGATCGCGCGTTTCGCGCGCGATCATGCCCGCAAGCTCTTGAACGAGGGCAAGACGGTGAAGATCATCACCGTCGGCAAGAAGGGCAATGACATTCTGCGCCGCGAATTCGCGAGCCTGATCATCGACCGCGTCGAACTTCGCGACGTCAAGAGGGTCAGCTACGAGAACGCCGAGGCTATCAGCCGCAAGGTGATGAGCCTGTTCGACAAGGGCGAATTCGACGTCTGCACGCTGTTCTATTCCGAGTTCAAGTCGGTGATTTCGCAAATCCCGACCGCCCAGCAGCTCATCCCGGCCGTTGCGCCAGCGGTGGCCGCAGGAGAAACGACCTCGGCGTCGGCAGTCTACGATTACGAGCCGGACGCCGGCGCTATCCTGGGCGACCTCATTCCACGCGCCATCGCCGTGCAGATCTTCCGGGCTCTGCTCGAAAATGTCGCCGGTGAAATGGGCGCCAAGATGAGCGCCATGGACAACGCCACGCGCAACGCCGGTGAGATGATCAACAAACTGACGCTCAGCTACAACCGCCAGCGTCAGGCGAAAATCACCACCGAACTGATCGAAATCATCGCAGGCGCGGAAGCGCTCTGATCTACAAGAAAAGAGGGTATGAATATGGCTACGGCAGCTACCCAGTCCGCCGCCGGCAAGGTGACCCAGGTCATCGGCGCCGTCGTTGACGTCTCGTTCGAAGGCGCTCTGCCGCCGATCCTGAACGCGCTGGAAACCGACAATGGCGGCAACCGCCTCATTCTCGAAGTGGCGCAGCATCTCGGCGAAAACACTGTGCGCACGATCGCCATGGACTCGACCGAAGGTCTCGTGCGCGGCCAGCCCGTTTCCGACACCGGCGCGCCGATTTCGGTGCCGGTCGGCGACGAAACGCTCGGCCGCATTCTCAACGTGATCGGCGAGCCGGTCGACGAACTCGGCCCTGTTGGCACGGATGCGCGTCGCGCTATCCACCAGGCGGCGCCTGAATATGTCGAGCAGTCCACCGATGCGCAGATCCTCGTCACCGGCATCAAGGTCGTCGACCTCCTGGCTCCTTACGCCAAGGGCGGCAAGATCGGCCTGTTCGGCGGCGCTGGCGTCGGCAAGACCGTTCTGATCATGGAACTGATCAACAACGTCGCCAAGGCGCATGGCGGTTACTCGGTGTTCGCCGGCGTCGGCGAGCGCACCCGCGAAGGCAACGACCTCTATCACGAAATGATCGAGTCCAAGGTCAATGTCGATCCTCGCGAACATGGCGGTTCGGCTGCCGGCTCCAAATGCGCCCTGGTTTATGGCCAGATGAACGAGCCGCCGGGCGCCCGCGCCCGCGTCGCTCTGACCGGCCTGACCATCGCGGAAGACTTCCGCGACAAGGGCCAGGACGTGCTGTTCTTCGTTGACAACATCTTCCGCTTCACCCAGGCGGGTTCGGAAGTGTCGGCTCTGCTCGGCCGTATCCCGTCGGCAGTGGGCTATCAGCCGACGCTCGCCACCGACATGGGCGCGCTGCAGGAACGCATCACCACCACCAACAAGGGTTCGATCACGTCCGTGCAGGCCATCTACGTGCCCGCCGACGACTTGACCGACCCGGCGCCGGCCACCTCGTTCGCCCACTTGGACGCGACGACCGTTCTCAGCCGCTCGATCGCCGAAAAGGGCATCTACCCGGCTGTGGACCCGCTCGACTCGACCTCGCGCATGCTCGACCCGATGATCGTCGGCGAAGAGCATTACGAGATTGCCCGTAAGGTGCAGTCGACACTGCAGCGCTACAAGTCGCTTCAGGACATCATCGCCATCCTCGGCATGGACGAACTGTCTGAAGACGACAAGCTGACGGTTGCCCGCGCCCGTAAGATCGAGCGCTTCCTGTCGCAGCCGTTCCACGTCGCCGAAGTGTTCACCGGTTCGCCGGGCAAGCTCGTCGCGCTCGAGGACACGATCAAGGGCTTCAAGGGCTTGGTCAACGGCGAATACGATCACCTCCCGGAAGCTGCCTTCTACATGGTCGGCTCGATGGAAGAAGCGATCGAAAAGGCCAAGAAGCTGGCTGCTGAAGCCGCCTGATAACTTTTGGCGCGGCTCTCGGGCCGCGCCGTCTCCGAGAAGAAAGAGTGAGTGATCATGGCTGATAGCTTCAGTTTCGAACTTGTCTCTCCGGAGCGCCTGCTCATGTCGGCCAGCGCCACCGAAGTGGTTCTTCCGGCGACGGAAGGCGAAATGGCGGTGATGGCCAATCACGCGCCCTTCATGACGACGATCCGCCCTGGCGTGATCACCGTCAAGGAAGCCTCCGGCCAGACGCAGAAATTCGTCGTGTTCGGCGGTTTCGCCGATATCGTGCCGTCGGGCTGCACCCTGCTTGCTGAATCCGCCCTGCCGGTCAGCGAGTTCCGCAAGGACCAATTGGCCAAGCGGGTCGATCTTGCAAAGGCGGATCTCGCCAGCGCCGTCGATGATGAGGCGCGGGCGCGGATTTCGCAGCTGATCGCCGACCTCGAAACATTGTCGACGGTCGCGGCGTAAGTTTCGAACATTCTGGATAATGACTTCGAACCCGGCGTTAGCGCCGGGTTCTTTGTTTGTGGACATGGGGGAGGCTGGTGGGCGGACGTGGACGGGCTTGATGCGGCGCTGCCCGACACGCTGTCCCTTGAACTCGCCAAGAGCGATTTCGGCCAAGATCGCAAGCGCGCGCCTTTACGTGCAGGGCGCCGGATACTGAAACGGGCGGCTTTTCAGCCGCCCGTCAGACTGCTGACAAACCCCTGGCCACATCCAGGGGTTTGTGATTCACTGGGACATGTTGAAGAAACCCGCTCCCGAACAAACGGCTCTCGAGA